>CAIMLR010000039.1 GCA_903842345.1 uncultured Myxococcales bacterium
CACGTAATTGTCGTGGCCCGTGATATGTATTGGTTTGCTATCCAGTTTTCAAAGAGCGAGTCTTGCGCCTTCCAACTTTGCAGTCTTCCAGCTTCCGTTCCCGTCAGGCGCTTGGCCTGTCGTTCGCGGCGGATGAGCAGTCTAAGGGCTTTCGCTCTGGGTGTCAAGCCTGTGACGGCAACGGTCCGATCCGGTGCGCCCCGCTCGCGTCGCCCCGTTGCCGTGCCTTTGCCGGCCATCTTGGCGGGCGCGGCGCGTTAAGGTGCTGAACAGACGCGGTTTGTCGCCAAGGACGCGCAGAACGCCGCGGCATGGCGCGTCCCAGGCCGGTTCATGCCCACTTTGCCGCCGGTGGTTGACGCTGAGCCGCAGTTTCCTTAGCGTTCTCGCAGTGGCTTGCGGCGCATTGCCGTCATGCCTGGCGCTTCCACGCGCACGAGAGGTTCGTCATGTTGTTTTTCTTCTCCCGCCGGCTGGGCTCCGCGATCGCCGCCCTTGCCCTCGTTGGGGGTTGCAGCGCCAAGTCCTCGACTGATAACGACGTTTCGGCGACGGTTGGCGACGCTGCCGCCGGTTCAGACGTCGCGGGTGGCGAGGATGGCGGCGATGGCGCCAGCCAAACGGACATCGGCGGGCCCGTCACGGTCACGGAGAACTTCTGGATCGTGTACCAGCGCCACCAGCGGGTGGTCGATCCCGGGGCCACCGCCTACAGCGATCTGGTCCTTACCGCGTGGCAGAATGCCAAGTTGACTGATTCCAGCGGCATCTCGGCGTTCGGGATGGGCCTCAGCCCGCTGGACGGCACCAAAGCCGCCTTCGAGTTCACGAAATCGTCATTCAAAGCAAAGGGTTTGACCTGCGACTTCGGCTGCCTCGTCAGCCGCGATCTGGCGTTCGTCGCCGTTGCGACCGGGGCGGCGACCAGCGATGGCTACGAGTACCAGCTCGGCGCGCTGAACAAGCAACTCGCCGTATTTGTGGAGAAGTTCGGCAAGATCAACAACGTCGTGGACATCCATTTCGGCGGCGGCGACCTGTTCTACTCCACCCGCGTGGGCTGCCAGACCGGCAATACGGTCTGTCAGTACGCGATCCACAAGCGCTTCATGGCCAACACGTCCCCGACCGGCGACGCGGACATCGTCCTGATCCCCAAGATGGCGCCCGACGAGGACACCGATGTGATCAAGGACACGACGTACGGTGGCCACTTCCAGGTCAGCGAGGACGGCCAGACCCTCGTCATCCTGACGCCGACGATCCGCTCCGTGAAGGTCTACGCCTGGCGGGACGGCAACCTCTCGAAATTGGACTACATTTGCGAGCACCCCAACGGCACGGACTGCAGCGGCACGGGCTCGCAGTACCACGACACCGACAAGGTTGCGATTGGCCCGGACGGCAAAACCGTTGTTTTGTTTACGATTGTCGACCGCTTCCTCCGCGCCCGGAAGTACGTCATCGGCTCCGAGGTGGCGCCGACGTTCTCCAATCTTGTCGAGGTCCCCGCCGGCAACTACCTCCAGCAGGCGTGCTCCGTGATCAAGAAGAACGGCTGGGGACACGTGGAAGTGCACGGCGCGCCGTTCTTCTCCGCGGACGGCAAGTTCGTCTACCACCTCGGCTACAGCCACTGCTCGGATTCGCCGACGGACAAGGACTTCACGGACCTGATGGCGTTGCCCGTGGCCAAGATCGGCGACGCGATTGGCGAGGGCGATTGGCTGAATCTGACCAAGAATCCGCGCGACAACACGACCAAGAACCGGAAGATATTCAGTTTCAGCATGTCCCCGTTGCGGCAGGTCTTCTTGATCTCCGCCACCGCGACGCAGGATCAGGCGGGCGACCCGATCAAGGACGGCACGAGCCGCGAACTGAAGGATACCGAGCTGTACACGCTGACAGTCGGCGATACCGAGTGGCACGCGGTGACCAATGAACTGGAGTACGACGCCCTGCTCCCCGAGGCCGTGGTTCCCGTTACCCCGTAAGTTCAGCTAGATGCGCCGTCAGCGGTGGTACGGCAAGTTCTTCCAGCGGGCCACCGCGCGGTACACCTGCTCAATCAGCACGACTTCCGCCAGCTCATGCGGCAGGGTCATTGGCGAAAGCGAGAGCTTGCTGCGTGCCTGTTGCAGCAACAGCGGGTCATGGCCGTCCGGTCCGCCGATCGCAAAGACGAGCTCCTTGCAGCCGGTCTCAGCAAGGCCCTTGAACCATTCGTAGAATGCGTCTGAGTCCAGCTTCTGGCCCGCTGCGTCCATCGCGACGAGATGCGCGCCGGCTGGCAACGCCGCCAGCATGGCGTCCGCTTCCTGCTTGCGCGCGGGCAGATCCAGACCGCCTTTGTGGCGCTTGGCCTCGCGCACGCCCGTCCGGGTCAGCGGCAGCACGCGGCTGATGCGCGCGCTCAGGTCCAGCGACCAGGCAATGGCCGCGGGGTGATGCAGCTTGCCGGGCGTGACGATGTGGACCTTCATGGTGTCGCCTGCGTCCAACGGGACGTGTTGCTGCGGATTGCGCGGCAGATCGGCCGTTGCGTCAACTCCCCGTCGGCAATCGCCATGACAGTCGGGTGACTGCCGCGACTTCCCGCGGCCAACCAACTGGTTATGCTCCAAGGCCCGACTGGAGGCCCCATGAAACGTTTGCCGATCCTGCTGTTGTTGCCCCTTGCGCTCGCGTGCGCGCCCGCGGCCAAGACGTTTACCCCGCCCGACGACATGCCGTTCCTGCATGTGGTCCACAACGCGGGGCAGCTGCCGTACATCGCGGATGCGTATGGCCGGCAAGTGATCCTGCGCGGCGTGAACAGCGAGGGGCTGGAAGATGAGGCGTGGCGCAGCGATGCAAACACCAAGCCGATGTTCTACCCGACCGATCCGGCGGCGTATCTGGGCAAGTGTCCGGCCAATTCCAACGAGGTCGCCGCGCCGCTGTGCGAGGTCGATGCCGGCAAGGGCCGCTATGCGCAGTCGTCCGCGGTCACCTCGCAGAATGATTTCGCGCAGATGCGCCAGCGCGGCCTGAACTTTGTGCGCCTGGCGCTGTCGTGGAGCCAGCTTGAGCCGGAGCCGGGCAACTACAAGACGGCGTACCTGGAGCAAGTCGCGCAGGTTGTGGCGTGGGCCAAGGAGCAAGGCGTGTATGTGTTGCTGGACATGCACCAGGACCAGTTCTCGCGATCGATCCAGGCCGATCCGGCCAAGCCGTGTGGTCAAGGGACTGATCCATCAGGCGGTTTTGACGGCGCGCCGGCGTGGGCAGTGCTCGCGGATGGCAAGCCGTCGTGCGCGGCGCTCGGGCAGTCGGTGCTGAATGCGGCCGTGTCGGCGGCGTTCGACAACTTCTGGAAGAACACGGAGGCGCCGGTGGCCCAGGGCGACGCGCCGGGCAAGGGCCTGCAGGACCACTGGATCGGCGCGATGGCCGCGCTGGCCAAGCGGTTCAAGGACGAGCCGGCGGTGATTGGCTACGAGATCATCAACGAGCCGCAGCCGGGCAGCTTCGCCGCGTATGACGTCAGCGACAACTACCTCTACCCGTTCTACAGCCACGTCGTGCAGGCGCTCACCGGCGTGCGCGATGGCTTGCCGCCCTGCTCTCCACTGCAGCCGACCGCCAACAACTGCGCGTATCCCGACCTCGGCATCCGCGACACGAACCACCTTGTCTTCTTTGAGCCGATCGCGCTGCGCAACCTCATCGATTTCTCGCCGCAGCACTCCAAGCCCTTCTCCTCGTACCCGAACCTGGTGTTCGCACCGCATACGTACAGCCACGTGTTCACGATTGACTCGTCCTTCCTCGGCTTCCACCCGGACAACAGCCCGTATCCGCCGAGCTACGACTACGCGTATGCGACCGCAGCGGCGGAAGCGATCGCCATGGACACCGCGGTCTTTGTCACGGAATTCGGCGGCGGATCGGGCGACGACGCGCTCGTGCTGGCCGGCGAAGCGCGCGCGCAGGAGCATTGGGCGATCGGCAGCGCGCTCTGGACGTGGAAGTCCAACTGCGGGCTTGACGCCAATTCGACGTGCGAAGGCGCCTGGTCGTACTTCCTGACGCCGCCGGGCGGTCCAGGCCCGCAGCCCCAGAACGGCTTGCCGCAGCCGTCCCGCGAGAAGTTCATGGTGCGCGTCTACCCGCGGGCGGTTGCCGGGCGGCTTGTCGACTACGCGTTTGACCCGGGCACGCACGCATTCGTCCTGCGCGCCACCGAGGCGCAAGCGGCGGAAGTCGGCGACAAGGCCAAGGAGACGCTCGTGTGGATTGCAGCGGACGTGACCGGCGCAGTTGCAGTGAATGGCGCCGCGGCAATCGATGAAGTGGCGACGATGCCCGATGGCAACCGCTTCGCGTGGATCGCGCCGACGGGATCCTCGGCGTATGGCGTGACAGTGGGCGATGCGGCGGCGCTGGATGCCAAGCTGCTGGCCGCCCCGCCGCGCGTGCCGATTGATCAGGCAACGGCGACGGCGGCGTTCAAGGCGTTCGTCATTGATCTGCAGAGTTCGCCGGACGCCAATCTGGCGTCCAAGGCCGCGCTGGTACAGGGAATTGTCGAGAATATCCTGAAGATCGCCTGGTAGCGGCTACTCGATTTCGGTCAGCTCTTCCGGCTCGTCGTCGCGCGCCAGCGCCGCCAGTTCCATCTCTTCCTCGTCTTCCATCGCCAGCTCGGGATCGTCGACCAGCGCCTGCGCGTCGCCCGCCTGCCATTTCACGCCCTGCCAGACCAGGTCGTTGTACGTGGCCTCGTCGTCTTCATCGCCGCCGATCTCGTGAACCCACTGCGGCTCAACAAGTTCAAGGCGCGGCGCGTCCGCAAACAGCCGCTCGAGCTCGTAGTACGCCCGCACCGGCTTGTGGAAGATGTGCACGACGATGTCGCCAAAGTCGATCAGCACCCAGCGACCGGTCCGCCGACCTTCCTCGCCAATCGCCTTCTGGCCGAGCTTCTTGCGGACTTCGTCTTCCACGTTGTCGGCGATCGCCATCGCCTGACGCTCGTTGCGCGCCGAGGCAATCACCATGTAGTCGGTGTACTGGACGATTTCCTTGACGCGTAGCGCCACAACGTCAAAGCCCTTCTTCTCCCAAATCGCTTCCACCACGGCAAGCGAGAGCTTCTTGGAATACACGGAACTGTCTACCATTACGCTGTCTGTCATTTCTGCTCCAGTTTACTGCCGAACGTGGCCGTCGCCGACTACCAGCCAGCGCTCAGTCGTCAGCGAATCGAGGCCCATTGGCCCGTATGCATGCAACTTCGTTGTTGAAATACCGATTTCTGCGCCCAAGCCGAGGCAACTGCCGTCGTTGAGCCGGGTCGACGCGTTCACCACCACGCAGGACGCGTCCACGCCCTGCGTAAACCGGTGCGCCGCGGCGATGTCGCGCGTCAAAATGCCTTCGGTATGGCGCGAGCCAAACTGGCGGATGTGCGCCAGCGCGTCGTCCAGGTCGTCGACGACGTGCATCAGGCAGATGAGGTCGAGGAATTCCTGACCATAATCGTCCGGTTGGGCCGCCACTGCGCAGCCGCCCGCGTGCGCAATCGTCCGCTTGCACGCGCGCACCTGCACGTTGGCCGCCGTCAGCGCCCGCACCAGCATCGGCACGGCTTCATCGGCGATCGCCGCGTCAACCAGCACCGCCTCGAGCGCGTTGCACACGCCCGGCCGCTGCGCCTTCGCGTTGACGACGACGCGCGTCGCCTGCGCCAGATCGGCCGCGCTGTGCACGTACAGGTGGCACACGCCCTGATAGTGCTGAATCACCGGCACGCGCGCGACTTGCATAATGAAGTCAATCAGCTGCGTGCCGCCGCGGGGAATGCACAGGTCCAGCCCGTCGCGTTCGGAAACCAGCGCTTCGATCGCCTGGCGCTCCGCCGTCGCTGGCTGCTGCACCGCGTCCATCGGGAGGCCAACGGCGTGCAGCGACGATCGCAGCATCTCAATCAGCGCTGAATTGCTGTGCAGCGCTTCTGAACCGCCGCGCAGGACCACCGCGTTGCCCGCCTTGAGGCACAGCGCCGCGGCGTCGATCGTCACATTCGGCCGCGATTCATAGACCATGCCGATGACGCCGAGCGGGACGCGCTGTTTGCGCACCTCAAAACCCTGCGGCCGCACTTCGCCCGACGTCACGCGCCCCACCGGATCGGGCATCGCCGCGATCTCATGCAGCGCCGTCACCAGGTTCTGGATCCCGCGATCGTCCAGCCGCAGCCGGTCGACCATGGCGCCTGAACGCCCGGCATCCACAGCGTTCTTCAGGTCGATCTGATTGGCGGCGAGGATCGTGTCCTGCCCCGTTTGCAGCGTCTCCGCCAGCCGCACCAGCCAGCGATTCTTCAGCGCGCCAGAGGCCTGCGCCAGCGTCCACGAAGCCTCACGCGCGCGTTTCAGCACCGCTCGGGTCTCGATTCGCAAGGCTTCAGGCAAGTGGCTCACAGATGGACGCTCCGGCGGATCAACCGGCAGCAGGGTAGGAGGCGGCGGGGTGAACGTCAACGTCTCACCCCGCCGCGGACCATTTACCAACTGTAGTTGTGGCTCTGGCCGTGGCACGTGCCGCTGCAGCTCACGCGGCCGGTCGTGGCGTTGCGGGTGGTCGCCACGCTGCCGGTGTAGGACGCGCTGCTGCAGGTCGCATTGACGTCGCGCAGGCCATTCATGTGCAGCGCGGAGGTCGCCGCCGGGTGGCAACCGATACAGCCGACGTTGTTGGACGTCTTGGTGTGCGTGCTGTGCGTGCCGGAGGTCGGCGTGGTGGCGTGACACATCGCGCAGCTGCCGACCGTCCAGGCGGTGGTGCCCGTTCCCGCCCAATACGGCGTGACCAAGGGCGCCTGGACCGTCGCCGTGCCCGTGCGCCCGCTGGAGTGGCAGTTGCCAGTGCAGGTGCCGCGGCCGGTGAACGGCGTCGTACCCGCCGTAGTCGCCACGGCCCAGGTCATCGCGCTCGTCGGAGAACCGAGCGGGGTCGTGGGCAGCGCCGGGAACGCCACGTCGCCGTGGTGGCCCGCCGTCGTCAGATCCGCCGAGTACACATACTGCGCGATGTGGGCGATGTCGCCCGCGCCTGGAATCGTGTGACACGCGGTGCACGCAAATGCCACGTGCGTCGTGCTCGCCGCCAGGTGCTGCGCGTGCTTGCCCACGCCCAGCGTCGTCGTCGCCGTCTCATTGGCCACGCCGTGCGGCGGGTTGTTCTGCGTCGCGCCGCCATGGCAGAAGTTGCACGCCTTCCAGTCGCCACCCGTGCCGTTCGCCGGTGCATTCTGGCCGTGGCAGTTGATCGTGCTGTTGTTGCAGCTGACGTTCACCGTGCCGCCATCCAGGTTCGCGCCGTGGCACGTCGTGCATGCCACGTTGTGCTCGTCGCGCATCTGGTTGCGGATGAAGTAGTTGCTGCCGTGGTGGTTGGCGCCGTAGTTCGGCGTCGTCCAGCCCGCGAGGTTGTGGTACTTGTTGGACTCGACCACGCCGTTCACGTGCAGGCTGCGGTCCTTCCACGTCGTCACTTTGGTCGCTGCGTCAAACGATGCCACGACCGCCGTGTGGCAGATGCTGCAATCCGTGTGCGCCACGTGCGTGCCACCGACGGGAATGCTGTGGCAAGCCAGGCCGCAGGCGTCAAAGCTGCCGTTGACCGTCGTCCACACCGGCGTCTGCTTGATCGTCCCGCTGACGTTGGCGCTGGCGAGCGTCGTGCCGTGGCAGTAGACCGCGTTGCAGGTGACGTTGCTGGCGTTGAACGCCGGCGTTGCGCCATCGCTGGTGGCGATCGTGCCAAAGTTGATGTCGTCCGTGCCATTGGCGTGCAGCGGCTGCGCGGGAACCGTGTGGCAATCCACGCACTGCCCGTCACGATGCCACGTGTTGGTGCCCAGATGCTGCTGGTGCGCGCCGACCGCCGGCTGCGACGTCAGCGTTTCACCTTGCGTGCCCTTGGGCGGCGCGGGATCATTGCTGACGGCATCGCCATGGCAAGCCGTGCAGCTCAGGGCCGGCGCGTCAATCACGCCGTCGACGTGCCGCGTCGCGTCCTGCCAGACCACGGTCGGCGGCGCTTTGCCGACGCCCGGGATGAACGACGCGATCACCGCGCCGTGGCAATCCTGGCAATTGTTGTTCTGGACGTGCGGCAGGCCCGGCGGCGTCGTGTGGCAGCTCTGGCCGCACGAGTCGTACGTTCCGTCCACTTTCGTCCAGACTGGCGTCATCTTCAGCGTGCCGGTCGCGTTGGCGCCAAACGGCAGCGTGTTGCCGTGGCAGTAGACGCCGCTGCAGGTCGCGGTGGCGGTGTCAAAGCTCGGCTTCGCGCCGTTGACCGCGGCCGGGCCACCCCAGGCAAAGTCAAAGACGCCGTTGCTGTGGCTCGTCGACGACGGCACCACGTGGCAATCCTCGCACTGGACCTGACGGTGCCAATTGCTGGTGCTCACGTGCTGGCTGTGCGCGCCGACCGCCGGCTGCGTGGTCAGCGTCTCGCCGTTCGTACCCATCGGCGGCGCCGGGTTGTTGGTCGCCACGTCGCCGTGACAGGACGTGCAAGTCAGCGTCTTCACTTCCAGCACGCCGTCGACGTGCTTGGAACTGTCCGCCCAGACCGCCGTCTTGGTGCCCGGGTCGTAGCTCTGAATGACTTCGCCATGGCACGTCGCGCACGCCGTATTCTGCGGGTGCGTGCCGCCGGGCGGGTTGGTGTGGCAACTGGCGCCGCAGGAGTCAAACGTGCCGTTGACCGTCGTCCACACCGGCGTCTTGGCCGTGATGCCGCCCGGATTGGCTGCCGGCAACGTCGTCCCGTGGCAGTAGACCGCGTTGCAGGTCACGGTCGCCACGTCAAAGGCCGGCGTTGCGCCTGCCGCCGTTGCGACGGTGCCAAAGCTCATGTTTGCCGTGCCGTCGCTGTGCGACATGCTGACCGGAACCGCGTGGCAGTCCGTGCATTGGCCATCGCGGTGCCACGTGCTCGGCGTCAGGTGATTCTGGTGCGCGCCCACTGCCGCCTGGCTGGTCTGCGTCTCGCCCTTGGTGCCAAGCGGCGGCGCCGGGTCATTCGTGGCAGCGTTGCCGTGACAGGACGTGCACGTCATCGCCTTCACTTCCACCTGGCCGTCGATGTGCAGCGCGCGATCCGCCCAGACTGCCGTCTTGGTGGCGACGTCGTAGCTCTGGATCACGTCCGTGTGGCAAGTCGCACATGCCGTGTTCTGCGGATGCGTGCCGCCGGGCGGATTGGTGTGGCAGCTCGCGCCGCAGGAGTCGAACGTGCCGTTGACCGTTGTCCACACCGGCGTCTTCTTTGTCGTCCCGCCGGAGTTGGCCGCGGGCAGCGTCGCGCCGTGGCAGTAGACCGCGTTGCAGGTCACCGTGCTGACGTCCCACGCCGGCGTGGTGCCGCCGGTCGCGGCGATGGTGCCAAAGTCGACGTCATCCACGCCGTTGGAGTGCAGCGACGACGCCGGCACGACGTGGCAATCCGTGCACTGGACGTCGCGGTGCCACGTGCTCGTGCTCAAGTGCTGCGCGTGCGCGCCCACCGCGGGTTGCGTCGTCAGCGTCTCGCCCTTGGTGCCCTTGGGCGGCGCCGGGTTGTTGGTCGCCGTGTCGCCGTGGCAAGCCGTGCAACTGAGCGCCGGCGCGTCGATGATGCCGTCCACGTGCCGCGTCGCGTCCTTCCAAACCACCGTCGGCGCCGCGCCGTTGAAGCCCGGCGTGAACGAACTGATCACCGCGCCGTGGCAGTCCTGGCAGTTGTTGTTCTGCACGTGGGGCGCGCCGGGCGGCGTCGTGTGGCAGCTCTGGCCGCAGGAATCGTACGTCCCGTCGACCTTCGTCCACACCGGCGTCATCTTCAGCGTGCCGGTCGCGTTGGCGCCGAACGGCAGCGTGTTGCCGTGGCAGTAGACGCCGCTGCACGTGACCGTCGCGGTGTCAAAGCTCGGCGTCGCGCCGTTGACCGCTGCTGGGCCACCCCAGGCAAAGTCAAAGACGCCGTTGCTGTGGCTCGTCGACGTCGGCACCACGTGACAGTCATCGCATTTCACCTGGCGGTGCCAGTTGCTGCTGTTCAAGTGCTGGGTGTGCGCGCCGACCGCCGCCTGACTGGTCAGCGTTTCGCCCTTGGTGCCGAGCGGCGGCGCCGGGTTGTTGTTCACCGCGTCGCCGTGGCACGTCGTGCACGTCAGGGTCTTGACCTCGAGAATGCCGTCAATGTGCAGCGCCTTGTCCTTCCAGACGGCCAGCTTGCCGATGGGGTCGTAGCTCTGGATGACTTCCGGGTGGCACGTGGCGCAATTGGTGTTCTGCGGGTGCGATCCGCCGGGCGGATTCGTGTGGCAGCTGGCACCGCAAGAGTCAAACGAGCCATCCACGGTCGTCCATACCGGCGTCTTGGCCGTCGCGCCGCCCGCATTGGCCGCCGCCAGCGTCGTGCCGTGGCAGTACACCGCGTTGCACGTCACCGTATTGGGCTCAAAAGTCGGATTCGCGCCCGCCGTCTTGGCAACCGTGCCCCACGTGATGTCCGCGGTGCCGTTGCTGTGCGTCGTGCTCTGCGGCACCGTGTGGCAATCGACGCATTGGCCGTCGCGGTGCCACGAACTTGCCGTCAGGTGCTGCTGGTGCGCGCCGACCGCCGCCTGATTCGTCGCCGTCTCGCCGTGCGTACCCAGCGGCGGTGCAGGATCGTTCGTCGCCGCCGTGCCGTGGCAAGTCGTGCAACTGAGCGTGATCACCTCGACCGTACCGTCGATATGCTTGCCCTTGTCGACCCACACGGCCGTCTTGGCGTTGGCGTCGTAGCTCTGGATGACGGTCGGGTGGCACATCTGGCAGTTGCTGTTTTGCGGATGCGATCCGCCCGGCGGATTGGTGTGGCAGCTCGCCCCGCAGGAATCGTACGTGCCGTTGACGGTCGTCCAGATCGGCGCCTTCTGCGTCGTCCCGCCGGGATTGGCCGCCGGCAGCGTCGCGCCGTGGCAGTACACCGCGTTGCAGGTCACAGTCGCCGGATCAAACTGTGGCAGCGTGCCGCCCGTCGTCGCCAGCAGACCAAAATCGACGTCGTCCACGCCATTGGAGTGCAGCGTCTGCGCCGGCACTTTGTGGCAATCCGTGCACTGGACGTCGCGGTGCCACGTGCTCGCGCTCAGGTGCTGCGCGTGCGCGCCCACGGCCGGCTGGGTCGTCAGCGTCTCGCCCTTGGTGCCCTTGGGCGGCGCGGGATTGTTGCTGGCGGCATCGCCATGGCATGCCGTGCAGGTCAGCGCCGGCGCGTCGATGATGCCGTTCACGTGACGCGAAGCGTCCTTCCACACCACCGTCGGCAGCCCGCCATTGACGCCCGGCGTAAACGACTGGATCACCTCGCCGTGGCACTGCTCGCACTTGGTGCTCTGCACGTGCGGCGCACCCGGCGGCGTCGTGTGGCAGCTCGCGCCACAGGAATCAAAGGTGCCATCCACCTGCGTCCAAATGGGCTCCTGTTTCAGCGTGCCGCCTGGATTGGGACCGAACAGCGTCACGCCGTGGCAGTACACGCTGCTGCAGGTCACCGTGCTTGCGTCAAATGTCGGCTGCGCGCCGCCCACCGTGCTCGGACCGCCAAAGCTCATTTCGGTCGTGCCGTTGCTGTGCGAGACGGAAGCCGGGACCGTGTGGCAATCCGTGCATTGACCCTGACGGTGCCACGAGCTCGCGCTCAGGTGATTCTGGTGCGCGCCCACCGCCGCCGCAGTCGTGGCGACCTCGCCGTGCGTCCCGGTCGGCGGCGCCGGATCGTTCTTGACCGCGTCGCCATGGCACGTCGTGCACGTCAGCGTCTTCACTTCCACAATGCCGTCGATGTGCAAGCCCGGGCTGTTCCAGCTCGCGTTCTTGGTCGCCGGGTCGTAGTTGGCGATGACTTCCGTGTGGCAAATCTGGCACGCGGTGCTCTGCGGGTGACTGCCGCCCGGCGGATTGGTGTGGCAGCTCGCGCCGCAGGAATCAAACGTCCCGTTGACGGTCGTCCACACCGGCGATTTCTTGGTCGTGCCGCCCTGATTGGCCGCGGGCAGCGTGTTGCCGTGGCAGTACACGGCGTTGCAGGTCAGCGTGCCGGCGTCAAACGCAGGCGTGCTGTTGGCTGCCGTTGCGACCGCGCCCCACAGGAATTCCACAATGCCGTCCGTGTGCGTCATCGACGTCGGCACGACGTGGCAGTCCGTGCACTGGCCGTCGCGGTGCCACGAGCTCGCGCCGAGGTGCTGCGCGTGCGCGCCCACGGCCGCCTGCGAAGTCAGCGTCTCGCCGAGCGTGCCCTTGGGCGGTGCGGGGTTATTGGTCGGCGCATCGCCGTGACACGTCGTGCACGTCAGGCTGGTCAGTTCCACGCTGCCGTCGATGTGCAGGCCCGGGCTGGCCCACGTCGCGGTCTGCGTCGCTGCGTCAAACGAGGCGATGACCGGCGTGTGGCACAGCGCGCACTTGTCGTTCTTGGGGTGCGTGCCGCCCGGCGGGTTGGTGTGGCAACTGGCGCCGCATGAATCAAATGTGCCATCGACCTGCGTCCACTTCGGCTGCGTCTTGATGGTGCCACCAGCTTTCGGCCCTGGCAGGGTGTTGCCGTGGCAGTAGACGCCGGAGCACGTCGTGGTCGCGGCGTCAAAAGCCGGCAGGGAGTTGCTGGACGTCGCGACATCGCCCCACGTGAAATCGATCTGGTTGTTCGAGTGTCCGACGGAAGCCGGCACCGTATGGCAGTCCGTGCACTGCCCGTCACGGTGCCACGCGCTCGCGGTCAGGTGCTGCGCGTGCGCGCCAACTGCCGCCTGCGTCGTCAGCGTCTCGCCCTTGGTGCCCTTGGGCGGCGCGGGGTTGTTGCTGGCCGCGTCGCCGTGGCAAGTCGTGCAGGTCAGGCCAATCACGTCGACGTTGCCGTTGATGTGCAGCTCTGCCTTGTTCCACGTCGCGACGAGCGTCGTTGCGTCGTAGCTGGCAATCACGTCCGTGTGGCACTGCTCACACTTGCTATTGTTCGGATGCTTGCCGCCCGGCGGATTGGTGTGGCAGCTCGCGCCGCACGACTCGAACGAGCCGTCGTTCTGCGTCCATACCGGCGTCTGCTTCAGCGTGCCGCCGACGTTCGGTCCGGCCTTCAGCGTCGTGCCGTGGCAATACGCCGTGGCGCAGGTCAGCGTCTCGCTGTTGAACACCGGCTGCGCGCCATCGGCGGCCGAAACCGTGCCCCAATTGAACTCCGTCACGCCATTGGTGTGCGTCGTGGACTGCGGCACCGTGTGGCAATCCGCGCACTGTCCCTGGCGGTGCCAATCGCTGCCCTTCAAGTGCTTCTGGTGCGCGCCCACCGCCGCTTGGGTCGGCAGCATTTCGCCCTTGGTGCCCTTGGGCGGCGCGGGGTCGTTGGCCAGCGCATCGCCGTGGCAGCTGGTGCAGGTCAGACCGACAACCTCGATCTTGCCGTTGACGTGCAGCGCCGGATTGTTCCAGCTCGCCGTCGCGCTGAGCGGGTCGTAGGAGGAGATGACGTCCGTGTGGCACTGGCTGCAATTGCTCGCCTGCGGATGCGGTTCTGCCGGCGGATTGGTGTGGCAGCTCGCGCCGCACGTTTCAAAGCTGCCGTCGACCTGGTTCCAAATCGGCTCATGTTTGACGATGCCGCCGACCTTCGGGTTGCCCGTGGTCACGCCGTGGCAGTACGTGTTGGAGCAGGTCACCGTGCCCGCGTCGAACGTCGGGTTGGCGCCGCTGGCAGAAGCGACCGCGCTGAAGGCAAAATCAAACACGCCGTTGGAATGCGCCGTCGAATCCGGAAGCGCATGGCAGTCGGTGCACAGGACCTGACGGTGCCAATTGCCGCCCACCAAGTGCGCCGTGTGCGCGCCGACCGCCGCTTGGCTTGTCAGCGTCTCGCCCTTGGTGCCCTTGGGCGGCGCCGGGTTGTTGTTGGCCGCGTCGCCGTGGCAGGACGTGCAAGTGAGGTTGCCCACTTCCAGCAATCCGTCGATGTGCAGGTTCGGATTGGCCCACGTCGCCTTGTTGGTCACCGGGTCAAACGTCGCGATCACTTCTCCGTGGCAATTTGCGCAGTTGCTGTCCAGCGGGTGCTTGCCGCCGGGCGGCACCGTGTGGCAAGCCGTGCCGCACGCTTCCTGCGACCCGTCCACGACGGTCCACGTCGGCGTTTTATTGGACGTCGCGCCAGGCGCATCGCCGACCGGCAGCGTTCCGCCGTGGCAGTAGGAGCCCGAGCACTGCAGCGTCGTCTGATCAAACGTACCCTGCTTGGCCAGCGGTCCCCAGACAAAATCGACCTTCGAGTTGTAGTGCGTCGAGGCATACGGATTCGGCACCGGGTGGCACTCGTTGCACGTCACATCATGGCGCCAATCGGCTTTCTTCAAGTGCGACTGGTGCGCGCCCACGCCCGCGTAGCTCGTCTCCGTATGGCCGGCGAGGTCGTACGGCGGCGCGGGATCGTCCCGCAGCTGATCGCCGTGACACATGAAGCAGGCGGGCAGCCACTGGCTGATTTTCACGTCCGCTGCATCCACGCCCGCGTCGACGTCCGGCTGCGCGACGTCCGCGCTCGCATCCGTCGCAGCATCTTCCCCGACCGTATCCGTGCCCGCGACGTCCTGAACCGGCACATCATCCACTGCGGCGATGTCCGCCACGTCATCCACGGGCACGTCCGGCGTCGCCACGTCGTCCATGACCTCGGTCAAGTCGGTCGCGTCCACGATGTCATCCGGGGTGAGGATGACGTCCGTACCCAGCGCGACGTCCTCGGGCACATCCGGCGGCACATCGACCGTCACATCGACCGTCACGTCCGGCGCCGCGTCGGGGGCGGCGTCCAGCGCTGCATCCGGGGCAATGTCCGTCGCAACGTCCGGGGCCACGTCCGGAATCAGGATGATATCAATATCGTCAGCCACATCGGACTGCGCGTCCGCCGTCTCGGCTGCGTCGACATCCTGGCTGGCATCCGTCGCCGCATCCCCCGCAACATCCGTGGACTGCACGTCGTCGTGGGTATCCGCCTGGGTGTCGAGCTTGGCGTCCGTCTGCCCGTCGCCGTCCAATTGCGAGACGGGCGCGTCGTCCAGGACGTCGGTGCCGGTCGAACTGGTCGTCGAAGCCTTGTCGCCACAGCCCAGGATCAGGAGCAATCCACAAAGTATTCCGATCCTTGCGATGGTCGGCGTGGTCAATTCTGGCATAGAGTCCCCCTGATTCTGACTGGCGAAAGCGGCGTAAGCACGGTGCGCAGCACATTCCACAGGCCACGCAGCGACCGTTGTCACGCTGATGACACCCGCGAACAAGGGTCGAAACGGGTCGCATTTGGGTCGCATCAAGGCGAATCTTGATCTTCGTCAATTTTTGGCGGCATAAAACCAAAATACCGGCTTGGCAGCGCGATTTTTCGTGATCATCGCAAGGATCGCATTGGATCATCCCGCAACACTGCGTTGGCTCAGCTACCGGCGCGACTCGGGCCGACTCGCCGCCCGTTGTCGGGCGATCTGCGTGGCGAATCACCGGGATCGCCATTGTTCCCTTGCGCGCAAGCCGCCCCGCCCTTACGCTCCGGCCCTTCCATGGCCCACTGCGGCTTGAGGCGAACGTGATTCAACGCAAATCCCCAGATCAAATCCGCAAGATGCGCACCTCAGGCGCCATCGTCGGCGACACGCTGCGGATGGTGCGCGGACTGTGCGTCGAAGGCGCGACGCTCAAGGACCTTGACCGCGCGGCTGAAGCGTTCATCCGCGGCCGCGGCGCGAAACCGACCTTCAAGGGCTACCACGGCTTTCCGGCGACGCTGTGCCTGTCGCTGAACAGTGAAGTCGTGCACGGGATCCCCAACGGCCGCAAGCTGAAGAACGGCGACATCCTCGCGATCGACTGCGGCGCGACAAAGGACGACTTCGTCGGCGACGCGGCGATCACCGTCATGGTCGGCACCGTCGCGCCAGAAGTCGCCGAGTTGGTCGAGCACACGCGGCTCAGCCTGATGGCCGGAATCGCGGCGGCGAAGGTCGGCGCGCGGCTGGGCGATCTCAGCTGGGCGATTGAATCGGTCATCAACAAGAAGGGCTACGGCATCGTGCGCGACTACTGCGGTCACGGCGTCGGCCGCGCGCTGCATGAAGACCCGCAAGTGCCCAACTACGGCAAGCCCGACAGCGGCCCCCGCATCCAGTCTGGCTGGTGTCTGGCGCTGGAACCGATGGTCAACCTCGGCGGCGATGACGTGCACACGCTGGGCGATGGTTGGACCGTCGTGACCGACGACGGCAAGCCGTCTGCGCACTGGGAACACTCGATCGCGATTACCGACGCCGGCGTGGAAATCCTGACGCTGACGTCCGACGGCGAGCAGCCGTAGAGGCCACGTCATGCGTTCCATTGCCCCCAAGTGCCGCCGCGCGTTCTGCATCCTCGGAATGGGCGCCAGCTTCGCAGCCTGCAGCACGCCCGCAACCGACGCCCAGACAGACGCCACCGCGCTGGGCGATGCGACGCCACTGAGCGATGGCGATCCCTCGGTCGACGGCTTGATCCTGACCGATACGGCGACCGACGTTGCCGCTGCGGACGTGCAGGCTCTGTGCCTGGCCGCATCCCCCACTGGCGTGGTCTTTGACCCGACCCCGGTGGCCAGCGGTGCGATGGCGAGCGTCAAGCTCAGCAACTGCGGCTTGCAGGGCCTGTGCATCACCAGCATCGACCTGCAGTTGCAGTCCGCCTACGTCGGCGAGTACGGTGTGACGGCCAAGGGACTGGAAGCCATCTGTCCGGGCATTGACACCAAGAACGGACCGTCGGTGAGCAAGCCTTGCTGCATCGCGCCGAATACGACTGCGGGGCTGGAGGTCTACTTCACGCCCAAGTCCGCCAGCAGCAGCCCCAAGACCGCGCAGGTTTGGGTGACGTCCAACCTCGGCAAGACCGTCATCCTGATGCAGGGCATCGCGACCGGTCCGTAGCCGCACTTTTTTTCAGTCCCGCGCGCGGCAAAATCCGCCAATCGCCGAATACCTTCTGGGCGCAATGCCCGGAGGTGACCATGTGGTGGTTTGGCACAACGTGCGCGGGCTGCGGCGCGCGGCTGCAACTTCTGGCCCAGAGCGGCTTCTGCGACGGCTGTTCGCCGGCGCTGGAGTGCGCCGAATCGTGGCTCGGCGCGCCGACGCTGCCCGTCGCCGCAGGTTGGGCGTACACGGGACCGCTGCAGGCGTGGATCGGCCGGTGCAAACAGGGCATCTTCAGCGATCCGCAGCTGCTGCTTCCCCCCCTGCAGCGGCTGTTGCAGCAGCTGACCGCGGCGGGACCGGTCGCGCTCGTGGCGATTCCGCCGGAGCGGACGCGGCTGCGGCAGCGCGGGCTGCATTTGCCCGATTTGCTTGTCGATTGCCTGCGGACGCGCGAGACGCCGCGCGCGTGGCTGCTCGAGCGCGTCGATCGCGCGCCGGTTCGCCGCGAGCGGGTGCGGTCGCCGCCTGTGCTCCGGGCGCGCGCGCTGCGGGAAACGCTGCCGGTCGTGCTGATCGATGATGTGGTGACGACTGGCCAGACACTGACGACGGCTTGCGCGGCGCTGCAGTCGGTCGGCCAGCCGGTCAAAGCGGCGATCTGCTTGGCCGATGCGCGGCCGCAGATCCTCGCGCAGATTCTGGGTCAGGGCTGACGGTCAAGGGTGCAGCATACTCGCCGTCGCCCAACCGGACCACGCACCACCGGCGAGCGCTGCAGCAGCCGCGATCTGCACAACGCCAGCGGCGCGGGCTGCCCAACCACCGGGGGCGCGCGTCCGCACCAGCGCGGCGAGGAGCAGGGTCAGCAAGGCGAACGTCAGCGGATCGACGAACCACGCCGGGCCGAGAAATGCCGGCGCGGTCAGTGTCAGGAGCGCCAACGTGAGGCTCGCGCCGATGCCCGTCCAGGCGTCAAGGCGCGTGGCAAGCGGCGGCAGATCGGCGGCCAGCAGCAGCCCCAGCGAACCGATCCGGGCAAGCGCGAGCGCGACGCCGGCGAGGTCCCAGCCTTGGGCCTGCCCGGCAACCCGCGCAAAGCCCGGGGCGTGGGCCGGCAACGCCAGCGCGGCCACGGTCTGGCCAGCCAACAACAGCAGCGCGAGGAGCAGCAGCACCAACGCCGCGATCTTCAGGCGCGGCCGCGACCGACGGACGGCAATCCACGCGAGCAGCAGCGCGCCAAATTGCAGGCAACGCGCGATGCGATCGGCCAGAAACCACAGAGCGGCGAGCGGCGCCGCGGCGATCTCCCCCGGACCGGCAAAGCGCCAGTCAGCGGCAACTTGCGGGAGGGGCAACGCGGCCGTCAGGTGCACGGGCTGCAGCAAACTGTCGCCAAACGGCGCAAACGGCAGCACCGCCAGGACAAGCGCCAGCGGCCAGCGGAGGTCGGACTCGAGCGCCGCGGCAAGGGCGAAGCTCGCAGTCAGCGCGGCGGGCAGCAGCCAGACGAGATTGGGCCACACAATCAGGGGCGCGGGCGGCTGGAGCACCGCGACCGGCAACCACAGCAGCGCGATGCGCGCGACGGTCGACAACTGTTGCGGCGACGCGAGGCCGCGGAGCAGGAGCGCGAGGACGACAACGCCGCCAACAAGCCCCGGACCGGGCGCCCCGAGGAGCAGCGGCACGGCGGTGAGACAGGTGACAAGCGCGATCGCGCGCTGCGGCCGTATCGCCAACCACACAAGGAGAGGCAGTGGCAGGAGCGCGAGCGGCGAGATTTCAACCGCGCCAAGCGCGAAGGACGGGAGTTGGAGCACGGCTAGTTCGCCTCAGGGTGCGACTGGCGCGCGCCCAGATAGAACGCCGCGGCGAGTCCGAGGAACGCGAGGAGCAGAGGCGCAACAGTGCCAGACGGTGCCACTTGCAGCCGAATGAGCGGCTCGCCAGTCACTTGCGCGGACGGCCGACCTTGGGGAAGGAGCTCGGGCGAAGCGAGGACGCGAATCGTCGGGTGCTCGGCGCCGTCGCTGACCAGCACAAACGGACCGGTTTCCTTGGCGACGCTCGGCTGCAGGCGGGCGGCCATCGAGGGCGCTTCAGACAGGACGCCATCGGCGAGCGTCAAGGCAAACACACGGGAATCAGGAAGCTTTGCCTGCCAATTCAAAGTCAGGTTCGGCGGGAGCGGCGCCGTGGCGGTCGCCAGCCAGGTGAACTGCACACCCTGGTTCACCGCCGGCATCCCCGGCGCGAGGATGACCTCATGGCGGAGACCCGCGCCCTCCACCTTGCACGCGAGCGAGTCCAGACCCGCGCGCGCACGGCAGGATGCCTGCCAGCGACCCGGCGCCGGTGCTGGCCCGCCGCCATCCGATCGCCACGCGGGAACGGTCGCCAGATCCGCGCCCACCGTCACGTCGAGCGCAACGGGCAGCTCCGTCGTCGTCCAAAGCCAGTAGCCCGCGACGACGGGCAGCGCGATCGCCAACAGCACCGCTCCCCGCTGACCGCGCGACCGCCCCATGAGCAACGCCGTCAACGCGGCAAAGACTGTCAGGCCAGCCAACAGGCAAACCACCAACGACCAAGCGAGGTTATCGAGACCGAGCGCGTGGAGCGCCAGCAGTTCTGAGCGGGGCAGGCCGTCCGTCGCCATTCCCGCGGCGTGCAATTGCGGCACCTGCGTGCCAAGCCACGCGACGCAGGACCACAGGAACGCCAGCATGGCGAGCGTTTGCGGTGAACCGGCAATGTCGAGGAGAACGTCAGGCAAAGGCCGCGATGCAGCAACCGTCAGCGCAGCCGTCAGGTCGCGCGCGCCGGAACGGTCACTCACGAGTCAACGAAATGGACCGTCACCCGCTGTTGGCGCAAGGCCGCCGCGGCGTGAACGAGGTTGCGGATGGCGCGAGCCGTGCGGCCCTGTTTGCCGATCACTTTGCCGATGTCTTCCCGACGCACGAACAGACGGAGAACGACCCCTTGGTCGCCATTCTCCTCGTCCACGCGCACGTCTTCCGGGTGATCGACCAGTACGCTGGCGAGATAATGCAGAAATTCGCGCATTCAAGCTCTCCAGACCTGCAACGGGCTCGCCGCCAATCAGCGGACGAGCACGCGCGGTTTACGCGCGGTCGAGCTGGCGGACGAGCGAGGCGACGGTGTCCGACGGAGTCGCGCCAACGCCCACCCAGTGGTCATAGCGGGCGCGTTCAAGCGTCACGCGACCATGGAAGGCGCCCTTGGCGGCGGGATCGTACGTGCCGATCTGCTCCAGAAAACGGCCGTCGCGGCGCGCTTCATTCGGCGCGGCAACGATGCGGTAGTACGGGTGTTTTTTGCCGCCAAAGCGGGCCAGACGAATGCGAACCGACATGAGACCTCAACAATTTGACCGGCACCGGGACACGGCGCGGGGGTGAAAAGTCTAATGGGGATCGGAGGTCGTGTCAATCTGATCCGCCACTCGCGGGAAGAATGGCCGCCGTTGACCGCCGTCCATGGGCGCGCCGCGGTCGGTTGTGGCGGCGGCAATGGCCAAAACGTGACGACGACCGCGAAGTCCCGCAAGTCCGCCGTAAACTTCCGGAGTTTGCGCGCTGGTTCACCGCGAGTTTACTTGCCGCTGGGCGCTGCGATCCGGTACGCTGAGGGATTGCGCCGATGGTGACAAACCGGCGAGGTGAACTGTCCATGCGGATGCGGCCGACCAGCTTTCAAAATAGCCCAATTTTCGCCCTCTTGCCCCGCCTCGCTGCGGCGCTGATCGGCGTCTCAACCGCCATCGCATGCAGCACGCCGGCGGCCAACAAGGATGGCGACGCGATCGCGGACGACGCGACAACGGGCGACACCGGTGCTGAACTCGGCGCGGGACAGATCTGCCTGCCCGGCAGCGCGACCTCCTGCGCGACGGACGACTACGTGACGCGCTGCAACGACGGCGGCACGGCGATCGAGACCGTGCTCTGCACCAACGGCGACGGCGAACCCACCAAGTGCTTTGAGAATGGCCGGTGCAGCGACTGCGTGCCAGGCCTCGGCAAGCGGTGCGCGCCAACCGACTCGACCGTGGTCGAACATTGCGACGACACCGGCCGCTGGGTCACCGACCAGCAATGCGACGCGGCCAGCGGCCAGCAATGCGCGCCCGGCGGATTGTGCCAAAAAGCCTGCGACATCAACGTAAAAGCCAACAGCTACGTCGGATGCGCATTCTGGGCAACGGACCTCGACAACGCGTTCGTCCCCGGCGGCGCGCGGAGCTATTTTGACGCCGCCAACGCGCAGTACGCCATCGTCGTGTCCAATCCGTCAGACAAGCTGACCGCGGACATCAAGATCGGCTACTTTGAGGACGGCAAGGAACAGGAGCAGACGCTCGACTCCCAGAACAATCCGCTGGATTTGTCGCCACTTGGCCCGGGCGATCTGCGGACGTTCCTGCTGCCGCCGCGCAACATCGACGCCACGTCATCGACGTTCCAGGCGTGGCGGGTCACGTCGTCGGCACCGATCGCGGCGTATCAGTTCAACCCGCTTGAAAACGTTGGCGTTTACTCCAATGATGCGACGAATCTGCTGCCGGAAGAGCTGCTTGGCACCTACTACATCGCCATGACGCGCGAGGAGACGTTCTCCATTTTGCGCAGCTTCATCACGATCGTCGCGACCCAGGGCGGCCAGACCAGCGTGACCGTGACGTTCCCGTCGCCCGACAATGACGCCAGCGGCGGAACGTGGCCGCTGCTCACGCTCGCCAGCCAGGATGGCGCGATCAAGTCCTACAAAAGCGGCGAATCTGCGTCGTTCACGCTGAGCCAGTGGGGCACGCTGAACATCGAGACGAACATGGTCGGCAGCGATCTGACGGGCGCGGTCATCCTGGCCGACAAGAAGATCGCGGTGTTCGCCGGCAGCGAAGCCGCCAACGTGCCCAACACCAACCACTGCGACGTCGCCAAATGCAAGCCGGGCGACCTGAGCACCGGCCAAAAGTGCGGCCACTGCGTGTGGGACGGCAAGACGCAATGCGCGAGCAACGACGACTGCGGCGCCTTTGTGATCTGCTGCGCCGACCATCTGGAAATGCAGATGTTTCCGGTGCCGGTGTGGGACAACCACTACGTGGCCGTGAAGCTGTTTCCGCGCGGCAAGGAGCGCGATTCGTGGCGCATCCTGGCGGCGACCGACGGCACGATCGTCAATCTGGTGCCCGCGCCCAAAGATCCCAAGGGCAAGGCGGTGAGCGTGCCGGTGCTGAACAAGGGCGAGTGGTACGAGTTCGAAACCGTCGACAACTTTGAGATTCTGTCCCGCCATGAGGACAAGACGCCCGCGCCGGTGTTGATCGGCCACTTCATGGCCAGCCAGGACGCCCCGGATCCCGGCGCGCAACCGGACGATGCCGGCACAGGCGATCCCGCGTTTCTGTTGGCGATTCCGTCGGCGCAGTGGCGCTCGGAGTACGTGTTCCTGACGCCGGACAAATACCGCTTCAACTACATCTCCGTCGCGGCGCCGATCCACCGCGTCTGCGGCACGACGACGGCAAACAAGGGCAAGACCTGCACGACGGACAGCGATTGCGGCGATGGCGCGGCGACCAACGCGTGCGCGGACGACACGGTCGTGACGTTTGACGGCCAGCCGGTGCCGCCCGACCAATTCTTCAACATTTCCAAGAGCTACAAAGGCGCGCGCTTTGCCGTGAACGCAGGTCCGCACACCGTGCGTGGCCTGCCGGTGCTCGGCACGGATGGCAAGCCCGCGGAATCGCGCGTTGCCGTCGACGTCTACGGTTTTGACCAGTACGTGTCCTACGGCTATCCCGCCGGGCTGGACTTGAAGGACCTGAAATACGTCAAGCAACCGGGACAGTGAGCCATCGCGGCGCGCCCCGATTGCCCTGCCCCGCTGTTTGCCGAATCACGTTGGCCGTTCCATCGGCACCGTGCGGTTTGAAGGAGTCGCCATGAATCCGCAACGCCAGTCGTTCCGACCGCTTGCCCACGTGTTGCTGCTGCTGGGCGTCGTCCACGGCCTCGCGCTGACCGCGTGCAGTTCACCGTCTTCCGGCGGCCAAGCCAATCAGGCCGATCAGGACGTCGCGACCGGCGATGCAACGGCGACCGACGCGATCGCGGGGAAGGACGCGATTGCCGCCTCCGACGCAAGCACGCAGACACAAGCCGGTTTCTCGCTTGAATCGCTGAGCCCGTCTGAAGGACGCGCAAGCGGCGGCGAATCCATCGTGCTCAATGGCCACGGCTTCACGGACGGCGTCCAGGTGATCTTCGGCAGCGCGCCGCTCGACGCGGCTGTCGTGTACGTGATCGACGAATCGCAAATCCAGATCACCACGCCGCCGCATGAGACGGGGCTTGTGGACGTGACGGTCGTGCTGCCGGGCGACAAGCCCAAGTCGGCGTCGCTGGCCAAGGCGTACCTGTATTTCAACGACGTGCTCGTGACCAAGGTCGATCCGCCGCAGGGTCCGACGGCGGGCGGGACGGCGATCAGCATCCACGGCACCGGCTTCACGGGCGACTGTCAGGTCCTGGTTGGCGGCAAGCAGGCGCTGAACGTCCAGGTGGTGTCCGACGACACCGTGACGGCCATCACGCCGCCGGGCGCGTTTGGCGCGGTGCCGGTTCACGTCATCAACACGCGCGGCACAGGCCTGCTCAAGAAAGGCTTCTTCTACACCGCGGCGCCGACCATCACGTCCGTTTCGCCTGCTTCCGGTCCCACCGTCGGCGGCACACAGGCGATTGTCCACGGCACCGGCTTCAGCGCCGACGTTGACCTCCAAATCGGCGCCGGCAAGGCCACCGTCATCAGCGTGAAGGGCAGCACGGAAGCGCACATCACCACGCCGCCGGGCGCCGCGGGCAAAACGGACGTGACGGCGACAACCGCGTTTGGCGCCAACACCCTGGCGGGCGGTTACGTCTACTCCGACGACACCGGCGCGGCTGCCACGCAAATCCTGTCGATTGCCCCGCCAAGCGGCCCGTTGGCCGGCGGCAACACCGTCGCCCTCATCGCCACCGGACTCATTGCCAAGAGCGACACGACGGTCCTGTTCGGGCAGAAACTCGCGGAAATCCTCAGCGTCGACGCCGTCGCCCACACGGCGCTCGTCTCCGTGCCCGCGGGCAGCGCGGTCGGCGCGGTCGACGTCACGCTCATGACGTCCAAAGGCACCGACAAGGCGACTGGCGGCTACACCTACAACGATGTCCTCACCGTCACTGGCATCTCGCCCTCGGCGGGCCCCAGCGAAGGCGGCACCAAGATCGTCATCCACGGCAGCGGCTTCAGCAAAGGCAGCGTCAACGTCAAGATCGGCGCGCTGGCGGCGAGCGCCGTTGCCATCGTCAGCGACAGCGAAATCCAGGCCATCACGCCACCCGGCCAGCCCGGTTATGCCGACGTCACCGTGCTCAACGACGTCGCGGCGGTCACGCTCACCGCCGGCTACACGTACACCGGCGGCAAATTGGCGCTCTACGTCGTCTACCCGCCGATGGGCGCGCAGGCGGGCGGCACGCTTGTCCACGTCTACGGCCAGGGCTTTGACGCGGGCATGGGCGTCACGTTCGGCGGCAATCCGGCGACGCACTTCACGTTCGTCGATCCCGGCCACGTCACGGTCAAGACGCCGCCCGGCAAGGTCGGCTCGGTCGACGTCGGCGTCACGGTCAAGGACGGCAAGGCGACTTTGACCAATGGCTACGCCTACTTCAACCCCATGTCCGGCAACGGCGGCACGTGGGGCAGCACCGTCGACGGCTCCGTCAACATCACCGTCCTGGACGCCAGCAACAACGCCGCCATTCCCGACGCGTTCACGATGCTGTGGACCGATCCGACGACGCCGTACCAGGGCTACACCAACGCCGATGGCCAGATCACCTTCTCCGGCGACGACTTGAGCGGCAAACAGATGATCTCCGCATCCAAGACTGGCTACGACGCCGCCTCCGTGGTGCTGTTTGACGCGCAAAACGTCACGGTGCACCTGCATCCGACCTCGCCGCCCTCGCCCGGCGGCCCGCCGCCTGGGCAGATTCCGCCGACGATTTCTGGCCACGTGACCGGCGTCGACAAGTACGTCTTTGTGCCCAACGGCGACTGCAACCAGTACACCGGCCAGGGTCCGGGCGCGACGTGCAACGCGTGCTCCGCGGACAGCCAGTGCGGCGCGGGCTTCGCGTGCTTGGACATCGGCGCCGACGGCAGCGGCAACACCAACGGCAAGCGCTGCGTCGCCGATTGCGGCCAAGGCCAAGGCTGTCCGGCGCAGTTCAAGTGCGCGGGCGTCGGCACGTCCGGCTTCCGCTGCATCCCCGCCGCGGGCGAGATCGCGTCATTCTGCCTGCATTCCAAGCCGGCGCTGTTCAGCCAGGACGACTACCCGGCCGAAGGCCCGGGCTTCACCGCCGATCCGCTGAAAGCCTACGCGTACAAAATCGAAGTCGCGCCGGGTGAGCAGGCCGTCATCTGCTTTGGCGGCTACAAGACCTTTGGCGCGGTCCTGCAGGCCGACGACGCGACGTCCATGGCCGCGTTCACGCCGACCGTCATGGGCATCAAGCGCCACGTGATGGTGCAGCCGGAGGAGCAGGTCACCGGCGTGGACGTCAAGCTGGACACGCCGCTGGGCCAAACCGCGTCCGTCCGCCTCGACCAGCCGCCGACGTGGGGCGCGCCGGCGTCGACCATCATCAACTACGTCCAGCCGCAGCTGATCCTCGGCTCCGATGGCGCGCTGCGCTGGCCGACGCGCGCCTACAAGTTCGAGTTCGACGTTGATCCGAGCTTCATGACGTTGACCAACCTGCCCAACAGCTTCTCGGGCGATCTCGCCGACGCGTCCTTGACCCTTGAGACGTTCGTTTTTGACCTGAACGAGGCGACGCAGCTGCCGCGCTCCATCAACATCAAGGACAACGTGCGCACTTTGGCCGACGACCGGATGATTCGCCGCGTGGTCGGCGGCGACTTCGAATCCGTGGAAACCGGCGTCAAAAAGAACATCTACGGCATGTGGGGCACCAGCGCGCAGAACGTCTATGCAGTCGGCGCGCTCGGTTCGCTGTGGCACTGGGACGGCGGCGGCTGGACGCAGCAGGCCACGGTCGCCAAGGCCGATTGGCGCGGCGTCTTCGGCGTCGACGCACAGAACATCTTCGCCGTCGGCTTGGCCGGCACCGCCGCCGTTTTTGACGGCATGACGTGGAAAGTCGCCGCCGTCGCCGGTAACCAGAACCTCACTGGCGTCTTCGCCGCGACAAGCCCCGGCGGCATCGTCGCCTTCGCGTCGAGCCAATCCGGCATCTACAAATACGCCGCCGCGAGCGGTTGGCAAAAAGACAGCCTCTACAGCAACTTTCTTGCCATCCACGGCAGCGACGCGACGCACATGTGGGCCGTCGGCATGACCGGCGCGCTTGCCGCATGGGACGGCGCAAGTTGGACCAATCAGGCATCCGGGACGTCCATCGCGTTGCGCGACGTCTGGGCGGCGAGCGCGACGCTCGTCTACGCGGTCGGCGAGAAGGGCATCATCCTCAAGTACGACGGCAAGTCGTGGAAGCCAATGAACTCCGGCGTGACCACGACGCTATCCTCGGTTTGGGGCAACGCGGGCGACGACGTGTGGGCCGTGGGCGCGCGCGGCGTGGTGCTGCACTACAACGGCAAGACGTGGCAGAAGGTGCCGGGCCAAGCGCTGGACAAGCTGCTGGACGCGGTGTGGACGTCGCCAGCGGGCGATCTGTTTGCCCTGGGCGAGCAGGAACTGCTGATCACGCCGCTCATCTATCCGCCGCTGGCCGTGATGCCCAAGCCGGACGCCGTGCTCATCGGCAACAAGCTGAAGTGGAGCGTGGACACGAGCTATCCGGAGCCGCACTTCAACTGGGTGACAATCGGCGCGCCCAATCCGATGGCGCCGACGGATCCGAGCAAGGACACGCCGGTGTGGAACATCGTGCAAAAGGGCAGCGTGAGTGAAGTCGACCTGCCCGATTTTCCGTCGATCCAGGGCACGCCCGGGATTCCCAAAGGCAAGCAGCTGCGGCTGACCATCATCCGCGGCTACAAGGAAGGCTTTGACATCGACGCGTACACGGAGAACGACCTGAACGCGTACTACTGGCACGCGTGGGCCGAGCACTCCTTCTTCTTTACCGCGCAGTAAGCAAACCGCGCGCGGCCCGTGCCGGCGCTGTGGAATTCCCGTGACGAACTCGACTATCCATTGGCGATTCTGGACATGCGGCGCGCTGCTCGTGCTCCTCGCGGCGTGCGGCACGCCAGCCAGCAGCGCCAGCAACGACGCAACGGCCAACAGCGACGCGAGCAGCGACAGCGCGATCGGCGACGCGAGCAGCGGCGACGCCGACAAGAGCGACGCCGACGTGGGCCCGCCGAGCTTGTTGACCGCGCGCTCCCTCCGTTTTGACGAAGACCTGACCGCGGCATGGGGCAGCGACGCCGACGACGTGTGGTTTGTCGGCAAGGCCGGCCGCGTTCTGCACTGGAATGGCGCGACGCTGAGCCCGCGCGACGCCGGCACCCAGAAAGACCTCTTCAGCGTCTGGGGCAAGAGCGCCAACGAGGCGTACATCGTCGGCGACGGCGTGATCCTGCGCTGGGACGGCAAGAGCTGGAGCAACGAGGCACCCGACGGCACCGGCATCCTCCGCGGCGTCCACGTGCCCGCCGACGGCTCGACCGTGTTGACGTGTGGCGACGGCGGCGTCGTGCTCCGCCGGAGCAGCGCCGGCAAGTGGCAGAGCGAGGAGACCGCCAGCAAGCTCAACCTCCAGGCCATCTGGGCCAGCAGCGCCAGTCAGGTCTGGGCGGTCGGCGAACAGGGCCGCGCGCTGCGGCTCTCCGGCGGCGTCTGGGGCGAAACGGACATGCCCGGCGCGGCCAGTCGGACGGTGCGCGCAGTCGTCGGAACCCTCGACGGCCGCATGTTTGCCTGCGGCGACGGCGGGTACCTCGCCGCGACGGACGACACCGCGACGTGGCAGCAGACCTTGGCCAACGATGGCGACACCCCCCGCGACCTCCGAGGCTTGTGGGCGCGCAGCAGCACGGACGCGTGGGCGATCGGCAGCTCCGGCGCGCTGCTCCACTTCGTCGGCAAGAAATGGCAAGTGGATAGCATCGCCGGCACGTACATGAAGACCGCCAGCTTTTTCGGCCTGTTTGGCAGCAACGACAGCAACGGCCAACCGTTTGGCTTCGCCGTCGGCATCGCGGGCGCTGGCCTGCAGTTCTCCGCCGGTCAGCCCGACAACGCCGACCCGCAGTTGCAGGACGACCGCTGGCTCGATTTTCGCGCGGAGACGGTCGCTGACCTGAAGACCGTGCAGGCCGACAGCGACGGCCGCCTCATCACGTGCGGAAGCAGCGGCGTCGCGCTCCTCGCCAAGGACAGCCAGGCGCCGTTCTATGACCTCGCAGCGCCCGTCACCGGGGCGGACATCGTCGACTGCACGCTGCGCAACGGCGAAGCGTGGTTGGTCGGCCCGAGCGGCGCGATCCTGCACGCCAACGTCCAGACGGCCGGCAGCGCCTGGAGCCTCGACAAGCCGGCCAACACCAAGAAGCTCAGCGGCATTGCGCGGCTGGGCAATGACCTGCTCGTGGTCGGCGATGGCGGCGTCGCGCTGCACAAGGTGGCCGACGGCGCGTGGCAGGCGGAGACGACGGGCGTGCAATTCAAACTGCGCAGCGTCGCGGCGACCGGGGAAGTCGCGTACGCGGTTGGCGAGTTGGGCACCGTGCTCAGGCGCGACGCGGCGGGCACGTGGACAAAGGAAACGACCGGCAACCTCGGCCAGTTCTCGCGCGTGACCGCGTGGGGCGACGGCGAAGCGGCGGCGGTGACGGAGGAAGGTACGCTGCTGGTGCGCACTGCCGGCGCGAGCGGCGCGTGGAAGCAGATGTCGGAGACGCCGGGCCAGCTGCTCTACGGCATCGCGCGGCGGACCGACGGACTGCTGCTCGCGGTTGGCTACGCCGGCACGCTTGTCACCGGCCAGCCTGGCGGACCGTTCACCAACCATCCCAAAAACGTCCCGAATCTGCTCAGCAGCATCGCGTGCGGCGCGAACGGCTGTGTCGTCGTGGGTCAAAAAGGCGGCATCTTCCAGGTCGCGGAGGCGATTCCATGAACGGCCGCACCCGCGCCCTCCCTTTGCGCATCTGCGCGCTCGCGCTCGCGGGTCTGAGCGCCTGTGGCCAGACAACCGCGGCCAAGACCGATGACGCTGCGACCGAAGATGGCGTTGTCGATGACGCCGTCGATGCCGCGGACGACGTCACGGCCGATACCGGCAGCGCCGACGCCACGCCGACCAGCGACACCCATTCCAACGGCTTGTGGACGGCCATCGCGCTTCCCGGCGCCGCCAACGTCAGCTTGCACGGCGTCTGGTCAGACGGCAGCACGCGCGTCGTCGCGGCCGGCACCAACGGCACCATCGTCACGTGGGATGGCCTTGGCTGGAAAGTCGCCACGTCCGGCAAGTTTGCCACGTTGAACGCCGTCGCGGGTTCACCCGGCGCTGGCTTGGCCTGCGCGGTCGGCATGGGCGGCACCGTCGTCCAGAGCGCCGGCAGCGACGGCACCCTCGGCGAAGTCTGGGCACCGCCTGGCGGCTGCCTCGCCCCCGCGGATTGCGACGACGCCGACGTGTGCACCACCGACGTCTGCGATTCCGGCGTCTGCCAGCACAGCAGCTCCGGCGCACCTGGCTGCTGCGGCGGCATCGTGTTCGCCGACAGCTTTGACAGCGGCATCGGCAAATGGACCGTCACCGACAACTACGCGGGCAATCCGGCGTACGGCGGCATCGTCTGGAAGTCCGCGGGCGTCTACGGCATCGACGGCATCCTGCGCGCGTCCAGCCCGCCTTCCGCCGCATACTTTGGCCGCACGGACGTCCCGTGCGCCGACGACGCCAGCAAGTCCTGCGCCACGTACGACAACGGCAAGACCGTCGGCTCCGTCATGACAAGCCAGGAATTCAGCATTCCCGCTGGCCAAAGCGCGACGCTGACATTCCAACTGTTCCTGGACGTGCAATCCGGCTTCTACGACACGCTGCAAATCAGCGTGATCCCCAGCAACGGCGGCAGCAAGAAGACCCTCGCCGACAAGCAGAGCGTCTGGCCCACCGGCAGCACCAACGGCAAGTTCGCGCCGCAGACGCTCGATATGACCGAGTACGTCGGCCAGAAGGTCAAGCTGGAAATCCGTTTTGAGACCTACAGCAGCTCCGACAACGGCGGCCAGGGCGTGTTCATCGACGACCTGTTGGTCAGCACGACGTGCCAGAGCGGCGCGGGGACGGGCAAGGGCCTGACTGACAAGACGCTGTTTGGCGCCTGGGCCTTCGCCGACAACGACGCGTACGCGGTGGGCGACGGCGGCGTCATCGCCCACTGGGACGGCCACGCGTGGGGCTTGCAGGCCGGCGCGACAACCGGAGAATTGGACGGCATGACCGGCGCTGACGGGATTGGCCTATTGGCAGTCGGCGATCAGGGCGTCATCGGCTCGGTCACGGCCACGGGCGTCGCGCCCACGACCGTCCCCAGCCCGAGTCATCTGTACGCGATCGCGATCGACGCCACGGGCAACGGCGCGTACACCGCGTGCGCAGTGGGCACAGGCGGCGCGACGTTGGACGGCAGCAGCGCGACGGGCTGGAAGCTCGGCCCCAGCGCGGGCGTCGACCTGACCGGCGTGACGGCCAACGGCAGCGGCGGCTGGATCGCCGTCTCGCCCGCGGGCAGCATTTACGAGCGCACCAAGACGGCCAAGACCTGGGCCAACGTCAGCTCCAACGGCATCGGCATGCACGCCGTCACGCACACCGCGACGGGCCAGGTCATCGCGGTCGGCGATTACGGCTCGGTTTCCACGCGGGCGTCCGGTGCAAGCGGCTGGAACATGACGCTCGGAGACTGGACCTCGACCAACCTCTGGGGCGTCTACGCGATCAGCGACACGGACATCTGGGCCGTCGGCGAAGGCGGCACCGCCGGGCATTTCAAGGACGGCACGTGGACCGCAATGCCGACCGCCACACCCGCCAACCTCCGCGCCGTGTGGGCCGCCAGCCCGACGCTTGTCTACGCCGTCGGCCTCCAGGGCGCCATCGTCCGCTGGGACGGCAAGGCGTGGAAGAAGATGCTCAGTCCGTCGGTCAAGAACTGGTACGCGGTCTGGGGCAACGGCCCGGACGACGTCTACGCCATCGGCGAAGGCGGCCAGGTCGCCCACTGGGATGGCCAGGACACGACCAAATGGACGTGGAAGGCCGTCGGTACGCACATCGACGGCAGCATGCGCGCGGTGTGGGGCCTCACGCCCGACGACGTGTGGGCCGTCGGCGAGCTTGGCCTCATCTACCACAACGACGGCACGGGCTGGACCCACACGCCGATCCCCGACTACAAAGCCGACGACACCGCCAAGCCGGTCAAGATCAAGCCCACCTTGTTGGCGATCTGGGGCGCGACCTGGGACAACGTCTGGGCCGTGGGCGAACCGGACAGCAAGGGCAAGGGCGTCCTCGTCCATTGGGATGGCAGCACGTGGGGCTACGATCCGAGCTTCGCCGACGAAGGCCGCACCGTGCGCGCGATGTGGGGCTGGAGCCAGGACAAGATCCTGATGGCCGGCACGCAAGGGATGGTGCTGCGCTTCGACGGCCAAGGCACTTTCAAAGAACTGCATCCCGACACGATCGCGACGCTCTTTGGCATCACGGGTTACGGGAAAGACGCGCTTTTGGTAGGCGATATTGGTACAGTATTGCGCTGGACGCCTTTGGACTGACAAGTTCTGGGGCGCGCGTGGGTGGGAACGCAACGGTTTCAATTGGGTAGGTCACGATGAACACGAAGAAAGCTTCAGTGGCAACGCTGCTGGCCATGCTGGTCCTCGGGGCGCTGGCTGGCTGCAGCGACAACACGACCAGCGGCTCGATCTACTTTGCGGATGCGAAGGGCGACGGCATCAATTTCAACCTGAAGGATGGCAAAGGCGACGGCTTGGCCACCGACGCCAGCGACGACGCCACTGCGACGGAAGACGACGCAGCGAGCACCGACGACATCTCCAACCTGCCCGGCTTCCTGTACTTTGACCTCGGCGTCGCTGCCGGCAAGCCGCCCAAGGGCGATGACGGCCTGCCCTGCTTTGACCAGTGCCAGGTCGCGGTGACGCAGAACAGCTCGCGGGCCATTGGCGCGCTGCTGCTGGCCGACAAGAAGTTCCCGATGGCCAACGCCATGGTCAAGTTTGAGATCAAGGATCCGACCCTGACCGACGCGACGATCCTGAGCGGCACCGTGCCGACCGATCAGGACGGTCGCGCGACGACCTCCGTGAAAGCCGGCATGCAGACGGGCTTCTTCACCGTTGTCGTGTCCGTCGTCGATCACGCTGAGATCACGCCGATCGAGTACACCGTGTCCGCGCAGAGCAAGGTCAAGGGCCCGCCGACGATCACGTTGCACTACCAAGGCGCGACTTCGCTCTCGGCGTTTGGCGATCTGAATGTGCGCCTCATCAAGCAGGTGGCGGGCGAGCCCGCGTGCAAGAACCTGGACCTCTTTGACAAGGACAACCTCCCGCCGGCAGTTTCCACGAGCCCGAACCTCAAGTTCGACAAAGCCTGGTCGGTCTCCAGCGCGTACGTCGGCACGCTGCCCGCGGACGGTTCGTCCGTCGCCTACACGGTCGTCGCGCTCGGCTGGAAGCTCGGCACCGGCTCCTTGAGCGGCAATCCGTCGATCGGCGGCTGCGCGGACACGGGCTTCACCGTCCACCTGAACAAGTCGACAAAGGGCATTGAAGGCGATGCCGTCCTCGTGAACGTGCGCGACCTGCCGCTGCGCCTCAAGGGCGTCTACGACATGACGACGTTCATCGACCTGCTGACGCTCCTGCCGCCGACGGTGGAGAAGTTCGTCAAGATCGTGCTGAACATCGTCTCCGATCCGGTGGCGGGCTTGCTCGCGACCATCTGCCAGCTGACCAACGGCAGCCTCCAGGACATCTGCGCAGCGATCTTTGCCGATCCGACCAACCCCGATCCCGATCAGGTCACCGGCGTGGGCGGCATCATCGTCACGTTCCTGAAGAACATCATCTACGCGCTTTTGCCGCCGCAAGTCCTGCAAGTCATCACGACGACCAAGGACCTGAAGTCCATCCTTGAGAACTTCACCGTCAACGGCACGATCGAAATCAACGCGGAGCCGGACTCCACGGGCTTCCTCTCCGCGACGTACACCAAGCAGACGTGGGCCTCGATCACCTACAAGTGGTCGCTCGGCCAGAGCTGCCCGGCGACCGACCCGAATTGCGGCAAGAAGACCATCAACTTTGACCAGTTCCAGCCCGACGCGGTGACCGGCTCGTTTGACCTCTGGCGCAACTTCCTGCCCAACTCGCAGGTGCCCGACGGGACGATCAAGTTTGGCAAGCACGCGCTGAACGTGAAGTGGGGCGCGCTGATCAACTTCATCATCGAGAAGCAGTTGCTGCCGCTCGTCACCTACGATCCCAAGGATCCGACGGCGCCGACGATCGACAGCTACGAGAAGCTGCTGAAGTACCTGCTCGGCGGCAGCAAGAAGTGCCTCATCAAGGACACCTGCTGCGCGGACTTCGTCGCCGGCATCACGTCGCAAACCGGCCTCGCCAGCTCGCTCCTCACCGGCGCGTGCAACGCCGCCACGACGCTTGGCTCGTCGTTCCTCGAAGGCTACTTGAACAGCCTGGACGGCGTCAGTGGCAATCCGGCGACCGGCCAGGGCCTCGTGCTCGGCACGGACAAGTGCCCGATTCTCGACCCGAACGGCGACAACATCGTCGACGACCTCGGCTCGCCGGACACGACCTCGACGCTCAATCAGTGCCAGTGGGACATGACGTTGGGCATCGGCGGCGGCACGCCCAAGGCGATCTCCGCGCGCTTCTTCGCGATTCGCCAGCCGTAGCGGCCCGATGGCCTCAGCCAAGGACGTTCAGGCAACTGCGGAACGCGGGCTCAGAGGTTCGAGCCGTTGCGCAGCAGCTTCAACAGTTCTGACCGCGTCGCGTAGTTGTCGCGGAACTGGCCCTTCATCGCGCTGGTAATCGTCACTGCGTTGGGCTTGCGCACGCCGCGCATCACCATGCACATGTGCTTGGCCTCGATCACGACGGCCACGCCCAGCGGATCCAGGCCTTCCTGCAGCGCCTCCGCGATCTGCGTCGTCATGCGCTCCTGCACCTGCAGGCGCCGCGCGAACGTGTCCACGATGCGCGCGAGCTTGGACAAGCCCACGACCTTGCCGCGCGGCAGGTAGGCGACGTGCGCCTTGCCCATGAACGGCAGCATGTGGTGCTCGCACAGGCTGGAGAAGTCGATGTCCCGGACCAGCACCATCTCGTCGTTGTCGACGTTGAACAGCGCGGAGCGCAGGATCGCCAGCGGATCCTCGGCGTACCCACTCGTCAAGTCGCGCAGGGCCTTGGCCACACGCTGCGGCGTCTTGACCAGGCCTTCGCGCTCGGGATCTTCGCCCAGATCCACCAGAATTTTGCGTACGAGATCTTCCACGATGTCCTCTCGCTCCAGGATTGGCCGATCACGCTAGACCGGAGGCACCACGGATTCGATGATTTGATGCAAAAGCGCTGCGATCGTCTCACGTTCGCTCGCGGACCCGGTCATGCCGGTCGGAATCACCCGGTGGCCAGCGACCGGCACGAAGAGTTGCCGCACGTCGTCCGGCGTCACAAACGTCCGCCCAGAGACCAGGGCGCGCGCTTGCACCGCGCGGTAAAAGCCGATTGCGGCGCGCGTGGACAGGCCCAGCTCGAAAGAACTGTGCGAACGCGTCGCTTGGGTCAACGCGTGCAGGTAGGCCAGCACTTCATCGCTCACGTGGACCTGTTCAGCCGCCGCGCACAGCGCCGCGACGTCACCCGGACCGCACACCGCGGGCGGCATCGTCTCCGGCGCGCCGTGCTGCCGAATCAGCGCCATTTCCTGCGCGCTTTCCAGATAGCCCACCGACGTCCGCACCAGGAAGCGGTCCAACTGCGACTCCGGCAGCGGATAGGTGCCGTGAAACTCGCGGGGATTCTGCGTCGCCAGCACGATGAACGGCTGCGGCAGGGCGTGCGTCACGCCGTCGACGGTCACACGGCCCTCGGCCATCGACTCCAGCAGCGCCGATTGTGTGCGCGGCGTCGTGCGATTGATTTCGTCCGCCAGGAGCACGTTGGCAAAGACCGGCCCGGGCTTGAACTCGAAGCGGCCAGTCTTCTGGTCATAGATCGAGATGCCGACGATGTCTGCGGGCAAAAGATCGCTGGCGAACTGAATCCGCTGCCAGGAAAGGCCGAGCACGTGCGCGAACGTGCGCGCGAGCGTCGTCTTGCCCACGCCGGGGACGTCTTCAAACAGCACGTGACCGCGCGCGAGGATCGCCACCATCACAAGCTCGACGATCTCCGTCTTGCCGACGAACGCCTGCTCGACTCCGGCGATGATGCGGCGGCAGAGAATTTCCGGCGAAACAGCTTCCGTCATGGATGTCCTGGGGCCGGAATCGCCGGCGTCGGTGCGGTGCGGCAACGCGCCACGGCAGCGCGCACGGCATCTTCCACAGTGTTGGCCGCTGCGGTCAATTCCGCCGGCGTCGTCTTGATCGCCGATTTTTCCGCCGCAGTCAGCAGTTCCCGCTCCAACCCCGCGCTATTGCGGTCATGTCGGCACACGCGCTGGGTCATGACCGCGGCGATGATCGCCCGCAATTGCAGCGCATCCAGCTCCGGCATCGCGACGGTGTCCTGCACGCGCGCCTGCACGAGCGCCCGCGCTTGCCCAGCCGCCTGCACGGCGCGATCCGGCCAGCCGGCGTCCAGCGCGACCTCGGCCAGATTGCGGTACAGCACGGGACGCCGTGGCTGCAGGCTGATCGCCGTATCCAGCGCCGCGATCGCGCCCTCTGAATTGCCGTTCTTGTGCTTGGCCGCCGCCAGCTGATTCCAGAGCGACGCATCGCCGGGCAGCGTCGCCACCAGCTTCTGCAGGAGCTTGAGCGCTTTGTCCGTCGCGCCCTGCTCCAGCCAAACGCTGGCCAGCTCACTTTGGCCGTCGCGACTGTCCGGTACGATCTCCAGCGCCACTTTTAGCGACGCTTCAGCTTCTGCGAGATCGCCGCTCATGGCGTGCACTTGACCGAGCACCAGCCAGGCATCGGCGTTGCGCGGCGCCAACTCCGTCACATGCTTGGCCAAATCGAGCGCGGTGGGCAGTCGACCGCGCGCCAGCATCGTCCGGGCCGCCATCACCAGCAGCCGCGGCTCGTCCGGGGTCAGTTTGAGTGCAGCATACGCCACGCGCGACGCATGCTCCGGATCGCCGCGGCCCAGCAGCAGCTCGGCCATCCGCACCGCCGCGAAGACGTCGTCGGGCTTGAGGGTCAACCGCCGCGCATAGGTCGCGATCGCCTCGTCGATCCGACCGAGACCATCGTAGGCCCGCGCCACAAGCGCGGCCGCCTCCGCATCGTTGACGTTCGCCGCCAGCCGCGGCTTGAGCAGCGCGAGCGCCTCCGCATGGTGGCCGCGCAGGATCTGCGTCTCCGCCAGCTCCAGCAGCGCCCGGTCGTCGCCGCGATCCGCCAGGGCCTTGAACTCCAACTCCGCGTCCGCCAGACGGCCTTCCTCGCGCAGGTGCTGGGCGTGCTCCATCGGCGTCAGCGGCTTGGCCACTTGCGGCGCACTGCATTGGCACAGGCCAAGCGCAGACAGGAGGCAAAGCGCGGCGAAGTGGCGGTTCACGGCTTTTCGTCCCAGCGCAGGCGATTGGCCCGCACCTGTTCGGTCGTCGGCCGATGCTTGGGCTGCAGACGGCCTTCGGCGTCGCGATGCGGCGATGCAACGCGGAACAGCTTGGGCGTGTCCTGCGTCGTCGCGTTCAGCGACAAGTCGCCCGCGAACATGTCCGGCAGCTCGCGATCCTCAAAGATCGCCTGCCACGGACACTCGGGCTCGCACGCGCCGCAGTTGATGCATTCGGTCGGATGGATGTAGAGCATGTTCGGCCGTTCGGGCGACACGGCGTCCTTGGGCTCGTAGATGCACTCGACCGGACACACTTCCACGCAGCCCTGATCCAGGCAGTCAACACAGAGGCGCGTAATCACATAGGCCATGCAGTTCCCTCAAAATCGTCAGTTGGCGGCTGCACGTCCGCTCACGGTGATGGTACACTCGTTCGCCGACGCCCGCATGCCATCTGCGTGGAAAGATGGTGCGCGAGGCGCATTGAATACGCGTTCTTGTTGTGCGTTGTCCATGGTGTCAGGTGCGAAATTCCTGACCGCCGGCTGCAAGCCGCCTGACTTGCCTGGCACCAATTGGAGGAAGAAGACATGAAGACCTCAACTTACAAGCACCTCGCATGGGCCGTCCTCGCCACGAGCGTCGCGTTCATGAGCGGCTGCGGCCCGGTGTACACCGAGGATCGCTGGTATGCGCGCGACTACTACGCGCATCCTGCCGCGACCACCTACGCCGCGCCACAGCAGCAGGTTGCGGTCCAGGCGGGCATCGCGCCGGATCCGCAGTTCACCGACCTCTCGCCGTACGGCCAGTGGGAAATGACGGGCGAATACGGCCGCATTTGGGTGCCGTACGCCAATCGCACGCCAGGCTGGCGTCCGTATTTCTACGGCCAGTGGCAATACACGGACTGGGGCTGGAGTTGGGTCAGCGACGAAGCGTGGGGTGCCGGTCCGTACCACTACGGCCGCTGGACCTGGCTGAACGGCCGCAACTGGGTGTGGATCCCCGACTACACGTGGGGTCCGGCTTGGGTGACGTGGAGCCACGGCGGCGGTTGCGTCGGTTGGGCGCCCATGGGCCCGGGCGGCGCGACGTGGGGCGATATCCACGCGCATTCCACCTACTGGACCTACGTGCCAACGGGCCAGTTCGGCGGCGGCAAAGTGCAGCACGTAGTGGTGTCGGCGGCGGATGTGCCGCGCATCCACCAGCAGACGGTCATTGTCGACAACACCTCGCAGATCCGCGGCAACAACGGCAGCGTCGTGACCTACAGCCCAGGACCGCCGCGTGAGCAGGTGGCCCAGTGGACGGCGCGTCCGGTGGACGTGCGGCCGATCAACCAGGTGCCGCAGGTGCAGCCGCGGCGGATTCCGGACAACACGCCGCCGCCCGTGGGTGGAACGAATGGCACCGCGACCGCGCCGCCGCCGACGCGCACCGGTCCGGGCTACACGGGGCCTGGCCCGGCGACGCAGCCCGATCCGCGCAATTCGACGCAAGTGCAGCCGCCGACCCGCCAAGGTGCGGTGCCGCCGACCACGCCGACCACGCCAAATCCGACCGTGCCGAATCCCGGCACGCCGGATCCGCGCAATCCGAACGTGGGCCTGCCGCCGACGCGGACTGGCCCGGTGCCGCCGACGACGCCCATCCCGCCGACGACTCGCCCGGGCACGGGTACACCGCCGGTCACGCCGCCGCCGAGCTACACGCCGCCGACGCGGCCGGGCACCGGCACGCCGATCGTGGAGCCGCCGACGCGGCCGGGCACGGGCTCGACGACGGTGGATCCGCCGACGCGGCCGGGTGCGGGCTACACGGGCCCCGGCCCGATCAACCTGCCGCCGCAGCCGACTGTGCCGCGGCCGACCCCGCCGCCCGTGGATCGCGGCAACTATGCGCCGGCGCCCACGCGCTATGCGCCGCCGGCTTACACGCCGCCGACCAACACGCCGGCGCCCGCGTACAACCCGCAGCCCGCGTACCGTCCGGCCACGCCGAGTTACAATCCCGCGCCGACCTACAATCCGCAGCCGGCGTATCGCCCGGCCACGCCGAGCTACAATCCCGCGCCGGCCTACAATCCGCAGCCCGCGTATCGTCCGGCGACGCCGAGTTACAACCCGGCTCCTGCGCAGCGTTTCTCGCCGCCGCCGTCGTATTCGCCGCCCGCTTCCCGGCCGGCCGCGCCTTCCGCGCCCGCGCCGACGCGTCGCAGGTAGTCGCGCGCGCCTTGACGGATCGCATGGGGTCTTGCACGCTTCGCCCGGCATTCACGCGAGGCGCCCCATGTCCGAGTTGATGACCCTCTCCCGCACCATCCTGCAGCGCAAGAAGGCCTATGAAGGCGCGACCGGCGACTTCACCTTGTTGCTCAACCACATCGCGCTCGCCGCCAAGGTCGTGTCCCGGCAAGTGGCCAAGGCGGGCCTGCTGGACGTGCTCGGCAAGGCCGGTAAAGACAACATCCAGGGCGAGGAAGTGCAGCGCCTCGACGTCATTGCCAACGACCTGCTGATCGAGCTGTTGAACGATCTGCCGATGGTCGCCGCGATCGCGTCGGAGGAAGAGGAGTTCATTCAGGTCACGGAGGCGGGCCGCCTCGACGGCAAGTACCTGGTCTGCTTCGATCCGCTCGACGGCTCCTCCAACATCGACGTCAACGTCACGATCGGCACGATCTTTGGCATCCGCAAGCGCCGCGAAACCGGCCGCGAAGCGACGGTCGAGGATTTCCTCGGCGCCGGCAGCGAGCAGGTCTGCGCGGGCTACGCCGTGTACGGCTCCTCCACGATGTTCGTCTACACGACCGGCGACGGCGTCGACGGCTTCACGCTCGATCCCAGCATCGGCGAGTTCGTCCTCACGCACCCCGACATCCGGATTCCCGATTCGCCGCGGTGCCTGTCCGGCAACGTGCTGAACCGCAAGAACTGGCTGCCCGGCACCGTGGAGTTCTGGGACGGGATCGCCAACGGCAACGACGAGCGCTACAAGAAGACCGGTCTGCGCTACGTCGGCACGCTTGTCGCGGACGTGCACCGCAATCTCCTGCAAGGCGGCATCTTCATCTACCCGGATGACCGCAAGTCGCCCAACGGCAAGCTGCGCATCCTCTACGAATGCCATCCGCTCGCGTTCGTCGTGGAGCAAGCCGGCGGCGCGGCGACAAATGGCCGCCAGCGCATGTTGGACATCGAGGCGACGGGGCTGCACATGCGCGTGCCGCTGGTGATCGGCAACAAGCAGGAAGTCGAGCTCTACGGCAGGCTGATCGCGGCACACAGCTAGATGAAGCTGACGCATCTGGACGAGCACGGCCGCGCCCACATGGTCGCGGTCGGCGAAAAGCCCGAAACGGCGCGCCGAGCGGTCGCAGAGGCCCGGGTGACGATGTCCCCTGAGGCGCTGGCCGCGGTGCGCAACGGCACCAAGAAAGGCGATGCGCTGCAGGTCGCGCGGATCGCGGGCATCCAGGCCGCCAAGCGCACGCACGAGCTCATTCCGCTCTGCCATCCGCTGCGGCTGACGCAGATCGCGCTGACCGCGGAGTTCCTGGAGAACGGCGTGCAGCTGCAGGCAGAAGTCGCAGCCATGGATCGCACCGGCGTGGAGATGGAGGCGCTGACGGCGGTGACCGTCGCGGCGCTGACGCTGTATGACATGATCAAGGCGGTCGACAAGGCGGCGGTGATCCGCGAAATCCGGCTGTTGGAGAAGAGCGGCGGCAAGTCCGGGTACCTGCGGCCGCACGGGCCATGATGGACGAGCTGCCACCGCTGGCCGAACGCGTGCGCACCGAGACTGCGGATGCCCGCCGCGCGCTTGCCACGGAGCGCAAGAAGCTGACGCGCCTGCTGGACAAGCTGCCCGCGGATGCGGCGGCGTGTGCGGGCGGGGAAGCGCTGCGACTGGCCGGCGAGGTGCTCAAGGTGTCCCTGGAGCGCGTGCCACGCGGCGCGGATCGCGTGACGCTGCCGGTGCCCTGGCTGGATGGCGAGACCGTCGACGTGCCGCTCCAGCGCGACCTGTCACCGCAGCAGAACGTGGACAAGCTGTTTCGCCGGGCCAAGGGGCTGACGCTGGGCCTGAAGATCGTCCGGCAGCGCGAGGCGCAGACCCAGGCGCGGCTTGTGCAGGTCGCGGCGCAAGTGGCGGCACTGGAACCGCTGCTGCAGGCGTCCCAGGCCTTTGACGACCACGCGCCCAACGCCCAGCGGCCCCGCGATGTGCTGCGGCAGGTCGCGGCTTGGCTGGTGGCGGTGCGGCAACTGGGCGTGCGGCTGCAGGAGTTGCCCAAGCCGGCGCCGGAGCTGCGCAAGGTCGCCCGCGGCAAGGAGCTGCCGGACGGCGTGCGGCTGTTCCGTTCGCCGCTGAATGCGGTCGTCCTGGCCGGCAAGACGGCGGAAGGCAACGACGCGCTGGTCACCCGGCTCCTGCGCGGGCGCGACCTTTGGCTGCACCTGCGCGATCGGCCGGGCGCGCACGTCATGCTGCGCGTGGAAGGCACGGCGTTGGTCAAACAGTCGGAGCTGGAAGCGTGCGCGATGCTGGCCGGGCATCTGTCAGGCGTTGGCAAGGGCGACGCCTGCGACATCACCGTCTGTGCGGGCAAGGACGTGCGCAAAGTGAAGGGTGCGCCAGCCGGCAGCGTGTACGTGAGCCGCGAACGCGTGGTGCGCGTGGTCGTGGACGGCGAAGTGATCGACGCGTTCTACGCCCGCAACCGCTGACGCTTACTGTGCCGCGATCGCCGCGTCATGGGCCCATCGCAGGGCGCTGCCGCATTCTTCCAGCGACGGCCCTTCGTTCTGGATAATCGTCACGGACGTCTTGGAACGCACGACGAGGTCCTGACAGCCGTCGCCATCCATGTCGGAAATCTCCAGGCCAGCCGGGTCCGCAGCGACTGAACCGCCGTCATACGCGATGAAACTGCCGTCGCCTGTGCCGAGCATGAACGTAATCTGCGACGACTTGCTCAGCAGCACCAAATCGAGATTGCCATCTTTGTTGACGTCGCCCATCGCCGCCGACACGGCGCCGGGAAAGGACGCGGTCACGAGGCTCAGCGCCGTCTGCGTGTCAAACGCGGCGTCCTTTGGATTGTCGTTGTTCAATTTGCCCGTCAGGATCGCCAACTGCGTGCCGCCCTTGGACAGCACGAGCAGATCCGCGATTCCGTCGCCGTTGATGTCCGCAGCATTGAACGCGTCCGGCGGTCCGCCCATCGGCGCGCTCGTCCGCGCCACGTAGTTGAACTTGTCCAGGTGCGGCAGGATGCCGATCTGGCCATACGCGTGGCCAAGGCCAAAGATCGTCGCCGGGTCCTTCTTGCCATCTTTGGGATTGGGCCACGGCCCGGTGACGATGGCGGTCAGCTGATCCGGCATGGTCCGGTAGCTCACGGTGGAGAGCCCGAGCGCGGCCGGATTGGTACACGACGCGATCGACACGATGTCGCGGATGCTCAGCTTGTCGGCCGAATCGCTGATGAAGGTCGGCTTGAACAGCGCCTTGGTCGGGTCCGACTGCGGCACATTCTGGAACACCCGTACGCGCGCCTGGAGGTACGGCGCGTAACCGGGCACGACCTTGAAGCAGGGCGTGCCGTCATTGTCCATCGCCGTGATGATGTCGGGATGCTTGTCGCCATCGACGTCCGTCACTTGCACGTCCACCGGATTGCGACCGGCGGAGAACGCGTACGCTGGCGCGGTCACGCACACGCCATTGCCGCCGGTTGACGGTGGCAGCGCGTTGCAGGTCGCCTTCATGCCCAGCGGTCCGGACGCGTTGGAGAGGAACACGTGGCCGGACGCGCGCAGCATCGGGGCGCCACCGCCAAAGCCGACGAGCGGGACCGACTTTGTCGCGTCATCGCCGTAGTAGTTGTTGCAGCACTTGCTCGGGTCGGGCTTGTCACCCGGCGGAATCTCCTCGCCGTAGCTGTTTGTCACTTCATTTTGCTCGTCAAACAGACACTGGCAGGTCTTGGCCGTCGACGTTTCCTGACCAACCGCGTACGAGCTCGACGTGCGCACGGTCACGAGATCGGGCAGACCGTCGCCATTGACGTCGGCGAGCACCGCGGCGTTGACGTGGCCAAAGAGCTGCGGCCCGCCCTTGGCGCAATCGGTCACCAAGCCAGCGTTCTTGGTGTTGATCGGATGGTAGGGCGAGAACTCCGTCTGCCGCGGCTCCGGATTGAGCATGCCGGCGTCATTCATGAACGTTGCGATCGGCCAGACCGGCATGGCCGCCGGGCCGCTTGGCGTCTTGCACGCGCCTGCCTCGCCGGGCTGGTCGGACGCCGATTCCTTGCCGACGACGAGCAATTCCTTGAACTTGTCCTTGTTGAAATCGGCGACCTTGGCGGCGACGATTTCCTGCACGCCGCGGCTGCTCGCCGGCCAATAGCTCGCACAGAGATGGTGGGCGGTCGGCGCGACGAATCCGCCGGTGAACTTGCCCGCCTTGGTGTGCCCGGGCGCGATCTGGATGCCGCTGTCGCTGGCATTGACGAGGTCGAGGACGGTGTCGCCATCGACGTCGCGCGCCATGACCTTGACCGAGCCGCCGCCGATGATCCAGCTGCGGAAACACGCCCGCACGTACTCGGTGTCGGCGGGATCGAGCGGAATGACCTCGACTTCGCGTCCTGCCACGCCGGCGATCACGTAGGGCTCGCCCTTGGCGCCGACGGTGCCGACATCCATCGCCTGCACGTCGATGTGGAGAATCTGCCGATTGGCGACGTTCTGCTGCTCGACGAACGTGAACTGGCCCGCGTGGTTGGTCCTGAGCCAGCGCAGGTAATGTCCCGTTCCGCTGGCGACGAGCAGATCCGGGCCGCTCTTGCCTGACTTGACTGGCAGGTCAACCTGCAGGATCAGGTGCGTGTCCGTGCCGTCCTTGAACTGATACGCGTCCTGCGCCTGATTCAACGTCCCGTCCTTGGCCACGTTGCGGTAGCACGACACGATGGGCCGGTTGGACGAGCCCACGCAGACGTCCACGCCATCGCCGTCCCAGAATTCGCCGGTCGCGATCGACACAACGCCGGTAACGCCCATGTTTGGCGCCACTTTGATGCCCGCGCTGAAGACCTTGCCTGCCTTCAGGTACGCATACTCGACGCTCGGATCGCCGCACGGCTTCTCCCCCGGATTGGCATCGCCCGACGTGACGCACGTCGGCGACGGCGTGAGCACCAGCGTCATCAAGCCAAAGTCAACGTCCTGCCCCGTTTCGCTCGTCGTCTTCAGCGCGCCGATCAGCAGGTCGTCAAAATCGTCATCGTTCAGCTTGGCCATCTCCGCGGTCGACGGCGGCGCGGGCAACACGAGCGTGTCGATGACCTTGAAGCCGCGGATCGTTTCCGTGAATTCCACCGTCTTGCCGTCGGTGCCGATCGTCGACTTCTTGATGTTCACAGGCACGTTCAGGATCGCCCACACTTCGCCGCGCGGCTTGCCGTCGCCCGTGATGGTGCCCACCGCGATGATGTCGAGATCGCCGTCGGCGTCGAGATCGCGCAGGAACACGCGCGCCATGTTGGCGTTGATCTTCGCGGTCGCCTCAGCGGGCGAGCCATAGTGCAGGACGCGGTACTTCGCGAGGCTGTCTTCTGGCCTCAGATCCTCGAATTTCAACGAATGCGCGTGGGTATTCGCATCGTTGGACAGCTGCTGACCGTCCTTGTCGATCGGCTGGCCAAGGTCGTTGCGCTTGGGCATGCCCGCGCGGATGTACACGCCATCGTTCGCGGCGACCACGACATCGGCGAGCTGATCCAGGCCGGACGTCGGCGTCGGATCCGTCGTGAAAGCGACAAACCCATCGGCCGCGTCTGCGACCGTCGGCATGACGAAATCATTGATCGTATGGGAAAACTGATCATTGGCCTGACCGAGAAAGCTCGCGGCCTTGACGCTGAACACCTCGGCCGATGTCGTGGTTTCGTCGTTCGTCTTGTCCTTGGCGGTAACGGCGACGGTCAACTTCTCCGTCGCGGCCAGCCGCGTCGTATCCAGCTTGTAGTCAAACTTCCAGGTCGTCCCCGTCCCGGTCGGCATGACGAACTGACCACCCGTCAGGATCGTGTTGCCATCCGGAGCCAGCACGTCCAGATGCGCGGTGTCGAGGTGGCCATCGCTCACGAGCACATGCAGCGTCGTGGTGCCCACGAAGGTTGGGACGCCGCCGGGCGTGCTGGGCGCATCGGTCGTGATCTTGATTGACGGGACGCAGTTGTCGACTTCAACGTCCGCGCTGGCGCTTCCGGAAACGTCCGCTCCCGACAGCGTGCCGGTCGCCGTGGCTACCAACGAGAGCGTCTCATTGCAGCCGACAAGCGGCTTGCCATCCTTGCCCATGCCGGTCGTGTCGACCGCACAGGTGAAATTGGCGCCATTGACGTTGCACGGTGCGGTGATCTTGTCACCGAGCAGGACGACGACGCCGCCGGTCTTCTTGAGGATGACGCCTTTGTCGAGCACGAGGCTGCCGGAGACCGCGATGCTTGTGGACACCGGACCAGTGAGGAGTGCCGTCGTCTTTTTGTCGAACGTGACGGTGATACCGCCGCTTGCAGCGCCGGAATCGTCCACAGCCGCGGGCGTCGGGCTGCACGCAGCGCAAGCCACGAGCCAAGCGCAAAGCCAAGCGCCGATCAGCCGCGATTGCAGCGGTGATTTGGCGTGGTGGCTGGTCGGGACAGAAACGAGCATGGAACCCCCGAATTCATTGTGCCAGCCGCGGACGCAAGGTCAAGCTAAGTGGCGACGGCGGTGGTCACGGATTCGGTCTCAGTACTGGTCTCGGTACCGAAAGTGAGACCGATGCCGGGACGCGGAACTTCCATGCAACCACCTGTTAACACGTGGTTTCAGCGATATTCGCAAGTTGGCACAGACCTTGCTTTGGCCTGATCCGCCCGGCGCGCTGCCGGCTGCGAGGCAACACGCCATGCTGAACCTGCCTGTCCGACTGCCCGACGCCGTGGCCGTTGCCGCGCATTTTCGCGACCTTGCGCTGCTGGAGCGCGAAGTGTTGGCGATTGCCGGCCTTGACCACCGCGGCTTCCTCCTGTGCGAGCGTCGGCTCCACGGCCATGGTTTTGGGGTACCCGCGACGCCGCGCGACCTGTTGCCGGCCGTGCTCTCGGCGGGTGCTGTCGCCGCCGTGCTGGTCCACAACCATCCCAGCGGCCGACTGGCGCCGTCGCATGCCGATCTGCTATTCACGACGCGCTTCCAGGAGGCTGCGGCGCTGTGCGGCCTGCAGCTGCTCGACCACGTGATTCTGGCGGGCGGCGGTTGGCTGAGCCTGCGTCACGCCGGCTGGATGGAGCTGCCATGAGCCGCCGTGACGCCGTTGCGGTCTTCCTTGCCGCGTTTGCCGCAGCGCTGCTGTGGGCGAGCGCGCTCACCTGCCTGCGGGCGCGGCCGCCGGCGTTGGCGCGCGCGGTCGGCGGCGCGTGGGCTGCCGCGGGGTGCATCGATCCGGCGACTGCAACCGCGCGCGATTGGCGCATCATCCCCGGGGTCACGCGGCGGGTCGCCGACGGCCTCGCCACGGCTTGCCGCCAGACGGACTGCGAACGGCAGATCCCCGTCCTGTCGGGCATCGGCCCGGTGTTGCGGGAACGTCTAACTGCAAGCGTGTGCCGAAAGCGGCGCGGCGTGTCAGGTCTTCTCGAGCTCGAACTTGTCGTGCAGCACGCGCACCGCCGCATCCGCAAACTGATCCTCAACGACGCAGGAGATTTTGATCTCGCTCGTGGAGACAAGCACGATGTTGATTCCCGCGTCGCCGAGCGCGGCGAACGTCCGCTGCGCGACGCCCGGCTGGGACACCATGCCTGCGCCGACGACGGAGACCTTGGCGAGCCGCTTGTCCAGCGAGCAACGCACAAAGCCGAGTTCGTCCTGCAGACCCTCGATGAGCGCCACCGCGCGGTCTGCGGCGTTGCGCGGCACGGTGAACGTCACGTCCGTGCGGCCGTTCTCCGGCGGATTTTGGATGATGACGTCGATGTTGATGCCCGCGTCCGCCATCGGCGCAAACAAGCGAGCCGCCGCGCCGGGCTTGTCCGCCATGCCGACGATGGTCAGTTTGGCGATGTTCTTGTCGCAGCTCACCGCAGTGACGACCGCGCCTTCCAAACCCTTCATTTCCGCACCCTCCAGACCAGACATCTCCGGCACGACCCAACTGCCCTCGCCATCGCTGAACGACGACCGGCAGTGCAACGTCACCTTGTACTTGAGCGCAAACTCCACGGAACGCGTCTGCAGCACCTTGGCGCCCAGGCTCGCCAGCTCCAGCATTTCCTCCGAGCCGATGCGCGGGATCTTGCGGGCCTTGGCGTAGACGTTCGGGTCGGTCGTGTAGATGCCGTCGACGTCGGAGTAGATTTCACAGGCGTCAGCCTTGAGCGCCGCGGCCATGGCGACCGCGGAGAGATCGCTGCCGCCGCGGCCGAGCGTCGTGATGTTCCCGTGCTGGTCGACGCCCTGGAACCCAGCGATGACGACAATCTCGCCATTTTGGAGGCATTCGTGCACCGGATCCGCCTTGATCGAGCGAATCCGCGCGCTGCCGTGCATCGAGTCCGTGCGAATTTCCACCTGGTGACCGAGGAAGCTCCGCGCTTGGAAACCCAGTTCACGGATCGCCAGCGCCAGGAGCGCGATGGACACCTGTTCACCCGTCGCCAGCAGCACATCAATTTCGCGATCCGCCGGCCGGCTCGATACGCCCGCCGCCAATTTCAGCAGTCGGTCGGTCTCGCCCTGCATCGCGGAGACGACGACGACGACCTGATGGCCCTCGCTGGCCGTCTTGACGGCGCGGCGGGCGACGTTCTGGATGCGTTCGATGCTGCCCATGGAGCTACCGCCAAACTTCTGGACGATCAGCTTCTGCGACTTGTTGGGTGGCGACTTGTGCATCGTGGAGGACATCGCTCGTGGGGCTTCCATGGCCGTGGCCAGCCGACCCGGTCAATGGGTCGCGGCTGCCGTTGGCGGCGCGGGACTTTCGCGCAGCATCGACCACTTTGCAACCGAGGGCACGAGCGTCAGCGTCACGCCGGCCACCGGATGGAGCGAAAGCTTCACCGGGTTCTCAGCGCTGGCCCCGGCCAGATCGGCAAAAACCAGGTTGACGGGCGGTTTTTCCGCGAGCGCCGTCACCGCGTGCGCCAGGCCTTCGGCGTGAATCGTGACTTCGGCGGGCGTCAGCACGCAGCGCTGTTGCGGCGGACAACCGCGCACGGCGATGGGCTGATTCTCCAGATTCCGACTGATTTCGCGCTCCTCGAGCGCCACCTCGACCACGACTTCTTCAACGGAAAGTTGCACCCGCCGATCGCCGGGTGGCACGACGCGCAGGAGCGCGCGGACGTCGTGATCTGCGCCATGGAGATCGAGCGGATTGGTCCGCACCGAGCGCACCTGCCGCACCTGACTGGCCGGGCCAAAGACTTTCACGCGCGGCGGATCCACGACGACGCCCTTGGGACCCTGCCGGAAACCGGCGGCGGGCTCACCGGAGATGGGCACTTCCACCGGCACGAACACCTCAGCCGCCTGATCCAAACGCACCAAAAGCGACGGCGGCTCCACGCCGAGCACCTCGATTTGCGCCGATCCGAGCTGCACTTCCACAGTTCGCGGGTCAAAGACGTAGCGCTCGCCGTCGCGATACGCCGCGAGATCCATCGAGAGCCGACCCGCGTGTTCGCGCAGCAACTGCTGGATCGCGCCACGGCGCCCGCGCACGCGAACTTTCACCGCTTCTGGCGCTTCCCCGACAAAGACCTTGTTCTTTGCCACGTTGGTGACGGTCAGCGGCACCGCCAGTTCGCTTTCCTTGACGCTGTCGCGCTGCACAACCATGTGCAGCAGCGCCGCCAGCGCGATCGAGATCAGCTTCAGACCGAGGTTGGCGGTCACCAGCGTGCGCAGGCGGGCAAAAAAACCGCTGAGGAGGCGAAACGGCATCATCATGGGCCGCCCCCGATGTCGATGTCATCCGAGTCAGTGGCCGAGCGAGCGTGAACAGTCATGACGGTGCTGCCCGGGCGGACCGGCGAGGCCGTCGCACCGTGCACGTGAATGCGCCGTTTCCACGCGCGCCGCCACGGCGCCATGGCTTCCGGCTGGTCGCCAAACAGCAGACGGAACCGCTCGCGCAAATCGGCGGGCTGGAGATTCAGGTCCAGCTGACCCATGTAGGCAATCCCGCACGTCCCGGTTTCTTCTGAGACGACGACGACAACTGCGTCTGTCTCATCGGCCAGGCCAAGCGCCGCGCGGTGCCGGGAGCCGAGCGTTCCCGGGATACCCGCGCCACCCGCGAGCGGCAGGAAACACGCCGCGGCCGCGATCTTGCCCTTCTGCAGAATCACCGCGCCGTCGTGGGTCGCATTGGCGTGCTCGGGATTGAAAAGCGCGGCCAACAGCTGCCAGGAGACTTCCGCATTCATCCGCACGCCGTCCGCGACGTAGCGGTCCAGGGCGGCTTCCTGCTCAATCACGATCAGCGCGCCCAGATGCTTCTGACTCAGGACGGCGCAGGCCCGGAGCACTTCCTCCAGCACCTCATTGCTCGCCGAATCGCGGGACGAGAACACCAACGGCGAACGCACCATGGTCGTCAACGCGCGCTTGATGTCCTCCTGGAACAGGATCACGAAGAGCACGACGATCGACGAGACGAACCGACCGAGAATCCAGTGGATCGTCGGCAGATCGAGCACGTCCTCCTGGCTGGCGTAGTAGAGCAGAAAGAGCGCGGCGACGGCCGTGAGCATCGCGCCCGACCGCGAGCCGCGCAGCAGCGAGAGGACTTGGTAGATGAGCGCGGCGACGAGCGCGATGTCCAATATCCAGCGCCACTCGGCGGGGGCCGAACCGGAGATGAACGCGCTGGAGAAGTCGAATTCGGGCACTGCGCCTCGGTTTCTCGTCAAGGATTCCCGCCACGGACGGCGAAATGCCGTCCAAGGCCCATTCTCTATTCAACAAGCAGCTTCAGCCGCAGCCTCGCGGATAGCCGCTGCAACGTCAAGTACTTGTCGCATCACGCGCACGTCGTGCACGCGGACAAAAGCGGCTCCGGCGAGCACCGCCGCAGTCACTGCAGCCGCCGTCGCCCCCAACCGATCGTCCACCGGCGCGCCCGTGATCGCGCCCAGAAAGGACTTTCGCGACGGGCCGACGTAGAGCGGCAGTCCGAGCCTAGCAAGCGCCCCGGACGGGCGCAACAACGCCAAATTCTGCTGTACGGACTTGCCAAAGCCGATTCCGGGATCGATCGCAAGTTGCGTGCGGGCCACGCCAGCAGCCTCCGCGCGGGCGACCACTCCAGCCAACTCTGCGGCGATTTGGCGGATCGCGGCGAGCGGATCGTCGGGCAGCGCGGCAACCTTCTGCGACGCCCCCATCTGCCCCACCGCGTGCGGCATGTGCATGAGCACCCACGCCGCGCCCGTGCGCGCGACCACGTCGCCCATCTGCGGATCGCCAAAGCCGCTGACGTCGTTGACCATCGCGGCCCCGAGATCCAGCGCCGCCGCCGCGATCGCCGCGCGTCGCGTATCCACGGAGAGCGGCACGTCCAGCCGATCGGCCAAGGCTGCCACGGCGGGGAGCACGCGGTCCGCTTCCTCGTCCGCTGACACCGCCGCCGCGTGCGGACGCGTCGACTCGCCGCCGAGATCGAGGATGTCCGCGCCGTCGCGCACCAGCTGTTCGGCGCGGCGCAGGAGGTGGTCCAGCGTCGGGATCTGGCCGCCATCGGAGAAACTATCGGGCGTCAGATTGACGATACCGACAAGCAACGGCTTGCGCAGGTCGAAGTGGCGATCGCGCAAGTGCATCATGGGCTCGCGAGGTGCGCACAGGCGCCGACCAGCAACGTGTTGCGCCCTGACGCGTCAGTGCGTCAGCGGTTCCGGCAGGCCGGGGAGAGAGTCGATGACCGGCGGCGGCGTCGGCTTCTTGTTGGCGCTATTGGCCTGATCCTGCGCGACGCGGTGCCGCACCTTGGCCTCGCGACCCGAGCGCAGCTCTTTGATGTCCTTGCTCTCGATGATCCAGTCGACTTCTTCGCCATCCAAGGTCTCGAATTCCAGCAGCGCGGTCGACAGCATGTCGAGCTGATCGCGGTGATCCGTCAGGATCTGCCGGGCGCGGTTGTAGTTCTCGTCCACGAGGCGGCGGATTTCCTGGTCCACCTGCACGGCGGTCGACTCCGAGAAATTCTGCGTGTGGCCGTAGTCGCGGCCGAGGAACGGCTCGCCGGTCTTCTTGCCAAACGCCAGCGGCCCGAGGCGCGACATGCCCCACTCGCAAACCATCTGCCGCGCCATTTCCGTCGCCTGCTCGATGTCGTTGGCGGCACCCGTCGTGATCTCGCCCAGCACGATGTCTTCCGCAATGCGCCCGCCCATCATGATGGCGATGCGGTCCAGCAAGTAGCTGGCGCTGTGCGAATAGCGATCGCGCTCCGGCAGCTGCTGGGTCAAACCCAGCGCACGGCCGCGCGGCACGATGGTCACTTTGTGCAGCGGATCCGAGGTCTTCAGGTGCTTGGATACCAGCGCGTGGCCGGCTTCATGCACCGCCGTCAGCTTCAACTCGTCGGCGTTGAGCATCATGCCGCGGCGCTCAGCGCCCATGATGACCTTGTCCTTGGAGTGCTCCAGATCCGCCATCGACACCAAATCGTGGTCGTTGCGCGCCGCGAGCAGCGCGCCTTCGTTGATGAGGTTCTCCAGATCGGCGCCGGCAAAACCCGGCGTACCGCGGGCGATCGTCTGCAGATCAACGTCCGGGGACAGCGGCACCTTGCGCGTGTGGACCTTGAGGATCGCGAGGCGCCCCTTGGCGTCCGGCGCCGGAACCACGACGCGGCGGTCAAAGCGGCCCGCGCGGAGCAGCGCCGGATCCAGCACGTCCGGCCGGTTGGTCGCCGCGACGAGGATCACGCCCGTGTTGTTTTCAAAGCCGTCCATTTCCACGAGCAGTTGGTTGAGCGTCTGCTCGCGTTCGTCGTGACCTCCGCCCATGCCCGCGCCGCGATGGCGCCCGACAGCGTCGATTTCATCAATGAAAATGATACACGGCGCGTTCTTCTTGCCCTGTTCGAACAGGTCGCGCACGCGGCTGGCGCCCACGCCCACGAACATCTCGACGAAGTCCGAACCCGAGATCGAGAAGAACGGCACGCCCGCTTCACCCGCGACCGCGCGCGCCAGGAGCGTCTTGCCGGTACCCGGCTGGCCCATGAGCAGCACACCCTTGGGAATCCGCCCGCCGAGCTTGGTGAACTTCTTGGGATCCTTCAGGAATTGGATGATTTCTTCGAGCTCCTGTTTGGACTCGTCGATACCCGCAACATCTTCAAACGTCACGCGATTTGTCGCTTCCGTCAGCATCTTGGCCTTGGACTTGCCAAAGCTCATCGCGCGGTTGCCACCGGACTGGATCTGGCGCATGAAGAAGAAGAACAGTCCGATGATGACCAGCATCGGCAAGCCATTGATCAACAACTGGAAAAGCCAGGTATTGGCCTCCTCGCGCTCGTAGTTGATCTCCACGCCCTTGGCGATGAGGTCTTTTTGGAAGCTGGTGATGTCGCCCGTCGTGCGGAACAAGTCGCCATTGCCCAGCGTGCCGTCGATATTGTTGCCGCGCACCGTGATGTCGCGGACGCGATCGGTGGCCGGAACCTTCTCGACATTCAAAGAATTATTGACGAATTGCGTAAACGACAGCTGCTTGGTCTTGCCCGTTGCCGTCGAATACTGGATGACCATGACGACCAGCAAGAACACGCCGGCCCAGATCAAAAGACTTTTCGTATGCTTCAAGATCGACTCCTGATGGGCTGCATTCGCTCGGCAGGCCGCATCCCGTTAGACGCGCAAACCGTCAAAGAAGTGCGCGGTAGATGCGCACGATCTGCGAACACCCCACGTAGTCAGGTTAGTCCGCAGGTGCGGGTCGCGCAACGTCCTTGGCAAAAAACTGCCACAAGATGCCGTCGCCGGTCGCGGTTAGCCCGTGCAAATCGCAGGTGCCGCGGGAACCGAGCGCCAGCCATTGCGCCACTGCACGCTGCGAGGGCGCCGGGATCGCCAGCCGCTGACAAACCAGCTGCAGCAGCGCGGCTTGCGCGGCCGGATGCTCCGGCAGATCGGCGACCGGCACGCGCGCCGCGCCCGCGACCGCGTCAATGTGCAGGCGATCGCCCAGCGCGCGATCGATCCACGCTGCCAGCGCGCCTTCCTGCGCCGCCGCCAGCATCGCCGACCGCGCCAGCCCCGCGGTCGCCCCGGGCAGCGCGCGCTCCAGCGCCGGAAGGACAACGTGGCGCAGGTGATTGCGACTCATGGCCAGATCGTCGTTGGACGGATCGGCGAGCCAGGGGACCTGAAAGTGCGCGGCGATTGCGGCGAGCTGCCCGCGCGTCAGCGCCAACAGCGGCCGCACGATCGCATCCACCCGCACGCGCCTGACCCCCGCGTGCGCGTCCATGCCCGCACCGCGCGCGAGCCGCAAGAGCACCGTCTCGGCCTGATCGTCCGCGTGATGCGCCGTCGCGATGCAATCCGCCTGCAGAATCACCCGGCACGCCTCGAGCGCCCGATACCGCACGGTCCGCGCCCGCGCCTCCAGCCCCGCGCCGTGCTTCACCGTCACCGGGCGGAGGACGACCGGCAGCCCGCGACGCTCCGCTTCCGCCCGGACGATCTCGGCGGTCGCGCTGTGGTTGGCCTGCAGCCCGTGATCGACGTGCGCCACAACCAGCGAATGGCCAAGCGACGGCCGCAGCGCATCGAGCAGGGCGAGCGCCGCCATGGAATCGCGACCGCCGCTGCATGCCAGCAGCACCCGCTGGCCGGGTCGCCAGAGCTGATGACGCCGCACGTCCCGGCGAACCTGGTCAAGCGCGCGGCGGATTTCGGTCGGAATCGGAGTCATGTCGTTGCACGCAGTCGGACGGCGAGCGTACCATAACGGCCCGGGAAACTCCGAGAGGACAACATGGCGAACGACCCGCTGCAGACAAAACCCGCGACCGATCCGCAGATCGCCGCGTACCACGAGACCGTAGCGAAGGCGAGCACGCGGCCCGGCCCGTTCATCTCGCTCGATGGCCGCAAGGTCGACGTCGCGTATTTTCCCGACAAGCCCGACGAATCCTACTGGCGGCAGATCGGCGTGCCCGGCAAATTCCCGTTCACGCGCGGCGTGCATCCCAACATGTACCGCGGCAAAAGCTGGACGATGCGCATGTTCGCCGGTTTTGGCACGCCGGAGGACACCAACGAGCGCTTCAAGTTCCTGCTCGCGTCCGGCCAGACCGGGCTCTCGACCGCGTTCGACATGCCGACGCTGATGGGCTACGACCCCGATCACGAGCTGGCGCAGGGCGAAGTGGGCCGCGAAGGCACGAGCGTGAGCCACATTCACGACATGGAAGCGCTGTTTGACGGCATCGATCAGAGCGCGGTGACGACCTCGATGACGATCAACGCGCCGGCGATCGTGCTGCTGGCGCTGTACGTCGCGGTGGCGGAGAAGCGCGGCGTGCCGTACGACCAGATCGGCGGAACGCTGCAAAACGACATCCTCAAGGAGTACATCGCCCAGAAGGAGTGGATTTGCCCGCCGCGGCCGGCGATGCGTATCATCCGCGACATGTTGGCGTTCTGCACGCACAAGCTGCCAAAATGGAACACGATTTCCATTTCCGGCTACCACATCCGCGAAGCCGGCGCGACGGCGACGCAGGAGTTGGCATTTACGCTGGCGGATGGCGTGGGCTACGTGCAGGCGGGAATCGAAGCCGGGCTGGAGGTCGACGCTTTTGCGCCGCGGCTGAGCTTCTTCTTTGACGTGCACAACGACTTTTTCGAGGAAATCGCCAAGTTGCGCGCCGCACGACGGCTCTGGGCGCGCATCATGAAGGAGCGCTTCGGCGCCAAGAATCCGCGCTCGTGGATGCTGCGCACGCATTGCCAGACCGCGGGCGTGTCGCTGACGGCGCAGCAGCCGATGAACAACGTGGTGCGGACGACGCTGCAGGCGCTCGCGGCGGTCCTGGGTGGGACGCAGTCCCTGCACACGAACAGCCTGGACGAGACGTATGCGCTGCCGACGGCGGACGCGGCGAAGCTGGCGCTGCGGACGCAGCAGATCATCGCGGAGGAGTCGGGCGTGACCAACGTCGCGGATCCGCTGGGCGGCTCGTGGTACATCGAGAAGCTGACCGACGAGATCGAGGCGGAAGCCGCGGCGATCATCCAAAAGATCGACGACATCGGCGGGATTGTCCGCGCGATCGAGGTCGGCTATCCGCAGCGCGAGATCGCCGAGAGTGCGTTCCGGTTCCAGCAGCGCGTGGAGTCGGGCGAGCGCAAGATCGTCGGCCTGAACAGCGCGGTGGAAGAGCGCGGCGCGCCGATTCCGCTGCTGCACATCGACGCCAAAGTCGAGACCGACCAGATCGCCCGCTGCCAGGCGGTCAAGGCCAACCGCAACGCGCCGCTGGCGACGGACGCGCTGGCAGGCGTGCGCAAGGCGTGCCAGACGGACGCGAACCTGGTTGAGGCGATTCTCGCCGCGGTGAAAGTGGAAGTGACGCTGGGTGAAATCTGCGACGTTTTCCGCGAGGAATTTGGCGTCTACCGCGATCCAGCCTTTCTTTAGTCGCTGATGGCCGCGCAACTGACCTTCTTCTGCGAGTTGTCGAGCGAACGCCTGCAAGCGCTTTTCGCGGATCCGGCGTTGATTCCGCTGCTGGCGGAACACGGCTGCGGCGTGGCGATGGCGCTGATCGACCTGTCCCCGGAGCGCGCAGCGGTGGTCCGCGCGCTGACTGCGGCCGGCGTGCCGGTGACGGCGTGGCTCGTGCTGGACGAAATGGATGGCTACTGGCTGACGCTGGACAATGTGCAACTGGCGCGCGATCGCTGGCGGCAGATCCGCGCGTGGCTGCGGCGGTACGAACTGGAGTTCGCTTGCGTCGGTCTGGACATTGAGGCGCCGCACGACGATGCGGTCGCGCTGCTGGATACGCCGCTCCTGACGCTGGCGCGGCTGACGTGGCTGCGGCGGACCCGGCAGGAATGGCGGGCGGCGCTGGCCGACTTGCAGGCGCTCGTCGCGGAGATCCGCGCGGACGTGCCGGAAATCGAGACCTACCAGTTTCCGTTCATCGCCGACGAGCGTGCGGCGCGGTCCACGCTGCTGCAGCGCGTGCTGGGCATTGTGGACCTGCGCGCCGATCGGGAAGTGCTGATGCTCTATCGTTCGACGCTGCCCGATCCGTGGGGCGCGTCGCTGATTGACGCCTACGGCCATCAGGCGGAAGCGATCGCGATTGGCATCACCGGCGGAGGCGTCGTGGCGCTGGAAGGGACGTTTGCGCCGCGGCAACTCGACCTCGGCGCAACGCTCGACGAACTGGCGCGGGCGCGGCGGCACACGCAGCGCCTGTATGTGTTCTCGCTGGAAGGCTGCATCGCCCAAGGCTGGCTGGCCGACCTGTTGCGCGCTGACTGGCCAGAACCGCAGCCCGCGCAAGGCGTTGGCCGCACGCGGGCGGGTCGCGTCGTCGTCGGCACGCTGCTCAAGGCCGATCGCGTGATCGGGCACCTCCGGCGATTCATCCGCGTGCAGTTGCCGTGATTGTTGCGACAGTCTAACGTTGCGGCGCGGCCAAGGGCGGACGCACAGCGGAATTTCCGTGGCCAAGAAGCACGCACTCAGCGCAACCGGTGGTCGCAGCCCATTTGGCCTCGCCGAGTTCATGGCGTTTTGGTGGCGCGACCCGCGCCGCCGCATCATGCTGGCGATCCTGCTGTGCACGGCGTGGCTGTGTTTCTTCGGCGCGCAGTGGTTTCGCGTGGAAAAGACCGTCGCGGGCGGGCGCCGCGCGCTGGGCGTCACCGCGGAGACGACCTACTTGCCGCCCGGGCCCGTGCTGCGCATCCTGGCGCTCGGTCAACAGTCGTTCCTCGCGGACCTCGTGTACGTGCGGGCGGCGCACTATTTTGTCGAGCATCTGGTCACCGATAGCCAACTGCCGTGGCTGGACCGCTACCTGAACGCGATCTGGGCGCTGGACGCCAACTGCAAGTCGTCGTACCGGTGGGGCAGCGAGGTCGTGAAATTCGGCCAGCGTATCGACCGCGACGTCTCGATGCGCGCCAATCACTTCGCCCGCCTCGGTCTGGAGGCGCAGCCCGACAACCCGTGGCTGTACCATGAGATCGCGTTCAACCTGCGCTACGCCATGGATCCGCACACGCCGGCGGAGACCCAGTATTACCGGGAGTTGTCGCTGCGGTATCTGGAGATCGCCTACACGTTTCCCAATTTTGTCTATGATCCCAATTATCTCGCCTCACAGTATGCGCGCGCTGGGCAAGTCGATGAAGGCATCAAGTCGGCGCTTGTGAACTATGGCGGCGCGACGGACGAGCAGCGCCGCGAGCTGCGCAACATGCTGACGGAGCGCAATCGCGGCGAAGAGGCGGGCGAGCTGGCGTGGCTCGACGTCGTGCATCAGCGCGACTGGTGGTACGTGGCGCCGGCGCTGGCGACGATGATTGGCCCCAAGCGCGTGCTCGTGCCGCCGCTGAACACGGCCGACGCGAGCGGTTGGCTGCGCGAGGTCGAGACCCCGCCGCCGCTGCTCAAGCGCCTGAACGTGCGGTTCATGCAGCCGACCGCCAACGAGCGCCCCGATTCTGCGGAATGGTTCACGGACCTGCCGCCGCCACTCACGGCGACTGCGCCGCTCAACTAAAGGAACACCATGGACCTCTCGCTGAAAGCTCTTTCCGGGCAAACGGTCGCCATCACCGGCGGCGCGGGCTTCATCGGCTCGGCGCTGGCAGAGCGCTTGGCCACGGATCCGACGATCCGCATCGTGCTTTTTGACAACATGCACCACGACGCCGTGTCCGCGACGCCGCTGCTGAAGCTCGCCAACGTCAAGCTGTTTCGCGGCGACGTGCGGGACAAGTTCGCCGTGGCGCAGGCGCTGGCGGGCGCCAATCACATCATCCACATGGCCTCGATCGCCGGCGTGGACACGGTGATGAAAGCACCGGTGCTGACGATGCAGGTCAGCCTGCAGGGCACGATGAACGTGCTGGAAGTCGCGCAGGCGATGCGCGAGCGCGGCGAGGATGTGCGGCGCGTCGTCGATTTCTCGACGTCGGAAGTGTTCGGGCGGTACGCGTTCAACGTCGCGGAGACCGATGCGACGTCGCTCGGCGCGGTGGGCGAAGCGCGCTGGACCTACGCCGTGGCCAAGCTGGCGACGGAGCACCTGTGCGCCAACTACCACAAGCAGTATGGCCTGCCGACCGTGGCGATTCGCCCGTTCAACATCTACGGTCCGCGGCAAATCGGCACGGGCGCGATCCACCATTTTGTCCGCCGGGCGCTGCGCAACGAGCCGCTGACCATTCACAACGACGGCTCGCAGATCCGGTCGTGGTGCTACATCGACGACATCATCGACGGCATGTTGCTGGTCCTGACGCGCGACGAGGCGGTCGGCCAGTCCTTCAACATCGGCAGTCCGCGGTCAACGGTGACGATTCACCAGCTGGCGCGCGACATTGTGCGGCTGGCCGGCTCGACGTCAGAATTGCAGTGCGTGCCTTGGAATTTCCCCGACGTGGAGCTGCGCGTGCCGGACATCTCCAAAGCCCGGAAGTTGCTCAGCTACGAGCCGCTGATGGACCTGGAGGAAGGCCTGGCGCGCACGATCGCGTGGTACAAGGAGCAGGCGATGGACGCGCCGGTGAATACGACGCACGCGTGACGTTGCCGCGCAGGGATGCATGGTTTAGGGTTGGCGCCGGTGAATCGGCCGGCAAAACGGCGGAAAAGGGATCGCGTGGCAGAGCATCAGGACGACATTTTGGCGCTTGAGCACTTGGGCAAGACGTTTCGCGTCGGCTTTTGGGGCAAGAAAGTGCAGGCCGTGCGGGACGTCTCGCTGACGCTCAAGCGCGGTGAATCGCTGGGCTATCTGGGCCCGAACGGCAGCGGCAAGACCACGTCCATCAAGTGCATCCTCAGCCTCATCCAGCCAACGGTCGGCAAGATCCGCCTGTTCGGCGAGGATCCCAGCAACGCCAGCGCCCGCGCCCGCGTGGGCTACCTCCCGGAAGCGCCGTATTTCTACGACTACCTCAAGCCGACGGAAGTGCTCGACTACGTGGGCAAGCTCTACGGCTTGGACGCCGCGACGCGCAAGAAGCGGATTCCGTACCTGCTCGATCGCCTCGGGCTGTCCAACGCGCTGGATCGCGAGCTGCGCGGCTTCTCCAAAGGCATGCTGCAGCGCGTGGGCATCGCCCAGAGCCTGCTGTCCGACCCGGATCTGCTGATTTACGATGAGCCGCTCTCGGGCCTGGATCCGATTGGCCGCAAGGAAGTGCGCGAACTGATGGCGGATCTGCGCCGCGAGGGCAAGTCGCTGTTCTTCAGTTCGCACGTCCTGACTGACATTGAGACGCTTTGCGACGCCGTGTGCATCCTCGATCGCGGTGAAGTCGTGGCGCAAGGCCGGCTGAGCGACTTGTTGCGCATGGACAAGCTGGAATCGGAAGCGCTTGTGGAATTGCCGATCGCGGACCTGGAGGCGGCCAAGGCGCGGCTGCTGGCGCTGCCGGGCGTCGAAGTCATGGAGGAACTCGCCAACGTGCTGCGGCTGCGGCTGCCGACGGACGTCGTGCCGGGGCTGACGGCCGCGGTGGTCGAGATCCACGCCACGCTGCGCGAGTTGTCGCAGCGGCGCGAATCGCTCGAAGAGTTGTTTGTGCAAAAAGCCGTGCACGTGTCGGCAGATGGCCAGCGCAGTCCAGCGGCGGGAAAATCGGCATGAACATCCAAACGACCAACGAGAAGCTGATCCTGCGCATCGACGGCCCCATGGCCGCGCTGAGCCGCATCTCCGCGGTGGCGGGCAATACGCTGCGCGAGGCGGGGCGCAACAAGCTGTTCTTCGGCCTGCTGGGCGTGACCATCCTGATGCTGATCTTCTCGATCCTGCTCTCAGACCTCGCGCTGACCGACCAGAAAATCCGCCTCGTGACGGATTTTGGCCTCGCCGTCATTCCGCTTGTCTGCATCGCCACGGCCGTGCTGCTTGGCGCCGTGCTGCTCTACAAGGAAATCGACCGCAAGACGCTGTACGCGATCCTGCCCAAGCCGATTCGCCGCAGCGAATTCCTGATCGGCAAGTTCGTCGGCCTGTCCGCGCTGCTGCTTGGCCAGCTCATCGCCCTGGCGCTGTGCTGGGCTGGCGTGCTGCACTTGCGCGGCGGCTCGTTCTCCCTCGCACTGGCGCAGGCGCTGGGTCTGAACTACATCGAGATCCTGCTCGTCACGTCCGCGGCGCTGTTCTTCAGCGCGCTCTCGCGGCCGGTGCTGTCCGGCGTGCTGACCATGGGCGTGTTCCTCATCGGCCGCATCACGTATGTCATCAACGACCTGATGCAGGCGACCAAGGGCGTCTTCGCGGAAGTGCCGGCGATGCGCGCGCTCGGTCGCGTCCTGGTCGCCGTCGTGCCGGACCTCTCGACCTTCAACATCGCCGACGAACTGCAGGCGGGCATCGCCATCCCGCCCGACTACTTCGTCCACGCGACGCTGTATGGCCTGTCCTGGGTCGGCTTCTTCATTGCCCTGTCGCTCCTCGTCTTTGAACGCCGTGACCTGGTCTGAACATGCGGACGCCATAGATGCAATTCCAGATGCTTTGGCAGCGTTTGCGCCTGCCGCTCCTCGCCGCGCTGATTGTCTTGACCGCGCTCGCGGCGCGCGCGACGTGGGAGCAAGTGCAGGCGTATGACCGTGCGGTCGCGCTGGAACGCAGCGCCAAGGTCGATGCCGCGATTGACGAATACCGTTGGACGCTGCGTTGGTACACGCCATGGGGACCGAAGTGGACGGACGCAGCCGACGCGCTCGTGCGCATCGCCAGGACCGCGGATCAGCCTGAGCCAACGCGGGCAATGCGGGCGCTGGACGCGCTGCGCTCGGGGCTCATCGCCGGACGGCACCTGTGGCAGCCGCGCGCGGACCTGGTCGCGTGGGTCAACACGACGATTCCGCCGGTGATGGTGCGCGTCGCGACGCAGTTGGGCGACAAGCGCGACAGCACGCAGCTGCTCGCGCAATTCACCAAGGATTACGCCAGGCCCGTCGGCGTCGCGCCGCTGACCTCAGCCGCCGTGGTGCTGGGCTTTCTCGCATGGCTGCTTGGGCTGCTGATGCTGGCCCGCCGCGGCCTGGACGCGGACGCGCGCATCACCCGGCTCGGCTGGCGCTGGCTCGCCGTCGCGGTCAGCGGCTTCGTGATCTGGACGCTCGCGATGTGGCTCGGTTGAAGATGGCCGCGCCACCAGCTCCCGCTCGCCTGCCGCGCTCGCTGCCTGAAGTGAAGGCGCTCGTCGGCGACTTCTTTCAGGCGTTCACCAACGCGCCGCGCGCGCTGCAGCTCGCGTGGCAAACGTCGCCGCGGCTCCTGCTCAGCCTGCTGGCATGGACGCTCGTCGCTGGCGCGCTGCCGTCCGCGATCGCGTGGGTCGGTCGCAGCCTTGTGGACGCCGTCGTGGCGGCACAGCGCGGCGGCGATCGCAACGCGGCGGTGCGCTGGGTCGCGGTGGAACTCGCGCTGGTCCTGACGCTTCTCGTGGCGCAGCGGTGGCAATTGCTGTGCCAATCCCTGCTCCGCGCGCAGCTCGGCCACACGGTGCATGTGCAGATTTTTGAGAAGGCGCTGACGCTCTCCCTGCCGCAGTTTGAGGACAGCAAGACCTACGACCTCCTGACCCGCGCGCGCCGCGAGGCGTCCACCCGGCCGCTGGGCCTCATCGTCAAGCTGCTGAACGTGCTGCAAAACGCCGTTTCGCTGATCGGCTTTTCCGCGCTGCTGATGGCGCTCTCGCCGTGGGCGGTGCTGGCGCTGGCGCTGGCCGGGCTGCCGGCGTTCCTGGCGGAGGCGCGCTTCTCCGGCGAGGCGTTCCGGCTGTTTCGCTACCGCGCGCCCGAGACGCGGATGCAGATGTACCTGGAGACGCTGATGGCGCGCGAGGACTCGGCCAAGGAGGTCAAAGTCTTCCAGTTTGGCCCGCGGCTGCTGCAGCGCTACCGCGACATCTACCAGCAGGTCTACGAGGAAGATCGCACGCTGACCTGGCGGCGGCATCGCTGGGGTCTGGCGCTGGCGGTGCTGGCGACGCTGGTGCTGTACGGCGCATTCGCGTGGCTGGCGCTGGCGACCTCCGCGGGCAAGTTGACGCTGGGCGCGATGACGGCCGGGCTCCTGGCGTTCAAGCAGGGCCAGCAGGCGTTTGGCGCGCTGCTGCAGGCGATCGGCGGGCTGTACGAGGACAACCTCTACGTTTCGACGCTGTTTGAGCTCCTGGACCTGCCGCCTGACCCGGATCCGGGGACTGCGACGTCGGGGCCGGATCCGCAAGACGGCCTGCGGTTTGAGGGCGTCGGCTTTCGCTATCCTGGCTCGGACGAGCCGGCGCTGGCCGACATCACCCTGCACGTGCGCCCGGGCCAGACGCTGGCGTTGGTGGGCGCCAATGGCTCGGGCAAGACCACGCTGATCAAGCTGTTGGCGCGCCTGTACCAGCCGACCTCAGGGCGCATTGTGCTGGACGGCCGCGATCTGCAGGAGTGGCAGCCCGCGGCGCTGCGGCTGCGGATTGGCGTGATTTTCCAGGACTTCCTGCGCTACCAGTTCCTCGCCGGCGAGAACGTCGGCGTGGGCGACGACCGGCACTTTGACGACGAAGTGCGCTGGCAGGAGGCCGCCGAGCACGCCGCGGCGCACGAGACGCTGACGAGCCTGCCGCAAGGCTATCGCACGCAATTGGGCAAATGGTTCGACAATGGCCGCGAGCTGTCCGGCGGCCAATGGCAGCGGGTGGCGCTGGCGCGGGCGATGATGCGGACGGACGCGCAGATTCTGGTGCTGGACGAGCCGACGTCGGCGATGGACGCGGCGGCCGAAGTGGAGATCTTTGACCGGCTGCAGGATCAGGCCAAGGGCCGGATGAGCATCCTGATTTCCCACCGGTTTTCCACCGTGCGGCGCGCGGACTACATCGCGGTGCTGGACGGCGGGCGGATTACCGAGCAAGGGAGTCACGCCCAGTTGCTGGCGGCGGACGGCACGTACGCGCGCCTGTTTGAGCAGCAAGCGCAGGGCTACCGGTAGCGCGACAACGCCGCGTTGGCCGTCAGGCTCGCCAAACCGATCGCACCGCGCGGAAACTCGACGGTCAGCAGCTCAGTCAGGGCGCTGAGCCGGGGCGGCAGCGGCGGACCTTGGCGGAGATAGTGGCGCTGCACGGCCGCGCGCTGCAGACGCAGCAGGTGGCGATCAACCGGCGGCAGCTGCGCAACCAGCGCTTCCAGGGGCGCGGACGGATTCAGCGGCTCCGCGAGCCAAGCGGCGCCGGCCCGCACCGCGCGCATCACGCCGAGCTGTGCGGCCAACGCCGGCACTGAGGCCAGCGCGTCGCCGTGTTGCGCCAGCCACTGCCGGGCATCGGCCACGTGGCGCAAATCGCCGCCGAGCCCCGCCGCGAGGTGGACGAGCAGGTGCAAGGTCGCATCGATGGGGTGCAGCACCCGCGTGCCGTCGGCCAGCTGGGTCGCGCGCGCGGCTGCGGCAGCCACGACCTGGGGCGTACCGTAGGCCGGAAAGCGCACGGGGCAGCCGAGCAGCAAATGCAGATCCAGCGACGCGCCACCGGCGGCCGCCACGTACTGCTCCGTGCGACCACTCGGCGCGCGATAGACGCAGGCCATGCCGCTCCGCGTCAGGAACCTCCGCACGTCGGGCAGCGCGTCAGGGGCGACAAGTGCGTCGACGTCGATGGCCGGCCGCAGGATGCCAGGCGGATAGGCGCGCTCCTCGATCGACGTTCCCTTGAGGAGCACCAGCGCCGCCGACGGACCGGCGAAAAGTAGCCGCAGGCTCTGCCGCAGCGCATCCACTTCCAGCACGCGGCGCATTTCGACATTGGCCGCTTTCTGCAGCGCCGCGTGTTGCCCGGACGTCCACTGCACCAGCCCCTGCGCGGCGTGCTCCAGCAGCCACGACGCGCCGCGTTCCTGGATCGCCCGCTGGACCAGCCAGTCGCGCTGGGCATCGGAGAGCTGCGCGGCATCGCCCGGCGCTTGCATGACCGGACGCAACACCTGCGTGAGGACGCGATAGGCCTGGCGGTCTCCAATCGGCTGGTTCACGGGACCTGTCTGGGCAAGCGCGCCCGGACGGCAAGGCTACGCGACTCGGTCCCGCCGGCCAAGACCCGCACTTCAGAACCGCATGGCCAGCAGCACGCCCTGCGGGGTCGGCACCACCGCCGCATACCGCGACGGCTGGCGCAGGAGCAGCCACGTGCCCACACCCGCCACCGCCACGCCTGCCACCGCCACGCTCGCGCCGATCATCAGTTGGTTGTTGAGTGAAGCCGCCTTGTCCGCAACCTGCTGTTGCGCCGCCGGCGAAGCGTACTGCAGTGGATTGGCGGTCACCTGTTGGCGCAGCGTCAGGCCATCCTGCACCGCTGAATACGCCGACCCGCCGCCCATGCCGATCGCCAGCACACCCACGCCCAACGTCACCCATCCCGGCCAGCGCTGTGGCGCGTCCGACCGCGTCAGCGTCTGATTGGCGTAGTCCGCGATGCGCGGCGCGTCGTCAATCGCGTGCACCACGGTGCGCGCCTCGTGGCGGTGCTCCACCGTGACCGTGTACGACGGCGCCTCCTCCGCGCTTGCCGGACGCGGGGCCAGCAGCATGCCCGCAAGCGCGGCCAATGACAGGAAGATCTCGGGCTCGCGGCGGACGAGACGCACAACCGCACGCCAGGTCGGCCGCACGTGCGGGTGCTGGCCAAGGCGCAGCGGAACGGGCCAGTGATTCATAGCAACCCCCAATTCCCAAAAGGGAAACCTCATCCGGAAAAGTCCCGGACGCGCCAACCGTCTCACGGCATTGGGATGTCAGTAGCGGCCGGAAAGTTCATCGCGGCGGTGGCCAGCGCGCGAGGGGGCGCAACGGCAGGAACCGGGCAAAGGCTCAAAACAGCCCTTCCACCAGACCCTGTTCGTTGATGTGAATGTGGTTGGCCGCCGGAATCCGCGGCAGCCCGGGCATCGTCATCACTTCCCCGCAAATCACCACCAGGAATTCCGCGCCCGTCGCCAGCCGGATCTCGCGGATCGGCACGGTGTGGTTGGACGGCGCGCCTTTGAGGCTCTGATCCGTCGAAAAACTGTACGGCGTCTTGGCGATGCAGACGGGAAAGTGGCCGTACCCGAGCTTCTCGTAGTTGTGGAGTTCATCCCGCACTTTCTTGTCGGCGATCACCTCGCTCGCGCCATAGAGCTTGAGCGCGATCGTTTTGACCTTCTCGAAGAGCGGCATGTCGTCCGGGTAAAGCGGCGCGTACTGAGCAGCACCGCTGTCGGCAATCGCCGCAACGGCCTTGGCCAACTCCGCCGTCCCCGCGCCGCCGTCAGACCAATGCGTGCACAGGAACGCCTGCGAGCCCATCTCGGCCGCCACGTCGCGCACGAGTTGGATCTCCTCGGCGGAATCTGTGTCAAAGCGGTTGATCGCCACGACCGCCGGCACGCCAAACTGCTTCAGGTTCGACAGATGCCGCTTCAGGTTGGCCGCACCCTTCTTCAGCGCCACCAGATCCGGCTTCTCCAGATCGGCCAACTCCGCGCCGCCGTGCGCCTTCAACGCGCGGATCGTCGCCAGCAGCACGACGGCGTCCGGACGCAGCCCGGCCTTGCGGCACTTGATGTCAAAGAATTTCTCCGCGCCCAGATCCGCGCCAAAGCCGGCTTCCGTCACCACGTAGTCCGCCAGCTTGAGCGCGGTCTTGGTCGCCACGACCGAATTGCAGCCATGCGCGATGTTGGCAAACGGCCCGCCGTGCACAAACGCCGGATTGCCTTCCAGCGTCTGCACGAGGTTGGGCATCAGCGCGTCCTTGAGCAGCACGCTCATCGCGCCTGGCGCGTGCAGATCGCGGGCGAACACCGGCTTCTTGTCAAACGTGTAGCCAATCAGGATGTTGCCAAGTCGGCGGTGCAGATCTTCCAGGTTCTCCGCGAGGCAGAAGATCGCCATGACCTCGGACGCCACCGTGATGTTGAAGCCCGTCTCGCGCGGCGTCCCGTCGCCCGCGCCGCCCAAGCCCGTGACCATGGAGCGCAGCGAGCGGTCGTTCATGTCCATCGCGCGCCGCCAGGTGACCCGCCGCAAGTCGATGTTGAGCGCGTTGCCCCAATGCACGTGATTGTCGATGAGCGCGGCCAGCAGGTTGTTCGCCGCGCCGATCGCGTGAAAATCGCCGGTGAAATGGAGATTGATGTCCTCCATTGGCACGACCTGCGCGAAACCGCCGCCCGCCGCGCCGCCTTTCATGCCAAAGCACGGACCGAGGCTCGGCTCGCGGAGGCAGACCATCGCGTTTTTGCCGATTTGGTTGAGGCCGTCGGTCAGGCCGACGCTCAAGGTGGTCTTGCCCTCGCCCGCGGCGGTCGGCGAAATGGCGGTCACGAGGATCAGCTTGCCGCTCGGCTTGTCCTTGAGCGTGTCGATGAAGTCGAACGCGACCTTGGCTTTGCTCGGGCCATATTGGTACAGGCTGTCGCGCGGAATGCCGAGGCGGTCGGCGACGTGGCTGATGGGCCGAATCGGCGCGCTGCGGGCGATGTCGATGTCTTGCGGAATGGAGCGCATGTGGATTCCCCTGCCGCGTCTGTTCCCCGTGCGGCGGGGAGTTTGTAGGGGGAAATCGCGGCGGCGGCAAGTCGCTCCCCAAGGGTCACCGACGCGCATGCGAAGCCGAGCCGTCTCTCACTTGCACGAAGACCATCGTTGAACGCTCCACGTCCCTGCCAGATCGTCGGTTTCTGCCATCGGAAAGTGCGCGCCGGTGTTGAACGAGACCATGCCCTTCACCCTCAACTGCAGGACGACGCTCGCGCCGGTGACGATTTCAGGCAACCCCGCGCGGGACAACACCTCGATCGTGAGCGTGGCCGAAGCGCTGCCCGTTGTTGCCGGGTCGCGCATACCGACCGCCGTCACCGATTGCGGCGCGCCAGTCATCGGATCAAAATCGAATGTCATATCTTGCGTGCTGCCGCCTTCGGTGAGCCTCATGACGAGCAAGAGCGGCGCGCCCGGCGGGAGCGTACGCGCGCTTCCCTGTTCTGGGGCGTTGATGTTGAGTTCGTACGCCACGGTTTCGGTTTGACCGCCGGGGAGTGTGAGCGTGTTCGTCATCTTCAAAGGCGACCCGCTCTGCAGGAACGCGGATTCGCCCGGGTCGGGGCAACCGCTCGTGCAGCCACCAGACCCGATGATACCCGCGAGGAACGACAGGACGACGATGCCAGGCCGGTCCAACTTCATCAGAATGATCTCCTCAGCTTGGGGCTTCGCGCTAGTATCCGGTCTGCGGACGTGCAGTCAACTGTCTCTTGCCTCGCGCCCGGCCGGGTCCTACCATGAGGGCCCGTCGGTTCGGCGGTTGCAGGTCGGTCATGCCCGTCATCTCCATGTTCTACGGCATCATCGTGCAGATGTTCGTGCTGGATACGGACCGCCATCACGCGCCCCATATCCACGTACGCTATGCCGAGTTCAACGCTTCGGTAGCCATCGACTCCGGTGAGTTGCTGGCCGGGCAACTTCCGGCGAGGCAACTGCGGTTGGTCCACGCATGGATCGAGATTCACCGGGAAGAATTGGTCGCGGATTGGACGCTGGCGGTGAGCGGCACACAGCCGTACAAGATTGAGCCGCTGCGATGACGATCGGAAGTGACATGCTGGTTAGCGCCTCTGTGCCCGCAGCTGCCGACATTGTCGCTGCATGCGCGCTGATTGGTGCCCAGCTCGCAGTCGAGTTCGCTGATGGCCGCAAGGGTTCGTTTGATACCCAGCCATTCCTGCGTTACCCGGCGTTCGCACAATTGGCGAATCACGCGTATTTCCAGCGCGTCTTTGTCGCTCACGGGACGATTTGCTGGCCGGATGGCGAAGACTTCTCGCCAGAGACTGTGGCGGCGCGGCTTGTCACAGCCTAGCGAATCACGACACGACCACCCCAACCTCCACCGCCACAACCTTGTACTCCGGACACTTCGCCTCGGAATCCATCACGTCGCTCGTGAGCCGATTCACGTCGCTCTCCGGAAAATGGAACGTCGTGCTCAGCGTCCCCGGCAGCACCGCGTCCGTCACTTGCGCGTGCAGCTGGATTTCGCCACGCGCGGACGTCACCCGCACCCGCGCGCCATCGGCGATTCCGCGCGCCGCCGCATCGAGCGGATGCATCAGCAGCACGTCTTCCGACTTCAGCGCCACGTTGCCGGTGCGCCGCGTCATCGTCCCGCAGTTGTAGTGCACCAGATCGCGCACGGTCGAGAGCACCAGCGGGAATTGTTCGCCATGCTCGCTCAGCTCCGGGCTCTCGCGCCAGTCGACAAAAAAGAACGGCGCCTTGCCGATCTTGAACGCGTCTTTGTGCAGGATCTGCGTGTCGCGCCCATCCGCTGCCACCGGCCACTGCTTGCCCTGCTCGCCCAGACCTTGCCACGTCACGCCCGCAAAGAACGGCACCACCTGGCTGATTTCTTCCAGCATCCCCGCGGCGTCATATGGCGGCTGCGGATACCCCATCCGATTCATCACGCCGATGACAATCTCGCCATCGGGCTTGGTCCCCGCAATCGGCGCTACCACGCGCTGCACGCGCTGGATCCGCCGCTCGCCATTGGTGAACGTCCCGTTTTTCTCCAGGAACGACGAGCCCGGCAGCACCACCGTCGCCAGCCGCGCCGTGTCCGTCATGAACAGCTCCTGGACAATCAGCAGCTCCAGGCTCTCGCACGCCGCCACGACCTTCGTCGTATTCGGATCGGTCTGCGCCACGTCTTCGCCCATGATCCACAGCGCCTTGAGCTTGCCTTCCAGCGCCGCGTCAAACATCTCTGGAATCTTGTAGCCCTTGGCCGACGGCACCGGCACGCCGTACTGTTTGGCGTAGTGCGCCAGGTTCTCCGCGACCGTCACGTCCAGATAGCCCGCGCCCTGATGCGGCTGCACGCCCATGTCCGCCGCGCCCTGCACGTTGTTCTGCCCGCGCAGCGGATTCACGCCCACGCCCGGCCGCCCGATGTTGCCGGTGATCATCGCCAGCTGGGCAATCAGCATCACAGCGAACGTGCCCTGGTTGTGCTCCGTGACGCCCAGGCCATGGAACGACATCGCGTTGTCCGCCATCGCATACAGCCGCGCCGCCTTCTTCACCAGCGCACGTGGCACGCCGGAAATCTCCTCCAGCGCGGCGATGTCCACCTGCAGCATCCGCGCCTTGAACGCGTCGTAGCCGGTCGTCCGCTCCGCAACAAACGCTTCGTCCACAAGGCCGTCTTGCAGGATGTGGTACAGCAGCATGTTCAGCACCGCGACGTTCGTGCCCGGCCGCAGTTGCAGGTGCACGTCGGCATAGCGCGCCAACTCCGTCTTGCGCGGATCGATGACGATGAGCGGCACGCCGCGCAGCGCCGTCTGCTTGATCTTGGCGCCGGTGACGGGATGGCCTGACGTCGTGTTGCTGCCGATGACAAGCACGCAATGGGTGTGCTTCAGGTCCTCGATCGAGTTCGTCGCCGCGCCCAAGCCAAACGTCCGCTGCATGCCCAAGGCCGTCGGCGCGTGACAGACGCGCGCGCAACCATCGATGTTGTTGGTGCCGATGACCGCGCGGAAGAACTTCTGCATCAGGTAATTTTCTTCGTTCGTGCAGCGGGAGGACGAAATGCCGGCGATCGCATCCGGGCCGTGCTCCGCCTTGATGGCGGTCAGACGGTCGGCGATGAAGTCGAACGCCTCCTGCCAGCTCACCTCGACGAACGCGCCGTTCTTCTTGATGAGCGGCGACCGCAAGCGGTCTTTGTGGTTGTAGAACTTGAACGCGTACCGGCCTTTGACGCACAAATGCCCGGGATTGACGGCGCTGTCCCACGGCGCGCTGATGCTGTGGACTTCGTCATTGTCGACCGCGACGAGCAGGTTGCAGCCCACGCCGCAATACGTGCAGGTCGTGCGGACTTGCGTCTCCGGACGCGGTTTGGCGGACTCAAAGACGTCAGAAATGGCGGAGGTCGGGCATGCCTGGGCGCACGCGCCGCACGCGACGCAGTCGGATTCCGCGAACGTCTGGTCCATGCCCTTGATGACGCGCGTCGCGAATCCGCGGCCGGCCATGCTGAGGACGAATTGGCCCTGGACCTCGTCGCAGGCGCGGATGCAGCGGTAGCAGTGGATGCACTTGGCGAGGTCGCTGGTCAAATACGTGTGGCTGTGGTCGGGCAACGTGGCGCTGTGGTTGGCGCCTTCCGGGTACCGAACGTCGCGGATACCGACCTGGGCGGCGACGTCCTGCAACTCGCAGTGGCCATTGGCTTCGCAGGTCGGACACGCGAGCGGATGGTTGGTCAGCACCAACTCGACGATGTTGCGGCGCAAGCGCAGGAGCCGCTCACTGTGCGTGATCACGTGCGTGCCCGGCGTCGCGGGCGTGTGACAGGCGCCCACAACGCGCCAGGGGCCGTCGGCAGAGCTGGCGACCTCCACCGAGCACAGCCGACAACTGCCAAACGGCTTCAGGTGCGGCGCGTCGCAGAGCGTCGGGATGAACTTCTGGCCTTTGTGGCGCTGGATGAACTGCAGCAGCGTCTCACCGGGCGCCAGCTCGTGGGCGTGATGGTCAAGCAGGATGGGCGCGTCGCTCATGGCTGGCCTCCCTGGAAATAGCCGGCGAGTTCAGCGGGAAAATGCGTCAGCAGGTTGCGAATCGGCAGCGGCAAGCCACCGCCCAGCGCGCACAGCGAGCCGATCTCCAGCGTCTCGAGCAGATCATCGAACAACTGCGGATCGATGGGCGCGGTCGCCGCCGCGTTGACCATTTCCAGACCGCGCTGCGTGCCGATGCGACAGGGATAGCACTTGCCGCAGCTCTCCGCCGCAGCGAAGGCGAAGAGGTGCGCCACGAGGTCGATCAGCCGCACGTGCTCGGGAATCCCGACGATGCTGGCGTGCCCCAGCAGAAAACCGGCGTCGTGGAGCGACTCGAAGTCGAGGTGCAGGTCGGCTATCTGCGCCACTGGCACGATGCCGCCGAGCGGTCCGCCGATCTGGAATGCCTTGACGGGGATCCGCGTGCCGCCGCCAAGGCCGTCGATGATGGCGGCGAGCGGCGTGCCCATGGGCACTTCATAGACGCCCGGGCGAACAAACGTGCCGTCCAGGCAGACGAGCTTGGTGCCGGTGGACCGGGCGCTGCCGCATTTGCTGAACTCCACCGCACCATGCGCGACGACGCCGGGCAGGCACGCCAGCGACTCGACGTTGGACACGACCGTCGGCTGCAGGAACAGCCCTTGGACGACCGGAAACGGCGGCCGCACGCGCACTTCTGGCCGCTGCCCTTCCAGCGAGGACAGCAGCGCGGTCTCCTCACCGCAGACGTAGGAGCCGGCACCGGCAACCGCGATGAATTCAAGGTCATGGTCCAAGCCATGCGCTTCCAGCGCGGCGATTGCGGACTCGATTGCGGCAAGCGCTTCTGGATATTCGGCGCGGATGTAAACGATGGCCGCATCCGCGCCGACGATGCGCGCGGCGATCGCCATGCCCAGCAGCACGAGATAGGGCTGTTGCTCGAGCAGGTAGCGGTCTGAGAACGCGCCGGGATCGCCTTCATCGCCATTGCAGACGACGAACTTGGTCTCGCCGACCGCGTCCTGGCATGCCGCCAGCTTGCGCGCCAGCGGGAAGCCTGCGCCACCGCGCCCGCGCAAGCCACTCACGTCGATCTCGTGGAGCAGCTCCGCCGCCGGCGTGGCGAAGATGCCGTCCAGGCGCGCCATGAACTGCGGCAAGTCCAGCGGCTGACCGGTCAGAAATTGGTGTTCGGTCATGGCCAGCGCGCGGATCGGCGTTTGCGGCGGCGCTTGGCCGGCGAACACCGCCGCGACGTCGGTCTTGCCGGAGAAATTGTGGTCGCCGACCTGAAACGACGCGTTCTCATAGCAGCGCCCCAGGCATACCGCGTGGCCAATCCGTTCGGCGGGCACATGCGCGGCGATGGCCGCCTTGAGCGCAGGCTGGGTTCCGGCGAGTTCGCAGCAGGTCCCACTGCAGACCCGCACCTGGATGCCGGCTTCCTCCGGGCGCAGGTAGTCGTAGAACGACGCGGTGCCGTAGAGGTTGGCCGTGCCAAACAGCGACGTTTGGCTCAGCTCGCGGAAGTCGCTGCGGCCCAAGGCGTGCTGGCGCGAGCGGGCGACGAGCGCGCGGAAGATCCCGGCGCGCATGCCTTTCTTGCCGGAGAGGTGGGAGAGGTTGGCGGACATGGGTGACCTCGGCTGCGAAACGACTGTGCGCTGGATGGCCAAGTGGGTCAAGGTAGGCCGATTGATTCCCGATGCCCGCGCAAAATCGCATACTGGCGACATGGGCCGGCATGCCAGCCGCCATTGAGGCAACCCGTGCGCATTCACGTGACTCTTCTGCTCGGCTTGGTCTCTGCCAGTGCGTGCCATTCTGCAACCTCGGCGCAGCCAGCAGCCGACGTCGCGATGCTGGACGTTCAACCCGACGGCGCAGGAGCGGACAGCGCCGACGCCGTGCCTGCCGTCGATGTGTCGCCCGTCACCGACGTGAGCGCCACCCCGGACGCGAGCGCGGACGCGGATTCGGATTCGGCGACAAAGGCTGAAGATGCCGCCGCCGATGCCATGCCCGATGCGGCGTCGATTGGCCCGGCGCCTGGACCGGCCATCACGCCGCCCGCCGATGCGACCTGGACCCTCGTGGGCGATTGCGTGCAGCCCGATGCCGTCGCGACGCCGGCCTGCCTCACCGTCAAATGCACCAAGGGCAACGCGTGCATGGCCAACGGCATCTGCACGCCCACTGAACCGTTCATCGCCAGCAGCGCCACGGCCAGCCAGGTCGCGCCCGCGCTTGCCAGCCGACCCGATGGCGCCTGGGCATTGGCGTGGTACGACGGCACGCTCGACACGGAAATGCACGTCTACCTGCAGATCTCGCTATCCGGCGGCGCGGCGCTGAGCCCGCCGGTACAGGTCGACGCACCCGGCGCACATTTCGCGTTTGCGCCCAGCGTCGTCGCGCTCGCCGATGGCACGTGGCTCGTAGTCTGGCGCGACGAGCAGTTCTTCAAGGGCACGGTGCAATTCTTTGGCCGGCGCATGGCAACCGATGGCACCTTTGCCCTCGGGCCGCAATTTGAGATCACCAACGGCCCGCAGTGGGCGAGTGGCGGGTCGACCAACGTCGTCAATCCGCTGGCGGTGCGGCTGCGCGATGGCAACGTGCTCGTCGCGTGGCCAGCATCCACCCAGCCCGGCGTGCTGCTGTCCGTGCACGCGCGGCGGCTGGACTTGAACGGCAACCCGCTGGGACCGGAGCTCGATACCGGGTCAGGCGGGCCAGATACCGAGAGCTACTCGCCCGCCATCGCGCCCCTGCCCAATGGCGCATGTCTGTTGGCGTGGCAATCCTGGAGCAACAAGGGCCACATCCAGGTCTTTGGCCGGCGCTTTGACGCCAGCGGCCAGCCGATGGGCGCCGTGCTCCCGCTGTCCGCCGGGTTCAAGGCGTATGAAGCGCTGCCCGCCGTCGCCGCGTTCCCCGATGGCGGCATCTTCATGAGCTGGAAAGAAGGCGACGTGACCACAAGCACAACGCCCGTGGCGATTGCCGGCAAAGCGTGGTCACCGCTGCTGACGCCGCAGACCGCCGGCAAGTATCAGGGAATCGGCGCGGATCCCGACGGCACCTATCCGGATCAAGGTCCGGCGACGGCGCTGCCGGGCGAGCGCGTGGCGGTCGTCTGGCATTCGGCGGCAGCGGAAGGCGGCATCTTCCTGCGGCGCTATTACCGCGCGCCGGACAAGCTGGATTGCGAGACGACGGACGTCGCCGGGGCGCCGCTGCCGCCCTGGGAGGGATCGCGGCATCTGCCGGCGGCGGAGACGCTGGCAGACGGGCGGATTGTGGTGGCGTGGGACACGCTGATGAGCGGGATGCCGGTGGTGCGGGTGCGGATTTTGGGGTGGTAGGTGGGCGATTTGCTCCTCTGGCCCGCCCGTTGTCGCCGCGCCAGGCCCCTGGTACAAGCGGAGCCGTTCCGGTTCCAACGCTGATTTCCAGACGACCGCGGCGCGCGAGGCAGGACCATGGCCAAGACCGATAACTGGAGCCGTGAGCAGTTGGCGATTGCGCAGAATCAAGCCCCCCGCATCCAAGGCAGCGCACCATGTCGATTCCCCTGCATCCCGGTCTTTACGAACAGCTCATCGATGCTGCCCTGCGCGGGCAATTGGCGGCGCAGGATGCGCTCGTGCCGACCATTCGCGACGTCGATCCTGCCGACGCGCCGCATGTGCTCGCGCGCCATCTGACCATCTGGCTACAGCGGGCGCTCTCGAGCCTGCCGGATGCCGACAAGCGGTTGGCCCTCTGTCAGGAGGTCTTCGATGCCGTTGAACGCGCGGCGCCCAAGCTGCATGTCGGGGAGGAAGCCAAGCTGGAATTGAACCAGCTTCTGAGCCTCACCACGCGCGATGCGTTGGCTGAACCGATCGAGATGCTGCGCCCCGGTCTGCCGCTGTCGGAACTCGCCCTGCTGGTAAATGCGCGCGGCGAGCATCGCATCGGCGACGAACTGGAGAAGGAGATGGCGTCGGCGGATCGCGTCGATCTGCTTTGCGCGTTTCTGATCTGGTCGGGCTACGTGCGGATGCGCCCGGCATTCCAGAAGCTGCTGCGCGACCGGCAGAAGCCGCTGCGCATCCTGACGACCGCGTATTGCGGCGCGACCGAACGGCGCGTGCTGGATGAACTGTGCGACTTGGGCGCGGAAATTCGCGTCTCCTACGACACGCGGCGGACGCGCCTGCATGCCAAGGCCTGGCTATTTCAACGCGAGACCGGTTTCCACACGGCCTACGTCGGCTCGTCCAACCTGTCCGCGCCGGCGTTGACGGAAGGGCTTGAGTGGAATGTTCGCCTGTCCTCGGTCGAGTCGGCCAAAGTCCTGGAGAAATTCCGCACGACGTTTGAGAGTTACTGGCAGGATGGCGAATTCGAGCCGTATGACAAGAATCGCGACGCCCTGCGCTTTGATCGGGCCATTCAAGCCGAGCGCGGCGGCGGCGGGAGCGTTGCCGCGCTCATCAGCAACATCGAAGTGCGGCCGTACGATTATCAGCGCCTCATGCTGGAGCAGCTGGACACCGAGCGCCGCGTGCATGGTCGGTTCCGCAATCTGGTTGTCGCGGCGACGGGTACGGGCAAGACCGTGTTGGCGGCGCTGGACTTTCGGCGCGAAATGCAGCGCGCGGGTCGGCCGTTGCGGCTGTTGTTTGTCGCGCACCGCAAGGAGATCCTCACGCAGAGCCAGGCGACGTTCCGGCAAGTGCTCCGCGATGGCGAATTCGGCGGCCTGTACGTCGATGGCGAGCGCCCGCAGCCAGGCCAGAGTGTTTTTGCGTCCATCCAGAGCCTCGCGCGGCTGGATCTGGCCAAAATCGCCGCCGATACCTGGGATTTCGTCGTCATCGACGAGTTCCATCACGCCGCGGCGGATACCTACACGGCGCTGCTGCACCACCTGACGCCGCAAATTCTCGTCGGCTTGACCGCGACGCCAGAACGGGCCGACGGTCAGGATATTCTGCATTTCTTTGGTGGGCGGATCGCGACCGAGCTGCGCCTCTGGGACGCGATTGACCGCAGTCTGCTCTCGCCATTTCAGTATTTCGGCGTCGCCGATGGCGTCGACATCGCCCATTGCTGGCGCCGCGGCCAGCTGGACATGACGGAGTTGGACAACGTCTTCTCTGCGCACAACGCCCGCGCGCATCGCATCCTGAGTGAAGTGGCGGCACACGTGTTGAATCCGCGCAAGATGAAGGCGCTCGGGTTCTGCGTGGGCAAATCGCACGCGCGGTTCATGGCGCGCGAGTTTGAACGCAAAGGTCTGCCTGCCATGGCGCTGACCTCCGAGACGCCCGCCGACGAACGCGCCGCAGCCGTGCGTCAATTGAACTCCGGGGAGATCTGCGCGCTGTTTACGGTTGATCTGTTCAATGAAGGCGTTGACGTGCCTGCCATCGATACCGTCCTGATGCTGCGCCCGACGGAGAGCGCGACGGTCTTTCTCCAGCAGCTCGGCCGCGGTTTGCGCTTGGCGGAAAATAAATCGTGTCTGACGGTGCTGGACTTCATCAGCCACGCGCATCGGGAGTTCCGTTTTGATGTCCGCTATCGCGCGCTGCTGGGCGGCACGCGGCAGGATCTCGTGCGACAGATTGAGGACGGCTTTCCGATTCTGCCGGCGGGATGCGCGCTTCGCCTTGCGCCCGATGCTGCCAAAATTCTGCTCGCCAACCTGAAAGAGACGCTGTCCGCGCGGACCGATCGACTCGTCCGCGAGCTGCGGGAACTGGGTGCGGGCACCACGCTGGCGGATTTCCTGGCGCATACGCGGCTGGAACTGTCCGAGTTCTACCGCAACAACCGTACGTTCACCTCGCTGCGTCGGGATGCCGGCTTGCCAACGCTGTCGGCGGGACCGGACGAGGCGACGCTGGCCCGCAATCTGGTGCGCATGCTGCACAACGACGACCCGCGGTTGCTCGACACGGTGCTCGCCAAGCTCGGCGACGCACAACCCCCGGTGCCCACTGGGCTCGATGCCCGCATATGGTCCACCGCGCTTGTCACGCTCCTGGGCGAACGCGCGGTGCTCGACCTGCCGGGCGCGTTGGCGCAGCTCTGGGCCCATCCGGCAGTGCGCGCGGAACTCGGGGCGCTGTTTGCGTTGCTGCGCGAACGCGTCGCCCATGTGCCGATTGCGTTTGGCCAGAAGCCCGACGTCGCACTGCAGTTGCATTGCCGCTACAGCGGCGACCAGATCATCGCCGCGTTCCATTTCCTCAAGAATGGCAAGATGGCGGAGCGACGCGAGGGCGTCCTGTTCGAAGAAAAGTCCCAATGCGACTTGCTTTTCGTCACGCTGCAGAAGACGGAGAAACACTACTCGCCCTCGACGATGTACCAAGACTGCGCGTTGTCGCCCGAGCAGTTCCAGTGGGAAACGCAGGGGATTACGACGCCGCAATCGGTGCGCGGCCAGCGGAACCTGCGCCATCGCGAGCTGGGCATTCTGCCGCTGCTGTTTGTGCGCGAACGGCCAAAGGATGATCGCGGCGAGACCGTGGCCTTCGTGTTTCTCGGTCCCGCGGAACTGGTGCGACACGAGAGTGAGCGGCCGATCCGCATCGTGTGGCAGCTGCAGGACGCGATGCCGGCGGACTTTTATCGCGAGGCGCGGGTAGCGGCGTAGCGCGACGGGGCGCGGTCAGCCCAAGCCCGCCCAGCCTTTTTCCAGATCGCGGAAAGATCCCCACCGCCTGCGGAAGGATCCCCAGGATCGCGTGCGCCCACATCGCGCCGTTTTCCGCACTGCCTCCGCCTCTCCCGATCCGATCTTGTTTCAAGTTTGGCACGAAGCTTGCTTCGTATGCATGCGTCGCTGTGACACCGAATGTGATCCTCTGTCCCCCGGAGTTCCTGATGAACAACGCACGCCAGCATTCCGTTCCTTCCCCCATCTGGTCGCTGGTCCTCGCCGGCGGCGAAGGTACCCGCTTGCACTCGCGAACGCGGGGTGACGACGGCGTGCCGGTGCCCAAGCAGTTCTTCCCACTGCTGGAGAACCGCGGAACGCCGCTGGAAGATACGCTGCACCGGATGCGGCCGCTTGTGGGAGCGCGGCAGTCCGTCGTGGTGGTGTCCGAACATCACCGCCCGCATTGGACCCCGCTGGTGCCCAAGGGTCTGTGCAGCCACTGGCTGGTGCAGCCGGAATCCCGCGGGACCGGCTTGGCGACGCTGCTGGGGCTGCTGCACATCGCGCGGCAGGAGCCGGATGCCATCGTGGTGATGACGCCCGCCGACCACGGCATCTGCCACCCCGAGACGTGGCGCAAAGTGCTCGCCCGCGCCGCCAACTGGGCCGCGAGCGGCGTGACGCTGGTCGGCGTGCCAGGCGAAGGCTTGGACGATGGCTACGGCTGGATCGTCCCCGCGGTCCCGATGTCCGCGGACATCGCCCAGGTCGGCACGTTCGTCGAAAAGCCCGACGCGCGCACCGCCCACGCGCTCCGCGAAGCCGGCGCGCTGGTCAGCACCTTCGTCGTCGTGGGCCGCGTCAGCGACCTGATCGGCCTATTTGAAGTCGCCGTCCCCGCGCTCGTCGCCAACACGGTCGGCCACCTGGCCAACGCCCGCAGCTGGCTGCCCCGGCAAATCCGCCGCCTGTTCGGCCAAACGCCTGCGGTGGACTTCTCCGCCGACGTTCTGGCCACGGTACCGCAACACCTGCTCGTGCTGCGCGCCCCAGACTGTGGCTGGTCCGATCTCGGCACGCCCGAACGTCTGGACGGTCACGTGGAAGCCCAACGCTCCTGGCAGGGGACGCCGATCGCGGCGTGAGAAAGCCCCGTCAGGGCAGCTTCCCAGCGAAGCGCGAAGCGCAGAGCCGCCCATCCCCCAGCGTGCCCGGTGCCAAAGCACCTCCCCAGCGATGCGCGAAGCGCAGAGCCAAGCATCTCCCAGCAAACCAAGTGCCAAGGCACTTCGCCAGCGATGCGCGAAGCGCAGAGCCGTCCATCTTCCCGCCGTTCAGCCACCCTCGCGCGGCCACCACCGGACCTTCGCGGGCGTGCATGGCCGGGTCCGCGCCTCAGCGCGCCGGCCGCCTGCGCAAGCCACTCACCGCGCGGCCTTCCCCATACGGCCCCATGCCGGGGCGAGGACCGCGCGCAGCGCGACCGCAGCCCACCCCACCGCACCTCCGCCTTCCCCACCAACAGGTGCCCGAGCCAAGGAAAGGGGAGTCCGAGGGGAAGACCTGCCGCAGGCTGGTTTTCCCCTCGGATCGCGAAAGAAGAATCAGCTCTATCCATCCAAACAAGCGCGCGTATCCCAAGCTCGCGCCGCAGGCGCATCGCCGGGCGCCACCCCATCGCACCCTCGCACGGGTCTGTGCCTCAACGCTCGCGCCGCAGGCGCATCGCCGGGCGCAACCCGCAAAAGTCTGCCGGCCGTCAGCCCAACACGGCCTTCAGCATCTGCACATCCCCCTGCACGGCCGTGCGCTGCCAATAAAACCTCAGCCCGCGCTCCCCGCCCAGCTCCTCACCGCCGCCGGCCTTGCCCGGCCCGCCATGCACCAGCGCCGGCATCACCGCGCCATGACCGGTGCCCTGGTCAAACACCTTGGAGCTCGCCCAGTACACGCGGCCCGTCCACGGCGCGATGCCCAACAGCACGGTCCGCGACCACGCCGCGTCGTCGCTGTACACGCTCGTCGCCAAGCTGCCGCCGCCGCGCGCCACCAACTGCACCGCCAGTTCCGCCGACCCGTCGTACGGCAGCACCGTCGCCACGGGGCCAAAGACCTCATGGTCGTGCACGTACTCCGCGTCCAGACCCGCGTTGCTCCAGAACAGCTGCGGCCCGATGAAGCAGCCGCCGTCCGGCGCCTTGCCCGCGAACACGTTTTCCGCGTGCTTGCTCAGCTCCGCCACGCCCGCGATCACATCGCGCTGCTGCGAAGGTCCCGCCAGCGGCCCCAGGTTCGTCCGATCTTCGGCCGGATCGCCGACCTGGATATCGCCCAGCCGCGCGATCAACTCCGCCTTGAGCGCCTCCGCCTGCTCGTGCGGCACAAAAATCCGCCGGATCGCCGTGCATTTCTGTCCGGCCTTCTGGGTAATTTCCCGGGCGATTTCCGCGACCGCCATGTTGAACAGGTCGGAGCCCTCCACCACGTCCGGCGCGAGCACACACGCGTTGAGCGAATCCGCTTCCACGTTCACCGGCACGCTGTGGGCGATCACCGCCGGATGCTGGCGGATCGTCTGCCCGGTCGCGCCCGAGCCGGTAAACACAATCGCGTCCTGCGGCCCCACGTGATCGAGCAGGTCGCCCGCCGATCCGACCAGCAACTGCACCGCGCCCGCCGGCAGCAGCCCCTGCTCCAGCCACAGTTCGACGATCTTCACGGACAGCCACGCCGTCGCCGTACCCGGCTTGGCCAGCACCGGCACGCCCGCGAGGATCGCCGTCGCCAGCTTCTCGCACAGGTTCCACGCCGGAAAATTGAACGCGTTGATGTGGATCGCCACGCCGACCTTGGGCGTCAGGATGTGCTGGCCCAGGAAGCGCGCCGAGCGCGAGAAGCGGATCGCCTCGCCGTCCAAAAGGAACGTCCGCTCGCCGAGCGTCTTCCCGAGGTTGGCATAAAACGCCAGCGTGCCCGCCGCGCCGTCGATGTCGAACTTCGCGTCGCTGCGGGTCGTGCCCATGTTTTGCCGCGACACGTCGATTAGCGCGTCGCGCGCGCCGTGGATCGCCGCCGACAGCTTGTTCAGCAGGTCACCGCGCTGGGCAAGCGTCATCGCCCGCAGCGTCGGTCCACCAACCGTGCGCGCGTGCTGCAGCGCACCCGCGAGATCCAGGCCGCGCGTGCTTGTCTGGGCGATCGCCGTCTTGTGCGTCGGGTCGTAGAGCGGCGTTTGCGGATCCTGACCGCTTTGCCAAGTGTCGCGCAGATAGGAAGAAAGCGTGATCATGTATGCCTCAAGAGGGTGTTGCCGGGCGCGCAAGGTAACGTAGCCGGACGTTTGCGGCAACGGCCGAGTCACGGCATGCTCGCGCAACCGGCGAGACCGGATGGGGAGATGGACATGCGGACGATGCTGGTGCGGATGGTGATGGCGACGGCGCTGCTGGTGGCGATGCCGGCATGGGCGGGCGAGAAGGAAAAGACGGCGGCGCTGGAGCTGGTCAAGATGGTCGTGCCGCATGAGACGTACGACCAGATGATGGAGCAGATGACGGCGGCGATGTCCGATCAGTTCCGCAAGGCTGGCGAGAAGCTGCCGGCGGATTTTGACAAGAAGATCACCGCGGCGGTCAACGACGTGATGTCCTATGACGACGTGCTGAGCTGGACCGCCGACATCTACGCCGCGCGGTTCACCGTGGAAGAACTCAAGGACATTGAGAATTTTTACCGCACGCCCGTGGGCAAGAAAGTGATGAAGCTGCTGCCGGAGCTGAGCGCGGAGATCGGCAAGAAGATCGCGACGATCCTGCCGGAGCGCATGCCCGCGGCACTGAAGAAGCACGGGCTGATGCCCGATGAAGATGCACCGGCTGAAGCAGCGCCGCCGGCGAAGACCAGGAAGAAGTAGCGCCTCGCAACGCTACGCGTGAATCCGCGCGATCGGCGGCAGATTCTGCAAGATCGCGCACTCCGCCTCGGCCAGCTCCTGCAACCGCACGCGCACTTCTTCGCGCGGCGCCTGCATCTCGGCCAGGCGAATGAAGATGCCATAGTGGCGCGCTTCTGACTCCAGCAGGCTGCGAAACGTCTGGCGCAGGTGCGCGTCCGGGTGGTGCTCGCTCAACAGGCGGAAGCGTTCGCAGGACCGCGCTTCGATCAGCGCGCCCACCAGCAGCAAGTCCACAAGCTTGTGCGGCGCGCCCTTGCGGACCTGGCCAAAAAGCTGCGCCTGATAGCCGGAAGGCGATTGCGCGACCATCCCCACTTGGCGCGCGCGCAGGATCGCCAGGACCAGCTCAAAATGCTCCAGCTCCTCGCGCGCCAGCGCCAGCATCGGCTCCTGCAGTTCGGGATGGTCCGGATAGCGGCCCAGGAGGTTCAGCGCATTCGCCGCGGCCTTGCGCTCGCAGTGCGCGTGGTCGATGAGCACGTCGTCCGTATGGGCAATGGCGCGCTGGAGCCAGGCGTCTTGGGTATGCGATTGCAGGCAGAGCATCGTGGGCCTCCAGGTGCGCGCGGCGCGGCGTTGTAGCACAATCTGCCGCAGCTGCAGAGGGAGGCGAGGATGCGAACGACGGGAATGGTGCTTGTGGCACTGCTGATGCTGGGACAGGTGGCGGAGGCCAAGGAGAAGAAGCCCGAGGCCAAGGTGACGGCGCCCGCGACGCCAGTGGCCAAGCCGGTGGACAAGGACGCGCTGACGATCAAGCGGCTGGTGGACGGGTTGCGACAGGCGGCCAAGGCGTCCGCGGCGGCCAAGGAAGAGCCGGATCTGGTGTCCCTGCTGCTGGGCACCGTGGCGGAGACGGCGGTTTCAGGCGTCATCCACGGGCACTACGCGCTGGCGGGGTGCGGGCAGGCGCTGCGCTCGGGCGGCATGGGCGCGGACGACACGCGGGCGTACGCGCGGGACATGGCGCAGAACTGGCAGCAGACGAGCCAACTGTACGGCCGGCTGGCGGCGCACAAGGCGTTTGATCCGGAGCTGCGCAACATTTTCCAGTCGCTGGCGCTGATCAACGAGAAGGCCAGCCAGACCGCGGGGCTGCTGGCGCATTGGGCGGAACTGACGAGCGACAACGGCCGCGCGGCGACGTTTGAGGCGGCGCTGGAGGACTACCGCGGCCAAGTGAAGGCGTTTGTGGCGTTTGTGCAGGGGCCGGGAAAGTAGGGCTCATTCCTTGCGGCGCAGAAACGTGCCCGTCAGCCGCTTCCACAGATTGTCCGGCGGCGGTGGCGGTGGCGGCAACTGCGACGGCCGCGCGACGCGGGTCAGCAGGAAGGTCATCGACTGGCCCATCGCCTCGATCGGCGATTCGTTCCGCCAGCTCATCCGGAGCGCCAACTGGATACCGTGCAAACTGTCCGCTGAAACGCCGTTGCCGTGACCGTTGAGCATGCAATAGCGGCCATCGGGCGCGCTCCAGCACAGCTCCAGACTCAGCGCCCGCACCGGCGCCACATTGCCCACAACCAGCGTGACCGCGCCGCGGGACAACACGATGCCGTGCGGCCCGGTCAGTGGAACGGCCACCACGCGGCCGGTGACAAAGCCGGTGGATTCGCCCTCCTGCATCATCGTCAGGCGATCGGGCAGATCAAACTGCAAATCCGCGCTGGCTTGGATGGGCTCGGCAAGCGCCGCGCTGTCCGCCACGGGCGTCAGCAGGAAATCCCAGCGCTCGCGCCATTGCACGGGCCCTTCATTGGGCGCCGGCACTTCCATGCGCGTGGCAGCGAGATCGAGATGGGGAGGTGGCGCGTATCCGTTCGTCACAGGCACCGGATCGGCGGCTCGCTGCCGCAACGGCACCTACTTTGGCACAGGCGGACAGTGCGGGCTACCGCAAAAAAACGCCGCCGCTACTTCTTGCGGTTCTTCTTGCGCGCCTTGTCCGCCATCTTGTTCTTGGTCTTGCGCTTGTCGCGGTCCACGCCCTTGCCCGGCATCGGCTTGGCCTTGGGCGCTTCGCCCATGCCTGGAAAGCCGCCCATGCCCGGGAAACCGCCCATACCGCCCATGCCCGGCATTCCGGGCATCCCCGGCATGCCGCCGCCCATTCCGGGCATCCCGCCTTCCAGCTGGTCAAAGAACTGGTCCACGCCCACGCCCGGCTTGGCCATCGCGCCCATCTGGCCAAAGCCCGGCATCTTGCCCAGCAGGCCCGGCGACTGCCCAATCCGCACCATCAACTGCTTCATCACGTTGTAGCGCTGCAGCAGATCCTGCACTTCGGCCGGCTTGTGGCCGGAACCGCGGGCGATGCGCTGCAGGCGACGGGCGTTGATGATCTCCGGCTTCTTGCGCTCGTCCGGCGTCATCGACTGGATCATCGACTCGATGATCACAAGCTGTTTGTCGTCAAACTTGACGCCGTCGGCCATCGCGTCGCTGAAGAACGGCAGCTTCTCCATCACGTCGCGCAGGCTGCCCATCTTCTTGAGCATGCGGATCTGCTCGAGAAAATCGCCCAGCGTGAACTTGCCGGACAGCATCTTCTTGGCGTCGCGCTCCGCCTGCTTCTCGTCGACGACCTTCTCAAAGTCCTGCATCAGGCCGACGATGTCGCCCATGCCGAGGATGCGGCTGGCCATGCCTTCCGCGCGGAACGGCTCCAGCTTGTCCAGGCCCTCGCCCATACCGGCAAATTTCACCGGCGCGCCTGTCACCACCTTGACCGACACCGCCGCGCCACCGCGTGCGTCGCCGTCCAGCTTGGTCAGCACAACGCCGTCAATGCCGACTTTCTCGTTGAACGCCTTGGCCGTCGTGACCGCGTCCTGACCGATCATCGCGTCGATGACGAGCAGCGTGTGATCGATCGCGACAAGCGAGCGGATCTTGGTCAGCTCGTCCATCAGCGCCTGATCAATCGTCAGACGGCCCGCGGTATCGAAGATCACGACGTTGCGGCCGGTCTGCTTGGCCTGCAGCAGGCCCTTTTCACACAGCTCCGGCGGCAGCATGCCCGGCACGCTGAAGACCGGCACGTCCAGCCGTTCGCCCAGCACCTTGAGCTGATCGATAGCGGCCGGGCGGTAAATGTCCGCCGCCACGAGCAGCGGCCGGTGGCCCTGGTTCTTGAAGAGGTTGGCCAGCTTGCCGGCCGTCGTCGTCTTGCCGGAGCCCTGCAGACCCACCATCATGATGATCGTGATGCCGCTCTTCTTGATGGCAAGGCCCGGCTCGCCCGGGTCCATCAGGCGAATCAGCTCGTCGTGGCAGATTTTGACAAAATGATCCTGCGGCGAAACCTTGACGGTCCGTCCCTTGTCATCGGTCGCTTTGACGCGAACGACTTCGCCCAGCGCTTTCTCTTTGACGTCGGCCAAAAACTGTTTGACTACGCCGAATTCCACGTCCGCTTCGAGGAGCGATGTGCGAATGTCCGCGAGCACTTCATCCAGCGTCTCTTCGTCCAGCTCGCGGTAGCCTTGCAGGCGGTGGCGCGCAGAACGAAAGCCTTTGGTAATTGTTTCAAGCATCTTGGCCTCGTGCGTGTGGTGCACCGCGTGCAGGGCGGGCGCGGCAGGGTAGAACCGCTGCGTTTGCATTTCAAGCTGTTGACCAAGGGATAGCACTTGGCGTGCAATACAAGGCCCTGCCCGTTTGTCGCGCACCTACAGCCCGGAGTCATCATGTCGCAAGTTTGTCTCATCCTCGGTGGCACCAGCGTGCTGGAACGGAGCATTCAAAACGCCTTGGGCAGCGCGCCGATCGTGGTTGGCAGCGTGGAAGAGGTCGTGACGGAGCTCGCGAAACACCCTGGCGCCGTGGTTGTGCTCGGTCCGACGTTCCGGCGTTCGCTGGCGGCGGTGGCGCAGATTCGCCCGGAGGGCAAGACGCAGCCGCAGATCCTCGTGATCTACCGCGATGATCAGAAAGACGAGGTCAAGCGCCATCAGCGCGGCAAGACGCTCGCCGACAAGTACGTGCTGCAGTCGCGCGCCGCCAAGGATCTGGAGCCGGCGATCAAGGCGCTGTTCGCGGCGGACGTCGAGGAACTCGACGCGGTGGAACTGCTGGACGACGACGGCGACGAGACGCTCGCTGAACTCGATGGCGCGGCGCTGGAGCTTGTGGAAGACGACGCGGAGGAGATGGCGGACGCGGATATCCAGCTGATCGAGGACGACGAGGCGATGCCCGCGACGATCCAGATGGACGTTGTGACGCTGAGCGCCGACGACGCGCTGGAAGAAGCGCCGACAACGCCGATGCCGGGACGCGCGACGGCGCACGATGAAGTCCTGGGCGAGCTGGACGTGGAGGAACTGGACGGCGAGGAGCTCGTGGAGACGCTGGAGCCGGAAGCGATCGAGCTGACGGACGACGGCGACGAGCTGGAGGCGCTGGAAGAAGTGCTCGATGAAGCCGTTCTGGAAGAAGAGACCGAGGCGGAAGACGAGGCGCAAGCGCTGGACGCCGACGATCTGCGCGAAGAGACGGCGCACGAGCACGACAGTGCGGTTCACGCGGAGCTGCAGGGGCTGCGCGACAAGCTGCAGGTCAGCGCCGCGCAGGTCGACGGACTGGAAACGCAGAACGGCGAGCTGCAGGCCAAGCTGGGCAAACAGAACAGCGAGATCGCCGCGCTGCAGGAGCAGCTCAAGTCTGCGCGCAGCCAGATCGCGACGCTGCAGACCAAGATGATCGATTGCCGGATTCAGGCGGAGGAAGCCGCGGGCATCGTGAAGGCGCTGGCCAACAAGCTCGGGTAAGGCTACCAGCCGGTTGTGGGCACGCCGGTGACGACTTTGTTGGTGTTGTCGCCGAAGCACTTGACCGTCTTGTCGGTCAGCACGCCGCACACGTTGTTTTCGCCGACGCCGATGGACAGCCATTTGGTGTTGGCGGGCGGCGTTGAGGCGCCAAAGCCGGTCGTCGTCCAGCAGGTCAACGTGTTGTCAGACCGGATCGCGCATGCCGATGTGCCGGCGCCGACCGAGAGGAAGCTGCCGGTGTTGGGCGCTGCCGAGACCGCGTAGCTGGAATTGTCGCCCCAGCACACGATGCCGCTGCCGGACTTGCGGATTCCGCATGTGAAGAAGTCGCCCGCGCTGATTTGGCTGAACGTCTCGCCCGCCGGCACGGTGGTCTGTTTGTAGGTTGTGCCGCCCCAGCAAGCGACGCTGCCGTCCGCGCGCAAGGCGCAGCTGTGGTCGTAGCCGCAAGAGACCTGGGAAAACGCGCCGGTTGGCACGTTGGTGGTCTGCAGCGTGTCGGTGGACCAGCATTTCAGCGTGTCGTCGGACTTGATGACGCACGCCTGCGGATTGCCGACCGAGACTTGCTTGACGCCGGTCTGCGTGGTGCTGAGCCCGGACGGGGTGCTGGCGCCCCAGCACTTCATACTGCCGGCGGCGGTCACCACGCAGGCAAAAGAGTAGCCGGCCGAGACCTGCACGTACGTGCCAGTCGGCGGCGCGGCGGCGTTGCCCCAGGCGAGCAGGGAGCCTGACGCGTTCAAGCCCTCCGCGTAGGTGTTGCCGGCGTCCGCAAACGGCAAGCCCGCGCAGATCTGCGTGTGCGTGCAGCCGCTCGCCGGGACGCACGCGTCCGCCGTGCACACGTTGCTGTCGTCGCAGCTGCTGGCCGCGCCTTTGCACGCGCCGGCGCTGCAGGCGTCCGGACCGGTGCACGGGTTGCCGTCGTCGCACGCGAGCGCGTTGTTGCCGTGGCTGCAGCCGCTCGCTGCGGCGCACGCGTCCGTTGTGCACACGTTGCCATCGTCGCAGTTGACGGCCGTGCCTTTGCAGGTCCCCGTCGCGCAGCTGTCGCCCGTGGTGCACGCGCTGCCGTCGTCACACGCCGCGGTGCTCACCGTGTGGGTGCAGCCGCTGCCCGGCACGCACGCGTCCACGGTGCACGGATTGGCGTCATCGCACAGCCCTTCGTCCGTCTGGCCGTTGCAGTCGTTGTCTACACCGTCGCAGATCTCGGTCGCGCCGGGGTGGATGAGCGGCTTGCCGTCATTGCAGTCCAGGCTATTTGTCACAAACGTCGGCACCGGGCTGCACGACTGCAAGCTGACCAACGGGTTGCCATACGTGTCGCCATCGCCGTCGGCGAAGTAGACCGTGCCCGCGCCGTTGTCGATCGAGCCGTCGCAGTTGTCGTCCTTGCCGTTGCACGTCTCCGTCGCGCCGGGGTGGATGGCGCTGTCGGCGTCATTGCAGTCGCCTGGCACCGACGACGACCACAGGCCACTCGCCGCGCACATGCACTTGATGAGCGCCTGCGTGGTGCCGTAGCCGTCGGTGTCGCCGTCGTAAAAGAAGTTGCTGCAGGTATCGAGCCCCGCGGGATCGGTCACGCCGTCGCAGTTGTTGTCCAAGCCGTCGCAGATCTCCGGCGCGCCGGGGTGCACGCTGGCGTGCGTGTCGTCGCAGTCGGTGGCGTCGAGCGTGTGGTAAACAGGGTCGGCGGCGCACGCGCATTTCACGTCCTGGCCGCCGTAGCCGTCGAGATCGGCGTCCACGTGGAAGCTGCTGCAGCCCTTGGCGCCCAGCTCGTCGGTCTGGCCGTTGCAGTTGTCGTCCAACGTGTTGCAGGTCTCCGTGGCGCCCGGGTGGATGGCGCTCGACGCGTCATTGCAGTCGCCGCCGATGGACACCGGATGCGCTGCGTCGGCCGCGCACAGGCAGGCCGCGACGTCGCCGCCATAACCGTCCTTGTCGCCGTCCGCATAGAACGTCGTGCAGTCGACGGGCGGACCTTCGTCCGTCTGGCCGTTGCAGTTGTCGTCCGCGTTGTTGCATTTTTCCGGCGCGCCCGGATGGATGCCCGCGCTGGCGTCGTTGCAGTCGCCGGCCTTGTTGGCCGTGTGGTTGGCGTCCGAGACGCAGAGGCATGCGGCCGCGCCGGCGCCATAGCCGTCTTTGTCGCCATCCAGGTACCAGGAGCTGCAGCCGACCGCCGCGCCCTCGTCCTGTTTGCCGTTGCAGTCGTCGTCCTTGCCGTTGCTGCAGATCTCCTGCGCCTTGGGATGCACGCTGGCGTCGCCGTCATCGCAGTCGCCGCCCGCCGCCGCGGTATACGCGCCGGTTGGCCCGCAACTGCACTGGCTCACGCCCGCGCCGTAGCCGTCCCCGTCGCCGTCCACGTAGAACGCCGTGCAGCCGGGACCGCCCACTGCCACGTCCGTCTCGCCATCGCAGTTGTCGTCCACGCCGTTGCCGCAGGTGTCCGGCTGGCCGGGATGGATCGCCGCGCTGCTGTCGTTGCAGTCGCCGCCGCCGAACTTGCAGACCTTTGGCGTGCCGACAACGCTCGCCGCTTGATTGCACCAGCCGTCGCCGTCCGCGTCGCAGCCTTCGTCGGTTACGCCGTTGCAGTTGTCGTCGACGTCGTTGCAGATTTCCGGCGCGCCGGGGTAGACCGCGTAGTTGTTGTCGTCGCAGTCGGTGTTGCCGGCCGCCAGACTGGTGCCGACGTTGCTGCACAGGCACGTCGCGGCGCCGGCGCCGATGCCGTCGCCATCGTTGTCGCCGTAAAAGGACGTGCAGCCCGTGGCGCCCAGTTCGTCCGTCAGGCCGTTGCAGTTGTCATCCATGCCGTTGCAGGCTTCTGCCACCGCGGCCGGCGCGTCACACGCGGAGAGGCCGCCCGCCAGGCACGTCCGCTTGCCTTGGCACGTCCCAACGCCGTTCTTGGCCACGCAAGGCGTCGAGGCGCCGTCGGCGGTCGCCTGCGCGGAGCACGGGCATTCGCCGCTCACGTGGAGGCATTGTTTGCCGCCCGCTGGACCGGACGTGCCCTCCGCGTCGGCGCAGATGTAGCCCTTGGGGCAGTCGCTGTTCGCCGTGCAGCCGCTGCCGCAGAAGCTGCCCGTCGTGCCGTACGCGATGCAGACCGCGGCGGGATTGAGCGCTTGGCATTCGCTGTCCTGCGCGCACGGGCGGCACAGCGCGGGCGGACCGTCGTCAACAGGCACCGTCGCGTCGCCCGCTGCGTCGATCGCCGCGTCGTCCGTTCCGTCGACCGCGGCATCGCCCACCGTCGCCGTAGCGTCATCGCTGTCACTGACAAGCGCGTCCGGGTTGACCGGCACGTCGCCATCCGCGGCATCGGCCGTGGCGTCGACGATCTCCTTGGCCGCGTCGCTGAACGCGTCGCCAGCGGGCGGAACGTCCGGAATGGCGTCCTTTCCTTGGCCCAAATCGGTCGAAATCACGTCAAATTTGGTCGTAAAACCGAGATCGCCGCCAAAAACGTCGTCAGCCGGCGCGTCGGCGGTTGGCGTGCCACATCCGGCAAGGGTCAGGACGGCGGCAACCGCCAAGAAAAGGGGGCGAACGGGGGCTTTCACGCGGCTCCTGTCATCACCCCGAACGCGTCATTGCTGTTCGCGGTGATTCTCACGCATGAGCGCGAGGAGCGCGCATGCCAGCAGGAAGCGAGTATCGACATTCTTGCCTTCCGCCGCCACCGTCAGCCGGTACTCTTTGACAAAAAAGCGGAAGACTTGGTCGACTTTTGCCACTTCTGCCTGCCCCAGCAGCACGCGCCAGTGGCCCAGCAGGATCGGAAAGATGCGCCGCAGCCAGGACAGGCCGACCTCTTCCAGCACGCCTTGGGCCTGCTCGCCCTGATCCAGCAGCTCCCACGTGTCGCGGACCATCGATTTCAGCCCGCGCGAACGCAGCGTGCCGATCCACTGGCCGGTCAGCGCGTCGGTCACGTCGTAGATGCGGTTGATCGCGATGATCTGCCGCGCCTGGATCGTCGCCACTGGTTGCTGCATCGCTTCATCGCCAAAAATCTGGAACTGCTCGCGCATGCGCATCAGCGGGTGGCGCACGTAGGCGATGAGCTGACCGCCCGCGTCAAAGACGCGAAACGTGCGATTGAAGAACGAAATCCACGGTCGCCGCACGGTGTAAACGCCATCGGGCACGGCAGGAACGATGGCAGCACGCGGCGGGGCATAAGCGGAATCCATTGTCGAACCTCCGGACAGGGTTACGGACAGGCGTTGGCGCCCCAAGTGCTGTCGCCCGGCGTGAGCGTCAACTCCAAAAAGCCGCCTTGCGCCAGCGCGCTGTGGGCGATGCGCGGCTCAGTCAGCGGCTGGCCATTCCATTTGGCGCTGACGATGTGCGTGGCGGTCGGCGCGCCCGGCGCTTCCACGCGCACGATCTTGCCGCCGACGTTGATCTCCGCGCGGGCAAAGAGCGGCGCTGTCAGCGTGTAGTACCCGTCGCCTGGCGCGACCGGGTAGAGGCCCAGCGCGGCGAAAACCAGCCAGCCGGACATCGCGCCCGCGTCGTCGTTGCCGGGCAGCCCGTCCGGCGTCGTGTTGAACTGCCCGGCCAGCAGCTTGTGCACGCGATCGCTGGCCAGATCCGGCCGGCCCACGTCGACGTAGAGCCACGGCGCGTGAAAGTCCGGCTCGTTGCCCATGTCAAAATGGCCGCCGTCAAAGAAGTCATTGAGCCGCTGCAGCGTCGCCGCCCGCCCGCCGATCTTCGCCACCAGCCCGCAGCGGTCCTGCGGCACGAGCCACTCGTAGATCCACGCGGTCGCTTCCGTGAAGCCGACTGTGCCCGCCGGGTCGAACGGCTCGTTCCAACTGCCGTCCTCCGCGCGCAGCTGCGGGTAGCCGTGCGGGCCCCAGGTGTTCTGCCAATTGTTGCCGCGCGGCGCCATTTGCTTGGCCAGATCCGCGTTGCCCATGGCCTGCGCGTACTGGCCCAGACACCAGTCGGCGTAGCTGTGTTCCAACGTCATGGACGCGCCCTGCATCAGGTCGCACTCCTGCGGCACCCAGCCATTTTGGACGTAGAACGGCGGCGAGCCTTGGTTGAAATAGCCGCAAATGCCTTCCTGGTAGGGATTGATCGAATCCGTCATCGCGCCGTGCTGCATCGTCGCCATCGCCGCTGCGGTGTCAAAGTCCTTCAGGCCCTTGACGACGGCGTCCGCCATCACGCAAAACGTGAAATTGCCCGTCATCACGCGGGAATCGCCGGTCGCCTGCCAGGGACATTTGGGCAGGTAGCCCTCCGGCCCCGTCATCCACACAAGCGATTGCAGCATGTCGCCAACGACCTCCGGCTGGATCAGCGTCAGCAGCGGATGGACCGTGCGCGTGGTGTCCCAGACGCACCAGTCGTCGGTGTAGAAGTGCTTGCCGCCGGTCGATTGGACTTGCGCGACTTCCTTGCTGCCGTTCCAGAACTGGCCGTCTTCCGTGTAGTCCGCCGGCTGGAGCATCGCGTGGTAGACGGCGGTGTACAGGCGCGTGCGCTCGACCGCGTCCGTCGTCTCAATCTGGATGCGCGACAGCAGCCCGTTCCACTCGGCGTGCGCCGCCGCGACAACGCCCTCAAACGTCGCGGTCGTCATCTCGTCCTGCAGGTGTTTCTGCGCCAGCGCATCGGAAATCAGCGACACACACACCCGCGCGTGAATCGTCTGCGGGGTCGCGCTCTGCCACTCCAACCACGCGCCGGAATCTGCGCCATCGGCCAGCGTGCCGGCGATCTCCTTGCGGCCCTGCCAGACGCCTGACGCCGTGGGCGGCGCGCTGAAGCGCACGTGGGCGTAGAGGCTCGACAGCCCAACGATCGGCTTCTTGTCCTGCAACAGGCCGCTGATCGCCGGGTGCACGTTGTAGTCGCCGCGGCCGCTCACGGTGTCGCCCGCGATCTGGACGTGACCACCGACGCTCTTGCCGCGCGTGTGGCCGTAATCCACCAGCACGCGCGCGGTCCCGGCCGGGAACTGGTACTTGTGCCAGCCGCAATGCCGCGTCACGCCCAACTCGACCGCGATGTCGTGCTCCGGCAGCGTCACAGCGTACCGCCCTGGCGTGGCGATCTGCGTGGCGCGGTCATACGTCGCGGCGTACTCGTCTTCCTGCACGGTGCGCGTGCCCATCGTCGGCATCAGCGCGATCTGGCTGTAACCGTAGGCGCTGCCGCCCGGGCCATCCAAGTGCGTGTGCGAAAACGTCTGAATCTTCTGGGCATTCCATTGGTAGCCCTTGATGTCCTGCGTGCCGTTGTCCGTATCCGGACCCAGCTTGACCATGCCGTGGGGCAGCGTGACGCCAAAAAAGACGTTGCCGCTGCCGTCGGTGCCAATGCGCGGATCGACGGCCGTCGTCGGATCGCCGGCGAGAACGAGCGCCGGCAAGTCGGGCTTGTAGGCCGGAACGTCGGCGGTGACATCGGCGGCAGCGTCCGCATCGTCACCTGCGGCAACATCGGTATCGACCGCCGTGGCGGTCTGGCCGCATGCGCTCAGCATCAACAGCGGGAACATCGCAAGGGAGTGAAGAACTTTCATGGCCGCATGGTTTCCCGTGTTGGCCGGCTTGGCAAGTGGCGGCTGCCGCGAGGGCAGACTAAACCGGCGGACCTTGGTGCGGTACCGAAGTTCGTCGGTCAGACCTGTTGGCTTTCGGACTGGGACCGGGCGCGTGCACCGCCGGCGGCACCCCACGGATCGCAGACGGATGATCTCGAGCTCAGGTCAGGGTGTATAAGCTGCCTACGGAGGAGTTTCCATGTCGCAAGCATCCAAGTGCCGTACGCCAAACCTCGTGATCCCGCTGATCGACATCAACAAGTGCGAGGGCAAAGCCGATTGCCTGCGTGTGTGTCCGCACGGCGTTTTCGAAATGGCGACGTTGACGGCCGAACACAAGGCGAAGATGTCGCTGATCGGCCGACTGAAGGCGCGCGTGCACGGCAATCGCCAAGCGTTCGCGGTGCATCTGGACGCGTGTCACGCGTGCGGCGTATGCGTGACGGCGTGCCCGGAGCGCGCGATCAAGTTGGTGAAGGTGGACGCGTAGCGGCGGCGGACGAAGCGGGCGCGCGGCATCGGCTGCAGGAGGACGCGGCGGGTCCGGGGGACTGCGCGGCGGGGGACAAGCCCCCGCCCTACTTGTCGGCGGGCAGGAAGTTGAACTCGACGCGGCGGTTCTTCTCGTACGCAGCCTTGTTCTTGGCCGGGTCGAGCGGGCGGTCCGGACCAAAGCCCACCGGCACCAGGCGGCTGCGGCCAATCCCGCGCTCCACCAGCGCCGCCACGACCGACGACGCGCGCGCCTGGCTGAGCTTCTTGTTCTTCTTGGCGTTGCCGGTCGAGTCCGTGTGGCCCTCCACCTGCACGCGCACTTCGCTCTTCTCTTTGAGCGCCGCGGCGCATTCGTCCAGAATCTTGATGCTCACGTCGCCGACGATCGTCGCCTTGTTCACTGCGAACTGAATCTGCTTCTTGAAGACGATCTTGTCGTTCTCAACTTCGATCGTGTCGTACTTCTTCGGCTCCGGCGGCGGCGGCGGCAGCTCGTCCGGGCAGCCGTCCATGTCGTCCAAACCGTTGAACGTCTCGGGCTTGTCCGGGCATTTGTCGTCGTGGCTCGGGAAGTCGATGATGCCGTCGCCGTCGTTGTCCACGTCCGGGCACCCGTCCGCGTCCTCAAAGCCGTCCTTGTCCTCGGCGTAGTTCGGGCATTTGTCCTTGGCGTCGTCGATGCGGTCGTTGTCGTTGTCGTTGTCCGGGCAACCGTCTTCGTCGAGGAAGCCGTCCTTGTCCTCGGGCTGATCCGGGCAACGGTCAAACTGATCCTTGATGCCGTCGTTGTCGCGATCGTATTCCGGGCATCCGTCGTCGTCTTCGTCGTTGTCAAAGTCCTCGGGATCGTCCGGGCACTTGTCCGCCGCGTCGCAAATCCGGTCGCCGTCGCGGTCCGGGCAGCAGCCCTTCTGGTCCTTGACCGCCGCAGCCTTTTCCGTGTGCTCTTTGGCAATGCTCAGGTTGTGACCCGCGCTCAGCATGTCGCCGTAGCTCGATTCCAGGTTGGCAAAATCGAGAAACGCTTCCGCGAGCGCCAGATCCTTGGGCGCGCAGTAGTACGCCGGAACTTTGACCTGGCGAATCGTCTCACTGAGTTTGGCCGATTCTTCCTGCACTTCCCCGCCCGTGGCGCAGGCCGTGGCGAAAAAGGTCATGGCAATCAGGAGCAGCAGGTGCCGAAGGCTAGCGCTCATTTGCCCCCCTTCGGTGCCGGTGCGGCAGCAGGCGCGGGTGCGACGGGCGCCATCGAACCCGGAACAACGGGCGCCTTGGGCGCAACCGGTTCCTTGGGCGCGAACTTCAGCAGGCGCGCTTTGCGTTCCTTGCCCAAGCGCGCGACGTCCTGCGCCTTCTCCGCAGCCAACTGCGCCAACTTGGCATATTCCGCGGCCTGCTCGTACATCCCTTCGCCCGTCAGCTTTTTGGCTTTCTGGAAGTAGGATGTCGCCCGCGTGTACTCGTAAGGCGCGAATTCTTCGCCTTCCAATTTCGTGGCTTCGTCGAGTTGTTTCTGGGCATCGCCGAGCGACTGCTGCGTGGAAACCGCGCCACAGCCGAGCGCGGAAAACACCAGCGCCGCGCAAGCGAGCGCACGCGTGAAAGCCGCATTTTGCAACCGATTTCGGCGGGCAACGGCTGGGCGAACGATGGCGTCCAAGATGGTTCTCCGCGCGAGGTTGAGCGCGCCAAGGCCAGCGGCATCAAGCTCCAAGCTCGCTACTTTCACCGCGGGTCGCCGCCCTGTCAAGCTGACCGCCCGTTTCCACGGCGAATGCGGGCGTGAAACGCACTTGTCAGCAGGCTATGCGCTAGGCCAAGATGCGCGTGCTGCGGCGTCGCCCGGCACGGAGATTCATGGCGCACTCGTCCTCGTTTCGCCTGCGCACGTTGATCACTGTGAGCGCCGTCCTGGCGTTCGCAGCGCTTGGCGGCTGCAAGAAAGTACAAGCCGATCGACAGCTTACCGCCGCTGAAAAGCAGGCCAACACCGCCATTGAAAAGTACTCGGCAGCATCAGCGGAGGCCAATGCCGCCCACCAGGCTGTCCTGCAGAGCTTTGAGCAAGCCAACCACGCGAGCGATTTGACCCTGTACAAACAGGCGCTCCGCGAAAAAGTGCTGCCGGCGATGGACAGTTTTGTCGAGCGCCTGAAGAAGATGCCGACGGAAACGCCGGAGCTCAAGCGGATTCACAGCGAGCTGCTGGACGCCTACCAAATGGCGCGCGGCGAGATCGACGCGTTTGAGCGCGAGCTGGATGGGGTCGACGGGCTGGCGAAGTTTGGCGACATTCGCAGTCGGCTACAGACGGGCGTGCGCACGTACCGCGAGTCGCTTGCCGCCTACTATGCCGCCAACAAACGCCAGCTGAAGCTCGACGGACGCACCGCTGAGTCCACCAGCCACGCGCCGGAAGCCGCGACGCCCACCGCTGCGGCGATCACGACTGCGGCAAACGCGTCGGCCACGGGACAATAGTCCTCATTCTGGAACGCCTGTGACCGAACACCTGCCCGCCAACTTGCCCTCACACGACCTGCAAGCGCCGTCGCTCGGCTCGGAACTGCGGGCGTTGTGGCAGACGATGCGGCCGCACCAGTGGATCAAGAACGTCTTTGTGCTGGTGCCGCTGGTCTTTGCCGGCCCGGAACTGCTGGCGCAGCAGAAGCTGAGCGCGGTGATGGTCGGGCGCGTGGCGCTGGCGATGCTGTGCTTTTGCATGGCTTCAAGCGCGACGTACGTGCTGAATGATCTGCTGGATGCCGAAGCGGATCGCGCGCACCCGGTCAAGCGCTTGCGGCCCATCGCGGCGGGACGGCTGCGCGAACCGCGGGCGAAATTCTGGCTCGGCGTGCTGCTGGCCCTGGACGCACTTCTGACCACGGCGATCGCGATCTGGGTCGGCGAGACAGGTTGGGTCTACGCTCTGGCGATTGCCGGCTATTTTGTGCAGAACCTCGCGTATTCGCTGGGCCTCAAGCGCGTGGCCTACGTCGATGCGGCGATTATCGCGACCGGTTTTCTGCTGCGCGTGCTGGCGGGATCGGCCGCAGCGCCGGTGCAGGCGTCCCACTGGCTGCTGGCATGCACCGCGCTGCTGGCGATGTTCCTGGCCCTGGGCAAGCGCAAGCATGAAGTGCTGACTTCGGACGTGAAGCACCGCGCGAACCTCAAGGTTTATCGGCTGTCGCACCTGAACTTCGCGCTGGCGCTGCTGGCCCTGCTCACCTCCGCGGCCTACCTGTTCTACACGCTGGACCCGGAGACGGTCTTCCGCTTTCACACCGCGCGCCTGCCGTGGACGACGCCGTTTGGGGTCTTTGGCCTCTGGCGCTTCTCGCAGTTGCTGGACGCGCGGGATACGGCGCACAGCCCGACGGAGCGGATGCTGCGCGACACGCCGTTCCTCGTGAACCTCGTGGCCGGGACGCTGACGGTTGGCCTGCTGATCTACGGCGTGCTGCCGGAATGAAACGCGTGCTTGCCCTGTGCCTGACGCTTGGGTTGACGGCGTGCGGCGCTGCCGATGCCAACGCTCCGGAAAATCCCGTGCGCGCGGCGCTGGAGCAGTCGGTTGCTGGCCTGGATACGCAAACGCCGCTGATCCTGCGCTACAACCCCGCCGCGTGCGCGTGCCCGCCTGCGGAAGTGCGCCTGGGCGGCCAATGGCTGCGCGCGGAACTGACGGGCGACAGCGCCGTCCAAACCTGGCTGGCCAGTCTTGCCCGGACGCCGCCGGAGAACCTGCCCGTGGCGCTGCAGGTGCTGGGCCAGATCGAGCGCGACGTCCTGCGCACGCCGCAGGGCAGCTACGCGGTGCGGATTGAAGTCGGCAAGATCCTCGGTCCGCCAGCGCCGACAACGCCGGCGAAGTGAGCGGCAAATCGTCCGAAATGTTGACGTCCGCGCCAGCCCTGCCCACAGTTGCGCGCGCGCGGCGTCGCCGCAGTCATCGAGGTATCGCGTGAAGAAACAGCTGTTGTTGCTCGTCCTGGGTCTGGGTCTTCTGCCGGCCAGCCTGACGTTCGGCGTGCCCGCCGCCAAGCCCGAGGCGCTCGAGCTGCAGGTTTCCCTGAATGACAAGAAGGTCGGCACGGAGACGCTCCGCACGCAGTCCGGCCAGGAAGGTCGCTACGATTCGCTCGAGGCGTCCCTGCAGGACAAGGTCAACAAGGTCTGGAAGTCGTTCCAACAGCGCGCCACGCTCGACAGCCAAGCGGACGGCACCATCAAGAGCTACCGCCGCGGCATCTACGTCACCGGCGCGACGATCAACACCAATCTCTTCAGCTACAACGGCGGCTGGCGCGTGGGCGCGCAGGCGGACGCGGGATCCAAGCCAAAGGTCACGGACCTCAAGCTCAAGGCGCCTTTTGTCGTGCTGGACGAACGCAGCGTGGCGCTCGTCGTGCTGGCGGCGGAGAAGCTGAGCAAGCTGGGCGAGGCGGACTACGTGCGCGTGGACAATGCGACGACGGGACACCTGACACTGACGTCGGAGGCGCTCGCGGCCGATGGCAAGCACTGGACGCGGCTGCACCTGCGCGACGGCAAGGGCATCAACCTGGAAGTGCTGAAGAGCCCGGGCGGCCAGGTCGTGGCGGTCAAGGGCCTGGAAGGCTGGAGCGGCGTCACCGTGGGGCAGAAAGTGCCGGGCAACCTGACGCCGGTGGCGCGTGAACCCAAGGACGTCAAAATCTTGGAACTACCCGTCGCGGCGACGCCGACGCAGCCGCATCCCAAAACCGCTGTTCCGTAGAGGCAAATTCAACCGCGCAGATCGCGCTTGATTCTGGCAGCAGATCGCCTACGCTGTCAGGACGTCGGCGTCGACCTGCACCGAGCAGGCGGAGACCGATACGGAGGGCTTATGCGCCGGCAGATGTTCAAGTCCAAATTGCACCGCGCGACCGTGACGCAGGCAGACTTGGAGTACGAAGGTTCCGTCACCCTTGACCAGAATCTCATGGAAGCCGCTGACATCATTGAGCACGAAGCCGTTCACATCTGGAATGTGACGCAGGGCACGCGTTTGCAGACGTACGCGCTCAAGGGGCCACGCGGCTCCGGCGTTTGCTGCGTCAACGGCGCCGCTGCGCACCTGTGCAATCCCGGGGACAAGGTCATCATCGCCACATTCACGGAATTGGAAGACGCCGAAGCGCGCATGCACGTTCCTACCGTCGTGCTGCTGGGCGAGGGCAATCGCATCCTGGACGCCCACGCGACGGAAGTCCCCGGCCCGCTGAAGCGCGCCGCTTGGGTGTGAACGTCCGCGCTTGATTGCGATTCCAACCTGCACCATGCTGCGCGCTGAACCCGACGGGAAGGTGCAGACATGGCAATTCCAACAGGCCCGGCTGGACGCGGCAAGCCCAAGAAGCCCCAGCCCATCGCTGAAGACATTCGGACGCCTGTGGCGTCGACGGCGCGGCGCACGACCGATCGCCTGAGCCCCGAGGATCTCGCGCGGGCGCGTGCCGCAGCAGAGCGCGCGGAAGCCCGTGGTCTGCTGGATCGCGCGCCGCCGCCGCCCCAGGAAGGGCGCGACGCGGTGTCGCCCGCCGTGCTGACGCTGACGCTCGCGGACTTCTTTGACCTGTTCTACCAGAACCGCATCACGGCGGCGGACATCACGATCGATGAGCTGCTGCAGATGCGCGACAACGCCGCGTGGCCGGAGACGTTCACGGCGGGCGATCCGCGCGGCCTGTTCACGGAAGCGATGTGCCGCCGCGGCGAGTTTGTGCCGCTGGCCTGGCACGAAAGCGGCATGTATTTTGCGACCTGCAAAGACGACGCGGCGCAGGACGAGTTGATTCGCGCGCTGGACCTTCTGGTGCGCACGGAAGTGACGCTCTTCACGGCGACGCCTGAGATCCTGGACGCCGCGATCACTTGGCTGTATCGGCGGTAGACTTGAAGCTGTTCCTCGCATTGGCGTTCTTTGTGCCCGCTGCCGTATTTGCCGCCGCGCCGACTTCACTCAGCCAGATCGCGCTGGATCACCTGAAGGATCCGTCTGGCATCAAGCTGACTTCCATCGGCGATCGCACGCTGATCGCGGTTCCGCCGCCCGCGGGCGACGACAAAGGCGCGTTTTGGTATGGGGTCGACCCCGGCATGGACGCGCAGACGGCGCGCGTCGTCTGGAGCAGCCGCGTCGCATGCCCGGTGGCGAGCAGCAGCGGCGAGGTGTTGGCGACCCCGAGCGTTGTCCTCTGCCGCACCGACCACGACGTCTTTGCCTTGGCGCCGCAGGACGGCAGCGTGCGCTGGCGCTTTCACCACAAGCAGAAGCTGGCGGCGATGGTGACCGCAGGACAACGGGTCGCGGTGAGCGTGGACAATGAGGAGCTGAACGTGCTGGATCTGGCCAATGGTCGCGTGCTGCGGCGTTTTGCCATGCACGGCGCGCCCCTGCAGGCGGCGGCGCAATCGCCCAATGGCCCGCTGGCGTTCATTGTCGTGCGGATGCCGGAAGGCGCGCCTCCGGGACACAGCCACCGCATTGTCGCGCAGCCCTTGGCGGAAGCGGCGAGCACCACGGAAGCCAAGCTGGAGCCGCTGCAGCCGCTGTGGCACGTCGCGTTTGGCGGCGCGGACTACCGGCTGGTGCCGAGCCAAAGCACCTTGGTGGCGACGCCGGTGGCGGGCGTCATCGATGCGCGCGATCTGGCGACCGGCAAGACGCTGTGGGCGGATCCCGTGCCGCTGCTGCCGACGCTCGAGCCGCTGACGGATGGCCTGGCGGTGGGCGGCATTCGTCCGGACGGGGTGCGCTGGATCGGCATCGCGGATGCCCGCACCAAGATCACGGTCTGGCGGCGGGCGTGGCCGTTTGGCGCGCTGCACGGCGTCGGTCTGGACAATGGCCACGTCGTGTGGCTGGGCGATGGCGGCTGGCTTGTGACGCGCGCGACCGACGGCCAGCTGGAAGCGAGCGCTGAGACAACTGACGACGGCGAGATTGCGACCGTGCAGGCCGCCGACCACGTGCTGACGCTGCTGCTGTGGCAGGGAAAAACGGGTGGGTCATGGCAGCAGGTGCCGCTGAGTCCCAAGCAGGCCCCGCCGCCGCTGCCGGAGCCGGCGCAGTTGGATTGGCTGGCGCCAGGTCGACAACTCATCTTCTTTGATTTTGAGCACAACGGCCGCGACCCGCAGACGCTCCTGCCCGGTGACGGTACGATGCAGGGGCTGACCGTGTGGCCAGTGGCAACGACCGATGGCTGGCGGCTGGAGTACCGGCGTCAGGACGCCAAGGGCGTGAGCCAGTTGGGTGCGCAGACCACCACGCGCGAGGCGCTGGCGACGGCACCGCGCATGGACCTGACGCTGCTGCCGGGCGACGTGACCGCCACGGATCGGACCTCGCTGCGGCTCAGCAAGTCGCTGTGGCAGACGCTGACCCAAACGGGTCGCGTGGACGTGGCGCTGGACGGCGAACCGTTGGCGCTGCACGTGGAGGGCCTCGCGTCCGTTCGGCTGCAGGCGCGCGACAAGGCCGGCGCGTTCCGCTGGGCGGACGTTGACGTGCAGGTGGCGGCCAATGAGGACGGCAGCGTGCGGCTGTGGTTGATGCCCTATGGCGATTCGGCGATCGCAGCGCGCGCTGAGTTGCCGCATCGAACGTGGGCGCTGATGAGCGTGGATTGGCGGCCGATTGCCGCACCGACCGACGAGACAAAGCAGCGCGGCAAGTCGCTGCCGGGCAAAAAAGCTGCCAAACCGCGCAAGAAGAAATAGCGCCACCCGCAGGAGTTCCCATGTCAGCAGCCAAACCCAGGGCCATTGCAACCGACGCGCCGACGATTGGCGCGTGGCTCAGCGCCCAGGTCACGCAGGATCCGCGCGCGCTCGCGTGGTTTGATCACGTCGGCGCCGAGGATCGCATTGCCCGCGCGTACAGGCAGTTGCTCGCTGGCTACGACAAGGATCCGGCGGCGGTGCTGAAGACGACGCGCAAGGTCGACGGCGTGCACTACGGCCACGTGACGGTGCGCGACATCAACTACTTCTCCATCTGCGCGCACCATTTCCTGCCGTTCTTTGGCCACGCCGCGATTTCCTACGTGCCGGGCGACCGCATTGTCGGCTTGGGCAAGCTGCCGCGGCTTGTGCAGATCTACTCCCAGCGCTTCCAGATTCAAGAAGACCTGGTCAAGGAGATCGCGGAAGCGATGATGACGCACGGCGGCGCGCGCGGCGTGCTGGTGACCGCCAACGGCCGCCACATGTGCATGTGCAGCCGCGGACCGTCCGACCAGACCGCCGTCACGGACACGTCCTACTCGCTCGGCAGCCTGCAGGGCATCACGCGCCATGAAGACGTGCGGGTATGAAGCGCGCGCTGCTGGCTCTGTGCCTTCTGGCGGCGTGCAAGCCCGCGCCGTCCGCGGTGGTGGCGTTTGCCGATCGCGCGAGCGCGGTGGCGAAAATCAACGTGGCTGAAGCTGGGTCGAAGCTGGCCGCCGAGACCGTGACGGTCTACGAGCCATATGAGTTGCGCGAAGTGAGCTTCTCCGGTGTGCCTGCCAACGCGCTCCTGGACAGCGTCTACGGCGACAAATGGCGGAAAGCGGAAGCGTTCTCGCTCATCGCGCTGGACGGCTACACGTCGACCGTGCCGGTCAGCCGCTTTCTCACACACAAAGCCTGGTTCGCTTTTGCGCGAACGGACCGCGCGGATTTCGCGCTGGACAAGCAGGTGCCCAAGGTCGAAACCGTCAGCATCGCGCCGGTCTACCTGGTGTGGGACAGCGCCAAGGACGCGGCGATTCGCGCGGAAGGCGACTATGGCTGGCCGTACCAATTGGCCAACGTCAAGCTGACGACGTTTGCCGACGCGTTTCCGGGTCTCGCGCCCCCGGAGCCGGGCACGCCGGAGAGCGCGGCGGGGTTTGAACTTTTTACGCGTTACTGCGCGACGTGCCACAGCCTGGACGGCCACGGCGGCAAGGTCGGTCCGGAGCTGAACGCCCCGCACAATGTGACGGAGTATTGGCAGCCGCAGTGGCTGCACCAGTGGATCGACAATCCGCAGTCGATTCGCAAGGGCACGGCGATGCCGGGGATGCCGGCGCAAGTGCCGGAACGGCAGAAGGCCATCGCCAACGTCATCGCGTACCTGAAAGCGATGACCCACGGGCAATAGCTACACGTGCTGATCCCATCTGGATACCAAACTTGATCGGGTCAAACCTGTTGCATTTCGGACTGGGACCGCCAGCGTGCACGTCCGGTGGCACGCCGCGGTGCTGGAGGCTGTGACGTTGGCATGCGGTCAGCGTGCGTCGTCTTCCCACACCTCAGCAGGCGCGCGCCATGCCGCAAACGCGAGGAACGCGCCGTAGTACAGCGTATTCGGCACGAGCCGCAGGGCGAAACCGGCGTCGCGACCCGCGTCCGTCCCCGCCAGAATCAGGATGTCCGCGAGCGGCCACAGCGCGTACTGAACGATCTCAAACTGCGCGAGGTCGTAGATCCAGTTGCGCGTCGCTTCCGACACGCCCGCCACGCGCCGCGGCAGGACGGCCGCACGCCAGACAACCGCCAACAGCAGGAACAGCAACTCGTAGGCGAGGAAGGTGTGGCGCAGCGTCGGGAACGCCTGCGGCAGGATGGCGATCGCCGCGCCCTGCGCGACCGGCACGAAGAGCGCAAAACCCAGCGACACCAGCCACGGCCGCCAACGGGGACGCTGCGGCGCGCCAAAGCGCTCGGCGAGCAGGAAAAACCGCCAATCGCCGGCGATGACAAACGCGATCGCCAGCGGCTGGTTGAGCGGAGAAGTCGACGGCAGCGGATTCCACGCGCCGGTCAGGAAGTTGTCGAGGCAGAGCTGCAGCGCGAACAGGCTGAGCACGGTCCGGAGCCAGCCCTTGGGCTGACGCGTCAGCCAGAGCAGCGTCGCCGCGGTGAGAATCCAGCCGGCCAGCGGCTGGTTGAACGGGCTGTCATAGAGTTTTTGCCACATGCGTCACGCGTCCAGTTTGTCCGCGAGCAGCGCGGCGATCGCCTGAGCATCCGCTTTGCCGGCAAGTTGCCGCATCGCCTGCCCCACAAAGAAGCCGACGAGCTGTTTTTGCCCCGCACGGTACTTGGCCACCTCGCCCGGAAACTTGGCCAGCACCGCGGCAATCACCGGTTCCAGCGCCGCGACATCGCTGACCACCGCGCCCGCCAACGACTCCGCGTGCGCGAGCGCGTCGGCAAGCGGCTGGGCAGTATCGGCAAAAGCCGTCTGCAGCAGCTCCGCGAGCATCTTGTTGGCCAGCTGCCCTGCGCGCCACTTCCGGCAAATCCGCAGCAGCGCCGGCATCGCCGCGTCGACCTCCGGCCACGGCCGGTCATTGCGCTGCAACTGCGCCTGCACTTGGGTCATCAGGAAGGGTGCAAACGCGGTGGCGAGCTCGGGCGCGTCCGCGATCGTCCGGTCAAACGCGTCCGCGCGCGGCGGCTCCTCGCACAGCCAATTCGCCGCGCGGGCATCCAGACCCAGCTCGCCCTGATACCGGGCCTTGCGCGCCGCCGGCAGCTCCGGCAAGTCCGCGCGCTGGAGCGCCAACCACGCCGGGTCGATGTGCAGCGGCAGCAAGTCCGGATCGGGAAAATAGCGGTAATCCGCCGCCTCCTCCTTGGACCGCATGGACTCCGTGCGCGAGAAATCCGCGTTCCACAGCCGGGTTTCCTGGCGGATCGCGTGGCCGTCCTGGATCACGTCCGCCTGCCGCCCGATCTCATGGGCGATGGCGTCGCGCACGCTGCGGAACGAATTCATGTTCTTGATCTCGACCCGCGTGCCGAACATTTCCTGACCGATCGGTCGAATCGAGACGTTGGCGTCGCAGCGCAGCGAGCCTTCTTCCATGTTGCCGTCGCACACGCCGAGCGTCACGAGGATGCCGCGCAGCTCGCGCAGGTAGCTGACCGCCTCGTCCGCCGTGCGCAGATCCGGATGACCGACGATCTCCACAAGCGGCGTACCGGCGCGGTTCAGATCGACCCGCGTGCCAGAATCGCCGTGGATCGACTTGCCCGCGTCTTCCTCCAGATGGATGCGCTGGATGCGCGCCACCTTGCCATCGTCCAGCACGATCTGGCCATCCAGGCACACGGGCAGCTCCGCCTGCGTGATCTGGTAGCCCTTGGGCAGGTCCGGGTAGAAGTAGTTCTTGCGGGCAAAGACGGAAATCGCCTGCACGGTGCAGCCCGTACCGAGACCCGCGCGGACGGCCAGCCGCACGACCTCCGCATTCAGGACCGGCAGCGCGCCGGGCAGGCCGAGGCAAACGGGACAAGTGCGGGTGTTGGGCTCGCCGCCGACGGTCACGGCGCAACTGCAGAAGATCTTGGTGCGCGTCAGCAACTGCGCGTGCACTTCCAGGCCAATGACCGCCTCAAATGCGCTCATGCGGCCTCCAGCGTCGGGTCAAACGCGCGCTGCAGCACATCGCCAACCGCGAGAATTGTCGCTTCGTCAAACGCCCGGCCGATCAACTGCGCGCCGATTGGCAAGCGCTGGATGTCCACGCCGACGGGAACTGCGAGCGCGGGCAGACCGGCCAGGCTCGGCCCGACGGTGAACGCGTCCATCAGGTACATCGCCAGCGGGTCGGCGACTTTCTCGCCCAACCGCCACGGCGGCACCGGCGACGTCGGACCCAGCAACAGATCGCACGTCTGCCACGCTTGGGCAAAGTCGTCGGCGATCTTGCGGCGCACGCGGCAGGCCTTCTGGTAGAACGCGTCCTGAAAGCCGGCGGAAAGCGCGAACGTGCCAAGCAGGATGCGCCGCTGCACTTCCTTGCCCAGCGCGTCGGCGCGGCTGTGCGTGTAGAGCGCGTCGAGCGTCGGCGGATTCGCTACACGCTGGCCATAGCGCAGGCCGTCATAGCGCGACAGGTTGGCAGAAGCCTCCGCCGTCGCCACGAGGTAGTACGCCGCGATTGCGTGGCGCGTGTGTGGCAGGGACACCGGAACAATCACGGCACCGCGGGTCCGCAGCGCGTCCAGCGCCTGCTCCATGCGCTGCTTGACGTCCGCGTCGAGGCCTTCTGCGGCCAGCAGATGCTCGCGCGCCACGCCGATCCGCAGGCCGGCGAGATCGCCGCGCCAAGTGACGGGCGAGACCGGCTCGTCCGTGGACGTGGCATCCAGCGGGTCGTGACCGGCGATGACAGCGTAGACGCGGGCGACATCGCGCACGGTCGTGGCCAGCGGGCCGACCTGATCGAGCGACGACGCGTAGGCGACAACACCCGAACGCGAAACACGGCCGTAGGTCGGCTTGAGTCCCGCCAGGCCGCAGAAAGCCGCGGGCTGGCGAATCGAACCGCCGGTATCGGTGCCCAGCGCGGCCCACGCCATGCCAGCGGCGACGGCAGCGGCCGAGCCACCGGAGCTACCACCGGGGACGCGCGTCACATCCAGCGGATTGCGCGTCGGGCCAAAACCAGAGAGCTCCGTCGACGAACCCATGCCGAATTCGTCCATGTTGGTCTTGCCGACGAGCACAGCGCCCGCCGCCAGCAACCGCGCCACGACCGTCGCATCGCGCGGCGGCACGTAACCCGCGAGCATGCGCGACCCGGCGGTGAGCGGCTGGCCCGCCACGGCGATGTTGTCCTTCACGGCGATCGTCAGGCCGTGCAGCGGCGCGCTCCAGTCAGCCTGCGCATCCAGCACCGCCGCACGCGCGCGGGCGCCGTCAGCGTCCACGTGCAAGAACGCGGCGATCTGGCCATCGCGCGCGGCGATCTGACCCAGACAAGCTTCAACGTGCGCGGTTGCCGTCATCCGATCACCCGCGGCGTCAAGAAGCAACCGCCGTCCTGTGCCGGTGCGTTGGCAAGCGCCTGCGCCTGCGTCAGGCCGGTCTGCGGCACATCCGCGCGCGGCTTCAGCCCCTGCTCGTGCGGGTGCACCAGCGGCGCCACGCCCGCGACGTCCACCTCATCCAGCACCGCCACAAGCGCCAGGATGCGCTCAAGGTCGCGCGCCACGTCCGGCAATTCAGCGTCGGTCAGCGACAGCTTGGCCAGCTTGGCCACCTGCCGGACGATGGTGGCATCGACGTGCACCGCCATCAGTGCGCTCCGGCGGTCACCGGACGGCCGGCGGCGGCTTCGATGGCCGCGGTCAATTCAGCGCGGATGCGGTCGCGCGCTTCGGGCGAAGTCGCTTCGCACCGCAGCACCAGGACTGGCCCGGTGTTGGACGCGCGCACGAGCCCCCAGCCGTCCGCGAATTTCACCCGCACGCCGTCGATATCGATGACGTCGTGCGTCGCGCGGAATTTCGCCGTCACCGCCGCCACGACGCCGAACTTGATGTCATCCGGACACGTCAGCCGCAGCTCCGGCGTGGCGAAGGTCTGCGGCACGCCCGCTAGCAGGCTCGACATCGGCCCCTTGTGGTTGCTGAGAATTTCCAGCAACCGGCAGGAAGTGTACGTCGCGTCGTCGTAGCCAAAATAGCGGTGCTTGTAGAAGATGTGGCCGCTCATCTCGCCGGCCAGCAGCGCGTGCTCGTCCTTCATCCGCTGCTTGATGAGTGAATGCCCGACCTTGGACATCACCGGCCGACCACCATGCGCCGCGATGTCGTCAAACAGCGTCTGGCTGCACTTCACTTCGCCCACGATCGACGCGCCCGGCTCCACGGCCAGCAGCGCCCGCGACAGCACGATCATCAGCTGGTCGCCCCACAGGATGTGGCCCTGCTCGTCCAGCACGCCAATGCGATCGCCGTCGCCGTCGTAGGCAATGCCCACGTCCGCCTGCTGTTCCAGCACGGCCTTGCGCAGGTCCAGCAGGTTTTCTTCCACCGTCGGATCCGGGTGATGGTTGGGAAAGCGGCCGTCGGGATCCGTGAACAGACCGGTCACTTTGGCGCCTAGGCGCTCCAGAATCTTTGGCGAAATCGGCCCGGTCGGACCGTTGCCACAGTCCACGACGACGTTCAGCTTGCGCGGCCCCAACGCGATGTGGCTGGTCAGCCAGTCGGCATACGGCGTGTGAATGTCGACGTCCGTCACCAGGCCTTTGAGCGCCGGCGCCACGTAATCCGACTGCTCGGTCAGCACCCGCAGTTGCTGAATGTCCTCGCCGTGCAGCGTATTCAAGCCGAGCATGACCTTGCAGCCATTGTCCTCGGCGGGATTGTGGCTGCCGGTGATCATGACGCCGCCATCGACGTCCAGATTGTGAACCGCGAAATAGAGCATGGGCGTGGCAACGACGCCGATGTCGCGAACCGTGAGGCCGGAGTCGGTCAGGCCGGCGAGGAACGCCTCATGGATGCGTGGGCTGGAGAGGCGCGCGTCGCGACCGAGGGCGAAGACCGGCTTGCAGCCGCGGCGGATTGCGAGCGTACCCACGGCGCGGGCAATGGCGTAGGCGTCGGGCGAAGTGAGGTCGCGGTCGGCAATGCCGCGGATATCATAGGCGCGAAAAATGTTCGGATTCATCGGGAGTCCTTTGGGCCACGCGGCCGCGATGCATGGTAAGTCGGCGATCGCTGTCGGGCAACCCCGTGTGGGCAGCTCCGGCACTCGGGAAGCAACGGAGGGAGCGACCGGGCTGAAAATAAATTCGCGGCAAAAGCCGGGAATCCGCGAACACCAGATCGGCGGCGCAACCGAGCGGCGCTGGCGGGACTTGCGGAAGGCGATCGTACGGTCGGCCCCGCGCCGTCTACATCAACCAGGCCGGTGCGGCTCGCGGGACCTAAAGGACCCCGCCAGGCGCCGAAGGCGGGGCGGGCACGTCGCGAAAAAGCGCCGTGGGACCGCATTGGTGGCGTGCGTCCAGCGTCGGCTGGGGGCACTTCGGCGGGGAGGGACTTTTTGCCGGGAGGGACCCGGCGTCAGCCGGAACTCCGCCCCGAGCGCTTGCCAGGACCCGTGAACCCTCCACAGTGCGCATGGCTCCTACGCAGGCAGCTGCCGTGGATTGGCGCAGCGGCAGTTTGGAGGCGTTTCATGAGTACCCCGCAATGCATCATCACGCTCGGCAGCGGCAAGCGCGTCGACGCCCAGATCGGCAGCTTCACCATCCACACCGACCAGCCCGTCGCCGGTGGCGGTGAAGGCAGCGCCCCGGCGCCCTACTCGCTGTTCATGGCCTCGATCGGCACGTGTGCCGGCTTCTACGTGCAGAGTTTCTGCAGCAGCCGCGGTCTCAGCACAGATGGCATCCGGATCGAGCAGCGCTGGCTGTCCGATGAAGCGACGCACACGCTGCTCTCGGTCGAGTTGGATATCATCGTGCCACCGACTTTTCCGGAACAGTACCGCGCCGCGCTGGTCCGCGTCGCCGATCAATGCACCGTCAAAAAGGCGATCGCCGCGCAGCCGAAGTTCAACGTGCAGACCGTCGTGTCCGCGCACGTCGCCGCAGGCGCGGCTGCCTAGCCGCTACTTCCGCTCGCCCGCCAGCCGATCCAGCCGCAGCCGCTCGCGGTCGTCCGTCAGGTAGCGCAGCGTACCCATCACCGCCAGAAAGACTGCCAGCGCCGTCGCGCCGGCCACGAGCAAGATGATCATCATCTGGTACTTGATGGCCTCGTGCGGCGAGGTACCCGTCAGGATTTGGCCCGTCATCATGCCCGGCATCATCACCAGCCCCGTCGCCGCCATCAGATTCAGCGTCGGCAAGAGCGCCGTCCGCATCGCCCGCTGCAGGTGCGTGCGCATCGCGTCCTCAAAGCGCCGGCCAAGCAACAGCTGCGCCTCGATGTTGACGCGTTCCCGCAGCGCGTTCTGCGTCAGGTTGTCGATGCCCAGCGCGACCGCATTCATGACGCTGCCGAGGATCATGCCGAGGATCGGCACGGCGTAGCGCGGCGCATACCACGGCGTCGGCGAGAGCTGGGTCAGCAGCGCGTAGCCCAGCGTCGTCAGCCCAGCCACGGCGATTGCGGCACCCGGCACCAGATAGCCGGTGCGCCCCGCAAGCGGCCGGGCAATCCGCCGCCACGTCTCCCAAGCGGCAAAACCGAGCATCACGAGCACCGTCAGCGCCGTCGCCAGCGCCGACTCGGTGTCAAACAGCCACTGCAGGATGACGGCCAGCAGGCTGAGCTGCACGACCATCCGCACCGCGGCGATCAGCAGCGGCCGTGCGAGCTTCAACTGAAACCGGATGCTCAACCCGGCGTGCACGAGAAGCAGCAGGCTCGCCAGCGCCAGATCGCCGTAGGTCAGGTGCAGCGATGGCTCATGCATGCGGCGCCTCAAACACGCCGCCGTGCTCCAGCGCAAAGCGGCGATCAGCGACGCGTTGTGCCTGCGCGGCATCGTGCGTCACCCAGATCAGCGTCACGCCAGCGCGCTTCTGCGCCAACAGCCAGTTCTCCACGGCCAGCGACGTGTCCGCGTCGAGGTTCGCGGTCGGTTCGTCCAGCAGGAGCACGGGCGAATGCAGCGCCACCGCACGCAACAGCGCCAGCCGTTGCCGTTCACCGCTCGACAGGCGCGCGACCGGCCACGCACCGCACTCGGGGGGTAGCCCGAGGGCCACGAGATCGTCAGTGAGGCTGGCAAGATCGCCAAAGTGCTCGGCGACGGTCTCCGCCCACCATCCTGCCGCGGCCGGCACATACGCAACTTGCCGACGCCAATCATGTGGCGGGCAGGCGGACTGGCTGACGGCGCCGAGAAAGACTTCCCCGCGATGGGGATCCAGGTCGGCCAAAGCGCGCAACAACAGCGACTTGCCGACGCCAGATGGCCCCATGAAGGTCAGGCACGCGCCCGGCGCCGCGGCAAAGTTGAACGGCCCGCCGACTGCCGTGAAGACGCTGTCGCAACGAAAGGGCGGAACGACCATGCAGACGCCTCGCGAACTACAGCAGGTCCGCTCGCCCCAGCTTACTCAATTCCGCAACAACGAGGCGCACGTCCTGCGAGCGATCCAGCGGCACGACGAGCGTGGCATCATCGGTCGCGACGACCGCCATGTTGCGCAGGCCCACCGCGGCGAGATACGGCCCTTTGGAGATCAGCACGCTGTGGTGGCTGTCCACCGCAAGCACGGGGCCGTGGACGAAGTTGTTCTCGCCATCGGGTCGCAAACCCAGCACGCTGTGCCACGTGCCAACGTCCGACCAGCCGGCGTCCAGCCGCACGCAGCGGATATCCTTCTCGCGTTCCGCCACGCCGTAATCGATGCTGACGTTGGGGCAATTCGGGAACGTGACGCGCAACAGCGCCTCAAATGCCTCGCCGTCGTAGCGGTGCTTGCCGTCGCGCAGTTCCGCGAGCGCGAGGCCGATTTCCGGCACAAAGGCATCCAGCGACGCCAGCGCCTTGTCCGCCCGCAGCACAAAGACGCCCGCGTTCCAGAGGTGCCGACCGCCGATCAGGTATTGCTCGGCGGTCTCCAGGCTCGGTTTCTCGACAAAACGTTCGACTGCAAAGCCGGCGTCGCCCAGGCCATCGCCCAGCTGGATGTAGCCATAGCCGGTCTCCGGCGTCGTGGGCTGAATTCCCAGCGTCACGATGTGGCCGCGGTCGGCGTGCACTGCGGCGCGGAGAATCGCCGCGCGAAATGCCGCCGCGTCGGCGACAAAGTGATCCGATGGCAGCAGCACGAGGATCGCGTCCTCGACGATCTGCTCGGCGACGATTGCGGCGATCGCCATGCACGGCGCGGTATTGCGCGGCGCCGGCTCAGCGAGGATTTGCCCCGGCCCCAGCTCCGGCAGCACGGCTTGCACCGCGTCCCGCAGATGACCCGCGGTCACGCAAAGTTGCCGCTCCGGCGGACACAGCGGCGCGATGCGCTCCATCGTCACGCGCAGCAGCGTCTTGTCGCCAAAAAACTGCAGCAGCTGCTTGGGCTCATGTTTGCGGCTGAGCGGCCAAAACCGCGTCCCTGAGCCGCCCGCCATCACGGCGCAGACAATCCGGTCTTCCAGCTTTCCCATCACGCCTCCACGCCGGAAACCGCGAGCTTGCGCAGGTTCGCCGCCACGCGCAGCGGCGCGCCGGTCAGCCGGATCACGTCTTCCACGCTCGTGTCTTCCGCGATCTCGATGAGCTCAAGGCCCGTCGGCGTCACGTCAATGACCGCGAGATCGGTGACGATGCGGTCCACGCACGCCATTCCGGTCAGCGGCAGCGTACACAGCGGCAGGATTTTGGGCTCGCCCGTCTTTTCGCAGTGCTGCATCGTCACGACGACGCGCCGCGCGCCAGCAACCAGATCCATCGCGCCGCCCATCCCTTTGACCATCTTGCCGGGCACGACCCAGTTCGCCAGATCGCCGTTCGCCGCAACCTGCAGCGCGCCGAGCACGGTGATATCGACGTGGCCGCCGCGGATCATCGCGAATGACTCCGCGGAGCTGAAGTACGACGCGCCGGGCATCTCCGTAATCGTCTGCTTGCCGGCGTTGATAAGGTCCGGATCTTCGTCGCCTTCGTACGGAAACGGTCCGACGCCGAGCATGCCATTCTCGCTCTGCAGGATCACGTCGATGCCGGTGGGGATGTAGTTGGCAACGAGCGTCGGAATGCCGATGCCGAGGTTGACGTAAAAGCCATCTTGCAGCTCTTCAGCTACACGCGCGGCAATTTCAAGGCGAGAGAGCGGCATCGTTCCTCCAGTCTGCGCCCGCTATTGGGGCTTGGCGGGCTTCTTGGCACTGTCTTTCTCGTCAAGCCCAACGTACTCGCGCCACGGCTTCTCGTCGGAGCCGTAGTGCAGGCCGGTCAGGTTTTCGAGCGCGAACACCACGTGATTGACAAGGAACTTGCTGTCGAGGCGCAGCAGCGGGACCAGGTCGGGCACGATCGTCTTGTCGCCCAGCGTCGGCAGGAGGCGGAGAATGCGCACCGCCTCGTCCGGCTCGCTGGCGAGCGGCAGCTTCTGGAGGCGCTTGAGCAGCGTCGGCGCGGCACCCGGCGGCTTGAGCGCGGTGATGGCCAGATGCAGCGCGATGCGCTCGTCCGGCTCAATGTCGTCACGCACCGCGGTTTCCAGCACCCGCAGCCCGGCCGTCGTCATTTTGAGCGCCACGAGCGCCTGTGCCGCTTCCGCACGCGCGCCCGGCGTCTCCAGGCCGGCCAGCGCGGCGTTGTCGGCCCATTGGACCGGTGCGGCGGCCAGCACGCGCAGCGCGGCGCGCGCGACTTCACGCGGCGTCGCATCGACAAGCATGGTCGCGAGCGCCACGGCAGTCTCCGAGTGCAGCGCCGCGAGGGCATCCAGCGCTTGGGCGCGCACCATTGCCAACGTACGCGGCGCCGCAGCGACGGCCAGCAGGTCCGCTTCCGCCTCCGCGCTGCCGATCATGCCCAGCGCGTGGGCGGTCGCCGCCTGGACCCGCGGCGGGCCCACGTTCAGCAGCTTGCGCAACGCCGGGACTGCGGCCTTGTACCGCAAGAGGCCCAGGGCGCCAGCAGCGAGGATCTGCGAGCGGACATCCGCACTCGCGAGCATGGCTGCCAGCGCGGGCGCGGCGCGGGCGTCGCCCAGACGGGCTTGCGCCGCACGCACATCGGCGGCCGACGGATCGGCGGGCATGTTCACCGCGGCGGCCTCCAACGCGTCCACTTCGGTCCGGGCGTCGAGCAGGCTCAGCGCCAGCGCAATCTTGCCGGCCTCGCGCGGCGTCGCGCCCTTGAACTGCGCCGCCAACGCTTTGGCCACGTCATCGCGGCTGGCGAGGGCCGTGCTCAACGCGGCGCACGCGCCAAAGGACAGGCTCTCGCATTCCAGCACGTCCTTGGCGATTTGCGGCACGTCCGCGGCGGGCACATGCACTGGGGCTTGCGCCACTGCGGGCACCGCGAGCACCGCCATCAGGAACACCGTCAGAACACGCATCATCCGAACCTCCGAACCGATAGTCTGCTGCGCCCGCGCGGCTGTGTCGAGTCGCAACCGCTGCGTTACTTGCGGCGCCATGCGGTGACGCCTACGCCGGAGAAGATGAGCGCCGCCGCCGTGAGCACTTGCCAGCCGGGACGGAGGCCAAGGACGCGCCCCGCCGCCAGCCCAGTCACCAAGGGCTGCAGGTAGACAAAGACCGCCACGGTCGACGCGCTGACAAACCGCAGCGCGTAGGCGTTGAGCAGGTACGCGGCGACGGAAGCGCCAAAGACGATGTAGGCAACGCCGGCCCAGACGCCGCCAGGCAGCCCTTGCCAGTCGACGACGAGCAGCGCCGGCAGACTGTACGGCAGCACTTCCAGCGCCGACCAGCCAAACGTCCAACCGGTCACCGCCAGCGCGCCGTGCTTGGCCACAAGCGGCCGGGACAGCACGAGATAGAAGCTGTACAGCAGCGTGTTGGCGCAGAGCGCAAGGTTGCCCCAGAGGCGATCGACGCCGAAGTCGAGCCGCTCCGCCCCGACGAGCCACAGCGCGCCGATGAGGGCCAAAACCACGCCGAGCATCCGCCGCCCGTCAAAGGCCTCCTGGCGCAACGCGACCGCGATGAGCAGCGTGTAGCAGGGAATCAGGCAGCCGAGGACCGCAGCGTTGATGGGCGTCGACCGCGACAGGCCTTCAATGAAGAGCGCCTGATTGGCGACGACCCCAAGGAGCGAGAGCCATGCGCACGTCAAAACTTCGCGCCGGTTCATCGCAGAACGCCATGGCCGCGTCGCGAGGAACAGGAGCGGCCCGGACAAGCCGATGCGCGTCCCCACGAGCGCGCGCGCCGGCAGGTACGGCAACACGAGCTTGCCGATGACCGGCCAGATGCCAAACACGATCTGCGCCAACGCCAACGCGGTCAGCGCACGAACCACGCGGCGCGCTTGGGCTTCCTGGCTAAGGGGGAGGTCGGTCACGCGCGATCCCAGGCCCGATTGCGGCCGGGGCGCGGAGGTCACCACGGATTAGCGGCGTTGGCAAGGCTCCAGACGCAGCGCGCGCCGACGCACGAGCAGCACCACGCCAGCGAGCAGCAGGCCAACCGCGCCCGACCCGGCGATCGGACTCGCCGTGCAACCGCCCGCCGCAGTCGTCCCGGAATTGACGTCCTGCGCCGTCGCGGTCGACTGGTCGGGCTTCCACGTGATAGGCGGCAGCGACTTGATGAAATCCGCCGGCAGGCTCGGCTGGCCCAGCTTGGCGTCGTTCAACTGCGCGTCCACCTTGTCGGCGATGCTCGGGTCCACCTCAATCGGCGGCCCACTCTCGTCCAGCACTTCAACCTTCTCCGCGGGCTGGCCGCCTTCCGCGACAATCGGCCCCTTGCCGTCGTTGTTGCCGTAGTAGGAATACGGCCCAAAGCAGTCGTACGGATTCTTCTTCGCCGGCAGCGGCACCTGATACGTCGTGCCATCGGCCATCGTCATTTCCGCGCGCACGGCTTCCGTCCCGCCCGCTTGGCAAATCGGCTTGGCCTTGGCGGTATGCGTCGCGCTCACCGCCGGCAGGTCCTTGTTCCACGCGAAAATCGGGTCCTTGTTCATCTCTTCGGGCGAGATCAGCGTCATCAGCCGCGTCAGATACGCCGTCTTGGCATACGCCGCCTGCACGTCGGTCAGCGGCTGGACGATGCCGTCCACAATCGCCTGCGTCATCGCCTTGGCGTCAAACGGCTGCGCGGCCACGGCGATCTTCATCGCCTTGCACGGGTCGTAGCACTGGTACGCTGTGCCGCAATTGTCGCTGTAGCAGCAGTCCTGCTGGACGCAGCCGTAGAACTCCTGATCCGTCGCCGTCGCAAACTGCGCGGGCTTGGGAATGAACTGCTTGATGATCGGCTGGAGCGCCTTGGACTGGCCATTGCCGATGGTCATCAGCAGCTGGTTCAAATACTTGCCCGGCTCCGCGATCGCCGCCATCGCCGCCGCATTCCAGCCCGGGACCGCAAAGTTCAGCGGCATGTCCGCGGCCTTCTGCGCGAGCTCCGTGATGAACGCGTGGCCAGATGCTTGGTCAATCGCCTTGGACGCGACGGTCAGGTAGTTGCCGCCCGCCGTCATCCAGTCAATCGTCTTCCAGTTCAGCTCCACGTGGAGCCAATTCTTGGGCACCGCGCGCGCCGGACCCATCGTCCAGATGATGACCGGCATGTCCGGGTTCGCGGCCAGTTGCGTCAGGCGAATCGGCAGGCACGGCGACGGCTCTTGCATCTGGATGACGATCGGCACCAGGTCGCCATCGGACTTGTCCTTCTGCAGGCGCAGCGCCAGGAACACGTAGTTCTGCTTGGCGTACGCATCCAGGAGCGGCGCCGTCGCGGCGGGCTGGTCATAGCCGTTATCCGTCAGCCATTTCTGCAGTTCTGCGCCAGAGCTGCCCTGGATGACCTTGCTCTCGTAGGGCCCGACGTTGGCTTCCTGCAGCACGACGACGCCGCTCTTGGTGCCGCCATTGGACGCGTCGGAGCTGGAGACGCCGCCCGCCATCGCGTATTCGCAGTAGGGAAAGTGGCAGGACGCGTCGCCCTGTTCGTAGGTGAGGTTGAACGTCGGCCGCGTCGTGGACTCGAGCACGTTGAAGATGCCGTCGGAGCCGGTCTTCAAGGTCGGCACGCTCTGCAGCGGCAGGACCCAGCTGAAGCTCGTTGACGGCCCCTGGTAGCTGATTTGTATGTGAACGGTGATCTGCGCGCCGTCCTGCACGTACAGCACGCGCTCCGCTGCCTGGTTGACCGGCGACTGCAGGTTGCAGAAGAAACCGCCACAGGCCCAAGCCGGCGCGGCGAGAAGGAGACTGGCCATGGCCAGCAGACGGAACAACAAACGGTGCAACATGGAAGACTCCCAGGGCAAAATACGGCGACAGACGCGCAGGATGGCGGGCGTTTGCGGCTCGGTTGTCAGGAGCCGAGTGGACGCTCGGCCAAGGAGTCTGGCACCCTCACGCTAACGGTGCGGCCGCGGGCTGTCAAGACGAACCGACAACGCCCCGCCATGAGGACCCACATGCCAGAACAGCTGAACCAGGATACCGCGCTTCCAGGAAGCCGCCACACGCAGTCCGGCGGCGTGCAGACCCAGTACGTTTGGCGCGCCGCGGATCGGGCGGTTCACGGCGACCTGCAGTTCACCGCCGTGGCGGAAGGCCTCCCGGGCTACGTGCACGGCGGCGCGCTGTCGGCAATCGCGGACGAAGCGATGGGCCTCGCGTGCTGGAGTGAAGGTCATTGTGCGCCGGGCGCGCAGGTCAACGTCACCTTCCTGCAGCCCGTGCGCGCGGGTGATCACGGGCAAGTGCGCGCGTCGCTGGTGGAGACGATCGGCCGCAAGTTGCACTGTCAGGCGGAGATCCGCGTGGCGGATCGGGTGGTGGCGCGTGCGACCGGCATTTTCGTCTCGGTCCCGCTGCAGGATCCGGCGCAATTCGCCGGCTGGCCCGGGCTCGCGCGCTTCCAGAAATAGTCGCCAAAAACGCCGACGCCGGCGAAGTTTCCCTCGCCGGCGTCGACCGTTCAGATGAACCAGCCCTTACGGGTAGAGCGCCTTGGAGTGCGGCGTCAGGTCCAGACCGTACGCGTCCACGGCCTGGCGCAGGTACGCCGGGATGGTCACGTACTGCTTGAGCTTCATGCACGCCTGGTTGTCCGCGCACGTGCAGCCCGAGTTATCGGTCGCGCTGCAGTTCGGCGTGCCGCCGCCCTGCGTGAGCGGCTGCATCGTCGCGTCGTACTTGACCATCGCCGCGCCCGTCGCCGGATTGGCCTTGGCCAGGTACCACTCAGGCGTACCGTCGCCGTCCAGATCCGCACCCGGGTCGGTGACATACGCATCGACGAGCAGGCTGTTGGCGTATTCCAGCACGCGAGCGCCGATACCCTTCTGCACGGTCTTGCCGAAGATCTGCTCCTTGCCGAAGAAGCGCGCGACGTACGTCTTGCCGTCCGGGTAGTGGAATTCCATGCGATTCACACCCAGATCCGGATTCGCGTCGACGCCCAGTTCCCACAGACGCAGCTGGTCCAGCCAGTTCTCTTCCTGGTTTTCCATCAGGTAGAGCATCGTCCACGCGATGAAGAACTTCTGCTGCTCGTAGTTGATCTGCGGGTCAATCGCCGCCACATCCTTGGGCGACAGCGCGCCAAACGGCGTGGTGTTGTCCTGGCCAAACGCGCGGCAGATGGTCGAGCCGTTGCCCGGGAAGCAGGAAACCGGCGTCGCGCCGTACCACGACGTGAAGCCGATGCCCTTGGTCGGGTACTTGTCGGTGTCGACTTCCGGATCGCCGTTCGGCGCCTTCAGCGCGATGCGCGCACCCTTGACGAAATCGTCGCCGGTGAGCGAGTTGGCGAGGAAGCGACGGTAGCCTTCCGGGAACAGGTCGGCGATGGAGACCGAGCGATAGCGCGCGTCTTCAAAGTCGCCCAGCGTCGAGCTGATGAAGTTGTCAACCGACTCGGTCAGCAGCATCGAGACCGCGGCCTTTTCGTAGTACGAACCGGCGTTGAGCGTGTACTGCGAGTCGTACTCACCCATGTCGCTGGCCAGCGCGTTCTCGACCGGCTTGCCGCCGAAGCTGACGCCTTCCAGATAGCCCGTCGCGCCGTTCGGCACGATGACCTTGGTCGCCGGCGGCGTGTTCGAGTTCGAGCCCGCCGAAGCGCGCAGGACGCCCGTCGGGTCGGTGTAGTGCTCGCCCGCTTCCGGACGCGCAGTGATCATCGTGAAGTGATCAAACACCATCGAGGCAGCGAGGACCGAATCCGGGAAGAAGTTCTGTGCGGCGTACGCCCACAGGTCATCCGGGTTCAGGTTCTGTTCCAGCGCGACGTCGCGGTAGATGTTGCGGTAGAGGCCAAGGCCCTTGGCGCCGTCACGCATCTTCTCGTAGTAACGCGTCAGCGAGCGGTTGTACGCGGTGCGGACGGCGAAGCTCTTACGACCACGGCGATAGTTGTCGAAAATGTGGTTCACTTCCGGCTGCGTGATCATGAAGTTGAAGATTTCGTAGTTATCCGCGCCGTTGTCGTGGCGGTAGACGCTGGCATTGCCAAGGTCCGCCCAGGTGTCCGTCGCGAAGCCATACGGCACGCGGGTGCGGCCGTCTTTGTCGAGCGCCTGACCACCGCGGTAGAAGCCGCTGAACTGGGTCTTGGTCGGCATCTGCAGCTCCTGCCACTGGACATAGTCCACCGGCTGCTGGCGGCAACGCGTGTACGCGCCGCCCTGCTGCACGAGCAAACCGTCCAACATCGGGTGGAACGCGCCATCGCGCTTGTCGTCCCAACGGCCCGGCTTCCAGTTGGCAACGTCGCTGATCGGCGCGCAATCCGCGATCAACGCATAGTTCTTCTGGTATTCCGAGTAGTGGATGTTCGTCGTGGCGCCCTTGGTCGAGCCGATGACCGGCTGGACACCGAGAATGCCGCCGAAGTTGTCCATCTTGCCGAGGACGCCCACGCCGCGCTTTTGGCCGACCTTGTACGAATCGTCCGCGTGCACGGCCGAGACATCGCCGTAGAACATGGCCGGCGCGTGGAAGTCATACGCGCCCAGACCGAGCAGGTCCTGCGTCGTTTCACCGGCGTAGTCCATGACCGAGGACTGCATCCACATCCAAATCAGGTTGTCGCGCTCATCCTTGGTGACCGGGTCAAAGTAGCGCGGACCGACGCAAGCCGCGGCATCCGCGGTCTTCACGAGGCTCGTGCACTTCTTGCTGACCGTCGCGTCCTGGGTGCGAAGCTGCCAGTACTGCGGGCGGTAGTTGAACGCGTCAGCCGAGGAAATGAAGTTGTGACGCAGACCGACCGAGTGACCCATTTCGTGAATCACGACGGCATAGTGCACGCGACGGGCGAGGTACTTGCGCATCGCTTCCGCGCGCGTCTGCTTGCGGGCGGTGAAAGCCGCGTCCGTCTCGTTCGCGTCCGTCTTGGTCGGTTCGAACTTGCCGAACTTGTCCTGCAACACAGTGCCGAGACCGGCGATCGAAAGCGGCGCATCCGCCATTTCCATTTCGCACGCACCGCGGGAAGCCATCGCGTTCGCCTTCAGCTGCCGGAAGGAACGCTGGATCGACGGATTGCCACCGCGCATCGGGGAAACCATGTCCATCAGGCCGGACGACATCTGCAGACCCTGGACGCCGTAGAACTTCTGCATCATCGGGGTCATGAGCGCCAGTTCAAACGCCGAGTTGGCCGCAGCCTGACGGCGCGCCATGTACATCGGGTTCGAGACCGACGGCGCATCGTTCTGCGCGGTCACGCCGGCGAGCTTCTGGGCCACGCCCGCGACGAGTTCAGCCGCTTCCGGGTGCTGGTTGGCAAACTGCGCGGCGCGAGCCGGGTCAATCTGCTTGCCGCTGGAACGCGAGCGATCGCTGACCTGCTCAGCCGTCAAACCACCGGCGAGGCCGTCCGCGGAGGCAGCTTCAGCAGCGGCGCTCCAGTTGCGGATGTACTTGCCTTCCGTGATTTCAGAAGCCTGCAGTTCGCCAGCCGCGTAACGCGCCATGTCGACGGTGCCCTGGCTCCACAGTTCGTTGATGTACGTCCAGACGTTGATGCTGGCCGAAACCTTCTCGCCGTTGGTCGGGTCAGAACCGTCGACCATGATGCCCCACGGGGACGGCGTGGCGGGCTCAACAATGCCGTTGACCTGGTGGTAACGCAGGTCGCCGCGGCGAACGTGCGTGGCCGCCTGGCAGATCGCGATGGTGGCCAGGTCGCCAGCGGTCTGCGCGTTGAAGCAGGCTTCCGCCGTCAACGTGGCCGGGAGGCGCTTGTCAGCCGGCGCGCAAACGTCCGGGTCATTGGCTTCCACCGGGCTGTGGCAGAGCACAACCTGCTCCGGGAGCTTGGCGATGGCGATGACGCCCGGCGCGAGGTTGCGCTTGGCGGCGCTGCCGAGATCGTCAGCGATCGCGACGCACGCGGCTTCCGCGCGGTTCTTGTCCTTGTACGCGATGCCGTGGCGGCAGTCGTCGACTTCCTTGGCCAGCGCGATCACGTCTTCGTTGTCGTCCTGCTGACCAAAGAACACCGGGAACTTGGTGAGGCACTCGGCGCCGTCCGTGCCGACGCGCTTGCACTCAGCGTACTTGGATTCCTGCGCAGCGGCGCGGAGCGCGACGTCCCATTCGTGGGTCGCGTCTTCGGTCGGCTGGAAGTACTCGGGGTTGCTGCCGTCCGCGTAGTACCACGCGATCGCCTTGGCGGCGCGCAGCTGGTACGGCAGGGTGCAGCGCTGGCGGAAGGTGTCGCACTGCGAGCCGCCGATCTTGGTGGCGTCCGTGACGCCCTTGCACTCGTCTTCCGTGCCGTCGCCGTCCGTGTCGCGGTGCGGGTCTTCGCCGTACGGCGTGCCCACGCAGGTCTTGGTCTTGCCATCGGCGCCGAGGCACTCGCTCTCCGGAACAAAGCACTTGATCTCGCCGGACATCGCCTTCGCATCGGTGTAGTAGTGGCTGCGTTCCCAGATGTTGTAGCGCTCGACAAAGCGGTGCGTCAGCTGATCCGTGAGGCCGTAGTTGCGGGCATAGCCCTGGCGTTCGGTCGTGAAGGCGCCGGCGGACTGGAAGCGGTAGCCGTCCCATTCCTTGGGCTCGTAGTCGCTGTCGACAACCTTGCGGAAGGAGTGACGCAGGGTCAGTTCAACCGGGTTGCACGTCGCGGCGGGCGCTTGGCCACCGGCGAAGTCGGCGTCGAGGAAGCACGCGGGGTAGCTGTTGATGCCCCAGCCCAGCGACGACAGGTCGATGATGCCCGGCTTGGCGAACGACTTGGTCGTGATGTCAAAGTAGCTGCCGTCATCGGCGAAGTACGGCGCATCTTCCTGGCTCGGGTCGAGCACGTCATACGCGAGCGACTCGTAGGTGATGCCGCCGATCACGCCCATCATGGAGAGCGTGTCGAAGTCGTAGCTGTCGACGTTGAGGTTCTTGGACCAGTCAACGCGGAAGTACTGGCGGTCGTACCACGGCGCATCAACGGCGTTTTCCTCGACGACGTTCATTTCCTCGCCCGTGGACGGGTTGTACGCGTGCTGGATGTTGAAGTGCGACTGAATGCGGAACGCGGCGACGATGATGCCGTTCTGCGTCACCTTGCCAACGCCCTTGCCGTCGGAACCCGGGATGCGCTCATAGGCGAGGCGGGCGATCAGCAAGTCTTGGGTCACCTGCCATTTCACGCGCGACAGCGGCTGCGCGTACGTCGAGGTGAACAAGCCGTCTTGCGCCGCGCCGTAACCGACGTCGGTGACGGTCGTGCGCGCCCAGAATTCCGGGTCGTCGGCCGTATCTACCAGCTTCTCACCCACGAAGAAGGACTTCTTCAGGGCGTACGGCTGCACACGATTGATGGGCGCGCGTTCCTGGGCACAACCGACAAACAGCGTCGAGAGCGTCAGGAGGAGGAAGGCGAGCGGTGCAAGAGAGCGACGGGCGGTCATGTTCAGCCTCAGTTCAAGAAAAAATAAATGCTCAGAAACAATCAGTTATGCACACAGAACAACAGAATCAGCAGCGCCGGCGATTACCAGAATCGCGGCAGCTTGTCAGGCGACAGGTTCAGTTCCAGATAGATCGTCGAGTAGCGGTTCAAGAACGGCGACTCGTACGTGGAATCCGGCTTCAATTGCGCGTTGTACGTTTCCGCACCGACGCCGATACCCAGCGCGGGGTGCACGCGGAACTCGGCGCCAAGGCCGTAGTACATGAGCGCGCGGAAGTTGGTGGCGTTCGGGTCGGCAGCGATCGTCGTCGCCGCGCCGTTCTTTTCGCCCGCGAGGTACACCGTGCTGGACGGCTGCGCGAACGGGAAGTCGCCGATCTGGCCGCCCGCGACGGAGAACGAGAGCCACGAGGTGGGTTCGTAGCCGATCGAGCCGATCGCCATGTAGCGCCATTCCGAGTTGCGCGAGCCGCTGATCTGGAACGGGTCGCAACCGGTGGCGAGACCCACGCAGTTGTCGAGCCACGGCTTGTCCATCACCGGATTCTGCGACTCGTAGAAGTAGTGCGTGCCGCGGCCGGTGACGCCGACGGAGAACGGACCCTTGCTGAAGCCCGCCGAAACGCCAATGCCGGTGCCGAGGCGCATGGTCTTGGCCAGCGAGCTCTTGGACGTCGGAATGGTGAACTGACCTTCCACGTTGACCGTCAGGCCGACTTCCTTGTTCTTGTAGACCGAGTAGCCGAGCGACAGGATCGTGTCTGACAGCTGCCCTTCGTTCTTCTTGGTCGTCGAATCCGAGTTGCTCAGCTCGATGTTGGCGTACTGCCAGCCCTTCACGTAGAGGCGGCCGTCTTCCGTCAGCGCAAACCGCGGCGTCAGCATCAGCGCCAGCACTTCGTTGGGATTCCAGGTCGGGTCGGTCGACTTGATGAAGCTCGTCACGCCGGTCATTTGCCGCAGGATGATGCCCGTGCCCGCCCAGCGCGACGGCTTCTCGGACTTCTTTTCGCCTTCAACCGCGACGCCAGCAACGGGTGCTGCAGCCTCGGTTGCCGTCGGCGCAGGCGCCACAGCGATCGGCTCGGTCACGACCGGTGAGGTCAGCTTGGCCGGCTCAGCAGTCAATTTGGCCGGTTCAGCGGGCGGCGCAGGCTCAGCGGCAGGCGCAGTCGTCGCGGCGGGCGCTGGCGGTTCTTCCGCCATCACGGCCGAAGCGGACGCGCACGCAACCAGGGAGGCCAAGACTGCCGCGCATCCGCGGGTGCGGAATAAAATCGAGCAGTGCATGTGTTTGGAGCCGTTGAACATCACGTTGCAAACCATGGTCCGGGCGCGAGCCGTAGTGCAGGCGCATGACAAAACATCCGGACTGACCCGGAGCAAACCTTGTACACGGGTCTTTTGCCGCGCGCAAGCGGATGTTTCCGTCGCGTAACAACCGGAACACGGCGTTCCTGTATGCAGGCTACAGGCGCAACAGCAGGAGCTCGACGTCGGCCGCCGCTTCAACCGTCAAGGTCTCCCCAGTCGGTCCATCAGCAGTCTGCAGCGTCAAGGTAGCCTGCCAGACGCCCGGAGCCGGCGATCGCAGCGTGCACGCGTCGGCGAGGCGGCTGCGGTGGTCGAACACGATCGCCCCTTCGCTCTCCGCCGCCCGCTTCCACTGGGCCAACCGCTCGACAGTCCAAGGGGTTTCGTCCTCGTCCGGCCGCAGCATCGCCGCGGCGTCGTCCAGCGCCCCGCTTGCGATCGCCTGCAGCAGCGCCAGCGCCTCCACGCGCGCACGCGCCTTGAGCGCCTTGTCCGCCGCGCGCGGATCGGGCGGCATCGCCGGCATCTCGCTCACGACGTCTTTGCCCGTCCGCAGCCGCTCCCACTCGTCCAGCAGCGAGCGATCGACACGCGCCAACGCTGCCCGCAGCCACGCGATCAACTCCAGGAGCGCGTCCGTCTTCAAGTCCTCCGGCACGTTTTGGACAAGCACCTTGTAGACCTGCATCAGGTAGCGCAGCAGGACGCCCTCCACCGTTTGCAGGCCCAAATCGCGCACGTACTCGTCAAAAGTGCACCACGCCTCGGCCATCTCCCGCACGACGCCCTTGGGCCGGATCGCGGTCTGCGCCACCCACGGGTGATGTTCACTGAACTTCTCAAAATTGGCGTAGATCCAATCCGCCAGCGGCTTGGGCCACGTCACCGCGTCCACAAGCTCCTTGCGCTCTTCGTACGCCATGCCGTCGTTCTTCAGCTCCGCGAGCAGCAGTTGCTTGTCCCGCTGCGCCTGCGCTTTGACCACTTGGGACGGGTTGTCGAGGATCGCCTCGCACAGCGCCAGCACCTCCAGCGCGTCCGTCGGCCGGCCTTCCTCTTCCGTCTGGGCGTCCAGATCGTCCAGCGCGCCTACCAGCCACAGCGACAACGCGTGATGCAGGGAAAAATCGCGCTGCAAGCCCACCGCCAGCCGCGCGATCTTGCCCCGGCGACCGTCAGGCCGCGCCACCAGATCGACAATGCCGTTGCGCCACAGCGCCCGAAACAGCCGCGCCAGATCGCGCTGATGCTGGAGCTTCTGCGTGGGTCGCTCATGGCTGCGCCGGATCAAGGCCACCACGTCCCGCAGCCCGCCCTGGCCCAGCTCTTCCTCGGTGCGCGGCAGCATCGAGAGGATCAACCCTTCATCTACGCGGAAGATCGACTGCAGCGGCTCCGGTTTGCCATTTTGCAGTCGCTCAAAGCTCTCCGCGTTCCAGGGCACAAAGCCAAATTCCGGCGGCTTCTGCTTCACGTACGGCTTGGACCGACCCTGCTGGTCGATCTTTGCCTCCATCCGCTTGTTGTAGATGACGTGCTCCGGCGCTTGCGCCACGACCCAACCGGCGTCGTCAAAGCCCTTCCGCCCCGCGCGTCCGGCCAACTGGTGGAACTCCCGCACGCTCCAGAGCCGCGTGTTTTCACCGTCATAGCGACACAGCTTGGTGAAGACCACCGTCTTGATCGGCAGGTTGATGCCCACGCCGAGCGTATCGGTGCCGCAAATCACCGGCAGGAGGCCCTGCTGCGCCAACTTCTCGCACAGCAGCCGGTAGCGCGGCAGCAAGCCCGCGTGATGCAGCCCCACGCCGTGCCGCAGCAGCCGCTGGACGTCTTTGCCGTACGGGCTGGGAAACCGCTGACCTTCCAGGACTTGGGCGATCCGGCGCTTCTGGTCCTTGTTGCACAGCTCCATGGACGTCAGCGCGTGCGCCGCCTCGCCCGCCTCGCGCTGGCTCGCGTGCACGAGGTACACCGGCGCGCGCCCCGACTTCAGCAATTCGTCCAGCGTCTCCGTGATTGGCGTCTCGCGGTAGTCAAACGCCAGCGGCACCGGCCTCTCCGTCGCACTCACCAGCTTCACGTCCCGGCCCGTCAGCGCCACAAGCGCGTCGGCAATCCCCGTCGTGTCGCCAAGCGTCGCCGAGATCAGCAGAAAGCGCGCGTGCGGCAAAGTCAGCAACGGCGTCTGCCACGCCATGCCGCGATCCTTGTCGGCGTAGTAATGGAATTCGTCCATCGCGACGTCCGCGTTCTGGATCGACGGATCGCCGCGCAGGGCCAACTGCGCCAGCACTTCGGCCGTACAGCACAGCACCGGCGCGTCGGTGTGCACGGATGCATCGCCCGTCGCGAGACCCACGCGATCGGCACCCAGACGCTCGCACAGCGCAAAGAACTTCTCGCTGACCAGCGCCTTGATCGGGCTCGTGTAGATCGACCGCCGGCCGGCCGCCAGCGCCAGCACGTGCATGCCTTCCGCGACCAACGACTTGCCCGATCCGGTTGGCGTCGCGAGGATGACGTGGTGGCCCGCCGCCAGCTCCAGCAGCGCCTCTTCCTGCGCCGGATAGAGCCGCCGGCCATCGGCCGTCACGGCGTCGACAAACGCCAGCACCGCTTCATCCGGATCCATGGCGTCCTGCAAAAACTCCAGCGCCATTTTGTCACCCCAAAGAAGTTGTCAGCCCAGCGGCAGCGTCACGACGAACTGCGCGCCCGGACCCGACTGGCTCACTGCCCGCACGTGGCCCCCGTGACGCTGCACCACATCGCGCACAATCGCCAGCCCCAGCCCGCTGCCGACGCCGCTTTTGTTGGGCCGATGGAAGGGCTCAAAGATCGCCTCAAGCTGATCGGCGGGCACGCCCGGGCCATCGTCCGCGACGCGCAACTGCCAGACATCGGCCTGCCGGACGACGGCGATCGCCACGTAGCGCTGGGCAAAACGCACCGCATTTGCCAGCAGGTTGTCGACGACCTGCCGCAGCGCTGCGCCTTCCACGGGCGCGATCAGCCGCTCCGGGAGATCCAACGTCAGCGTCACGCCCTTCTCGCCCGCGGTCGCCGCGATCGCGTCCACGGCATCGCCGATGATCGCCACGACGTCCTGCGGCGCGACGAGCCACTTCGCCTGACGAATCGCCGCCAAATCCAGCAGCCGGCTGGCCAGCGCCGCCAGCCGGTCCACCTCGCCGCGCGTCCGCTCCAGCGTTTCCCGGAGCTCGGTGGGTGAGCGCTCGCGCCGCAGCGTCACATCGATGTCCGTCCGCATCGCGGCCAGCGGCGTGCGCAGTTCGTGCGCGGCGTCGGCGAACAGCCGTTCTTTTTCGTCGCGGGCCGCGCGCAACCGCTCCGTCGCCTCCGCGATCGCGTCGCGCAGCTCCGTCAGCACGTCGCCGTGATCGTCGGGCGCCGGCACGCTCGTCAGCTCGCCCGCGTGCAGCCGCTGCATGTGCGCGTGCAGGCGCATCACCCGGCCGTGCAGCGCGCGCGCGTGGTGCAACTGCAGGGCAAAAAGACCAAACGCGATGAGCAGCGCCGTCAGGCCGGCAGCCTTGATGTACGCCAGCAGCGTTTGCTGGTTGTGCTGGAGGGACGCCGCGAGCCGGAGCATGTGGGGCCGGCCGTCGGGCGCACGCACCGCGATGAGCAGCTCGCGCACGGTCTGGGTGCGAAACTCGGTCGTCCGCACGTGCGGCTGGGCATCCTGGGACGACCAGCGCAGCGTCGGCGGAACGGCGGCGCTCTCGGGTTCATGGGCCACAAGCGCACCGTCGGGACCGTAGAGCGCGCCCGTCGCGGAGGTCAGGCGCACGGATTCCGGCAGCGGCGACCGATCGAGGTGCAAGTGCGGCGCGTGGTCCAGGCGATCAAAGAGACTGACCGATTCCACCGCGGCCTGGGCCAGGAGCGCGCGATCGACGCTGGCCCGCAATTCGCGATCCAGCAGCACGCCGACAAGCACGAACGCGGCGATCAGCAGCAGCGACGGCACGAGCGCGCCATACAGCCACAAACGCGTTGAGAGCTTCACGCGCGCGCCTCAAGGCGAAAGCCGATGCCGCGGACGGTGGCGATGCTGAGGCGATCGGCGTGGATTTCCGCGAGCTTCTTGCGCAGGTAGCCGATGTAGACGTCGACGACGTTGGGTTCGCCGTCAAAAGCCGTGCCCCAGACGCCGCTGAGGAGTTCGGTGCGGGTGCAGACGTCGCCGACGCGCTCGAACAGGAGCCGCATGAGCGCGAACTCGCGGGCGGTCAGCGCCACTTCTTCCGCCGCGCAGGTCAGCACGCGGCGATGAGCGTCGAGCTCGACGTCGCCGGCCCGCAGCGCTGAGGCGGTTGTCGAACGGCGATGCAGCGCTTCCAGCCGCGCCAACAACTCCTCAAAATCAAATGGCTTGCCCAGGTAATCGTCGGCACCCGCGCGCAGCCCGGCGATGCGCTCCGGCACGCTGGAACGCGCGGTCAGCATCAGCACCGGCATCGTGCAACCGCGCGCCCGCCAGGTGCGCAGGACCGTCAGGCCGTCGGCGTCGGGCAGCGACCAGTCGAGGATCGCCACGTCGTAGTCCAACGCCAGCCCCTGCTCAATCGCGTCCGTGCCGCGCTCGCATGCGTCCACGGTGTGGCCCTCTTCCGTGAGGCCGCGGGCGATCACCCGTGCCAGTCGGGTCTCGTCTTCCACAAGCAGCAGCTTCATCGCGCCTTTCTCCGGCCGAGCCATGCCACGAGGCTCGGCAGCACCAGCAGCGTCAGCGCCGTCGACGTCACCAAGCCGCCGACAACGACGGTCGCGAGCGGCCGCTGGACTTCAGAACCCGGCCCCGTGGCCAGCATCATCGGCACAAAACCGAGCATCGCGACCATCGCGGTCATCAGCACCGGGCGCAGCCGACCCGACGCCGCATCCCGCGCCGCGGTCACCGCGTCCAAGCCGCTTTCCTGGAGCTTCAGCAGCTGCGCCATCAGCACCACGCCGTTCAGCACCGCAATGCCGGACAGCGCGATGAAGCCGATCGCCGCGGACATCGACACCGGCAAGCCGCGGATCGACAGCGCCATCATGCCGCCGACGCCGGCAAACGGCACGTTCAGCAGGATCAGCAGCGCCGGTCCGACGCGGCCAAAAGTGAAGATGAGCACGCCGATGATGAGCAGCAGCACAATCGGAACCACGATCGCCATGCGTGCCCGCGCGTCCTGATACGTGCGCCATTGCCCGCCCCACTCCAGTCGCAGACCGATGGGCAGCTTCACTTGGCCGACCGCCTTTTGCGCCGCCACCATCACCGCGCCCAGCTCTGCGCCGCGCACGTTGAAGCCGACGACAAGGCGCCGCTCGCCGGCGTTGCGACTGACGAGACCGGGCGTCTCCTGCAGTTCAACGCGCGCGATCCGGCTGAGCGGGATCAGGTCACCGCTGCTGTTGGGCAGCGTCATGTCGCGCAGCGTGAACGCCGTGGGCGTCTGGGCGAGCTTGACGCGCACGGGAATCCGCACCGGTCCATCGTACGTGGTGCCAACCAGGACGCCCGTCTTGACTGCCTGCACGACGTCCAGGATGTCAGCCGCTGAGAAGCCCTGCTGCGCGGCGCCAAGGGCATCGGGCACCACCTGCACGGTCGCAACCGCGGGCGGCGCGAGGATGCGCACGTCTTCCGCACCTTTCGCTTGGCGAATCGCAGTCGCCACGTGCTCCGCAGCGGTCCGCAGCACCAGCAGGTCATCGCCGTACACGCTGACGTCGACGTCCGTCACCGAACCGCCGAGCAGCTCATTGAACCGCATCTGGATCGGCTGCGTGAACGCCGCTTCACTCCCCGGATCGTGGCGCTTCAGCACGCGCTCCATGTCCGCGATCAGGCCATCGCGGTCCAGACCTGGACGCCACTGCGCCCGCGGCTTGATGCGCACAAAGACGTCCGCCTGCTCCAGACCCATGATGTCGGTCGCCACTTCCGGGCTGCCCACGCGCGACACGACCTGCAGGACTTCCGGCACATGCTCCAACAGCGCGGCTTCCATGCGTGTCGCGGCGTCGACGGCGGTTTCCAGGGACACGTCCGGCGATCGCGTGGTCTGCACAACCAGATCGCCTTCATCCAGTTGCGGCACAAACGACGAACCCGCGCGCATCACAAGCCAACCGCCGATCGCCAACAGCGCGAGCGCGCTGCCAAAAACCACAAGCGGGTGCGCGATCGCCTTGTTGAGCGCCGGCAGGTAAACGCGGTGCGCGATGCGCAGCAGGAAAGGCTCGCGCTTGGGCACATCCTTGGGCCGCAGCAGCAGGCTCGCCGCCGCGGGAATGAACGTCAGGGACAGCAACAGCGCGCCGGCAAGGGCGAAAATCACCGTCGCGGCCATGGGGCGGAACATTTTGCCGTCCACGCCTTGGAGGGACAGCACCGGCACGTAGACGAGCAGGATGACGAGCACGCTGAAGAACACCGGGCGGGACACGCTGACCGCGGAATCTTCCATGCGCTCTTCCAGCGGTCGATCGTCGTCGCGCGCTTGCAGCACGTGGAACAGGCCCTCGACCATGACGACCGCGCCGTCGACAAGCAGGCCAAAATCGATGGCGCCAAGGCTCATGAGGTTGCCGGCGATGTCGCCCCAGACCATGCCGGCGGCGGCGCAGACCATGCTCAACGGGATGCAGAGCGCCACAAGCAGGCCCGCGCGCAGGCTGCCGAGCAGCAACAGCAACACCGCGACGACAAGCAGTCCGCCTTCCAGCAGGTTCTTGCCAACGGTCTCCAGCGTCTTGCCGACCAGCTCGGCGCGGTCGTAGATGATGTCCAACCGCACGTCCGGCGGCAGGATCGCCCGCACCTTGGGCATCTGCGCGCGCACGCCGTGCGTCACTTCCAGCGCATTGGCGTCGCGCAGCATCTGGACCATGACGTAGACCGTCTCGCCCTTGCCGTTGGCGGTCGCGGATCCGATGCGCGGGAGCGCCCCTTCCACGACGTCCGCCACGTCGCTCACGCGGACCGACGTCGGGTCGCCCGGCTGGGGCGCGCGCACGATCGCCGCGGCGAGTTGTTCCGGGCGATTGGGCCAGGAGACGGCGCGCAGCAGCACTTGGCCGCCGCCTGCCGCCACGGACGCCCCCGGCGCCGCGCCGATCGCCTTGTGCATCGCGTTGATCAAATCCGCGATTGTCAGGTGCAGCCGCGCCAGATCCGCCGGCCGCGCGAGCACGTCCAGACTGCGCCGCTCGCCGCCCCACCAGTTCACTTCCACGACGCCGGGCACTTGCCGCAGCAGCGGCGCGATCCGGAGTTGCACGAGCTCCAGCAGTTCAGCCTTGGTGCGATCCGGCGAGCGGACGGCAAAGTGATAGATTTCGCCCAGACCGCCCGTGAGCGGCCCCAACTCCGGCGGCTCGACGCCGACGGGCAGATCCGCAACGACGAGATTGAGCCGCTCCTGCACGACCTGCCGGGCGCGGTAGCCGTCGACGTCGTCGGCAAACACGGCGGTCACCGAGGACAGGCCGTAACGCGACAGGCTCCGCTGCGCCACCATGCCAGGCACGCCGCCCAGCGCAGTCTCAATCGGCCGCGTCACCAGGCGTTCGACTTCGACCGGCACCAGCCCCGGCGCGCGCGTCAGCACAAGCACCTGATTGGACGTCGTGTCCGGCAACGCGTCCAGCCGCAACCGCGAGCCATAGAAACCGGCCAGGCCGACAACCATCGCCGTCAGCACCAGCACGAAGCCGCGGTGATGCAGGGACCAGCGTGTGATGGCCTCAATCATGCTACTCGCCTGCTTCTGGCGGCCGCGCCAGCGGGGAACGATCGGCTTCTGCGGCAATCACGTCGGCCTTCAGGACGCCGCGGACGATGGCCGAGGTCCCGGACACCGCCAGCACTTCAACGTGGCGAAATACGGCGCTGCTGCCCTGCTTCAACACGACAGCCGCGCCATCGGGCCGTTGCACCAGCGCCCGCGCCGGCACTTGAAAAGCGCCTTCAGGCAGCGCGGCGACAACGAGACGGCCGCGCAGGTTGCTCGGCAAATCGGTCGGCACGGCCGGCTCAAACCAGCGGATGAGGCTGCCGTCTTGCGGGTCAATCGCGGTCGCCGTGGCCGCATCCTGCAGGTCGACGACGGCGCCAAGCGTCGGCTCAAAGCGCACGCGCACGCCCGCGGGCAGCGCCTGATGCAAGTGGGCCTCCACCCGCGCCGCACGGTCGCCGACCAGTTGCACAAGCGGCGGCGCCCCCGGCTCCGCCAGACCGCCGATCTCCGCCGTCACCGCGCGCACCACACCGTCGATCGGCGCCCGCAGGGTCCAGAGGCCCGTCTGCTGCACTTCCAGCGCCGCGCGATCGTCCAGCCCCGCACCGCGCAAAATCGCGTCAGCCGCCGATTTTTCCGCTTGGATGTCAGCCAATTGCGCTTCCACTTGGAACAGCTCTGCCGCCCGCAGCAGGCCGTCCTTGCGCAAAGACGTCAGCTCACGCACGTGCTTCTCGTAGGCGGTAATCCGCTTCTGCGCCGACGCACGCGCCGCCACGGCCGACACAAGCTCCGGTGCGCGCAGGACAACAAGCGCATCGCCCGCGTGTACGCGATCGCCCGCCCGCGTCAGCACGCGCTCGATCCGTCCGCGCACGGCCGTCGTCAGCATCGCGGCACCGCCCGGCGCGGCAACGGTCCACGCGGTCGCTTCCAGAATCGCCTGATCGGTCGCCGGCGTCACGGTCAGCCAGCGCGTTTCCACGCTCGACGCGGCGTTGTTGTCGGCGGGCTGGGTCGGCGGCGCGGGCGGCGGCTGCGTGCAGCCGGCGAGCACTGCCAGAGCAACAAGGCGTTTCACGGCTGGCCTCCTGTGCTGGATTCGGCGCGTTCATTCAGCGCCGCGTGCAACAACCACGCCTTGATTTCCGCCCACAGGCGATCGGTCTCGGCTTCAGTCAGCCGTCGGTTGGCCTCGCTGCGATCGCGACGCGCCCGCAGCACTTCGAACACCGTCGCAGCGCCGCGGCTGAACGCCTGCTCGCGCAGCCGCACCAGATCGTCAACGGCCGGCATGATCTTCTGCCGCAGCACGGCCTCACGCTCGCGGCTGTGCTCCACTTCATGCCACGCCATCGCCAGCAGGTGGGCGCCATCGTGGCTGGCCTGCGCCGCTTCACCCTCCGCGCGCGCTGTCTGTTCGGCGGCAACGGCGGTCGCGCGCTGGCCATGGTCAAACGCCGCCCACCGAATTCCCACGGTCGCCAGCGCCTGCATGTCACCCGCCGCGTCGCGCTGGAACAAACCGCCGATCTGCAGCGTGGAAGCGTGGGTCGCCCGCATCTCCGCCATGCGCGCGCGCTCCGCGTCAGCCTGCAACTGCCGCGTCCGCGCCTCCGGCATCTCCGCCGCGCGCGCCACGAGCTGCAGCCACTGTGCCTCGTCCGGCAACGTCACGGCCGGCGGCTGGCCGGTCGCTTCAGGCAGCGGCGTCGGCGGCAGCGCGCATTGCCGCGCCAACTCCGCCGCACGATCATGAACTTCCCCTTCATGGAACACCGCGCGCAGCTCCGCCTCACCGGTAAACGCCCGCGCCTCCGCCGCATCCGCCGCCGTCAACGCGCCGCGTTGGGCCGCCTTCTGGGTCAATTGCTGTAGCTCCGCCGCGAGCGCCTGTTCCGCCAGCGCCGCTTGCAGGAGCTTCTGCGCTTCCGCCAGCTGCAGCCAAGCCCGGGCGGCGTCCATCTTCAGGCGCAACTGCCGCGCGCGCACATCCGCGGTCAACGCCGCGCGTTCAGTCCGCGCCGCATCCTCGCGCGTCTGCCGCAGGTTGCCGAGGTTCCACGACTGGACGAGCCCCAGCTGCAGCGCCGGCCCGGTGCCGCTGGGACCAAAGCCAATGCCCGGACTGAGCGTCGCCTCTGGATTGCCCGACACCGACGGCAGCGAGCGGTCCAAATCAGCGCGAATCTTCAAGGCATTTTGCGCGGCCTGAAACTGCGGCAGGTTGGGCGTCAGGCCGATGGCGCCGGCAAAATCCAGCGCGTGCGCCCTGGGCAGCAGGAGCAAGAAGGTGATGAGAATTGGCGGGAGTGCGCGCATCGTTCCGGTAGCATGGCGCAAGTGCCAGTGGCGGTCTTGTGAGGAGCATAAGAACTTTCTCAGAATAGTCGATTCTCCTCGCGGCGCCAGCACGGTTTGGCCAGCCGGTGAATCTGCGGCACCATCGGCGTCCTCTTCGTGCGGAGCCCGCCATGTCTGGCCAGATTCTTTTCAACGGCAACATTGCCTCGCCCAACGACTTCATCGACCGCATCGCGCCGTTTGTAAAGCAGAGCAACCCGCGCGGTTCGCCCAACGTGCTGCTGATCACAGCGGCGTGGGGCGCGGGCGAGTATGGCGAGGCGCCCTTTCGCGAGGCGCTCAATCGCCATGGCGTGCTGTCGCAGTGGCAGGACGGTTTTGACCGCGCGATTCCCAATCTGTGCGCGTGGCACGCGTGGCAGGAGGTGCTGGCGGCGCGTCCGCAGGTCGCCCAAGTGGCGGAGGAACTGGAGGAAGTGGCCGACGCAGTGCGGCGCTTCTACATCGCGAAGACGTCGTTCCACGCCACCCGCGTGCGCGAGGCGGTGGCCTTTTCCCGCGACAAGCTGGGCGAATTCCGGCTGGGCGACCTGCCGCTGATCGGCCGCGATGGGCTGCAGCCGGAGCCGACGCTCGCGGGACGGGCGCTGTTGCATCGGGCGCTGACGCGCGAGCTGAGCCATGACCTCGCGGACCTTGTGCGCAACGACGCGCGGATGCTGGATGCGCTGACGGAACTCGCCGATGCCCTGCCCGCGCGCACCGGCCTGCGTTTTGACCCGCTGTGGCGGCAGTGGCACGCGACGCTGACGGCGCGGATTCTGGCGGCCGACACGGTGATTCTGCCGGGCGGCGATCCGGATGCGCTGCTCGGCGCGCTGCAGTTCTTTGATCTGGGTCCGGCGCTGCGGGAAACGCTGCGCCGCGGCGCGCTGTTGTGCGCCGTGTCGGCCGGCTCCCTGGTGCTGTGCGAGCGCGTGATTATCTATGATGATTTCGCCAGCGACCCGAGGCGGCGCGAATTTCGCCTGCACGATCGCGGCCTTGGCCTGGTGGGCGGCCTGCAGATCCTGCCGCATTGCATGGACCGCATCCACACGGACGATCCGGACAACCTCGCGTACCTGGCGCGGCGTTTCTCAACGCACGCGTGCGTCGGGCTGAATCAGGAGTCGTTCCTGCTTGTGCAGCCGGACGCGGGCAAGGCGACGGCGGTTGGCCTGCACGACGCGGTGTACGTCTTTGGTCCCGACGGCGCCAAGCGCCGTTTCATGCCGGGGCAAGTGCTCGACGTCTAGACGCGCTGGCCTGAGCGCCCGTGAAAACCTGTCTTCACGGGCTCGCCCGGGCCGCGGAATGGGAACGGATGATCGCGAACTTCAGTCAGCGCGCATCGACGCGCACGGCGTAGCGCCGCAGCGTTGCTTCCAGCAGCGGCGCGACCTGATCGGGCGCGCTCACCGTCGCACCGAGATCGCGCAAGCCGCCATCTTCCAGCCCGTAAATCCAGCTGTGGACGGTCAGGTCCTGACCGCGCTCCCACGCGTCGCGGACAATCGTCGTCTGGCACACGTTGCTCACCTGCTCGATGACATTCAGTTCGCACAGCCGGTCGTGGCGCTCGCGCTCGGACAGCGACGCATCGAGGGCGCCCGCATGCTTGGTCGCCACGTCCTGCACGTGGCGCAGCCAGTTGTCGGCCAAGCCCACGCGCCGTTTGGTCAGCGCCGCATGGACACCGGAGCAGCCGTAGTGGCCGCAGACGATGACGTGCTTGATGCCGAGCAGATCGATGGCGAACTGCAGCACGGACAGGCAATTGAGATCCGTATGCACCACGACGTTGGCAATGTTGCGGTGCACAAACAGCTCACCGGGATGGAGGCCGACGATCTCGTTGGCCGGCACGCGGCTGTCAGAACAGCCGATCCACAGGAATTCCGGCGCCTGCTGCGCGACAAGCTTGCCGAAGAAATCCGGGTCTTCCGCGATCCGGTTTGCCGCCCAGGTGCGGTTGTTGGTGAACAACTGCTCCAAAACGCGCGGGCTTGTCTGCTGGGACATGCATCCTCCCGGCCACGGTACGGCCAATGCCAGAGGGTGTAGCGATCTCCTCGGCGCACGGCAACAACTACGGCGTTTCTCGCTGTTGCGGCGTACGGTTCAAGCGCGCGACTTCGTAGCCCTGATCCTGCAGGCGCTTCAGGATGCCGTCGTACACCACCGGGTCGATCGTCGGCGTGCGGCTGAGGATCCACAGGTAATCGCGGCCCGGATGGCCGACGACCGCATATTCGTAGTTGGCGCCCAGATCGATGATCCAGTAGTCGCCCCAAAACGGCCGGAAAAAGCTGACTTCCAGCTTGGCGTTGGTGGCGGTGTCAACGACGCGCGCGCGCCCCTTGGCCGTGTCCAATTCGCCGTCGAGCGAGCCTTTGCGGCAGCGGTTGAGCACGTCGATGTCGCCGTCGTCCCGCAACGTGTAGACCGCGGTGGTGCCCGTGCAGCCGCGCTGAAAGGACTGCGGAAAGCTGGCGACGTCATACCAAGTCCCAAGGTAGCGGCCCAAGTCGACGTGCGCCACGGTCCGCAACTCGGGCAGCTTCAGGCGCGCGGTCGTGCTTGCGCCGCAGCCGGTCAGCGCGAACGGCGCGAGCAATAGGGCCAAGAATCGATTCATGCTGCGCGCCCCATTGCGTTACGGTGTGACGATCTGGATGCCCGGCCAGCCGGTCGGCAACCACAAGGCGCCCGCCATTTCCAGGACATCATACGTCTGTCCCTGCACAGAAGTGAACGCCTTGAACTGCGGCGCCAGCGGGTCGGTGATTTGCCAGGTCTGCACGCCCGCGCCCCAGCCAATGCTCGCCAACAGCGTCGTGCCGTGGACGCTCAACGCACCGATCGGCGCCCCTGGATTGAGCGTCTGCGCCAGTTTGGGCGCGTCGGCCTGGGCGACGTCGACGACATAGAGCTGCGCCTGCGTCGCGGCATTCGTACCGGCCTTGGCCAGCCACGGATACTGCCACGCCGTCACATACAGCGCCGTACCGTTCACGAGCGCGGCACCCGCTGAACCCGGCAGCGTCATCTGACCTGCAAGATACGCCTTGTCGCCTTCCAGGCTCAGCACGTCCAACAGGCTCTCGATCTGGCCATCCTGCGGCTGCGTGCCGGCCTTGGGCTGCCAGTCCAGCGCGTAGACGTGACTGCCATCCGCAGTGAAACCGACAATCCAGCCCGGGACATTGACCTTGGCAACCAACACCGGCGCTTGCGCATCGGCGATATTGACGCGATCGAGATAGTATTTGCCGTACCACGAGCCATCGGTGCCCTGCGCAGACTCGTAGTGCGTCATCCACAGCGTGTCGCCATTGACCTGCGCGCCCCACGCCCACGCCGCGTCCGGCAGGTTGACGGCGCCCTTCAATGCCGGCTGATCCGGGTTGCTCAGGTCCAACGCCGTCACGCTCGTCGTGTATTGCCAGGACACGATGCACTTCTGTTCCGGATACCCAGCGTCGGCGTCCGTCTTGCTGTCGGCATCCACGGCGATCGCGCCGTCCAGGTCCGTCGCGCTGTCCGCGTCCGCAGTCGGATCGCTGGCGTCCTTCGTCGGCTGTCCCGGGTCGCTGGAACCGTCCGTGGAAGGCCACGAACACGCGTCCGCATCGCCGTACGTCGCGCTCGACTGGTGGCCGACAAGCCACAGCACGCTGCCTTTTTGCACCGCGCCGCTCAAGTCGTACCACAGGTTGCTCGTGCCAGTCGTCGTCCACGTGCCGCGCGCCTTGGGCTGCAGCGGATCGGTGTAGTCAAACGCGCGCACGGTCTGGCTACCGATGAACCAGACGATGTTGCCCACGACGGCCAGCCGTCCCCAGCCTTCAGGCACCGTCAGCTTGGCATCGACGTGCTGCTCATCCGTCGCGTTCTTCTGCAGCGTCCGCAGTTGCGCGGTGTTGGTCTGCCAATCCGTGACGAGCGCCACCACGCGCCCGGACACGCTCGCGAGCGCGCTCACCTGCGCGGCCAACTCCAGCGTCCCCAGCGGCTTGGGCTGATCGAGGTTGGCGATGTCCACGCTCTCCAGCGCCTGATTGCCCACGCGCCACAGCTTGGTCCCCGCCGCGAGGCTGCGCAGCTGCCACCACGAGACGAGATTCGAACCAAACGCGCCGTGCAGCTTCAGCGCGCCCGCAGCATCAAAACTGACGATTTTCAGCGTATTCGGCGTCTTGCCGTCCGCGCTCTGGGTCGCCGCGAGGATCACGCCCGCGCTCTCCAACACTTCCGTACCCGCGCCCCACCATGCATAGCCGCCATCCACCGTCGCTTGGCTCAGCAGTTTGGGCTTCTTGATGTCCGCCAAGGACAGCGTCCGCAGCGTCGTTTGCGCCGTACCCGTCTGGTCGGCCAGCACGCCGCTCAGCAGCCACAGGCCAGGGGTGGTCTGCGCGAGCGAGGTCGCCAGCACCGGTTGACTGCTCCCCGCCAACGCGAGTTGTGCCGTCTCCGTCGGCGCCGCGGCGAGATCCAGGACGTGCAGCGTCGTTGCCGTCACGCCGTCGGTCTTGCTCTCCCAGCCGCCTTCGCTGACAAGCGCGACCTTGCCGTCAAAACGCACGTCCCACCAGCCCTGCGGCGTGCTCGCATGCCACGTGCCCAAATCGGTCCACTTGCCGTCGGCGACCTTGCGGTGCTGCACTTGCACGCCCACGGTCGGCGTCGTGCCATTTTGGTAGGTGGAGGAAGTCACGGCCAATTCACCCGCGCCCAGCGCAGCAGCGCTCCGCAGGCCGGCATACCAGACGTCATTGCCAGTCAGCGTCTGCACATCCGTCGCCGCGACCTTCGCTGAACCGTCCGCGGCAATGGCGATCTGCTGCGTGCGATCGATGCGCTGCGAGGCGTTGTTGACGGTCTGCCACTGCGAACCAAGGACCAGCACTTCCCCGGGCTGAATCACCGCGAGCGCGACGCCGCCGTCAAACTGCACGCTGCCGAGCAGCTTGGAATTCTTGGGGTCCTGCTGGTCGATGACGCTGACGCGGCCGCTGGCTGCCCACGCGCCGTAGCCGTAACCGCCCCAGGGCCACCACATGCTGGCGGGGCTGGACGCGGTCGACGTGGCGGATCCGCCGCCGGTTGCCACATCCGCTGCGCTGGCCATGCAGGCGTACGGCCCCCAGCACCAGCCCCACCACGGCGTCTGGCCGATGTCGGCGGTGACGACGATCAGGCGGTTGTCGATCCGGCGGCTGGCGACGACCCAGCCGGGCAGGTCGATCGACGCGGCGGTCTGCATCGCGGCGGGATTGGCGAGGTCGATGACCTGGACTTGGCTGCCGACGGTCGACTGCAACTGGCCCGGGCTGGTGCTGGTGAAGCTGTAGTGCTCGCTCAGCAAGACGGTCGCGAGGCCATCGGCGACGTACATTTCCCGCGGCGTGCCTTGCGCGGCCACGTGGCCCATGAGCTTGGGCGCGAGCGGATCGCCGGCGTCGACTGCCTGCAGGCCGCGGAATGCGTTCAGGATGTAGAGCTTGTCGCCGACCATGCGCACGACGTCGCTGTCCTCGATCTTGACGGCGTTGGTGCCGCTGTCAGCCGAGGCGGACGTGTCCGCGCTGCCGGCTTTCTGGTTGCCGCTGGCGCCGGGCTTGAGCGAGGTGAAATCGGACTGACGCGAATCCGTGGACGCCTTGGTGCCGCAAGCGGACAACAGGAGCAATGCGACAAGTGCGACGGCGCGATTGGCATGAATCGTGTGCATGACTCTCCTCCAGACGCCTTGACGGCCGCCCCCTCCAGCCAAGCAGTGCGCCGAGTCCTGTCAACGCGCAGCACCCGCGCTCTGTCACCGCATTGCCACACAATCCGCCCTATCGCGTAGGGCAGGCGCCAGCGCGGGTTCTTTGCTACCCTCCGCGCGCCACATGATCCCCGCGGCGGCGATCGGGCGAGGAGAACCGGATGCAACTGGCCGATCTGAAAATTATTGTCACGGGCGCCGGCAACGGCATGGGCGCGCACTTTGCCACGCGGCTGTTTGAAGCCGGGGCGCAGGTGTGCGCGGGCGACATTCATGACGTGGCGATGGCGCAGAACTTGCCGGCGGGCGTGCACAAGCGGCGGCTGGACGTGAGCGTGGAGTCAGACGTCGCGGATTTTGTCCAGTGGGCGCACGGCGAGATGGGCGGCTTGAACGGCCTGGTCAACAACGCCGGCATCATCGCCGATGGGCTGCTGGTCAAGAAGGACCGGGTGACAGGCGAGATCGTGCGGTTTCCGACCGCCAAGTGGCAGGCGCTCCTCGGCGTCAACCTGACCGGCGCCATGTGGATGGTACGGGAGGTCGTTGCGAAGATGGCGGAGACCGATCAGAAGCCGGGCGTCGTCGTCAACATGAGCTCGATCGCGCGGCATGGCAACCGCGGCCAGTCCAACTACGTCGCGAGCAAGGCCGCGATGGCCGCCAATACCGTCACGTGGAGCCGCGAATTCGCGCCATTTGGCATCCGCGTCTGCTGCGTGGCGCCGGGCGTGGTGCAGACGCCGATGACCGCGGGCATGAACCAGAAGGCGCTGGAGGCCCTTGCCGCGACGATTCCCGTCGGGCGTGTCGGCCAGCCTGAGGACCTGTGGCTCGCAGTGAAATTCTGCCTGGAGTGCGACTACTTCAACGGCCGCACGATCGACGTCGACGGCGGGATCGCGTTTTAGCCGGCCCCGCAGATCCCGCTGTACACTGAACATACGTTCAGTATACTGGCGAGGATGAAACCGCTGCCGCACAACCTGACCGCCCAACAAACCCTCCAGACATTCCAGACGTTGGCGGATCTCGATCGCGCGCGGCGACCGGGACAGCAGCGGCTTGACTGGCCCGATCTGGTCGGGCGGCTTGTGGAAGTCGTGGGGGGCGCGCGTTCGCTGCGGCTGGCGTGGCTGGCGCAGTTGACGACGCAGGTGCAGGCGGCGGGCGACGTCGCAATCTGGCTGCACACGCTTGAAAGCACGCCCTTTCCGCCGGACTTGCAGCGCGCTGGCGTGACCCTCGATCGCCTGCCCATGTTGCGGCTGCCGGATCTACAGGCGCAATTGCGCGCGGCCGATGTGCTGCTGCGTTCAGGCGCTTTTGGCCTGTGTGCGATCGATGCCACAGCGGCGAGCCAGCGGGCGCTGGATGCCTCGCGATCGCTGGACAATGCCCTGGGCCGGCTGCTCGGGCTGTGCCAGAAGCACGCGGCCGCGCTCGTGTTTTTGACGCCGGAGCCTGCGGAGCACGGTGCGCAACAGGAAAATCAAGGTTTTCTGCAGACTTCCCTGGTGTCCCTGCGTTTGACGGTGACGCGCGATCGCGAGGATCCGCGGCGGCTGCGGCTGGACGTCAAGAAAGACAAGCGGCGTGGCCCGGCGACTTTGCGCGCAGAAGTCAGTGGAGGCCCGGATGGTCTGGAACTCTGACGCCAAGCGCCTGGCGTGCGTCGACGTGCCGGCGCTGCCGCTGCAATGCCTGGTGCGGCGCGAGCCGGAGCTGGCGAACTTGCCCGCGGTGATTGTCGATGAACTGCATCCACAAGGCGTGGTGCTGTGGAGCAACCGGGCGGCGCGCGCCGCGGGGGTGCGGACGGGCGCGCGCTACGGCCACGCGCTGAGCCTGTGCGCGCAGTTGCGTGCGGGGTTGGTGCCGGATGCGGAACAACAGGCGGCGATCTCCGCGATCGCTGAGTTGCTGCGGACGTTCACGCCGCTTGTGGAGCCGGCACGCCAGGAGCCCGGCGTCTTCTGGCTGGACGCCAATGGCCTCTCGCGCTTCTACCCAGACCTGCCGCTCGCGGCGATCCACGCGCAGTGGAGCGAGGCGATTCGCGGCAAATTGCGCGAGGCGGGCTGGTACGCCGCCGTTGTGCTGGGCTTTGACCGGCTGGCTACCTACGCGATTGCCCGGCATTTTCACGGCGTGCGCGTGCTCGTCGACCCGCAGCAGGAGGTGCAAACCTGCGCGCGGGTGGCGCTCGCGAGCCTGGGCGCGACCTGGGGCATTGCCCCCAAACTGCGCGATGAACTGGAGCGGCTGGGCGTCGCGACGTTGGGCGATCTGACCAAGCTGCCGGAGACCGCGCTGCGCGAGCGCATGGGACTGCAGGTGGCGATGCTGCGGCGACGCCTGGCGCATGACGTGCCGATGCCGCTCGCCGCGGAGCTGCCGACGCCTGAGCCCGTGGCGGCGCGCGACTTTGAGCCGGCCGACACCAACGCCGAGCGCCTGCTGTTTGCCGCCAAGGGGCTGCTGGCGCAGCTCTTGCCGCTGCTTGTGGCGCGGCGCCAAGCCGTGGCGCGGCTGGAGGTGCTGCTGGTGCTGGACCACGCCGCGCTGGCCAATGTTCCGCTGCACCTGCAACCGGCCGAACCGACGCTGCAGGAGCTGCAACTGCTCGACCTGGTGCGACTGGCGCTGGATCGCACGCCGTTGGCGGCCGCGGTCAAGACGCTGCGGCTGGCGTTGCATGGCGTCCCGGCGACGGCGGAGCAGTTGGCGCTGTGGCAGTTGCAGGGCCAGCGGGATCCGCATGCCGCGGCGCTGGCGCTCGCCCGGCTGCGCGCGCTGTTTGGCGAAGATGCGGTCGTGGCGGCGACGGTGCGGTCGGCGTGGCTGCCCGAGGGCCAGTTCGCGTGGCTGCCGCTGCGCAAGCTGCGGATCCAGACGGCGCGCGCGCCGCAGCAGCCGGACAACGTGATCCGCCTGCCGCAGCAGCCGCCGTTGCAGCTCGTCCGCCGCCTGCTGAGCCAGCCCGCGCGCCTGCCGCCCAAGCCGCCGGGCAATCGACCGTGGCGGCTCGCGCCGTTTCGCCCTGAGACGGTTGTGCACTTTGACGGTCCGTATCGCCTCGCCGGCGGCTGGTGGCGTTCGATCAGCCAAACCGACCGCTGCCGCGACTACGGCTACGCCACGACGGACCGCGGCACGGTGCTCTGGGTGTTCCACGAGCCGGCGCGCGACGCATGGTTCTGCCACGGTTTTTTGGAATGACGTCGCCGTATGTGCCGCTGTGGGTCAAGACCCACTTCAGCTTTCTGGAAGGGGCCTCGCGGCCCGACGAACTCGTCGAACGCGCGCATGCCCTGGGTCTGCCGGCGCTGGCGGTGACGGATCGCGATGGCGTCCCGGGGATCGTGCGGGCGCACGAGGCGGCGAAAGATCTGGGGCTGAAGCTGCTGTTTGGCTCGCAGCTGACGGTCGCGAACACGCTGCCGGACGTGCCGCTGCTGCTGCCGGAGCACATCGCCGCCGCGCAGCCGCAGACGCCGGTGTTGCTGGCGATGAACCGCGCGGGCTATGGCAACCTGTGCCGCTTGGCGACGCTGGGCCGGCGGCGGAGCCAGAAAGGTGGCGCGCTGAACAGTTGGCAGGAGCTGGCGACCCACGCCGATGGCCTGCTGCTGCTGATGCACCAACCACCGGACGATCTGCGCGCGCCGTGGCTGCAGGACATCGCCGCGGCTTTTGGCGATCGCGCGTACGGGCTGTGCGCGCGCCACGGCGAGGAAGTGGACAAGCCGCGCGAACGGCAGATGCGGCGGCTCCTGGCGCACTGCGGTTGGCAAGGCGTCGCGGGGCGCGAAGTGCTGTACCACGACGCCGCGCGCCGGCGGCTGCAGGACGTGCTGACGTGCATTCGCCTCGGCCTGACGCTGGACAGCGCCGGGCAGCACCTCAAGTCCAACGCCGCGCACGATCTGCTGGCGCCCGACGCGTTTGCCCAGCTGTTCCGCGACGAGCCGTCCTGGCTGCAGCAAACCCGGGCGGTGGCGGACCGTTGCCAATTTTCGCTGAACGAGCTGCGCTACGTCTACCCGTTGGCGCGGCTGCCCGATGGCACGACGACCGCGGCGCACTTTGAGCGGCTGAGCTGGCAAGGCGCGGCGTGGCGCTATCCGCAGGGCGTGCCGGACGACGTGCGCGCGCAGCTGTCCAGGGAACTCGCGCTGATTCACCAACTCGACTACGCGGGCTATTTCCTGACAATGTGGGAGATCGTGCAGTTCTGCAACAAACAGGGGATTCTGTGCCAAGGACGCGGCTCGGCGGCCAATTCCGTCGTCTGCTACGTGCTGGGCATCACGGCGATTGACCCGGTGCGCATGGGGCTGCTGTTTGAGCGGTTCCTGTCGCTGGAGCGCGCGGAGCCGCCGGACATCGACCTGGACATCGAGCATGAGCGGCGCGAAGAGGTGATCCAGCACGTCTATGGCCGCTACGATCCGCTGCATCCGGCGGCCAAAAACGCCGACGATCCCGCGGCGTGTGTCCAAACCGGGCGGTCGCACGCGGCGATGGTCTGCAACGTCATCCGTTTTCGCGGCAAGTCGGCGATCCGCGAGGTGGGCAAGGTGCTGGGCATTCCGGAGACGGACCTGGACCGCGCGTCGCGCTTTGTGTCGTCGTGGGGCGAGGACATCGACGCGGCGCAGCTGAAGACCGCGGGGTTTGCCCTGGAGTCGCAGTCGCACCGGCTGCTGTTGGAGTTGGCCAACGAGATCCAGGATTTTCCGCGGCATCTGGGCATCCATCCCGGCGGTTTCCTGCTGGGCCACGAGCCGATCGACACGCTGGTGCCGATTGAGAACGCGACGATGGAGGCGCGCACCGTTATCCAGTGGGACAAAAACGACGTGGAGGCGCTGGGGCTGTTCAAGGTGGATTTGCTGGGGCTCGGCATGCTGGCGCAGGTGCACCGCTGCCTGGACTTGCTCAAGGAAAGCAAAAAGCTCGAGCTGACGATGGCGACAATCCCGGCGGAAGATCCGGCGACGTACGCGATGATCAGCCGCGGCGACACGGTGGGCGTGTTCCAGATCGAGAGCCGCGCGCAGATGGCGATGCTGCCGCGCCTGCAGCCGCGGACGTTTTACGATCTGGTGGTGGAGGTCGCGATCGTGCGGCCGGGGCCGATTACCGGCGGCATGGTGCACCCGTACCTGCGGCGGCGGCAGGGCAAGGAAAAAGTCGAGTACCCGCACGCGTGCCTGGAGCCCGTGCTGGCGAAAACGCTGGGCGTGCCGCTGTTTCAGGAGCAGGTGATGCGGCTGGCGATGGTGGCGGCGGACTACACGCCGGGCGAGGCGGACCAGCTGCGGCGGGACATGGCGGCGTGGCGACGCTCCGGCGCGATCGAAAAGCACCACGAGAAGCTGACGACGCGCATGGTGCAGAAGGGCATCGCGGCGGAATTCGCCGAGCGCGTGTTCCAGCAAATCCGCGGCTTTGGCGAATACGGCTTTCCTGAGAGCCACGCGGCGTCGTTCGCGTTGATTTCCTACGTGACGGCGTGGCTGAAGTGCCACCATCCGGCGGAGTTCACCTGCGCGCTCCTGAACGCGTGGCCAATGGGCTTCTACTCGCCGGCGACGCTTGTTGAGGACGCCAAGCGCCACGGGCTGACGATCCTGCCGATCGACGTCCTGCGATCGGCGTGGGATTGCACGCTGGAGAGCGGCGCGGTGCGGATGGGCCTGAAATTCGTGCACGGGCTGACTGTGCTGCACCGCGCGCGGCTGGAGATGGCGCCGGCGCCGTATGCGGATCTCGACGCTTTTGTGCGGCAAACCCGCTTGGACAAACGCGCGCTGGATGCGCTGGCGGAAGTGGGCGCGCTGGATGGACTGAGCGTCGATCGCCGGCAAGCGCTGTGGCAGGTGCGGGCGCTTGCGCATCGGACGCGCGAGCCGCTGCTGCTCGCCCAGGACGAGACACTGCCGCTGTTTGCGCCGCTGGGCCTGAGCGGCGCGATTGGCTGGGACTACCGGCGCAGCGGCCTCTCCACGCGCGGCCATCCGCTCCAGCCCTTGCGCCAGGCGCTGGCCGAACGCCGTCTGCCGACCGCGCACGACATCAACCGGATGCGCACGGGCAAGCGCGTGCGGTTTGTCGGTCTTGTGATCTGCCGGCAAAGCCCGGGAACGGCGAGCGGCGTGACGTTCTTTACCCTGGAAGATGAAACGGGTTTCTGCAACCTTGTGGTCTGGAAGGACATCATGGCGCGCTTTCGCGTCGTGGCCCGCACGGCCAGCCTGCTGGGCGTAACGGGCCACATCCAGGCGGAAGACGGCGTGGTGCACCTGATCGCGGACACCCTGTGGACGCCAGAAATCGCCCAACCCGTGAGCGCACCGCGGAGCCGGGACTTCCACTAGGCGAGAAGCGCCGCAGCGCGAGAATCAGGGTTTCGGTCGGGGAGACAGGATTCGAACCTGCGACATCCTGCTCCCAAAGCAGGCGCGCTACCGGACTGCGCTACTCCCCGTTACTTACACAGACACCTTGACTCAGGCCCCCTTACCCTTCCGGGGAAGGGGGTGCGGGGGATGGGGTACGCCAACACTGCGCTCCCAAAGCAGGCGCGCTACCGGACTGCGCTACTCCCCGTTACTTGTACAGACACCGTTGCACACACCCGCTCCAGTGACGGTGCGGGGCGCGGAGCATCGCCGAGTCTGGAGGGGAACGTCAAGCGAAACTGCCGCTCCTGGACCGCAAAGCGCGCGGGCCAGGAGCGGCGTCGCATTCTCTTACCAACCGCTGCGGCCCTGGTCGTTGCGCTGGGCAGGATACAGACCGTTGGACACTTCCAAGGAGTACGGCGCGCAGATGGCCGCATCCGTGCCGGTCGGGCGGTAGATGTGAATCGCGTACCACGCGCTGTCATCCGCGCAGCGGCGCAAATCGTAGCCGTACGGGAACGCGCCGTGGCCGGTGTAGGCATTGGGCGCGATGTACGAGGCGTTGGCATACCAGTACGCAGCGTAGCCGGTCGTCGGCGCGTTGTAGCAGTTGCTGCCGTTGTTCGGATACGCCTGGCAGTTACCCGTGTCATACGAGTCGCCGCTCCAGCACGGGAACTCGCCGTACTCCGACAAGGCGTTCGAGAACTGGTAGCTGCCGCCGCGGTACGTGTTGCCCGACGTGTACCACCAGAAATCGGTGTCACCGCAGCAAACCTGGTTCCAGCCAGCCGGCGTCGAGGAACTCGGCGCAGCGTAACCAGACGGCGTCGGCGTGAACCACGCGGGCTTGCCCGCACCGTTCTGGAACTGGACCGCGTTCGCACCAGCGCTGCCGGGGCAGAGCTGCGACGTCGACGAGCCACGGAAGACTTCCATGACCGCACTCGTCGGGTTGGACGGGAACCACGCGCGGACCGTGTACAGGTCGTACTGCAGGTTCACGCCGTAATCCGCCGCGTCAGCCGCGTAGAAGTAGTACCAGTCGTTGTCCGTTCCCAGGATGAGCGAACCCGAGATCGTCGCCTTCTGACCGTAGTTGCCGCCGCCCATGTTCAGGTTACCAAGGTCCGACAACGTGTTGCCCAAAGCCGGCGCAAGCTGGACGCCTGGGCAGGTGTTGTTGGCGGGCTCAAACGCGTCGTTGACATTGCACTCGCAACCGTCGCTGCAGCCCGTCTGCCCGACGTTGCAAGGCAGCGCCGTGCCGTTGGTGTTCGCGAAGCCAGCCGCGCACGCCGTCACTTGGCAGACGCCGGCGGTGCACGCCACCGTGGCATTGTTCGCCGCGCCGGAGAGCGGACCCGCGCCCGACGTGCACCAGTTGGCCGCATTGTCGTCGACGACGCCATTGCAGTTCTGATCCACGCCGTCGCAGCTTTCCGTCGCGCCCGGGTTGACCGAAGCCACCGAGTCGTTGCAGTCGCCACCGCCCTTCGTGCAGACCGTGGGCAGGCCCTTGGTGACCTTGGCCGAATCACAGTACGTGTCGCCGTCCTTGTCGCAGAGCTCGTCCACGCCGGTCACGCAGTTGTTGTCCAAGCCGTCGCACCATTCCGCGTGCGTCGGGAACGCATCCGCGCCGCCAGCAGCCGGGTTGTCATTGCAGTCCAACGTCGTGCCCGCCGTCGGCGTGCCGCCCAACAAGAGCGCGCCATTTTGGGCAACCGTGTAGAGCAAGCTCTGCAGGTTGTTGGCGCACATGCACTGGGACGAGTTGATCGGGTAGCCGTCCTGGTCACCGTCAAAGAAGTAGTTGACGCAACCGCTGGCGTTCTGCTCGTCCGTCGCGCCGTTGCAGTTGTTGTCCAAGCTGTCACCGCAAAGCTCCAGCTTGCCCGGATTGATGCTCAGACCCGTAGCGCCGGCCGTGTCATTGCAGTCGCCGCCGCCGAGGTTGCACGAAGCCGGCGTGCCAACCGTGACAAGGTTCTTGTCGCAGTAATGGTCGCCGTCCTTGTCGCAGTTCTCGTCCGTCGACGCGTTGCAGTTGTTGTCGAGGCCGTCGCACATTTCCGTCATGCCCGGGTTGACGTTCTTGGTCGTGTCGTCGCAGTCGTTGCCGACCAAGGACGCAGCCGGCGTCAGCGCGCACGCCGTGACGGTGACCGCGGTCTTCGTCATGGTCGCATCGCAGTAGCCGTCCTTGTCGTCGTCGCAACCTTCGTCCGTGACGCCGTTGCAGTTATTGTCCTTGTTGTCGCAGACCTCGGTCACGCCGCCGCCCTTGATGGCCGGATTCGTGTCGTCGCAGTCGTTGACCGTCTGCGAGCTGTACGTGCCCGTCGCGCGGCACCAGCACTGCGGCTGCGCAGCAACGCCCCAGCCGTCGCCGTCCGTGTCGTTGTAGAACGTCAGGCAGTTCTTGCCGTTCTGGTTGTTGTCGGTGCCGTCGCAGTTCTCGTCCACGCCAGGCGTCGCGCAGTCTTCGACAATGGCCGCACCCGGGTGGATGTTGGCCGCGCCGTCGTTGCAGTCATTGCCAACCGCGCCCGTGCCCGTGCCGGAAGAAACGCACGTCGAGACGAGCACGCCGCTGGCGATGATGGCCGTGTTGGCGCAGTAGTCGTCGTTGTCGACGTCGCAGACTTCATCGATGCCGCCGACGCAGTTGTTGTCGACGTTGTCGCAGACTTCAACCGCACCCACGTAGACCGCAGCGTTGTTGTCGTTGCAGTCGTCGCCGGTCGCGGTGGTGGAGCCTGTGGGGAACGGGCTGTTGCTGATGCAGAGCGCCGTCGCAGTGACCAGCTTGCCGACCGCACAGTGCTTGTCGTTGTCCACGTCGCAGTTTTCGTCAATCGTCACGACGCCGCTCGCCGCGGGTGTGATGACCGTGGTCAACCGGACGTCAACGTTGAACACGCCAGCCGAACCGAACGCGGCGTACGTACCCGACGTAGGCAGCGCGCCGCCGGCCGCAGCGAACGAAGCGTAACCGTTCGGGTACGCGCTCGTGGCGTCGCTGGTGCCGGTCGTGTTGCGCTCAAACGTGCCACCGGTAACGGTCGCCTGTGGGTGGAAAACGACGTAGTAGACGTCATTCGTCGCCAAGGAGACCACGCCCGAGGCGATGGGGAACGTCGCAGCGCTCAGACCATTGGCCGTGACCGTCTGCGTGACCTTGGTGATCTGCGTGCCGACGCCAGGCGCGCCGCCCTTGAAGATGAACAGATCCACCGCGGAGGCGACGTTCACGGTATTGATGTAAATCGTCACCGAGGTGAGCGAGCCCGTGTTGGCCGCCTTCAAGGCCTGCGCGACGTAGTTGTTCAGCGAGTTCGTGCCCGGCGTCGCCAGACCCGGAATCACCACGTCGTTGACCGGCGTACCGCTGGCACCGACGTTGCAGTTGTTGTCGAGGCCGTCGCAGATCTCCGTCGCGCCCGGGTTGACCGTGGCCTTGGTGTCATCGCAGTCGCCCGTGATGCTCGCGGAGTAGTTCGGCACCGCGCCGACCGCCGACTGACGGCACTCGCAGACAGACGCCGCGGCGTTGCTGCCGTAGCCATCCTGGTCCGCGTCGACGTACCACGCGGTGCAGTTCGCCGCGCCAACTTCGTTGGTCAAGCCGTTGCAGTTGTCATCATACGCGGTGCTGCAATCTTCAGCGCGGCCGGGGTTGATGAGGTTGTTCGCGTCGTTACAGTCGCCGCCGCCGTTGGGGCACTTGCCGCCAGCCGACTGAACGCCATTGCAGTAGCCGTCGCCGTCCAGATCGTTGCAGCCTTCGTCCGTCCCGCCAACGCAGTTGTTGTCGATGCTGTCGCACAGTTCGACGGCACCCGGGTTGATGGTTGCACTGGAGTCGTTGCAGTCGCCGCCGCCAAAGATGCAAGCCGCCGGAGTGCCAACGGTCGTCAGCGCCGCGTCGCAGTACTTGTCGCCGTCCTTGTCGCAGCTCTCGTCCGTCGTGCCGTTGCAGTTGTTGTCAACGCCGTCGCAGATTTCCGTCTTGCCCGGGTACACCGACGAGTTGGCGTCGTTGCAGTCCGTGCCGGAGCCCGCGGAAGCCTGGTTGAAGCAAGCCGTGCCCGCGCCGAAGCCGCCTGCCGCGACCGTCTTGGTCGTGGCGCAGTAGCCGTCCTTGTCCGCGTCGCAGCCGTCGTCCGTCACGCCATCGCAATTGTTGTCGATGCCGTCGCAGATTTCCGTGCCACCCGGATTCGCCGACGCCGCGTTATCGTTGCAGTCGTCGCCGAGCTTGGTGCTGCCCACGGCAGGTTTGGTCGTCTTCGTGCACGTCGCCGTCGACGTGATGTACATCGTCGCGTCGCAGTACAGATCCGCGTCGTCATCGCAGCCTTCGTCAACCGTCGTGCCGGCGCCCGTGACCCCGACGTTGACGTTGATCTGCAGGTCCGCGGGACCAGCGTACGCCGAGTAGGCGCCCGTCAGCGTGGCAGCAAAAGACTCTGTACCGCTGGCGTACGGATTGGTGTTGTTGTCCGAAATCAGCTGACCGGTCGCAGTGGTCGTGTGGAAGATCAACCCGTACGTCGCGCCCGCGGTCACGTTGATCGCGCCGGAGATCGTGAACGTCACCTTGGTCGCGGAGCCATAGGTCGGCACCGAGATGGTCTGGGTCGTGCCGATCTGCACGCCGCCCGCGGTCGGCAGACCGAGGGTGTAGACGAACATGTCCAGGTTGATGGTCTGCGTCGTCTTCACGTACACATCCACGCTGCTGAGTTGACCGGTGTGCTGCGCGACAAACGTCTGGCCAACAAAGTTGGTCAGCGAGTGCGTGACCAGCGTCGAGACCGGCTGCGTCACGTCAGCGAAGTACGTCGTACCGCCGGTCACGTTGCAGTTGTTGTCAATCGCGTCGCAGATTTCCGTCGCGCCCGGGTTGACCGACACCTTGGTGTCGTCGCAGTCGCCCGCCGCCGAAGCGACGTATTGGCCCTGCGCCGCGCACTGGCACTGATTCGCCGCGCTGTTGGCGCCGTAGCCGTCCAGGTCCGCATCCTTGTAGAACGGAATGCAGTTGGCCGCGCCGACGTCATTGGTCGTGCCGTTGCAGTTGTCGTCGTACGCGGTCAAGCAGTCCTCGGTCTTCAGCGGGCTGACGTTGGCGTTCGTGTCGTCACAGTCCGTGTTGAGGAGCGAGGTGTACTTGCCGGTCGCCACGCAGACGCACTGCGAGACGTTGACGCCGACGCCGTCGGAGTCGCCGTCCCAGTAGTAGTTGATGCAGCCGCTGCCGCCGACGCTGCCCGCGACGCCGTCGCAGTTGAAGTCCGTGGCGTTGCCACAGATATCGGTCGCGTTCGGGTGAACGGCGCTGTTCGTGTCGTTGCAGTCGCCGCCGCCACTCGGGCAGATGGTCGGCGAGCCGATGGTCGTCATGGTCGAATCGCAGTAGCCGTCGCCGTCGTCGTCACAACCTTCATCGGCGATGCCGTTGCAGTTGTTGTCGATGCCGTCGCAGAGTTCCGGCAGACCGGGGCTCGCCAGGTAGTTGCCGTCGTCGCAGTCGCCGCCCTTGCTGGAGGTGTACGGTGCCACGCCGGTGCACAGGCACTGGCCCGCGCCGCTGAGCGACAGGGTGCGCAAGAACGTGACGAACGAGGTGTTCTTGCCGCCGTTCGGCTGGCCCGGCGTGCCGGAGCCGCCCGCCACGTAGTTGGTTGCCACATCGACGCCAGAAATGTCGCCGACAAACTGCACGTACGGCACAGCGACGGTCGGTGCCGTGTTGATCTGCGCCTTGCCGAAGCCGGGCTTGGCCGTCGACCACGCCCACGAGTCGATCGACGTCGTGCCGCTCAGGCTCGTGTCGACCCACGCCACGTCCGCGCCTGCGAAGTCGGCGCCACTCGCGTCGGTCAGCACATACGCGCCGTCGGTGTAGAGCTGGAGGTTCCAGTCGCCGGTCGCCGGGTTGTACGCCGTGTCTTCCGTGCCGATGATGCCCTTACCGCCCACGTTGATGATCGTGCCGGCCTTCAGGGTCGTGATGCCGAGCGCTCCGAGGTTCAGGTGGAAGGCGCCAACCTTGGCTGCGCCACTCGTCGACGAGTCGCCGAAGTAGATCGTCGCCAGGTCGGTGATGGTCCAGTCAGCCGTGACGAGGATTTCCATCGAATCCTGCGCCGTGGAGCCCGCGAACGTCGTCGACGAGTAGTGGATCTCGTTGATGACGGCCTTCTGGAAGGAGCTCGAGCCCTTGCCGTAGGTGTCGCCGTCGTAGTCCGCGAAGAACTGCGTGCAGCCTTGGGCGTTCAGGTCGTTGTAACCGCCGGAGCAGTTCTCATCGACCGTGTTGCCACAGACTTCCGTAGCGCCGGGGTTGATGGCGGCGTTGGTGTCGTTGCAGTCGCCGCCGCCCTTTGTGCAAACCGCGGGCGTGCCGACGGTCGTCATGTTCGCGTCGCAGTACTGGTCCGCATCGTCGTCGCACCCTTCGTCGATGCCGGTGCCGGCGGAGACGCTGGCGATGACGTGCAGGTCGGTGTTGCCGCTGCCCAACAGCGTGTAGACGCCGGTCAGGCTTCCAGCGAACCAGGCCTGGCCGCTGGCGTACGGGTTGCTCGTGCCGCCGGAAATCGGCGAATCCTCGATAGTCGGGCTCCCGATGGGCGCCGGGCAGTTGAAGACGACGTAGTACGTCGCACCCGAGACGATGTTGGTACCGGCCGAGGCGGTGAACGTAAACTTGGTGAACGCGCCCGAGGTGTTGGAAAGCGAAATCGAAACCTTGGAGCCGAGCAGCGTGCCGCCCGCACCCGGCAAACCGCCGGTGTAGACGTACATGTCGATGGCCTGGACAACCGTGCTCTTCGCGTAGAGGTCGACAGTGCCAAGGGCGCCGCTGTGCGTCGCGACGAGGGACTGGACGATGAAGCTGGAGAGCGCGTTGCTGTTGCCAGTGGCTGAAATCGCCACGTCAACCGACGGCGCGGCGCCCGCGCTGCAGTTGTTGTCCTTGCCGTCGCAGAGTTCATTGCCGCCGGGGTTGGTGTTCGGATCGGTGTCGTCACAGTCGCCGCCGCCGAGGATGCACACGTTGGGCGTGCCCACGACGGTCATCGCGCTATCGCAGAACTTGTCGCCGTCCTTGTTGCAGCCTTCATCGACCTTGCTGTTGCAGTTGTTGTCGATGTTGTCGCACTTCTCGGGCTTGCCCGGGTTCATGTTGGCGTTGGTGTCATCGCAGTCGCCCGACTGCGCGGCGGTGTACGGGGCCGTAGACGCGCACGTGCAGGCGCTGAGGCTGATGCCGTAGCCGTCGTTGTCGTTGTCGTAGTAGCGCACCGTGCAGCCCGTCGCGCCGTTCTCGTCGATGGTGCCGTCGCAGTTGTTGTCCTTGCCGTCACAGACTTCGGTCGCGGACGGATTGATCGACGCGCTTGTCTCGTCGCAGTCACCCAGCTTGGTCGCCTTGTACGAGCCGGCCACCGTGCACAAGCACTTGCCGGTCGAACCGCTGAGACCATAGGTGTCACTGTCGCCGTCAAAGTAGTACGTCGTGCAACCGGCCGCGTTCAGGTCGTTCTGGCTGCCGTTGCAGTTGTCGTCCAGGTTGTTGCCGCAAACTTCCGTCGCGCCCGGGTTCTGGTCGCTGTTGAGGTCGTCGCAGTCGCCGGCGCCCTTCGGGCAGATGGTCGGCAACGGGAAGATGACGGTGTAGGCCGCGTCGCAGTAGCCGTCCTTGTCGTCATCGCAGCCGTCGTCGGTCTTGCCGTTGCAGTTGTCGTCGATGTTGTCGCAGACTTCCTGGCTCTTGCCCTTGAAGACCGCCGCGTTGGTGTCATCGCAGTCGCCGCCGCCGTTCGGGCACTTGGTGACCGGACCGCTGAACTTCATGTTGGCGTCGCACTGACCGTCCGAGTCGTCGTCGCAACCTTCATCGATCGTGCCGTTGCAGTTGTTGTCGAGGTTGTCGCAGATCTCCGTCGCGGCCGGGTTGACGGCCTTCTTGGAGTCGTCGCAATCCGCGCTGTTCGTCGCGGTGTACGTGCCGCTCGGCGAGCAGAACTTGGCCGAGAACGTGGAACCGTACGTATCGCCGTCCAGATCCTGGTAGAACGGCAGGCTGCCGAGCGCGTCCTGATCGTTCTGGCTGCCGTTGCAGTTGTCATCCTTGCCGTTGCCGCAGATTTCCGCCTTGCCCGGATTGACGTTCGCGTTGGTGTCGTCGCAATCGTTGATGCCGTTCTTGCAGATCGTCGGGTTGCCCACGATCGTCGCGCCGGTGTGGCAGTAGCCGTCGCCGTCGACATCGCAGCCTTCGTCAATCACCTTGTCGCAGTTGTTGTCGATGCCGTCGCAGATTTCCAATGAGCCCGGATTGATCGCCGGATCGCTCTCATTGCAGTCGCCCGGATTGATCGCCTTGTACTGGTTCAACGGGACGCAGAGGCACTTGCTGGAGTTGGTGCCCCACTTGTCGCTGTCCGCGTCAAAGAAGAACGGCTGGCAGTCCTTGGCGTTCTGGTCGTTGTTGGAGCCGTTGCAGTTGTCGTCATACGCCGTGCCGCAGTCTTCCTGCACGCCGGGGTTGATCGTGGGCGCGGTGTCGTCGCAGTCGTTGCCGCCGTTCGGGCACGCCGGCGGCTTGCCGATCGTGTACATGTTGGCGTCGCAGTAATCGTCGCCGTCATCGTCGCAGCCTTCGTCGACCTGGGCGTTGGAGTTGTTGTCCTTGCCGTCGCAGATTTCCTGACCAGCGGGGTTGATCGCCGGATCGGTGTCGTCGGTGTCGCCGGGGCCCGCCGGGCAGACGAGGATCGGCGCCTGGGTCGAGTCGTACGCCATGCTGGCGTCGCAGTACTTGTCGCCGTCGTCGTCGCAGCCCTCGTCGGTCTGGCCGTTGCAGTTGTCGTCGAGGTTGTTGCACTTCTCCGGGCTGCCCGGGTTGACGTTGGCGTCGGCGTCCTGGCAATCGCCGGGCTTGCTGGCGGTCAGGAGGCCGGAAGGCAAGCACTGGCAGGTGAACGGCGAGGTGCCGTAGCCGTCCGAGTCGATGTCCGTGTAGAAGTTGCTGCAGCCGAGCGCGCCCTGATCGTTGGCGTTGCCGTCGCAGTTGTCGTCGTACGTCGTGGCGCACGTTTCAGCGACGCTCGGGTTCACATCGACGTTGGCGTCGTTGCAGTCGCCGGTCTTTGTCGCCTTGTACTGGCCGTTCGCGGTGCACAGGCACTTCGCGAGGCCCGCGCCAAACGTGTCGGAATCGACGTCGCGGTAGTACTGCACGCAGCCGCTGGCGTTTTCTTCGTCCTGGCCGTTGATGCAGTTGTCGTCTTTGCCGTTGCCGCAGATTTCCGGCATGCCGGGATTCACGGTCGAGTCGGTGTCATTGCAGTCGCCCACGCCCGCGAAGCACACCGCCGGCGTGCCCTTGACCGTGTACGTCGCGTCGCAGTAGCCGTCGCCGTCGTCGTCGCAACCTTCATCGACCGTGCCGTTGCAGTTGTTGTCGATGCCGTCGCAGATTTCCTTGGCGCAAGCCGGGTCGCCGCAGCAGGACGCCGGGTCCGCGCAGTCCGTCAGGTTGTTGCCGTTGTCGTCCGCGGCGTTCGTGCAGTTCTCACCGGCGTCGCAGCTGACCACGATGTCGAACATGGCCGAGGCGGTTTCGCCCGCGACGTCGACGACGAAGTAGTAGAGCTGGTCCTTGCCCGCGGCGAACGTGACCGTGTTGCTGACGCCGCCAAAGCCGACGCAGCCGTCCGGATCGCAGCCCTTGCTCGTCGCCTTGATGATGAACAGGCGCGCCGTCGGATCCGACACGTTGGAGAGCGTGACCGTGACCGGGCGCGACTGCGCGCTCTTGTACGTGAACGCCACTTCATGGCCGAGGTAGCTGTTGGTCGGATCGCACGTGTAGGTCGTCACCGCGTTGGTCGACGCGCCGCCGTTGGTCACGATCTTGGCCGCGCTCTCGCCACAGCCGAGCGCCGTGTCGCCGCCGCAGAGGCAGGTGTTGGAGTTGCTGCATTCGCCAGCGGTGCAGGTGTCCGCGGTGCAGCTGTTGCCGTCGTTGCAGTCCGAGTTCTTGACGCAGCTGCCAAAGCCGTTGGCGAAGAAGGCGAGGATCGCCTTCATCATCGTGTCCGGCGTGTCCGTGTTGGCCAGGATGCCGGCGAACGGAACGGACGACGCGATGGTGCGGTACTTCGACGTCAGGTCATCGTGACCGACCATGACCGTGAACTTCTCAATGCCCGTGTTGACCAACAGGTCGCGGGTGCGCTGCACGGACGTGTCCGAGGCGATCTGGTCGTTCAGGTTGTCGTAGGTCGAGTCCTGGTTGAAATTCCACTGCATGTTCGTCGACGGATTGACCGTGTTGTTGGCGAACGCAGCGTAGCCCGTCAGCGGACCCGTCACGCCATTGGGCGCTTCATCGAGCACGCCTTTGGCTTTGAAGAACGGATGCAGCGTCGTCTTCGGGTCGTACATGAAGGTGTCGCCGCCTTCCATGTACACCTTGCCGCCCTGCGCGAGGTACAGTTTGAGGCTCGTGGTCTCCGATTCCGACAGCACGTGGTTGTCCGGGTAGTTGCCCAGCAGGACGAACACGGACGAGAACTTGTTCAGGGACGGGTACAGCGCGAGGTCGCTGATGACCTGATTGATCTGGCCCTGCTTGATGAGCGCGGCCTTCACCGGGTCGCTCATCGCGGTCGGGACTTCCGTCGGCCGCCAAACGAGGACGCCGCCCTGATAGGTCACGGTCACCTTGAAGGTGCACGTGTGGTACAGGTAGCCGTCCGAGACCTTGAGGCCAAGCGTGTACTCGCCCACGTCCTGCACGCCAGTCGGCGCGATGGTGATCGTGCCGTTCCAGCTCTTGTCGACAAAGTAGTAGTTCATCTGCGAACCGACGATGAACGACGGGGCGCCCGTGAGCGTCGCGGTGACGACGTCGCCCGCATCCGGATCCTTGACCTTGATCGGCAGGATGATCTTGCTGCCGGTCGGCACGACCTGGTTGGCCGGGCACGCGGTGATGACGGGCGCGCCACCCTTGACGACGCACACGTTGTCGATGGCGTACGAGGACAGGTTGAACGTCGAGGTGCCGGAGACGCAGAACGCGAGGCGCAGGCCGTTGGAGCCAACGAGCGAGGCGGGCAGCTTCAGGTCGACGGTTTCCGGGCCCACGCCGCTTGTGGTCGTGAATGAGTCGATGACCGTCGCGGTCTGCCAGTCGGCGTACGTGCCGTCGAGCGAACCGAGGATGCGGATGCCGGTTTCACCGACGTTCGGAATGAATTCGCGATCGTACTGGATGGTGATGGCGCTGGTGCCCGAGCCGAGGAAGACCGGCGACTGGAGGCACGTGTCATAGCCAACCTTGGTCGGCGTCCAGTTGAACTGGGCGAAGCGGTCGGGGCCGAGGTTGCCGGTCGTGGCGGTGTTCCAGTTGCTCGCCGCGGTGCCGCTGACGTTGGCCGGATCCCAGCCGAGCGTGGCGAGGTCGCTGCTCTGGCTGAAGTCCTGGCAGTAGCTGAGGTTCACGGTGCATGCGGCCTTTTTGGTGGCCTGGCAGGCGAGCGTGCCGTCGGTCTGCTGCAGGCACTTGCCCTGCGTGCAGTCGCTGTTGAAGGACGCGCACTCGGTCGCTTCATTGAGCGGGTTGCAGCACACGGAGACGCCGGCGACGGTGTCCGTGTGGTAGCAGGTGCTGGCGATGCACGCATCCGCGGTGCAGGCTTTGGCGTCGTCGCAGTCCGTCTTGTCGATGCAGCAGCCGGCGATCGGCGTGTGCGTCGGGAGACCGTTGACGCACGTGTCGGCCGTGCACTTGTTGGCGTCGTCGAAGGAAGCCAGGTTGGTCGGCGTGCAGATCGAGCACGGCGGCGTCAGCGTGTACTGGCACGTGCCGGTCGGCTGGCCGCTGACGATGTTGCACTTGTCCGCCGAGCAGGAAACGCCGTCATCGCAAGCCGCGTCGTTCACGCAGCAGCCGGTCGCCGGCGTGCTGTGGCGGCACTGGTTGTTCTGGCAGTATTCCACCGTGCAGGGGTTGGAGTCGTCGCACTTGGTCAGCGCGTCCTTGTCGTTCAGGCAGCAATCCGCCTTGACGCCAAACGCGCAGAAGTGGGTCGTCAAGTCGCACGTCGCCGTGTGGCACGTCGCGAGGTACGGGTTGGTCGCCTTGTCGGCGGCGGCGCAGAACGTGTCCGTCGTGCAGCAGTTCTGAATCAGCGGGTGCGAGCAGGCGCCGCAGCCGTCGGCATTCAGGTTGCAGACGTCCTGCGTGCACGGCGCGCCGTCGTCACAGTCGAGGTCCACTTTGCACGCGTACGGGTTGGCCTTGTGCGTGCAGTGATTGGTCGAGTCGCACGCGTCGTTGGTCGAGCAGTCGCCGTCGTCGCAGCCGGCGCCGGAGTCACAGCAGGTGCTGTCGCCGTTCGGAACGTTGACGCAGGTGTGCTGGGTCAGATCGCAGCTGTCGATCGTGCAGAACAGCTTGTCGTTGCACGCTGAAGCCGCATTGCTGGAGTCACAGCAGCCCGCGACGGGCAAGCCGAGGCACTGGTGGTTCACGCACACATCGGCGGTGCAGTACTTGCCGTCGTTGCAGTCCGTGTCGATGTCGCAGCAGCCGTTGAACAGGCCAACGTGCTTGCAGGTGTTGATCGGCGCGTCGCAGTAGTCGCTCGTGCAGTACAAGCCGTCATCGCATTCTTTGTTGATGTTGCAGCAACCGGCGACCGCATCGTGATGGCAGAACTGGTTCGGCACGTCGCAGGAGTCATTGGTGCACAGATTGTTGTCGTCGCACATCGCGTTGTTCTGGCAGCATTCCGTGTTCTTGGTGTGCTGGCACTGGTTGTTGACGCACTTGTCCAACGTGCAGGGCTGGCCGTCGTCGCACAGGTCGATCAGCGGATCGCAGCAATTCGAGTCGGTCTTGTTGTGCGTGCACTGCGTCCAGCCGCCGGGCATGGCGGTGGTGCAAGCGTCCACGGTGCAAGCGTTTTTGTCGTCGCAGGTGGTGTTGCTCGTCGCGGAGCAGCAGTCGGGCTTGAAGTAGCTGTCCGCCGTGTAACGGCACTGGAACGCGATGCAGCCGCCGACTTTGCAGACGTCGTCCGACGCGCACTCGCTGTCGGCGCAGCACGCGCCCGCGGGCTGAACGTGATTGCAGACACCGATGCCGCCGCCGCTGGGCAGGACGCATGCGTCCGTGGTGCAGGGCTTGCCGTCGGAGCAGGCGTCCGTCGACTTGGTGCAGCAGTTGGGGTCGCTCTTGTTGTGCGTGCAGACGCCCTTGACGCCGCTCAGGTCGCACTTGTCGGTGGAGCAGGCGTCGCCGTCGTCGCAGTTCGCGTCGGTCAAGCACGCCGAGCACTGGGAATTCTGGGTGTTCGGGTTGATGCAGTTGCTGCCCGCGGAGCAGTCGAAATTGGACGTGCAGCAGTTCGGGACGATCTGGACCACGCACGTGCCAGCCTGGCAGTACTCGCCGGTGCAGGCGTCGCCGTCATCGCAGTCGGCGTCTTTGCCGCAGGGCGCAGTGATCTTGACCTGACGCACGCCTTGCGCGGCGCCGGTGGCGTCAAACAGGTCCTGACCCGTCGCGTCCAGCAGCACGCAAGCCAGCGTGTGGCCGCCCTTCTTCAGGCCGGTAAACGTGACCGGCGAGCCCACCGTGAAGGTGCCAAAGAGGATGCCATCGACGTAGCAATGCACCTCGTTGCCGGTGTAGTTCGTCGTCGTGTACGCAAAGTCCACGTTGGTCGTGCCAGCGTTCGTGGACACCGGGAACGCAGCCTGGTTGGCCGGCGCGCTCACCGCAATCGTCGGCGTGGTCAGTGCGAAGGTCTCGACACCGAACTCAGCGTCCACGCCAATCGCGACGTCCGGCGTTGCCGGCTTCTCCGTCGAAGGCGTTTGACCAGCGCAGCCGGCTAGACCCGCAGTCAGGAGCGACAACGCCAAAAACGCACCAAACTTGGCAAAGCCAAGTCCGAAGCGTTTCGACGACCGTTCGTCCTGTGTGCGGTGGGCAGTAGAGAGCCCCGGGCTACACATGCGCGCAATGTGCTGGTTCCGCATCGCATTCCTCTTGACGACAGATTCCGGCAAAGGGAGGGCGCATTCAGCAGTGGCATGGCGGGGAGATATGTGCGGGTTTCGGCTCGTGCGGCATCGCGTGATGCTACCGGTTCGATTCCCACTGGCTTCGTCTACCTGTGTCAGCAAGCGTCGCCGCTTGTCGTTATCGCCGCGCATGTTCAGCGCAGCTCAGGTGTCAGAAACCACTCCCTGCTCTCGGCTGGCAGCCATCGAAACCGCAGGTTGGCCTTTCCTGCGGAGGTGTACTCGATGGGCGTCCAGTCGCACTTGCCGTCGGTCTTCGCCTGCCTCCGATATGGAGACGTCTTGAAGACTTTTTGCACCCTAACTCGTTGGAATGTCCTGTCGTATCGGCACTGTTGCAGGGGGATCGCAACCGTAACTCGTTCCGTCGCACGATGCGGGCTGTTTCGGGCCTGGCAGCCGTCCACAGATTCATCGTCGGCAGCGAATTCTCAAGCGCCCGTTGGGGAAGCGCGGGACGATTTGCACCGTCTCGCGCCGTCGGAGCGCCACTTGCAGTCGTCGTTGAAACCCCGTCCAACGGTCGACTACACGGAATTCGGGATTCGGAGGCTCGCCTGCGTCAACCTGGGGTGGTTGAGCGGTCAAACCCGTCGCTGTTGCGGATCAGGCAGTTGCGACGGCGACCGGTAACGGGGCGCTCTCGACGCCAAGTACCGGTCCTCCATCGTTGACGTTAGCAAAGCAACTACCGGAACGCAAGCAGAAGCAACGTGTCCATGGGCTTTGGCCAAATGCGCCGGAGTTTTGTCGCGTCGCCGCTTGGGTTCAGCGGATTTCCGCCGCATCGCTTGGCCGCGGTCGGAGTCGCCACTGCGCGGCGATTTGTTCGCTCCAGCCGGCCAAATCAGCCGGTTCCGGCGGCCCAGGCTCAGTGAGATTGGCAAATGCGATCCATGGTTTACCACAGAGAACGAGACCGTTTGCCAGACGCGGATCGACGGCGATATTGATCGCCACGCCGTGTTGCGCGACGTCGGCGCGCAGGCGCAAACCGAGGCTCGCCAGCTTGCCCTCCGCGCGCCACACGCCCACGTCGTCGGCCAGATCGCGGCGCGCATCCACGCCGCAAGCGCCCGCCAACTCAGCAATTCCATGGAGAAGCTCGGCGCAAAGCTGACGCGCCTGCCAGCGCGAACACGGCACGGCGAGAAACGCGACGATCTGGCCCGGCGCGTGCAGCGTGCCCAGACCACCGCGATCGACCGGGACGATCGCAATTTGCCGCGCCGCGCACACAGCCAGGGAAGCTGCGATCGCCGCCTGCCCCGCGGGCTCCTGCGCGCGGCGTCCGAGGGCGTACACCGGCGCGGCGGGCTCAAAGAAGACGATTTCGCCCGGGGCGCCGGCCGCAACCGCATCGGCGATCTGGCGATTGCGGGTGACCATCTCGGCAAAAGGCTGCCGCCCCAGCCAGCGCCACGGGAGATCGGCGAGCAGCGACGGCGCTGACGGGCTCAGTGAAACAGCATCCACGCGAGCATCACCGGCGCAGCAAACAGCACGCCGTCCAGTCGATCGAGAATGCCGCCATGACCCGGCAGCAGCCCACCCGAATCCTTGGTGCCCGTCGCGCGCTTGAACAGCGACTCCGCAAGATCGCCGATCTGGCCGACCATGCCGCCCGTCGCGCCCATCAGCAGGCCCTGAACGACGGTCAGTTGCGGCACCAGCAGCTGCTGCGCGATGTAACCGCCGAGGATCGACGCGGCGAGACCGCCGAGCGCGCCCTCCATCGTCTTCTTGGGGCTGATGAGTTCGTACAGCTTGTGGCGGCCAAAGGAGCGACCGGCAAAGTACGCGCCAGTGTCGCCGGCGAACACGACGATGAGGAGCGAGAGCACCGCGCCACGGCCGGTGTCAAAACGCCCGCCGGTGGGCACCTGGGCGAGCGCGAAGGTCTGCACGATCACGCCAAACAGCGTCGCGACGTACGCAAGGCCCAGCAGGCCGATCGCCGCGCGCTTGCCCGCCGCCTCCACCGAGCCCGGACGGACGAGGCACCAGCACAGCCATGCGACCGGCAGCACACTCGGAATCAGCCACATCTCGCGCATGCCAACCACAAACGCCGTGAGCATCGCCAGCGGCGCGAGGACCAGGCGGTCCTGCGTCCGAACTTCCGGGTACATGCGGACCAACTCGTCGACGCCTTGGGCCGCGGCCATCGCCAACAGCGCGAAGAACACGAATTTGGGCGCGAAGAGCACGATCAGGATGAGAATCGGCGCCAGAATGAGACCTGTGATGACCCGCTGTGCCATGCCAACCTCCGCCTGCCGCGTTCTAGTCTTCGTCCCTGGCGTTGCCAAGCCCGCCAAAACGGCGATCGCGGTGTGAGTAGTCGCAGAGCGCGGCCGCAAAGGCAAGCTCGCGGAATTCCGGCCACGGCGTCTGGACAAACGCCAGCTCGGCGTAGGCGCTTTGCCACAACAGAAAGTTGGAGAGCCGCTGTTCGCCTGACGTGCGAATCAGCAGATCCAGCGGCCCACCCAGCGGCGCCGTCCACAATTCCGCCTCGATCGCCGCCTCATCGATTTGCTCTGGCCGCAGCTGGCCCTTGGCCACCCGCACCGCCAACCGCTGCATCGCCTGGACGATCTCCTCGCGGCCGCCATAGCTCAGGCACAGTCCCAACTTCATCGTCTTGTGGTTGGCTGTCGCCGCCAGCGTCGTTTCCAGCACCATGCGCACGGAAAGCGGCAGGCGCTGGAGGTTGCCAAAAGCCAGCAGCTTGATGTCGCTGCGCTTGAGTTCCTCGATCTCGGACGCCAGGTATTCCACGAGCAGGCCGAGCAGCGCGTCGACCTCAGCGCGCGGCCGCTGCCAATTCTGCTCAGAAAACGCGTACAGCGTCAGCGACTTGAGGCCCACTTCCCGCGCCAACCGCGTCACTGCCCGCACGGAGTCCGCACCGGCGCGATGGCCAACAGTACGCGCTTCGCCGCGGCGCTGCGCCCAGCGGCCATTGCCGTCCATGATGATGGCGACGTGCTCCGGCAGTCGGCCCGCAGCGCCGAGCGTCTGCAGCGCGTCGCGCGTATCGGCCGGCAAAACCGCCAGCCCGGACGGAGCCGGCGATTGCGAAGACTGATTCTGGACCAACGGCGGCACGCTCATTGTTTACGCTCCTGCCGCGGCGGGCAAGGCAGGCTCACTCGGCCAGGCCCGACCGCGCACCAGCACCCAGCCCGACCACACGAGCAGCGGGAGGCTGATGAGCTGGGACGTCGAAAGCAGGCCGAACCACTCGCCGCGGTCGTCGGCGCGCAGGAACTCCACGCTGAAACGAAACAGGGCGTAGAGCAACATGAACAGGAAGAAAATCTGCCCGTCAAAGCGCGGACCCTTGCGGTAGCGCCAGAGACAGATGAGGAAAATCACCGCACAAGCCAGCGCTTCGTACAATTGCGTCGGGTGGACCGGCAGCGATTGCACCGCGCTTGTTGTGATCTGATGCAGGTGAACCTGCTTGTCCCACGCCGGTGAATACTTGGGAAACGCCAGCGCGGTCGGGGCTTGGCTCGTTTCGCCAAAGCAGCAGCCGGCAAGCAGGCAGCCGATGCGGCCAAACACGAGGCCGAGCGCGATGGCCCACCCGGCGAGGTCGGCGACCTTCCACATGGACACGCGGCGACGGCGGAGGAACCAGAGGCCGGTCGGGACAGCCGCGAGGAAGCCGCCATAGTAGGCGTAGCCGCCGTACCAAATCTTGAGGACGCGCAGGCAGTCCTGCTGCTGGCGACAGAGGCCGCTCGAGGTCTCGCAGAGGTCGCCCAGCCCCGCGCGCACGCACTGATCCGCGTCTGCGCAGTGCACGCCCGGTCCAAGCGCAAGCCCCGGCACCTGGCTCGGGTCGGTGCACAGGTGCACGTAGTCCATGAACTGGCCGTCGGCGATCACGTGCAGTGCCCGCGCGCCGACGAGGCCCATGACGAGCATCAGCAGGCCAAGATCGAGGATCGTGTTGCCGTCCAGGCCCTTGCGCATTCCCTCGGCATGCGCCAGCAAGATCGCCAGCGTGAACCCGACCATCAGCAGCGTGAAATACGCCGGCAACTGGACGAAACCGAGGTCAAAGCTAGGGTGCACCGCAGACCTCGATCACGCCTTGGACGCGGGCGGCGGCGTCTTGGGCTGACGCAGGGAATCGAGCGCGATCAGGATGACACCCACCGTGATGCCGGCATCCGCAATGTTCCAGACCGGCCAGCCGTGCAAGCCCGGGCCAAAGGTCCGGCCCCAGAAGCTGGCGTCGTCAAACACCACGTAGTTGAAGATGAAGTCGACAACTGCGCGGTAGTGGATGCGGTCGATCAGGTTGCCGATCGCGCCGCCGAGGATGCCCGCGAGCGCCCAGGTGGAGAGCACGCTCGCCATCTTGCGCTGCCAAAGCACCCACGCCATGACAAGGGACGCGATTGTCGAAATGCTGACAAACAAGACGAAGCGGACAATCGGCGGGGACGTGGCGAGGAACGACCACGCCGCGCCAAAGTTCTCCGCGTAGACGAGCGAGAAGCCGTCACAGATACGGATCGAGTGATCGCGCACGGCGACAAGTTCATCGGCCGCGATCGGTGTCGTCGGCTCGTCGATGCGCGCGTTGTTGCGCCACGCGGTCTGCAGCAGACCCGGCACGTCCGCAGGATCGACGCGCCAAGCCGTCGCCAGCAGGTCGTCCAGCGGCTGCCCCAAGTCCTGCGGCATCGGCCGCCAACGCCGCGGCGCGAGCAGCCCCGTGCCGCCGAGGGTCACAAGTTCCAGCGACAGGTCGGTCGCGGCAATCACGTGTTTGGCGTCCAGGCCATGCACCGGCTGGTAGCGGGTCACCTGCCCGCCGTGGACGGTGTCGGCGATCTCCTGCGCGGACCAGCCCTTGGCTTGGAGCGCCGCCTGCACGGTCGCGCCATCGCTTTGCCGGAGCACGAGTGGATGCACGGCCGAGGCCAACGTCGTCGCCGCCCAGTACTTGCTGGCCAGATCGAGCACCAGCACGATCACAACAAGGGCGAAAGGACCGATGCGCGGGAGTTTCTTGGAATGGGATTCAGCGCGCGTCATAGCGTCTCCGGCAATCGGGTTGCGCACAATAGGTGGCCGGGCGATCCACGTCAACGTTGCAACCGCCGACTGCGGGCCCTACGCTTCTGCCCCCGGAGGTTCCTGTGCACGTCCTGACTGGTAGTTCCTGTCCGCATCCGTTTATTTCCGCGGCGTGCCCGCTGTGCCGCGGGAGCGATGCGCCTGGGCGCGTGGAAGCGCTCGCGACGGCGGCGGCAGTGGCGGCGGCCATTGACGCCGCGGCCGGTCAGCCGGAGATCGTGCTCCGCGATGGCGATCTGCTTTCCCGACCGGAGGCGCTGGATCTGCTGCAGCACGCGCGCCAGACCGCCAAGGCCGTCGAACTGTGGACGTCCGGCCTGATGCTGGCGCGTCCCGGCGTGGTGGAAGCGGTGCTGCGCTCGGGCGTGACGATGGTCGCGCTGCCCCTTTACGGCGATTCCGCGGAGGCGCACGACTGGGTGACAGGCCAGCCCGGGCATTTTCAGCGCGTGATTGCCGGCCTGAAGCGGGTGCGCGCGCTGGGCGGCAAGACTGCGGTCATCGCGCCGATCCTGCGGCCGACGTTTCGGACACTGCCGTTGCTCGTCCAGAAGTCGCTGGCGCTGGACGTCGCGGCGTTCCGGTTTGTCGCCCTGCCCGGGCCGGATCGCGTGGGACAGCCGCTGCTGCCGTCGCTGGAGATGGCCGCGCCCTACTTGCGCCAGGCGCTGCAGATGACCGCCGCAGCCAAGAAACGCAGCAGCGTGCTCGATGTGCCTGCGTGCCTGTTGGGCGACCGCGCCGCGGATGCAGCCAAGGAGGCCGCGGTATCCGTCGTGGCGGAAGGTGCGGCCAAACACGCGCGCGAGCACGGGCCACAGTGCGACGCGTGCACGTGGCGCGCGGGTTGCCCGGGCCTCCTGACCGCGACGGCAGAGCGCTTTGGCTGGGCCGGCATCGCGGCGCGGACCGACCCGCCGCCGACCGCGAAAGTCTTGAAATAGCATCACTTTTCGCTGACCGCTTGCGATACGGGGCAAAACCGCCAAACTGCTGGGCGCGACCAGCCCGTCCCCCCAGGTGTCGTCAGCCTTAGCCATTCGTTCGCAAGCGAGTCCTTCATGCCTGAAAACGAGATCCGCGGCGACGCGACGACCCTTGAAATTGACATCGACAAGCTGGTGCGCGACGGCATCCTGAACCGCGACGAAGCCGAAGCGTTGCGCGCGACGGAGTTGGCCGAAGGCACGCGCATGGAAGCGCTGCCGTCCGGCGATGGCGAGAACAAGGACGCAGTCAAAGAAGCCGCGATGAAGCACAAGCGCCACTGGGTGCGCGTGACGCGGCTCTGCAACCAGCGCTGTACGTTCTGCCTGGATTCGATGAACCAGGACGGCACGATGATCGACGTCGAGTCGCTCAAAGCCTACATCGCGCTGGGTCGGCGCATGGGCCGGGAACGGCTCATCCTGTCTGGCGGCGAGGCCAGCGTGCATCCGCAGTACGTGGAGCTGATCCGCTACGGCAAGTCACTCGGCTACGACTGGATCCAGACGATCACCAACGGCATGATGTTCAGCTACAAGCGCTTCGCCAACGCGTGCGCGGAAGCCGGCCTGAACGAAGCCACCGTTTCCATGCACGGCCACACCGCGCACATCCACGACAAGCTGACGGGCACGCCCGGCGCGTTCGTCACCGGCATCAAGGGCATCCAGAACCTGTGGGAGACCGGCAAGGTCGTCGTCAACATCGACGTGGTCATCAACAAGCAGAACTACAAGCAGCTGCCTGAGATCCTGGAGTATTACTACAACCTCGGCATTCGCGAGTTTGACCTCCTGCACATCATTCCGTTTGGCCGCGGCTTTGACGAGCACCGCCACTCGCTGTTTTTTGACCTGAACGACGCCGTGCCGTACTTCCGCCGCGCGTTCAAGCTCGCGGACCGCGAGGGCGTGTACCTGTGGACCAATCGCCTGCCGGTCATGTACCTGGAAGGTTTTGAGCGGCTCATCCAGGACCCGCACAAGCTGCTGAGCGAATTTGACGGCGGCCGCCACAATTTTGAAGGCTTCCTGCGCAAGGGCCTCAAGCCCGACTGCTGGGGCGAGCGCTGCGACTACTGCTTCCTCGACGGTCCGTGCCGCAGCACGATGTTCCCGTACCGGGAAATGCTGGAATCCCACACGTTCCCGCTGGTGCGCGTGGACAGCCAGCACGTCTGGCAGGGCACGGAAGCGAAAGCCAAGTTTGAAGCGCAGCAGCCGCAGCGGCTGTGGCTGACGGCGCGCGATGCGGAGGATGCCAAGGCGGCGCTGGCGCGTTCGGCGCATCCGGCCGCAGACGTGACGCTGCAGTTGGACGCGGGCGCGGATCCCCAGCCGCTGCTGAAGCATCCGCCGCGCGAGATCAAGCGCTTTGTGGTGACGACGACCGACGACGCGGCACGCTATTTGGTGGGCGCGCATGCGATTCCGGCGCCGACGGAAGTGGAAGTGATGCTGACGCGCGAGCTGGCCTCGTGGCTGCTGGCGCGACCGGCGACGCTCAAGGCGTGGGGTACGCGGTTGATCGCGACGCTCAAGACGCACGAGTACCTGTCCGAGTCGCAGGCGGAAGATCCGGATCCGGCGACGCTCCGCAAGTTGGCCCAGGCCGGCCTGCGCATGCGCAACGTGACGCGCTGCGTGGCGGGCGCGGAGACCGAGCCGGGCGACATCAAGCTGCTGGATGCGACGCTGCTGGACGGCGCGGGCTTCCTCAACCTGGACAAGTACGTCGGCCATTACGTGGAGCACGCGTACTACAGCAAGTCGATCCGCTGCGGCCGGTGCTCGCAGTTTGAAACCTGCCAGGGCACGCACATCAACTACCTGCGCAGCCACGGTTTTGCGATCCAGACGCCGCTCGATGAAGCCGGCAAGCCGCTGCCCGACGCCGCGAGCTTTGACCGCTTGACGGAGCAGTTGGCCGACGCCAATGCCCAGCGCACCAAGCGCGAGCAGCAGCGCACGGTCGGGTTGCACAAGCCCAAGGCGATTGGCGAACTGGGCATCGGCCGCGAGACCTGACCGTTACGGCCAACTGTCGTCGTTGGGCCAATCGGCAAAATACACGCCCGGTGGCCACCCTTGGGCTGGCACGCGCTGCTTCAGGCACTTCGCCACGCCTTCAGGCACCTGCACATCGGTCATCGCGAACACGGTCGTCGCCAGCGCGTCGCCCTTGGCCTCGATCGAAATACCCAAGCTCATCGGCCTCTCCGTCGGGTAGCCCAAGCCGTGAAAACAGTCCCGCAACGGCCGCAGGTGCGCGCGCGTGAGCGTTTCGTCCATGAGCTGGGGCGCCGGTTGCGGCGGGCGTTTGGCGGCGACGACGGGCGCCACCGCGTTGGGCTGCGACCCGGTCGGCTCGTTGCGGCACGACGTCAGGACGCTGGTCATGGCCAACAGGCACAGCCACACGAACAGGTGCGGCTTGCGGCGGAAACTCGGGCGCGTGGGGAACATGGGCCAACTCCAGCCAAGTGCGGCTGGAAAAAGTCTGCGCCTGCGGGCAAGCCAAGGTCAAGATCGCGTGCCGCCGCTCAACACCCACGGCAAAACAGTGAGTTGGCGGACGAAGCGTGCAGTCGGGCAAAAAATCCGGCACACTGCCGGTTCGCGCCCGTTCCCCCGAACCTGCGCCAACGGAGTCGTTCAATGGCCAACATCGGCTACATCCAGATGGTCCGGCACTGCAACCAGAATTGCGGCTTTTGCTCCAATCCTGAGACGCCGTTCTTCCACAACCTGGAGCAGATCCACCAGATCGTCGACGACTTTGTCAGCCGCGACTACTTTGGCGTCATCATGACCGGCGGCGAGCCGACGCTTTCGCCCATCCTGCCAGAAGCCATCGCCCACGCGCGCGCCAACGGCCTGCACGTGCGCATGATCACCAATGGCCAGAAGCTCGCCGATTGGGACTACTGCAAGTCGCTGGCCGACGCCGGGCTGCAACACGTCCACGTGTCCATCCACAGCCACAAGCACAAGCTGGAGGATTTCCTGACCGGCACGCCTGGCTCGCTGGATTGGGCGGAGAAGGCGCTGACCAACCTCGGCAAGACCAACATCACCGTCAACATCAACACGGTCATTACCCGCTACAATTGCGACCACTTGCACGGCAACATCGAGTGGTTCATCAAGAACTTCCCGTTCATCCAGCACTTCGTGTGGAACAACCTGGACCCGTCGATCGGTCGCGCGACCAGCAACCAGTACTTTGCCGCGCGCCTGCAGGACATTGAAGTCAGCCTGTCCAAGGCGATGCGGATGCTGGCGGAGACGGGTCGGTCGTTCCGCGTGGAGCGCGTGCCGCTGTGCTACATGACGGAATTCGCCCACTGCTCGACCGAGACGCGCAAGATCGTCAAGAGCGAGGAGCGCATCGTCCACTTCCTGGACAACAAGGGCACGGTCCGCCAGACCGAGTGGGGCCACCTGTACGCGGACGTGTGCAACGCGTGCAGCCTGCGGTCCATTTGCGGCGGGCTGTTTGACCGCGGCAACGCCTACGATCCTGCGGAACTGTCGCCGATCTTCCAGGATCCCAAGCCGATCATCTCGCGCATCGTCCAGGATTTGCAGTCGGACCCGGCATGGCGGATGGCCAAGTTCAAGAACCTGGCGGCGATCCCGGCGGCGCATCAGGGCAAATCGGGGACGCAGCAGAGCGTCGCGGGCGGTGAAGTGTCGCGCCCGGGCAAGGTGCAGGCGCCGACTGGCGAACGGCTGACGGAAATGGCCATGGACCCCAAGCGCAAGACCGATCACACGGCGCGCGATTGGACGCCCGAGGCGGCGGGCTGGCATCCGTCGGACGATGAAGACGACGTGGACACCGGGCTCGTCGTGCCCCCTGAGCCGATCGCGAGCGGACGGGTGCCGGTGACGCGCCTTGAAGTTCGATCCGGACAAGAGTAGAAGCTGGGGCGCGCGCATTTTCGGCCGACCCCCGCCGAATCAGCGATCGCCCTCCCGCATCCGGGGCATTTTGCACTACTGGAGTACATGAGCATGGGCCACCCTCAGATTGAAAAACTCGACCCGAAGACACACACGATGACGCTGTCGCTCGACATCGGCTTGTATCCGGCTGACGTGCTGTATGCCGCCGCGTACGTCTTCCTCGACCGCGCGTACGTGCTGCTTGACCGCGCCGGTCCGCGCTACGAAGTGCATCTCCGCGGCAAAGGCGAGCTGACGGAAGCGCAGCTGACGGCGATGTCCGGTGAATTCGAGAACGAGCTGCTCGCTCAGGCGCTGCGTCGCAAGGTCGTCAAGGCCAACCAGAAGATCATCGAAGACATCACGAGCCAGGCCATTGCGGGCGCGGCCGGCGGCACGCTGCCGACCGACTTCCTCGCGGCGGGCGACGACGGCATGGACTTTCTGGACGATCCGCTGGGGATCGCCGTGCCGTGGGAAGACAAGTTCAAGAAGAAGAAAGACGCCTGACCCGTCCAACAAATGCCCGCGTTTCCAAACGGTTCGGACTTTTCTCAGGAGTTCTTCGCATGAGCCATGTCACACACCAGTCGGTCAAGTTGCACCGCACGCTGTACATGCAGCAGGCGGTGAAGGATGCGGCGACCACGTTTGCCGATTTTGCCGCGTTCACCATCAAGCGCGATGGCGACTACTACGCCGTGGACATCAAGGACATTGATCCGGACGTCGACGGCGACGTGGTGGCCGAGTTCTGCAACTTCGCGCTGGCCAACACGGCCGGTCGCAAGAAAACCAAGAAAGCCTAGGCGCGCAAGCAGCCACAGGAGCCAACACGTATGACAGCGACCACGCTTCAGACCAAAAGCCAGAAGCACGATCTGCTGCCCAAAGGCAAACAGGTTGATCTGACGAAGATTTCCAGCCCCGGCCGCTGGAAGCCTGAGTTTGCGGTGCCGTTCAACCAGCGGCAGCTCGGCACGAAGATTCTGATTTCCAACGACATGGGCGATTGGGACCTGCTGACGCAGGACGAATTCCGCGACTTCATCGAGGGCAAGCCGCTGCCGGGCGAGCCGCTGTACGAGAAGCTCAAGGCGCGCAATTTCATCGCCAAGGAAATCAACGTCGCGGAGCAGGCGGAGCGCTGGAAACGCAAGAAGCAGTACCTGTTCTACGGCCCGACGCTGCACGCGTTTGTGCTGACGCATCGCTGCAACCACGGTTGCCAGTACTGCCACAGCTCGATCGTGGGCATGGACCGCAAAGACACGGACATGTCGATCGAGACGGCGGAGCGCGCGGTTGACCTCGTGTTCCAGACGACGAGCCCGGGCATCACCATCGAGTTCCAGGGCGGCGAGCCGACCGCGAACTGGGAAGTCCTGCAGCACATCGTCGAGTACGCGCGGCAGAAGAACGCGCTGGCCAACAAGGCGCTGTCGTTCGCCCTGGTGACGAATCTGTCGCTGATGGACGACGAGAAGATGGAGTACCTGCTCGATCGCAAAGTGCAGATCTGCACGAGCCTCGACGGTCCCGCGGATTTGCACAACAAGATCCGCATCTTCAAGGACGGCAACAGTCAGGAAACCCTGATGTACTGGATGAAGCGGATCAACGCGCGCTACGGCGAGCTTGGCCTCGACACCAACCTGTACCGCGTGGAAGCGCTGCCGACGATCACCAAGCCGAGCCTGCATCGGTGGAAGGAAATCGTCGACACGTACGTGGAAGCCGGCTGCAAGGCGGTGTTCCTGCGCAAGCTCGACCCGTTCGGATTTGCGGAGCGCACGGCCAAGACGTTGGGCTACTCGATGGACGACTTCCTCGAGTTCTACGCCCACGCCGTGGACTACATCATCGAACTGAACCGCAACGGCACGCAGGTGATGGAGCGGCACGCGTCGATCATGCTGAACAAGATCCTCGCGGATCAGGAGCCCAACTACCTGGACTTGCGGACGCCCGGTGGCGCGTGCATCGGCCAGCTGGGCTACGCGCCGGACGGCAACGTCTACTCGAGCGATGAAGGCCGCTTCGTCGCCGCGATGGGCGATGAGATGTTCAAGATCGGCACGGTCGACGACACGTACCACCACCTGATGACCAACGCGCAGACCCGCGCGATGGTGATGGCGGGCTTGAACGACGCGCAGCCGGATTGCGTGAGCTGCGTGTACAAGCCGTGGTGCGGCCAGCAGGTCGAGTACAACTACAAGACCCAGGGCTCGCTGCACGGCCACATGCGGGATTCCGTGTGGTGCAAGAAGCACAAGTCGATCTTCGACTACCTGATGTACAAGCTGGAAAACGCCGACGAGAAGGACATGGAAATGTTCCGCCGTTGGACGACGAACCGGCAGCTTGAGCACTTCCTGCAGGAACGCGCCCCGCTGTGAACCCGTCGCGCGCGCTGGTGCGTTGGCGGCTGTTTTGGGGCGCATCCGGCCGAAGCGGCCGGACCGGGCTCTAGTCCGGGTGGGGTGCTGACGCACGCACCCGGACCGGAGACTCGCTGCGCGAGCCTCCGCGCATTCGCGTGACGATCCCTCGCGCAGGGCGCGGGTGACGTCGCGGTGAGCGCCACGCCCTTGGCCGCGTGCCCTGCTCCACGGAGGACGCCTTGCTGCTCGGCGCAAAACACCCAGGCATCCATATCCTCGGCTCCTGGCGCGGGCTCTCCGTCCACGCGCTCGGTTTTGGCCGCGTCTGGGCAAGTCGCGGCGGGCGCCTGTACACGCGCGCGCTCGCCGGTGGCCCGTGGCAGCTGCAGGATCGCCTGCCTGAACCGGCGTGGCAGCGTTTGCTCGGCCGGTCGGCGTTTGTCGGTCAGGCGCTCCGGATCGGCATTCACGGCGTGCTGCCGCTGACCGATCGGGCGCAGCTTGTGGTCGCGACCGGGCGGCTGTGGCGCGTTGAGGATGGCCGTTGGCACGAGGCGTTGCCGTTTGACTTCCGCAAGCCCGCGCGACTGGGCGTCCTTCGCAGCGCGGAAGGCCAAGTCTATTGCGCCGAGTACACGCTCAATCCGCGCCGCGACCGCGCCATCCGCCTCTGGCGCTCTGACGATGGCGCCCGCAGCTTCCAGCAAGTCTTCGCGTTTGCCGCGGGTCAGGTCCGCCACATCCACTTCATCCAGCAGGATCCGGTGGACGGCTCGCTGTGGCTCGGCACGGGCGATCGCGACGCCGAAAGCGCGATCTGGCGCTCCACGGATCGCGCCGCGAGCTGGCAAGTCATCGGCGGCGGCAACCAGTCCTGGCGGGCCATCGGCGTGGCGTTCCTGCCCGACGCGGTCATCTGGGGCACCGACGCCGGCAGCGACGCCGGGCGATTCCAGAACGTCGCGTTGCGCTGGGACCGCCAGACGCGCGCGTTGACGACCCTCGGGCGCCTGCAGGGCCCCGTGCACGGCATCACCGCGCTGGCGGACGGCGGCGTGCTCTTGTCGACCGGCTGCGAAGGCGGCGTCAACGAGACCGACCGCCGCGTGCACCTCTGGGCCATCCACAGCGGTAAAGGTCCGCAGGAAATCGCCAGCTTTGCCGCAGGTCTGCAACCCAAACGCGCGCAGTACCCCGTGCTGCACTGCGCCCAAGGGCAAGAGCAAAGCGACCACGTCTGGCTCGTCGGCCGCGGTCTGTTGGCCAGTCCGCTTGTGGCGCTGGAAATCGCGGTCCGCTGAACTTCGCGCGCTGGCACAGATGTGTCACACTCGGCGCGGAGGTGTCCTGTGGCTTATCGCGCTGTTGAGATCATTGCCCGCAAACGGGACGGCCACGTGCTGGACGGCGACGAGATCCGCTGGCTCATCGCCGGATTCACCGACGGCAGCGTGCCCGACTACCAAATGGCGGCATTTGCCATGGCCGTCTACTGGCGCGGCATGACGCCGCAGGAGACCGCCGCGCTCCTGGACGCGATGGAACGCTCGGGCGACGTCGTGCGCTGGCCGAACCTGCCATGGCCGACCGCGGACAAGCACTCGACCGGCGGCGTGGGCGACAAAGTGTCGATTCCGCTCGCCCCCGCCGTGGCCGCATGCGGCGTCGCGGTGCCGATGATTTCCGGCCGCGGCCTGGGCCATACCGGCGGGACGCTCGACAAGCTGGAGTCCATTCCGGGCTTCAACGTGCGCCTCGACCTCGCGGCGTTTGACGCGATGGTGCGGCAAATCGGTGTCAGCCTGATTGGCCAAACGGATCGCCTCGTGCCGGCCGACAAGAAGCTCTACGCGCTGCGCGACGTGACCGCGACGGTGGAGAGCATTCCGCTGATCACGGCGTCGATCCTGTCCAAGAAGCTGGCGGAGGGCGTGGGCGCGCTCGTGATGGACGTGAAGGTCGGCTCCGGCGCGTTCATGAAGAATCGCGAGGCGGCGCTGGCGCTGGCGCAATCGCTCGTCGGTGCCGGAACGGCCGCGGGTCGCAAGGTGACGGCGTTCCTGACCGCGATGGATCGGCCGCTGGGCACGCACATCGGCAACGCGCTGGAGATCGTCGAGTCCATCGAGATCCTGCGCGGCGGCGGTCCGGCGGATACGCGCGCGCTGACGGTGCGCCTGGGCGGTGAAATGCTGCGGCTGTGCGGCGTGGCGGCGACGCTGGAAGCGGGCGAGGCGCAAATTGCCGCGGCGCTTGACGATGGGCGGGCGCTGGCGAAATTCCGCGAACTCGTGGCCGCGCACGGTGGCGACCCGCGCGTGTGCGATGCGCCCGAGGACGTGCTGCCCAAGGCGCCGTTTGTCGCGCCGCTGCTGGCGTGGCAGGACGGCATCGTGCAGCAGATGGACGCGTGGCTGATCGGCGTGGCGGCGGTGCACCTCGGCGCGGGTCGCAATACCGCCGCAGATGCCGTGGATCCAGCGGTCGGCTTTGTGCTGGCCAAAAAGCCCGGTGATGCCGTGCGCGCGGGCGATCCGCTCGTGTACGTGCATGCGCGCACGCCGGCGCAGCGGGACACGGCGCTTGAACAACTGCGCGCGGCGATTGCCATCGACAAAGGCGCGCCGACGCTGATGCCGCTTTGGCTGGACGTCGTCACGGCGTAGGAGGGGGCACGCATGTCTGAAATCAAGCCCTACATCAGCGGCACAGCCATGGCGATCACGGAGCTGCCCGAGCGCATGCAGCCGTTCCTCGCCGCGACTTCACCCGTCGCGACCCGGCTCCGCGCGGCAGGTGGCGCGCTGCCGCTCACGCCCGATCAGCTGGTGCCCGTGCTGCTCTTCCTGAGTCAGGACGAGGACGAGATGGTCCGCAAGAAAGCCGCCACCGCGCTGCAGGAGATGCCGCCCGACCTCGTGCATCCGGTGCTGACGCACCTCCGGTCGGCCGCCGCGCTCGATGCCGCCGCGCGCGTCTTTCACAAGCACGACCGGGTCGCGCGCGAACTGGCGATGCACAACACCATTGCCGACGATACCGTGCGCTGGCTGGCCGGCACGGCGTCAGCGGAAGTCTGTGAAGCGATTGGCCGCAACCAGGTGCGCGCGCTGCGCTCCCCGGCGATCATCGAGGCGCTCTGGCTCAATCCGCGCGCTGCACAAGGCGTCGTGCAGAACCTGCTTGAACTCGGCGTGCGCCAGAACCTGCCACTGGAACACATCTCGGGCTTTCGCGAGATGAAGGCGATCCTGTCAGGCGAGGACGCCGACGCGCCGCACGAGAAGGGTCTGAATGACAACGAATTCGCCCTGGCGATGGCGTGGGCGACGCAGAGCTACGAGCGCGAACACGGCTCGACGACGCAGGCGCTGACGCCGGAGGAAGCCAAGACCGAGGACGACAAGACGTCGACGCTGCAGTCGCTCATCACCAAGATGTCGGTGTCGCAGAAAGTGCGGCTGGCGATGGTGGGCGACGCCAACGTGCGCAAGCTGCTGATCCGCGATCCCAAGAAGCTCGTGGCGCTCGCGGTGCTGCGTTCGCCGCGCGTGACGGAGGGCGAGATCACCAACTTTGCCGCCAACAAGACGCTGTCGGAAGAGCTGTTGACGACGATCTGCCGCAACCGCAACTGGGTCAAGGACTACGCCACGCGCAAGGCGCTGGTGTTCAACCCCAAGACGCCGCTGGCGTTTTCGATGACGTTCCTGCGCCAGCTCTCGCCCAAGGATTTGAAGGACGCGTCAGGCAGCCGGGACGTCAATCAGACCGTCGCGCGCACCGCCAAGCGGATGATTTCTGAGCGACAGGGCTAGTTCTCAGTTCCTGTCCAGCTCGCCAGCCGTCACCGCTTCCAGGATCACGTCGGAAAGCAGCGCGGTTTCGCCGCACGCCGCCTTGTCGTCCGCCTTGAAGGGCTTGCCATCCAGGCACTGGCGATCGCCAAACTGCAGCGGCAGATAGCTGCTGCCGCCGCGCGCGAGGTAATCCAGCGTCGCGATCGTGTACTTCATGGTCGGCACCAGCGGCTGCCCGCCGACCGTGATGTCCTGGGCGCGCTCGCCGCGCAGTTCAATCGCGACCGGCTTGTTGTCGACGTATTTGTAGCGCGCCGCCGTCCGCGCCACGTCGCACCGCATCTGCACGCCCCAGACGATGCTGTTGGCGCCATGCTCCTGGTTCTGCGCGTGCCCGCAGGCGTGTTCCAGCACGTCGCGCAGGTGCTCACCGGTCAACGTCACCAACACCACGCGGTTGCGGAACGGGTGAATCGCCGAAACTTCCAGGTTCGTGACCAGTCCCGGCGGATAGATCGTGTGGCTGCGGAAGCCGCCGGTATTCAACAAGCCGCCGTCGACGTGGTGCTTGCTGATGCGTTCGGCGTACTGCGCCACCGCCCGCGTGGCGCGAACGGCATACTGCGAATGCGCAATGTCCATCACGTCCCAGGCAAATTCGCGCTTGCCGATGACCTTCTCCGGCACCAGTTCGGCCAGCAGCTTGTCCGTCTGGGCGACGATAGCCGCGTCCGGCGCGTGCTGCTGCGGCATCTCCAGCGCGTAGGTCGTCGCGTCGGCCAGATGGCCCGCCGCGTCCACCGCCAGGTCGATCCGTCCCAGCCGCTCAAAACGCGCGCCCGTCTGGGTGATCCACGTCGGACCCACGCGGATCGCGTGTTCCAGCTTGGTGTGGGAATGGCCGCCGACGATCACGTCGATGCCCGACACGTCCACGGCCAGCTGCTTGTCGTCGTCCACGCCGAGGTGGGACAGCAGGACGATGGTCTCCGCACCCTGCTGCCGCAGCCCGGCGATCGCCGCCTTGGCGCTCTCCTCCAGTGGCTTGAGCTTGACGTCGCCGAGATCGGAGATCGTCCGCGTGCTCGGCGTCAGCAGGCCAAACAGGCCGATCTTGATGCCGCCGCAATCGGCGATCGCCGTCGCGCCAAACAGGCCATCGGCGTGACCCGGCTCCGCTGGCTCAAGCGCGGTTCCAGCGCCATCGACGTTGGCCGCCAGCAACCGGAACTGGTGCAAACCCTGCAGTGCGCGCCGCACAACTTTCGGGCCATTGTCGAACTCGTGATTGCCGAGCGCGCCAAAATCGTAGCCCGCCGCCTCGTAGACCGGCCAGTTGTCCGCCGCCGCCCGCGCGCGATCGCCGTCCTGCCGTTCCAGGAACCGGCCCTGCAGCATGTCCCCGCCTTCCAGCAGCAGCACGCCGCCCGGGTGCGCCAACAGCGCTGCCTTCTTGGCCGCAGCGATGCGGGCCAGCGGATACGTGTAGGTCAGCTTGCCATCGGCCCCGCGCACGGCGCCGTCAAAGTTGGACTCGCTGTCATTGGTCGTGAGCAACAGGCAGCGCCGTACGGCCGGCGCAGTCGACGCCGCGGCCGGCACTTGGGGCGCGCTGCACGCCAGCGGGAACAAGACGAGAAACAGCCAAGCATGTCGCATGAATTACCCTTTTTGCCGCGCTTCTGGACCGAGTCCAGCCTTCTTGCGGGCCTCCAACAGCCGCGCCAGGTCGGCGGCGGGCAGCGTCGTCAGGCGGCCAATCTGCATCGCGCGCAGCTGGATCGCCGCGAGGTGCTCCAGCAGTTCAGCGCGCAGGTACGCCTGCTCCAGATCGTCGCCCCATGCCAGCACGCCGTGATTGCCAAGCGTCAGCGCGTCAAACTTCAGCGCGGCCTGGGTCAGCTGGCCAATCTGCTCAGCGCTCTGCGGAAACGCATACGGCAGCAGCGGAATCTCCACGCCCAGGGAGACCACGGCTTCCGCCAGCATCCGCGGCTCGATCGCCACGCCCGCCACCGCCAGCGCGGTCGCGTTGGGCGCGTGCGTGTGCACAACCGCGCGCACGTCCGGCCGCGCCGCGTACACCGCCCGGTGCAGCTTCAGTTCAGAAAACGCCTTGCGCCCGCCTTGCAGCACGCGGTCGCGGGCGTCCAGCACAATCAGGTCGCTCTCCGTCAGCACGCGCTTGGACAGCGCGGTCGGCGTCGCCAGCAGGTGCTCCCCGGGCAGCCGCAGGGTCACATTGCCGTCGTGATTGGCCACCCAGCCGCGCGCATGGAGCTCCTGGGCGATTGCCAGCAGTTGCCGACGGGCCTGCGCCAGCGTCGGTTCACCCAGATGCAGCCGGTGCAGGGTCGTCGCCATCAGTCGATCGTTGAAACGGCGTCGACGACGCCGACGATCAGGCAGCGGACGGGCGATTTGCTGTCGCCGAGCAGTTGGCGGATGCCGTTGCCTTCGCGGAGGATGACGACCGTGTCCCCGGGGCCAGCTTGCGCGTGATCGACGGCGAGGAAGCTGTCGCCGGAGTCGCTGCCGTCGGCCTCAATCGGCTGCACGACAAAGAGCGGCAGGCCGCGCAAGCTGGGATGCTTGACGGTCGCGACGACGCTGCCGAGGACGCGCGCGAGGATCACTTTGCGCTCCGTGCAGCCGTCTTGGGCGCGGCGGTCTTGGGCGCAGCCGCTTTGGGGCGCGCAGGCACGTCGATTTGATCAACGATGGCGATGATCGCCGCGTCGACTGGCACAAACGGATCGGGCATCGCCAGCGCCGCTTCACGCGACGTCGTCAGGTGCACGCAATCGCCGGGGCCCGCTTGGGTCGTGTCGGCCGCGCAAAATGGCTTGCCGCGGTCGGCGCCATGCTCGTCAATCGGCTGCACCATCAGGAGGCGAATACCCTCCAGCCCCGGCGTTTTCCGGGTGGCGACGACATTGCCGATGACGCGCGCAAGCAGCATAGGCACACTGTCGCACGCGCGCGGGCTGTCGACAAGACCTTGCCCCCGCCGCAAAGGACCGCGATGCTACAGCGTGAAGACATTCATCAGGAAATTCAGGATCTGCAGGAGAGGCTGCCGCCGCCGCAGCGCCGGGGTCGGCTGGTGCCGTATCGGCGGCGGGGCGTGATGGCGATTCCGGCATTCAAGATGCGCGCGGGCGGCGATCCGGCGACCGACGGCCGCGCGCAGTCGTGGAAGTTGCTGCACAAAGCGACGCAGACGGCGGCGGATTGCTTTTTCTACGACCTGGAGGACGCAGCGCCAGACCATCCCGAGTTCAAGGCGTACGCCCGGCAGTTTTGCGCGGAGGCGTTGCAGCAGTTCGATTTTGCCCAGCGCATCGTGGCGTTCCGGCCCAATGACGTGCGGTCGCGCTATTTTGAGGACGATTTGGTCGACGTGCTGACGGCGGCGGGTCACAGGCTCCATGCGCTTGTCATCGCCAAGACGGAGGATGCCGACGAAATCGCGGCGATCGCCCGGCTGGTGGCGCAGATCCAGCGGCATGCCGGCCACGACAATCGGCCGATGCTGGAAGTGCTGATCGAGAGCCCGCGGGCTTTTGCCCAGGCGCAGCAGATCGCGGCGATTCCGAGCGTGGCGTCGCTGACGTTTGGCGCGTGGGATTTTGCCCGGATGGTCGGCGGGGAAGTGCGCGCCCAGTCGTGGACGGCGGATCTGGCGGCGGTGCGGCAGCTGCTGCCGGTGATCGCTGCAAGCGAAGGCAAGGACGCGGTGGACGCGGTGACCGCCATGCTGCCGATCCGGCCGACGGGACAGCCGGGGACGCCCGAGCACAGCGCACAGGTGCAGGCGCGCGCGGAGGCGCTGGCGCTGGCGGCGCGTGACGCCGAAAACGCCAAGGTGCTGGGCTTCGCCGGCAAGTGGGTGCTGCACCCGGATCAAGTAGCGCCGATTCAGGACGCGTGGCTGCCGACGCGGGCGCGCGCGCTGGCGGCGCTGACGCTGGCGGTGCAGTACGCGCGGGCCGCCCAGACGGGCTCTGGCGCCGAGTTGACCGGGACGCAGCTCGCCGATCGCGCGGTGATCGGCGCGGATTGGTGGCTCGTCGAAAATGCCCTTACAGGCGGCGTGCTGACGGCGGCGGAATGTGAGGCGCCAGGCGTCGCGTTGGCGGCGCTGCGGGCGATCGCGGGCGCGTGAGTCCTACAGTCCGCACAACGACGGCGCACACTTGGCCGAGTTGGCGTTGCAGGCGAAACCGACGGCGCATTCGTTGTCGGCCTTGCAGGTGACCCCGGACTTGCCGCCGCCGTCCCACGGCTCGCAGGCAAAACCGGAGCTGCACTTGAAGCCCTGGGCGCAGGCGTCGGAGAGTTCGCACGTGCTGTTGCGCTTGCCGCAGACGGTGGCGCGGGTCACCTTGGTGTTCAGGCAGTCCAGGTCAATGCTGCACGGCTTGCCCAGGTTGCAGCCATCGCCGTCCGCGCCGGCCTTGCGGCACGCATAGCTGTCCGTCGTGACGGGATCACAGCGCCCGCCAAAACTGTCGCACGCGATGGGCGCCGTTGCGGTGCAGGTGTCGCCCTTGGACGCGCTGTCCAGCCACGCCAGCAGGCATTGCCGGCGTGCGGCCTGGATTCCCAGGTAGTCGCAACCCGTCGCCGCGGCATTCAGGGCGGCGTGGCACGCCTTGCCGCGCGTCGCATCCAGCTTGACCACGCCCGCCGCGCTGGCGTCGTCAATGCCGGCAAAGCCGACCTTCAGGCACGCCGCCGTCTCGTTGGCGACGCAATCCGCGCTGGTCCCGGCCTGACAGCAGGCCATGGCCGTGATGCAAACCTGCGATGCAATGTCCGCGCACATCTGCGCGGCCGGGCTGAGTTGCACCGCAACGTCGGCACCGGTATCCAGCGGACCCGCCGCGTCAAAGCCGGCATCCGCGGGGGCGACATCCGCCGCAGCGTCGATCGCCGCCTCCGTCGCCGCCTTGGATCCGCACGCCGCAAGCAGCGCAAGCGCCAGGAACAATCGCTTCGTCATCGTCGCCTCGTCGCTAGATTTTGCCGCCGTTGGTGATCCAGCGCTGGGTGAAATCGGCCGCCTGCTGGTAGCTCTTTTCCACGTCGGCGATGATGCCCTTCTCGATCAAGCTGTTGATCATGAAGTTGACCGAGACGCTGACGCTGCCATCGACGCGCCGCACCACGGCGTTGCCGTCCTGGCGAAACGAAAACGTGCCGTTGGACGCGATCTTGTCGGGCATGATGCCGGAGATGGTCTTCCAGGTGCCGCGGAAACTGCCGAACGTGTAGTCGCAGTGCTCCACGTAGACGATCTTGCTGCTGCCAATCACCTTGGCTGCGGGCGCGGGCAGCTCGCGATCCGGGCTGACGCGCACCTGGCGATGGAGTTTCTCGCCCTGATGGTCCAGCTTGACCAACGTGCGCTCCAGCTTGACGGTCTGGCACAGCGCCTCGTTGAAGGCCTCGTCAAAATAGAGCTTCTCATAGTCCGCGAGCGTGATGCCGGAGAACCGGTGTTCGACCTGAAATTGCATGCTTTCCTCCAGAAGGTGTCAGTTGGGCGGTTCGGCTTCGCGCACTTCCAAGTGCAATTCGGCCTGCAGGCCATCGGCGGTGCGTTGGATCTCCAGCGCCATGGGAACTTGGCCCGGGCCGCACGCGTGGACGAAGGGCCGGATCCCCTCGGCATTGGTGCCGCATGCCGTCGCGGCGGCCGTCCGCAGCGCTTCGCTGGGGTCGTGGATCAGCACGCTGAGCTGCGCGAGGCCCTCCGGCAGCAGCCACGCGGAGACCGCCAGCGGCGCTTCGAGTTCGCGCAGGATCGCCCGCCGCAGCGGCTCCGGCAGCGTCTGCGCGCCCAGCGTCTCAAACAGGATGAGCGTCGCCGCCAACTGCTCGTGGGCCATGCCGTCGGGCAGCGGCAACGTCAAATCCGTGTACGGCGCCGCGGCGTTGACCGATCGGCGCAGGCCAAGGCAATGGTCAATGCCGCGTTCGGCCGCCCACTGCAGCAGCGCGTCCAGCGCGTCGCTCGGCGGCAGCAGGCCGAGGACGTCTTTCAGGTGCATCGGCGAGGGCAGGAACCAGCCGCCATCCACGCCCTGCGGGCCGATCTCCAGCCACGAACCCAGCACGACCGGGTCGAGCGTGGCAAGCGCTTCATCCAGCGCCGCAAGCTCGCTCGGCGCACCGCCCGCCAGCGACAGGAACGCGCGGGTCGATTGCGCCATCCGCAGCGTCGCGCCCGCCGCCCGCAGCGTCAGGCGTTTCTGATCCAGCGTCACGCTCGCCGCCAGCGCCATGTCCGGCCACTGGCCCATGAGCGGCGCCGGCAGCGCTTTGAGCCACACGTTGATGGCCTCACGCTCTGCGGACGAATGCCCGGGCAGCAGCGCGATGGCGTTCAGGAGTTCTTGGCGGGGATCGTCGGGTTGCAGCATGGGGTCCGAAGCATAGCGGTCATGCGGGATTCGCAAAAGTCCTCGCGGGCCGTCCGAGCATCCCGCCGCGCAGAATCAGCACGCCCTCAAAAAGCAGCAGCCCCAGCAGGATCAGGATCACGCCCGACCACGCCGGCGACTTGGCCACGTGGCGCGTCGACTTGCGGTCCGCGGAGTCCGCCATCAGCAGCGCGCCGGTCTTGGCCGGCACCAGCCGACTCTCGCGCAGCGGCGGCACCGTCACGAGCAGCCGGGAGGTCAGCGCGGTACCGTTCTTGAGTTCCGTCGCCGTGTAGCGCCCCGGCTCGTCCAAGCCGGTGACCTGCCACGAATGGCCGCGCTGCGCCGCTGCGGGCAGGGAAAGCGTCGGCGCGACCGGGCCAAACGGCCGCGAATCCAGCTTGACCTCCAGATCGGTCGCGCGCTCGTCGCGGCCCAGCACGGCGACATCGCCGACCTCGACCGCGCCGCGCCGCTCCAGCCCGCGGTCGCCGGCGAGACTCCGCACCACTTCACTGACCAGCGGCAGGAAACCGGGCTGCAGCGCCAGATCGGCCCAATCCAGGTCGATCGTCGTCGTCAGGAGCGCGACCTGCCCGCGCCCCTTGGGCGACAGGACGAGCGCGGGCGCGCCATCGGCATAGCGCAGCACTGCTTGATCGGCCAGCGTAAGTGAAGGCTCCAGCAGCGCGTGCCGCCGCACGGTCACGGCGCCAAGCGTGTCGCCCACCGATGCCGCCAACGCCGTCCGCAAGCGCTGGACCGACGCGGTCACTGCGGAATGCGGGCTGTTCGGCTCCACGCGCAGCGCCGTCGTGGGCCTTTGGCGCTGGCCGGCACTCGACTCCGCGGCGCGCTGGCCATAGACGCGCACAGGCAGCAGGCCCGGCAGCCAGCTCGCGGGATCCGCCGGCAGGTTGTCGCCAACGGTCAGCAGCAGCCCTTTGCCGGCCAGCACGGACGCCTCGATGCCCGCCGCGAGCTCCGCCGACAGCTCCGCAACGTTGGCCAGCACCAGCACATCGTAGTCGCGCAGCGCCTCAACGGACAGACTCGGCAGTTGCAGCGTGTCGGCCGTGAGCGCACCGGGCCGATCCGCGCTCAATTCCAGGGCGCGCGCCAGGAACCACGCCTCATCGTCCCGCGGAACGGGCCGCGGCGCGCCGTTGATGATCGCCACGCGCACGCCCGCCGCGCCGTCCAGCCGCACTTGCCGGTAGTTGTCGACGTCCAGCGCGTCGTCGGGCAGGCGAATTTCTGCCATGGGCGCCGACGCCGTCACCTGAAAACTGCGCTGCGCCGTGCCGCCGACAGGCAACTCCACCAGGCTCTGCCACTCGCGTTCGGCCACTTTCACCGTCAGATAGCCGCGGTAGGGCCGCTCGCCGTAGTGCTGCACGGTCACGTCCAGACGCACCTGATCCGGGCCGCGATCGGTCTGCGGCACGACGACGGCGTCGGTAATGGCGGCGTTTTCGCGCGATCCGGGCTCTACGCGGTCCACGCGCACCCGCACGGGCACGCCCGCACGCGTCTGGGACGGCAACGCGACGCCCTGCCAGCCGCTCGCCTGCAGATCCGTCAGCACCAGCAGGCGCCTGTCGTCCAGGTCCGCGGTTTGCAGCACGTTGTCCGCCAGCGCCAGCGCGCGCGCCGCGTCGTCCTTGCGCGGGCGGTGCGGCAGCAGGCGGATGGCGTCCAGCACGGCGCTGCGATCGCTTGTCAACTGCCGGGTCAGGAGCCGCGCCGGAAAGCCGGAAGCGACGACGGCCACCTTGGAGCCGGCGGGCAGACGCTCCACGGTCACCAACGCGCGGGCGCGGAGGCGATCAAACACCGTCTCGGAGCCGCTCGTGCGGGCCCGCGTGGACATGCTGTCGTCCAGCACGATGACGGCGGCCACGGGGCGGTCGCCCGTATCAATGCCTTCAGCCGCGGCGCCGGGCAACGCAATCATCGGCCGGGACAGCGCGATGGCGACGAGCGCCACGGCCAACGCGCGCACTGCCACAAGCAGCCACTCGTTGACGCGCAGCGCCCGTGCCTCGCGCGGGTGACTCGCCAGGATGAACGCCAACGCGGCAAACCGGATCGTCGGCGCGTGCCGGCGGCCAAAAAGATGCAAAGCGATCGGCAGACCTGCTGCGAGCAGGCCGATCAGCATCCACGGGTTGCCGAAATCAATCATCCCGGCTTGCTATCAGCCCAGGTTGGCGTTGGCAAATTCCCAGTTGACCAAGCTGTCGAGGAACGTCTCCGCCCACTTCTGCCGCAGGTTGCGGTAGTCGATGTAGTAGGCGTGCTCCCACACGTCGATCGTGATGATCGCGGTCTGACCAGCCTTCATCGGCAGGTCGGCGTTGGACGTCTTGGTGATCTTCAGCTTGCCGCCGTCGAGCACGAGCCACGCCCAGCCGGAGCCGAACTGGCCCATGGCGGCCGCGATGAACTCGGCGCGAAACGCGTCGTAGCTGCCAAAATCGGCGTCGATCTTCGCGGCGATCTTGCCGGTTGGCTTGCCGCCGCCAGCGGGCTTCATGCTGTTCCAGAAGAACGTGTGGTTCCACACCTGCGCGGCGTTGTTGAACACCGGGCCGTCCGACGACAAGATGATCTGCTCCAGCGTCTTGGTGCCGTCAGCCTTGCCGTCGTCGATGAACTTGTTGAGGTTCACGACGTAGGCATTGTGGTGCTTGCCGTAGTGGTACTCGAGCGTTTCAGCAGTCAGGTACGGGGCAAGCGCGTCTTTGGCGTAGGGCAGCGGTGCGAGGGTGATGGCCATGGAAATCTCCTGATAGGGGTAAACTGGACTGCGCAACGATTTAGGTCACACGCGCCCGCTTGGCAAGTGTCCGAGCGAAAGAGGTCGGAGTTGTTGGCGAACGGGGTCGCGGCGTCAGCCCTCGTCGGCCAGCAGCACGTCCGTGTCAACGCCGCCATCGCCATACGCGCCCGCGTCGAGCACCGGATCGGCGCGCTTGCGCAAACGCGCGGTCGCCCGCAGCACTTGGCGCATCACGCCGCGCGGATCGATCGACGTATCGACCTGCAGATAGCCAAGGCCGCCGTGGGTCGTGAGCGTCCGCAGCCGCTCACAGTGCTGCGCCATCAGCCGCTGGAAAGCCGGTCGGGTCAGCCGCGGATCCGTCAGCCGGCGATCGTCGGTCTCCGGGCAGACAAGCGTCGTCGGACCGTGGAAATCCAGATCGCGCTCGCGCGGATGCAGCGTGTGCAGCAGCAGGACGTCCAAGCCGGTGCGCTTCAGGTCATAGAGCGGCTCGACCGCCAACTCCGGCGCGACAAGGGCGTCCGTCGCCACCACCGCCACACCGCGGCGATCCATGCCGCGCCAGGATGCCGGCCCCAGATGGTCCAGCCCCGCCTGACCGCTGGGCACGATGCCCTGCAGACGCTCGCAAATTTGGCTGAACTGGCGCAGGCCTGAACCGGTTGGGACGTTCAGCTCCGGCCGGCCAATCACGACGAGCGCGACCGCGTCGCCCTGCCGCACGAGTACCAGCGCGAGGACAGCCAGGAGCAACCGCACGGCGTCGAATTTGTCGCTCTGGCCGTCGGCAAAAGCCATGGACGCCGATGCATCCAGCACCAGCGTCAGGCTCGCGTGCACTTCCTGCTCGTAGCGCTTGATGTAGTAGCGGTCCGTGCGCGCCCACGCTTTCCAGTCCAAGTGGCGCAGATCGTCGCCCGGCGCGTATTCCTTGTGGTCGCTGAATTCCACGCCGCCGCCGCGCCGCAGGGATCGGTGCAGGCCGCCGGGCTGGCCATCGTCCACCTGCCGCGCCGGCAGCTGCAGCGGCCCGAGGCCCGCGAGCACTTCCGTGGCGCGCTGCGCCAGGGTCTGACGCTCGACGGCGTCGTCGGCAAACCAGTTCAATTGAGCGTTCCAGGCTTTTTCATGCAGCGCGTCGTGACCGCGCGGCGCCGGCATGCGCTCCAGGCGACCGCGATCGCGCGGCTTCTGCGGCTGGGTCGGCGCCGACGCCTGCGGCCGGTGCCGTGCTTGCAGCCACCGCCCCAGGCCGCCGCCCAAGCCGCCAAAGCCGCGATCCGCCATGGGCTAGGCCGTCACGGAAGCGGGAATCTCCGCCAGCAGGCGCTCGACAAGCTTGCGACCGTCCATGCCCTCGGCTTCTGCGCGGAAGCTCGGCACGACGCGATGCGCCACGGTCGCGACCGCCAGCGACCGCACGTCGTCCAGGCTCACCGTGGCGCGGCCCATCAGCACCGCGCGCGACTTGGCGGCCAGAATGATGCACTGCGACGCCCGCGGGCTCGCGCCGTACGCCAGCAGCGGCCGGAGTCCCGGCGGGCACATCGCGTCATCGGGTCGCGTGGCGCGGACCAACTTCACCGCGTACTGCAGCACGTGCTCAGCCACCGGCACCGCGCGCGCCAGCGCTTGGATGCGCAACACCTGCGCGCGGGTCAGCACGGCCTCCACCTTCGGCTGTTCGACACCCGTGGTCCGCCGGACGATCTCCAGCTCTTCTTCCCACGCCGGATAATCAAAGTGAATCGCCAGCATGAACCGGTCCAACTGCGCTTCCGGCAGCGGGTACGTGCCGTGCTGTTCAATCGGATTCTGCGTCGCCAGCACCAGGAACGGCTCATCCAGCCCGTGCTGCACGCCGCCGACGGTCACCTTGCGTTCCTGCATCGCCTGCAGCAGGGCCGCCTGGGTCTTGGGCGGCGTGCGGTTGATTTCGTCCGCCAGCAGGATCTGGGCAAAAACCGGCCCGGGGATGAAGCGGTAGACGCGGTGCCCGGTCGCGCGCTCTTCCTCCAGCACTTCCGTACCCGTCACGTCCGACGGCATCAGGTCCGGCGTGAATTGAATGCGGCCGAACTTGAGCTGCAGCGTTTCCGACAGCGTCTGGATGAGCAGCGTCTTGGCGAGACCCGGTACGCCGATCGACAGCGCGTGGCCATTGGCGAACAGCGCGGTCAACAGGAGGTCAATCACCTGATCCTGGCCGACCACGCGCTTGCCAATCTGCGCCAGCACGCGTTCGCGCGCCGAGCGGGCAAATTCCAGCGCTTCGAGGTCGTCCATCGTCGCTTCCGGAGCCGTGAAATTTTCCGTCGTTGCGGCGCTGTCCACTGCGGGCCTCAAAGTTGGGTGCGCACGGCCGTCACTGGCTGGTCGGGCGCAAGAGCACGCCCAACGTGATGCCGATGACTTCCGTGGTTGTCTTGCTGCCAAACAGCGTCTGGCTCGCCAGTTCCGTGTAGAAACCGACCAGGCGTTCCGCCGGCCGCCAATGATAGCGCAATGCCGGCGCGAGCGCACCGACAACGCTGTCGTCACCCGTATCCAGCGCCACGCCGCCACCGATCAGCAGGTCCAGGCCATGGTCACCCCACTGCCCGCCAATGCCGGCGCGCAGCAGCGTGTACGGATTCCAGCGGTACGCGCCGTTGTCGGGACGCTGCCAGCCGCCAAACAGCCCGCCAACACGCAGCCCATACGGCAAATCCAGTTCAATGCCCATCGCGATGCCGATGTGCGCCCACGGCGGACCCCAATCGTTCTTTGTCGGCAGCGAGCCGTGAACGCCGATGAGGTACGACATCCGCTGCGGCAAATCACTGTGCACGCGCGGCGGCGGGGCAAACCGCGGCAGGTCCGTCGGGGTTACGCCCAGCGGCGCCAGCACGGCGTGATTCTCCACCTGCGGCGTCCAATCGAGCGCGTCCGTCTGCGCCGCCAGCAGCGCCGCGGTGTAGTCCTGATAGACGTTGGGCGGCGTTGTCGCGCGTTCCAGCCGATTGTGCGGCGACAGGTTCAGCCACGCGGCAAAATGCTGGCGCGCCGCGTCATGCTGGTCCAGGCGCGCGGCGGCAAACGCCAGGAGGCGGAATTGCTCGGATTCCTGACCGGGCGCAACAGCCGCGCCGCTGAGAACGCGCAGCACGCAGGCCAAATCGCCGGTCGCGTAGCATTGCTGCGCCTCCGCGATGGCGTCGCGCACTGGCGGTTTCGCGGCAAAAGCCGGCACCGCCAGTGCGCAAACGCACAGACTCAACAGCACGCGCCGGACGCGGCTGGTCATCGCGAAAGGACGGGGCATTTAGGCCGGGAACTCTTCAGACACGGACTTCTCCAGCTTCTGCTGGATCATGCCCTTGGCCATCTTGGCGGCAAAGCCCTTGAGCTCGATTTCCGCCTTGATTTCGCTGTCCGACACGCCAAACTGGGCGGTGAACATCTTGCCTTCCGCGGTCGCGCTGCGCTTGTCGTCCGCCCAGGTCACGGTCTCGATCATGTTGCCGTACGACTCCTGGAACTTGCCGACCAGCGTGTGCAGCTTGGTGGTGGCGAGTTCGGTCGGGAAGCTGTGCTTGCGGGTCAGATTGCAGTCGGCCATGACATACTCCTTGTGGACAAAAAGCTACGGAAAACAGTGACATGCAACGGCTAACTGCCGGTCACGTCCTCTGGCAGGTGTTCAGCATCGCGAAAAATCCGGAAGAAGCCGAGGTTCTCGGCGCCGCGCAGGACGTCCCCGTAGAAGACGGCTTCGCCGACGTGGCCTTTGAGCGTGCGCAGCTCAGACGGATCGGGATTCTGCGCGCCCGCATCGCAATTCGGCCGGTTGGCGTCGTAAGTCAGCGTCACGCGGCGATTCGGATCGACATCCACGCTGCAGACGGTGAAGCGGGCAAACGCTTTGCCGGGCTCGCGCACTTCCAGCCAGCCCTTTTGGCCGTCGTCCTGGATGTGCAGCAGGAGCGGGTGAGCGGCGATCGGGCCGCGATCAAAAGTACCGTGCCAATTGCCGGCCATCGGCGCACCACAGGCGACAAACAGCATGAGCGGCAACAGCAAAATCCAGAAGCGGGGCATAACCACCTCATCGCCAGCAAGACCGGCGCGCAGAGTGTAACACGCTCGCAGAAAGCGGACCAGAAGACGCCAACGCGCGTTGAGCTTTGCCGCCAGCCTGCTACCCTGTCGCGGGCGCAGAATTACCACGGAGAACGCAATGACGCGACGAATTGGCCTCTTGACGGGCGGCGGCGACTGCCCCGGACTGAACGCAGTGATTTGGGCAGTTGTGCGGACGTGCGCGGAATCCGGCGTGGAAGTCCTTGGCATTCCAGATGGATTTGAAGGATTGGTCGAGCCAGGCGAGATGCGCCATTTGGGCATCGCGGAAGTGCGCGACATCTTCTCGCGCGGCGGCACCGTGCTCGGCAGCACCAACCGCGGCAATCCGTTCAAGTACGTGCACAACGTCGGCGGCATCGAGGTCACGGAAGACCGCAGCCAGCAGATTGTCGACAACATCAAAAAGCTCGGCATGGACGGCCTGATCGCCATCGGCGGCGACGGCACGCTGTCGATTGCCCACGAACTCAACTTGATGGGCGCGAACGTCATCGGCGTGCCCAAGACCATCGACAACGACCTGGGCAGCACGGACAACACGTTCGGCTTCTTCACCGCGGTGGAAACTGCGATGGAAGCGCTGGACCGGCTGAAGACGACTGGCGAGTCGCACGACCGCGTGATGATCATGGAAGTGATGGGCCGCTACGCCGGCTGGATCGCCCTGGAGAGCGGGCTGACGGGCGGCGCGCACATCATCCTGATCCCGGAAATTCCGTACTCGGTGGAATCCGTGCTCGCGCGGATCCGCCGCCATTGGGACGAGGAACACCGCAATTACACGCTGATCGTCGTGGCGGAAGGCGCATTTCCGGCGGGCGGCCAGGTACAGCACATTGAGGGCGGCCGTTCGGGCAGCGTCGCGCGCTTGGGTGGCGCGGGTGCTCGCCTGGAATACGCGCTGCGCGAGGCGATGGCAGAGTGGGATCGGCCGCGCGGCGCGCCGGAAGTCCGGACGACAGTGCTGGGCCACATCCAGCGCGGCGGCTCGCCGTGTGCGTACGATCGGCTGATTTCCCTGCGTTTTGGCGCTGAAGCCGCGACGCTGGCGCTCAACGGCCAATGGAATCGGATGGTCTGCCTGCGGGGCACCGCCATCGAGAACGTTCCGCTGGTCGAAGGCATCGACAAGCCGCACAACGTCGATCCGCAGGGCCAAATGGTCCAGCACGCGCGGGCTGTCGGCATCTGTTTCGGAGACTGACCATGTCCCTGCACTCGCCCATCGCCAAAACCGCCGCGCGCGTCCGCACGCCCATTCCCGCCAGCGTCGACGTCGCGATTGTTGGCGCCGGACCCGGCGGCTTGATGGCGGGCGCGATCCTCGCCCGCAGCGGCCTCAAGGTCGCAATCTTTGACCAGCACTACGTCGCGGGCGGCTGTGCGACGATGTTCGAGCGCGGTCGCTCGGACGCCCGGTGGCGCTTTGACGTCGGCTTGCACTACATCGGCGACTGCGGTCCGACCGGCAAGATTCCCAGCCTGCTCCGCCAAGTCGGCGTCACGCTGGAGTACGCGGAACTGGATCCGGACGGCTTTGACACGATCGTGCTGCCCGGCATGCGGTTTCGCATCCCCGTGGGCCACGAAAAGTACCGGCAGCGGCTCTACGAGCACTTTCCCAAGGAGAAGAAGGGCATCGACCGCTACGTGCAGTTGCTGCTCGAGATCGACCGCACGACGCGCAAGATGGAGAGCGCGGGCGGCAAGCTGGGCTTTGGCATGGCGGTGGACACGCTGCTGCACGGTCGGCTGCTGCTGCGGTACCAGAACGCGACAATCGCCCAGGTCCTGGACGATTGCACGCAGGACAAGGCGCTGCGGGCGGTGCTGTTGGGGCAATCGGGCGACTATGGCGTGCCGCCGTCGCAGGCCAGCGCGATGCTGCATTGCGGGCTGGCCAACCATTATTTCCACGGCGCGTACTATCCCAAGGGCGGCGGGCAGACGATCGCGGACAGCCTCGCGGACACGATTGAAGCGGCGGGCGGCACGGTCCATTTGCGCTGCGGTATCGCGAAGATCCGCATCGAGGATGGCAAGGCGGTGGGCGTCCTGACCGAGGAGGTGCACGGCGCGAGCCACGACGTGCGCGCCAAGCTCGTGCTCTCGAACGCGGACATGAAGGCGACGCTGCTGAAGCTCGTGGGACCGGAGCAGTTGCCGGACAGCTGGGTCCAAAAAGCGGACCAGATGCAGATGGGCGGCGCGCTCTTCCTGTCTTGTTTTGGCCTGCAAGGGACGGCGGCGGAAAATGGCCTCTCGGCGAGCAACTTCTGGCAGTTTGACGACTACGACGCCGAACGTTACTACGCCGACGCCGCGACCGGCGCGCTGCCGCGGGGCTGCTACGTGACAAGCGGCACGGCCAAGGATCCGACGACGCCCGGCCACGCGCCCGATGGCATGACCGGCGTGGAAGTGATGGCGCTCTCAGCCGGCAAGCCGGAAGCGTGGGGCGTGACGCCAGAGTCGCTGTGGAACGACAGCTACCGCAAGAACCCGGTCTATCTGGCCAGGAAACAGGCCGTGGAAGACGACCTGCTGCGCCGCCTGGACGGCCTGTGCCCCGGTGCAGCAGGACGCGTGGTGTTCAAGGAATCGGCGACGCCGCTGACCCACACGCGGTTCACGCGGGCGACCGACGGCACGGGCTACGGCCTCGCCGCGATTCCCGCCCAGTTCCTGCGCAATCGCCCGGGCTATCGCGGGCCAATGGCCGGTCTGTATTTCTGTGGCGCGTCGACGCGCGCAGGCCACGGCATCGTTGGCGCGATGATGTCCGGCGAACAGGCCGCCAAGCGGATCCTGGCGGACTTGGCGGCGACCTGACGGCTACGCCTTCAACGCATGCAGCGGGTGGCCCATCGCGCCATGCGCGGCTTCCATCATCGCCTCGGCCATCGTCGGGTGCGCGTGCACCGTCAGCGCGATGTCTTCAGTCGTGGCAGCCATCTCCAGCGCGAGCCCGGCAGACGCGATCAGCTCCGACGCCTCCGCGCCGACGATCTGCACCGCGAGCACCAGGTCGGTCTTCTCGTCGCTGATGATGCGGACAAACCCCTCGGTCGCGTTCGCCGTCATCGCCCGGCCCAGCGCACCAAAGCCGAACTTGCCGATCTTGAGCTTCCTGCCCGTCGCCTGCAGTTCCGCCAGCGTCGGCCCAACCGTCGCGATCTCCGGGTCCGTGTAGACGACGTTCGGCATCGCCACAACGTCCAGCGCGGTCTTCTTGCCCGCCACTGATTCCGCCGCCACTTCGCCGTCCTTGGACGCTTTGTGCGCCAGCATCGGCCCCGGCGTGATGTCGCCCACCGCCCAGATGTTCGCCGCCGTCGTCTTCAGTTGGTTGTCCACCGCGATCACGCCGCGTTTGTCCGCGACAAGCCCGACCGTCGCCAGCCCGAGGTTCGCGGTATTCGGCCGCCGGCCCACCGCCACCAGCACGACGTCGACTTCCACGGCATCGGGCTTGCCGGCCACTTCCACGTCCACGCGCACGCGGCCGTTGGGCAGCTTGGTCGCGGCCAAAGCCTTGGCGCCCTGCAGGTGCTTCACGCCGAGCTTGATCTGCTTCTGGTACACCGGCCGCGCCACATCCGCGTCAAACATCGAGAGGATCCGCTCGGCCGCCTCGATGACCGTCACCTGCACGCCGAGGCGCGCGTACACGTCCGTCAGCTCCAGGCCAATCACGCCGCCGCCGATGACCGCCATGGCCTTGGGCAGTTCGCTGAGGGCGAGCGCGCCGGTCGAGTCGATGATCTGCTTGCCGTCAAACGCAAAGCCGGGGATTTCGATCGGGCTGGAGCCGGTCGCGAGAACGAGCTTGCCGTAGCCAACCGTCTCCGTCTTGCCGTCCGCGCCGGTCACGACGATCCTGCCGGGGCCCGCCAGCTTGCCCACGCCGACGATGTGCGTCACGCCGTTGCCCTTGAACAGCCCGCCGATGCCGCTCGACAGCTTCTGCGTGATGCCGGTCTTCCACGTCTGCATCGTCGCCATGTCGACCCGGAGGTCGCCCGCGATGACGCCCATGGCCGCGCCGTCCTTGGCCTTTTTGTAGACCTTGGACGCGTGGATCAGCGCCTTGGACGGAATGCAGCCGACGTTGAGGCAGACGCCGCCGAGCGGGCCCTTGTCGATGCACGCGGTCTTGAGGCCGTATTGGGCGAGGCGAATGGCGCAGACGTAGCCGCCCGGGCCGGAGCCGAGGACGATGGCGTCAAAGGTGCGAATCGATTCCGTAGCCATGAATACTCTCCCGTTACGGCGTGAGCAGCCGCTTCAACATCCGATCGACCGCGCCGCGATAGGCCCCCGGTCCGCTCTTGATGCCGTTGTAAAAGACCGCGAAGACGTAGGTTTTTTCGCCCGCCTGGGCGTAGCCCGCCAGCCCGACCACGTCGTCCAGCGTCCCCGTCTTGGCCTGAATCTTGCCCTGCGTCTGCGGGTCGTGCATGCGGCCGCGGAGCGTCCCGTCCACGCCGGCGATCGGCAGCGTGGCGCGCCAATTGGCGCCCGCCGGATCCTTGTGCATCGCGCGCAGCAGGTCGACAACGGTCTGCGTCGTCACTTTGTCGGCGTGGTACAGCCCCGAGCCATTGCCCAGCACGCTGCCGTTCCAGCGGATCTGCAGCGTCTCCAAGGTCTTGCGCACCGCCGCTTCAGCCTTCTCGTTGGTCACGGGAATCTGGCCTTGACCCGCGGCGGTCTGGCGGAACATCGTCTCGGCGTACCCGTTGTGCGAGTGCTTGTTTGTCACGCTGACGATTTCCTGCAACGTCGGCGACTTGCGGGACGCGATCACCGCCAGCTCCGGCGCCTTGGCAAACGTGGGCGCCGGCACCGCGATGCCGCGCTTGAGCAGCGCCTGCTGGAACACCCAGCCCGCGTAGAAGCTGCCGTCCGCCACGCGCCGCCGTCCCGAGCCGATCGCCTTGTGCGCGACCGCGATCGTCCCCTGCACAACGACTTCAGTCACCCGCCCGTTGGGCCGCGTGACAATCGTCAGCGCGTCTTTCTTGCCCGCGACCGTCTTGGCCTCGTTCACGACGACAACCGCGTCACCTGCCGCCGGACCCACTTCGACAAGCGGCGCCTCGCCCACCGCGCCAGGCTTGACCGCCGCGTGCACCGTGCCGGCTTCGCACTGCAGCCCGCCAATCGGCGCGCGAAAGGCCGCGTCGGTCTGCTTCTCGTCAAAGCCCTTGGGCAGCTTGTCGTCAAACACCGTCGCGTCGATGACGAGCTTGGCGATCTTCGTCACGCCCTTCTTCTGCACTTCCGCGGCGAGCTTGGCGTAATCCGTCGCGAACATCGTCGGATCGCCCGAGCCGACAAGCGCGAGCGTCGCCACTTCGCCGTTCTTGATGGCGCTCGCGCGCACGTCCGTGACAAACGCCTTGTCCGCGGGCAGCGTCTTCATGACGGCGGCCGTGGAGAAGAGCTTCGCCACCGACGCGGGATGCACAAGCTTCTTCCCGTCCAGATCGAGGACCACTTCACCCGTCGCCAGGTCGACGATCGTCGCCACCGCCGTGACCTTGCCGCCAACGCCCGTCAGGATGCTGCGCAGTGCCTCGCCCAGCGCGCTCGCCGCGGGCACCTTCGCGGGCGTGGGCACGACCGGCTGCGCGGACACGGGCCCGGGCAGCACAAGCGCGCACAACAACGCGAATTTCGAAAAGGAATGAACTGGAATTTGCTGCAACATCGCCTGCCAACTGCGCGATCGCGCGGGCGGAAGGTAGCGCGGAAACGGCGGCGGCAAAAGGATAAGCCGGGCAATTTTGCAACCCCGCAAGATTTTGCGCACTTAGCGGCGATCCCACGGGAATGGCCATTTCTGAATGGGCTCAAGCACTTGCACACGGCGCGGCGGCATGGCGCGACCGCCACGTCGGCGGGATAGTTGGGTTTTTTTGCAGAAGCGCGGCGAGCATCCTAGCCTGTAAGCAGGGCATGGGAGGCCCGTACAATGGAATCCGACCCGGAACCTGGTGTGCGTCCTGATCGTCCGTCCCGCATTCCCCTGCTCGGGGTGATTTTCCTGCTGCTGGCGCTGATCGCGCTGGCGACGCCCGCCGACGCGCAGGTCCCGACTGACCGCGCGCTGCAGAACGTCGGCCTGATTCCGGAGGGCGGCGAAAAAACCTTTGCCGCAGACGATTTTTCCGGACCGCCGCCGCGCGATTGGCAGACCGGCAGCCCACCGCCGCCGCCCTTTGCCGCTTGGTCCATGGCGCCGGGCTACGTGCGCCGCGAACCGCGAATGGCCTCGCGCCTGACGGGCGTCCTCCAGCGCGGCGACACCGTAAACGTGACGTCCTGCGTGCCCGACTGCAAGGCACCCAAGGCATGGGCGATTCTCGGCACCGACGGCGCGGTTCCGCTGCGCGCGCTGCGGCCGCTGCCCGTTCCACCTGAAGCGTATGGCACCTCCGCGGCAGCGCGGTATGAGTACGGTCACCCCGCGGGCGGCACGCCGCAGGTCTTTGCCGAGCCCAACGCGAAATCCAAGGTGCTGCGCAAGGAGAAATCCGACTTCCGCTTGGCGTTTGTGCCCAATCCCGCGCAGGCCCAGCGCGGTTGGCTGCAGCGGCCCGATGGCGGCTGGATGCGCACGCGGGACATCAAGCTCTTCACGCCGTCCAAGTTTGAGGGTGTGCGCGACGGGAACCAGGGCGCGTTTGTTTTCGTCCGCCACAAGATCGTGCTGAAGGTGCCGCAGGATCCCAAGACCAAGGCTGTCAAGCCGACGCCGGAGCAGCTGCTCGCGCGCACCCTCAAGCGTTACGACCACTTGCCGCTGCTCGGCGAGAAGAATGGCCGCGTGTCGGTGCCCGGCGGTTCGCTGCCGGCTGGCGCGGTGCGCATCGTCCGTCAGGTGCCGCGGCCCAAGGGCGTCGCGCCGACCGACCACTGGATCTACGTGGACCTGCACGAGCAGGTGCTCACGGCGTATCTGGGTGACCAGCGCGAGCTGGCGACGCTGGTTTCCACGGGCAAGAGCGACAAGAAATCGCACATGACCCACGAAGGCACGTTCAAGCTCTACGCCAAGTCGGTGCATACCTCGATGCGCGGCAAGCCGTGGGATGACTACTACGCCGAGGAAGTGCCGTGGACGATGCACTACGACGAGGGCCGCGCGCTGCATGGCGCGTACTGGCATGACCAGTTCGGCATCCAGAAGTCGCACGGCTGTGTGAACCTGTCGCCCGCAGACGCCGCTTGGCTGTTCCAGTGGATGCCGCCCAAGCTGCCCGATGGCTGGCACTCGGTCCTGCCCGTCAGCGGCAAGATGGCGACCGTGTGGGTCATCGTCGCGGATCCCAGCAAGGGGTCGCACAAGCCGGTGCGGCACGTCGCGGCGGCGCAGAACGGGCGTCTTGCCAAGCAGTAGCGGTCAGGCCGGCAGGAGCGCGATCAGCGTCGCCTGCAGCGAAACTCTGCCGTTGAACGCGTTGCGTTCCAGACGGACCACAGCGTCGACCCGCGCGCCATCGCCAAACCCTTCCATGACCGATCGCGCGCAAAACGCGTCCACGCCCTGCCGCGCCCACGCCGGTTGGTTCCCCGCCGCCAGCAGCGACGTTTTGCACCAGTCCTGATCCTTGCCCACGAATTTTGGCCGGTGCACTTCCACGCCGCGCAGGAGAAACTGCGGCCGCTCGTTGCCCTTTCCGCACGGCTCCAGCTGATCGAGCAGATCGACGATCGACAGCTCCAGTTCCGCGATTGTCAGCGTCGCGTCGATGCGGATCGCCCGGTCGCGCCGCTCCAACGGCAGGGTCGCCGCGACGTGCGCCTGCAACCGCGTGCGGAACGTATCCACCCGATCGGCCGCCAAGGTCACGCCCGCGGCCATCGCGTGGCCGCCAAAACGCTCAAACAGACCCTCGGCGTGAATCGCCCGCAGGCCATCGACGAGGTCGTAGCCGGAAATGGACCGCCCCGAGCCGCGCGCCATGCCATCGGGGCAAATCGCCAGCACAAACGTCGGCGCCGCCAGTTCGTCCTTCACCTTGTTCGCGACGATCCCGACCACGCCCTGATGCCAATCCGCGTGCGCCACGACGACGCCGTGAGCGTTGCCTTCCTGCACGCGCGCCTGCGCCAGCGCGGCCACGGTCGCGAGCGCCTGCGCGTCCTTGCGGCGGTTATTCTCCAGGTCGATCAGCTCGGCGAGCTCGAGCGCGCGCGCCGGATTCTGCGTCGTCAGCAGTTCAAACGCCGTCTGCGGGTCCGCCATGCGCCCCGCGGCGTTGATCGGCGGCGCGAGGTGAAAGCCCACGCGATCCGCGCTGACCATCGCGATTTTGGTGTTGCGCGCGGCCAGCGTCTGCACGCCGGGCCGCTGCGACTGGCCGAGCAGCCGCAGCCCGTGCCAGCACAGGATGCGGTTGACGCCGCGCATGGGCGACATGTCCGCGATCGTGCCCAGCGCGGACAGCTCGATCAGCGACTTCAGCTCGACGGGCTTGCCCACGCCGCGACTGTGCAGCTCGCGCCGCAGCGCCTGCGCCAGCACCATCGCCACGCCGACGGCGGACAGGGACTTGTCCGGGTACGTGCACTCCGGCTGTTGCGGATTGAGCAGAACCGACGCGTTGGGGCGCACGGGACCCAGCGCGTGGTGGTCGCAGACAATGAAATGGCGGCCGCGATCGCGCACGGCCTGGATTTCGCGCACCGACGTCGTACCGCAGTCGACGGAGATGAAGAGCGCCACCCCTTCGTCGCACAGCTCCTGCAGACGGTCGTAGTGCAGGCCGTAGCCGTCGCGGAAGCGATCGGGCAGGAACACGCGGACGGTATGGCCCAAGCGGCGGAAAAGGTCGTCCAGCAACGCCGCTGCGCTGATGCCATCGACGTCGTAGTCGCCGTAGACGCAGATCTTGTCGCCTGCCTGCAAAGCGTCCGCGACGAGGCGCGCCGCCGCCATCACGCCGGTCATCAGCGTGGGATCGGGCAGATCCGCCAGCTGCGGCTGCAGGAACTTGCTGGCGAGCTCAGGGGTGTGGATTCCGCGCAGCACGAGGATGCGCGCGAGCAGAGGCGGCACACCGGAGGCGATGAGCGCGGCGACTTGGGCGTCGTCCGGCTCCCGGATTTCCAGGTGCGCCTTCAGGGCAGGCACGGGCAATTACGCCGCGGTCGAGGGCGCGTGATCGGGCAGGCGAACCTTGCGGTCCTCAAAGCGATGGTGCAGCCACAAGAAGATCGGGCTCGCGACGAAGATCGACGAGAACGTGCCGACGATGACGCCGATGCACATCGCGAACGCGAAGTCGCGAATCAAGCCGCCGCCGAAGAGGAAGATGGACGCCGACGTCAGGAACGTCGTCAAGGACGTCAGCACCGTGCGGCTCATCGTCTGGTTGATCGCGGAATTGACGAGCGTCTCGACCTTCACGTCCGGATGCTTCTCCTGCATCTCGCGAATTCGGTCAAAGACGACGATGGTGTCCGTCACCGAGTAACCGGCGACCGTGAGCACCGCGGCGATGACCGGCATGGAGAACTTGACCTGCGCGACCGAGAACGCACCGATGACGAGGATCACGTCGTGCACCGTCGCGACGAGCGCGCCCGGAGCGTAGCGCACGTCAAAGCGCAGGATGATGTAGAGCACGATGCCGAGAATGGCGTAGAGAATCGCGACGAGGCCCTGGCTCATCATTTCGCCGGCGACCGACGGCGAGACCGCGGTGGACGATTCGACCTGAATGAAGCCCTTGCCGTACTTGGCGCGGATGCCGTCTTCCAGCTTGGCCTTGAATTCCTCGATGACGACGGTGAAACGCGAATCCGACTTGTCCGCCAGATCCGCCTCTTTCTGCGCGCGCAGCTTGGCTTCTTCCGCGGCGATCTTGACCTGCGCAGCCTTGGCCACATCCGGCTTGACGTCGCCCTTGCCCGACTCCGCTTCCAGCATCTGGAGCGAGCGGAACATGTTCACGTCCAGCTGCACTTCCAGATCGCTGCCGGCTTTGGTCTTGGGAAAGCCCGCGTCCGCGAAGATCTTGCCCAGTGAAGCGTAGGTGTCCGTGATCTTCTTGGGCTCCGTCAGCGTCACGAACACGCGATCTTCGCCTTCCGCCGCCCATTCCACGTCAATCTTGTCGCCGAACTGCGCCTTCAGGTTCTTCTCGATGCCGTCGCGCTTCGCCTTGTTCAGGAGCGACGTCAGTTCCGTCACGACCGCAAAGTGCTTCTTGCCCGCGCCGCCGCCGGTGCCGGTGTCGAATTCCTGCACTTCCACGTCGCCGATGTGTTCCTTGGACGCGCCGAGCGCGCTCGTCAGGATGCCTTCCACGGTGTTCTGCAGGCCGACGCGATCGACCTTGGCGGCCGGATCAAACGCGACGATCTGCTTGGTGCCGCCCTTGAAGTCGATGCCCTTGTTGAAGCCCAACGTGCTGAGCGCGATGATCGACGCCAGGATGCCGACGCCGGTCAACGCGTAGTACACGTGACGGCGACCGACAAAGTCGTAGTTGGATTCCGGATTGAAGAGCGAATAGTGCTTGTGGGACATGATCTTGTGTGCCTTTCGCAAAGAGCGCCGTTTCGAGGGTTCTCACATCTGCCGCGGTGGTTAGACCGAGAGATGCTGCAATTTACCCTTGGAAATCAGGTAGTCGTACATGAGGCGCGTGGCCACGATCGAGGTGAACATCGAGGTGCCGATGCCGATGAGCAGCGTGACCGCGAAGCCGTAGATGGGCCCTGACGAGTACATCATCAGCACCGCGCCGGCCATGCCCGCGGTAATGTGCGAGTCAAAGATCGTCCAGAAGGCCCGCCCGTAGCCCAAGTCCAGCGCATTGCGCGTGGTCTTGCCCGAGCGCAGTTCTTCACGAACACGCTCGAAGATCAGGATGTTCGCGTCGACCGCCATCGCCGTCGTCAGCGTCAAGCCGGCCATGCCGGGCAACGTGAGCGCGGCGTTGAACGACACGAGGCAAGCGAGCTGCAACAGCAGGTTGAACAGCAGCGCGATGTCCGCGATGACGCCGCCCTGGCGGTAGTAGAACACCATGAAGACGACGACGAGGAGCACGCCGACCAACATCGAGATGAGGCCCGAGCGGACCGCGTCCTGACCGAGCGACGGACCGACTTCAATGTCGTGGACCTTGATGACGGGCGCCTTGTACGCGCCGTTGTTCAGCACGGTGACGAGCGACTTGGCCTCTTCCAGCATCGCCTGATGCGAATTGCCTTTGCCCAAGGTGATCTGCGCGCGGCCACCGTGAATCGGCTCGTTGATGTTCGGCGCGGAGTTGATGTCGTCATCGAGCATGATGGCCATGCGGTTGCCGACGTTCTTCTCCGTGAGGTCGCCAAAGATGCGCGCGCCGCGGGCGTCAAATTCCAGATTCACGACCGGCTGGTTGCCGTGCTGCGAATCATAGCTCGCCGCCGCACGTGTCAGGTTGTCGCCCGAGAGCGGCGCCTTGGCCGTGAGGTTGTGCGTGCGCCAGTAGCTCGACTTCACCGCGCCGCTCGGGCCGCGTTCTTCGACGAGTTCGTAGCCAATCAGGATCTCATCCGGGACCGTAACCGTGCGCACAAAGCGGATGAGTTCCGACTTCTTGTCCGCCTTCAGGTACGAACCGCGGCTGTCCGGGACGATGGTCATCGCCTTGGAAATGTCCGCGTTGTCCTTCTTGAACGCGTCAACCGCAGCGGCCTTGTCGTCAAACACCTTGGCGCTGACGACTTCCATGCGGAAGGTCAACTGCGCAGCCTGGCCGATGCGCTCACGCACCATGCGCATCTGGCGCTCGTTCAAGCCCGGCAGCTGCAGATCGATTTCCGCTTCGCCCGACGCGCGGACGTCCGGCTCCACGAGGCCAAACGCGTCGACGCGCTTGCGGATGGTCGACAGCGTCTGGTCGACGATGTCCTTGCGCAGTTCGAACACGCGCTTGTCCGGCAGGAACAGCGTCATTTCCGTCGCGCTGACGGTGCGCAGCTGGAAGCTCGAATCGACGGTCGCGACCATGTCCGAGGTCAGCAGCTTCGCGTCCGCGGCGTCCTTGAACTTGACGCTCAGGTCCTTGAACGCGCCCGGCTGCAGCTTGACTTCCCAGCGCGCGAGGATGTCTTCGCGCTCCTTGTCGGTCAGCGTGTTCCAATCCTTGCCCTTGGCCTTGGCGTAAGAATCCGCCAAGCGATCGGACACGGAGTCGCGCAGGCGCAGCGCGTTGTCGCGGATGGCCTTCTTGTAGTCGACGGTGTAGCGCAGCTCCAAACCGCCTTTGAGATCCAGACCATAGCTGATCTGCTTCTCAAAGATGTTGGTGTAGAAATCCGGCAGGCCCGGGAGGAAAGTCGGGAGCAGTTGCAGGACGCTGACGATCAGCAAGGCGATCGTGAACCAGGCTTTCCAATTGCGTTTCTTGTCCATGTGGACCGTCTCCTACGAACAAATCAGGGGCTGTCGGGGGCGCGCGCTGCGCCGTACGGCTTGCCTGCTCTCTCTGCTGGGGTAATTAGCGACCCTGGCCGCTCTCTACCACTTCTGCCGCCTGCGATTCCGCGCCAGCAATCTGGCTCTTGAACACGCGAATGACAACGCGGTCGGCGATCTCAACTTTGGCGCCATCGCCATCGATCGACACAAGCTTGCCGAAGATGCCGCTGCGCAAAACCACGCGATCGTTGGGCTTCAGGTTGGTCAGGAACGCAGTGTGTTCCTTGGCGCGCTTGGACTGCGGGCGCATGACCAGAAAGTAGAAGACCGCGAACATGACGACAATCATGCCGATGTTCAGCAGGCCGCCACTGGCCGCACCGGGACCGGAGCTGCCGCCACCGCCACCGGACGAGGCCGCCGGAGCGCCACCTTCAGCCTGAGCGAGGAAGTTCGCGGCGTTTACCACGGTATTTTGGGCAATCAACCAAGGGGACATGTGCAAGGCCCTACCAACTTTGTCGCGCCGATCGCACTTTTGGCCGAAAAGGCCGGAAGACTGCGAAAGGACGCTGAAATGGCTCGCGGCGTCGGCAAACAGCCGTGCGCGAAGCCGCGGGGGTATAGCAGACGGGCGGGGTGGGGTCAACGAAACCAAGGGGCAGAAGGCGGCAATCCCCGGGAACTTCCCTGCCGCGCATCCCTGAACCGCTCGCGCGGTTCGCGGCTCCAGGCATTCGCTGCCGGGATGCTTGCCGGTCAACGAAACCAAGGGGCAGAAGGCGGCAATCCGCAGGAAGCTTCGCTCACCGGATCGCGGCCGACTGCCGACCGGCCGCTGGAATCTGCAAGCGGAACCGCGCGCCGCCCAAAGGACTGTCCGCGACGGTCAGGCTGCCGCCATAGCTGGCCAGCGTCCGGCGACTGATGGCCAGGCCCAGCCCCCAGCCGCTCTGGCCGGGGCGGTCGGCGGTCGGCTGCGTCGAGAACAGCGGCTCAAAGATGCGATCGCGCAGCGCCAGCGGCACGCCAGGGCCGGCGTCGTCGACGTCCACGATCTGCCAGTTGCCGTCCCGCTGCAGGCGAATCGCCAACTCACCCTGCCGCTTCATGGCGTCCGCCGCGTTCAGCACGAGGTTCAGCAGCACCTGTTCGACGTGACTGGCCGAGGCGTCCGCGGGATGCGTCGCATCGGTCGCGTCCACCGTCAGGCGCATCTGCTTCAGGCGGGGATGCTGCTCCGCCTGGCCTTGCAGCCGCAGGGCGACGGCCAGCAAGTCGCACGGCCGATCGGCGTCGCGCGTCCGCTGCAGCCCGGGGCGCGCGAGTTCAGTCAGGAGCCGTTCGATTTGCTGCGCCGCGCTTTCGATTTCGCCGATGCACCGCATCCGCGCGTCCGCGGGCGCGTCGGCAGCCTCCAGCGTGCGCAGCCGCTCCAGCCATCCCGTCAGCAGCGCCAACGGCCCACCCAGCTCGTGGGAGACGCCCATCGCCACGCGCCCCACGAGCGCCAGGCGATCCGCCTCGTGGAGCTGCGCGCGCGCGCCCGCCGCTTCACCGCGCAGCGCTTCCACTGCGTCCAGCTGCCCCGCCAGCAGCACGCGATCCCGGGCATTTTGCCGCCGGTACCAGTCCAGCGCCGCGGCGATCCGCGCCAGCGCGTCGGGCGCATCCGGCAGCGGCAGGTCTTCCATGTGCCGGGCGATGCGCTCCACCGGGCCGATCAGCCACAGCCGCATCGCCGCGAGGCCAAGGCCAAACGTCACCGCCAGGACCGCCGCGATGCCCAGCCATAAGGTCGTTTCCGTCGCCCACGCGTTCGGTCCGGCATCGTTGGGGGACATCAGCGCGGTCGCCATCGCGCCCACCACGAGTCCGGGCACCAGAACCGCCGCCAACAACAGCCAACGCGCGCGGTTTTGCATCGGCTATAGCCAGTTCGCCAGGGCTTTGCCGGCGATGCGAGACAGCAACAGCCATTGCACCGCGGCCAGCGCGAGGAACGGCCCAAAGGGCATCGCGAGGTGGCGGATCGAGGCAATGCCGCGGTCCGTCGCCAACTTGCCGCGGCCCACGAGCGACCAGGCACCGACAAACAGCAGCCCTTGGACCGACGCGGCCAACAGGACGCCGGGCAGCGCTTGCACACCGAGGAACGCGCCGATGCCAGCCAGCAGCTTGACGTCGCCCGTGCCCAGACCTTCACGATGCGTCAGCACCGCGTACAGCCACTGGACCGCGAGCAGCCCGCCGCCGCCCACCAGCGCGCCCGCCGCCGCCTGCTGCCACGAGACGTCGCGCACACCGCCCACGGCAAACGCCAGGCCAACGCCCAGCAGCGGCAATGGCAGGCTCAGGGAATCGGGCACGAGGAAGGTATCGGCGTCAATGAGTGCGATCGCCAGCAGGGCGAACACGAAATACTGCTCGCACAGCACGCCGGTCGCGACTTGCCACGGCAGCACATCGCCGGACAGCAGCCCCGGCAGCCACGGCCATGCGACCGCGAGCGCGAGGATCGCCATCGCCGATTCAACGAGCGGATAGCGCACGGAGATCCAGGTCTTGCAGTAGAAGCAGCGGCCGCCCAGCAGCGCCCAGGAGAGCACCGGAATGTTCTGCCACCAGGTGATCGGCTTCTCGCATTTGGGACAGCGCGAGCGCGGATGCACAACGGACAGGCCGGCCGGCACGCGATAGACAACGACGTTGAGGAACGAGCCCCAAAGCGCGCCCCACAACAGGACAAAGGCGGCGAGAATGGTGAGGGGCAGCTGCACGCGCGAAGCATAGCGCTTCTGAACCGTTCCCGCACCTTCGCGCGTCTGTGGTAGCGTATGCTGGCGGACGCGCGGCGTCTGGGAGTTGGGATGCGTCTGAACCTAGCGATTGCGCTTCTGTTTGTCGCGCAAGTGAGCGCCGCCAATCCGCCGGTGATGGTGCGCCATGAGCCGTTGCCGCCGCCGCCGAGCGGGCATCGGCCGCGCACGGAAGAACTTGTGGCGGGCGCGGATCCCAAGGCGCTGGCGGCGGCGATTCGCGCGGGCACGGCCGTCATTGCCCAGCCCAAGGCCAGCCAGCCGGGCGACAAGACGCCAGTGTATGCCCCGCGGACGACGCCGCACGTGGGCATTGACCGGCGGACCGGCGCGGACGGCAAGCTGCACTACCAGAGCGTCTTTGACCCGGAGATCGTGCCGTTCAAGCGTGAACTGGCGTTTGACCGCGTGCAGCCGGACGTGACGATGGCGCAGAGCGGCGTTGGCCTCGCAGATTTGCCGCCGCAGCCGCTGGACCCGCAGCCGGGCCGCGAGCTGTTCTGGGGCCACCTGCGGATCCAGCTCGCCGCGGGTGAGAGCGTGCCGCTGCCGTCCGTGGCGCCGGATTCGCGCATCCTGCAGTGGCAGGCCGTGCCGCCGACGCCCTTGTCGCTGCGGCGCGATCAGGCCGGCAATTTCTCCGTGACGGCAAAAGTCGCGCTGGACGTCGATCTGCGGTTTGTCATGGACGCGCCGTCGACCTACTTCGCCGCGCCGCTCGGCAGTCACAGCACGCACCGCGATCCGGAGAAGCCCCGGCTCGATCCTGAACTGCAGACGCGGGCCCAAGCGCTGTGGGCGCCCTTGGGCGTGAGTCCGCGGCAGGATCGCAAGGACCAACTGCTGGTGCTGGCGGACTGGTTCCGCAGTTTCGCGCCCGGGCTGCCACCAGAAGCGGGTCAGGATCCGCTCGCCGATCTGGTGCTGAGCAAGAAAGGCGTGTGCCGCCATCGCGCGCTGGGATTCGTGGTTCTGGCGCACTCACTGGCCATTCCCGCGCACTACGTGATGAACGACGCGCACGCGTTCGTGGAGGTTTGGGCGCCGCTCGCCGATGGCCGCGACGCGTGGCAGCGCCTCGATCTGGGTGGCGGCGCGGAGTCGCTGGACGTGACGGCGGCGGAGAACAAGCGGATGCATGTGCCCGAGCAGCGCGATCCCTTTCCGCGACCGCCGGGCTACGGCGAGGATGGGACCGATGTGCGCGTCGACGGGCAGCCGATCGGCCAGCCGCTGGCGGGCGCACGCAAAGTCACGGGACTTGGCCAGATGAACGGCGTGACGACGGGTGCGGACGCTTCGCCGGCGAATGGCCAGCCTGGCGCGGATGGCAATCCTGGGATAGCGCCTTCCGGCAATCCCAGCGTCGGCGACGCCCGCCGACAATGGCTGCGGCAACACGCGCAGGAGTTTGCCGCACCGCTGCAGCCGCCGCGCCCCGGACTCGCGCCGCCGGCGAGCGCGCGTGACGCACGGACGGAAACGCACACGCTGTTGCGGCCGTCCGCGCCCATGGCGTGGGTGGGCGAAGCGCTGGAGATCGCGGGACAGGTGGTGGCCAAGCCCGCCAAGCTCGATCACCTGCAAGTTGAGATCTGGCTCATCGATCCGCGCAAGCCGCTGCAGGGCCGGCTGCTCGGCGTCGCGATTACGGCCGCGGAAGGTGCCTTCAAAACCCGCGTGGCGATGCCGGCGGACGCGGATTTGACTGCGTATGACGTCGTCGCTCGCTTTTCCGGGACGAGCGCGCTGCGCCCGTCGGATTCCGCGCAAGACTGATTGTTTCTTTCGCCAGCCGCGGCGAGCCGTGGCATGCTGCCCCGCCATGAACCATCCACCTCTGCAGCCCAATACCTGGATTGACGTCGACCGCGCGGCTTTGGCGCATAATATCAGCGTGCTCCGCACCGCCAGCCGGCGTGCGGGTGGCGAGCCGATCCTGTGCGTCATGGTCAAGGGCAACGCCTATGGCCATGGCCTCGTCCCGGCGGCGCGGGCGCTGCTGGAAGCCGGCGTGCATTGGCTCGCAGTCCACGACATCTTTGAAGTGTGTGCGCTGCGCGACGCTGGCGTGACCGCGCCGATCTACGTGGTTGGCTACCTGTCGCCGGAACAGGCGCGGACGGCCGTCCAACTGGATGCGCGCTTCGTGCTCTACGATGGCCTCGTGCTGGCGGCAGCCGCTGAGAGGGCGCGGGAATTGGGCAAGGTGGCGCGCGTCCACGTCAAGCTGGAGACGGGTAACAACCGCCAAGGGCTGCGCCACGACGCCGCGCTGGCGCTGTGCCGCACGGTTGCGGAGACGCCAGGCGCGCTGCTGGAAGGCCTCGCGACGCACTTCGCGGACATTGAGGACACGACCGACCATCGCTTCGCCAACAGCCAGCTCGAGCGCTTCCGCCGCACGGTCGACGGGATCCACGCGGACCTGGGTCTCACGGAGCGACTCCTGGTGCACGCGTCCAATTCGGCGGCGCTGCTGCTGTGGCCTGACGTCGTCGGCAAGATGGCGCGCTTCGGCATCGCCGCGTATGGGCTGTGGCCGTCCAAGGAAACGTGGCTCTCTGTTTGCCAACTGGGTCAGACGCCCGTGGAATTGCGACCGGCGCTGACGTGGAAGACGATCGTCGCGCAGATTCACGAAGTCCCCGCCGGCGAGTACGTCGGCTATGGCCGCACCTGGCGCGCGGTGCGCCCAACCCGCGTGGCCGTGCTCCCGGTCGGCTACTACGACGGCTACGATCGCGGCCTCTCGAACGTCGGCAAAGTGCTCATCGGCGGCGTGCGCGCCCCGGTGATCGGCCGAATCGCGATGAACATGACGATGATCGACGTGACCGACAGCCCGGCGGCGCACGTCGGCTGTGAAGTCGTCCTCCTGGGCAGCCAGCGGACCGCAGACGAGAGCGACGGCGACCAAGTGAGCGCCGACGAGATGGCCGCGTGGCTGGGCACGATCCACTACGAAGTCGTCACCCGCATTGCCGAGCGCATTGAACGCAGGCTGGTTTCCTGATGGCGTTGGCGCTGTTTGACATGGATGGCACGCTCATCGATGGCAATTCCACGGCCGATTATGTCAAGAGTCGTTGGGAGCGCGGCCTCCTGCCGACGCGCGACGCGCTGGCGGCGCTTGTGGCGTACGGCCGCTACCGGCTCGGCGGCGTTGACATGGTGACGCTGCTCCACGAAGCCGCGCTGGAAGTGAAAGACCAGGCCGAGCAGGACATGATCGACGAATGCCGCGTCATCTACGAGGAGCGCGTGCGACCGCGGATCTGCCCGATGATGCGCGAGAAGGTCGGCTTTCACCGCCAAAATGGCGATATGCTGGCGATCGTGACGGCGTCCACGCCCTACATCGCCCGCCATCTCGCCGCGGACCTGCAGATTGAGGTGCTGCTGGCGACTGAGCTGGAAGTCGTCGACGGCCGCTTCACCGGACGGCTCGACGGGAACCCGTGCTTTGGCCGGTTCAAGATCGACGCGGTCGAGCGCTTGCTCCAGTCCAGGCACTTCACGCTGGATGACGCGTGGTTCTACACCGACAGCGATTCAGACGCGCCGCTGTTGGAACGCGTGGGCAAGCCGGTCGCCGTCCGCCCGGACCCGCGGCTGCGGTGGCGCGCGTGGCGGATGGGCTGGCCGGTGCTCTAGACGCCCGAATTTCCGCTTCCCCGCGCGCCGCGCCGTCATGGCCGCAAAAACACGAAGGCCCCGGAGTTTCCTCCGAGGCCTTCGCTGTTTCACTAAACGGCTAACCGTCCGCGAACGTTACCGAATCATTCGGTCTCGTTCTCGCGGAAGATGGCGCCGGTGCCGACCTGGTCGCACTCAGCG
>CAIMLR010000040.1 GCA_903842345.1 uncultured Myxococcales bacterium
CGCACTCCACCGCTCCGGCAGCAGTTCCTCGACCCGCGCCGCCGGCCAGTCCTGCACCCGCATGAGCACATCCGCCAGATACTCCTGCGGATTCACGCCCACCGCCTCGCAGCTCCTGACCAAACTCATCAGCACCGCCAGATTCTGCCCGGCGACGTCGTTGCCCACGAAGAGGAAGTTCTTCCTGCCCAGCGCCACGATTCGCAGCGCCCTTTCGCTCGCGTTGTTATCTATCGGCACCGCCGGATTCTCCAGAAACACCTGCAGCGCCTGCCACTGCCCGAGCGCGTAGCTGATGGCGCCGCCCATCGGGCTCTTTGGCAGGTGCTGCGGTTTCTGCTCCAGCAGCCAGTCGTGCAGCGCCGCCATCGCCGCTTTGCCCGCCGTCTGGCGGAGCTCGCGATGCGCCGGCGTCCGCACCACGCCCAGCCGCTTGGCTTCGTGTTCCACCCGATACACGGCGAGAATCAGCCGCATCGCCTCGGCCGCGGCTTCTGGCGCGCTGGACTGCGCGTCGTGGAATTTGCGCCGCACATGCGCCAGGCACGCCGCGCGCTCGCGCTGGTCCGGCGTGCACGTCGCGTTGTAACCGGTGTAGGCATCGACCACGAGCGTGCCATTCGTGCCACCCAGCACCGCCAGCGGCGTCAGGCCCGAGCGGCTCGGCGAAAACCGGTAGCCGATGCGGTCGCCCGACAGGAAGGTCCACACGTACGCCCGCTTGGTCTTGCCCGGCGCTTGGACCTGGAGGGGAGTCTCGTCGGCTTGGACGACCTCGTCCGCGGCGATTTTCTTCATGAGCGCGTCGTAGATCGGCGTCAGCAGCTCGGCCGAGAGGTGAAACAGCTCGCCCAGAGTGCGGTCCGACACGGGCACGCCAGCGCGGGCAAACATCTTCGCCAGCCGGTGCAGCGGAATCGCGTCCGCGCACTTGCTCACCACCGCTTGCGCGCACAGGCCCGGGCCGTACTTGCCGCGGTCGATGACTTTGGCCGGCACCGGCGCGGTCACGATGTGCTCGCCGCAGCCGCACGCCAGCACGTGGCGCACGTGGACGCGATGCTCGAAGTGGCCGGGCACGTACTCCCACTGCTCGCTGAGCTTGGGCGGCATCGGGCGCTTCGCTTCGCCGCCGCACTTCGGACACGCCTTGTGGTCGTCTGGCACCGGGTGCTCGATGCGCACTTCCGGCAGTGACTGCAGCGTTTCGGCGTTCTCCTGTCGCTTCTGCTTGGATTGGGCCGGATCCACCGGCGGCGTCAGCTTCGGTGCACGCGGCTGCTTTTCGGACTTCTTGCCGAAAACCGCCCGCTGCAGTGCTTCCAGCTGAGCCTGCAGTTGGGCGATGCGCGCGTCCTGCTGCTCCGCCCGCTCTCGCCACTCGCACTGGTGCTCGGTCGCCTCGCTCATGGCGAGGTTAGATCAAACTTTCGGCGTCTTGTCGATCTTTTGCCCCGACAAATTCGCAAGTGGTTTTGGCGGCTCATGAAGTTTCTGGCGCCGCGCGCGGGTCCAGTCGATGCCCGAGAGCAGCATCGTCAAATCCGCCGACGACAGGGCCACCGAAGTGTGCCCCGGCTCGACGCGGGGCAAGCGGAAGTGGCCCTTCTCCAGCCGTTTGGCGAAAAGGCACAGGCCGCCGTCGGACCACCAGAGGATTTTCACGCGGCTCGCGTCCCGCGACGGGAAGATGAAGAGGTGGCCGGCAAACGGGTCGTCGGACCAGCGCGCGCGCACCTCGCCGAGCAGGCCGTCCATGCCCTTGCGCATGTCGGTCGGGCGCGTGGCGAGCCAGATGCG
>CAIMLR010000041.1 GCA_903842345.1 uncultured Myxococcales bacterium
CGGCACGGAGTTCTTCTCGGTGCGGCCGCTTCAGGACCACGCCACTGCCGCGCTCAACGTGGTCTACGGCGGCAAGGTTTATGTGCTGCGCCTGATCACCGGCGTCGAACCGGACCGGGCCGTCGTTTTTCTCGAGCAACCGCTCGCCGGTCCCAACGGCCGGCCGCAGGGAATCCTGGCTCTGCGCGCACTCTTCGACCGGGCGAAGTATGACGGGCGCATCGAAGCACAGTATCCGGAGCTTTCGCCGAGCATCGCTCGCGCCCGGCCCGGGAACATCACGCTTTATCCCAACTTCACCGTGACGGTGGAAGAAGTCTTCCGCTTCGATGCCGAGGACACCATCGTGCTGCGCGCCCGGTTCGCGAACCACGGAGATGCATCCGTCCATTACGACCCGGACCATCTCGCAGTACGCGTGGAGGACGACGTGTTTCCCGCCGAGCTGACCGACGCCTCTGGCGCGATTGCCCCAAGAAGTACGTCGCACGTGTGCCTCGCGATCACCGGAGCTCCGGACGGCGGCCGGGCCAATCTCTCCGTGCACGAAGCCTTCTCAGTCATCGTGCCACCCGCTCCATGAAATTCGACGGTCAATTTCTCAACTCAACCACCGGCCAGCTCGTCGTTGTCGGCGCAGTGCTGGTTCTCGGCGTGGTCGCTGTGCGCTGGCAGCACAACCAGCGGCAGACCCCGCCGCTGCCCGCGGCGCGCTCCAGCGCACCCGCGGCGCTGCCGCGCACCTTCACGCGCGATGGCGTGCTGTTTCCGCTCAAAAAGCCGGCGCCACCGAATCCACCGGTATCGCCCAAACCGACGGTTGCGTCTGCGCCCGACAAGCCGCGCGACCTGCCTTTGACCCTGTTCGCGGCGAAGGCGGAGCCCGCGGCAGCATTGGCTCTGCGGCATGCGCCAACTGCCCCCTACGGCCGGCTGATTCCCTGCGAAACGGTTGTCGCGCTTGAATCCAACCGGCTGGAAACGCCCGTCATCGGCCTCGTGGCCGAGGACGTGTGGCATGATGGTGCCTTGGTCGTTCCGGCCGGCGCTGAAGTGCACGGTCACGCGGCCCTTGACCGCACGCGGGAACGACTCGCCGCCCAGGGCGCCTGGCGCATCGTCTGGCGAACGCCCGGCGCGGACAACGGCACCGAACTCGCCGTCCAGGGCCTGGCCCTTGATCGCGAAACTGAATCCGGCTCCTGTGGCGAACACGACGGTTCGGCCGGCCTGCGCGGCGAAATCCTCAAAACCAGCGACGACCGTGAGCTGCAGCTCTTTGCCGCCACCTTCCTGTCGACCGCCACGGCGGCACTGCAGGACACGCGCGCGGTCACCGGCCTGATCGGCGAGGCGACCGTGCCCGCGGCCACCGCGCGCAACGCAACCCTAGCCGGCACCGGCGCGGTTCTGCGCGAGTATGCCCAAGAGCTGCGCGAGGCCATCGCACGCGACGGGTTCTATCTCTGCGTGCCCGCCGGCAAGCCGTTCTACCTCTACGTCACCCAGACGCTCGACCTCAGCCAGGCCACCCGCGGCAACGCCCAAACCTTATCCGCTCAACTCCGCGCTCCGCATGAAAACTAACCTCGTAATCGCGTGCCTCCTCCTCACGGCCTGCCAATCGGCACCGCCCGCCCTCAAGCCGCTGCCCGACCCGCTGCCGTTGCGCGACCGGCCCGAGAATCTCGCTGGCCGCACGGTCCGCAAAGACGGTCCCCCGGGCGCCGCGACACGCGAGGCGCCTCCGGCGGCCGACGCTGAAAAACTGACGCGCCAGACCCAGTGGATCGAAGCCTTGATTGCCCAAAACGACGCGCTCACGGTACGGCTGGGAACGCTGGAACGCGCTGCTGCCAGC
>CAIMLR010000042.1 GCA_903842345.1 uncultured Myxococcales bacterium
GCCGCCAAAGGGCCGCGAAAGGCAGCAGGAAGACGCCGCAGAGGCGGCCAAAAGACTCGGGAAATCGGCGTTCATGCGACGCTTGGGGCGAAAACCCGGCTGAGGGGTGCGTCGGGTGGCATCTTTTCAACAGCCTGCTAGCGGCTCCGATTTTTTGGGACCGGCTGGGTGGTGCGCGCAACGTGTTCTACGACGAGGATCCAACCGGCCTAAATGCACGAAGACTACGAGCGGCCGGCTTCGGAACCTATGAAACTGAACTTGATTTGCCACAATTTCTAATCGTGCGTCCGAGCAAAGAAGTCTCGCATCTCTACGAATTCCCACACCTGCCCGCAGACATAATCGTTTGTAACACCGCTTGGTTTGCCAGTGCCGAGCGAGACTACGACGACCAAGGGAAGGCCAATGCGCCGCTCCCATCGCTTCGGCACGTTTCCAGCCAGAGTCGTGAACATCGCCCGGTTATCATTGTAGGACACCATCCGGTTGGGTGGTTTGCAGATCGCGAACCATTTAAGTCGCTGCTAGTAGATCTCGGTGCCCTTTATTTGCACGGGCATCTTCACGAACCGACTGCTGTCTGCACGGGCGATCGTATTCTAAGCCTCGGATTTGGCGCTGTGTACCAACGGTCTCCAGACGCTGTGGCCGACCCAATATACAAGAATTCGTTTGCACTGTGCGAACTCCACGACGCAGATCTCCATGTCCAACTACATGAGTGGACGCCTTACGGCCGCTGGCAACACTGTCTTGCTCTCCCGGCTGAATTCCACCGGGCCAGCGACCGTCTGGCAAACGCGTACATGTTTAGAGTCGGCAGTGGGGCCTCGTCTTCTGGGCAAAATACATCAACTCCCGATAGGCGAGAGGTTTCGTCGATTGGAATAATTTCGGTCGGCACCTTGCAGGGCAATGACTGGATCGTCGTCGTACACCAGGCTGGTATTGCGCCGCATCAGGCATCCTTTCGAGCCACACCAGTAAGCACCGGTGGCTTCCAACTGCTTTCCACCGGAACCAGCTCCGAGGACGCGATTCGCTGCATTGCCGCTCCAGGTCACGTGCTGTCAGGCGGTGAGATCGAACGTGCAAACACCGAGATGGACCTCCAAGGATTCCACACGTTCACGATTGTAACCTTGGGTCAGGTTTCGGACGAGGCCAGCGCCCTAGTTGTCCGACTGAAGCAACGCAAGCAAATTGAGGTAATTCACGGTCATGATTTGGCCGTTCGTTTGCTCGGCCCCGAAGGATCTGCTTGTCGCCGCCTAATCGAAAATCTTGATGCAGGGAAGATACAAGTTGACGTGCTATTGTGCGGTGAGAATCAGTTCGTCATCCTTCGCGACCGTCTTTCCGAAGCTTCGTTCTTGGTGTTGCAGCGCGAGGGTGCGGCCTTGCCCGAGTCGGATTCGACAGTCGTCCGCTTGCGCGCCGAATGGCCAGAATTTGCGACCAAGCAATACGGGTTTAGTGATTCTGATGCTCCTCAGTTGACCCCGAGCCGGACCAAGTTTGAGCGAGAAGAATACCTTAAAGCGTGTTTCGACGAATTCAATTCCGTGCGATACGCGGCCCTCGCGACCATGGGCTTGCGGTTCCATGAGATGCCACTCGAGTCTTTCTACGTTGATGCCTCGGCTGATATTACGGTTGATAAACGTGCGCAAGCAACAATCACCCAAGTGATCCAGGACGCCTTCGACGGTGTCGACTTGGAAGACGCTTTGCGGGAACAATTTGAGCAACACGTTTTGCGCGCGTCCGGCCTTGTCGCTCAAGGTGAAGGTGGCGGTGCACGCCATTTATATCAACAGCACGGCTCTTTGATGGTGTTGGGAGACCCAGGGTCGGGAAAAACATGCTTTGTGAAAAATGAAATTCTCGCGTATTGCATGCCGATCGGGGGGTGGTATCGTCATCATATTCCGGTATATGTCGCGTTGTCCGAGCTATCGTCGATGGAAGATGTGCGAGACCTGTTGGATATTGCCAGCCGGCTTTGCGTCAAGCGAGGAATTTATTTGCCCGTCGAAGAACTTCAAAAGGCGTTTTCATCCGGTCAGGTTGCCTTCTTCTTCGATGGCATCGATGAAATCGTCTCTGTGGGCCAGCGCGCACGGGTCATTCGCTCAATCTTGGCTATCATGGAAGAAGGTATGCCAAAGGGCAATCGCTACATTTTGACGTCGAGACCGGCGGCCGTTGAGATGATCGAGCTGCCTCCCGCACTGACGACTGTGAGACTGCGCGGCTTGACCGAAACCGAAATGAGGCTCCTCGCAAGCCGAATCCTTGCGCTTCGGGTTTCTGGCGGCAGGTCGGGCAACCTCGCGCTGGCAGCGCCTGAACTGGGAGATGGTGACCGCAACTTGGTTGAGCAAATCATGCACGATTGCGATAACATCCCAGGGGTTATGCGATTGGCCCGCAATCCGCTGCTACTCACTCTACTTGTCATGGTATACGCGAACAGCGGCCCGCCGTCGGCAAAGCGACATCGAATCTACGGTCAGGCGATTCAGACTTTGGCCGCGGTGCGGAGTCGGCAGACAGGCCAAGTCGTGTTTGCAGAATCGGATCTAAAGGCAAGGCTCGGCGCGCTTGCGCTGTCGATTTTCAATGACCCGATCGGAACGATCCCAAGTCTGGGGCGAGTTGTGACCACGGTCGTGGCGGAGATGACGAAAACTCGCGGTGAACAAGTTTCGACCGATGAGGGGTTGTTGTTTCTTCAAACTGTCGCAGAAGCGACCGGTCTACTTGTGTTCCAGAAACGCCAAGACGCAGAGGTCCTGAGTAGCGACGTCAGCTTCATGCACTATTCGTTCTTGGAATACTATGCCGCGGTAGGCGTGCTCGCAAATGAGCCGGTCGGCCGGCTTGCGGACCTCGCTTCGCATCCGCGATGGCGAGAAGTCGTCATTTTGGCGGCGGGGATCCTAGCAGACGCAGATGACGCGACAGCACTCGTAGAAGCCCTGTTGGAAAAGCATGAACCAGTACACGAAATCACGTTGGACATGCTCCTACTCGCCTTTGAGTGTGCTTTGGAAGGCGAAGTACCGTCGGAGCGGGTCATTAGAAGGTTGCTCGACGCAACTGAGCGAGCGGTCTCGGAAGGGCCGGCAGCAATTGACAGTTCACTTAGGGCAAAACTAGGCGACGTGCTTGGCCTACTCGCCGCCTCAGTCGGGATGGCCGCGGTAGTTCCGTTCCTCATGCGTGGGTTGAACGCCGTCCAGCCGAGCACGGTGGCTTCGTTTGCTGACATCTTGGGATACTGCGCGAAGACTCTTGGCGAGGTTGAGCCGGGTCTAAAGGGCGCGTTCGACAGAGTGTGTGAAAGTAAGGATTCTAGGGTCAGAATTGAGGCGTTGTCAGCGATTGAGCGCGCCCCGTGCCTTCGTAGTGCAAAGGCGGTAGATTTGATTCGCACGTGCCTCGTTAGCAACGCACGCTTGCGGGTGGCAGCGTCTCGAGTTGTCGAGCGATCACCAGGACTGGCTGCAGAAGTATGGGGACCGTTGGTCACCGCCATCAGTGACAGCGACAGAGGAGTTTCGCAGGCGGCCGCGAGGGCGGTCTTGAAGGCTGGTTTGGTCGGATCTCGGTACGTCGGCGGTGCTCGCAATAATTTCACGAAGGCTCTCGATACCTTACAACGCACTTCTGATAGCGGGCGGGCAGAGTACGAGCATGGACGTGTACCTCGCGATGAAGTTCAAAATCTCCTGCGAGACTCGGCCGTAAATCAGCGAATTTCAGGGCTTAAGCTGCTTCCTTGGGTCTCGGGTGAAGAACAGTTTGTATACGACGCGATCATGAACGTAGTCCTGAACGGGACGGCCGAAGAAATCGTGGCTTCGCTTAACTCGCTTCGGTTGTCCTGGCGTGCGTCTCGGTTGTTGCGTGTCCGAGACACCGAGCTGATCGTGTCACTACTGCAGAGGTCGCAGCGCCGTGACGTACGGATCGCCGTGTTGCGGGTACTTGGCACGATGACCGAAAGTGCTGATGTGCTGCAAAAACTGACTGCGTTCATCTCAAACGCGCGGGGCGAGGAACTTTCCGAAGGCCTCCAAGCATTAGCAATCGCCGGCGGTGACCGTCCAGAGGTGATTCGATGCGTCCTGACGCTCTTGGGTGACCGATTTAATAATCTGAGTGGCGCGATTCGTGCAAACGCCGATGTAATTGCGGTTCTCCGCGCTGCCCAACGCCTCGATCACATTGGGCCCGAAGATGTGGTTCGTAGGCTCGAGTCGACTGTTCTCGATTTCAAACCCGACAAAAAGCTGCGGGCTGAGGCTTTGCTCGCCTACTCCCGGCTTGCGCGTCCAACAGCGGCACGCCTACGCCTTGTTACGGATTGGATGCGCAATCCGCCGGTCGTGGAGCGCGGACTCATTGCAAGGGCAGCCCGAAACATCATCAAGAACTGCTCAAAGCGCATTGAGTATGTCGGCGATGTATACTTGGTGCTCCCGGAGTTCCAAAAGGGCCTTGAAGAGTCGTACTTTCGGGTGACAACGGCAAATACCGAACACACCGCCGTTCCTTTCGCCGCGATGCTGCGCGAGACCATTGAAGAGGCCGTTCGTTTGCAAAGAGTTTACACAGATATTGTCCAAGGTCCCGCCGCCCCATGACGCTAGTGTGACCGCTTTATGGAACCCACCACGGAACGGCCAAAACTCGCCAAGCCCGGCGCGAGCGAGGCGACCCCGGCGTAGGGGCTAATCACTGATCGCTTCTCCGCGCAAAAGCGTTACGCCAAGCGCCATCTCCTGCAATTGCCGCCAGCCGTCGTGAACGTCTGCCGTAACGGCCCAGCGAAGCGCCCGGTGCCCGCCTGACGGCCGCGACGTTCACTCCACCGCCACCAGCACCGCCAGTTTTTTTCCGCTCCATCCGCACCTGTGGCAGCAAATCCGCCACATCCGCATCCTCGCCGCGCCACGCCAGTTCCGGCAGCACATCGCGCAGGTACGCCCATGGCTCGGCGCCCGCCACGCACGTCGCCAGCACCGTGTAGATGACCGCCGCACGCTCGCCGCCCTCGTCTGAGCCGGCAAACAGCCAGTTTTTCCTGCCCACGCGGATGGGCCGCATCTGGTTCTCGACCATATTGTTGTCGATCGGCACGCGGCGATCGGTCAGGTACACCTGCAGCGCCGCCCACTGGTTCGCCAGATAGCCGACCGCCTTGCCCAGCGGTGACTTCGGCCGCACCCGCAGCCGGTGCTGATTCAGCCACTTTTTCAGGTCCGCCATCAGCGGCACGGACTCCGCCTGCCGCAGCACCAGCCGGGCTGCGGTGTCCGTGTTCGCGTCGGCGGTCGACGAGTCGCGGCAGGCCCACCGAGGCGACCTAGGCCGAGGCGAACCGCGTTGACCGCAGGCGATCGACGCTCTTCACCGCAGACGGATACATGCGCAGAAGTTCCGAAATCTGGACGTGCCCGGAGGGGACCGCGCGAAGTTTGGGGGAGCGTTCAGTCATTTTCGCCAAGCGCGCCCGAATCGACCGCAATCCGGGTTCTGTTGAACTCCCTGAGGCCCTGGTTCACGGCGGAGCGTCTTGCGGCTTGCAGTTCTTGCGCTCTGCACGCGTGATTTCGGATCAGGTCTTGACGAAAATCAGTTGATTTGTAATAATGTTTGTGAAAATCTTCCTATGCCTCAGTCCAAGTTTCCTCGGCCCGAATTCCGTCACTTGCCCATACGCACGATCGAAGTCTCGCCCGACCACGTTCGCGGGTCGTACCGCGAGTACAACGATGACTTGGTGATGTCCATCCGTCGGATTGGGCTTTTGACGCCGATCGCAGTCACTCCGGCATCCACGCCAGGTCGATACCGCGTTGTCGACGGTGCGCGACGCCTCCACGCACTCCAGTACATTGGCGTCAACGAGGTGTACTGCGCGGTCTATCCCGAGCTATCCGCGGAGCAGATCGAGCGTATCGTCGCAGCACTCAACCTATAGATTTCGATTCACTAATCCTCATATGTTCGACCACAAGAAATTTGAAGCCATGAAAACTCATATTCAAACGGCCGTATCCCTCGGCCGCCCCGTGCACGTTCTGTGTCCGAGCGAGCTTGGAGACACTGACTATGATATCCTCGAAAGCTTGGCTCTCTTGGCGAAGGAGCGCATACCGCCACTTGTCCATTATCGGGAAGGTGACCCACGGCTCCAATCGTAGGCGGCATAGGACGCTCCCGCTTCGATGCAGCGTACTCGTGGCTCACGCGGGTGCGATATTCTCACGTGGGAATATGGCCATCACAGCTCCGACGACATCACTCCAATTTCAAACCATTATGCAACATTACGCGGAAAAATTCAAGAAATTCATTGAGCTGTGTGACACCGCTTCGAGCACCGATGCGCGCGCCGTGATCGTCACGCACCCGGAGGTACTTGGTGACACCAGGGAAGAGCTCGTCGAAAGCCTCGGCCGCCTCGCAGATGCGAAGCTTCAGCTCCTGATACTGTCGCCCAAAGCGCCGAGCATTCGCTAGATACGCTGATAAGCCCAATTAGATCGATCGCCCCCAATTGCGGAGGCAGATGCCTTAGCGGGACTCCGCCTGAGCAAAAGCAAAAACACGTCGCAACTGACGTGCGACGTGTGAAAGGTCATCGAGCCCCGAACGCCAAGAGTGTTGCCCACGGGTTGCCCACGAAGTGAGAAAAACTGGCATGCTGTGATGAGAGCTGCCTATTCATGAGAATGTCGTTTTCCGCTATGCTTTGCGAAAAGTTGCTCAACAGAGCGACTTTCCAACACTTGAACTAGGTGTTTCGAATCCCACCCGGGTCACCAAAGACATCCCTCCCCTTCGGAGGGATTTTTTGTGTCTGCTCGGCCAAAAAGTTCACGTTTTCAGGCCGTGATACCGGACTCGCCGGAGGCCATTCGGGCGTTGCGTTGCCCACCTGTTGCCCAAACTTCTGAGCCGGTGTCCCAGACTCCAGCGAATTGACCGCCGCGCGCAGTGTCGAGGGTGCCATGTGCGCGTAGCGCATTGTCATCACGATCGACGAGTGGCCCATCAAGTCCTTGATAACTGGAATCGGCACGTTGTTCGTCGCAAGGTGCGACGCGAACGAATGGCGAAGGATGTGCCAGGAGATGCGACGAATTCCCGTTCGGTCGCACAGCTTGTGCAAGGCGTGTTCCGCATCGTACTGAGTGATGGGCGTTCCGTTCGGTCTCGAGAAGACAAGGGTGGACGCGTTTGGCAACGCACGGAGAGCCGCGGTCGCATCGTTCGTCATCGGGATGTGGCGAATTTTTCCGCTCTTCGGCGTTCCGACGTGCCCGCGCACGATTGACCGCTGCACGGTGAGCTGTTGACGCTCAAAATCAACGTCTTGCCACATGAGTCCAGTCAGTTCACCAAGGCGCATTCCGGTTCTGAGCGCCAGGAGGGCCATCGCCGTCCACATCGGCATCGCGCACTCCTGGACCAGGCGTTCGCTTTCGTCTGGCCCTAAAAAGTCCAGTCGCTGCGAAACGGTCTTGAGGAGCTTGATGTTGGGCACTGCGGGAAGCGCGTCCCATTCGCACGCGGTTCTGAGGCACCGGGCTAGGATTGCAAGCTGATTGTTCACGGACTTGGGACACAGATTCTGGCGGAGTTTCTCGGCCTTGTAGCTCTCGACGTGCTGCGCACCGATGGCCCCCAATGGCAACTTTCCGAATGCTGGATTCAGGTGGTTTTTTAGCGCAAAGGCTTTCGTGCGCTGCTCGCTTGGCTTGTTGTTTGTCTTGACGTATGTCTCCATCCAATGGGCAGCGAACTCAGCGAATGATTGAGCGCGAACAGATGTTGCAACGGGACGCGCGAGTTCGCCTCGCGTCAAGCGTTGACGAACAATGAGTTCGTAGGCCGCTGCGCCGGCACGCGAGTTCTCCGGCGCGCGCATGCGATGCCGTCGACCTTCGACGCGGAAGTCCACCCACCAGGATGAACGGATTTTTCTAACTGACATAATTTGTTATGATTAGTTCCAATTGGCTTTCGATTCTTTGTAGTTGCGTTGCAGGTACGCCTCCACGTCTCGACGTCGAAACCGAAGGGCTCGTCCGACCTTAAGGAAGGCGACGGCCCTGGTTTCGATAAGACGGTAGGCGGTGGCGCGCGAAACGCGCAGCATGGCAGCAAGTTCAGCGAGGGTCAGGATGTCCGGAGCGCTGGACGCGACGGCGGCGGTTTGTGGTGGCAACATAGTGTTTGTGGTAATTGAGTGGGCGACGGTCGTCGTCGCGACGGGGTTGCGGAGTCGGACGCGGCCGCGAGCGTTCTGAGTCATCCTTACATTGTGCCACGCGGGGGCCGTCTCAGGTCAGCCCCAGAACCGGCGGAAAGCGACCGCTTTACCAGCATGTAGTTCGAATGCCGGCGCAGCGGATAGGGGCCCGCCGGACGCTCGTCCGGTCACCTCGGCACGAACATGTGCACAAAAGGGTCAAAACCAGCCGGTTGGACCCCGCGACAAGTCGGGAATTCTTCTAGTATCATGGGTTATGTTCGCTGCCGCCGGAGGCCTAAGTCGTCATCTGGCACGCGCCATCGTGCGCCGGAGGTGCCCCCTCCGCGGTCGGCGGCGAACAGCCGGCCCCATTGTCCAAAAGTGACACCCTGGCCGGCAGATTTTTCACACGGCCCGCCAACGCTGGCCCCACCACCATGCCCTTTGACTTACCCGACGCAGAGAGCGCTCGCCCACTTGCTCTCCGCTTGCGTCATCTACGACAACTTCATGGCTCTACTTCGCTCGGGCAGGCGCAACTTGCTGTCCTGGCCGGCATCCCGGTGCGCAAGCTCCGCGCCCTTGAGACCACGCGCAAGATTCCAGAATCCCTGCGCGCTTGGCTGGCGCTTGCTCGCGCCCTTCGTTGCTCCGTTGAGGAACTGGTCGCTCTCCCTGCGGCCGTCCCCGGACAAAATGTTGTTGTCGTCCTGCGCCGAAGCACCGGCGCCGTATCTGTTTGTGCCTGCGGCCGCGACATCATCGAGATTCGCGGACACGGCAAGCCACGTAGCTCCGCGCTGGAGCTCCTGCTTGACGGCGCGCGGCAGTTCGCCGCCGATTACAGCGCGAACCTACTGACGGATGCCCGTTCCGGATTTCCGGCCGAGGCGATTGCGACCACGACCTACAAGGAGGTCGCCGAAGCGCTCGGTCTGCACGACGCGCGCCTGCGTAGCATCGCCGCTTACGCGCTCACCGCTGTCCCGGCGCTTCGACGCCATGTCCGCATCTCACGCCGAACGGGCTGGCTCTCGCCATTCGATCGGCGTGGACCGCTCGTTCTCCTCGCCGCCGGCATCGCGCTCGCCCAAAGCGCGGCACCGGCGGCGGCGCCAGCGGGCGAACAGCTCGGTCTGCCATTTCACAACTAACCCACGAACTATGCGAAACAAAGAGAACAGCGAACCCGTTCTTTCCATCATGCGCTACTGCGCTATTAAGCTCGGGCTCGGCCCGGGGAAACCGGGGAAACGTAGAGAAGCGGACGTGCGACGCCGTCTGATGCCAACTCGTGCCCGGATGGAGAAGATCCTCAACGACTTGGACGGCAAACGGTGATGAACGCGCGACAACCCTACGTTCTACCTCTTCGTCCTTTGGAACGAAGAGGCAACCGCGCCAACCGAACTAACAAAACCGCACAACCAACGGGCGAAAGAGCGCAACCGTCGCGGGGGCCGTGCCCCCGACCCCAAGAAAGATCAATTGCCGCTAAGACCCGAGGCCAGCCTGACCGGCGTCCTCGGGGCGTCAATGCCTTTCCCGGGGTCGGTGGCGCGGCGCCCCACGACGGTATGCGCGCGTGCTACCTCGCACCCGCCAGCCGGACACGTTTCCAGCACGAGCGCCACAGGCGCCGGCTTCCACCGTGCCGGACAGGCAGGCAGCGAGGGCTCAACGGCGACACGGCTGGAACGGTAAAGGACCTGAACCGTGACCGACGCGGGCCAGTGCCGCGCGGTGAACAGCAACCAACAACTATGACGAGCCGTCACAAACGCCCGACCGAACCGCAACCGTTTCAACTGACTACGAGAGACAAAGGCGCACTCCGGTCCGTGTACCGACACCGATTCCTCGCGGCCGCCCACGTGCACCAGCTCCATTTCCGCGGCGCCAACCAGCGCGTCGCGCAAGTGCGGCTGCGGCGCCTCTGGGCTGCGGGATACCTGGACCGGCTGTTTCTGCCGCCAGAGGTGCCGGGCGTCCGTGACGCTTGGACCGGCCGACCGCTCTATTGCCTTGCGCTACGCGGCGCAGAAGTCGTGGCCGACCACCTGCGCCTGGACATCGCCGACATCCCGCACACACCGGCCCAGAACCGCGACGGCTTCCAGACCATGCGCCACCACCTCGTCTTCACCGACATTGCGGTCGCCGCCGAAGCCGCCGACCCGGCCGCCGTCATCACCCGAGAGCACCACTTGCGTCGGCTCCTCCATGCCGCGAGCCGCACGCAACGCTTTCGGCACGCCATTATGCCCGATGGCGCGGTGACCGTTCCGGGGCCGCGAAGCGCCGGGCCGCAGACGTTCCTTTTCGAAATCATCCGCGCCGATCCGCGTGGCGGCAACGCCAGCGTTCGCGCCAAGTTCTTTCGCTACCGGGCCGCGCTTCGCGACGGCTTCCCGCGCCGCGTCTTCGGTTTCCCGTGGATCCACGCAGTCGTGTTTCTGACGCCCACATGGCGGCGGGCCGAACACCTCTCGCGTCTTGCACGGGACGTTCCCGGCAGCGAGCGTTTGCTCCGCTTCGGCGTTCATCCACCGACCGCGGATTTCCCCGGGGAAACTCAGTCTCAAGTGCTGGTGCTGACGCCGTCGGGAACCAAGCAGCCGCTTTATCCAATCTATCCACAGTTTTATCCACAATCGCATGTATGACCATTCGCCACACAAGACTCCGTTCCTCACGCTCGCGGAGACGGACTTCCGGGGTAAGCACGACCGCTTCGGCATCCTCCAAGACGATCGGCTGCGCCACGTCTGGATCATCGGCAAGACGGGTGCCGGCAAGTCAACGCTGCTTCTCCGGCTCATCGCGCAAGACCTGGCCGCTGGCCGCGGCGTCGGCGTGCTCGACCCGCACGGGGATTTGGCGCTGGCCGCCCTTTCGCTGGTTCCCAAGTCCCGCACGAACCAGACCTGCGTGTTCGACCCGGCCGACCGCGAACACGCCGTCGCCTTCAACGTGCTCCGCCAAGGAGGGCACCAGTTGGACGCGAATTTGGTCGCATCCGGCCTCGTCGCGGTCTTCAGAAAACACTGGGCCGACATGTGGGGACCTCGGCTTGAGCATGTGCTCCGCAGCGCCATCCTGGCCGTCGTCGCCGACCCGCGCGCGACGCTCCTTTTCCTCTATCGCTTCCTGACCGAGGACGAGCTGCGCCAGAAAGTCGCGGCGCGCATCGAGGATCCCGTCGTCAAGCAGTTCTGGACCGTCGAGTTCCCGAGCTATCGGCCACAGCTCCAGGCAGAAGCCCTGTCGCCGGTCCTGAACAAGCTCGGTGCGTTCGTCGGCAACAAGCCAATCCGCCGGATCATCGCGCAGCAGAAAAGCAAACTTGACGTCGGCCAACTGATGGACGACTCGGGCGTGCTGATCGCCAACCTGTCGGTCGGCCGCGTCGGCGAAGACGCGAGCCGGTTGCTCGGCAGCCTGCTCCTGTCGTCCATCCAGCTGTCGGCGATGCGTCGCCCACCGGGCGCTCCGCCGTTCTTCCTGTACGTCGACGAGTTCCAACACTTCGTGACGGAGTCGCTGTCGACGATGCTGTCCGAGGCGCGTAAGTTCGGCATCGGGCTGACGCTGTCGCACCAGTATCTGGCGCAACTTCCGCCGGCCCTGCTTGACGCGGTTCGCGGCAACGTCGGCTCCCTCGTCATCATGCGCCTCGGCGCAGAGGACGCGCACACACTGCAGCGTGAGGTCCATCCGCCATTCTCGGCGGAAGACCTTTCGGCGCTGCCGTCGGGCCGCGCGGTCGTGAAACTGCTCGCCCGCGGCCAGGCGCTGGAGCCGTTTTCCGCGCGGCTCTTGCCGCCGGTAGCAGTTCCGCCCGACGCCACAGGGCGCATCGCCGCGATTCGGGCGCAATCCTCCCGCCGGTTTGCGACATCCGTGGATGTTGTGGACCGGCACATCGCCCGGGAGTTCGAGTCGCCCGACGCTCCATCCGTCGACTGACCTTTCGAGCGGTCCCGTCTGGGGCGCCTGCCTGACCAAGGTCCGGCTGCTGCGCTGTCGACCTGACTTTTCGGCAGCGTACGCGCGCCGCACCCGTGCAGGCGGGGATGACGCGTGCCCAGACCGGAACGCTTGAGCCACTCGCCCATTTTGCCGCCATCGAACCGCACCCTCTGGGGCTTCCAGCCTTCGCACCAGACGCGCGCAGCTACCCAGAGGGGGCGGCTCGATGTTCGAGCCTTACCCAGTCGGTCCGTTCCGATTGCGGAACGAACCCAACGAGGTGCCGGTCCTCGCGACCCTACCGGCAACTGGAGAAAGTCATCATGCAGATCAAAGTCCTGCGTCTCGGGCACAGCGCCCGCCACTGCGAAGCTGCCGCCGGTGCCACGGTCGGCGAGGTCCTCGAACACGAGGATCTTCCGGCTCAGGGCCATGCGCTCTCGGTCAACGGCCTCGGCGCGTCCACCACGACGGGCTTGGCCGACGGCGACGTCATCACCTTGGTCCCCAAGGTCGAGGGCGGCGCGCGCTGACCTTCGCTTCCACCACGTTCACCCGCTCGGGCCGTCTCCAAACCGGAGGCGGCTCAGCGGGTCGGAGGATTCCATGCACCACTGCGACCAGACCATGGCTGCCTATCTCGCCGACTGGCAAGCCAAACTGAAACTGACGATCCGCTACCAACGTTGGTCGGCGCGCTACACCGACGCCGCGCCGTTCCGCCGTGAAATCGAGCTCCTCGGGCCCATCGCGGGCACGGCGAGCGAATGCCGCATCCCGTACAAGGACGGCGTGGAGACGGTCAACGTCGTGCAAGGCCGTCCGCACACGGGCGAACCCGTGGAACTCGCCATCGGCGACGAGACTTTCGTGGTCGCGTCCGTCGAAGGGCGGCGCGTGCGTCTCGCGTTCGATCTCGAACACCTGTTTGAAGTGCCCGGCGAGATCCAACCCGGCCTCATCCTGGAGGCAGTCCTGGGTGCTTCGCTTCCTTTGGCAGCGACGTACATCCAAGCCTACGACTGGCAGCGCGAGCGCGGCGAATTCTCCGCGTGGATGGTCGCTTCCGTTGACGGCATGGTCCGCAACTGGAAAAACGCCATCCGCGACAACGAGTACGAGGCCAACCGCCTGACCAGCCAGATCTCCGGCCTGGTGCGCAAGAACGGCGAGCTCCGCGAACAAATTGTGGCGCTCGAAGCGACGACGCGCCCCGCGCAGGAGCAGAAAGCGGTCGAGGAATTCGCGGCGCTCGTGAAAATGATCCCGTCGCCCGTGGTCTCCGTCGAGGTCGACTACGGCAAGCTCTCGATTGTGCTCGCCCCGCTCACCTTGGAGTACGACAGCACCGACTACCACATGGGCAGCTACACGCTGACCATCACGGCAGACAAGGTGCACATCTGGTCCGACGCCGGCTTCAGCTACCCGCACCCGCACGTGTCCTCGGACGGCGTGCCGTGCTGGGGCAACTTGGGGCCCGGCATCGGCAAGCTCCTCGGTGAAGGGCAGTACGCAGCGCTCGTGTCCGTGATTCTGGAGTTTCTCCACAGTTACAACGAGCGCGACGCCTATCGCCACATTGAGACCTTCGACCCCGACTACAACAGCGACGACGATTAGCAACCGCCCCGCGAACACCACCGCTCTGGCTGCCCATGACGTACATGCGGCAGCCAGAGCGTCCACTTTGGGAGAAACCATGAAAGTGAAACAGAATCTCAGGGTTCGCATCGACGCGGACGCCATGGAGCGCATCTGGCACTGGACCGACCTGGCAACGGGGGAGTTCTCCTGCCTGGGCACCGTTACCGACGACATCATTGTCGGCGGCGTGCAGCTCTTTGACCAAATCTGCACTGCGGCGAGCACCGAGCTCGACCAGGAGGCGCTTGGAAAGTTCCTCGTGACGCATCCGCAGCCAGAGCGCGTCCGCGCGTGGATCCACAGCCACGGGCGGCTCGGCGTTTTCTGGAGCCAGCAGGATGAGGCGTGCATCGACGGCCTGGCCAACGACGCCTGTCTCATCAGCATCGTGGTGAACAAGAAGCGAGAATGGAAAGCGCGGATCGACGTCTGGCAGCCGTTTCGGCTAACCTTCGACGACCTGCCGCTGGAAATCCGCGTGCCCGACCAGAACCTGCGCAGCGAGTGCGAGAAGCTGTTTAACGCGCACGTCGTGGAGGTGCAGCCTGTGCTCTTGCCGGACCTGCGCGGGCTTCCGCGCCAGCCGTATCAACCGAACCATCGGCAAGGCGGCGGATGGCCCGACTTCGACGACGACCTTGCCGACTGGAGGTGACCGATGAACCGCATGGACTTTCACCGACAGCTCGACGTCGTCAACATGCCGCGCCTCAGCCAGATCCCCATCACGGTCATTGGCGCAGGCGCGGTGGGCTCGTTCACAACCTTGGCGCTCGCCAAGTCGGGAGCGGAGCACATCCGCGTGTTCGACGATGACACCGTCGAGCCGCACAACCTGCCCAACCAGTGGTATCGCTTGGCCGACATTGGTCGGCGCAAGGTCGACGCACTCGCCGAACTCGTGCGCGATATGACTGGCGTCGTCATTAACGCCCAGCCAGAGCGCTTCCACGGGAACGGCACCACCGAAGTCACGCTCTGCTGCGTGGACTCGATGGATGTCCGCATCGCTCTTTGGCAGAACCTGACGCCTCGGCCGAGCCTGTACATCGATGCCCGCATGGGCGCCGAAGTCGGCATGGTCTACTGCGTCGGGCAATTCGGTTCCTGGTACGACGAGACGCTCTATCCGAGCAGCGAGGCGTACCGGGCGCCGTGCACCGCCAAGGCAACCGTGTACTGCGCGGCCGGCTTGGCGGCGTTCATCGCCGGCCAAGTCGCGAACTATGCGAGTGACCGGCCAACAAAACCTCAGCTGACGGTCGACTTTCGCAACGCGGTCATGCTGTAGCCGTACAACAACCGCCGACGTCGCCGCCTCCCCGAACAACTTCTCGGGTGAGGTGGCGACGTCGGATCCCCTTTTCCCATCAGCCATTTTTCCAAACGCGTCGCCCAATGTCTGGACGGCGCTGTCCCGCAATTTTTTTCTGGAGGACACCATGGATTGGGTCAACTTTCGTGAGATCCGCACGCGCATTTCCATCGCGGACGTGCTCGCACGCTACTACCGCATTGAGAACCTGAAGCAGGTCGGTCAGACGCTGGTCGGTCCATGTCCCGTTCACAACGGCAACAGTGCCAGGGCGTTTCACGTCGACCTCGACAAGAACCTCTGGCACTGCTTCACCGGCTGCAAGAAGGGCGGCAACCAGCTCGACCTCGTTGCGGCCAAAGATCAGGTCTCCGTTCGAGAAGCCGCGCTTCGCTTGAAGAAGTTCTTCCTCGACGACGACCCGGCGCCGGCTGCTGCCGTGGTTGGCGTTCCACCATCACCACCCCCTCCCGCCGCGGCTCATGCCGTACCCGAGAAGGGAAGCAAGCGCGAGAAGCCCGCCAACCCGCCGCTCGACCTTGCGCTACAGCTCTTGCCGGACCACCCGCACATCGTGCAGGACCGTCGGCTGTCGCTGGAAACCGCGCAGCACTTTGGCATCGGCTACTGCGCGCGCGGCATTCTCGCCGGCTGCATCGGGATTCCCATCCACGACGAGGCCGGCCAGTTGGTCGCGTACGCGGGGCGACGGCTCAAGTTCTCAGACGCCGAGGACATGGGCAAATACCGGTTCCCCAAAGGCTTCCACAAGGACCGCGTGCTGTACAACCTGCACCGCGCGCTCCCGGAGGCCGAAGGGGAGTACGGGCTCGTCCTCGTGGAAGGTTTTTTCACGGTGATGCACCTGTATGAACTCGGCGTACGCGCTGCCGTCGCGACGATGGGCAGCGACCTTTCGGAGCACCAGGCCGTGCTCGCCGCCAAGTCCCGCCACGTTACGGTGCTCTTTGACGGCGACCCGGCGGGGCAGATGGGCGCTGCCAGGGCACTCGAACGCCTGGAGCCCCTGACCAACGTCCACCTCGTGCTGCTGCCGCAAGGCCTCAAGCCCGAGGACTGCACGCCGGAGATGCTTCGCTGGCAACTCGCCGGTGTCGTGTCGCAGCGCCTGACGTCGCTGGCGGCGCAGACCGCTCCGCTGTTGGCGCCGTCGACTGCCCCTCCGACGTTCGACTGACAACACTGCAACATCCAAGGAGAAAACTCATGTCACTCATCGCTCTGCTTTCCAGCGACGGCACCGTGCCGTGCGCCAACTGCAACACCCAGCTGTCCGTGCGGCTGCTCGCCAAGTTCCACAAGGTCCAACGGCTGCGCGCAGAAGGATTCGCGTACATCGATTTCGGTGACGCCATCTTGGTTAACTATTGTCCTCATTGCGAAGAGCCGGTCGACAAGGAGGTGCCGTCATGGGCGGAAACGCTGTTGAACTAACCGCCGCGCTCTCCGCGGTCTGGAAGGAGGTGCAGCAGCATCACCCGGATGTCCCCCACGTCGTGCTGCTCGCGGCTCCCAATCCGCACAGCAACAGGAACGTGCTCGGACACTTCGCGGCGCTTCGCTGGAGTGCGTCAACCGGAAACGGTGGCGTGCTCCACGAAGTGGTTGTGGTTGCGGAGCATCTCAATCGCTCTGCCGAGGACATCGTCACGACGCTGCTGCACGAGGCCGCCCACGCGCTGAACTTCACGCGCGGGATCCACGACTGCAGCCGGTCCCAGTACCACAACCGCAAGTTCGAGGCTGCCGCCAAAGAGCTTGGGCTCGACGTCACGCAGGTCGCTCACTACGGCTTTGCGTTGACCAAGATGCAGCCCGAGACGGCTCAGCGTTACAACGCCGAGACGGAAGCGCTGCGGCAGGTCCTCATGCACCGGCGACCGACGGTGAGCGCGAGCAAGCCAACAGCAGCCGGGGTGGGGGACAGCGACGACAGCAAGCCCGACGATGCCGAACCGCCCGAAGCTGGTGGCCGGTACAAGAAGGCTTCATGCGCGTGTCCATTCAACATTCGGGTCGCACGCGCGACGCTTGCCGCGACGACGATTACGTGCGCGACCTGCGGCGGGTCGTTCCAACTTGCCGCGTAACACCGACGCCGCTTCATGTTTTGCCACAACGGCAGAGCGTGAGGCGGCGATCTTTTTTTTGCACGGTAGTTGACGCGTGCGCGGGCAACTGGACGATCGCGAGTTGACGAACACGACGGAGGTCGGAATTGAGCAAGCCCAAGCCCGGTAGGCAGTTCGAAGAACTGATTGCGAACATCCAATCGGTCCTGACGGAACGGGGCACAATCACTGCGAATGCGCGACGCTACGACTATGACGCGAGGTGCGATCGGGAGATTGATGTCCTCGTTGAACTGTGCGAAGGCGACCACACGTTCACGACCATGATTGAGGTCAAAGATTGGCGGCGCCTGGTGGACGTGCGGACCATTGACGCGGTGGAGTCTGTGCGCAGTGGCGTCCGCGCAGATGTTGCCGTCGTCGTCGCGCGCAACGGATTCACCCCGGCCGCCCGCGCGAAAGCGGAGGCGATGAATATCCGCTTGCGGACCTTCGGAGAGTTGACGAGCGAGGACTGGCTCGCGACATTTCTTCCAGAGTTTATCTGTGTACGCGACCTTGTTTGCGAACCCCACCACTTCTACGTGTTCGACCACGAGGCGCGGCTCCTCGCGGCAGAATCCTCACCGATCGATGAGGCCTGCTCGTTCATGGACATCCACGGCACACCATGTCAGCCGACATTTGGCGACATTATCCAGCACATTCGCGGCTCGACGGAGCCCGAGCAACTGCACGAGTTCAACCCGGATGGGCCACCCCAGTGGAGCTTTGCACTCGTGCGATTGCACGGTCGGAATGCCACGCAGTACCTTTTCGACGAACATGGTGTCCTCAGGGAGGCCCGATACGCAATGTTGGAAGGCGTTTGGCACCTGCGAGACGATCGGGTTCGACTCTCAGCGCGGAAGTACACTGGCGTCGACGCGAAACGTGGGGCAACGATCGTCGAATCGACGTTCAACCTGCGGGGAACGACATTCACGATCGAGGCTGTCATTCCAGATCCCAAGGAAGGCCCCGAAGTACTGCTCCCGATTTCACTCCGGTTGTCACCACGGGAAATAACTCCAAAGTAGGCGGTGCCGGCCACCACCACTTTTTTGCAGTTGCGCTCCGGTTCGGCCGGATGTATATGGTGAACATCTGTTCAGCGATGAACGAATGTTCAGCAACCAAAATCGGAGACCACGATGGCTATCTCGTATCAAATCAGTTGCATCAACAAGACCGACCGTTCCAGTGCTCACGAGCGAATTCATTCTGTCGGCGGCGTCCATGACGGCACGCGCTGGAAACTTACGCAGGAGGCTGCGATCGCGGGCATCGAGAACGGGAGTTGGCTGTTCTACGTGAATCGCGATGGGTACCGTGCGGACGTCATCGTCTCAAAGAGCGCGCTGGGCCACAAGTACTTGAAGACCGTGGCAGACGGCGTCCAGCCGGACAACTTGCTGAGCCTTCCAGAGTGCCCCTGACTTGAGCGTTTTGAGGAACCACGAGGCACATTCTGTCGGAGTGCCGTTTCTGGGTGACGCGGAAGGCAACGTGATTCGCCGAGTCCTGGACGCTGCCCAGCCTGCCGGGTGCGCAGAACAGGCTGACAGCGCTGTCGATTCCCGAAAGCCAGCACCCTGCTGAACATTCGCAAAGCCAGTGCTGTATTTGTTCAGCACTTTCGGCGCCAAATTTTCTTGCGCAACCGCTGTCAAAATGTTTCACTCCGGTCTGGTTCTGCGGATGGGTATGTACGGATGGAAAACATGGCACACGACGAAACGCCTGTTCAGGCGACAGACTTGGCGACACTGCGTAGCCGAGTGAAAGCAGGCCTCGCGGCCAAGAAAATTTCGGGTCGACAGTTGGAGATCAAACTCAACCTGGCGACCGGCGTCCTTTCAAAGGTGTACTCGGGGCGGATTCGGCTCACGCAGAATCTGCTTGCGCAAGTCGCCACTGGGCTGGGCGTCACGGAACGCTCGTTGGTTGAAGGAATCGTGTTCGCCAGTATTGCCGAATCCATGGTTGGCTCACCCGTGCTCGACATGGCGCAACAGTTGGCGACTCAGCGCGATGACCTTGAGCGGAAGCTGGCGGGCGTGCAAGCCGAACTCGTCGCGATGTCGAATGTAGTCGACAGAGCCGAGCGGAAGGCAGCCGCGGCGCAGGATGAAACGATCCGTCTGCGTGCCGAAGTGGAACGACTGAAGCCGTTTCACACTGAGGCGCATGAACTCCGTCAGCACGTGCGTGTCTTGTCGGGCGATTTCGTTCGAACCTCGAAGCAACTTGAAGTCGCGACTGAACAGTTGAGGTCAACCCAGCGTCATGCAACAGGACTCGCCGAGTCGCTGCAGCAATGGAAGGATTACGCGAACAGCTTGGTAGCGAAGTTGGCCGACGGTAACAAGAAGGTTGCCGCCGCGGCCTTGGGCGCGGGCGCACTTTCATTCTTGCTCGGAATTGGGATCGGCGCGGCCACTTCCGGCAGCGACGGGGACTGAGGACAAACCACCAACAGCTTACGGAGACCGCGATGTCAAAATCTTTGAAGGAACTGATTCATGATGATCTTGCACTGATGGGTATCCTGACCCGTCGCGGCGTCAACGATGAACTCGCGGCAACCTGTGTCGGTCTTCTCCGGGCCGCAGGTCCCGAGGTGACCGAACCTGTACCCGTTGGTTTCGCGCATGGCATCTCGGTCTTGATGTATGCGCAAATGACCCCTGAGGAGCGCATTCAGTGCGACGCGATGCTCGATGCCTTCGAACGTCGTCGGTTCGCGGCGTAATCACGAGCGTGCGCCACATCCGCGAGACGAGTCTTGGGCTCCACGTCGATCCAGCGGACCGACCGTCACCGTTCGTCGTCAACCACGCTGATCGCTGGGTGGGCGGCCCGGCAGAACGCGGCAATGGAGACCCGCCACCCGGCAGTGGGCCGTCGCGCGAACCCGTTTTCGTCCGAGCGTCGGTGTGGGTCAGTCGGCTTCGAGCTCGGCCAGAAGTTCCGGATGATGCGCGACAAGGCAGGGTCGGCAGATCCCGGTCGTTCGCGGCAGTCGTTGCCCGGGCAACTCGCACGTTGCCCACCCGCAGTCCCGTGCGCAGCCGCGCGTCGAACCGTCCGTATGCATGCAGCCGTGAATCTGCCAGCAATACTGGCAGTCGCACAGGGCGATGACCACCAGATGCGACGGGCGTGGCGGCGATGTTGTCTCGTGTGGCACGGTGACCTGTGTCAGTCTAGTCGGCAGGAAGCCGAATACTTCCACGAGTTTGCTGATGCCCGGAGCCAGCGTCAAGGCGGAGCTGCGTCCCCGGTTGTGCCAATTCGGTGCCAACTGGATTCCGGAACTCCCGGTCATCGCGCGGCAGCGATCGACCACCACGCGAACTTGTTCTCGTCCGTGACGCGCGTGACGAGGCCCTTTTCAAGCAGGCGGGCCAGCGCGTTGCTGATGTTTGCCTTGGTCCACTTCCTCTCGCCCTCTTCATAGATGTCGTCGACGCGCATCTCGTAGTCCGGGTGGGCCCGAAGCAGTTTCAAGATAAATTCAGCAGCAGTGCCTTTCGTCTTCGGCATGGTTCCTTCCGTCTGGGTTGTTGGTTGCTGGACACGCTTGGGGGCGCGCTCGGAGCCGCTTGGGGGCGGGAACCCCGATGTATGGCAAGGAAGCCGATCGGCGTCAAGGTTCAGTCGACCAAAAAATGGGTCACAGGTTGCAGATTTTGCTATGTCTTCCTGCACAAACTGCGATTGACGGAGTGCGGCAGCATCGGCAGGCTCACAAGTTGCAGGAGCCTACATGCAAGACGTTGAGCTCATCCGCGAGATTCCAAGCCTCGCGGTGCCGAATGGCAACTCGGCAGTGGCAGCGGACTTGCTGAATCGCCAGCGTGCGGCAGTCGTCCTTTCGACCAACCGCGTGTTTGTCGGGCTTTTGCTGTTCGAATGGCTCGCGGCGGTTGTCGTTGCTGTTCAACTCCACCAACCGGGTGCCACGTCCGTTCAGGCGCACGTCTGGACCGCGGTAGTCGTTGGCGCGCTACTCGCCGGACTGCCAACTGCGGCAGTGCATTTTGGCAGTAGCCGCGCCGCGACGCGCCACATCGTCGCGGCGTGCCAGGTCGCCTTCAGCGGCCTCTTCATTCATCTGACCGGCGGCCACGCCGAGACGCACTTTCACATCTTCGCCTCGCTCGCATTTCTCGCGTTCTACCGCGATCCCTGGGTGCTCCTCACCGCAACCGCGGTGGCGCTGGCCGACACGCTGCTCGTCGGCGTGTACATGCCGCTCTCGGTGTTTGGCACGCCGCGCCCGCGTTTCTGGCTACTGTTTGAACATTCCTTCTGGGCGCTCTTTGAAGATTTCTTCCTCGTCATCGGCATGCGCACGCTGGAAAAAGCCAACCACGAGGCTGCCAAGGACAAGGTCAGGGAACTGAACGGCTACCGGATTGTTCGCCTCATCGGCAGCGGTGGCATGGGTGATGTCCTGCTCGCGGAGCATCGGCTCCTGAAGCGCCCGTGCGCCATCAAACTGGTGCGTCAGGACCGCGTTCGCGACCCGCAGACCCTCGCGCGCTTCGAGCGGGAAGTGCAGACGATGGCGCAGCTGAGCCACCCTAACACCGTGACGATTTACGACTATGGCCATCTCGAAGACGGCACGTTCTTCTACGTGATGGAGTACGTGCCAGGCCTGACCTTGGCCGACGTCGTGACGACGCGCGGCCCGCTGTCACCGGAGCGGGTCGTGTTCCTCTTGCGCCAGGTGTGCGGCGCGCTGGCGGAGGCGCACAGCATTGGCTTCGTCCATCGCGACATCAAGCCGGAGAACATCCTGATTTGTAACCAGGGTGCGATTCAGGACACGGTCAAGCTCATCGATTTTGGCCTGGTCCAGCGGGTCGAAGCGGAGGACAACGACCATCGCCTCACGAGCGACGGCGCCATCCTCGGGACCCCGGCGTACATGTCGCCTGAGCAGGCATCCGGCGACAAGATCGGCCCCGGCAGTGACATCTACAGCTTGGGGCTTGTTGCCTATTTCATGCTGACCGCGGAACTGCCGTTTCAAGGCAAGAACCCGCTTGCGCAACTCTCCGCGCGCCTCAAGCTTGACCCGGCGAGCCCAAGTCGGGCCCGAGCCGACATGCCGGCCGATCTGGAAGGGGTGCTCGTTCGCGCAACGCGCCGCGACCCGGCTGATCGCTTTGCGGATGCCCAGGCATTCCGAAAAGCACTTGGCAAGTGCACCTGCGCTGGCAAGTGGGACGACGACAGCGCGCGAGGTTGGTGGCAGGTTGTCGACTCGGGCGCTGTCGCTCCAGTGGATGCAGCTTCGTTGGCAGCGCACAACGAGTTGGTGCGATCACCGACCGTCGACGACCCTTCGGTCACGTGACTACTGCCGGGACGCCGACGCTGACTGGTTGAAGGGAGGTGGCGCGGCATCCCGTCGCCGACAAGTCACGCGATAAGCTGTCCGAGGATTCTTCGCCCTTCTCTGAATGCACGCGCAATACAAGCCCCCCGCGGCGACGTTCTACAAGCCTGCGCGCGCGTCACGGAACGCCTTTGCCAAGCGATCCGCGGCGTCGAAGCGGTCGCGGTCCCCGACATGAACATAACGCTGCGTCGTTGTTACGGAACTGTGCCCGCAGATCTCCTGCACGACGCGCAGTGGTGTGCCGAGCGATGCCAGCGCCGTCGCCGACGAGTGGCGCAAAAGATGCGGCGTGACCGACCGGCGAATTCCGGCAATTTTTGCGTACCGGGCAACCATCTGCTGCACGCTTCGGACGCAGAGCCGACGGCCTCGGTCCGATAGGAAAAGCGCCTGCTCCGCCGGATCGCGAGTGAGGCGCGGTCTTGCGGCCAGGCAGTCGCCGAGCGCCGCGGCCGCGACATCGTTGCACACTGCTGCGAAGACTTTTCCGCGCTTACGCCGCACGCCGCGGAGCAGATGCTCGGCGAGATCAACCTGGCTCAGATCCAGCGACACCACCTCGGCGACACGCAGCGCTGTGTGTAGGAACACTTGGACGAGCGCGACGTTTCGGTGTCGATACGCCGCCGGCGATTGCGTCTCAACGGTTGAAACAAGTTGCACCATCTCGGCGAGGGACAGCGGCTGCGGCTCTGCCTGGACGATGTGCTGGCGATCGATGCCGTCGGTCGGGTTACGCGCGACGCGGCCTTCTTCCTGGAGCCAGCGGTACAGCGCACGCACGCCCGTGAGCCGCAGATTCCACGTGACTTTGGACGTTGGTCGACCGCGGTCCAGGCGCAGAAACGTGATAACGCCCTTGCGATCAAGGTGCGTCAAGGCATCTTCATCGCCGGCGTGGCAAAGAAGCGCCGCCGCGAGCGTCGAGTACGCAACGATCGTGCGCGGCGAGAAGTGGCGGACTTCAAGGAGGTACTGCCGGAAGTCGCGGCAGAGTTCGGAGGACGAGGCATCGGGAAGCGTCATAGGTGCTCGGCGCGGGACGGTTCGTCCACGGCCGACACCGTACAATATAGCGTGATTTCAGAGTTATACGCAACATCGCCGGTCGCTGGGGGTGTGGATATCCTGCAGCGGCGTCGGCGCGATCACCACTTGCTGGCGCGGGAATCCGCCCAGCCCACGTTGCCGAGGATCCCATGAGTCGTCAGATTTTCTTCATTGTGCTTGCCGCCGCCATCGCGTTGCCCGCGTGTGGCACCGCGACGCGGGTCGTCCGCGACGAAAAGCTTACCTTCGAACTCGCCAAGGAAACGCCCGCAGAACAGGACCGGGACGGCCTGACTGTGACGGTCCGGATGTTTGGCCCGGCCGAAGCAGACAAGGATCCCGCGACGTACAAGACGATCAGCATGGATGTCGTGCAGGCCGGGGCCGCGTCCAAGCAGGCGGTCGGTGTCCGGCTTCTGCCGGCGCCGTTCTTCAAGGTGACCATCCGCAATCACACGCAGTTCGCGCTGAAACTCGACCGCGCCATCATCCGCGTGAAGGACGAGGCCGGGAACGATTACCCGGTGCTCTCCAAGCGCGAGCTTCAGGAGCGGCTGACGAACTACCTGGCGGGCCGCAAGGCCGTCTACGCCGCCCAGAATGTTGGCATCACGTTTCCGGTGGACCAACTCGTCGGCGAATACCGGTCCATGCGGCTTTTGTCGCGCGACACCGAACTCGCGCCGGAGGACAGTTTCACGGGGTACCTCGCACTTGATTTCCCCGACGACCAGTTCGAGGCGTCGAAGCTCACGGGTTGGTCCGAGAAGGCTGGTCTCCTGAAGCTCCAACTGTACCAGGTCCCTGTGCAGACCGACGCCGCCGGCAACGTCGTGAAAGCGACGAAGTTCGAGTTCAACGTCAAGAGCAAGGTCGACGTCACGGAGCGGACCGAAGAATACCGGACGCTGTTCTAGCCGCCCCGCCAGAGCCCCGCCTAAGAAGTCGCGCCCCCAAGCAGACTTTGCGTTCGACCCCAAACCTTTGGAGCTCCACAATGAACAAGAAATTCGCCCTGACCGTTTGTTTTCTGCTTTGCGCATCGTGTAGCGGCAAGACCGCTTCAGGCGGCGGTGGCGCGGGGACGGATCCCGACACGGCCTCTGCCGCTGACAGCAAGGACGGGTCAAACGACATGGCGACAGCCATGGACGCCGCCCAGTCCGACGTTTGTGCCGACGACGACCATGATGGCTTCATGGCGATCTCGTGTGGCGGCAGTGACTGCGATGACAAAGACCCCGCGGTGCATCCGGGCGCGACGGAGATCTGCAACGGCAAAGATGATGATTGTAATGGAAAAGTCGACGACATGACAGGAGCGGAAATCGTCGCCAGCGGCCACTGTGGATCCTGCGAGGTCACCTGCAGCGGCGGCCAGGTCTGTACGGCGGGTACATGCGCGACGCCGGCGAAGACGTGCACCGACGCCTGCAGCATCGGCGACAAGAAGTGCCAAGATGGCTGCACCGTCGTCGCGTGTGTCGCCGCCAGTGGCTCGAGTGACTGCAACACCTGGGGCACGAGCACGACCACTTGCACGAACGGCACTGGCTGCAACCTCGGCGAGTGCGGACCCGGCGGCACGTGTGGCAAACCTCCGGCACCCTGCATGAGCGACGATAACGGCATGTTCTCTGGAAAGTTCAGCTGCTCGAGCACGAGCTTCACGGACCAGCAGCCGCTTCAGTATTGCGGCGGCGGCAGCGTCGGATGTGGCGGCGGCAGCGGTTGTCCGGTGCTGTTCAACCACGGGTACAGCGCCGGCTGCAGCGGCGGAAGCTGCAACTGCGAGAAGATGCAATAATTCGTCACGGCTTCACCACTGGGCTCCGCTTCGCGTGGGAGCCGTACTGCTCGCCTCCGTATGTCATGGGCGGGCTTGCGGATCAGCTCGATATGTTTTCGATGGACGACCTGTCGGCTCACCTGACGGGGCACCGATCGACTGTCCGTTCGACGGTGACCTGCGCGAGCAAGAAGTCAATATAATCCACGTGTCAGTTGCGCTTCGATCCGGCTCTTTACATGGCCCAGTGGTCAATGACTGACTGCCCGCGGCCTCGTCCGACCCGACGAGGACATACACGCGCGAACATGCGCAGCGTCAGCGGCGCGCGAAACCTGCGCGTCGCTGTGGCGCCGCTACGGTCCAATCGGTAGGTCAACGATAATATGCGGCCGCAAAGAGGACTCACCTTCAGCCTCGGCTATCGGGATCGTCCGCACCGGCGGCCCCAGCCGCGGATATTCGTTTAGGAGGGAAACGGGTTTCGCGCTGGCGGAGCTCCGCGACAGCCACGAAGCATCCGCGCCAGACATCACCCATCGCGGCGCCTCTCCGCCCTCAGCGTACGCAGACGGTTGGAGGCGAACAGCGCCGAGAAATTCGAAGTGTTCTGTAGGGTTAGCATCAGGTTGCGGCTCGCCGTGGTCGATGGTCCACAGGCGACCGCCAGACGCCCACAACGGGTAGAAGCCGTTGGCCTGGTTTCGCAGCGCGCAGAACACGACGCCGAGTGGATGGGGGTGACGCTTCTCATCAAAATCGGATCGGCGCGGGCTGGATGGTGTGGGCGCAAAGAAGAACTGCTGTCCCAGCTGCCAGCCGTACACGGGCCGATGGTCGGGCGCACAGAACAAGGAGGGCTCTTCGTCGCCTGGCGATCGATCCTTTACCAACGGCGTCGAGCCCTGCTGCAGTTCTTCGAGATCCGGCACGTCGTCATGATCGGAATCCGAATCGCGCGGACTTGTCCGATGGACCAAGGCCTCGATACCGTCACGGATCCCATCGCCGTCGGTGTCTGGCTTTCCTACGACTGCGCCGAAGTACGGTTCGAAGACGTCAGGCAGGCCGTCGCCGTCATCATCTGCCGCCTGCCGCTCTCGCTCGGCGGCAATTTCACGTAGGAGGGCTGGCGAAGCAGTCGTGTCGCTGGCCTGAATGGCCACTTCGATTTTCACCCGTCTGCGGATGGCCAAACCGACGTACGCCCGCTGACCGCCGACTTCGACAGGTCGCACCCAGAACGTCTGCGGGACGCCCCCCAAGATCTCGAGATTGCAGAGTTCGCGTTTGTCGTTCGAGTCAGACGACCACAACGTCGTGCCGCGCAGAGCTGGTTCGGTCCGATCGGACCCGTCGTAGGGGACGGCCTCAAAGCACCGGTCGTAGTCGTGCGGGGCGATGCGCTCGTGGATGGGAATCACTCGCAGGTCGGACTCGGTCCTCCGATCCGCAGTGTTGCCGGAGCAAACAGGAGCTGACCCAGACGTCGATTGCCCATACGCGATGTCCATCGGGCGTACCTTGGGGGGGAGTGGCGACGGCCACGCGATGTACAGCGCTGCGGCGGTCGCTACTCCGAGTCCCCAATTCTTACGGCAGAACAGAATGAACGCCTTGCAGGCGTCATAGAACAGTTCAAAGATGGCCAAGCCTTCAGCCACCAATTTGCTGCCTTCGCGTCGCGTTGGCCGGATGTTCTCAAGTTGCTTGATCGCCGGAACGATCGACTCATCGGGCGCAGCTCCCCCGCGAATTCGCCCTGATTTTATCCAGTTGTCTTCGGTGATCGCATCGGCGCGCCGAAGGAGCGAGATCTGGTCGTCAGGAATGCCCGTCGCCCACCGGATCAGGGCGTGAACCGCCGGCAAATCGCCGGCCCTCGAACGCAGTTTGCTTAGCCGACGCCAGACTTCCGAGATGGGATCCGGAAAATGTCTGGCAATTTCACGAAGATTTTTGTCGAAGTCCGCTGGTCTCTCCGGTCGCGCCACTTGCGGGTCACCTCCCGGTGCGCTGTCGATGAGCCGCAGGATCTCGGGAATTTCGTCCACGCCCACACCGTCGCGCTCTTCGATGATGGATTCAAGGCGTTGCCAGCATCCCAGCTTGAACTCGTGCCGGGACTTGGCATCGCGCAGGCGCCCCGCGAAGCCGTCAAAAACCAGTCGGATGTGTTCCTGGGTGCGTGCCGGCAGCTGTGCCGTCTTGGTGATAATTTGGCTGTCAGCCATCCGCGCCTCCCAGGACGAGGGAATACCTGCCGTCAAGTTAGGATCGGTCGGCGGGGCGCGCTATTGCAGCGCACACGAACATTCGAAATTCAAAACTCACTGATTCTACATCTGTCTTGATGTCAGACAAGACCAATTCGCACGGCAATCGGGGTTTTGTTGCAATTGGCTTAGACCGGACATCCCGCCAGGGCGTCCGGTTTGCGCTGGTGGCTTCCGCTTTTCTCCGACAACCCGTCGCTGAAAAAAAAGAAGCCCCAACCCACGGTACGAAACGTGGGATGAGGCCAGTGACGGCGAAAGGCGCACATCACCTGGCAAATCAAGGGCGTAAAGGGCGCCCCAGATATGCGTAGGAAAAATCTCCAGTTGTGGACGGAGCGCCGCCGTGCGCGGGCCTTGGTTGCGAGCCTTGGCCGTGAACCGAACGGCGTGCCGGTGACGCGTGACTCCGCGGGCGGCGGGCGTTCGGCCGACCTCGGCGCCGAGCGCGACAGTCGACAGATGGCGAACAGCCATCTTCGCCCCATACCTCAACGCTACGCGTTGCATAGGTTTGTGTCAACTGCGTGGCTCTGGTTGGTCGCGGCGGTCGTGGGCAGCTGCTCGATGGGTGACGCCCGCCCCCCGGTCGAGGTGAGCCCCGAACGCAACGTTGTAGAAATCGTGTGTTCCGCTCGCCGCGACTCCATCTGCACGCCCGAAACCCTTGCACCTGTAGTCCACGCGGCGTTGGAACAGACCGGCGGCGCGCGCCTGTGGATGCTCACAGGCGAGTTGGTCACCGCCGTCGCGCAAACCCAGCCGCTGCAGTTGCCGCGACGCGGTGGACCTCGGTCCAAGTCCGCCGCGCGTGACAAGTGGATTCGCGTTCAAGTGGAGGCGATGGCGGCCGCTGCGGGCGCGAATGTCCCTCGTGTGCCCGGCTTTGAGCAGCACCTCGTCGAGGCGATCGGGACGGCCGCTGCCGCGGGCGGCGCTGCCGTTCCACGGCAGATTTGGGTCATCGCCGACGGCAGGGAAGTCTCCGGACCGCGCTATCACATGGACATGGACTGCGCGTCACCCAAGCCCCAGAAGTTTGCGGCGGTTGCGACGGCGAACGCCTTCGCGAACCACGTCCTCGATGGCGTGACTGTCCAGTTCGTCGCCCAGGCGCAAGTGCGCCCCCCGAAGCGTCCAGGGTGCCGGTGGAGCGTCTCCAAGGTCAACAAGATCCGGAATTCCTGGAACGAGGCCATCTCGGCCTCTGGTGGCAGCGTGAGGTTTTGGTCGGATGTTCCGGCCAAGACGATCGCTGAGTGACGTCGCAGTCCAGGCTGCGGCGAGTTGAAGAGGTGCAATATGCTGGAAGTTTTTGATCCCATCCGTCGTGCGGCGTCCGCCGACGCACTTGCAAAAGTTCCGCTGGAAGACGGCCGGCGTGCATTTGTCGAGCGCCGCAACGGGCGGCGCCCGGAGCGCGCCGAGGCCAGTGACCCCAGGCTGGTGCAGGCCGCGGACACATTGTCGCGTGCCGATGCCGTGGCGGAGGCGGAGGCTGACGTGCGCGCGACCGAGCTCGCGGCGCCGCCCGCGGCCATCTCGCTCGGGTTGATCATTTTGGGGCTGTTTGCCCTCGAAACGTTCGGCGCCTATGACTTGGTCGAGCAGTCCTTGGATGTTCCCGGGCAGACGGCGATCGTGCTCGGCCTTGCGCTCGCGGCTTTCGTTTTCGGCGCCACGGCAGCGACGGCGGAGGAACTTGGACGTGCCCGGGCGCGCCCGCCGGGGCAGCGCTCGCGGCGGACAGTCGCTGTGGTGCTTGGCTATGGCCTGCTCGTTTGCGCGGCCGTGACGGCGCGCTTCCTGGCGCTCGGTGACGCCGACGGAGCCACTCCAGCCGGAAACGTCGCGTCGAGTATTCTGATCGCCGCGGCCGTGATCGGGCCGGCGTGGCTCGCCAAGTCCTTGTTGCCCAAGTGGTTGGAAGCTCGCCAACTCCACCAGCAGCTCCGTCAGGCGCGGGCGCGGCTGCGGCAGCAGCAGAGCCAGGTCAACTCGGCCCAACTGCTGCTGACGGGTAATGACGACGCTCCGGCGCGCTGGGACACCGCGACGACTCAGGACGCCGCCGCGTACACCACGTTCTATCGCCGTGCCCTCGCCGAACACGGCATCAACCCGCAGTAGCAACTACGCAAACACAAAAGGTGATTTCCATGAGCAATAACGGAGACAACAAGATCAAGCGGCGGCCGTTCGAGATTCCGATGGGCGGCGCGGGCAACGCTGCACGAAGCTTTGGTCCGTCCGTCGCGAGCCTGAACCGTCGTCTCGATGGCGGCATCGCGCCGAAGTACATCGATCCGGCGCTCGGCAAGGCGCAATCGCAGGCGTTGGCCGACCGCGAGATGGGCGTTCCGGCCAGCTACATCGAGGCGCGCATCGAGGACACACCGCTCGATGGCTCTGGCCCAATCGTGCTGCACGTCGACCGTCCGGAGCCGATTCTCGCGGTCCTTGAGCGCGCGCCACCGCGCGCAGAGTTCCTCGCGTACCTCGTGATCGCGAGCGCGGGCCTGCCGCTGCTGGGGCTCATGGTTGCCCTGGGCAAGCATGACTTGCGGAGTCGCGAGGGCTTGACGCAGTTCATGCGGTCCCTTGCCCAGGTCACGGCCCGCAGCGGGTCGGAGCGCGTGCTGGGTGACCGGGCGAGTCTTGCGCACCGTGGCCAGGAAGCCGGCGTGCGCCGCGAGTTCATCGCGCACTTCGAGCGTAATCTGCCACGGTTTGCAGGCGGCCTCGAATTGGAGGACGCGCCGATTACGTTGACGCGCGGGGGTATGGCTGCCGAGGCGGTCATCGTGCTTTCGCCCGCCGGTGTTTGGCGCACGCCAAGCGAACTCGAACGGGGTTTGGCCGATCACGCGACAGTTCCGCTCTTGCGTGGCTCAAACCTAGTGCTCATCGAGCCGAACACTGCCGGTGCGCTCCGGATCCACAGCGCCAGGCTCCGGCTCTCGGACGGTGCACTGAGCGTCGGCGGCGCGGTGCTTCCGGGCCAGCGGGGCCTCATGGCCGCGTTGCCGGGTGCCGCGGGCCGCGCGACCGAAGCTCTCGCGCGTTCGATGACACTTACCGCGGAATGGTCGCGGTTTAACGGCGTGGCGACATCGGATTGAGCAAACGGGAACACCGTCGCGCGGTGCATTGAGCACTGCGCGACGGGTGATTCCACCTCGTGAGAAAGGAGGCGTCGTGGAGGTGATTCGTTGGATCGTGGCTATCTGGGCAACGCTGCGCCTGTGGCGTGCAACACATCGTCTGGAAATCGCTGGGCTCGGTGGCGTCGCTGTCTGGATGCTTATGCCCGTCGCTCTGCACACCGCGTCCGGGATGCTCATGCCCGCCATGGACGGACTCATCGGCGTCCTGTTGCTCATCGGCCTCGCGATCGTGAGTCACGTGGTTTTTCGCAGGCAGCGCGCTGTGCTGCAGCGCCAGTTTCCACCAACTGGCGCGAGCACGAAGCGCCGCGTGCGTCCGGAGGAGCCATGAGCGGCTTCGACCTTTCGCGCCGCGCTCGCGTCGCCCCGCTGCCTGATGTCGAGGCGTCAAAAGTACCGGACGGCGCAACGCTACTGTCGGACGTGCACGCAGTTGAGCGTGGTTGGCTTGATCCTTCGTCACTGACATCGCCAGGCCACCTCCTGGTTCCGGCCCCGACCGGTGGGGGCAAGTCGGCGCTACTCATGAACGTCTTGACCTCACGGAAGTCTGACCACCTGTCTTTGCATTTCCTCTGCGCCGACCGGAAGGGAGAGGCGATGGAATACGGTCTGCCGATGACTGCGCTGCGGAATGTGTCGGCCTTGCAAACGACCTGCTATATCAACCTGTTCGCCCCCGATGGCGCGCCCGGCCGGGTGCCCATGAATTTGGCGAAGGCCAACTATGGTGATGCACCCCGTCGACTGATCGCGCAGTCGCTTGCCCACCTCATTAGTAAAACCGCAGCAGGGGAGGCGCAATCGGGCTCGGCGTCGTACCGCATCCAGGCGGTGCTCGTTTCTGTCGTCTGGGCCGTGCTGTGCGCGGATCACCCTTCACGGTCGCTGCTCTGGGCCGCCGATTGCCTGACGCTTCCTGACGGCATCGCCCGTCTTGCCGCGCTCGTGCCTGATGAGGAGGTGCGAGTCGAGTTGCAGTCGGTGCAAAGTTCTCCGTCGGACGCCCGTGCTGGCGCTCTCGCACGGCTGCGCGTCCTGAACGGCTGGGACGGGCTCGCGGCGCAGCTCGGTGCGGGCAGTTGCATCGACTTTGGCAATTTGGCGCGCACCTCAGATGTGTACATCGACCTCGCCAATGCGCCTGCCGGTTCAGACCAGGTTGTGCTGACGTTTGGCAACCTTTTGGTTGAGCAGTTTGCCCGCGCGCTACTTCGTCGCCCACCACCGGGATTTCCACCTGGCGTCACCACCTGTTTCATCGACGAGGCGCTTCAATTTGCCCCCGCGCTCACTACCATTGCCCGTCCGATCCTTGAAACGGGCCGCAGCTTCGGGGTCGAACTCTGGCTCTCAGCCCAGCATCTGCGCGGCCTGCGGGATCTCGGCACCGTGTGGGATGCCATCATTGCCAACAGCCACCGGCTCGTCGGCGCTGTCGGGGCCGAAGATGCGTCGCTGATTGCCCGCGAACAATACGGGTCCGCCGGCGACCCGCGCGCGTCCGCGATGATACGCCGCATCGCCGCCATGAAGCCGCGCGATTTTTGCCTGGCCGCGCGCGACCGCGTGCAGTTCTTTCGCTCCGCGGACATCGACTTCCGAGCCCTGGAAAAAGCCCGGCGGAAGCACGAGGACCAGTTTCAAGAAGTGTACTGGCGGCTGTCCCCGCGAGTGCTGCCCCGGCCCGTACGGCTCTGGGAAGTTGGCGGCCCGCGAGTCGACACGTTCGCAAGCGTTCATCCATCGTCAGAAACCCCGCGTCCGCCGAAGCGTCCGCGTTCCAGGTTTGGGTGAAATCATGAATACATTAATAATATTACTGCGTTTTACGACCAAGGTGGTGATGGCAATTGGTGTCGCCGCGTGGTGGATGGGCTGGACAGTGTTGACCGGCGTTGCCTACGCGAATGCCCGCATGCGCTCGCAACAGGCGCAAACACGAGGCGTGTTTTGCAAAAGCCACCATCGGCTTGTGGAGATCGACGATTGGCAGTGCAGCTGTGGCTACCGTTGGCATGGTCCGGGATGGTGGTGCCCGGCGCCTGGATGTTTGAGGCCTTCCGCCCCATTCCTGCCGTGCAGTGAGCCCTCGTGTTCGCTGTCGGTCGACAACCCGCATCGTACCGTCTGAAGGAGTGTGTCGTGGATCGACGCAGAAGAACCGAACCCGCCGCCCGCGCACACGTCACGCTGACCGAAAGAGACGGCTTCGTGCTACTTGCGCTTGCGGAATGCGGTTATCTAAGTGCAGCGCAAATTTCCCGCGAGTGCTTTCCGAGCGCTGATCGCTGCAGGCGTCGTCTGCGACAACTTCTCGACGCCAAGTATATCACTGCGTTCCTGTGCGCGTCACGGGACAGCAATATCCTGGCGATCGGCCGCGACGGCCTTTTGGCGCTCCGGGACCTCGGCCACGACATCACTGGGCTGACGACGCCGGCGCCGCTTCGGGCATCGGCCGCGCGGCACACGCTGCTCATTTCAGACATGCGGTTGTGGGCGGCTCGTTTGAATGAGGCTGGGCTTGGTCAGCTGTACGCGTGGGAGCCAGGTCGCGGCGAGTACGCGCGCCAACTTGGTCTCGCTCAGCACCATCTAGCGCCAGACGCGCTCTGCGTCGCGAGCGTTCAAGGACATGAAATCACAGCCGTCATTGAAGCTGACTGCGGACATGAAACTCAGGCCCTGACCTTGAAGCTCCGGGCGCTCAAGGGCTGGCTCGCGACGCGGCGCGATACCGAACTGTGGCTAGTTGTAATCGGCGACGACGTCCGCATCCGGCAGATCCGGACGATGATTTCGGAGGCCGGCGTTGGTCGTTGGACGCGGCTGTTCCGCCAAGAGGAAGTCATATCCAGGCCGTTGGGCGACCCGCCAGGACTCGTCGAACGCCCGTGATCGTAGTCCGTCTGTGAACTTTCGCATCAGCGTCAATACACTGATTTGACACATGAAAAATGAACTGATAGACAGTGCACACGCGTCCAGCGTCTCCGCCAAGAAGGCGAGCGTGGGCAGCGTTGCCGTCCAACTTCAGCATGCGCAGTCGTCACCGAAGCCGGCGCACGGGAGCGACGAACTTGTCGTGGCCGTCAAGGCAAACACGGCGATGCTCGCGCGCATTGCCGACGAACTGGCGCTTGCTCGTCTGTCCAAACAGGACACGGTGACGACGCGAGAAGCCGCGATGTTGCTTAGGACCACAGAGGCCGGTGTGCGGATGCGCGCCAGTCGAAACAGCGCTGCGCTTTCGCCGGTCGGCAAGCGAGGCAAAGAAAACGTATATCGGCGCGCCGACGTGCTGCGCCTAGGTGTGGAGGATCCCCATGAAAGGATGGAAGAAACTGGAGCCGATGGGCGTTTACAGACGCAAGGACGGAAGACTTGCCGTGAAAGTCGGCATCTGGAAAGACGGCAAAATGGAGTTTGCCCAGCGGAACCTGGAGCTGAACGCGACCGTGCCGGAAGCCGCGCAGCTGGCGCTGACACTACAGGCGCAGCTGCGCAGTCCGCCGTCGACCCCTGTCGCACACCGCCCGGATACCGGCCAAAGCGTCGAGACGTACGCCCGTGAATGGCTCGATAGCCACAAGCAGACGCTGAAGCCTGCCGCTGCACGGCATTACGAATCCGCAATCTGGGACCACTTCGTACCGAAGCTCGGCTACCTCGCGTGTCACGCGATGACGCGGGCCATGTTGTCATCCTGGGTGATCTGGCTCGATCAGCAGGTACAGCCGATCCGCCACAACCTGGATGACACCGTGCGCGAGGGCTCCGGTCAGCCGTACAGCAAGGACACGCTGACGTCGTGGTGGCGGCCGGTCGTGCAGATGCTGCGCGACATGGCGGCCGACCTCAACATGCTCGACCCGACGCTCCGCGTGAAGCCGCCGAAAGGGAAGCCGGGCGCAGCGCCGAAGCGCGAGATGCGGTGCCTCACTGGCGAAGGGCTGAAGGCGCTGCTCCTCGCGGCGCGGCAGTACACGCCCGATCGGTACGCTGAACTTGTCATGCTGGGCTTCACGGCGATGCGTCCTGGCGAAGTCTACGCATTACGTTGGGACGCCATCGAGCTCGACACGGGCACGCTGCACGTGCGTCGCAGCGTCAGTGACGGCCAACTGACGGAGACGACCAAGACCAGTGCGGCGCGCACGACGCGGATGAACGCCGTGCTCTTGGACGCGCTCATTGCCCACCAAGCGTGGCAGCAGAAACGGAATCGCCCGGCGGAGATCAAGTCGGGTCTGGTGTTTCCAAGCCTTAAAGGCACACCGCGCGAGGGCAACAGCCTGACCGCCGCGCTGGAAATCGCGACAGAGGCAGCTGGCATCAAGCAGAGGGTGACGCCGCAGGTGCTCAGGCGGTCGGTGAACACCTTGGGTGTTTTGGCGGGGGTCGACCGCATCACGTTGCGTGCCATGATGGGGCACACCTCGGAGGAGATGACTCAACGATATTCAGGAGTTCCGGACGCAGCCAAGGATCGTGCGCTCGAGATGATTTTTGGCGACCTCGTGGGTGCGTTCAGTTCATGAAGGCGCGGGGGCTTCCGGACGCGCCCAGCTCGCACGTTGCTCCGTCCCTCGCCGAACCTGTTGGCGGTCGTGCTGTGCCGTTCGCGCTGCGAGCCCGCATTCTGTTTCCCACCGTTGGGGCCGCTGCCATTCGCGCTACCGTTGGTTGTTCGACCCTCCGACTCAACATGTTGCATCAGCCGGTGCTGTCGAGGCCCAACGAGGCCAGCGATCAACGCCGTCAAGCCTCCGGCGTCCGCGCGCGCTCAATCCACGACTTGTAGGCCAAACACACAACGAGCAGAACCGCGAGCAGGATTGCCGCGAGGACGAGCGTCCTCATAACACCAGACCCAATCGAGGGCACCGAGCGAACCGGCATTATTGCTGCCGTCGCAGCATTCCGGATCCTGCCAGTTGTCTCCGCGGATGAAAGGCTGAGGCTGCGTTCCTGAGGGTGGTGGCGCCACCAGAGCGCTACGACCGCGACCAGGACAATTCCGACGACGATCGCTGGCACATGCTCGGGCTGCGCCGGAAATGGGATGCGAAGGTGAAAGCCAAGCGCATCCAGTGAGAATTGTTGGCATTCACGAAGTGAGTTCAGCATGGTCGAGACCTCCGGAGCGCGAGGCTGGCACGGGTAGACATTGGCCGCAACTGAAGTTGAGCTCGCGCCGTCAGGACGTCATCCAAAGAGCGAGTTGGCGGACCTAGATGCTGAGTTGATGCGTCCAGGAGGGAATCCAGTTGGTGCTCAGGAATCGGACCAAATCTGGCGTGCCGAAGTAGGTGGTGCTGCCATACTCGGTGAAGGCGAGCGCGGCCTTCTCGACGTTCAGGCCTTGCTCGCGGGCGGCCGCCATCAGTTGAGCAAGCGCTCGCTTACGATCGGCGTCCGTGTGGCTCGGGGCGTCAGCCTCAAAGACCGCAAAATCAATGCCTTGTTCGCGTAAATGCGCCATCCGAATCGTCATGGTACTACCTCCTTGCGCCAAGGCTCAGCCTCGGCCATGATTGCAACGTCGCTCGCCAAGTCGCGGACGACCCACCCGATCTTGCGACCTTTTGGCGGCCTGTCAATGGACCTGTAGGGGATGGGCGCCATGAATATGAACCGCCCACGGCACGACACCGAACCGTCACATCCTCGATCTTCGTTTGGTTGCCCCAAGATTCCGTAACATATTGATGCTAGGTGAAATTTTGACACAGCCGTCCCCGCAGAACGAATCACCATTTTTGCAAGCCCGTCGTCTGATTCGGGTCAGCCAAACCGTCGCAGGCGATCTCGCCGGCGTCTCACGTCAGGCGATCGGCGCGTTGGAGAAGGGCGAAAGAACTCCAAAGGTCCCGGAGCTACTCAAGCTTGCGTCGTTGTACCGACTCCGGCCCGAGACGCTTTTGGCGGGCGGCGAGCTCCTTACGGGCGCCGCGCCGCGCGGTCTTGCGCTGTTTCGCGCCGCCGATGGGGCGCAGTTGACCGCCCACGACAAGCGCGAAATTTTTCTCGCGGAGCAGGCGCTGGAGTCGTGGTCCACTCCGACGACGATGCCGGTCCTTCCACCAGGCCTGCTCGTGCCAGAAGTTTGTGACCACATCCGCCGCCTCGTCGATGAAGTCCGGATCCCGTTCGACCCGTTCCGCGCGCTCTACAACATGGGCGTTCTCCTCTGGTTCACATCGCTCAACAAAGTAGACGGGGCGATTATCCGGACAGGCGCAAGCGATCGGTGGGCCATGGTCGTCAACTCGGACCAGCCGGACGACCGGATCCGCTTTTCTGCTGCGCACGAGCTTGCCCACGCCGTTCTAGGACATCGCGGTTGGGAGCATCTCCACATTGATGCGTTTGGCGCGCCACGCGACCAGCAGGACAAGGACGCAGACCAGTTCGCCGGCGAGTTGCTGATGCCCGCGACATCGTTGCTGCGCGAAATCGAGTCCTACCGGAACGGAGACAACCTATCAGAACTCTTGTACAGAATCGCAGACCGCTTTCAGGTCAGCTACGCTGCCGTCGTCGTACGATTCGGGAATCTTGGTGTCTTCACGCCCGCCACCGTCGAGCAGCTCCGGACGATCAGGCCAACTGATTTGGAGGCAAGGCTTGCTCTCAAAACGAAGCGCGTCGAGAAATTTCAGGGCGATGCAGTGCTTCCGGCCTTGTGCGACAAGTTGGTGCGCGAGCAACGTTTGTCTGCCGGCTGGAACGCGGACTTCGCAAACGGTTGGTATCACGTGCGAACCATCCAGAACGCGGCCGTTCGCCAGTACATCCAGACGGTCCGGCCCATCGACCGGGCAGACAGCATCAACCAGGTGCACCAGGCCGTTGCCGCGTGGATCGCTCGCCAATTCCCGTGCGCTTGGTAGGTGGCGCCAACCGCTACGCGGCGCGGCTGCGGAGCGCAGCGGCGTGACGCAGCCCGGCGGCCACATCTGTCATCGACTGGATGCGGCCAGTGACGAGCATTGACGACATCCGGCGAATCAGGGCGTTGAACTGTGCGGCACCGGCCGAGTTCGCGACCACGATGTCCTGACGAATCCCAAGACCAAGCGCCATCGGCAATTGCCGCCCGAGCGTAAGTTCGGCGAGCGTCATGCCAAGCGAGTAGACGTCGCCAGGCGCCTGGCAATCCCCGCTGAGCCACTGCTCCGGGCTGCAGTAGTACTCCGTCCCCAACCCGCCGTTGGTCAAGTGCTGGAGAACCTTGGACTCGCGGTGGACGAAGCCGCCGAGCCCCCAGTCCGCGATCACGACCACACCGGCAGACATGAGGATATTCTCGGGCTTCAGATCGCGGTGAATGTGCCCCCGCGCATGGGCGTACGCCAGCGCGTCAGCGAGACGAGCCCCGAAGGCCGCCACTTCCCACCAATCGTAGGGCAACTTGCGATCAGCCATGTGCTTCCGCAGACTCTTTTCGTAGACCGGCATCGCATAGAAGCGCTCCGGACCATCGGACACGTTTTCGCCCAAATACGGGACGATCATTGGATGCTCCAGCGTTTTCACAATCCCGATCTCGCGCTCAAATCGCAGACAGATCGTCTGGTTTACCTTCCACTGGTCGTTCAAGTACTTGACTGCAATCCGCTTTCCGATGGGCAAGTCGAACGCGTTGGACAGGATGACCTCTGCCTCCTCGACTCGACCGAGGCCGCCAATACCCAGATTGCGGAGCGTCTTGAACCGCGCTACACCACGACGAAGCTGATCTGCCATCACACGCCTGCCTTTGCGGACTCTGCCGCAGGTTGACGCCCCGTATCAGGCCTTCCACCCGCCATTCGGACGGAGGCCAATCCGGTAACGCCATACCAAACGTGCGCCGATCCGATTTTGTTGGCAAGCCACCCCATATGGCGATCAGACAGAGTTGCCTGATTGTCACAATCCTGGGTGTGAACGGCGCCTCGCGCCGGCCAAACCGGCGCGATCGCTTCGATGCGCTGTGCTTTTCGCTTATTGAGAGCCCGACGCAGAATCGGCAGCTTCTGCCGCAACATGCCACCCGTCTGCCGGCGGCGCGAGACCCAAGAGTTGGGCCGGTCAAGCACCTGCGAACGGACGCGGATGTTGCGCCGAGGATCCCGCGTCGTGCGGGTTTTCATGGCACCCTTCGCGCCCGTTCTAGGGCTTCATTCTAGGGCCACCGCGATTTTCTAGGGCTAATCACGTTTCGCCGTTGTCTAACTTATTGAAATCTTTGGAGCGGGAAACGGGACTCGAACCCGCAACATTCAGCTTGGGAAGCTGACGCTCTACCATTGAGCTACTCCCGCATTCTTTCCACACCACCCGGCGCGCGCGGCCCCGTTGCGGCGGATTCGTATCGCGGCGCGCCGTCCGCGTCAACTCCACTCGCACCGAATCCGCCGGCGTGGCATCCTACACGCCCGATTCCGGCCGCTCCAGCCGTCAGGACTTCCCGTGCAGCCGTCCACTCCCGTCATCTCGCTCCGCGGCATTCGCCAGAACAACCTGCGCGGCTTCGATCTCGACCTGCCGCTTGGACAGTTGATCGTCATCACCGGCGTTTCCGGGTCGGGCAAGTCCTCGCTGGCATTTGACACGCTGTATGCCGAGGGTCAGCGCCGGTACGTCGAATGTCTTTCGTCTTACGCCCGCCAGTTCATCGAGCGCATGGATCGCCCGCAGGTCGATGAAATCAGGGGCATCCTGCCATCCGTCGCGCTGCGCCAGGGCCGAACGATCCGCGCCGCGCGGGCCACGGTCGCCACGCTGACGGAGCTCGGCGAGCACTTTCGGATGCTGTTCGCCCACGGTTCGACGCCCGAGTGTCCCAAGTGCGGCGCGGCGGTGCAGCGGACTTCGCTCGGCGTGCTGGCCGATGCGCTGCTGGCTCACGCCGCGGGCCGCAAGGCCGCGATCACCTTTGAACTGCCTGTTCTCTCGACCCTTTCCGCCCAGACGGCCCTGCTCGGCTTGGCCGCCGCGGGCTACACGCGGGCGTTCGAGGCGGGGCGCGCCCAACCATTGGTGGACCTCCTGACCGATGATCGCGTCGGCGTGCCGGTCCACGTGCTGCAGGACCGCCTGGTCGTGGATGCCGCGGAGCGCTCGCGGCTGTTTGATTCGCTGGAGCAGGCGATGCGCCGCGGGTCCGGCGCGGTGTCGATCTGGCTGGACGGCGAAGCTTTTGAGATGAACGCGTTTGCCCGGATCGGCGCCTCCGCCGGGTTCTGGCAATTCCGCGCGACCGGCAGCTTGCGTTGCGCGACGTGCGCCACGGAGATCGAGCCGCCGTCGCCGCACCTCTTCAGCTTCAACTCGGCGGTGGGCGCATGCCCGGCGTGCAACGGTTTTGGCCGTTTGGCGGATCTCGACCTCGACCGCGTTGTGCCAGACGGCCGCAAGACGCTGAAGCAAGGCGCCATCAAGCCGTGGTCCACGGAATCGACGACGGATGAACGCCGCGATCTCGCGCGTTTCTGCGAGCGCATGGTCATCCCGATGGACGTCCCGTGGATTGCGCTCACGGCGGAACAGCGCGCGGCCATCGTCGCTGGCGAGAAAGGCAGCGTCCGCGCGGGCAAGTTCTACGGCATCCGCGGCTGGTTCAAGTGGCAGGAGAGCCGGACGTACAAGATGCACGTCCGCGTGCTGCTGGCGCGCTATCGCGCCTACGTGCCGTGCCCCATGTGCGAGGGCACGCGGCTGCGTGCGGAGGCGCGCGCGTGGAAATTGCAGGGCTGGAGCCTGCCGGAGTGGCTTGCCGCGACGCTGCGCGACGTGCAAGACCGACTGCGGACGCTGCAGTTGGCGGAGATGGCCCAGGCCGCGCTGGAGCAGCCGCTGCGGGAAGTGCGCCAGCGAATCGAGTTCCTGGACGAGGTCGGCCTGCACTACCTCTCGCTCGACCGGGCCGCGCGCACGCTGTCCGGCGGTGAACTGCAGCGCGTGCAGCTCGTCGCCGCGCTCGCGACTGGCATGAGCCAGGTGCTGTACGTGCTGGACGAGCCGTCCGTCGGCCTGCATCCGCGCGACAATGACCGGTTGCTGCGGATCCTCGAGCGGATGCGCACGGCGGGCAATACGGTCGTTGTTGTGGAACACGATCCGGCGCTGATGCTCGCGGCGGACACGATCATCGATCTCGGTCCGGGCGCGGGTTCCGAGGGCGGCGCACTGCAGTACTTTGGCCCGGCGACGGGGCTGGCGGCGGCGAAGGCTTGCCTGACGGCGGACTACCTGACCGGTCGGCGACAGGTGGATGTGGGCGACGAAGCGCCTTCCCTCCAGCAGTCCAAGCGCAAAGCTGCGATTCGCCAGCAAAAGTGGCTGACGATCCGCGAGCCGACGGCGCGCAACCTGCGCGGTCAGGATGTCCGCCTGCTGCAAGGCGCGCTGAACGCGGTGTGCGGCGTGTCCGGCTCGGGCAAGTCGACGCTGATTGAGGAAGTGCTGTACCGGCAGTTGCTGCGCCAGCGCGGCGAGTCGGTCGACGAACCGGGCGCGTGCGCGGGCATCGACTGCGATCTGCCGATCGGCGAAGTCGTGCTCGTCGATCAGGAAATGCCGGCTGCCGCGAGCCGCGCCAATTGCGCGACCTACCTGAAAGTGTGGGACGCAATCCGCAGCCGGCTGGCCGAGGAACCGCTGGCTGTCGCACGCGGCTACACGCCCGCGACGTTCAGCTTCAACCGCGAAGGCGGGCGATGCGCGGTGTGCGAAGGCCTCGGCTTCGAGACCGTCGACATGCAGTTTCTGAGCGACGTGCACATGACCTGCGAGGCTTGCGAAGGCCAGCGCTTTCGCACGGACGTCCTGCAAGTCCGCCACCGCGGCAAGAGCGCCGCAGACTTCCTGAACATGACGGCCGCCGAGGTCGCTCAGGAATTCGCCTTTGACGCGACGCTGGCCAATCCGATGCGGGCGCTGACGGAGCTCGGTTTGGGCTACCTGCGCTTGGGCCAACCGCTGTCCACGCTGTCCGGCGGCGAGTCGCAGCGCGTCAAGATCGCGTGGCATCTGCTGCAGGCGCGGACCAAGAATGCGCTGTTCCTGCTGGATGAGCCGTCGACCGGTCTGCACTTGCACGACGTGGCGATCCTGCTGAAGAACCTGCGGGCGCTGACGGCGGCGGGCAACACGGTCGTGCTCGTCGAGCATCACCTGGATCTGATCGCCGCCGCGGACCACGTCGTGGAATTGGGACCCGATGGCGGGCCGGCGGGCGGTCACGTGCTGTATCAGGGTGATGCGGAGGGGCTGGCGGAGCACGACACGCCGACGGCCGCACACCTGCGGCGGCACAAGCTGGGCGCGCACTACCAGCGCGCGGCGGGGCTGGGCCTCGACACGGCGGAGTCGCTGCTGCTCGACGTCCAGCGCGACCCGGGCCACGTCGCGGTGCGCGGTGCGCGCGTCCACAACCTGCGCAACATCTCGCTCGACGTGCCGCGCGACCGCTTTACGGTCGTCACGGGACTTTCGGGTTCGGGCAAATCCAGCCTCGCGTTCGACGTTGTGTTCGCGGAAGGTCAGCGGCGTTTTCTCGATTGCCTTTCGCCCTACGCGCGCCAGTATTTGCCGCCGGCGAGCCGCCCCGACGTCGAGAGCCTCGCGGGACTGCCGCCGACCGTCGCGATCGCCCAGCGCACGACGCGCGGCGGCACGCGGTCGACGGTCGCGACCCTCACGGACATTTACCCGTACCTGCGCCTGCTCTACGCCCGCTGCGGCACGCAGCTTTGCCCCAAGTGCGGCGGCGCGGTTTCCGGCCAGACGGCGACGGACGTGGCCGACGCAATCACGGAGCGCTTTGGTCAGGCGCCGGTCTACGTGATGGCGCCGGCCGTGCGCGGCCGCAAGGGCCACCACCAAGGCATCGTCGATCGCGCGATCGGGTTCAGTCACGCCTGGCTGCACGTCGACGGCGCGCTGGTGCCCATCGAGGCCGTGCCGCCGCTGCGGCGCTTCGTCGTGCATGACATCGATTTCGTCGTCGCGCGCATTCCCGGCGACGTGCCCAACCGCGCGGCGCGGATTGCCGAAGCCGTGGACATCGCGCTGGGTCTGGGTGACGGAACGGTGATGGCGCGAACGTCGGAGACGGCCGCCGTGCCGTGGTCGCTCCGGCGGCACTGTGGCCGCTGCGATATCTCCGTGGAGGCGCCGGATCCGCGGCTGTTCACGTTCACGTCGGCCGCGGGCTGGTGCAAGTCGTGCCAAGGGACCGGCATCGAGCCCGCGGTGGTCGCGGACAAGCCCAAGAAGCGCAAGAAAACCAAGGAAGACGGCAAGTCCACGGCCGATCTGGCAAAGTCCGGCCTGCCCGATGGCGGCGAGAAGTTGGACGAAGATGCCGTGCGGTTGGTGGAGGCCTGTCACGCGTGCCAAGGGAGCCGCTTGCGGCCGGAAGCGCGCTCCGTGCTTGTCGCGGGCCAGACAATCGACGTGGCCGTGCGCCAGGGCCCGGCAAAGCTGCAAACGTGGCTGGAGGCGGTGCGCTGGAACCGCCGTGATGCCCAGGTCGCCGATCCCATCGTCGCGGAAGTGGCCGCCCGCTGTGCGTTCCTGCAGCGCGTGGGCCTCGATTACCTGGCGCTCGGCCGCGCGGCGACGACCCTGTCCGGCGGCGAGAGCCAGCGCATTCGACTCGCGGCGCAATTGAGCTCCAACCTGCGCGGCGTGCTGTACGTGCTCGATGAGCCGACGATCGGCCTGCATCCCGCCGACAACGCCAAGGTCCTCGATGCGCTCGATGGCCTTGTGACGCGCGGCAACGGCTTGCTTGTCGTGGAACACGATGAGGAGACGATTCGGCGCGCGGACCACATCATTGAGCTCGGGCCGGGTGGCGGCAATACCGGCGGGCAGTTGGTGTTCCAGGGCACGCTGGCGGAATTGCTGGTGGCCAAGGACTCGCCCACGGGTCAGGCTTTGCGCGATCCGCACACGCGGCGCGTGCGCAAGGAGCCGCGTCCGGCCGCGGAGCACTTCATCACGGTGCGGGGCGCGCGCCACAACAACCTGCAAAACGTGACGGCAAAGTTCGCCCGCGGTCGCTTCAATGCAGTGACGGGCGTGTCAGGCTCCGGCAAGTCGACGCTGGTGCGGGATCTGCTGGTGCCGGTGGGCAACGCGATGCTGCAGGAGCAGGCGTTCGTCGCGGATCTGGACGGCATCGATGGCCTGACCGGCTTTGGCCGCATCGTGGAGGTGGACCAGAGCCCGATTGGCCGCACGCCGCGCAGCTGTCCGGCGACCTACATGGCGATTTTCGACGACCTCCGCGCGCTCTTCGCCAACCTGCCTGACGCCAAGGTGCGCGGACTGACCGCCAACAAGTTCAGCTTCAACACGGCGGGCGGGCGCTGCGAGACGTGCCTCGGCGCGGGCCAGGTGCGCGTGGAAATGAGCTTCCTGCCGACGGTCTTTGTGCCGTGCGAGGCGTGCCAGGGCCGGCGCTATCAGGAGCCGGTGCTGGCCGTGCGGCACAAGGGCGCGTCCATGGCCGACGTGCTGGCGATGTCGATGGCGGAAGCGGCCAACCACTTCGCCGCAGTGCGGGCGGTCGCGGCGCCGCTGGAGCTGGCGGTGCAGCTGGGCCTCGGCTACCTGACGCTGGGCCAGGGGAGCCACACGCTGTCAGGTGGCGAGGCGCAGCGCTTGAAGCTCATCCTCGAGCTGGCCAAGAAGCGGCGGACGGAGACGCTGTATGTGCTCGACGAGCCGTCGACGGGTCTGCACCTGGAGGACGTGCGCAAGCTGCTGGGCGTGCTGCACGCGCTGGTCGACCGCGGCGACACGCTTGTTGTCATCGAGCATCAGCTGGATATCGTGAAGGAGGCCGATTGGCTCGTCGATCTGGGCCCGGGTGCGGGCGAGAGCGGCGGTCAGCTGACGTGGCAGGGCGGTGTGCGGGAGCTCGTGAAGTCCAAGCTCAAGACGCCGACCGCGGTGGCACTGCGGGTCTAGGCGCGCCTGACGGTCTCTAGTCGTGGGCGAGAAGCTGTGCCCACTTTTCGGGGTCGATCGCGCCTTCTTTGTCGTCCTTCGTGTTCTTGGCGGCGGTCGCCTTGATGCGCTCGGCGAGCACGGTCTTGGCCGGCTGGCCCTTCTGCTCGTCGGCCTTCTCCACTTCGCGCTGGACCATGGACTTGAGCGCCATGTAGCTGCCCCAGCCAACCTGCCGCGTGCCGTTGACGAAGAAGCCAGGCGTGCCCGTGGCGCCCATCGTCTCGGCCCACTTGGATTCTTCCGCCAGACGCTCGGCGTTCTTCGGGTCGGCGACGTCCTTCTTCCACTGTTCCATGTTCAGACCCAGCTCCTTGGCCGTGTTCTCCAAGCTGGCGTCATCCAACGCGCCGGTCTCAAACAGCTTGTCGTGGTACTGCCAGAACTTGCCCTGCTTCTTGGCCGCCCACGCTGCCAGAGCGGCGGGCTTGGAACGACCGTGCATCTCCAGGGCGTTGTTGCGGAAGAAGACCTTGACCTTGCCCGGAAAATCCGCGGCGAGCTGCTTGATCGGATCGGCCGACCGCTTGCAGACCGGGCACTGGAAGTCGCTGTACACGTTGACCACGACCGCGGCGTCTTTGGCGCCGAGATACGGGCTGCTCATGTCCTTGGGCGACACGCCCAGCTTGGCCACATCCACGCCTTTGCCGGCGCCTTCATCGGTCTGGCTGTCCAGACTGCCCGAGGCCTTGGCCGCAGTGGGCGCAGGCGACGGACTGGGCGATGGCGCGACCGCAGCAGGTGCCGGGGTCGGCGCCGCGGACGCGGGCTCAGGTGCGGGCGTTGGCGCGGCAGCAGGCGCGGCTTCAGGCGCAGCGGCGGGCATCACGGGCCCGTGCGCTTGCGTCTTGGCATCCCAGCTACCCACGACAAAACCGCCCATCGCCACGACAACGGCAAGGGCCAGAACGTTGGATTTCTCCATGTGACTCACTCCTGAATAGACGAAAAACTATTTGGCGACGGTGATGGACAGCGGCGTGACCGTGTACTGACCCTTGTAGTAGCTGACGATGCCCTGCACGTTCAGCTTCTGGCCCTTGGTGTAGTTGGCGGCGCCAGTCTTGTCCGTGACGTAGTTGCCAAAGCCGGACGAGACATTGATGGACTTGTCCGCGTCCGTCTTGCCGACGGCGATGTAGTGGATCTTGCCATCCGTGCCGAGCACGCCCGGGTCGGCCACGATGACGCCTTCCAGCGAAATCAGGACGCTCTCGTACGACTCGTTGGTCGCCGCGGGCTGTGAAGCGCCGATGCTGTCCACGTCAACCGTCACCGCGACGGGCAATTCAGTCGTGCCCTGCGGCGTGACGGCGATCGGCTTGACCTCAGTCACGCAGAACGCTTCCGAAACGTCGCCCGTGACCGTGATCACATCGCCGACCTTGAGGGTCGTGAGCGGGCCCGGCGAGGACGCGTAGAGTTCGACGCCCGACCACTGGCCGCCGCCCTTGGTCTGCACCCACACGGCGTCGGACGTCTTGCCGCTGGTCTTGGACGTGGACGTCTGGACCGGTGCGACAACGACGACCTGCGACAACGTGATGCCCTTGGCGCCGTCGACGAAGCCGGCTTCGTTGGTGCAGCCCGTGGAGCTGGGATCCTGCTGGATCTGCGAGATGGTGGTCGTGGTGCCGGCCGTCGTCGCGTCCGTGCCGCCGCCCGTCGTGGTGTCCTGACCGCCGCTCGTCGCGTCCGTGCCCGCCGCCGCGCCGGTGTCCTGGCTGGTGGTCGTATCCGTCACCGCGCCGGTAGTGCCGCTGCCACTCGTCGTGTTCGCGCAGGCCGAAGCCATCACGCACAGACCCGCCATCGCCATTCCCTGCCACTTCATCACATTGCGCATTGCCTTACTCCGCGATCGAGGTGGCCCGAAGATGGACCACGAAAGGTGGCATGCTACGGTTAGCCCACGACCAACGTCAACGTCAGACGTGACGATTGCATTCCACAGTCAGCGATTTTCGCCGCGTTGGACTAGTTGGGCAGCAGGACTGAATCGGCCGACGCGCGCAGTTTCGCCACCGCGAGGTCGCAGTGTTCGCGTGTGACGATGAGCGGCGGCGTCAGGCGCAACACGTTGGTCCCCGCCACGGACAGGAGCAGTCCGCGATCGCGCGCGGCATCCACGACTTTCTTGGGATCGCCGTCGATGGCCACGCCGCACATCAGCCCGCGACCGCGCACGTCCAGCGTGTACGGCTGGCCATCAAAGGCCGCGTGCAGCGCCTGCAACAGGTACGCGCCCACTTCCGCGGTGTGCGCGACAAGACCATCGCGGGCAAAAATCGCCAGCACGGTACGGCCCGCGCGCATCGCCAGCGCGTTCGCGCCAAAGGTCGTCGCATGGCTACCCGCGACAAGCGCCATCGCCACGGGCTCGCGCGCAAGGACGGCGCCAACCGGAATGCCGCCGCCCAGCGCCTTGGCCAGCCAAATGATGTCCGGGACGATGCCTTCCTGCTCAAACGCAAAGAACGTGCCCGTGCGGCCGAGGCCGGTCTGCACTTCATCGAGGCACAGCAGGATGCCGTGATCGTCGCACAACTGCCGCAGGCCCTTGAAGAAACCGGGAGGCGGCACGGCCACGCCGCCCTCGCCCTGCACCACCTCGATCATCACCGCGCCGACCGTGTCGTCGATGAGCGCCGCGATGCTCGCCAGATCGCCAAACTCGCCGTAACGGAAACCCGGCACCAGCGGCTCAAAGCCCTCCTGGTATTTCGGCTGCGCAGTCGCCGTCATCGCCGCGTAGGTGCGCCCGTGGAAGCTGCCGTGCACCGTGATCACGCCCGGGCGCGGCTTGCCCAACACCTTGGCGTGGTAGCGACGCGCCATTTTGACGGTCGCTTCCGTGCCTTCTGCCCCAGAATTGCAGAAGAACGCCCGCGCCGCCTGGCCCGTGGCGCGCTGGAACTCCCGGCAAAGGTCCTCCGCGAGCGGCGCGGCGTGGGCGTTGTGCCAGTAGTTCGACTGGTGAATCAGCTTCTGCGTCTGATCCTGCAGCGCGGCGACGAGGTCGGGATGATTGTGGCCCAAGCCGTTCACGGCCACGCCGGCGGAGAAGTCCAGAAAGCGTTCGCCGTCCTGCGTGATGCCCCACGGACCGTCGCCGTCGACGAAGACGATCGGCGCATTCCGGTAGTTCGGCGTCAGATAGCGCTCCGCAAGCGCGGCGATTTCCGCGGTGGAATGCGGCGCCAGCACGATGGCCTCCGGTTTGCCGCCCGTCTGCCCCTGCTTCTGCCCGTTCGTCCGTGTGTCCATTGCCTGCCTCAGCGGGTCGGTCTGCGCCCGCGCCACGGCCGATCACGATAGCCAAAGCGGCGCGGAAACGCGAGTTACGCATCGGTGCGCCCGCTCAACACTTTCTTGACCTGTTGGATGAGGCCGCCTAGCCTTGGCGATAACTGGCACAGTGTCGCATTTTGCGGCATTGCAGTTGGAAACGACCTTGGAGACCCTCCCGCATGGCGGTCAAGAACGCAGTCGGCCTTGATATCGGCACCTCGTCGATCAAGGTTGCCCATGTCCAGGAGACCAAAAAAGGCGTCCAGCTGCTGGCGTTTGACACGATCATGTTGCCGCCGGACACCATCCGCGACGGCCAGATCCTCAACGCGCCGCAACTGGTCCAGCGGATCCAGGAACTGTTCGCGCTCAACAAGATCAAGCACAAGCAGGTCGCCGTTTCGCTCTCCGGCCACTCCGTGATCATCAAGAAGATCTCGCTGCCAGAGATGACGCTCGCGGAGCTGGAAGACTCGATCCAGTGGGAAGCCGAGCAGTATATTCCTTTTGATATCAAAGACGTGAACGTCGACTTCCAGATCATCGATCCGCACGCCGGTCAGGCGCAGATGGACGTGCTGCTGGTGGCTGCCAAGAAAGCCGTGATCGAAGAGATGTGCGAAGTCGTGCGCGCCGCCAAGCTGGAGCCGGTGCTCGTGGATGTGGACGCTTTTGCGCTCTACAACGCGTTTGAGCTCAACTTTCCGATTCCGATGGACCAGACAGTCGCGCTCATCAACGTCGGCGCGTCGACGATCAACATCAACGTGGTGTCGGGCGGCATGACGTCCTTCACCCGCGACATCACGGTGGGCGGCAATCTGCTGACGGAAGAGATTTCCAAGCAATTCGCGGTGCCCTGGGAAGAAGCGGAGCACATGAAGACAACGTCGGAAACGACGCTGTCCATGTCCGGCGTGCTGCGCGAAGTGCAGCGCATTTCGGGTCGCGTGTCAGAAGTGCTGATTGCTGAGATCCAGCGGTCGCTGGACTTCTTTGCCGCGACGGCGATCAACGCGGACATCAGCGCCGTGTATCTGTGTGGTGGCGCGGCGTTGCAGTCCGGGCTGATCGAAGGCATGGAGCGGCGCCTCGGCACGCACGTGCGCGCGCTCAACCCGTTCAACAACGTGGTGATCGACCCCAAGAAGTTCGATACCGCACTTCTGCAGCGCATGGCTCCTCTCGCCTCGGTGGCGATGGGGCTGGCCTTGCGTAAACCCGATGATCGGTAACGGAGAAGCGCAAGCGTGCTGCTGATGATCCGGATCAACCTGCTGGGCAGAGCCAAGGGCCAAAAGGGCGGTAAGCGCAGCTTTACCCTGCCGCGCATTCCCAACGTGGGTTTGCTGCTCGCGCTGTTGATCCTGGTGATTGAAGGCGCGGTTGCGTTCCAGTGGTCGCAGCAGGCAGCGGACACGGCGAACAAGCTGGAGAGCAAGGGTCGCAAGCTGCGGGAAGAGGTCGACGACTTCGCGAAGGTCAAGACGGAAGCCGACGAGCTCAAGCACAAGCTGGAAGAAAGCGGCAAAGAGAAGCTGATCTTTGACGAGCTGATCGCGGAGAAGATCGGCCCCGCCAACGCCTTGACGTACCTGTCCTTCATGCTCGCGCCGCGCAAGGAAGCCGAAGTCCCGGGCGATGAATTGAAGCAGATGGAGTTGGCAGGCTGGCGCGTCAATTGGCCGGGCGAGAAAGCGCGGGCGTGGCTGACGTCGATCAAGGAGCGCGATGGCGAAGTGACGCTTGTCGGCGGCGCGGTGGATCACGGCGACGTGGCGGAGGTCGCGCGGCGTCTGGAGGCGAGCGCGCATTTCCGCGAGATGAAGCTCGTGTCGCAAGAGCGCAAGGTCGACAACCAGTTGGGCGTCACCTACATCGAATTTACGATTCGCGGCGCGATGATCTATCTGGTCGATCCGTACAAACCCGCTGGCGCGGAAGGCGAACCGCCGCCGCAAGCTGCAGATGCGGATGCCGACGCGACTTCTGGCGATGGCAGCGCTGCTGGCGATGCTGAAGATGGCGTAACGGTCCTGAAATCCGCGTTGCTCCCGCCCGCCGATGCCGCCAATGGCGAAGTGGACGCCGGCCCGACGGACGTCGATGCGCAGGCACCTGAGACGAAAGAAGAGAGGGACGCCGGCCCGCCGCCCATCGTGCCCAAGCCCGCAGCGCCAGCCGCCGCGGCCGAACCGGAGCGCAAGCCCGCCACCGCCCCGCTTTTGCAGGAAGCCGTAGAACCGCCGCCCGCCGATCGCGCCGCCGACCCGGGTGATCCGGGCGCAGCACCCGCACCCTCAGCCCCGTCCGCCCCCGCTGGCGGCGAAAACCCATAAGGAGCAGCGCATGGACCAGTTCATGAAACTGCCACCTGGCCAAAAAGCCGCCGTCCTCGCGGCGGTGTTGGCCGTGATTGGTCTGGGCATGTACTTCTTGCTCGTCGACCCGCAGTTGGGCCGGGCCGCGGCCGCGCGTGCGACGCTGCAGAAGACGGAGAAGGAACTCTCTGACCTCAAGGCTGAAGCGAGCCAGGAAGAGTTGGCCAAGCTGCGCAAACAGAACGACGAACTGAACGAGAAGAACAAGGAAGCCAAGAAGATGCTGCCGGCCTCGGAAGAGGTGCCTGACCTCATCGACTCCGTGCAAAACGATGCGGTTCACGTGGGTTTGCAGGTCCGACGCTTTGACCGGCTCAAAGAGCAGAATCAGGATATGTACCTGGCGATCCCGATCCGCATGGTCGTGGACGGCAAGATGAACGACCTGATCCGCTTCCTGCGGATCTACGCCGGCAATGACCGGCGCGTCGTGCACATCAAGGAACTGACGATCGAACAGACGGCGCCGGACGCGGAAGTCATCAAGAAGAAGATCGCGGCCTCGCAGCCGGACGGCAAGGCCTCCCAGCGCGCCGTGATCACGCCCGAAGATCGGCTGCTGCAGGCGATCGAGGAAGCGGAGTTGGTGTATGATCTCGTGACGGTCCGCGCGACGTTCACGGCGTACGCCTACACGTGGACGGGCAAGCCGGCGCCGCAGGGCACCGCCATTCCCGTTCGCAACAACCGCAAGCGCACGTAGCCGGAGCAAACGAGACCCATGGTCCTGACGCAGAAGCCCAATTTGCCCCAGCCCGCCGCCCGCCGCTCCACGGCGGCTTTGGTGTTGTTGGCGTTCTTGGCGGCGTGCGGTGGCAGTGCGCCGGAAAAAAAGCCAGCGCCAGACGAGAGGCCCAAGCCCAAGGCGCCCGTGCCGGAGCCCGCGGAAGGCGGCGCGTCGATCGATGGCTGGATCGTGCTGGGCGAAAATCCCAAATGGAAGCCGATCAAGCCGCTGTTTGAAACGTATGCGAAGCGCGAAGTGACGGGGCTGCACAACCCGATGCGCTCGAATCTGACGGCGTTTGTCGAGAAGCCCGTGCCGACCGCGACGCGCGCGGAAGACGAAGTCGTCGACAAGCCGAAGGAAAAATTGGAGGACACGCCGTTCACGCGCGTCAAACTCGGCACCCTGACGCTGATTGTGCTTGTCACCGGCGTCGCCCAGCCCAAGGCAGTGCTGCTGGACGGTGAGGGCAACCAACTCGTCGTCATGCGCGGCGACCACCTCGGTTCAGAAGGCGGCGTCGTCAAGGCGATTACCCAATACGAACTGCAAGTTTCTGTCCCGGGCGAACCTGACGTCGTCAAGTCGCTCAAGCCGCCGCTGAATCCAGTGGAAGAACTCGACGCCGAGACTCAAGGTGCCGGCAAGAAGCCCGAACTGTGAGCCAGAGGTAAACTGCCGATGAAGATCACAATGCTGCAAAAGACGACCCCGCCGTTGCTGGACCGCAAGTCCGCACTTTCGCGGGCCATTAGCCAATTGCTCGTCGTCGCGATGGCGCTGCCGGCGCCGATGGCGACCGCGTGGGCCAACGAGCCCGGGCGCGCGACGCAAGCGGTCGTGTCCCTGCTGGGCATCGACGTGCAGGAAGCGCCGCAGACGACCGTCATCACGGTGCACGGCAGCACCGTTCCGACCTTCACGACCTACCGGCTGGACAAGCCGCAACGGCTGATCGTCGACGTCGTCGGCGCCAACGTGACCGCCAATGAGCCGCGCTTCGTCCAAAATGGCGTGGTGCGTTCCGTGGAAGCGGTGCCTTTCAAGCGCGGTGCGGCCAATTTTGGCCGGGTGATCGTGACATTTGAGCAGGACGCGCTGTACCACGTGCGGGCGGAGGGCAATAGCGTCGTCATCGTGGTGGACGGCAGCGATCGCAAGCTGAATCAGGCGCAGACCGCACAGGTGGCCGCCGCCGAAGAAGCGGCGCGCACGGCGGCGCAGCGCGAGCGGGATTTGGCCGCGGAACTGCGGAAGTCGCGGCAGCGGGAGGAAGACGCGCAGACCGCGCAGCACGACGCCCAGGTGGCGCAGCGCAAACTGCAAGACGACCTGGATGCCCTGAAGCAGCAGGCGGGCGACAAAGCCGCGCTGGAAGCCAAGCAGGCGGAGATCAGCCAGTCGGCGGCGGCGTTGGACGCGGCGAATCAACGGCTCAAAGAAGAGCAGGACGCGGCCAAGAAGCTGCGCGAACAGCTCAATCAAGAACGCCAGAGCCTGGCGGCGGTGATCGCCCAGCGCCAGTCGGAAGAAGCGCGGATTGAACTGCTGCGCCAGAAGATTACGGAATTGCAGCGGGATACGCAGCGCAAGGATGATGCGCGGATCGCCGGATTGCAGGCGGAGCTCGAGCGCGCGCGCAAGCAGGCGGAGCAGTTGCGGACCGATGCGCGGGACATCGCGGGATCGCGGCGCACGGCGCAAGCGGAAGAAGTCGCGCACTTGAAGAAGGTGCTGGCCGGCAAGGACGCGGAGTTGCAGGGCGCATTGGCGCGGTCAGATGCGGCGTCCAAGGCGCAGGCGGCGCAGCTCAAGCAGGAGCTCGGTCAGGCGCGCGATCAGTTGAAGCAGACGCAAACGGCGCTGGAACGCGCGGCCAAGGCCGATGCCGAGCGCGAGCTGGCAGAGCGCAAATGGCGCGAGGCGGAGCAGCGGGCCGTGCGCGCGGAGCAGGAGCTGGCGGCGCGGACGGTCGAACTGTCCAAGAGCCGGGCGGAGACGGCGGATTTGGCGCGCCAGAAGAAAGAAGCCGACGCGCGAGCGACGGAAGTGGCCCGGCTGCTGACCGAGCGCGAGCGCGAGATTGAGGGCGTGAAGCTGGCGCTGAAGGAACGCGAGTCCCTGCTGACGGCGGAGCTGGCCGCGGCCAAGGATCGCGAGGCGGCAGCGGCCAAGGCCGGTCGGCAGACGGAAGCCGAGCAGGCGGCGCGCGAGCGGACGGAACTGGAAAAGCGCCAGAGCGCGCTGACCGGCGAACTGGCTGTGCGCGAGAAAGAACTTGTGCAGGCGCGCCACGATGCGGCGGACAACCAGCAGGCCCGCGCCCAAGCGGAACAGGAAGCAGAGCGGTTGCGCGCGGAGCTGGCCAATCGCGAGCAGGCGCTGCGGAGCCTGCAACAGGGCAAGTCGACGGCCGACCAGAAGAAGCTGGCGGAGGCGGAAGCGCAAGTGCAGGCGGCGCGCGCGCAACTGCAGTCGCAGCTGGCGGAACGCGACCAGAAGATGGCGGCGCTGCAGAAGCAGGTGACCGGCGAACTGGCGCAGATGCACAAGCAGCTGGAAGGCCTGCGCGGCGATCTGGCCGCGGCGAAGCAGGAGACGCGGGACGCGCGTGAGACGGCCCAGACGCGCGAACTGGAACTCCAGGCGACCAAGGCGAGCGCGCAGGAACGCGAGAAAGCGCTGCAGGCGGCGAAAGAGACGGCGGACAATCGCGCGGCGCAAGTGGCGCGGCTGTTGGACGAGCGCGAACGGCAGATTGGCGCGATGCGCACCGACCTGCAGACCCGCGAGGCGACGCTGACGGCCGAGCTGACGCAGGCCAAAGCGCGTGAAGTGGCGGCGCAGAAAGCCGGCAAGAAAGCGGAAGTGGAAGCGGCGGCCAAGACGCGGACTGCGCTGGAAAAAGAACAGTCGGCGCTGCGCAAGGACCTGGCGTCCCGCGAGCGCGATCTGGCGAGTGCGCGACAGGAAGCGGACAAGAACGCGACGGCGCGGCGGCAGGCCGAGCAGCAGGCGGAGACGCTGCGGCAGGAACTGGCCCACCGCGAGACGGAACTGGAGACGCTGCGCGCGGCAGGCGACGGCGCGGCGCGCAAGAAGCTGGGTGACGCGGAAGCGCGCGTTGCGGCGACCCGGCAGCAGTTGCAGGTGCAGTTGGCGGATCGCGATCGCCAGTTGGCGGCGACCGAGCAGCGCTTGCAGGCGCAGATGGACCAGGTCAAGGCGGAGTTGGCGCGGACCAAGGCGGAGTCGGCGCGCAAGGACCGCGAGCTGACGGCGGCCCGCGAGCAGGAAGCGCGGCAGAAGAAGCTGGCGGACCAGGTGTCGACGCAGTTGCACGATCGCGAAGAAGAGATCGCGGGCCTGCGCAAGTCCGTGCAGGCGCGCGAGGCCAGGCTGCAGGCAGCGATGACGTCCGCGCGTGAGGCCGAACACAAGGCGCAGCGCGAAGGTCGGGCGCAGGATGCGGCCAAGGCCAAGGCGGAGCGCACGCGGCTGGAAGTGCAGCAGGCAGACCTGCGCAAGGAACTGACGGCGCAACAGGCGAGCCTCGCGGACGCGCGGCAGGAAGCGGCGCGGCAGGCGGAAGCGCGCCAGAAGGCGGAAGCGGACGCGCGGCGCCTGCAATCGGCACTTGCCGATCGCGAGCAGGCTTTGGCGGCGCTGCAGAGCACGTCGGCGTCGGCGGCAGAGCTGGAACACGCGCGCAAGTCCGTGGAAGAAGCGCGGGCGCGGCTGAGCGAGCAGGAAGTTGCGCAGGCGGCCCGGCTGGCGGAAATGCAGACGCAGTTTGACGGCCGGCTGGCCAAGATGCAGGGCGAAATGCTGGCGGCACACGCCCGCGAACTCGCGGATCTGCGGGCTGAGCGGGAAGCGCGGGAAAAGCAGTCGCAGGAGCGCGCGGCGCGTGTGGAAGGGCTGCTGAAGGATCGCGAGAGCGAGCTCAAGCGCCTGCAGGATGAAGTGAAAGTGCGCGAGATGACGCTCGCGGCGCAGCTGGAAGACGCCAAGGCGCGCGAGCAGGAAGCGTCGGCCAAGGGCCAGGAAGCCGAGGCGCGCAAGGCCGCGGTCGATCGCCAGAAGCTGGAAACGGCGATGGCGCGGCTGCAGGACGACGTGAAGGCGCATGAGCTCGCGCTGGCATCAGCGCAGCAGGATGCCAAGGCGCAAGCGGATGCCCGCGCTCAGGCGGAACAGCAGGTGCAGTCGCTGACCGTGGCGCTGCGCGAACGCGAACAGGCGCTTGCGTCGGCGCGGCAGTCCGGCGGCACGAACGCGGGTCGCGTGGCTGAAGCGCAGGCGGATCTGGACAAGGCGCAGCTGGAGCATTCTGCGGCGCTGGCGGCGCGCGACGCGCAGATCCAGAAGCTGGAGCAGGACGTGGAAGCGCGCATCGCGCAGGTACGCGAGGAGTTGGCGGTCGAGCACAAGAAACGGGAAGCGGCGCTGGCGCAGCAGATGGAGAAGCAGAGCGAGCAGTATGAAGCGCGCATTGCGATGACCGAAGCGCAGGCGCAGAAGGCGAGCGAGCATGAGCAGAAGCTCTCGACCTTGCTTTCCCAGCGGGAACGCGAGCTGAAGGCGCTGCAGACGCAGCTCGGCGAGCGGCTGGCCAATCTGGACGCGGAGACGGCGGACGCCAAAGCGCGCGAGCTGGCGGCACAGAAATCGGGACAGACGCAGGCGGCGGCCGCGGCGGTGCGCGACCAGAAGCGGCTGCAGCGCGAGCTGGGCGAGGCGCGCAAGCAGATGCGCGAGCGCGAAGTGGCCATCAACACGGCGCGGACCGAGGCGATCAGCCAGCAGAAAGCGCGCGAAGAGACCGACAAGCGGGCGCGGGCGCTGACGGCGACGCTGGAAGCGCGCGCGGCGGAGCTGCAGGAGTTGCAGCGCGATTCCAAGGCGGATCGGGCGCGCGTGGCGGCGGCTGAGAAGGCCGTGACGGAAGCGAAGGCGCGGCTGGAAGCGACGGAGCGGGCGCGGGCGGACGCGGATCGCGCGACGCAGAAGCGACTCGAACAGGAAATTGCCAGCGTGCGCAAGCAGATGGCGGCGGAAGCGGCGGCGCGTGAGAAGGCGCTGGCGGACCAGTACGCGGCGCGCGAGTCGGAGCTGCAGTCGCAGTTGAAGCAGTCCGAGACGCGGCGCAAGGCGGCGGAATCGACGGCGGCCAAGACCGCGCCGATGGACGATTACCTGAAGCGCCAGCAGGCGCGCATCGCCGTGCTGGAATCGCGCGCCGATCGCGAGCGCGAGTCGCGGCAGGAAGTGGCCAAGCTGGCGCAGGACGAGCGCAAGCGCGCGGAAGAACTGCAGCAGCAGCTGGCCGAGGAGCGCGCGGAAAAGGCGCACAAGGATCAGGAGCTGGAGACGCTGCGGCGGCAGGCGGCGCAGGCGGACGCGGCGGCCAAGAAGGCGCAGCAGCGGGACGTGGACAAGCAGGCGGCCGCGGCGGCGGAGAAGCAGAAGACCCTGGCGGCGCAAGCCAAGGCCAAGGATGAAGACGGGCTGCGGCGCGAAGCGGGGGCTGAACGGCAGCGGGCGCGGCAGGATCGCGGCGGCGATGTGCAGGGCACGCTGATCCAGGACGTTGCGATCACGGCGGAAGGCAAGGAGCGCGGCCACCTCGTGCTGCCGCTCAACGCGCAGATCAAGGCGAGCCAGGTTGTGGTGTTGAGCCGCGATGCGCACCGCCTCGTGCTGCGGGTGACCGGCGCGCGTGTGCCGGAACGGCTGCAGAAGACCTACGACACAGGCGGGCTGCAGGGTCCGATGGACCGCGTGACGGTCTTCTCGCCGGAAGGCCAGAAAGAAGAAGTGCGCGTTGTCGTGGACCTGAATGAAGGCGTGACCGACCGCCTGCGCGTGGAAGGTGACCGCGTCCTGTGGGATTTTGAGCGGCTTGACGCCCGCGCGACGAACGTGAAGTCGGCGTTTGCCCAGAAGGGCGGCGCGGTCAAGACGGGCGGCGAAGGCCTGGCGGTTGCGCCGCAGCCGGCCCAAGCGGCTGAAGATCCCAGTGGCGGCGGCGGTGCTCCCCCGAGCGGCGTGGGCGGCGGATCAGCGGCGGAGTCGCAGGGCGTCAACGCTGACCCGATTCGCGCACCGTGGCGCAAAGCGCGCCGCTACACCGGCAAGCGCATCAACCTGACCATCAAGGACGCCGACATCCAGCACGTGCTGACGTTCCTCGCCAAGGAAGGCAAGGTCAACATCATCGCCGGTCCGGAAGTCAGCGGCAAAGTCACGTTCCACCTGGAGAACATCCCGTGGGACCTCGCGCTGGACGTGATCCTGCGCGCCCGCGACCTCGACTACGTGCGCCAATCCGGCGTCATTCGCGTCAGCACGCGTGAAGCGCTGCGCAAAGAGTTTGAACAGGAGGTAGAAAGGCGACAGAAGCTCGAAGACGTCAAGCAGCTCGTCGTCCGGATCATCCCGGTAAACTACAGCCAAGCGACTGAAATCGCGCGCCAAGCCAAGGAACTGAACTCCAAGAAGGGCACGTCCTCGGTCGACACGCGCACCAACGCGCTCATCGTCAAGGACACGGAGGAGCACGTTGCGGCGATCGAAGAGATGGTCCGCAAGCTCGACACGCAGACCCCGCAGGTGCTGATTGAAGCGCGCATCGTGGAAGCGCAGAGTTCGTTCAGCCGCGACGTCGGCGTCCAGTGGGGCGGCAACTTCGCGGCCTCCAGCTTGTACGGCAATGAAACGGGCCTGTCGTTCCCATCGGCGCTCGGCATCGCGGGCGGCGCGGACTCCAACGGCGGCACCGCCGGCCTCGGCAGCTCTGTCCCCATCACGACGCCAAACTACGCGGTCAACTTGCCAGCGGCCGTCGGTAGCGGCGCGGGCGGCGCGATTGGCTTCTCGCTCGGTTCGCTCGGCGGCGCCGCCAACTTGAATCTGCGTCTGTCGGCCGCGGAAACGGAAGGTACCGTCAAGATCGTTTCCAGTCCCAAGGTGCTGACGCTGGACAACACGACGGCGACCATCAGCCAAGGCGTGCAGATCCCGATCTCGGTGGTCAGCGCCCAAGGCGTGCAGACGCGCTTCTTTGACGCCCGCTTGCTGCTGTCGGCCACGCCGCACATCACGCAGGACGGCAACATCGCGATGAAGGTCCGCATCACCAAGAACGAGCCGGACTTCTCCAATCGCGCGGCGGACGGCAATCCCTCCGTGAACACGCGTGAAGCGCAGACGGACCTGCTGCTCGGCGACGGCGAGACGACGGTCATCGGCGGCATCTATACGCGCTCGACCTCGACGGCCATCAAGAAGGTGCCGATCCTCGGCGACCTGCCCTTCATCGGCGTGCTGTTCCGCAGCCACTCCGATCAGGACAAGCGCACGGAACTGCTCATCTTCATCACGCCGCGCATCGTCAATCGTTCGACCGCCATTTCCGTGGGCAAATAGCGCATGGCGAACGTGGTGCTGGTCGGCATGCCCGCGTCGGGCAAGACGTCCGTGGGCGCAAGCGTCGCGGCTTCGTTGGGGCTGACTTTTGTCGACCTGGACGCGCACATCGGCCAGATCGCCGGGCTCAACGTGGCGGACCTGTTGCGGCGCGAGGGCGAAACCACGTTCCGGCTGCGGGAGGCTGAGGCGCTCGATCGCGCGCTGGAAGGCGACGGCAAGCTGCTGGCGAGCGGCGGCGGTTCCCCGTGTTTTCACGACGGCATGAACCGGATGCGCGCCGCGGCGCACGTGATTTGGCTGGACGCGCCGGTGGACGCACTTGTGGAGCGAACGCTGCAGGACGGCGACCGGCCGCTTCTGGGCCACACGCGGCTGGAGCAGACCGTGGCGCTGCGGGATTTGGCTGAGCGGCGCACACCGACCTACGCCCGCGCGCATCGCCGGGTGGACGCGACCCAACCGCTGCCGGCCGTGGTTCGGCAGGTTCAGGCGGCGCTGCGGCCGTCCGTCCAAGCGACGATCGCTTTTGAAGGCGTGGAGCATCCGCTCGTCATCGACGATGGGCATGTGAGCGACGCGGCGGATGCGCTGGCGGAGCTCGCCGGAAGCGGCAAGATCGCCCTCATCGTCGACCGCAAGGTGCGCGCGCAGGCCGAGCCGCTGGAAGCGATGCTCAAGGCGCGCGGCATCATGACCGTGCTGCTGGAAGTGCCGGGCGGTGAAAAGTCCAAGGATCTGCGGACGGCGGCAAAACTGTGGCAGGATCTGGCGCAGCATCAGTTTGACCGTTCGGACCTGCTCGTGGCGATTGGCGGGGGCGCGACGACGGACGTCGGCGGCTTTGTCGCGGCGACCTGGCTGCGTGGCGTGCGCCACGTCGCCATGCCGACGACCGTGCTGGCGATGGCGGACGCGAGCGTCGGTGGCAAGACGGCGATCGACCTGAACGTGGGCAAGAACCTGGTTGGCGCATTCCATCCGCCAGCGCTGGTCTGGCTGGCGCTCGGTGCGCTGGAGACGCTGCCCGGCGTGGAATGGCGCAGTGGTCTGGCGGAAGTCGCGAAGATCTTTGTGGCGTTGGACGCCGATGCCTGGCGCGCGCTGTTGCGGGATGCCAAGTCGCTGCGGCGGCGCTCCGTGGCCGCGCTCAAGCCGCACGTGCAGCGCGCGGTCGAGCTCAAGGCGGAAATCGTCGCCCGCGATCCGCGGGAGCAAGGCGATCGCGCACTCCTGAACTTGGGACACACGCTGGGGCACGCGCTGGAGGTCGATTCCGGCTTTACGCTGCGGCACGGCGACGCGGTGGCGCTGGGGCTGATCGCGGCGGCGGAGCTGTCCGTTGCGCACGGCACGGCCGATGCGAACTTGGCCGTGGAACTGCGCGCTGGCTTTCAAGCGCTGGATCTGCCGACCCAATGGGAAGCGATGGCGACGCCCGCGGTGCTTGGGCGGCTCGGTCAGGACAAGAAGATGCGCGGCGAGCTGCTGCGGTTTGTCGAAGTGGCAGCAATCGGACGGGCGGTTGTTCGTCCTTGCCGCGTCAAGGAACTCGAGAGCATGCTGGCGGCCTTGGCGGCCCATGCGCAACGGCCGGCGGTTGCATCCGTCGGCGGGATGCGGAGGTAGCGGATGACAACGTGGCAAATCACAGGACTGACGTGCGTGCTGGCGGCGAGCCTGATCGGCTGCGCGCACAGCGGCGATTCGCAGGTGCTGCAGTACCGCGGCGCGGTCCAACCGCTCCGGACGGGCCAGAGCTGTCAGGCGACGGACACGACGCGGCTGCTCGACCACCCGGTGCTGGATCTGGCGATGGCCAAGAGCTACCGGTTCTTTCCGGCGCTGCAGAGCATGTTGCCCAAGCTCACGGCCATTCCCGGCATCAACCCGAACGTGCAGGACACGAACACCATCAACATGACGTCGATGACCGTGTCGGTCCAGTCGGGCATGCTGAGCACCTCGCCTTTTGGCAACAAGACGGGCGTGGCCGGCGGACCGACGTCGCCGACCAAGACGTGGACCGTCCCGATGTCCGGCACGATGGAAGCCCAGGGCACGCTCATCACCGGAGCGGATCTGGTGCCGGAAAAGGCGCTTGTCGGCTCCAAGTTCGTCCCGGTCGGCGAGGACTGGCGGAGCCGCTTCTGGAGCTCCGCGACCGGAAGCACCAAGGACTTCTCCAAGGTTGAAATCATCCTCAGCTTCCAGTTCACCGGCGTCACCTTGTCCGGCGACAACGTCATCACCGACGTGGCGACGCTGCCGATGACGGTTTGCTACGGCTGCCTGCTGACGCCGGCCACGGTTTCGCCGACCGTCGACGCCGGGTCGTACTACGCGGGCTGCGGCACCGCCGTGGTGCCTGCCGACGCCCTGATCTCCTGCCTCCCCGGCCAGGACGACTACATGGATTGCCGCTACTACTGCCACGAGTGCCAGAAATCCAAGCCGACCAACGGCCCCGGGTACGACGGCTGCGACACCAAAACGCTCTGTGTGCCGTGAACTACCCTGAAGCCATCCAGCGTCAGGCGGACATGCTCGGCAACCGGGTCCGCAAGACCTTTCGCCACCTGCGCAAGACCATGGCGCGCGACCAGATCGAGGCGTTCCGGCTCTACGACCGGGACATCCCGGAGCTGCGAGTCGTTGTGGACTGGTACGCCGGTCACGCCGTCCTGGGTGAGTATGTGCGCGACCAGACCGACGTCCCGGAATTCCTGCCGGCGATGGCCAATGCGGTCGCGCAGGCGCTGGAGATCCCGCTGGCGCATGTGCACGTGAAGCAGCGGCGCACGGGCGCGCGCGGTCATCGCTACGAACGGCTGGAACGCAAAGGCGAACGGCTGGACGTGCGCGAGGGCGACCTGACGTTCCTGTGCAACCTCGACGATTTCATCGACACGGGGCTGTACGCCGACCATCGCCTGACGCGGAAACGCGTGCGCGACGAGGCGGAGGGCAAGGATTTCCTCAATCTGTACGCCTACACCGGCGCGTTCACCGTGGCGGCGGCCAAGGGCGGCGCGCGGTCAACGCTGAGCGTGGATGCCTCGCAGCAGTACCTCGACTGGGCGCGCGACAACCTGGTGCGCAACGACCTGATGGGCCCGCAGCACACGTTTGCCGCCATCGATACGCTGCAGTGGCTGGATTGGGCGCAGCGCAACGGCCAGCGGTTTGACCTCGCGTGGGTGGATCCGCCGACGTTCTCAGCCAATCGCCAGCAGGGCCGCGAGTTTGACGTGCAGCGCGATCACCGGATGCTCCTTGAGGCGGTGATGGCGGTCATGCGGCCCGGCGGCGTCCTCTACTTCTCGACCAACCACCAGCGCTTTGTCGACGACCTCGGCGGCCTCGCCGCGGACATCACCGACATCTCCGCGTCCACGCTGCCGATCGACTACCGCAACCAGGCCGTCCACCGCTGCTGGCGTCTGGTCGTTTCCTGACGCGACTTGGCGTTATCGCGGCGGATTCGCTACAGTCCGCGCATGGAGGTTCCCCGATGCGCCGTTTCCTGCTCGCTGCGTGCTCTGCCGCCCTGCTCCTCCCATCCGCGGCGTTTGCGTGCGGCGGCTGCTTTGTTCCAGCGGGTTTGACAAGCACGCCCGTGCTCCAGAACGCCGAACGCATCCTGTTTTCCCACGACGCCGTGACCAAGAAGTCCTACGTCTGGGTTGAAATCCGCTATGCCGGCCCGCCGGGCGATTTTTCCTGGGTCCTGCCGCTGCCCAAGGCGCCTGACGTGTCCGTCGGCGATTCCTGGCTGTTCGATCGCCTGGATTTGGCGACCGCGGCGCAGTTCAAGCTCGATTTTGACACAAGCGAGAACTGCTCCTACGCGTCGACGCAATCGAGCGGTTTTGGCTGTGGGAGCGCGACCGCGACGGCGGGTTCAGAGGACCTCGCGACAAGCCCCAATCAAGGCGGATTTGGCGTGGACGGCGACGGCGTGAAGGTGCTGAAGCACGCGCAGGTCGGCAAATACGACTACGTGCTGGTGCAGGCGACCTCCAAGACGGAAGGCGCCGCCAAGATGGTCAAGTGGCTGCAGGACAACAACTACGGCATCCCGGACGCGGCCAAGCCGATCCTGGATTCCCACGTGGCGCGCGGCGACGTCTTTGTGGCGCTGCACCTCGTGGCTGGCGCGTCGATCAAGGAAATCCGGCCGATCGCTCTGACGATGGACGATTCTGAAGCGTGCGTGCCGCTGCGGCTGACGTCCATCGCGGCGGTGGATGACATGGACGTGGTCGTGACGCTGGCGGGCGAAGGCCGGGCGATTCCCAAGAACCACATGCATGTTGTCGTGAATCCGGCGCGCATCGATTGGTTTGGCGGCGCGGCGAATTACCAGCAAGTGCTGGCCGCGGCGATCGATGAAGCGGCGGGACGGGCTTTTGCCACGGAGTATGCCGGCAAGTTGCCGACGTCGATCACGACGATCGCCAACATGAACCAGGTGACGACGCCGACTTTTGACCTCACGGCGCTCAACACCGAGACGCTGGCCAAGGCGAAGACGCGCGACGCCGCTTGGAAGCAGATCGTCATCCAGAAGCTGCCGATTACCCAAGCGGTGGCGGACGTGCTGGAGACGTACTTCCAGATGGCGGGCAGCGCGGACGTGGTGACGTTCTATCAGCAACTGCAGGCGGCAAACGGGCTGATTGAGTCGCCGCTGGGTGCGCTGGACGGTGCGGGGATGGCGGCGGATCTGGAGACCGCGTTCTGCAAGCCGGTCCGCGAGATGGCGCAGCGGCTGGGCAGCGCGGCCAAGGTGACGCGGCTGGTGATGCGCATTTCGCCGGCGGAGATGCAAAAAGATCCGGTGTTCGCGTATTCCGCGACGCTGCCGGACGTCAGCAACGTCAACAACGCCGTGGCGCACGGCATCTGCCGCAAGGGCGACTACACCCAGGATGCCGAGCGGCTGACGCTGCCGGGGCTTGGCTCGTGGGTGTTCGAGAGCCCCGAAGGCTTCGCGAAGATCAAATCGGCCGCAGATTCCCGCTTTGCGACGGCGCCGGCGGCGCTGCACGTGGAAGTGTTGGACGAGACGGGCGCGCCGTTCCCGGTCAAGGTCGAGGACGTGGGCAAGGTCGACGCGGCGATCGCGGGCGCGCACGCGGGCGTGCCGTCGCTGGACATCAAGCTGGATCCGGCGGGCGACCGCTGGACGCCGCCGCCGACCGACGCGTTGTTCGGCACCAGCGCCGGCAGTTCGGCCAAGACGGGCTGCCAACAAGGCCGCTCGCCGGCCGTTCCGGGCGCCCTGCTGCTGCTCGTTGGCGGTGCGATCCTCGCCATCCGCAGGCGCCGCGCGGAATAGCCAAGCCCCTTGGCGGTTTGACGCCATCGGTGGCGCGCCTTACCCTCGCCACCCGTCCCCCGGATTCGGAGAAAGCCTGTGCTGCTGAAGATGATGAATGCGATGTCCCTGCGAGCGCTGCTCCTGTTGACCCTGCTCCTGAGCCTCGCCGCGTGCGGTCCGGGCTACCTGGACGCGGGCCAAAAGGTGCCGGCGACGACGCAGAACAAGGAAATCTTTGAGGTGCTCAAGGCCTACCATCAAGCCGTTGAGGAGCGGGACATCGAGGCGCTCAAGGGCCTCATCTCGCTGCAATTCGCTGAGAACGGCGGCACAACCGACGATCCGAGCGACGATTACGGCTACGACAAAGTCATCCAGAAGCTGACGATGCTGCGCGACAACGTCAAGAAGCTGCATTTGCAGCTGCAGCTGCGGGAAATCGAGGTCAAGGGCGATGACGCGGCGGCGGAAGTGCACTTTGTCGGCACGGCGCTCCTGACCGAAGGCGGCGTGGACAACTACCGCACTTGGGACGACATCAACCGCCTCAAGTTCAAGCGCGAGGACGGCGCATGGCACATCATCGGCGGCCTGTAGGCTTTCTTCTGGCAGCGCTGCTGCTGGCGTGTGTCCCGGCTTTTGCCGAAGAACCTACCGCGCTGGGCCGTGAAGCTGGCGATTACCTGCTCCACGGCAATGTGAAGGCCGCGCTTGCGGTCTTTGAACGCACGGCGCCGCTCGACAAGATTCAGCTTTCCGCGGCCGACGCGGTCGTTGCGGCGCAAACGCTGCTGCGGCAAGGGCGTCTGGGCGAAGCGCGCGCGCTGCTGACGCCGCATTTGGCCGGCAAGATCCTCGACCCGCAGGTTGCGCTGACCCAGGCTGAAGTGGAGCGGCAGTCCGGCACGCTGCCAGGGCGCGTGGCGCTGTTGGGCAAGGCGGTCAAGGCCAATCCGGGCGATCCGCAGCTGCAAGTGGCGCTGGGCGCGGCGCTGTATGAGGCGGGCAAGGCCCGTGAAGCCCGCAAGCTGCTGGATCCACTGGCGGATCGCTACGAAAACGGCCAGTTCAAGGAGCCGCTGGATTTGCTGGCGGTGGCGGAGTCCCTGCGCCTGAACGGCTACGTTCGCGACGCCAATCGCGTGTACGAGCAGGCGAATCAGGCGGTGGAGAACGATCGCGAGCGGCTGGCGCTGGAGCTGGCGTGGGGACGGCTGTTCGTCAGCAAGTACAACTACCGCGACGGCGACAAGGCGCTCAAGAAAGTGCTGGCGATCGATCCGAAGCAGCCGACGGCGCTGGTCCTGATGGCGCGGATCGACCTGAAGTCCGATCAGGACGTGGCCAAGGCGCGCCGGCGGCTGGACGCGCTGCTGGCCGACAATCCCCGCGATCTGGACGCGCTGGTGCTGCGGGCGGAAGTGGCGCTGCACGACGAAGATTATCCGGTGGCCAAGGGCTTTTTGGATCGCGCGCAAGCGCTGCGGCCCGACAGCCTGGACGTCCTCGCCGTGCGCGGGGCGCTGGCCAAGCTGAGCGATCAGCCGGCGGATTTCACCGCGGCGGAAAAGGCGGCCCGGAAGGTCAATCCGGACGATGGCCGGCTTTGGCTTGTGACGAGCGAATACCTGGAGATGGCGCACCGCTACCGCGAAGTGCTCCTGCTGCTGCAAACGGCGATCCAGACGCAGCCGGAGCTGTGGCAGGCGCACGCCGCGCTGGGCATGGGCTACGCGCGGGTGGCGGACGATCAGAAGGCGCAAAAGGAGCTGGAAACCGCGTACGGCGGCGATCCGTTTGACGTGCGGACCGCCAATCAGCTCAACGTGCTGTACGACGGCGTGCTCAAGCAGATGGTGACGCTGCCGGGCAAGAAGGCCGACCTGCGCGTGCACCGCAAGGATCGCAAGGCGTTTGAGCGCGAGATGCTGCCGTTCCTGCAGGAGGCGCTGACGGCGCTGGAGGCGAAATACGGCTTCACGCCGGAGAAGCCCATCCAGGTGGAGATTTTTCCGGAGACGGAGCAGTTCAGCGTGCGGACGGTGGGCCTGCCGGCGCTGGGGGCGCACGCGGTGTGCTTTGGCCACCTGGTGACGTCGCGGTCGCCCAATGAGCGGCCGTTCAACTGGAAAATGGTGCTGTGGCACGAGCTGAGCCACATTTTTCACATCCAGATGACCGACGGCCGCGTGCCGCGCTGGTTGACGGAAGGCCTGGCGATGATGGAGAGCGCGTGGGCCAATCCGCGCTGGTCGATGCGGATGGATCGGCGGGCGTACGACCGGCTGAAGGCGGGGCAACTGGCGCACGTCGCGGCGTTCAATCTGGCGTTTTCGCAGGCGCAGTCGATGCAGGAGATTGTCGACGCGTATTATCAGGCGATGCTGCTAACGGAATTCCTGAGCGAGCGCCATGGCTTTGCCAAACTGCGCAACCTCGTGGCGGGCTACCGGACCGGCGCGACGACGACGGATCTGGTCCAGCGCGAATTTGGCGTGACGCCCGAGGAGCTGGATCGGACGTTCGCGATCTGGCTGACGCAGAAACTGGCGCGGTTTGACCACGACTTTCGGCCGTACCTGCCGGGGCTGGTCAAGGAGCTGGTGACGGACAAGCTCGCGCCCACGCCACAGCCCGAGGACGACGCCGAGGAGAGCGAGCAGACGGTCGAGAGCGCGGACGCGGCGGGCGACGTGACGCCGCAGACAGACACGGTGCGGCCGCTGAAGGGGCAACTGACGCTGGCGGTGACCGCGCTGCACACGGGCCAGGGCCGCAAGGCGCTGCAGACACTGCAAGCGGAGCTCAAGGCGGGGCCAAAGCTGGACCTCAGCAAGCCGCAGAACCAACTGGATTTGTGCACGCTGCGCGGGCTGCTGATGGACGCGCTGTCGGCCGCGGGGGATCGCCCGGGCGCGGCGGAGCAGGCACAGGCGCTTGTGGACGTGCCAAACGGCCAGTGCGACGGCGTCAGGCAGCGCGCTGTGCTGGCAATGGCGCACAAGCCGGGCTCGGATCCGCTCGACATCGTGACGAATCTGGCCGTGGCGAGCCGGCTGGATCCGGGCGACGGGTCGATCGCCGCGCTGTGGGTCGATGCGGCGGAGCGCGCGCACGCGGCGCTCGTGGAAGGCGGCGAGGCAGCCAAGAAGCCGTGGGTCCTGGTCGTGGCGCCGCAGGGTCAGCGGGCCGAGGCGCGGGCACGGATTCGCGTCGCGGTGGAGCTGGACACGAACGAGCCGAAGTTTGCGGCTTCACTGGCCAAGCTGGCGTGGCTGGATTGGCAGGCGGGCCAGAAGGACGCGCTGGAGGACCTGAAGCTCGGCGCGACGGCGCTGATGGAGACCGACCCGTCCGGGCGGCTGGCGGTGCTCTACGAGGCGCGGCTGCTGCAGGCGGAAGGCCAAGCTGTGCCGGCGATCCTGCCGTACCGGCTGGCGGCCGAGCGCGCGGGGACGAGCAAGGATCGCGCCGAAGCGTGGTGCGAGTTGGCAGAAATGGCGGCAAGAACGCCAGCCAAGGACGATGCGGGCGAGGCCAAACGGCGCTGCGACGCGGAGAAGACAGCGCCCGCGCCTTGACGTGCTGCGCCGAGCCTGCGAGAACGACGAACCATGATCTCGGTGCAAGAAGTCTACAATCGCTGCGGGTCCTGTCGGCACTTTGAGCCGATGTTCACGGACCGCATGTCCCGCACCATGGGCGAGTGCAAGGGCAAGCCGACGCATCCGACCGTGGGCGCGCAGGAATTCGGCTGCCCGAACTATCATCTGGACCGATCCAAGCTGGTGCCGGGCACGCCGCTGCCCGACGACGCCGACGTTTCGCCGGCCGAACGCGAGCGCCAGCGGCGCATGGCGATGGTGCAGCAAGGCCACGCGCGGGATGTGGCGGACGCGCGGCGGTCAACGCCGGTGCGGCGGGCGTACGAAGAGGTCGAGGAAAGTCGGCCGAAGATGAACTACATTCCGCTGTCGCTGGGCGATGGCGACACAGAGGGCTCCATGGACCGCCATACGCTGAAATCGATCCTCGCGGAAGTGCTGGATGAAGCGCTGAACGTCTCCGACGCGCCGATGGCGGCGCGGTTCAAGGGCGGCAAGGTCATCGTGCAGCCGGGCAACGCGGAGCTGCAGGCCAAGGAAATCGACATCGACGTGCTGTTCCGCAAAGTGGTGGCGATTCGCGACAAACTGCGGGTGCTGGAGCAGAAGATCAACGGCTCGGAGAACCTGGACGCCGCGGAAAAAGTGCAGATTCAGCAGTACATCACGGCGTGCTACGGCACGATGACGACGTTCAATTTCCTGTTCCGCGACCGCGACGACGGCTTCGCGGGCCAAGGCTGATCGTCCACTTGCGGGCGGGCGATCGCAGGGCTACCCTCGCGCGGCCTTGACCCTCGAGACGTGACACCGCAATGACCATTGACCCCAAAGACCTGCGCACGCTGCTGATCCGCGTGACGGCTGTGACCCTCGCCGTGCGGCTTGTGCCGCTGATCGGCCAGGACCTCGGCGTGCACGAGGCGGCGCTGGTGCTGGGCTTGGGCGACGCTGGCCACGAGCCGTGGACGCAGGCGACGCGCGGCATGCTGCTGGCGGGCGGCGGCTTCTCGGCGTTCGCCCGGTTGATTCCGCTGCTGTGCGAGATTGCCACGCCGGCGCTGGCGGTCGCGTTTGCGCGCGCAGCGGGCTGGGGCGCGATTCCGGGGCTGCTCGCGGGCCTGCTGTTGGCGATGGGGCCGCTGGGACTGGACATGGGCGAGCGCGCCGATGGCGTGGCGTTCGTCACCATGGCGGCGCTGGCGGCACTCGCGCTCCTGCGCGCCGGTCTCCGGGATGGCGATGCCAGGAAGACCGGGCTCTCAGCGCTGCCGGTGCTGCTGGCGGGATCGCTGGCGCCGTCGCTGCTGCTGCTGGTCCCGGGCGCGCTGTACCTCTCCGCACGAGCGGTGACGGGCGATGCCCCCAAGCGCGCCGGCCTCGCGGCATGGCTGCTGGCGACGGGCGGCGTGGTGGGAATTCGCCTCGGTGTCGTGGGCACGCTATTGCCGCATGCGCCGCTGACCGCTGCTTGGTGGCTCGGCACGGCGACGATGGACCCGTCTGGCTGGGCGGATACGCCGCCGTGGCAAGCGGCCGCACAGGCGTTGGGCGCGGTGCTGCCGACGGGTACGCAGGGCGCGCTGGCGCGACAACTCGACCTTCAGCAGACGTCTTTGCCGGCGTTGGTCATCGGCGGCGGCCTGCTGCTCACGGCGCTCGCTGGGCTGTGGCGCGGCCGCGTGCGCCCGGATCCGATCGCGCTGCCGGCTTCAGAACAGACCGGCTGGCAAACTCTGGGCGTGCACGTGTCGGTGCCGCGCGACCTCGGCGATCGCGACATCGCGCCGCTGGTGCTGCCTCTGGCGCTGGTGCTCGGCTTTGCCGCTTGGAGCGCGTGGCGTGGGCAGGTCGACGGGCTGACCGACGCCCTCGCCGTCGGGCGCGCGTGCGCAGTGCTGCTGGTGGGCGTGGGCCTGAGCGCGCGGGCGATGCCGCGGTCGCAGACGGAATCCGCGAGCACTGGCCGCAGGGCCGCGTGGCAACTGGCGATCACGGCTGTCCTCGTGTTTGGCATCGGCGCAAGCCATTTGCTGGCCCAGACGCAGGCGGCCGATCGCCAGTCCGCGCGCAAAGTCGCGCGGTTTGCCCGCGAGAGTCTTGGCCAAAAAGGCGCGATGCTGGCGCTTGGCGGCCGCGGCGTGCCGGTGCTCTTCCTGCTCGACCCGTACTTGCACGAAAAACGCCTGGCCTGGAGTTCGCTCGATCCCGCCGAAGCGCTGGAGAAGCTGACGACGCTGCTGGTGCAAAATCCGGATGCCGTCGTGCTTGTCGGCGACCGCGACGCGCTGGGACCGACGGACGAGAACAGCCAGCCGCGGGAAGAGCTTGAATCCGTGTGGCATTTCCTGCTGCCGACGCTCACGGCGTCGGGTTGGCAACAGGTGGAGGACAGCCATCGCTTCCTCGGCCACACGGCGGTCCTGACGTTCGTGCGGCAGGCCGCGCCGCAGATTCGCCCGCAGCTCGCGCCCGGACAAGCCCCGTGATCACAGCGGATTTGGCCGCACTCGATCAGGTCCTCGGCGATTTTGAAGCGCGGCCCAGTCAAGTGGCGATGGCGGCGGCCGTCGCCAACGCGATTGCCACGCAGACCGACCTGCTGGTGGAGGCGGGCACGGGCACGGGCAAGACGCTCGCGTACCTGCTGCCGATCCTCGCGTCCGGCAAGCGCGCGCTGATTGCGACCGCGACGCGGCACCTGCAGACCCAGATCCTGCAGAACGACATTCCGGTGGCGCTGGCGGCGACCGGCGTGACGCGTGAAGTGGCCGTGCTCAAGGGCCGCAGCAACTACCTGTGCAAGCTGCGGCTGGAGCACCGGCTGGAGCAGTCGCGGTACTCCCTGCCGATGGCGCTGATGGCGGCGGAGTCGGTGGCGCGGCATTCGCAAGTCGGGGATCGCAGTGAACTGGTCGGCATCGCGGAAGACGACCCGATCTGGCCGGAAATCACGTCGACTGCGGACAACTGCCTCGGCCAGGAATGCCCGCATCAGGACACCTGCTTCGTGCTGCAAGCGCGGCGGCGGGCGATGGCGGCGGACCTCATCGTCGTCAACCATCACCTGCTTTTTGCCGACTACGCCGTGCGCGAGCGTTGGGAACAGGGCGGAATCCTGCCGGAAGTCGGCGTGGTGGTCATCGACGAAGCGCACGGTCTGGCGGACACCGCGAGCGCGTTTTTTGGCTCGTCGCTGGGTGAACGACGGGTCGGCAACCTGCTGGCCGACCTGCGGCTGGCGCTGCCCAACGTGCCGGATTCCCTGTTGCGCGAACCGATGCGGGCGCTCCTGGACCGCGCCGATCCCGCAGCCTTGCGGCTGTTCGCGCTCATGCGCCTGCAGCCGCACGGCCAGGTCGTGCGTGGGCGCGTGCAGGACGCGCTGGCGAGCCCGGCGGTCGAGCTCGCCGCGCTGCTGGCGGAGCTGGCGGAGATGATGCAGGAGCCGATGCTGGCGACGGACCCGCTTTGGCACAAGTTCGACGAGTCGCTGTTCGCGGTGCAACAGGACATCGAGCGCGTGCTGTTTCCGCCGCGCAGCGAGGACGGCATGGTCCGGTGGATCGAGCACCGGCGCCACGATGCGATCGTGATCGCGCGGCCTGTGGACGTCGCGCCGATCCTGAAGCGGACGCTGCTGGCCGAGCCGGTCGTGCGGATTTTCACGTCCGCGACGCTGGCGGTGGCAGGCGATTTCCGCCACGCCCGCGAGAAACTCGGGCTGCCTGACGACGTGCCAACGCTGAGCTTGCCGTCGCCGTTTGATTTTCCCCGTCAGGCGCTCCTGTACGTGCCCGAGGCGATCCCCGACCCGTTTGCCCCCGACCGCGACGCCCGCGTGGCGGAGACGATCCTGGATTTGGCAGTGGCGGCGGGCGGCGGCACGATGGCGCTGTTCTCCAGCCGGCGCGCGCTGAACGACGCGCTGGCGCGGCTGCGTCCCGAGCTGGTGCCGTACGGCATGGAGCTGCTCGCGCAAGGTGAGGCGCCGCGGGAAGTGCTGCTGGAGCGGTTCGTGCTGAGCCAACCGGCGGTCCTGCTCGCGACGATGGGCTTCTGGCAGGGCGTGGATTTGCCGGCGGATGCGCTGCGCGTCGTCGTCGTCGACAAGATTCCCTTTCCGCCGCCGGACGATCCGCTCCTCGTCGCGCGCACGGAGCAACTGCGCGCCCAGGGGCGCGACGCTTTTGACGACCTGTCGATTCCGCTGGCCGCGACTGCGCTGCGCCAGGGCTTTGGCCGCCTGATCCGCAGCCAGCGGCACTGGGGCGTCGTGGCGCTGCTGGATCCGCGACTGCTCAAGCGGCGCTATGGCCAGAAGCTGCTCGACAGCCTGCCGCCGGCCAAGCGCACGCGCAAGTTTGCAGATGTGCGCGACTTCCTGACGGACCGCCTGCATCCGGGCTGAACGCGCCGCGAGAAGCTTGTCAGTGCCACCCACGCTGCTACTCTGTCGGCGGATCCTTCCCGCAATTCCGAGGCTCACGTGGCGCGCAAGACCACCCCAGCATCCCAGCACGCCACTGCCGCACAGGAACACAACGTGCCGTGCATCGTGGTGCCGTGCTTCAACGAGGCACTGCGGCTCGACACCGCGGCGTTTGCGGATCTTGTCGCGTCAGGTGAAATGCGGCTGATCTTCGTCGATGACGGTTCGACGGACGGGACGCGGGACATCGTCGACGCGCTGTGCACTGAAACCCACGGTCGCATCCAATTGCTCAAGCTGGAGCAGAACCGCGGCAAGGCGGAGGCGGTGCGCCAAGGGCTGCTGCTGGCCATTGCCCAGGGGGCGCGGGAAGTCGGCTTCGTCGATGCCGACTTGGCCACGCCGCCGACTGAACTGCGGCGTCTCCTGGCCGTGCTGCACGAACGCCCGGACGTGCAAGTCCTCATCGGCGCGCGCGTCCGGCTGCTGGGCAACGCGGTCGAACGCAAGGCGATGCGCCACTACCTCGGCCGCGTTTTCGCAACGGCGGCGTCGCTCACGCTGGCGCTGCACATCTACGACACGCAATGCGGCGCCAAGCTGTTCCGCGCAACTCCGGCGCTGGAAGCCGCGCTGGCGGAGCCGTTCGTGTCGCGCTGGATCTTCGATGTGGAGCTGCTCGGGCGTCTGGCCTGGGGTGGTCCGGGCGTTGCGCCGCTCGCGGAAAGCGCGTTTGCAGAAGTGCCGCTGCAGATCTGGCATGACGTGGCAGGTTCCAAGCTGCGGCCTGGGCATTTTGTCCGCGCTGCCGGCGATCTTGTGCAGATTTGGCTGCGACTGCGCGCACGGCAACGGCAACGCGGATAGTCGCGGCCCCAGCGCGGCCGGAACGTCGGTCACGGACAACGGTTGATGCGTCATCGTCCCAATCCTGACATCGACACGCAGCCGTTCCCGCCGGACGGTGGCGACGACGCGACCCAACGCGGCCCGTGCCTGACGATTCTCGCCCACCCGGAGCGGGAAATGGTCGGCGCTCGGGCGTTCGTCGGGCAGCTGCAGCAAGGGCGCATTGCCGAGCTGTCGCGCCTTGTCCCGGAATTCACGACGGCCGACGGGCAGCTGACCCAGCCGATCGGCGATCCATACGCCAGCCGGCAACCGACGCTGCTGACCTGGCGGGACGGGCTTGTGCTGACGCCGTGCGTGGGTGGAAGCCGCGTGGTCGTCGCCGGTCAGCCGCTGACGCTGCCGCGGCACATCGACCTGAGCGCGCTCGAGCGCGGCGTGGTGCTGGAGATCTCCAACCGGACGGTGCTGTTGCTGCATCTGCGGGCGCTGCCGCAGGCCGTGGCGGCGTGTGGGCTGATCGGCGGCAGTGAAGCTTTGGACAACGTGCGCCAGCAGATCGCGCTTGCCGCGCCTCTCGCCGTGCCGGTGCTGGTCACGGGCGAGACCGGCGTCGGCAAGGAGCTTGTGGCGCGGGCGCTGCATGAGACGAGTCCGCGGCGCGATGGCCCGTGGGTGGCGGTCAACGTCGCTGAAATTACCGCCGAGACCGCGGCATCCGCGCTTTTTGGCCACGTGCGCGGGGCGATTGCTGGCGCGACGCAGGACCACGACGGGCTTTTTGCCCAAGCGAACGGGGGCACGTTGTTCCTCGACGAAGTCGGCGAAATGGCGCCCGACGTGCAGGCGATGCTGCTGCGGGTCCTGGAGACGGGTGAGGTCCAGCGTTTGGGCGACCACCGCGTCCGCAAAGTCGATGTGCGCGTCGTAGCGGCGACCGACCAGGATCTGGACGAACGCAGCCTGCTGCGGACGCCGCTGCTGTATCGGCTGGCTGGCTACCGCGTGCGCGTCCCGGCGCTGCGGCAGCGGCTGGAAGATCTGGGCGCACTGCTCGCCCATTTTCGCGATGAGGAACTGGCCCTCGCAGGGCGCCCGACCGGGCAGGCGTGGATGCCAGCGGGCTTGGTCGCGCAATTGGCGACCCACAAGTGGCCGGGCAATGCCCGCGAACTGCGCAATTTGGTGCGGACGCTGGTGATTCAGGCGGACGGCGACGAGCGTCTGGGTACCAGTTTTTCGCTGGAAGCCTGGCTGGGCGCGCACCGGACGACGGGTCCACAACCGCCGATGGCCAACCTGGAGACTTCGGCGCTGACCGACGATGCGGTGGCGACCGCGCTGGCGCGCAACCGGTGGAGCCTGACCGCGACTGCCCGTGAGTTGGGCATCGCCCGGTCAACGCTGTACCTGCTGATTGATCGCAGCAGAACGCTGCGGACTGCGGGCGATGTCACGCCGGCTGAGCTGCGCGCCGCTCAGGAACGTGCCGGTGGCGACATTGACGCGATGGCGCAGTTGCTGCACGTGTCGCCACGCGGCTTGCGGTTGGCGCTGCGGGGCGCAGGCATTGCCGGAATCGGCGTGACGTCAGAGGATCGCGCTCTGGGCGACTTTGCCGCCCCCGCGCGACTCACTGCGGCGGATCGCGCATCACACGGGCCAACTCGAGACGATTGACCACACCGAGCCGGCCATACGCCTGCTTGATCTGGCTGCGCACGGTCTCCACGCTCTTGTTCAGCGCCTTGGCGATCTCTGGCGCTGTCGAGCCCGTCAGCACCTGCGCGATGACCGCAGCCTGCGCCGGCGTGAGCACCAGCCGCGGGTCGACGTGCGGGCTGGTCAGCGGCAGCAGCTCGCCCAACCAGCCCGATCCCTGCGGCCCATGCAGCGGCGTCAGGCGCACTTCCGCACCCGCAGCGGCAATGGCCGTCGCAGCCAGCGGATCAGCGCGCGTCGCCCGCTCCACGGCACTGAGCAGCCGCGCGGCGCGGTCCTGATCCAGCCAGCGGTGCGCGGGCGGACTGGCCAACTGGACCGCACCCGTCGACGCCAGGACGATGTGACCCGCCGGCGGGGCCTCCGTGCCGACCTGATGGCGAATGGCCTGCCGCAGCCGGTCGTGCACCCAGCGCGCGTGGCCATCGCGCAGCGCCCGACTCAGCCGCGCGGTCACGCCCGTGCGCCGCCGATCCCAGACCGCAGCGAGCACGCCAACGACGCCGGCTTCATCCTTGACCACCAGCCGGTGCTCCTCGTGCAGGTCATGACGCACGTACACATTGCGGGCAAACGCGTGGGTCCAGAACGCCTTCGCGTCCGGCTGCCAGGTGGTGATTTGCCACGTCAATGGCCGCACGCTGAGGTCCAGGCAAGCGCTGCGCGAGACGGGACGGTCGTCCAGCGGCTGGAGCATGTCCGCCGCCGCTTTGTGACCGTCGCTCCAGATGCCACTCCACCAAAGGCGGTGGGCATCGCTTGCGCTGGGCACCTCGCCTACGCGGCCAAACCACACGAGGTCGGCGCCCATGCGCGTGCGCATCTCCGCCAACGTTGCGGCGAGATTGGGTTTCAGGCTGCCAGAAAGGCCTGTGGGATCAAGGGGGGCCACGGCCATGACAAGCCTCTCGCGGACGTGTTCGTTGTGCTGAAGGATTGCCGCAATGGGCGATTTTGTCGAGCGCGGCGACCCGCCCGCGTGCCGCGAATCCAATACCGTCCGACGTCGGACGGTATTCGGACGGTATTTCGGACGAATCGAACGCATCGCATGCACCCAAACGGGTGATTGTCGTCGCCCGGCAATCGGTGAACCATGGTCGGGCTGGAAGATGCTTGGGGGCGCGACTAGCGAGTGTATTGAGGTTGGCCGCCGGTTCGTCTGCGGACGGCCAACCTCAATACCTCGCGCCATCGCCACAAAATGGTCGGCCGCGGCCTCGACGCGGGCCGTGGCAACGGACGTCCAGCGCCGATTGGACGCAACCGCTGGATGACGCGACAATCGCGGCGGAGGCGGCGATGCGAACGACACCCATGCTGGTCTGGATGCTCTGCGGTTGCGCGGGGGCGGCACGGGCGCCCGCAGCGACCACCTTGCGCGCGACACCGATCGACGCGTGCGCGGCGACCGTTCCAGCGGATATCACAGCAGCGTACGGCGGTGGCTTTGCTTTGACGTGGCCGCAGTGGTCCGGCTTTGGCGGCTGGTCCGATCTGCGCGTCACGCCCGACGGCGGGACGTTGCTCGCGGTCTCCGATGACGGCCATTTCCTGCAGGCGGCGCTGACGCATCGCGCCGGCAAGCTGACCGCCGTCGCGGGGCAAAACACGGGCGCGCTGCCGCACTGCCCGGACAAGCGCGTGTGCGACGTGGAATCGATGGCCCTGCGCGCCGATGGCTCGTGGTGGCTGGGCGTGGAACGCCAAGTGGGCACGACCGACCAGATCTGGCAATTTCCCGCGTCGCAGCCGCCGTTCCAGGTCGAGCCGACGCGCGTGCCCGTGCCGCCGGGACTTGAGGCGATGCCGCGCAACGCCGGTCTGGAGGCGATGACGGCGCTGGCGGATGATTCCGTGCTGGCGATCGCCGAAGGTCCCGAGCCGGTGCCAGCGACGCTGCCGATGTGGCGTTGGCAAGCCGGGCAATGGCGCGCGCTCGCGTACCCGACGACGCCGGATTTCCGCCCGGTTGCGCTCGCGGCGCTGCCGCCGGGTCATCGGCTGGGCGACGCGCTGGTGCTGGAGCGCAAGTGGCTGGCCGCAACGCACGAGGCGGGGACGCGGATTGTGGCGCTGCGCCTACCGCAGTCAGGCCAGGTGGCGCAGACGCGTGAAGTGCTGCGGCTGGATCCGGCGCACTGCCCGATCGACAACTTTGAAGGTCTTGCGACGCGGATGCAGGATGGCGTCCTCTGGCTGTACCTGCTGTCCGATGACAATCAAAGCCCGCGCCAGCAAACGTTGCTCTATGCGTTCACGGTGCAATGACTAGGCCGGCGTGACTTGGGCGAACGCCCAATCGAGCCACGGGAGCAGCGCTTCCACGTCGCTTGTCTCAACCGTCGAGCCGCACCAGATGCGCAGGCCCGGCGGCGCGTCGCGGTAGAAGGCCGCATCGAGCGCGACGTCTTCCGCGTCCAGCAGCGCTGCCATCCGCTTGGCGACGGCGGTCTGCCCCGCCAGGTCGAGCGCGCGGTACCAGTCTGCGGAGAAGATCAGGCAGACCGACGTGTTGGAGCGCGTCGCGGGATCCGCGGCGAGGAACTCTGCCCACGGCGTGCGGGCGACCCAACCCTCCAACGCTGCGAGGTTGGCCTCAGAGCGCGCCCTGAGCCCGGGCAGACCACCGACGCGCTCCGCCCATTTCAGCCCGTCCAGCGCGTCTTCCACGCACAGCATCGACGGCGTATTGATGGTCTCCCCCTGGAAGATGCCTTCTTGCAGCTTGCCGTCCTTGGTCAGGCGGAAGAGCTTGGGCATCGGCCACGGCGGCGTGTAGGACTCCAGACGGGCGACCGCCCGCGGGCTCAGCACGAGCATCCCGTGCGCCCCCTCGCCGCCGAGCACTTTTTGCCAGGACCACGTGACGATATCGAGCTTGTGCCACGGCAGATCCATCGCGAAGACCGCGGACGTCGCATCGGCGATGGCGAGGCCCTGGCGGTCATCGGCGATCCAGTCGCCGTTGGGCACTTTGACGCCTGACGTCGTGCCATTCCAGGTGAAGACGACGTCGCGGTCCCATGCCACTTGCGCCAGATCGGGCAAATGCCCGTAGTCGGCGCGCAGCACCCGCACGTCAGGCAGCTTCAGTTGCTTGACGATGTCCGTGACCCAGCCTTCACCAAAGCTCTCCCACGCGAGCACGTCCACGCCGCGCGCGCCCAGGACCGACCAGAGCGCCAATTCCACCGCGCCCGTGTCAGACGCGGGCACGATGGCGATGCGGTAGTCCGCCGGCAGTCCGAGAATCGCGCGCGACTTGTCCAGCACCTGCTCGATGCGCGCTTTGCCGGGCTTGGAGCGATGCGAGCGGCCGACCAACGTGTCGCTCAGCGCGTCCAGCGACCAGCCCGGCCGTTTGGCGCAGGGCCCGGAGCAGAACCGCGGGTTGTTTGGCTTGCGATTGGGCTTGTTCACGGGGAACTCCAGACGCTGGCGCGTGGGCGCTGCGCATGGGGCAGCACGGCGGGCCGGCAGGTCATCAGAACGGCAGCTTCTCAACCACTTCCGCTTTCTTGCGCAGTTCCACCAGAATGCGGCGCTCTTCCGTGTAGCCGCGGCGCGTGGTCAGCTGCGCGCGAATCTCATCGCGCACTTCATTGTAGGGCCGCGTCCGCTCCTCGTTCTTTTCGATCAACCGCAGCACGTACCAGCCCCAGCGCGTCTTGATCGGCTTGGACACCTCGCCGACCTTGAGCTGGAACGCCACCGGCTCAAGCTCCGCCTCGGCGGACATGCGCGTCAGGTGCAACGGCGGCAGCGGGCCTTCACTGTATTGCTTGGCCACCTGCTCAAAGTCCTGGCCCTTGCGCAGCGCGGCCGACGCCTCTTCCGCCTTCTGCTCGGCTTTCTTCTGCACTTCAGCGTTGGCGTCAGCCGGCACGCGGATCAGGATCGGCCGCAAGTCGCGGGACGCAGTCTCCAGCCACGCCGACGGATTCATGTCGTAGTACGACTTGGAATCCGCCTCGCTGACTTCCACTTTGCCCAGCTTCTGCACCAGCTTGGCGCCCAGACGCTGCTGGCGAATCTGCTCGCGCATCTGCTCCAGCGTCGTGTGCGCGCGCTGCAGTTCGGCGTTGAGCGCCGCTTCGTCAAAATGGCCGTCGCCCTTGCGGAAGCGCGCCGTAAAGTCTTTCCACGCGTCGTCAAATTCAGCGTCCGTCAGCGTGATGTTCTCATTGCGGATCGCCTGCTCGCGCAGCTCCTGGTCGATCAGCCGGTTCAGCACGTTCGTCGCGATCTTGCGCATGCGGTCGGCGGGCACCTTGGTCGATCGCCCAACGAGACGTTCAAACTCGGCGTTGAAACGCTCCGGGCCGATGTCGCGGCCATTGACCGTGGCGACGGGACCGACAGCGCGCGGAACCCCATTGGCATTGACCGCAGCCGCCGGCGCAGCGCCCGTGGTCTCCGTGGCAGCAGCGGCGGGCGCCGCCCCTTCCGCACCGGGCTTGGCAGCAGCGCTTGCGGGCGCAGCGGCAGGAGTGGGCGTACGCGAACAGGCGGGCGCGAGCGCAAGCGCAAGCAGGGCAAAGGCAAAGCGTGATGTCACTGGATGTATCCTCGTGATGACGGGTTGGCGGGGGGCCAGCCAATCAATGCCCCGGCGGGCGAATTTGTTCCCGAACGCTTCGGGTGCCAGCCATGGTGGCACGGCCGGCGCAAAAAGCGCAACGCCCCGGTGAATCCGTAGATCCGCCCGGGGCGTTGCCAGAAACCGTCAGGCCCGAGGCCGACTGCGAGCGCTATGCGGCCGAAGCCACACGCTGGCTCACCAGTCGTAGCCGAGCGCCCAGTTGAGGGCCCAACCCGGCGTCGCGTTGCCCGTCACGGCGTTGATGCCGTTGTTGAAGAACGCGGGGTTGATGTCGAGATCCAGGTCCCAGCCCATCAGCTTGATGCCAAAGCCCGTGGACACCGTGTTGGTGACCGTCGAGAAGTGGGTCTCGTTGTTGGCCGGCGCGGTCGCCGTGTTGTTGATGTTGGTGCGCGAGATGACCTGGCGAGCGCCGAGGCGCAGGAACAGCCATTCGAACGCCTTGGCTTCAGCGGCGAAACCGTACCACGGCATCAGGTTGTTGGAGTTCTCCTGATCGACGGCCGAAACCGTCGCCGCGCTCGAGCCGTTGCCCAGCGAGGAGTGGTAGATGAAGCCGATGCCCGGCTGGATCAGCACGCCTTCCATGTTCGGCGGCGCGATCGCCAGGTCCGTACCGAGGATGATCCACGTGTTGTTGACGGTGCCCTGCTTGGACTCGTTGCCGATGCCGTTCTCGTCCGAGCGGGACTGGTGGGCAATGGCGCGTGAGTCGTAGTTGATGCGCAGGAACGGGACCAGCTTGGAGATCTGGCTGACCATGAACTCGCCCTTGGCGGTGAACGCGATGCCGAACAGGCCGTTCGACACGTAGCGCGCCAGGTTGCTGTTGTCCATGTTGGTGAACGTGCCGGCCATGATGTTCAGGCCGAAGTCCAGGCTGTTCACTTCGTTGATGTCGAAGCCGACGCCCGCGTTGAAGTCAACCCAGGTATTCGACTCTTCGTCGTCGTACTGGTTGCCGGTGCTCGTGGTGCCCGTCTTGTCCTTGCGGTTGCCACCGAGCGACAACGTCGCGCCGAGGCGCACGGACTCGCCGGCCTTCATGCCGAAGCCGATGCCGAACTGGTGGTTGGTCGGGTCGGCGACGGCGCCGCTGTAGCCCGGCAGGTTGCCAGCGAGGTCGGTCGGGGTCTTGCCCTGAATCGTCGTGCTGTTGATGACAGACGACCACGGCGAGCGCTTGCCGAACAACATCAACACCGGCGGAGCGGGATCGTCCGACAGCGCGTAGCGGATGTTCATGGAGCCGTAGGTCGTGCCGGCCGTGTTGTCCACGTCGACGCTGTTCTTGTACGCCACCATGAACTGCGGGAACGTGTTGATGTTCGCGCTGTCACGGATGGTGATCGTCTTTTCGTTGAAGGCGCCGCCCAAGCCGCCCGCGGCCGAGAGGCTGTTGATGCGGGTCTCGGTCGCCATGGCCGAGCCGGCGAACGCCATGCCCACCGCAGTGGTCAGGGCTGCTGTCAGCAGTTTCTTCATCTTCCTCTCCTTCGAGTCGTCCCGTTTCGGACGAGCAATCCACGGTGGGCGATCTGCGGCCTGCGCAAGTTCGCCTGTATTTATCAGGTCCTTCGAGTCCCGCCACATCCAAGAACAGCGCATGTCCGCTTGGATGACCGCCCGGAATCCCGAACGGCGGCGCGCAAGTATCACACGCCGACGAGAACTGGAACCCCCCAGGCTCCCCGACCTGGGCTCATGCAACGCCGCGAGTTTGGTTCAACGCTGTTCTGTGTCAAGTTTTGTAAAATCGACGACCTTGCTGTCATCGAATGGTGTACGCCATGTTGGCAAACGTGAAGTCGCCTTCGTTTGACGCCGGATACCCGTGTGGTACCTTCGCGGCGTGATCCAGTTCTACCACGTCCAGAAACGCTACCCGAACGGCACTGACGCCCTCACCGACGTCACATTGCGGGTCCGTGAGGGCGAATTCGTGTTTCTGACCGGCTCGTCTGGCGCCGGCAAATCAACGCTGCTGCGGCTGCTTTTGGTCATGGAGCGGGCGAGCGACGGGCAAATCCTCATCGGCGGCCGCAATATCCACGTGCTGCGCGACTCCAGCGTGCCGTACCTGCGCCGCAACATCGGCGTGGTGTTTCAGGATTTCCGCCTGATTCCGCGCCGCACGGTCTTTGAAAACATCGCCATTTCGCTGGAAATTCTGGGCATCAAGGGTTCAGAAATCGAGCGCCGCGTCAACCAGATGCTGGAGGCCACGCGCCTGCTGAACCGCGCGCAGGCGTACCCGGGCGACCTGTCCGGTGGCGAGCAGCAGCGCGTCGCGATCGCGCGGGCGCTGGTCAATGAGCCGGCGATCCTGTTGGCCGATGAGCCGACGGGCAATCTGGATCCTGAGCTTTCGCACGAGATCATTGAGCTGCTGCTGAGCATCAACCGCAAGGGTACGACGGTCGTCGTCGCGACGCACGACACGGCGCTTGTGGAACACTACGCGATGCGCACGCTTGTGCTGGCCAAGGGCCAGTTGGTCGAGGACCGGCCGAAATCGGCGCGCGCGGACAAATTCCTCGCGGGCGAGCGCCCAAGCCAGATGGAACGCGCGAGCCAGTCGGACCGACAGACGGTGCCCATGCCGCTGGATCGCCAGACGGGACCGCTCACCAGCCTGATCGTGCCGGGCACCGCGCCGACGGTCGCGCACAACGCCACGACCACGACCGGGCCGATTCCTTCGGGCGCCGGGATCCTGCCGCTCGTCGGCTCGCCGTTCTCGTCCTCGCCCGTGCGGATGACGGCGCCGGTTCCGGTGCTGGAAGATCTGCCTGAGGAAGGCGACCTTTCAGCGCCCAGCGACGGAACGGATAGCGGAGGCGAGTCATGAAACGCGCGCCCCGCATCGGCTACGTGCTGCACCAGGCTTTTCTGCTTGTGCGCTCCTCACCTTGGCTGACCGCCGTGAGCGCCTTGACCATCGCGCTGGCGCTGACGCTCGTCGGCCTGTTTGCGATGGTGCTCGTCAACGCCAGCCACCTGATGCACAGCCTGGGCGAATCGCTGACCATTCCCGTGTACCTGCACGAGGCCGCGACGACGCCGGACGTCAAGGCCGTGGAAGCGCAGATTCGCCAGCGCAAGGGCGTCAAATCGGTAAAATTCCTGACGCCGCAGCAGGATCGCGAACGCAACAAGCAGGCGATGACGCCGGAACTGCTGGAAGGGCTGGATGAGGCGGCGATTCCGGGCCAGCCCGTGCTGGAAGTTGAACTCGAGGCCGATCTCGCGAGTCGCGGCGACGTCGAAGAGCTGGCGAAGTGGGCGGCGAGCCTGAAGTCCGTGAAATCCGTGGACGAAGTGCCGACCGGCGCAGAGAAGCTCAGGCTGTTGTTTGCGCTCGTGGAGATCGCGCGTACGGTCGGCCTCGTCCTGTCCATCGTGCTGCTGGCGAGCGCGATGTTCTTCGTGTTCTCGACCATTCGCCTGGGCGTATTCGCGCGCCGCGACGAAATCGAAATCCTGTCGCTCGTCGGCGCGACGCCGAGCTTCATCCGCCTGCCATTTCTCGTTGAGGGTGCCCTGCAGGGCTTGGCCGGCGCGATCGTGGCGATGCTGCTGCTTGGGTTGCTGCACCTGGAATTGCGCGGTCTTGTCCGCGATGTGCACCTGCTCAACCTCTCCTGGTCGCTGATGCCGCCGGGCATGATCGCGTGGCTGGTGCTCGGTGGTCCAACGGTCGGCCTGACAGCGAGCGCGCTGTCCGTCGGCCGCTACCTGAAGGTATAAGCCGTGAAACGCGTGTGGCTTTTGGCCATCGTTGCGATCGCGCAGACCGCCTACGCGCAACCGCTGCCGCAGCCGCCGCATTTGGACGGCGCCGAGAAGAAGGCGCTGCTTGACCGCTACGCCAAGCAGCTGGACACCGAGCTCGGGCTGCTGAAAGCGCTGGACGAGCTGGATCGCGATTCGACGGAAATCGACAACAAGATCGTGAAGTTGTCGGTAGAACGCGCGGAGGCGACCGATGCGCTGGTGGCTGCGGAAGACGCCCGCGCCAAGGCGGAGACAGAACTGGCGAAGATGCGGCTGGCTGTACAGGCCCGTTTGCGCGCGCTGGCGCGGATTGAGGCGCTGCCGTCCCTGCGTTTTGCCCTGTCGACGGACGATTTCGCCAAATCCGTGGTGAAAGATCGCCTGCTGCGGCGCCTCATCGTGGACGACCGGGTGCGGCTGCGCGATTACACAAAACGGCTGACGGATCAGGAGCGGCTGACCCAGTCGCGCGACGCGGCGCTCAATGCGCTGAACCAGCTGGACCTGACGCTGCACGACAAGAAATGGCAGGCGGAGCAGGAGCGGCGCGACAAGCTGGCGCTGATTGTGCAGATCGACGAGGACAAGAAGACCGCGGAGCGATTGGCGCGCGATCTGGATGCGGCGAGCCGCGAAGTAGCGGCAAAGGTCGCCACGCTGAAGGAATGGCAGGAGCGCAAATACACGTTCGCCCAGACCCAGGGCAAGCTGCTGCCGCCGGTGGCCGGGCGCGTGGAAGTTGGCTTTGGCGAGGTCAAACACCCCAAATTTGGCACGATCCTGATGCACCGGGGCCTCGACTATCGCGCGGCGGGCAGCCAGATTGGCGCGCCGGTGCGGGCGGTGTTTTGGGGCCGCGTCGCCTACGTCGGCTGGCTCACCGGCTACGGCGACACCATCATCCTCGACCACGGCCGCGGTTGGCACACCATCTACGCCCACCTCGACAACATCCGGGTCGCGGTCGACGAAGTGGTCCCCGCCCGGCAACGGATGGCCGACATCGGCCAGTCGGGCTCGCTCAAAGGGCGCTACCTGTACTTTGAGATTCGCCACAACGGCCAGCCGATGGACCCGGGCGAGTGGTTCAACCGCCAGTAGCACGCCGCGCCCGCCTCACCCCGCTGCCGTGACAGACGCGTGACGGGGCCCGCTGGTTCGCCAAGGGTTCGCTGTTATCCTCTCCAGCGTGACATGCAGCTGGAGGCAGGATTATGGCTAACATCCAAGAAATCGAGATCACGCTGCGGGAACGGCTCCTGGAGTTGGAAACGCGCGTGGGGTACGTGGAAGACGGGCTGCGGCATACGCACGCGCCATTGGAAGCCGACTTTGCCGAACAAGCCGTGTCGACCGAAAACGACGACGTGTTACAGGCGTTGGACTCGGCGATGCGCAAGGAATGCTCTGAAATTCTTGCGGTCCTGCAGCGCATGCAAATGGGCAGCTATGGTTTTTGTTCCACCTGCGGCGATGAAGTCCCCGTCCAGCGGTTGCGGGCCTTGCCGTTCGCCCGCGAGTGCGTCGCGTGCGCCAGCGGCAGCTGACCGCGCTCCCCAGACAGCCAACCATTCCCACCCCCCGTGAGGCGTCCATGAAAAGTGTGCATCTGGCTTCTGTGCTTGGACTGTGCATCTGGGTCGCCGCGTGCGGCAACTCGGCGACGACGTCGACCGACGACGTGCTCAGCGGAACGGACGACGTCGCGAGCGACGCCACCGGCAGCGACGCCACCGGCAACGATGGCACCGACAACGACGCGCCGCTGACCGACACCCTCAGCTACAAATACCCCACGTGCGCCGCCGTCGTCGACTGCGCGCAAGCCGCGTGCGCCGGAAGCAGCAGCGCCTCCTGCGCTTCCGAATGCCTGGCCAACGGCGCGCCCTCCGCCTTGCCCGGCGCGACCGCGCTGCTGACCTGCGTCCAAACCGAGTGCATCGAGGGCCAGTGCAAGTCCGGCGGCAACTCCAGCTGCGTGCAGGACTGCACCTCACTGCGCTGCATGCCCAAGATCTTCGACTGCATCGAGGACGGCAAGACCGGCGCCAAGGGCTGCGCCGACGTCAAGACGTGCTTTGACACCTGCAACGCCGGCAAAACCAACGTCGTGAGCTGCCTGCAGACGTGCTACGAGACCATCAGCGCCGCCGGCAAGGCGAAGGCCAAACCGTTTGCCACGTGCGTCGCGAGCGCGCCTGCCGGGAGCGACCCCACCGCGTCGTGCATGAAGGAGACGTTCGGCTGCTTCCTCGACGGCAAGTCCGGCGCCAAGGGCTGCTTCGACTCGATCGGCTGCCTGACGGCATGCGGCACGAGCACGGATCAGTTCAGCTGCGCGCTGGGCTGCTTTGGCGACATGACGCAGGCGGCACAGACCGCGTACCTGGACGTCACGCCGTGCCTTGGCAAGGACATCACCGCGACTGCCGGCTGCGAGGACAAGCTCGTCGTCTGCCTCGCGCCGACTGGCACGCAAACGTGCGCGGAATCGCTGGGCTGCGCGATGGGCTGCAGCAACACGCAGGGCAACAACGACCCGAGCTGCATGTTCACCTGCTTGCACAACACGACCGCCGCGGCCGACAAACTGCTGCTGGAGCACCTGGGCTGCAATTCCGCTGACCCAACGTGCACCGCGGGCATCATCCAGTGCCTCGCTCCGAGCGGCACGTCGAGCTGTCCGGTCATCATCGCCTGCGCGATGGGGTGCGGCACCGGCCAAGGCCAACCACCGGACATGAAATGCCTGCTCGCCTGCATCCAAAAGGGCTCAACGGCGACCGCGACAACGGCCTACGCGACCCTGAACTGCATGGGCAAGACCGCGACCGGGTGCGCCGACACGACCCTCGCGTGCTACAACCCCAGCGGCGCCGCGTCGTGCAACCAGACGCTCAGTTGCGTCCAAGGCTGCTACGCCGCTGGCGGCGACGTCACGACGTGCCAGAACGGCTGCTTCGCCAACGCATCCGTCCAAGGGTTCAAGGACTTTGAGGCGTGGTCGAGCTGCCAACAGACGTGCAGCAGCCAGTGCAAGAACGACCAGACGTGCACCAACTCCTGCATGACCACGCAGTGCCCCGCGGCCAAGTCGACGTGCCAGCCGACGTAGTGCACCGGCCCCAGCGGACAATCCCGTGACAGACCGTGGTGCCCCCGCCGTTGACGTTTCCCCCCGCGTACGCGACACTCTTGGCCCCGCTGGACGGCGCGTTTCTACGTCCAGTATGCGTCCTTAGGAACGCGAACCCGGAGCCTGCCATGCGCATTGCCGTGGTGCGTGAAGCCCTCGCCACCGATCCTCTGCCCCTCGAAACCCGTGTTGCCGCTACGCCGGACAGCATCAAACGGCTCAAGGCCTTGGGCTTTGAAATTTCCGTGGAATCGGGTGCGGGTGAGGCTGCCAACTTCCCTGACTCCCTGTACGTGGAGGCCGGCGCGACGATCGCCGCCGACGCGCGCGCCAACTACGCCGACGCCGACGTGCTGCTGAAAGTGCGGCCGCTGCGCCAGCGCGAGGATCTCGATGCGCATGAGGTGGACCTGGTCCGCTCCGGCGCGACGGTCCTCGGCTTCTTCTATCCGGGCCGCAACACGGACCTGCTGGAACGCGCCCGCGCCCGCAACCTCACTGTGATCGCGATGGAATGCGTGCCGCGCATCAGCCGCGCGCAGAAGATGGATGCGCTGTCGTCACAGGCCAACATCGCCGGTTACCGCGCGGTGCTGGAAGCGGCCAACCGCTTTGGCAGCTTCTTCACCGGCCAAATGACCGCCGCGGGCAAAGTGCCGCCGGCCAAGGTCCTCGTCATCGGCGCCGGCGTCGCGGGACTCGCAGCGCTGGGCACGGCCAAGGGCTTGGGCGCCATCATCCGTTCGTTTGACACGCGCGCCGCGGTGCGCGAGCAGATCGAGTCGATGGGCGGCGAATTCCTGGAAGTGACCTACAAGGAAGACGGCGACGGCGGCGGCGGCTACGCCAAGGAAATGAGCCCCGCGTTCCTGGAAGCCGAATACGCGTTGTTCCGCGCGCAGGCCAAGGAAGTCGACATCGTCATCACGACGGCGCTGATTCCCGGCAAGCCCGCGCCCAAGCTGTGGTTCAAGGACATGGTCGAGCTGATGAAGCCCGGCTCCATCGTCGTGGACATGGCCGCGGAATCCGGCGGCAACTGCGAAGTGACGGTGGCCAATGAAGTCGTCGTCCACAACGGCGTCATCGTGCTGGGTTTCACCGACCTCGCGGGCCGCCTGCCAACGACGGCGAGCAACCTGTACGGCCAGAACCTCGTGCACCTGTTGACCGACATGGGCGGTGCCAAAGGCTGGAAGGTCGACTTTGACGACGAAGTCGTGCGCGGCGCGACGGTGACCCATGACGGCCAAATTACCTGGCCGCCTCCCGCGCGTCCTGCTGCCGTACCCGCTGCTGCGCCGGCCGCCAAGGCTGTCGTTGCCGCTGCGCCCGTCGCTGCGGTCGCCGCGCCCGCGCCCGTCAAGAGCAGCGGTCACGGCCACGGCAAGGTTGCCCGCGAACACCTCGGCTCGGCGCGCACTGCGCCGCTGACGTGGGTGTCCATGGCCATCCTCGTCGTCGCGTATCTCGGCTTGTCCACCGCGGGCACCGACGTCCAGGGACTGCACCACTTTGCCCAGCAGCTGACGATCTTCGTCCTGTCGTGCTTCGTGGGCGTGCAGGTCATCTGGAGCGTCACCCCCGCGCTGCACACGCCGCTGATGTCGGTCACCAACGCCATCTCCGGCATCATCGTCGTCGGCGGCATGCTGCACATGCACGGCGATCTCTCCAAGCCTGCGCCGCTGCTCGCGCTGTTGGCCGTGCTCTTCGCGACAATCAACATCGGCGGTGGCTTCCTCGTCACCCGGCGCATGTTGCGCATGTTCCACAAATAGGAGCGTCCCGTGCCCACTTCTCCTGAAGTATTCCTGCCCAACGCGATGGACGTCTTCAAGACGCTCGCGTGGGTCATTGCTGGCGTCCTGTTCATCAGCTCCCTGCGCGGCCTCGCCTCGCAGGAAACTGCCCGCCGCGGCAACGGTTACGGCATTGTCGGCATGGTCCTGGCCATCGTCGCGATGCTCGTAGCCGGCAGCGACCATGAGGTCAGCACGCTGAGCTTCCTGATCGGCGCACTCGCGATCGGCGCGACCATCGGCGTGGTCATGGCGCAGCGCGTGGCCATGACGGCGATGCCGGAGATGGTGGCGGTGCTCCACAGCTTCGTCGGCCTCGCCGCGGTGCTCGTCGGTTACGCGGCCTATCTGGAGCCGGGCCATGCCGGCATCGACGCCGCGGAGCGCGTGGAAATCTGGCTCGACGTCCTCATCGGCGCCATCACCTTCACCGGCTCGATCGTCGCGTTCCTCAAGCTGCGCGGCTCCGTCTCTGGCAAGCCGCTGCTGCTGCCGGGCCGCCACCTTGCCAACCTGCTGATGTTCACCGCGTCACTGGGCATGGTCGTGCCTTTCGCCACGATGGCGGGCACCGAGGCGCTGCCCTTCCTGCTTGGCATGACGGTGCTCGCGTGCATCCTCGGCTTGCATCTCGTCGCGGCCATCGGCGGCGCGGACATGCCGGTCGTGGTGTCCATGCTCAACAGCTACTCGGGCTGGACCGCCGCTGCGGCCGGCTTCATGCTCAACAACAACCTCCTCATCATCACCGGCGCGCTGGTGGGCAGCTCCGGCGCGATTCTCTCGACCATCATGTGCCGGGCGATGAACCGCTCGATCTGGTCGGTCATCTTTGGCGGCTTCGGCGCGGACGTTCCGGCAGGCGGCGGCAATGGCGCCAAGGTCGAAGGCGACATGACGGAGACGACGATCGACGAGCTGACCGAAGAGCTGCGCAACGCCAAGGAAGTCATCATCGTCCCCGGCTTTGGCATGGCGGCGGCGCGCGCGCAACACGCGGTTCGGCAGTTGGTCGACATCCTGCGCAAGCGCGGCGTGAACACGCGGTTCGCGATTCACCCGGTCGCCGGGCGCCTGCCGGGCCACATGAACGTGCTGCTGGCGGAAGCGAGCGTGCCGTACGACATCGTGATGGAAATGGACGAAATCAACGGCGACTTCCCGAACACCGACGTGGTCTTCGTGGTGGGCGCCAACGACATCGTCAATCCGGCGGCGCAGACGGACAATACCAGCCCGATCTATGGCATGCCGGTCCTGGAAGTCTGGAAAGCCAAGCGCGTTGTCGTGCTCAAGCGGTCGCGCGGCGCGGGCTACGCGGGCGTGGACAATCCGCTGTTCGTCTCGCCGACGACGCGCATGCTGTTCAAGGATGCCAAGGCTGGCATGGAAGAGCTCGTCGCCAAGCTGATGGCGTAGCCTCTCCGCCGCCGCTCAGTGCGCCGCGACGCCCGCGCCCGGGTGTGCTTCCGCCGCCAGCGCCAGCCAACTCGCCGGCGCCTTGTGCTGCGCCAGCACCTGCGCGTTCTCCGCCGCGTGCCGGACCGACCCCATTCCCACCAACGCGCTCGTCACCGACGCCGGCGAACGGGCGAATTGCAGCGCGTGCTCCGCGGGCGTCACGGCGCCTTCAAGCGGCGGCACATGGCTCGGCAGCATTTTGCCCAGGCGCCCCTGCAGCAGCGGCCCTGACGCCAGCGCCATCAGCCCCAGCTCCTTGACCGCGTCCAGCGACGTCAGCATCCGCCCGCGCACCAGCTGGTTGGCGCGCGTCAGGGCTTCCGGCATCGCCAGATTGACCGGCAACTGCACCGCCCGCATGTTGTGGCGCAGACCGGCCACTTCACTCGCCAGCTCCATCGTCCGCGCCAGGGAGATGTGGTCCCGCTCTTCCGGGCGCGCCCGCAGCGCCGACCACGTCGCCAGGCCATAGGCGCGGATCTTGCCGGCCGCAACCGCGCCCTCCAGCGCCTCAAACGCCAGCCGCAGGCGATCCTCAAACTCGGGGCGATCCAGGACCTGCAGCTGCGTCTCCGGATTGTGCAGGAACAGCACGTCCAGCGTCTCCAGCCCCAGATTGTCCAGGCTGCGATCGAGCGCCTCGCGCAGGTACGCGGGCGTCATGCAGTGGCACCCCCCGACCAGATCGGCCTCGGTCGCCAAGCCGCGGCTCACGGTGCAGTCGCGCATCCAGCCGGCCTTGTCGGCAGGCGGCTCACCGTCAAACGGCACAAAGCCGGCCTTGCTGGCGACAAAGAGTTCGCTGCGCCAGACTTCCCCGGACTCGGTGAGCGACTTCAGCGCGCGACCGACGACGCGCTCGCCGCGCTGGCAGCGGTAGTTGCCCGCGGTGTCGATGACGTTGATGCCGCGACGGACCGCGTCGATGATGGCGGCCTCATAGCCCGCGTCGACTTCATCGGTCGCCGCGCCCAAGTAGGTGCCTACGCCGATGGAACTCAGGCGCATGCGGAAAATGTCGGTGTACGCGTCGTCAGCCTTGCCATAGGAATGGCGGCGCATGAAGCGCTGCGTCCCGGCCTCGGTGGCCCAGCTCCGCTGGCTGATGAGTTCGCTGACCATTGTCAACCTTGAGCGGTTCCAACCGCAGCCCCAGACTAGGACATTCCCGCAGCAAAGCCACTTATGTGTTCAATCGCCGTGACGAAACCCTTGGACGGCCTCGGTAATTCCGTCCATTCGCAGGCGCACGCGTCCCGAGCCCGCGCGCGCCTCGCCAATCCGCTGCGCACCGAGATGCCGCAGATCCAGACCTGCCGGCGCGGAACACAGCAGCGCATAGTCGTCGCCGCCGCCCGCGCAGACCTTGCGCCAGTCCAAACCGCGGGCGAGAAGCCAGCGTTCAATCTCTGGCGTGACCCAAAGTGGCCGCGGGAGATCCAGATCCAGATCCACGCCGCTCGCCTGCGCCAGCCGCTGGGCATCCAGACCCAGGCCGTCGGAAACGTCGATCGCCGCGCGCACGCCCGCATCCCGCAACTGCAAGCCCGCCTGCACGAGCGGCTGCGGCCACAGATGCGCGGCCACGAGCTCAGGCTGGTCGTCGCCCCACTGCAGCGCCGCCAAACCGAGCGCCGCCTGCCCGACCGCCCCCACCAGCCAAATCGCATCGCCGGGCTGCACGCCATCGCGGCGCATCGGCGGACCTCGCAGCGTGCCCAGCGCCGTCACGGTCCAGCGCGCAGGACCGGGCGAAAAGCCCAGATCGCCGCCCACCACCGCCGCACCGTGCTGATCGGCGAGCGTCTTGAGGCCACGCGCGGCAGTCAACAAGTCCGCGAGGTCAGTCTCCCCCGGCAGTTCCAGCGCCAGCAGCAGCAAGCGCGGGTGCGCGCCCATCGCCGCGAGATCGCTCAGGTTGACGGCCGCCGCGCGGTGGCCAATGGCCGCGGCGGGCGTGCGGTCCACAAGCCAGTCCACGCCGGCGACGACCGAATCGATTGTCGCAACGACCGGGCCATCGGGCTGCCAAACCGCCGCGTCGTCGCCGTTTGCCACCAGCAAGTCCGCGCGCTGCGTGTCAAAAATGCCGCGGAGCTGTTGGATGACCGCGAGCTCACCCGCGTGCCGCACTTGCATCAGGGCGTGCTGCCGTTGGGATCAATGCCGCCGATGGCGGCGCGATAGGCAACCGCGCGGGCAAAGCGCTGAGCGCCCAACTGCGCCTCGAGCGCCATAACCGCCGCGGCTTGCGACGGCGTGAGCTCTGTGGGCATGTCGATGAACACCTGAATGCGCAGCGCGCCGCGCTTGCCCGTGCCTGCCGGATTGGAGCTGATGGGCAAGCCGTGGCCACCGATGCGGAACTCGCGGCCCGGCGGCGTCCCGGGCGGCACTGTGAGCCATTGCGTGCCGTCGAGCGTCGGCACCGGTACGCGGGCGCCGGCCACCGCGTCGCTCCACGTCAGCGGCACCTGGCACACGAGATCGTCGCCATCGGCACGCAAGAACGCGTGCGGCTGGATGCGCACGACAACGACGAGATCGCCGGGCTTGCCGCCGGCCAGCGCTTCCCCGCCACCGCGCACGCGCAGGTGCGCGCCATCGCGACAGCGGACTGGCACATGCACTTCCACGTCCTGATGGGTCGGCACCTGACCGGAACCGCCGCAGCCCTTGCACGGCGCGAGCACCAGCAGGCCGCGCCCCGAGCAGAAGCCGCACTTCAGGTCCTGCCGCCGCAGCCCGGTCTTGAGCGTCCCCTGGCCTTGGCACACGTGGCACACCGGGTTGCGCTCCGGCTCATTGGTTCCGGCGCCGCGGCACTGCGCGCACGTCGTGGCAAACTCGGCGCGCACCGTCGTCAGGCCACCCAGCATCGCGCGGGCAAAGGGCAGCGGATGTTCCACGCGCAAGTCGCGGCCCTGGCTCGTGCCCGGCAAGATCGCCTGGCGCTTGCGCAGCCGCGTCACAACCGTATCCAGCACGTCCAGCGCGCGCTCCGCCCGCGGATCGTCCACAAGCCGCAGCGGATCGCGGAGCATCAGCATCCGGTCGTAGTTCAGACGGCGCGCCGCGTCATTGAGCTCGGCATACGCGCCGGCGATCTGCTTGAAACAGTCCTCGGCAACCGGGCTGCCGCCCTGGACATCGGGATGGTAGACGCGCGACAGCTTGCGGTACGCCGCCTTGATCTGCGCTTCGGTCGCCCGCGGCGCAACGCCCAGCAGGCGGTAGTGGTCGGGCACGGGCATTTCCTGCAATGGCGTCGGCATGGGTGCAAGTCTGGCGGCCTGAGCCGGCTAGGCCAAATCCTTGTACATAACTTCCGTGATGCGGAACGCCGACTTCTCCAGTTCCCGCAAGGCGCTGCCCATGCGGCCCATGTCGGCGCTTTCCGTCGCGCGCCGACCTTCTTCCAGATCCACGCGAATCTGCGCCAGTTCGGACTCGGTCAGGTAGTTGGCGCTCTCCGCCAGCGACCGCTCGGTCGTGTAAATCAACCCCGCGAGCCGCCGGCGCATCTCCGCCATCTCCACGTGCAGGCGATCCGATTCCTGGTACTGCTCCGCTTCCGACAGGATGCGTTCAATCGACTGTTCCGTCAGACCGGACGTCGCACGCACCCGCAGGCTCTGTTCCTTCTTGGTGCCCAGATCGCGCGCGTCCACGCTCAGGATGCCATTGGCATCGATCGAGAACGTCACTTCAATCTTCGGCACACCGCGCAGCGCCGGCGGAATCCCAACGAGCTCAAAGCGCGCCAGGCTGGTGTTGTCCGCCGCCAAGGGCCGCTCGCCCTGCAGCACGTGGATGTTGACCAGCGGCTGGTAGTCTTCTGACGTCGTGAAGATCTCTGTGACGCTGACCGGAACCGTGACGTTGCGCGGAATCAGCTTGGTCATCACGCCGCCCGCGGTCTCAATGCCGAGCGAGAGCGGATTCACATCGAGCAGGATCACTTCGCCAATGTCGCCGGACAGGATCGCGGCCTGAATCGCCGCGCCGACGGCAACGGCTTCATCCGGATTGACGCTGCGATTGGGCTGGCGCCCGAAGAAATTCGCGACCGTGCGCTGCACAAGCGGCATCTTGGTCATGCCGCCGACAAGCAGCACGTCGGTAATCTGGGCGATCGTCACGCCCGCGCCGGTCAGCGCTTCTTCGCAGTGGGCGACCGTTTGCAGGACGAGGTCCTGCGTGAGATCTTCCAGTTCCTGGCGCTGCAGGAGCCGCCGCAGGTGCTTGGGACCGGAGGCGTCCGCCGTCAGGAACGGCAGGGAAATCTCGGTTTCGTCCACCGTCGACAGCTCGATCTTGGCGCGCTCGGCGGCATCCTTGAGACGCTGCAGGGCGACCGGATCCTTGCGGAGGTCGATGTTCGTTTCCGCCACGAACCCGGCGATGAGCGTGTCCATGAGGCGCGCGTCGATGTCTTCGCCGCCCAGGAAGGTGTCGCCGTGGGTCGCTTTGACCTGAAAGACGCCGCCGGAGAAGTCGAGAATCGAGATATCGAAGGTGCCGCCGCCCAAGTCGTAGACGGCGATCGTGCCCGCGGACTCGGCGCCGATGCCGTAGGCCAGCGCGGCCGCGGTCGGTTCATTGATGATGCGCAGGACATTGAGCCCGGCGAGTCGACCGGCGTCGCGCGTCGCCTGGCGCTGCGCGTCGTCAAAGTACGCGGGCACAGCGACGACGGCGTCCTTGATCGTCGATTCCGTGTACTCCTGGGCCGATTCCTTGAGCGCCCGCAGCACAAACGCGCCGATTTCCGGCGGCGAGTAGCGCTTGCCGTGCACCGCAACCGCGGCGTCGCCATTGTCGTTCGCGGCAATCTTGAACGGCGCAGTCATCTGCATCCGCTGGACTTCCGGCGACTTGAACTTGCGACCCATCAGGCGCTTGGAGGCAAACACCGTGTTCTGCGGGTTGGCGACGGCCTGCCGCTTGGCGATGTTGCCGACGAGCCGCTGGCCATCGGGCGTGAACGCGACCATCGACGGCGTCGTGCGCGAACCTTCTGCATTCGGAATGACGTGCGCAACGCCGCTTTCATACAAGCAAACGCATGAGTTTGTCGTGCCGAGATCGATGCCGACGACCTTATCCATCCGCCACCTTCCAACGCTCTGCGGTGCAGTGGCACCGCCAAGGCCGGAGAAAACGCGAGCAAGTTCCCGCGGCAGTAGAATGGCGCGAAATGGCCATGGAGGTCAAGGCGACTTCACGAATCTGCTGAGGTCCCACAGAAGCCGCACAAACCGCGGAACGACTGACGATTCCAGCAGCTACACGTCGGGGGGATCTTCGTGGCCATCCGGTCGCGGGGCAAAAGCCGCGTTGCCACCGGAGTCCCCACGGTCAATCTGCGCGCCGCCGGGCTGGGCAAAGTGCGCCGCTTCCAGTTGGTCCTGCTCTTCTTCCGCGCCGTAGCGGTAGCGGTACTGGTAGCGCGCCTTGTACGCCCCGCCCTTGCGGTAGCCCTTGCCGTAGTAGTAGCCGTAGCCAACGCCCTGGATGCCCGTGCGCGAGAGCACGATGCCCATGAGCGGCGCGTTGACGCTGCGCAGGTGACCCACGGCCGACGCGACCCAGTCATGCCGCGACTTGGCGGTGTGCGCGACGAGCACGACGCCGTCGACGAGCGCCGCCACGACGAGCGCGTCCGCGACAATCTCAATCGGCGGTGAGTCAAAGATCACCGTCGTGTAGTGCAGCTTCAGCTCCTCGACCATCTCCTTGAAGCGCACGGTGTGCAGGATCTCCGACGGATTGGGCGGAAGCGCGCCGCACGGCATGAAGTCGAGTCCCGGCACCTGCGTCGGCTGGACGAAATTCGTCACGGGCTCGCGGCCGAGGATGTAGCCCGTCACGCCGCCGACGTTCGGCACGCCAAAGACCTTGTGGAGGCGCGGCTTGCGCAAGTCGGTGTCGACGAGGATGCAGCGGCCTGACGCGGCCGCGAGCGTAATCGCCAGCGTCGCGGAGGTGGACGTCTTGCCCTCTCGCGGATGCGCGGACGTGACGAGCAGCGTGTGCAGCGGCTTGTCCGGGCGCATGAACAGCAGGTTGGTCCGCACCGAGCGCGCCGCTTCAGCAACCCGCGAATTGGGCCGGTAGTAGACGTAGAGGTCGTTCAGCGCTTCCGGCACGCTCTTGCCCTCGGCCACATCGCCGGGCTCAAACGTCGGGATCGCGCCCAGGTACTGCACGCCATGGATCCGCTCAACATCCGCGCGGCCCTGGATCGTATTGTCCAACATCTCCGCGATCAGCGCAGCGATCACGCCCATGATCAGCGCGAGCAGAAACCCGATGGCCAGGCTCAACTGCATGTTCGGCCGCACGGGCACGCGCGGCGTCACCGCGGCGTCCAGCACGGAGACGTTGTTGACGCCGACGTCCTTGGTCAGATCGGTCTCCGCGTACCGCTTCGCGACCTTCTCGTAGAACATCTTGTCTTCATCCGCCTTGGCCAGCAGCTTGTCGTGCTCCAGCTTGGTCTGGCGAATCTCCTCGTCCTCCAGCTTGGTCTGCTTCAGCTGCTCCTGGATGTCCTCCTCTTCAGCCTTCGCCGCCGCCAGCCCCTGCATCGCGGAGTCCAGCATCGCCGCGGCATGCCGCATCGCGAGCGTCTCCAGCTGCGCCATCTGTTGGTCAATCGCCTCGATGCGCGGGTGCTTCTCCAGGTACGTCGTGGCCAGCTCGCGGCGCTTGGTGCCCAGATCCAGCCAACGCCGTTTCAGTTCGCTGACGAGGCCATCGCGCATCAGCGTCGGCGCCGACACCGAGAAGATGTCTTTCACGCCCTTGGCTTTCTTGAGCTGCCCGACGTCAAGCTCCGCTTTGAGCCGGATATTGTGCACTTGGCGAATCGCCCGGTTCAGCTCGAGGTTGCGCTCGTTGACGGCAAGCCGCCGGTTGTCGCTGAAATCGTGCTGCCGCTCAAAGTCGTACAGCGCCTGCTGCGACGTCGTCTTGGTCTCTTCCAGCTTCTTGCGCATGGCGCGCAGATCCGCGTACGCGTCCTGAACCACGCGGCGCTTGTTGTTGATATTGCGGTCTTTGTAGGCCGCCATCACGGAATTGACCATGTCGCGGGCGAACTCTGGATCCGGATCTTCCACGGAGATGCGCGAAATCAGCGTGTCTTCCGTCATTTCCACGAGCACCCGGCTCGCCATCATGCCCACCGCATCGGCGTTGGCCATGACCGACTCTTTTTGCACCTTGGTCAGCGGCTTGTCCGCATACGGAAAGCCGAAGAACCGCTCATCGCGGCTCAGACCCAAGCGACTGACGACCATCGCCGCCAGATCGCGGGACTGGAGGATCGCCTGCTGCGCGCGGTAGTACTGGCGCACGCCGCTGCCCGCCTGTGTGCCAAGGCTGTAAACCTCATTGGTGTCGCCGAGCACCTTGGGGGGCGTGTTGTCGATCTGCAGCGTACCGGTGGCGCGGAAGATCGCGCGCTGATGCCGCACAAAGACGATGGCGCCGGCAAAGACCAGCGCGGTCGTGACGAGGAACCACCAACGACGGCGGCCAAGGACGTCGCGAAGCCGTCCCCACATCGCCTCGACGGGCTGCTCACCCGCGGCAGGCTGCCCCGACGCTTGTACTGGATCGCGTGCGGTCACAGGATGGTCTCCGGTACGTAGATGATGTCGCCAGGCTGGACCTGAAAATTCACGGCCAAACCCTGCATGATCTTGTCGACGGGCACGGGGATCCGGCGCTCGCCGGTCGCGTCCATGCGGGTGACGATGGCGTAGTTGCGCTCGGCCATGGTGGCAAAGCCGCCCGCCAGCGTGACCGCCTCGACGATCGTCATGTTGTCCGTGTAGGGGAAGCGGCCGGGCGACTTGACCTCGCCGAGAACGAAGATCTTCTTGGAACTCAAGGTCTTGACCTGCACGGTGACGTACGGGTGCTTCATGTAGCCTTGGGCCAGTTTCTGCCGCAACAGCGCCGCCACTTGCGAAGCGACGAGGCCCTCAACGGTGACGGTGCCGATGAGCGGGTAGTCGATCTGGCCGGTCGGCGAGACCGTGTGGGCGCCGGAGAGGGCTGGCTCTTCGTAGACGCGGACGTCGAACTCGTCGCCCGGACCCAAGCTGGCGGCCTGGATGGCCGAGCGGACGTCCAAGTGCACGTCGCTGTAGCCCGTGCTGGCGGTCGCTGAGCAGCCGCCGCTCGCCAGTGCCACGACGAGCAGAGCGCCGAGCGAGAGCGCCGCGGAGGCTTTGGTGAGGTAGCGAAGGGCGGCGACGGGCATCAGGCGGAGGGCTCCAGGGAATCAAGCCCGAGAATTGGGCAGCGGTCAGGAGGCGGGCGGTACGCGCTCAGGCGCACAAGACAACCGCCAACGTTGGTTGCCGCGGAGGCTGTGAAAGTTCAATTTGGGGTGGCAGGCTCAAGGTGCCCCTGAGGAGTCAGACGGCGGTGACGAGGCGTTGCACGCCGCGCCGAAGTCTGGCGCTTAGTAGCGCGCGGTCACCGACGCGAAGATCTCGTGCGCGGTGTATTCGCCGGCATCCAGCAAGGACGACGTGCTGGACGTCAACTTGAACGGCGTGATGACCGACCGAAGGTTGTAACCGAGGGCCAGCGCAACGTAGCGGGAGACTTCAAAGGACGCGGTCACGTTGCCGTCGAGCTGCCAGTCATGGCGCTGGAAGAAGCCCGGCATGCCGGGAACTGCGTTGGCGCCGACGACGCTCACGCCCGACAGCGCCTGAGCCGCGCCGTACTTCAGGTACGAGGCGCCGAGCGACGCGGAGATGTCGATGATCGTGCCGAAGCGCTGCTTGGCGCCAAAGCCCATGCGGTGCACGTCCGCGTAGCCGCCGAGGTAGGCGTCGCGCATGTCGTGGGTGTAGCCGAGCGTCAGGCGAGTCGTGTCGGTGGGCCGGAAGCCGAAGGCGGCGCCCGCGAGCACGGAACTGAAGCCCGGCGTTGCGGAAGAACTGAGCAGCGACATGCCCCAACCGGCCGAGAGGTCGAAGCTGATGCGTTTGGTGATCGCGCCCGACGTACCCGCGCGGACGCGGAACGGCTTGGAGTTGTAGGCCAAAGCCCGCGACGTCAGCAGCGGATCGGTGAACGAGCGGAAGTCCCACGTCGCGTCCACGTACGCAGCGGTCTTGGGCAGGAAGCGCCAGGAGCCGTTGATGCGCGTGTGGATCGTGTTGGTGTTGAAGCCGCCGTAGTCCTCAAACCGGTCAATCAAGTACGCGCCGGAAAGCGCGATGTTGAACGGCCGACGCTCAGGCGTGTCGCCCGGGTGGAATTCAACGCGCGCGCCCGCTTCATTGGCGTTGCGGTTGAACGTCTGCAGCGTTTCCCAGTTGTTGGCGCGCAAGGAGCGATTGAAGAAGTCGAACAGCGTGAAGGCAATCGGCTTGCGCTGGCCAAACGTCACGTCCAGGTTGGCCGTGCCGCCGAAGTTGTTCAGGTTCTTGACTGCCTGGTCGCCGGACACGTAGACGCGACCGTCGCCGGCGGCGGCGAAGTTGAAAACCGTGTTGCCAGTCAGGTCGTTCTGCAGCGAAAGACGCGGCGTGATGCGAATCGAGGCCGCGCCGCGAATCGGAGTCAGCAGCGCCTCCTGCGTACTCGCGTTGAAGATGTTGGTGTCGTAATGGCCCGTCACGCCGATGGACGGCCGCAGCAGAAAGTCACCGCTGCGCAGGCCGCGATCCTTCGCGATCGACGGCAGCGTCATTTCCGCCGACTGGGCGAAAGCCGGCACGGATGCCAGCGCCAGGACGATCGCGACGACCGTGGCCGCGAGCGAGCGTCCGAGCGTTCGGCTGGTTGTCAGTTGATACTTGAGCACGTTCTGACTTCCTCGGATGCGGGTACGTGCGCTCCGGCGCACAGGAACTGCAGCGACGCGGCGTTACGGCTTGAAGAAGGGGCTCACGGACGGCGGCACTTCCAACGGAGGCGCCAAATCGGTGAGGCCGGCGGTCGGATTGATCTCCGGCATGTCCTTGTCCACGTTCTTCTCAATGTACGGTCGACCATCGATGGTCCCGTCCACGGCCGGACCGCCGCAGCCTTTCAGCTGGCCTTGCAGTTCTTCCGCTTTGTTGAACGCGATCGACACTTTCACGTACTCGTGCTCGGCGCAGTCAGCGTCCCGGCGCGAGGCGCACTCTTGCAGCGCCGTGTAGTTGCTGTCCGCGAGGCGCTTGAGGCCGTTCATGGTCGTCAGCGCGTCGTTGACGCAGTTCACGCGGTTGATGTTCTGCGACTTGCGGGCGTCTTCCAGCTCGGCAAAGCCGTCGCTGACCATCGCGCTCATCTTGTCGATGAACGCTTTGGATTGCGTCATCTTCGAATCAATCGACGACGTGTCGACCTGCGGCGCGTCTTCGGCCGCCACGCGACCCGCAACGATCAAGCAGCACGCTCCGATCATCATGGCTAGGTACTGGCGCTTCATCCTCTGGCCTCACTCCGGCGGGCAACGTGCCGCCGGCTCATCTCGCTCTCACCCACACGCGCTCGCACAGGCACACACTTTCACCGGCGCAGTCTCGCTAACCCGCAGAATCAATGGCAATTCATCGCCACAAATTACCGCACCAAATCAGTCCGTGTTGCGTTCCATGACCGACCTTATGAAGGCGACGGGCAACCCTGCGCGGGTGAACGCAACGCAAGCAACGGTACTGTATGGCTCACTCCTGCTGCCTGTCAACTCTGGGGCACGCTTTTGGCGGGTTCGCCGTGGGTGAACATTCACACTTCCACACAACTTCGCGTCCCGCTCGGGGTCGCAGCGCATGCAAGATGCGGCCCCGCGAAATCCGGACTTCGGATGGGCGGGGTGCGTTATCTGAGTTGTCAGTTGTCCAAGGAAGGATCAAAACATTTTGCCGCCACTCCACCATCGCAACATCTCGCGCTGGATACCGGAAGCTGGTACTTTGCCCCCAAGCGCAACGCGCGCGGACGGCGCTCTATCTGCGACGCTGAACAGGGATCCGGATGCCAATGAACGTCAACTCTACGCCCGCGCCGACTGCGCCGCCGGTCGCGCTGCCCGTTGCCAAGGGTGACTGGACGCAGCTTGTGAAACTGTTTTGCGAAGCCAGTCCGCTGCGCATGGGCCACTGGAATCCGCTGACGGGCGAGATCTTCGTGGCGCCGCGCCGCAAGAACTCGCCGGCGATCGCCGCGGCGTTCGAGCTGCGTCTGCTGCAGGAAGAAGGCTGGATCGAAGTGCCCTTCCTGGAGAGCGACGAGGCGTTTGAACTGGCGGTGAATTGGGCGCAGTCGCTCGATCCGGGGCGCGGCAAGGCGGCGGTCACCAAGGCGCTGGCGCAGGAAAAGCCGTTCCGGCAACTGCGCGCCGTGCTGGGGCAGATGGTCGGTCTGGCGCGCCGCTATGAGAAGGCGGTGCGGGAGGAGGCGGAGGCGCGGCTCGTGGAGCTGTGCGTCGGCCTGGGGATGACGCTGGACCATCCGCGCTTTGTTGAACTTGCCCCGTATTTCCGCGATCCGGAGCCGCTGCCGGCGGAAGGCGCCCCGGTTTCCCCGCTCTCAGCCGTGCAGCGCCGCGTGGATGCGCTGTCGATCGGCAGGTCGCCATGCGCGTAGCCGTGTTGTTCCTGTTGTGCGCGGCGCTCGCATGCAGCCGTGCGACGGTTGAACCTGCGGCCGACACGCCGCCGACGATCGCGCCCTCCAGCGAGCCACCGACCGTGACCCAGGATGGCAAACCGCTTGAGGCGTTTCCCGGACGCGGTGTCCTGCAGATCGCCGATCGGCCCAACAGTCCGGCGATCGCGTTGGAACTCGCCCGCAAGGACGCTGAGCGCCAGCAAGGCCTGATGTTCCGGCAGAAGATGGCGGATGACCACGGGATGCTGTTCTTCATGCCGTACGACAACGACTGGGTCTTCTACATGCGCAACACCTACATCCCGCTGGACATGGTGTTCATTGACCGCGCGTGGCGCGTCGTCGGCATCGTGGAGAATGTGCCGCCGCTGACCGAGGACCACCGCTCCGTGGGCCAGGAATCGCGCTATGTCCTCGAGTTGACCGCGCATACGGCCGGCAAGCTGGGCCTCCATGCCGGCACGCGACTGATCTTTGAGCCGCGGCCAGACGTCGCCGCGCCGGCGCATTGAGCCATGGCCGCGTCCGCGCTTCACGCCATCGTGCGGCACGATGCGGAACGCCTCGCGGCGCTGATGGCGCAGATCCCGCGCGCGGATCGCCCGGACGCCCGGCAACTGGCGCTGCACGCGTGGCAGGAACTGGAGGCTGAGACGCCGTCGGAACGGCGGCTGCTGACGCTCGCGCAAGCCCTGGACAAAACGCTTGCGCCGCTGGATGCCGGACGGCCGCCGCAGACCGTCTGGCAAATGCGGACCGCGCGGCCGTTGCCGGAAGTGCTGCGGCGGACGCTTGTCGCCGATCGCGTGCTGGGTTGGCAGCAGCGGTTTGACCGGCGGTGGCAAGTGCGGATGGCGATGAGCGCCGCGCGCCTGCAGTGGCTGGAGTCGCGCGTGACGGAGCGCGCGCCGACGCAGGTGGCGATGGTGCGGCCGCCGGAAGAGGCGCAGAACCGCGAGAGTCTGGAACTGTTGCACAAGCGTGGCCGGACGCGGTTCTCCTAGCACGCGTTGCGGATTGTGACGCGCGGATGAAACCGCTATGCTGCGCGCGGTCGCCGGGGCGGCCATGGCAATTCAAGGGGAAAATCATGAAGATGAGTGGCACTTTTCAGACGCGCCTGATGATGACGGCGCTGACTGCCGGCCTGCTGATGCTCGGTGCGTGCGGCACGAGCAGCACGGCTGACACGGACACGGGCATCGGCGAGGACACGCAAATCGACGTGCCGGGCGATGTCTCCGCAACCGACGCCGCAGCCGACACCGGCGTATGCGCCAAAGCCTGCAAGACACCACAGGGCCAGGACGACCTGAGCCTCTGCGGCGACATGGGCAAGTACGACTGCGTCGCGGGCTGCTGCGTTGCCAAGTTCGTCTGCGCCAGCAACACCGACTGCACCAGCCGCCTCGGCCAGCCGGAGTGCCCGGACAACCGCTTCACTTGCGTGTGCGACGTGCCCAATGGCCAGTGCCTGCAGGGACAATGCACCAAGGACGCCGACTGCGGGACCGGCAAGATCTGTTCGCAGGGCGGCTGCATCGCGGCGCCCGCAGCGTCGAGCCTGCACGCGCGGCTGATCCGCACGGCGTTCGTCGGTAAGCCCGGCCAGACTGTTGACCTCGCGGTGGACCTCGGCGCCCAAGCGCTGGACGACAAGGGCAACGTGGCGACCGCCGCGACCTTCACGTTCAAGGTGACCGGTACCGGCGCCCCGACGGCGACGGCCGGCAAGATCGTGCTGCCGGATACGGCGGGCGACTACACCGTGACGGCACAAGTGACCGGCGGCGACGGCAAGGACTCGAACCCGGCGATCGTGCTCAACTTCGGCAAGTCCGGGGCGGGCGTGCTGCGCGTTATCGCGGTCGATGAAGAGACGCTGCTCCCGCTGGACGGCAACGTCGTTGTGGTTGGCGCTTCCGATGCGACGACGCCGACTGCGGCGCAGACCGTGGCGCTGGTCAAAGGCCAGGCGACGTTCGCGACGCTGACCTTCCCCGCGGACATCCACATCCTCGCGCCGAACCACGCGCCGGTTTCCGTGCTCGGCTACAAGCCGGAGGGCGCGACGGGCGACATCACGCTGGCCTCGCCGCAGGTCGCGTACGCGGATGTCGCGCTGAGCGACGACGGCACGCTGGTCATGGACAAAATCATCGACGACAACGGCAAGCTCGTTCACCCCGGCACCAAGCTCATCAACCAGGACGTCCTGACGGGTGGCATCACGTACAGCGGCATCGGCGAAGCATCGCTCGGCCTGACTTCGCTCGCGTTCAACAACAGCCTGCTGAGCTTCTCGATCCAGTCGATCCTCGGCCCGAACGTGACGCGCAAGTTCGACAAGGACGCGCCGACGTTCCTCAATCCCGGCAACTACAACCAGATCCCCGGCGGCGTGACGTTTGGCCTCGGCAAGCCCGTTGTCGTCAAGTACTTGCTGACCGGCACGCCGGGCGCGCACAAGATCTGGACGCTGGCTGGCCACATCGAGCTCGCGACCATCTACGCGCAGATCGGCAAGGTGTTTGACGCGATCGACGGCGGCGTGGACATCGGCAAGATCGTCGCGGTGCTGCTGCCCTACCTGTCGACGTTCTACTCAGAAGTCGTGCCGGACGTCGCCTTTGGCACGACCGTGACCAATCCGCTGCACGAGCTGGACCTGAATCCGCAGTTCCCGCTGCTGGTCAAGACGATCATCACGCCGCCCAAGCTTCCGTCGCTGGGCGATGGCACGTATGCGGACCTGATCTTCGCCATCGGTGGCGCGGAGCTGCCGTCGGGCGAGATCGTTCCGCTGGGCCTGAGCGCGGCTGCCGACAAGAACGAAAAGACCGACCCGTCGGACGGCATCGTCGATGGCGATCCGGAGAGCCCGGGCGATCAGGCCACGCTGTCGCTGTCGATGGCGCCGCTGCATTCCGGCCTGCTTGTCGGCAACGCCAATCACGTCATCGTGTCGGCGGCGGTTGTGTTGCAGGCGACGACCAAGGATGCGAACGGCAAGATCCTGACTGACCACAAGGAAGGCGGCTCGATCCAAATCACGCAGCCGGACTACGCGCCGGCGGCGCTGACCGTCCCGAGCTTCCTGCCCCTGCCGCTCGGCTCCATGTTTGACCCGACCGCGGGCACGCTGAAGGTCGTGGAAGTGCCGGGCGCGGACTTCTACCGCGCGACGCTGGAAGGGCCGATGGGCACGAGCTGGCTTGTGCTGCTGCCGAAGTCGGCGATTGGCGCGACGATCAAGCTGCCGGATCTGACGGCGCTCGGCGGCGATCAGGACTACCGCGCGACGGCCAAGAAGTGCAACGTCGGCGCGTTCGTGCTCAAGACGCCGCAGACCGTGCCGGCGATTCTGAACAGCAACGTGATGACGGACCTGCTCCGCAACGTGAAGCAGACGTCGTTCACCAACGCGAAGCTGTAAGAGACGACCAGGTCGCGCTGGCGGCACGTCGATTGTGGACGTGACCGCCGGCGGCGCCGGTTGCTACTTCGCCAACTTGGAAGTCTTCAGGTAGGTCAGCAGCTCGGCATCCGTGCCCAGCAGCACGTGCGTCCGCGTACCCGCGCGGCGACCTGCGCCGAGGATCTGCGGATACGCCTCAAGCGTCGCGAGGAACGCGTACAGCTCCGGATCGGCGTTGTACGCATCGGCGTAAATCTTGGTCGATTCCGCCTCGCCCTGACCGGCGATTTCGCGCGATTTGCGGTACGCCTCGGAGCGAATCTCCGCCAGCTTGCGCTCCATCGTGCCCTGGATCTCCGCCGCCGCGCCCGCGCCTTCTGACCGATACTGCTCGGCGACTTTCTGCCGCTCCGCGATCATCCGGCCAAACACGTTCTGCTGCACAGCTTCAATGTAGTTGATGCGCTTGAGGCGCACATCAATGATGTCAATACCATACGCCGCCAGCGTCATCTTGCGGGCGCGCTGCAGGATCTCCTTGTGCAGCTCCAGACGGCCTTTGCGCACGACCAGCTCGTCATGCGTCTCCGTGTCCATGCCCGGCATGTCGACCGCGCGCGTGTCCGGACGCACGGCTTCAATCAGGTTGTTCTCGGAGATCGTCAGCCGCACCGTCGACTCAATGACGTCATCCAGCCGCGTCTGCGCGCCTTCCAGATCGCGCACGCTGCGCAGGAATTTCAGCGAATCGACGATCTGCCACCGCGCGGTGCAATCGACCCAGATGAAGCGCTTGTCCTTGGTCGGCACCTGCGCGCGGTCGCTGTCCCAGCGCAGGAGCTGTTTGCTGAACCGGTGGACCTTGTCCCACGGCGCGATGAACATCAGCCCCGGCGTGGTGCGGGAGACGCCCATCGGCTCGCCAAATTCGGTGATGACGACCTGCTCGAATTCGTTGACGACGACCAAGCAGTTCGCCGCCAGCCAGAAGCCAACGATGATGGTGACGAGGGCGATGAGGGCTGCGCGCTGGCTCATGGGGCACCTCGCGCGGGAGCGGCAGGTGTTTCAGGCATCTTCATCGCGCCACTTCCCAGTTGCAGGACCGGCAGGATGCCGCCTTTTTGACCGCCATCGAGCACGGTAATCTCGTCGATCGCCGGCAGCACTTGCGCCATCGTTTCCAGGTACAGCCGCTTGCGCGTCACGTCCGGGGACTTCTTGTACTCAGCCAGGATCTGGCGGAACCGCTCGGAATCGCCCTTGGCGCGGTTGATGCGTTCCCGCCGGGCGCCTTCCGCGCGCTCCACGGCCTGCAGCGCCTCGCCTTCAGCCTTGGGAATCTCGCGGTTGTAGGCCGCGCGCGCCTCGTTGATCATCTTCTCGCGGTCCTGTTCCGCGCGGTTGACGTCGTTGAAGCTCGCCTGGACCGGCTCCGGCGGCGTCACGCCGCGCAGTTGCACCGCGATGACCTTGATGCCCGCCTTGTAGTTGTTGAACGACTTCTGCAGCAGCACCTGCGCTTCCGCCTCGATCTCGTTGCGGCCGACCGTCAGCAGATCATCGACCGTCCGGCTGCCCACCACTTCGCGCAGCACGGCCTCGGACAGGTCGCGCACCGTGTTGTCCGGCTCGTTGAGGTGAAACCAGTAGTCCGTCGCGCTGGTGATGCGATACTGCACGATCCACTCGACGTCGGCGATGTTCAGATCGCCCGTTAGCGTCAGCGACTCAACCGCATACGGCGCCTTGATGAATTCCGAGCGCACGTCTGCCTTGGTCGTGCGAAAGCCGAATTCCTGCTTCAGCACGCGCTCGGTCGGAAACCGCGCGACGGTGTCGAGGCCAAATGGCAGCTTGAAGTGAAAGCCGGGCCCTTCCGTCGTCGTGTACCGGCCGAGGCGCAGCACCACGGCATGTTCGTCCGTTCCGACGGTGTAGAACGCAGACCGCGCCGTCGCTACCGCGAGGAGCGCCAGCACAACCCACAAAACCCAGTGAATCCAGGTTCCCGGTGGACGCCATTGCGGCGGCCGAAAACCAGCATCGCGGTGGGGCATAGCCATGTTCGTTCCTTTGCGGCGTCAGGACGCCAAGTCGTCATCTTTGTCGTTTTCTGGCACGCCGCCAAAAAACCGCCGCAAAACGGCGTCGCTTCCCGGCTTCTCGACCGTCGCCGTCGGTGGCGGCCCGGCCTCCTCCGCGCGCACTTTGCGGGATTCTTCCAGAATCGCCTCAAAAAGGCTCGGCAAGCGCTGCATCAGGCGGGCCTTCATCGGCTCGCGCAGCGTGATCTGCTCGATGCCCTCAAACGCTTCCAGGAATAGCACCACGTCCGGCGGCAACACCGTGCGCACCCACTGCCAGCCGACCGGCGCGACGCTGTCCACGTCCTGCCAGCGCAGCCAATTGCCGACGACGCCACTCTCCGGATCGCGCGCCCGCAGCGTTCCGTCATCGTCGATCTCGGCGACAATGTAAGCCTTGCCGACGACGTAGTTGTGGTTGTTGACGTTGCCGATCACGAAGATCTGACTGCCCACCGGCCAAGTACGCATGGCAACTCCATTCTGGCGACGCAGGACCACCCCCGCGGCGCGTAACATAGCACATCGCTGCGGCCCGTGCGGCCGTTGCAACCCGCCCGGGAATCGCGGATGCTGGCGCCCATGCAGATTCACGAGCTCTCCGCGCTGGACCTGAAAAAACACCTGGAAACGCGGCAGGTGTCCTCCCGGCAGATTGTGCAGGCGCTGATTGACCGGCGCCATGCAGTCGACGCAGAAGTTCGCGCGTTTGTCGTCGAATACGATGCCGAAGCGCTGCAACGCGCCGATGCCGCCGATGCCGCGCGCGCGCGTGGCGAATCGTGGGGCTTGCTGCATGGCTTGCCGGTCACGATCAAGGAAAACATCGACATTGCGGGTACCGACTCGACGATGGGCCTCAAGAATCGGCGCAACCAGCCCGCGACGACCGACGCCGTGACGGTGAAGTTGCTCAAGGATGCGGGCGCGATCGTCATTGGCAAGACCAACGTGCCGCAGCTGCTGCTGGCGCAGGAGTCCGAGAACGCGATCTGGGGCATCACGCACAATCCATGGAACACGGGGCGATCGCCGGGCGGATCGTCAGGCGGTGAAGCGGCGGCGCTGGCGGCGGGCATGAGCGTGCTGGGCGTGGGCACGGACATCGGCGGGTCGATCCGCATTCCGGCGCATTTTTGCGGCATCCACGGCCTGAAGCCGACGGTCGATCGCTGGAGCAACCGCGGTTCGGCGACGGGGATCGCCGGCCAGGAGATGGTGCGCTCGCAGATGGGGCCGATGGCGCGGCATGCCCGCGATCTGGCGCTGCTGATGCAGGCGGTGGATCTGGAGAAGGCGGCGCGTTTGGATCCGGCGGTGATGCCGTGGCCGATTCCGGACTTTGCCAACGTCGATCTGCGCGGCATGCGCGTGGGCGTGACGCTGGATGACGGCTACCTGACGCCCAACGCGGGCGTGCAGCGCGCGGTCAAACTGGCGGCGGAGGCGCTCAAGTCTGCGGGCGCGACGATCGTCGATTACCAGCCGCCGGGACCGGACCTGCTGTTCACGTGGCTGGCGGGCATTTCCTCGGACGGCGGGGCGACGCTGCGCACGATGCTCGCGGGTGAGATGCCGGCGCGGCAGCTGCAGTCGACGGTCAAGGTCGCGCTGTTGCCCAGTCCAGTGCGCAGCCTGATGGCGGCGATCTTTGACGCGCGGGGCGACAAGCGCATGGCGCGGCTGCTGCGGTCGCTGGGCCAAAAGCCCGTGTCTGAGCTGTGGGCGCTGACCAACCAGCGGACGCTGCTGCGGCGCGCGGAGCTGGATGCCTGGCAGGCGCAGCAGCTGGATTTGGTGCTTTGTCCGCCGCACACGATGCCGGCGATGCCGATCGGCACGTCAGGCGACCTGACGATGACGCTTTCCTACGCATTCCGTTACGTGATGCTGAATTTTCCCGCGGGCGTCGCGCCGGTGACGCGCGTGCTGGAAGGCGAGACCGAGCGCGCGCATCCCGCGGACACGGTGGAGAAGCGCTGCGCGGAGGCGGAGCGCCACAGCGACGGCATGCCCGTGGGCGTGCAGGTCATTGCGCCGCCGTACCGCGAAGAGCGCGTGCTGGCAGCGATGGCAGCGATTGAAGACGTCGTGTCGCAGGATGTGCTGTACCCGCGGACGCCGATTGAGCCGCTGGGCAACGGCCGCTAGCAACCGCTAGCTTCGTTCGCTCAGAATTCGCAGACGCCCAAGCCCGCCGCGGCGTTGCCGCCGACGTTGACCTTGTCGCAGAGGACGCCGGGCTCGCACAGCCACTGGGCGTCCATGCCGGTGTAGTTGCAGATGACGCGGCAGGTTCCACCGACGCACAGCTGGCCCTTCTGGCACTCGTTGTAGAACGTGCAGGCGGCGCCGACCGACTTGCCGCCCGCGGCGCTGCAGAGGTTGGCCTTGCCGTCGGGGAAGCACTGTTCGGCGGACGGGCAGCCGCCAGAGCCAAACAGCGAGCAGACCGGCGTGCAGGAACCGCAGTCGCCGGGGCAGTCCGTGCAGGTCTCGTCGCTCTGGCAGGTGCCGTCGCCGCAAATGGAGGGGCAGTCGCCGCAGTCCAGCGGGCAGACCTTGCAGTTCTCCTTGTCGGCCTTGACGCACTTGCCGTCGCCGCACGTGGTGCTGATGTCGGCGCCAGTGACGCCGTCGGGCAGCGCGGTCGCCGTGCCATCCTCGGCCATATCGGCGGCAGTCGCGTCGTCGGGCAAGGCGGCGTCGCCGGTTGCGCCATCGGCGAGGAGGACCGCATCGGCCGCGGAGACATCGTCGGCATCCGCGACGGCATCGGCGTCCAGATCGGCGGTGTCAGCGACGTCGGGCTTCCATTGACCGAGATCGCTGCCCAAAGTGACTTCAAACTGCGCCGAGATGCCCGGGCCACCATCTGCCGGATCCGCCAACGGCGTCAGACAGCCAGCAAGCGCGAACAGGATCGCGAGCGGCAGGAGGCGAAGGGGATGCGGGATGGCAGCAATCACGAAAAGAGTGGCTCGTTGCGAAGGTCAGTTCTGCGGCGGCGGCGCGCCGGTCGAAGAATTGTCGAACTTGATGATGTACTGGTCGCACGTCAACTGCGCGCCCGGCTTGGTGTACACGCGGACGTAGTACCACGCGGAGTTGTCCGAGCAGATGTTCATGCCCGGGTAGCCGCTGGGACCGCAGCCGATGCCGACGTGGTCGTTGATGACGCAGCCCGGATTGACCGCGTTGGCGGGCACGCAGTTGCATTCGCCCGCGACTTCCGGGACCGGCGACTTGGTGATGGCGCCGAGCGAGTTTGAGTTGCCCTTGTTTTTGGGACCGAACGGCGCGACGGGGCCGTAGAACGACGTCGACCAATCGTGCTGCGTTTCCGCGGAGCAGACCTGGTCGCCCGCGCCGCAGCTGCCGCGGTACACATCGAACACGAACAGGCTGCCGGGATTGAGCACGAACGAGATGCGCACGTCGTATTGGTCGCAGCTGCCGCTGGTGCTGTTGCTGATGTCCGGCGTGTCCGTCGCGTTGAACTTGTACCAGTCGCCCGATTCGCCCGGCAGGATCTGGCCGGCCTTCTGGATTGTCGCGCTGCCGTCGGGCAGGACGCCGAGGTCAATCGCGTTGCCGCAGAACATGCCCATGTTGCCGACGTTCTGCTCCGACTTGCACTCGCAGCCGTCGCTCGGGTCGCCGTTGACGTCGTAGTAGCCTTTCGCGCACGTGCCCACGCCGCACGCGCCGTCGATGCACTTGGAGCTGCCGCCGGCGATGGCGCCGCACGTCGCGTCGGCCGAACCGTCGTCGGTCTTGCCGTTGCAGTCGTTATCGACCGCGTCGCAGATTTCCGATGCGCCGGGGTTGATGCCGCCGTTGCCGTCGTCGCAGTCGCCGGGCTGGCCGGCGGTGTTGGACTTGGTCGCCGCGCACAGGCACAAGCCCGTCGTCGTCACGCCGTACGTGTCGTTGTCCTGATCGACGTAGTAAAGCTTGCAGCCGATGGCGCCCTGCTCGTCGGTCTTGTCGTTGCAGTTGTTGTCCACGCCGTCGCAGACTTCGTCCACGCCGGGGTGAATCTTGCCGCCGGGGCCGGGCGTGTCGTCGCAGTCAGCGGCCTGGAGAATCCATTCCGAGGTCTGCTTGGACTTGCACAAACACGCAGAATCGTTGGGATTGCCAAAGCCATCGCCGTCGAGATCGTGGTAAAAGACGGTGCAGCCCTTGGAGCCGGATTCGTCCGTCTGGCTGTTGCAGTTGTTGTCGATGTTGTCGCAGATTTCCACGCCGCCCGGGTGGATCGACGCGTTGAAATCGTTGCAGTCGCCACCGTTGTTGCTGTAGCCCGCGCCGGGGTTGTTGCACAGGCAGTTCTCCGTGCTGGGGACGCCGGTGCCGTAGCCGTCGATGTCGTTGTCCTGGTACCAGTTCGTGCAGCCGCCGGCGCCGGGCTCGTCGGTCTTGCCGTTGCAGTCGTTGTCGATGCCGTCGCCGCACACTTCCACGGACGGCGCGGGCGCGTCGCACAGGGAGAGCGCGGTCAGGTTGGTCGACGCGTTGAAGACGCACTGGCGCTTGGACACGCACTGGCCGGCGGTGCTGGTCTTGCTGCAAATCGTCGACTTGCCCTGGACCGCCCATTGGTCCTGGCACGAACACTCGCCGCTGTCGGGCACGCACTGCTTGACCGGCTTGCCGTTGTCGGAAAGTTTGAGCTCCTGACACGTGAAGCCCGTCTTGCAGGTCTCCGTCGGGTTGCCCTTGGCGTCCTTGCCCGGCGTGCACGCCGTCATGCAGAACGAGCCGTCGATGAAGCCGTGCTGGATCGTCTTGCTCGGATCGCTCGGATCAGGCTCGGTCGTGCTGCGGTCAAACGGGACGCAGTAGTTGCCGGTCGTGCCGTTGGTCTGGCATTCCTTGTGCTCAGCGCACGGCATGCACAGCGTCGGGTAGGCGGGAACGCAGATGTACTGCAGGTCGGTGCCGGAGCCGCCCTGGACGCACTTCCAGTCGGTCGGGCAGTTCTCCGTGCAGACCTGCGTGCAGACTTTGCCCTGCGCGTCGTCGATGCAATAGCCGCTGTCGCAGTCGCCGTTGTTGGCGCACGGGCAGCCGAATTGGCCGGCGAGCTTGCAGATGCCGGTGTCGGTCGTCGCGTCGGCGTCGGTCGTGCCGGTGCTGTCGTCGGCGTCATTGACGATCGCGTCCGTTGCGCCGTTGTCGGATTCCGTGTCCGCGTCGCTCTTGGTCGTGTCGGTGCCCTTCACGTCGCCGTTTTTCAGGCAGTACGCGTGGATGGTCTTGTCCGTCGAACCCGAGCAATCGCTGTCGTCGCAGTCCGTGCTGCCGTCGCCGTCGTTGTCGATCTTGTCGGAGCAGAGCGCCAGCGTGTCTTCCGTCGGCGTCGGCGTCGGCGTCGAGGAACAGGCGGCTGCGAGCAGCAACACCGCGGTCAGCAGCGCGGACGCCAAGCGGGTGGTGCTAAGTGGTTGATTCATCTCGTGCCGCTCCCATTCATCCGTGCGCCGCGTCTGACCGCAAAGTCCAACGCGCGACCTACCCCGTCCAAAACTACCACATCCCGCGCTGGCCGCGAATTGTTCGCCACAACCGGGGCGCAGCGCGCGATCAGTTGATCTGCGCGTCGATCGCGGTGTAGCCGCCAGCCCGCACCATGTCTTTCAGCGTCAGCTGCATCTTCAGTCCGGTGCCCAAGCCCGGAATCAGGCTGCCGAGGTCAATCGCCGGCAGCGGCACAACGATGTTGTCCAGTCCCGGAATGCCCTTGGCCAGCTGCGCGTCGATCTGCGTCTTGAGGATGTCCTCAAACGCGCCCTTCGCGTCCGCGAAGTCCTTGGTGATGTCGATAATCTCCATCATCAGGTTGAGCTTGGTGGCGTCGATCTTCACCGACAGCTCCTGCGCACCCGTCGTCGCGTTCTTGGCCATCGCGAGGTGCGCGGGCATGTCGGCATTCAGGAAGATGCCGATCGACAGCGGCTGGTCGCCGAGCTTCAGGTTCGCCTTCAGGTACACGTCGCCCGCCTGCACGCGCAGGTCCATGGGCGTCGGCTGCGCGCACGACTCGACGATCGGCGCGAGGAACAGGTCGACGTCAAACGTCGCGCCATCCAGCGAGAAGCCGCCGATCGAAGGCGCGCCCGCACCCGCCAAGCCGAGGCTCGCCGCGGTCAGCCCGTCCATCTTGAACGCGCCGCCGTACCAAATCGCCTGCAGCGCCTGGTTGATGATGTCGTCGTGCAGCGCGAGCTGCATGCGCTGCTTGTCGTCGATCACGAACTCGTCCTTGGCCTGACCCGGGCAGCCGACCTGCCGACCAATCGAGCCGAGGTTGACGTGCGCCATCCCCTTGGGCGCCGACAGCTCCGCATCCAGCTTCACGAGGATGCCTTGCGGCGAAAACGTCAGCGTCGTCAGCCAACTGTTCAGTGTCAGCGTCACCGCGGGCATGCCCGGGATCAGCGCCGGCAGCGGCACGGCCTGGTTGATGGCGAACGTGTTGAGAATACCCAGCAGCAGCGGCGGAATCTGGTCGTTGAGCAGCTGCGTGATGGTGCCCTCCAGCGTGTTGATGTAGCTGCCGATGATCGCATTGGTGATGAAGTCGAAGAGGCCAAGCAGGCCGTTCAGGTGCAGCTTGAAGTTCTTGAGGTCGACCTTGGTGGAGATGACCTTGACCGTCGGGCCACCCGCAGGCGTCACGGCGACACCGAGCTGCGTCGCGATCTCGATCTGGCTCATCGTGATGTTGCCGGAGACCTTGATGGTGACGCTGATGGGACCGATCGACTGCTTGGCCTTGACCGCGATGTCGGCGTAGAAGTCATTGATCCAGATGTGCATTTTCATGCCGCCGTCGACCGGCTCCAGGGAAATTGTCGGCTTCTTGATCGAGAGGTTGGTGATCTTCACCTCGATCGCGCCTTGATTCAGGTTCGGCGGCAACAGCGCGTTCAGGTCCATGCCAGCCAGCGCCATCTCAATGATTGTCGCGAGATCATTGGGATTGTTGTAGTCGTGGACGCCGTCGTCGATGAAGTCCTTGCCGAGGAAGACCTGGATGCCGTCCTTGACGGGCGCGTCCTTGGGATGCGCGCCATCGGTCGGGTAGTACTGACCGGAGTAGTAGTAGCCGCGCGTCGCCTTGGACACCTGGCCGCCCAGGTCGGTCACCTCCACCTTCGCGGTATTCAGGCCGTGCTTGGCCGGCACTTGCGACGCCCAGTTGGTCAGGCCCGTGTCCGGATCCGCGGAGCCCAGCACCGGCTTCTTCTTGGCCGCGTCGTCCCAGTTCGGCGTCAGCACCAGGTTGGCCAGACCTGACGTGCCATCCGCCGCCGTTCCCGTCACTTGCACGGACGGCTTGCCGGTAATCGTGTCGCCCCAGTTCGGATAGTCGATCGTCAGCAGCGGCGGCGTGCCGTCCACGATGATCTGCACGTCCTTGGCGATGTCCGGCGCCTGATCGACCTGCAAATGCACGTTGTACTTGCCGTCGACGTTGAACTGCACCGTCTTGGGATCCTTGACTTTGTAGCCCTTGGCCGGATCCGTCACGGCCAGCGTCACGGTCGCGGATGGAATGATGTTGTCGTACGCATCCTTGACGACGCTGAGGAACTGCACTTTTTCGGCATCCGCGTAGACGACCTTGGCCGGCACGGTCTGCACCTGCAGCAGCGCGGGCGGCCCCGGATCGACGAGCAGCGACGCCGGATGCAGCTGGTAGGCGTTCCAGTCGCCCGTTTCCGGCACGCAGGCGACCTTGTGGGCGCCGGCTTTCGTCGACGTGACGTAGAGGCCCGTGAGCTTGATGTCTTTGTCGCCGGAGAAGTCGATGGAGAACGGAAAATCCGGGATCGGATTGCCAAAAGCATCGTTGGCGACGCACGTCACCGAGCTCGCCGCGCCGGCTTCCAGCTCCGGCGGATCGAGAATCGCAAACAGGTGCACCGGCACGTCCGCATGGACATGCAGCGGCGCGGGCGTCTGATCGGCGAGGCCATCGACGATGCACGCGATCTGGTAGTCGCCAGCCTTCTTGAGCTGCGTCGTGAACGCCTTGGGCTGCGGCGCGTCGACGGGCGACACTTTCACGGAGAAGCCGTCAAGGACCTCATTGCCGTACTTGTCCGCAGCCGTGCACGTCACCGCAACCGGCGTATTGGCGACGACGTCCGTGGGCGCGGGCGTCCCGGGCGCGCTGCCCGCGGGCGGCTGCAACTGCGTGTCGAGCGTCACCGCGAGGCCAGCGAGGACGTCCAAATCGGCAGGCGTCGGATCGACAAGCTTGTACGCCGGCAGTTGGCAAGCCACCTGATACAGGCCGACCTTGGCCAGCGTCACGTGCACATCCTGCACGGCGACCGGCTGCCCGGGGCCGCCAGTAATCGTCACCGTCGCGGCTGACGGGAGCGGCACTTCGGCGCCATAGCCCTGGTTCGCGTCGTCCGCGACAACCGGCTTGAACGTGCGGCACTTCACGGCAAAAGGGATCCCCGCGCGGGCGTCGCCGATGATTTCCGTTTCCAGTTTGAGCGTCGTCGGGTCAACCGTGCCGTCGCCATTGCCGCCATTGCCGCCATTGATGCTGCCGGAACCCGCGTCGGGCGACGGATCGCTGCACGCGGACAGGCCCAAGGCGCTGACAGTGAAGAACCACGCGGCCACAGATGCCAGCGAATTCAATCGGCCAAACCGTCCGGACATTGCGGGCCTCGTGTTCGTGCAGGAAGCGTTGCCCGCGCCGGCCCGTCGTGTCGCACCCACAACACAACGCCACGCGCAGACTTCCACTTGCAGCGTAACGCCCATGGCCGCGCAACGCAACGACTAGTTTTTCAGCAACGATTTCAAAATGCTACACACAACGCGGCGGCTACTTGCTGTAGACCTTTGGCGTGCCGGTCAGCGCGCGCGCCTTGGCGAAGTGCTCGGTCCCATCGGCCACGTCGGTCTCAAACGTCGCGGCGCGCGCGTTGAGATCGGCCAGGTCAGACGCCAGGTCGATCGCCTTGAGCGGCACCGTCGCGCCCGTGCTGCTTTCCATGACAAACGGATGCAGGGACAGCCGGCCGTAGCGGTCCGGCTTCACCGCGGTGAAAATCAGGTACGTCGCGCCTGTCTGCTTGCCCAGCTTCCCCGCCGGAATGCGGCACTTGTCTGAGGCGAACGCGCCCGCTTTCGCGCAATCTTCCATCGCGTCGATGCCGAATTCGACTTCCTTGCGCGGCGCCTTCTCCTTCTTCACTTCGACGAGCTTGGCCGTCACCGTCATTTCCTTGTTCTTGATCTTCACGGCCGTGGCCCACGGCTGCCAGTTGTTGCCGCGCACTTGCACGTAGTGCGTCCCCGGCGGCACCGGCGTCGACTTGCCCGGCAGCGCGCCGATCTTCACGCCGTCGACGAACACTTCCGCGCCCTCGCCCGCGCCTTCCACGGCGATGGCAAAGCGCTTGCCGTTCTCCAGCCGCTCATGGACGCTGTCAAACGCGTCGAGCAACACCTTTTCCTGCTTGCGGCGATCGATCACGAGCGTCGGTTGGATCGTCACGCCCGCTTCAAACAACCGCGTCGCTTCGGCCAGACCGCCGCCCGTGACGTACGCCGTCAGGCCAGCGCGCGCATACGCATCGGCCAACTTGGAAAAATCCACGAGTTCCGCCGACGACCGCTCATACGCGGCGATCGCGTCGCGGAACTTGGCCAGCGCTTCCTTGGGCTTGCCGTCCGCGGCCAGATCCGTGCCTTCCTGCCGCCACATGTCGGCTTCGTCGATGTGCCGCGACTGCGGCGTCGACTTGACCGGCGCGGTCTTGTCCTTGGGCAGCGCCGGCTTCTCCGCGCGATCCTTGTCCGTCAGCAGGTCCAGGCGGCTCGACGAGGCGAGCGCGTCAGACAGCGATTTCTGGATGCGTTTTTCGTAGATCGCCCGCACCTCGCCGACGTAAATCGCCGGCACGAGCATCACTTTGGGCTTGCTCGCGTCGGCGTTCTGCGGCTCAGCAGCGGCAGCCAGCGCCGGCCAAGCGAGCACACAGGCCAGCCAAAGGTTCGATCGGATTGTCATTTCTCGCCTCGTTGGGGGTTGGAGCCCGGCACGCGTCCGGCATGAAGCGCCTCGGACGTTAGCCAGAACGCGCGATGTGTGCAAACGCTTCAGGCAATCCGGCCGCCGCGACGCGTCACCAGCTCGCCGTCCGCCCGCCGTCGACGGTCAGGAAGCTGCCGGTCACAAATCGGCTGCACTGGCTCAAATACACCACGGTTTCAGCGATCGCCCGGCTGCCGGCCCCGGGGTCGGCGGCCATCAACTGCCCTTGCGGCACGATGTCCAGCAGGCGCTGCCACACGGATTCAGGCAGATCGTCCGGCCGCAGCACGGCGCCGGGCACAATCGCGTTCACCGTGACGTCAGGCGCCAGCTCAGCGGCCAAACCGCGCACGGCGGCATGCAGCGCGGCCTTGGCCATCGAGTGCGCCAAATAGCCGTGGAACGGAATTTGCGCCGCCAAATCGCCAAGTATGACGATGCGGCCATCCCCGGACGCCGAGAGGAACGGGTGGGCCGCCAGCGCCAGCGCGACCGGCGCCCGGGCATTTTGAGCGAACGCCAGGTCGAGTTGCGCCGTGTCCAACGCGGCGATCGGCGTCAAGTCGTAGCTGGCCGCCGCGAGCACCAGCAGCGAGAGGCCGCCCAGGTGCTCCGCCGCAGCCGCAGCCAGTCGCGGCAGGGCAGCGCTATCGGTCAATTCAGCCTGCAGGGCGATCGCCCGGCGACCCAGCGCGTGGGCGGCGGCCACGACTTCTTCGGCGGCATGCGGGTCGCGGCGATACTGGATCGCGACGTCAAAGCCCGCCTCGGCCAGCGCCAGCGCAATCGCCCGGCCAAGCCGTTTGTGTCCCGCGGTAATCAGCGCCTTCTTCACGGGGCCTCCCTCAAGAAATCGCCCACGTCAGCGACGAATCGGCTTGGTTCTTCTTCCTGCGGACAGTGGCCGCTGGCATCGTACACAAGCAGGCGCGCTTGTGGCACGCGGCGCTCCACGTGGCGGATGATGTGGCGCGGGACAAGCCGGTCGTGGCGCCCCCAAATCAGCAGCGTGGGCGCCTGCACGCGCGGCAGCAACGGCTCCAGGGCTTGCAGGTCCTTGCGAAACGTCCTGGCGATGCGCAGCGTTGCGACGATTCCGCCCGGGGAACGCAGCGGCGCCAGGAAATGCGCCATGTAGTGGTCGTCGATCGGCAGGTGCTTGTACGCGCCGTGCGTCAGGCCGAGCTTGAGGATCAGCGCGAAGCCCGGCAGCGCCCACAGCGGCGCCAGCGCTTCATGCTGCGTCTCCGCCAGCAACGCCGCCGGGAACATGCCGTGGGCCGCGGGACCGACGAGGATGAGCTTCTGCACGCGATCCGGGTGCGCCGCAGCCAACCAAAGCGCAAGCGCGCCGCCCATCGAACTTCCGCAGACGTGCGCGGACGGCAGCTCCAGCCGCTCGAGCAGTTCGACGAGCCGCGCCACTTGCGCCGGATAGCGGTAGTCGACGCCCGCCGGCTTGTCTGACCAGCCGATGCCCGGCAGGCACACGGCGATGACGTCAAACCGCTGACAGAGCTGCGGCAGCACAAAGCGCCAAGCCCACGACGATTGGGCAAAGCCGTGGATCAGCAGCAGCGGCGGTCCCGCGTGCGGACGCGGCCGGACAAAGTGCACGCGCGCGCCGGAGAACGACGTCAGCGCCAGCCATTGGCCAGCCGGATGCCAGGAGTGCGTGGTGTCCATCACGGCGCCAGATCGCTGTTGAGCGCCGGCAGCGTGACGCCAAACGTGCCCTCGACGTCGACCGTGTTCAGCGCGGACTTGCACGCGGCTGCGACGGCGGTGGCGTCCTTGCAATCGTCATTGGCGCCGAGGAATTGCTGCAAGTGGCCGGCGAAACGGCCCGTGACGAGCCCGCCCGGCGTCGCGCTCCACTGCTTGACGTTGATGTCGCCGGCCAAGCCGGGACACGTCGAACGGTAGCGGATGTTGCCGTAGGAGAAGTCGAGGTAGGGCGGCGTGCAGCTGAACGGATAGTCGGCGGCTTTGGGTACGAACGGCGGGAAGCCCGGCGCGTTGACGAGGTTGCCGAGCACGAAGTTGAGGTCGAGCGGGTCCTTGAACGCGCCCAGCTGCCACGTGTCGTGGATCGCCAGCGAAACGGCCGGCGGCTGCATGTGCGTGTCGCCAAAAACGACCGTGCTCGAGGTGCCGGTCAGGTCGCGCTGCACGGTGAACGTGCGACCGTCGAACTTCTGGCCGTGGAACGTGAACTTGATGCAGTAGCCCTGCTTCCAGTTCTCGCCGCAGTCGACGCCCGCGCTGGTGTCGTTCGCGACGGCGGCATCCTCCACAGCCGCCGTTTCCGCCGGGGCGGCTGTGCTGCCGCAGGCCGCGACGCAGAAGCCCAGGATCAGGATGAAAGCGCGCATTCTGGCTCTCCAACGGTGCGGCGCGAACCAGCCGCAGCGACGATCTTGGTCGCATGCCGACCCACACGCAAGCACGCCGGCTCGCTTGTGCCAATGGCCGGAAGACTGCAAACTGCTGAAGTTTGTCGCCGAGGCGCCCCAGATGTCCCACCCGTTCCGCATCCTTGTGCCCCTGCTGCTGCTGATTTCCAGCGCTTGCGGCGAAATTCAGATCGTGCCGCTGGACACCGCGCCAGAGGACGCGCTGGCGGATACGGGCGATGCGGTGGCGCTCCCGCTGTCCGTGACAATCGAGTCGCCGCACAACGGCGCTTCGGTCAACGTCGGCGAGACGATTCATTTCTCCGCGCTGGTGACCGGCGGGACGGTGGCCTATGACCTGCTGACCGCGACGTGGACGACTGCGGACAAGAAGGTGTTGGCTACTGGGCCACTGGACGCCGCGGGGCGCTCCGCGTTTGACAAGGCGGACCTGCCCGCCGGGCCGCAGTCGCTCCATGTGGAAGTGACCGACGGCAACGGCGCGCATGCCGGCCGCGACCTTGGGCTGCTGATCAACACGCCGCCGACCGCGCCGTCGGTGAGCATCAAGCCGGAGAAGCCGACGACGCTGGACGACCTCGTGCCGGTGCTGATCAAGCCGCCGACGGACATCGACCGCGCGCCGGACAAGCTGCACGTGCGTTTTGACTGGCACAAGGCGGGCGAAACGACGGTGCATCCCGGCGGCGCGAACGGCGAACTGATGGCGGGGACGCACAAGCGCGGCGAGACGTGGATTGTGACCGCAGTCGCCAATGACGGCACGGGCGACAGTCCCGGCGCGACGGCGCAGGTGGTGATTGGCGATGCGCCGCCCAACGTGCCGGTGCTGAAGATCACGCCGGCGAATGCGGATTTGCTGAGCGACGTGACGTGCGAGCTGGTGACGCCCGCCAGCGACGTCGACGGCGATGCGGTCACGGTGGCGTGGGGCTGGCGCGTCGGCGCGTACGTGAACCCGGGCGTGACGACGCAGACCGTCAACATCGACAAGCTGGCGTCGGACGCCAAGGGCACGTCGCTGCTGGCGGGCGCGCAGGTCTACTGCACCGCGCTCGCGTCCGACGACCAGGTGAGCGCGCCGCTGGCGACGAGTCCCACGCTGACGGTGCAGGCTTTTGACGTCTGCAAGTCCAAGCTCGACCCGTGCGACAAGAAGGCCACGTGCGTCAACTCCAGCACGCTCGAGCCGACGTGCACGTGCAACAGCGGCTTCACCGGCGACGGCTATTTCTGCCTGGACATCGACGAATGCGCGTCCGGCTACTGCAGCGTCAACGCCACCTGCAACAACACGATCGGCGGCTTTCAGTGCACCTGCAAGGACGGCTACACCGGCAACGGCGTGACCTGTACCGACGTCGACGAGTGCCAAGCCACGCCCGCACCGTGCGGCGTCAACGGCGCATGCACAAACAAGGACGGCAGCTACCTCTGCACCTGCCAACCCGGCTATTCCGGCGACGGGGTGACGTGCAAGGACGTCGACGAGTGCCAAATCGTCCCGGAAGTGTGCGACGCCAACGCGGCGTGCAAGAACAGCATCGGCAGCCACACCTGCACGTGCGACAAGGGCTTCCTCGGCGACGGCAGCTTCTGCGTGGACATCGACGAATGCCTGGACGGCACCACCGGGTGCTCGCCGGACTCAAACTGCACCAACAAGCCGGGCGGCTTCTACTGCCAGTGCAAACCCGGCTACAAGGGCGACGGCAAGATCTGCGTGCAACAGGACGAATGCCAGAACGGCGACGCGATCTGCTCCCCCGACGCGCTGTGCACCGACACGCCGGGCAGCTACACGTGCACGTGCAAGACCGGCTTCACCGGCGACGGCAAGGACTGCACGGACATCGACGAGTGCGCCACGGGCGCGTTGACCTGCGGTGCGCATGCGGCGTGCAAGAACACGGTCCCGGGTGCGCAGTGCGTGTGCCAGACGGGCTATTTCATGGACGCGACCGGCGCGTGCGTGAACATCAACGAGTGCGCTGCCGCCGTGTACCCGTGCGACGTCAACGCGTCGTGCGCCGACACGGACGGCAGTTACACCTGCACGTGCAATGGCCCGATCTACTCGGGCTCGGGCAAGTACTGCAGCCAGAACGACCTGTGCAAAACGACGACGTGCGCCAACAACGCCACGTGCGCGATGGTCGGCGCCGACCCCATCTGCACGTGCGATTCCGGCTACAGCGGCTTTGGCAACATCGGCTGCACGGAGGTCGACGAGTGCGCGCTGGGGATCGCGACCTGCTCAGGCAGCGCGACGTGCACCAACACGCCGGGCAGCTACACCTGCGCGTGCAACCCAGGATTCACGGGGGACGGATTCACGTGCGTGGACGTCAACGAGTGCGCCACGACGGCGAGCCCGTGCGCAGTCGACGCCACCTGCAAGAACACGCCGGGCAGCTTCACGTGCAACTGCAAGCCGGGCTATTCGGGCTATGGCACCGCGTGCACGGACATCGACGAATGCGCCGCCACCGTCCCGCCATGCAGCGCCAGCGCGACGTGCAGCAACACACTGGGCAGCTTCCAGTGCACCTGCGACGCCGGCTTCGCGGGCGACGGCGTGACGTGCACGGACATCAACGAGTGCGTCCTGGGCACCGCGGGATGCGCCCCCGACGCGACGTGCAGCAACACGCCGGGCGGCTTCCAGTGCGCCTGCAACGCCGGGTTCACCGGCGACGGCAAGACCTGCGCGGACATCAACGAATGCACAAACGGCGTCGCCAACTGCAGCCCCAACGCCGCGTGCAACAACACGCCCGGCAGCTTCAACTGCGCCTGCAAATCCGGCTTCAGCGGCGACGGCAAGACGTGCACGGACATTGACGAGTGCCCGGCCATCGACTGGTCGTGGGACTTCAACAGCATTGGCGTCAGCGGCTGGACGCTGGACCCGCCGAACCTGTACGCGCCGAGCAATCCGCAGTCATCGGGCGTGCCGCCCAGCGTCGCCTGGCAGCTGTGGAACGGCGTGCTCTACTACGGCAATCCGGCGGTGGGCAATTACGCAACGGCGGTCGGCGGCGACACGTGGGCCAACAAGGGCAACGCGACGGGACCGAGCGTGACACTGTCCTCGCACCCGTGGCATCACCTCGGCTTTGACGTGCTCATCAACACCGACGTCGGGACGTACTACGACAAGTTCCTCGTGCAGTTGGTCATCGGCTCGGGCACGAGCGAGCAGGTCGTGACGGTGTGGGACAAAGCCTCGCAGACCGCGGCGATGGGCGTCAACAAGCACTACACGGTGTACTTGAACGGCTACGGCGGCAAATCCGTGCGCGTCCGCTTCGCCTTTGACACGGTGGACGGCGGCAACAACGCGACGCAGGGCGTGGAGGTCAGCAATCTCTCGATTCGCGGCGCCGGCACACCGTGCAACCCCTACGCGGAATGCGCCAACACGCCCGGGAGCTTCACGTGCACGTGCAACGCGCCGTACGCGGGCGATGGCGTGCAGGCGTGCAACGTCCTGGGCTCGCAGAGCCAGCCCGCGGCCAACTGCAAGGCGATCTTCGACCTGGACGGCACGCTCGCCGACGGGTTCTACTGGCTGAAATGGACCGCCGCGCCCGCCACCCAGATGTGGTGCGACAGCGCCGGCTGGACGCGCGTCGTGCAGAACGACTTCAACGCGAGCGCGGGCACCTGGTCGCCCAAGACGCTGACGACGTGCGGCAGCAGCGGCCTCCTGGGCGGCGTCGGCGTGGCCGGCAAGAACTACGCGATGAGCGACTCGATCGGCAGCCTGCCCAGCCACAGCCAGATGCGTGTCCAGGGCACCGTGCAGTGCATCGACGCGTGGCTCGGCGAGGCCGTGATGCTGCAGGTCGACGGCCTGCAGGTCTGGACGGACAAAGTGGTCAACCCGATGGCGACGGGCAGCACGCCCGACTCCTGCGGCAACACGACGCTCGCCGACTTGAAGCGCTACCCCAAGGCAACGTTTGACCATGCGTCGGCCAACGCCCTCATCCAGTTCAGTTCGACCCTGAACAGCGACGCCGCGACCGCGTCGTACGGCATCGACGACATCAACGTCTGGGTCAAATGACGGAGAGCGCGTTGGCCAAGCAGCGCCACCCGCGCGGCATCGGCTTCATCATCGGCAACGAAGGCTGCGAGCGTTTCTCGTTCTACGGAATGCGCGCCATCCTGACCGAGCACATGATCAGCCTGTACGCGCAGACGGCGCACCTCAGCGCCGCGGATGCCAAGACCGCTGCCACCGCCGATTATCACCTGTTCACCGCCGCCGCCTACGCGCTGCCGATGGTCGGCGCGATCCTCGCTGACCGCCTGCTGGGCAAATACCGGACCATCTTTTGGCTGTCGCTTGTCTACTGCCTTGGCCACGCGGTGCTGGCGATCGGCGAAGAGTCAATTGGCGGCATGCACCTCGGCCTCGCGCTCATCGCCGTGGGTTCGGGCGGCATCAAGCCGTGCGTGTCCGCGTTCGTCGGCGACCAGTACCGCGCGGGGCAGGAGAAGCTGGTCGAGAAAATCTTTCAGGCCTTCTACTTCATCATCAATTTCGGCTCGTTCTTCGCGACGCTGCTGGTGCCGTGGCTGAAGGTGCGGTTTGGCCCGGCGGTGGCGTTTGGCATCCCGGGCGTGCTCATGGGCCTGGCGACGTTCATCCTGTGGCTCGGTCGCAAGCGGTACAACCATGCGCCGCCGATGCCGGGCGGGCGGTTGGGGATCCTGGACGCGGCGAGCTCGACGCTGCTGTTCCTGTCGCTGGGCTCGCTGTGGTTTACGGGCGGGCTGCCGTGGTACGGGAAGCTCGGGGTGTCGCTGGTGTGCATCGCCGCGGGGCTGACGCTGTTTGCCTGGCGGGCGCGGATTCAGCCGGATCGCGGCGTGCTGTCCGTGCTGTGGCAAGGGCTGCGCCATCGCAAGCGCGATGAAACGCTGTGGCAAACCGCGGAGCGGCGTCTGGACGCGGCGGCGGTGGATGGGACGCGCGCGGTGCTGCGGCTGCTGTCCGTATTCGCGCTGGTGAGCGTGTTCTGGGCGCTGTTTGACCAACGCGGGTCGTCGTGGGTGGTGCAGGCCAAAGACATGCTGCGGACGTTTGACACGCCGCTCGGGCCGCTGACCGTACAGGCCAGCCAGATCAACGCGCTCAACCCGCTGTTCGTGATGTTGCTGATTCCGCTGATGGCGGGCGTGCTACTGCCGGCGTGGCGGCGGCTCGGCGGGCGCGTCACGCCGCTGGGCAAGATGACCGCGGGGATGGCCATTTCCGCGCTGTCGTTTGTGGCCATCGCGCTGATCCAACGGCAGATCGACGCGTCGGCGCGCGAGTCGGTGAGCGTGCTGTGGCAGGTGCTGCCGTTCGTGCTCATCACGCTGGGCGAAGTGCTGGTGTCGGTGACGGGGCTGGAATTCGCTTACACGCAGGCGCCGCGGGCGATGAAGTCGACGGTCGTGGGCCTGTGGTCGCTCTCGGTTTCCGTGGGCAACCTGCTCGTCGCGGCGCTTGCCGGGCTGAAGTCGCTGCCGCCGGAGCGGTTCTTCTGGGTGTTTGCGGCGCTGATGGCGCTGTCCGCGGCGCTGTTTGCCTGGCGCGCACGGTCGTTCCGCGGGCAGGTCGTGCTACAGGGCTGAGTCCTCCAGCGCGAGGCGCAGCCGCACCGTCTGGGCGAATCCGGCCGAGGCGGCCGGACCGGGCCCTACTCGCTGCGCTCCCGGAGACGCGCAAGCGGCGCGCCTACGCCCCGACGGGTGACGGTCCCTTTCGCGCCTCCGGCCAACATCGCCACGCAGAACACAAACGGCGGCGCGGTCCAACAACGGAACGGCTCGGGCAACGGCGGCGGGTGCGACGGCCGCTGCGCCTCAGCCACGAGAATCTCCCGCGCCGCGGCCACGAGCGCGTCGAGCCGGCGCGCGTGCGGCGTCTCCGCAACCGCGGGCGCCGCGATGAGCGACAACAGCACAAACCAACGGCGCACAGTCCAAAAACGCATGGTCCCACCTCACGGCGCACAGGCCGTGAGATGGGACGCATGAGCTTGTCGATGGATCTGAAAGACTACTTGCAGGTCGCCGGCGCGCAGACCTTCTTGCCAGTGGCCTTGCCGTTCGTGCCCAGCGCGGCGACGCACTTGGTGCCGCCGTCCTTGCCGGCGCAATCGGCGTCACTGGCGCAACCCGGGGCGCAGCGGCCGTCGGCGGCGGAACCGCTGGCGGCGATGTTGCTGCAGGCGTAGTTGCCGGCGCAGTCGGTGTCGAGGCCGCACGGCAGGCAGGACTTGGCCTTCTTGCAGATCGGCACGATGGCGGCCTTGCTGATGTCCGTGCGCGGCAGCCACTGGTTCTGCAGGTCGCAGGTCATGCCGTCGTTGCCGCTGCCGCAGTCGGCGTCCTTGCTGCACAGGCCGGTGCAGTAGCCCTTGCCGGCCGCGTCGGGCAGGCAGCCGAGACCGGCTTTGCACTCCGGATCGGCGCCGGCGGCGGGATTCGCATTGCACGCTTCGCCAATCGCCTTGGTCGCAGTCGCGCCGACGGTCGCGCAGAGGAACTCGACCTTGGCGATGCTGTCCGGGCCCGCGGCGATCGTCATCGGCAGGCACTGTTCGCCAGCCGCGGCGCACTTCTTGGTGGCGCTGCAGTCTTCCAGCGAGTTGGTCGCGGCGATCGGGTAGCAGACCGGCAGCCAGAGGTCGTCGCGGATGTCATCCAGCGTGTTGTTGTAGCCAAGACGCAGCGAGCGGCAGAACGTCTTGTAGCTGGTGCCGCCGAGCGAGATGGACGCCGGGCAGTCGCTCTTGCTGGAGCAGTAGTCCGCGCAGAAGCCGGGCTGGACGGTGCCGGTCGACGACTGCGTGTTGAGGCAGTAGCCGCTGTCGCAGAACGCGTCATTGGCCGCGGGGCCACAGACTTCGCCGCCCTTGGCGCCCTTGGCGTCCGGCGCGACGCAGACGCCGTTGATTGTGTCATGGCCGATCGGGGTCGCATCCGTGGGCAGGTCCAGCTTGTGGACGAACGCCTTGCAGTAGGACGACGCGCCCGCGCAGTCCTTGGACGCCGCGCACTTGCCGGCGGCCTTGGGCAGGTAGGCGCAGATGTTGAGCGACAGCTCAAAGTCGTAGATGCCGTCGGTCGCGCCGGTGCCCTGCGGGTTGTCAACGTCCAGCGGAATCTCTTCCACGCCGCACTGCTGATCGGCCGCGCAGTCGCTGTTGGACTTGCACAGGCTGCCGCAGCTGCCATCGACGCACGCGTACGGGTTCTGGCAGGCCGCGCCGGGCTTGGTCGCGCCCGTGCTGTTGACGTACGGATCGCACGTCTCGCCGGGCTTGACGGTCTTGGCGGCGATCGGCTGGCAGCCGGGCTGGAACGCCGGGTAGACGAGCTTGGTCGCATCGTTCGGATCGGGCTCGCCGGCGAGCTTCTTGACGCCATTCCAGTACGGCCGGCAGAAGAAGCCGTTGCCGCAATCGCCGTCGATCTGGCAGTCCTTGGGCAGGCAGAGGCTGGCCGAATAGGCCGGGTTGCTGGCGACCTTGATGTTCGCCTTGCAGGAGTAGCCGCCAGCGCCGCCGCCCGGCTGGGTCGCGCAATCGGCGTCGGTCTTGCAGAAGCCGAGGCAGAAGCCCGCACCGGAGCAGAAGTCATTGGCGCACAGGGAGAGGTCGCCCGCGGTTGGATCGCTGTTGCACGCCTGGCCCAGCGTGGCGCCGGCCTTGTACGTGTAGGCGCCGTCGGTGCCGACGGGGGTCTTGAGCGCCGGGGCGCACATCTGCTGGTAGGCGCCATAGATGAGCTGGAGGTCGCACGCGTCGCCCGCGTCGCAGTCGCTGTCCGCCTTGCAGGGCTTGAAGCTGCTCTCAGCGACGCAGTAGATGTAGTTCGCGGCGTTGCCATTTTGCGGAGAAAGCAACTGCACGCACGCGTACTTGGTGCCGTACGGGCCGTCGACCGCGCCGCCGCAGTCGCTTGTCGCGCCCACGTCTTCAATGCCATCCGCGCCGGTCGCGCCCGTCGTGTTGTTCTTGTCGTCCGTCGCGATGTTGCACTGCTTGGTGCACACGCCCGCGTTGCACACGCCGTCTTCGCACTGGGCGTTAATGCAGTCAAAGTAGGTCGTCATCGCCGTCTGGTCCGACGTGTCGGCGGGGATCGGGCAGTCCTTGTTCTGGCCGCACGGCTCGCCAAACTTCTTCAGCGGCTTCTTCAGGTCGGCGATGCACTTGTGGGTCGCGTCGCACTTCTGGCCGGTGCTGCACGCGCCGCAGGATTTTGGGCATTCCTTGATGAAGCCGCACTCGGCGCCGTGGTCAGCGCAGCAGGTGGCGGCGGAGCCGTCCGAACCCACGGTGTCGCCCGTGCCGTCAGCGACGGAGATGGCGTCAGAGCCGCTCGTGTCGCCGGTGATCGCGGTGTCGGCCGCCGTCGAGCTTGTCGTGGAGCTGCCACAGCCGCTCAGGCCCATGGCCAGGCTACAGGAGATTGCGAGGAGGACGTTGCTGAGCTTCATGAAAACACTCCAAAATACGCTGAGACGAGGCGAAAAACGCGGATCGACTGGAGCTGGAAGCTTAGTGATCAAGCGTTTTGCGGTCAAGAACTTAGGGCCGCGATCCTACCTAGAACAACGTGTAGATGAACGGCGCCGCGCCCTGGCCCGCCACGGCGATGAGCGCCGCCAGCGCCAGCACGACGACCAGCGGCACGATCCAATAGACCTTGTTGGCCTTGGCAAAGTCCAAGATTTCACGAAATAACTTGGCGGAGTACTTGAGCTTTCCCATGGTCGCCGAGGCTAAATCAGCAGGTCCATGTTGTCCAGCAGCCGCGCGCGGCCAAACCACGTCGCCACGATCACGCGCGCGGTTTTTTCCAGTGTTTCAATAGGTTGCAGGGTCTGCGGATCGACAATCTGCACGTAGTCGATCCGCCCGCCTGCCGCCGTTTGCGCCGCACTGATCTGCGCCACCAGCCGCGAGGCATCGCGTTCACCCGCGTGCACGCGCGCCTGCGCCGCCCGCAAGGACTGCACAATGGCCGGCGCGGCCTGACGTTCCGCCGCGCTCAGGTAGACGTTGCGCGAGCTCATCGCCACCCCGTCCGGCTCCCGGGCAATCGGCGCGCCCAGGATCGCTGTCGGATGGTCCAGATCCAGCGCCATGCGCTTGAGCGTCTGCAGCTGCTGGTAGTCCTTCTCGCCAAACACGGCAACGTCCGCCAGCACGATGTTCAGCAGCTTCAGCACGACCGTCGTCACGCCGCGAAAGTGCGTCGGCCGCGCCGCGCCGCACAGGCCTTGCGTCAACTGCTCCACCTCAACGTGACTCTGGAAGCCCGGGGGATACATCGTCGCCGGCGTCGGGGCGTAGATCAGGTCGACGCCCTTGGCGGCACACAGCGCGCAGTCGTGCTCAAAGGGCCGCGGATACGCGGAGAAATCCTCTTTTGGGCCAAACTGCAGCGGATTGACGAAGATCGACACCACAACGGCATCCGCGTGCTCCCGCGCCGCATCGACGAGCGTCATGTGACCCGCGTGCAGCGCGCCCATGGTCGGCACGAGCGCCGTGCGCTTGCCCGCCGCGCGCATTTTCTCCGTCCACGCGCGCACTTCCACGGGCGTCCGCGCCACCTGCGCACCGGCGATCGTCTCCAACATGGCTCAGGTCTCCGCGGCTTTGGCAGCCGGCTTCGCGGTCGGGTCGTGGTAGACGTGTTCCGTGCCCGGAAACACCGCGGCGCGCACGTCCTCGCGGTATTGCGTCAGCGCCGCCAGCGCCTGCTCACCGAGCGTCGCGAACTTCTTGACGAATTTCGGCTTGTGGCCGTGCGGGTCCAGCCCCAGCAAGTCGTAGATCACGAGGATCTGGCCATCGCAGCCCGCGCCCGCGCCAATGCCGATCGTTGGAATTTTGAGCAGTTGCGTCACTTCCGTGGCGAGCTCCTCGGGAATCGCCTCCAGGACGATCGCGTAGCAACCCGCCGCCTCCAGCGCCGTCGCGTCCGCCAACAGCCGCTTGCGCGCCGTCTGCCCGCGACCCTGGACGCGGTGGCCGCCCATGGCGTGCACGGATTGCGGCGTCAGGCCGATGTGGCCCATGACGGGAATGCCGCCCTGCACGAGTTGCCGCACAGTTTCAGCCACTTCCACGCCACCTTCCAGCTTGACGGCATGCGCGTTGCCTTCAGCCAGCAGCCGACCGGCGTTTTGCAGCGCCACGTCCGGGTTGCGGTAGCTCATGAACGGCATGTCCGCGACCAGATGCCCGCGGTGGAGGCCGCGCGCCACGGCGGCGGTGTGGTAGACGATGTGGTCGACGGTTACGGGCAGCGTCGTTTCCTGGCCCTGAATCACGTTGCCCAGCGAATCGCCGACGAGCACGACCTCGATTCCTGCCGCGTCGACCAACCGCGCAAACGTCGCGTCGTAGCACGTGACCGCGCTGAAGCGCTGGCCTTTGTCTTTCATGTCGCGGAGATGGTGGATGCGGATGCGGCCGGTCGGCGTGTCGGAAGCGTAGCCAGACGGACGCGGAACCGGCGTCAAAGCCGGCGAAGAACTGCTCATGGGTGGCCTCCAAACCGGCGTAATGCCGCAAAGACGGTAGACCCCGCTGCGGCAAAGCTAGGGGATCCGGCGGCAACTGGCAAGGACGACTTCACGACAGGACTTGAAATTGAAAGTCACTTTCATTAACATGAGCCGCAGCCGGCCCGGGAGGGCCACCAAGCGCGCAGCAAGCTTGCGCAATACCAAAGGAACGCCATGAATCGCCAGACTCTCCGCCTCGTCCTCGCGCTGACCGGCCTGCTGCTCGCGGCACCCGCGCTGGCCAACGAGCGGCACTTCACGCTGTCCTACGAAACCGCGACGCTGCCGGCGGGCGCGGTCGAGATTGAGCCGCAGACGACGTTTCGCATGGGCCGCGACCAGTACTACCTCGGAATGGACCACCGGCTGGAGTTCGAATTCGGCATCACGGACCGGCTCATGGCGGCGATCTACCTGAATTTTGGCAGTGAAACGGCGCGCGTGGGTCCCGGGCTCATCAGCGGCGCAATGCCCGGCGGCGTGTCGGCCGAGTTCAAGTACAACCTGACCAACGCGACGGCGGACGCGATCGGCTCGGCGCTCTACCTGGAGCTCACGGCGACGCCGATGGAGTATGAGATCGAGGGCAAGCTGCTACTGGACAAGCGCATCGGCAGTTGGCACGTCGTCACCAACCTCATCTACGAGCGCGAATGGGGCTTTGAAGGCTTCTGGAACAACGAGCACAAAGTCGCCCTTTCGCTGGGCGCGACGCACTTCCTGACCGAGCACCTGACGCTGGGCGCGGAAGTCTACGGCCAGGGCACGTTTGAGCAGAGCGCGGCGGACTCGAACACGTCGCTGGAGCACGGCGCGCTGTTCGCCGGGCCGGTCGTCGGTTACGCTTCCCAAGGTTGGTGGCTCGCGACGTCCGTGACGCCGCAGCTTGTCGGTTTTGGCGACGCGGTTGCCGCCGCTGGCACCTCGCGCGACCTGACTGATTTCCACGCCGTCCAAGCCCGCGTGATTCTGGGCATTCACCTGTAGGTCGCCATGCGTTTGTTGCTGCCCTTGCTGTTCCTGCTGCCCGCGTGCGCGCCGATGCTGCCCGCCGTGACCGACTCTGACCGCGCATGGGCGCGCCAGGCGTTTCCGGAGACGCAGGACGATCTGGACACGAGCCGCGGGCTGTACGCGGTGAAGTGCAGCGGCTGCCACATGCTCGTGCTGCCGCCCAAAGTGCCGCAGGCGGAATGGCCGCGCGTCGTCGACAAGATGACGCCCAAGGCCAAGCTGAACGACGACGAGAAAGCGCGGATTCTGCGCTACGTGTTGACGGCGAGTCGCCCAGGAATCGCGGTGACGCCGTAGCGGCTAGGGCGCGAACGCCAGGTCCACCCAAGCCAGCCAAATCTCAGACGGCGTGAACATGCCGCTCGCCCAGATCTCGTCGGTCGGCACGTCGCTGGAATACCAGGACACCAGGAACTGCGAGCCACCCATCGGCAGGACGCCCACGTAGGCGGTATCGCCCGCGCTCTTGAACTCGGCGAGTTCCTGCAGCGTCACCGCCGCCTTGGGATCGCTCAGGACGCCGTGCAGTTCGTAGAGCGCCGTGCGCTTGCGGCCATCGTCCAGGTGCTTGCGCGCCATCACGAACTGGCGATTCTCCCACGCGAACCACTTTGGCCCGTCCAACCGCTTGTCCAGCATGCGGCCGCAATCCCACGTCGCGTACGGCGGCAGTGCGACGCACACGGCGGTGTGGCCTTCGTCCAGCAAGGACGTGCCGTTGTCCATGCGCACGAGGCTCACGGCCGTGTCGCCAAAGAACTGCAACTCCGCTTCGCTCGGCACGTCGGGCTTGGAGTCGACAATCAGCGACACTTTCTGCCACGCCTTGCCATCGGCGGACGACAGCAGCGCGACCTGCGTGTCGCCGTCGTTGTACGCCGTCGCGTACGTCAGGCCGCCGTGATCGGCATACCGCCAGAAGCCCCACTTTTCGTCGTAGATCTGGACCGGCGCCGTCCAGTGGATGCCGTCAGTGCTTTCCGTGCGCACGGTCCAGGCAAAACCGTCGGCGTCGCGCAAGTGGCCGCCGGGGACCCGGGAGATGGCGTAGAGGACCAACTTGCCGTCCTGAATCAGGAACTTCGGGTCGCGGATGTCGCGGCCCGGCATGAAGATCTCTGCGGTCATCGTGACACTGTCGCCCAAGTCAACGGACTGGAAGACTTTAAGCCGGGCGATCGGCGAGCCGACCTGGGAAGTCTCGCCGCCGCGGAAGACGAGCCACGTCTTGCCCTGCCACGCGATGAGGTCGGTGTTCTCGTTGTGCAGGCCGTCCTTGTAGACGATGCGCTGGTTCGTCACGAGGCCGGTCGTGGCCTTGGGGCCGTGCGCGACATCGGCGCTGGCGTCAGCGGAGGTCGTGTCGGCGCCATCGCTTGTCGCGGCGGCCGTGCCACAACCCGCGACGAACAGGCAAACAAAGGCGCCGGCGAGCCGACGGGCAATGGGCGAAGTCATGCTGTGCCTTGGCGAGCCGCAATGGCCGCGCCGGCATTCTCCGGCTGCGCCTCGCCGGGGTCAACGGCCTCCGCGCTACAGGCTGAGGACGATGCCGTCCAGGAGCACGACGGTGTCATACGAACTGTCGCCGACGTCATTGACCTCCCAGACCAGCGTCGCGCTCTCCGCGTTGGCCGGCAGCACGACGGTCGTGGACTGCCACGTCGTGCCCCAAACGTCGCCGTGGTCGAATTTCAGGTCGGTCTTGGTGATGCCGGGCGACTTGGCGCCGCACTTCGTGCAGGAGTTGGCGCCCGCCGGGCAGATGTCGTCGATCGTCCAGCGCGCCAGTTCCTGCTTGGTGCCGTCGGCCTGGAGGATGGAGACGACAAAGTAGTCCTGATACGTCGACCCGCAGTACTCCTCAAATTCCTCGCTGAACATGCGCCATTGGAACGTCAGGTTCTTGACGCCCTTGGTCGCGCACAGCGCTTTTTGCGCCCACGACGGCGCAGCGTAGGCCAGACCCGTCGACAGCCGCAGCATCTTCTTGCCCTCGGCGGGCATCGCCGGGCCCATCTGGTCGACGACGGTCACGTCGCCTTTCATGTCCCAGCCCTTGTCGCCGTCCTCAAAGCCAAACGTGTTGCAGTCCTTGCCGCCCGGGCAGAACGTGCATGCGCCAACGCACTTCAGGCCGTCGCAGGAGAGGCCCGCTTGGCACGTGCCGCAGCTGCCGTTGCAGCCGTCCGAGCCGCAGGTCTGGCCACTGCAATCCGGCGTGCAGATCTCGCAAAGCTGCGTGCTGCCGTTGCATGCCTGACCGCTCGGGCATGCCATGCACGGTTTGCCGCAGCCGTCGTCTGAACACTGGTTGGGCTGGCACACCGGCGTACACGGCTTGTCCTCCGGCACGTCAGCGCTGGTACTGTCCCCGCTGATGGCGTCGGCGTCGCCGCCGGTGCAGACGCCGTTGGCGCAAGTGCCGCCAGTGCCGCAATGCGCGTCTTTGAAGCACTGGATCGGGATGTCGACGATCTCGCAGGCCGACGTGTCGCACTTTGCGCCCAGGGCCGACGGCGTCAGGGTGAACGAGCCGGTCAGGACTTCCAGCGCGCCGGTGTTCAGCGCCGCCTTCCAGTTGATGGTCAGCGTCGTGCCGCCGGGAAAGCTGTCGTTGCAGAGCAAGCCGCCGCCGTCCGTGCCGCCGGCGATTGTGTAGCTGTTGCTCGGACCCCACGCTGACTTGATTTCAACGCCCGCGACCGGGTTGCCGTTGTTCAATCGCGCGCGGAAGGTCACGCACGCCTTCTTGTCGGCGGGCACTTTGTAGAAGCCGTCGACATTCCACCACGACATGTGCGGCAACTCCGCGACCCATTGGCCACTGACCTTGGCAGCCGCGCCTTCCAGTTCCCACAGGCCCGAAACCGGGTTGCCAAAGAAGAGCCCCGCGCTCTCCGGGTCCGCATCCAGCGCCGGCAGCTTGAGCTGCAGCGTCTTGCCCGTCGCGACCTGCAGCTTCTCGCCCTGCGCCGTTGCGGTAATCTCGACCATGCCGTAGGTGATGAGCGGCGTCAGGTCTGTCCCATCCAGCGCCTGCAGCAGGAACGGCGCGTTGTCGATCGCCTGCGCGGGCGGCAGCCACGTCGTCACAACGTCGACCGTGCCCTGAACCTGCTGGCCACTGAGCGTGATCAGCGCGCCCGCCGGGAAATTGAGCGTGACGCCCGTGGCGATCTGCACGGTGCCACCCGCTGTCGCATCCACGGTGCCGGTCGCGGTGACCGGCGTCATGACCGCGCTGACGGTCACGAGGTGGCCGCCCTTTGTTGCGACTTGCCGATAGGCCGGCGCGTACCCGGTCTTTTCCAGCACGACGACCGCAGTCGTCGCAGTGCCGATGTCCAATGTGAACTTGCCGCCAGCGTCGCTCGTCGTCGCCGCCGTCCCCACGTGCACGCTCACGCCCGCGAGCGGAACCGCGCCCGGCGCGTAGACGACGCCCCACACGTGCGCGCCAGTCGGCTGCACCGGCGCATCGGAGAGCGTATCGACGAGGCCTTCACCCACGCTGTCCGTCACGCCCCCGCCGCCGCCGCCGGACGAATTCCCGCACGCGCCAAGCGTCAACGTCAGTCCAACTGCCACAAGCCACAAGGACGACTGAGCACCGCGCGCGGACAACGGGAATTGCGTGATCATGACAGGCTCCTGTTGGCGGTCGCAAAAACGAACCGTCTGAACGGGAACATAGGCGTGAGTCCACGGCGAATGTCGGAAAATTGTCACAGCTTCCGGACCGCTGCGGTCCGCTACTTGGGCTGCAAGAACACCGCGGTCAGGCCGCCAACGCCGCGGTCAGCGCGGCGGTGAGCTCCGGATACAGCCAGACAAAACCGCCGCGCTGCGCCGCTTCAGGCACGACGCGCTGACCCGCGAGCAGGACTTCATCGGCCATCTGACCAAACGCCAGCCGCAGGGCAAAGGCCGGCGCGGGCAGGAACGCCGGACGGTGGAGGATCGCGCCGAGCGCGCGGGCAAAATCGCCCTGGCGGACGGGCTCGGGGGAAACGGCGTTGATCGGACCGGCGAGCCGGTCATCGGTCAAGGCGAATGCAATCAGCCGCAGGAGATCGTCCCGGTGCACCCAGGACAGCCACTGCATGCCATCGCCCACCGGACCGCCCACGCCCGCGCGGAACACCGGCAGCAGCTTGCCGAGCATGCCACCTTCAGCGGAGAGCACGACGCCGATGCGCAGCAGCGCCACGCGCATGCCCGCAGCCTGTGCCGTCAGCGCCGCCGCCTCCCAATCGCGACACACGTCGGCGAGAAAGCCGCGTCCCAAGGGGCTGGCTTCCGTCAGCACCGTCTCGCGCCCATCGCCGTAGCAGCCGATCGCGGATGCCGACACCAGCACCTTGGGCGGCTCCGGCATCGTCGCCAGTGCAGCCACCAACTGCCGCGTCAACGCGCCGCGTGTCTGTTCAATCTGCGCCTTCTGTTGCGCCGTCCAGCGCTTGTCCGCAACTGGCGCGCCGGCCAAATGGACAACGGCATCCCAGCGCAACGCCGGATCAAAGCGAAACTGCGGGTCCGCCGATAGCCAGAGCACGTCGTGATCATCGGCGGGTGGCGTGCGCTGCAACCGCCAGACTTCATGGCCGGCCGTGCGCAGGAACGGCACGAGCGCGCGACCGACGAGCCCTGAGGCCCCTGTGACTGCAATCCGCATCGTCGACTCCTGCTTGGGCGGTTCAGTCCCCTACGCTGACCGAATTCTGCGATCAAGCGACCGGAAGATGAGATGCGACCGGGTCCTCAACGATGCGCGGCGGCGTCAAACCCCGTGCTCGCTCCGGTCCGCCGCGTGCAAATCCAGCGTCGTCACGCTCGCCATCAGCGTGCGCTCCATCGCTTCCATCGCCTCCGCCTCTGCGATTTCCTGATGGTCGTGCCCGCACAGGTGCAGCAGCCCGTGGGTCGCGAGGAACAGCACTTCCTCGTCCAGACGATACTGCGCCATCTCCGGCCGGCCCGCGTTGGCGCCATGGACGATTGCGACCTGCCGCTCCGCCGTGTCCAGCGAAATGACAATGTCGCCGAGGATTTCCACGCCCACGTCCGGGCTATCCGTCTCGTCAAAGGCGAACGACAGCACGTCGGTCACCGTGTCCACGCCGCGCCACTGCTTGTTCAGCGCGCGGATCTCGGCGTCGTCGACGAGGCTCACCGACACCTCCGCGTGCGCACGGCCCAGCTTCTTCAAGGCCGTCCGCAGGTGCTGGTTGAGGCGCTTGCGGTCCACGCGCAAGTTCGGGTGACGGTTGTCGGTCGCAACGGGCATGGCTCAGGTCCTCGGCGGCTGGTGGCGCGCCTGACGCGGCGCGGGCGATTTCTGCGCGACGAGCGCCGTCGGTGCCTCGGGCTCGCCAAGGTCCATTCCCGCGGCCGTTTCCAGCGTCGCCACCTGACCCAGACTGTTCAGCGTCGGGCGGTCGTGCTGGCTTGTCATGCTCAACGGATTGTCGATCGTCGGATTGCGCCGCGTGATCGGCCGCACGCCCACGCCGCCATCGCTCATGGCCGCGACGCGCCGCAGATCGTGGTCGGTCGCCATCGGCAAGTGGCTCTCGGTCCGGCTGTGGGACAGCGCCAACGCCTGCTGCACCGGCGGCAAGTACGTCGGCCGCGTGTGGTGCATGCCCAGCAGCGTCTTGACGAAGGCCTGCTCCACCAGCGCCAGTTCGCGCAGCGTGAGGTCGCATTCGTCCAGTTGGCCGTCCTCCAGCTTCCCGGCAATGATGCGCTTGACGAGCGCCTGCACGCGCACCGGATTCGGATCGGGCAGCGCCTTGGTCGCGGCCTCCACGGAATCCGCGATCATCAGCATCGCCGTCTCGCGCCGCTGCGGCTTGGGACCGGGGTAGCGGAAATCGCTTTCCTGCACTTCTTCCCCGGTTTCCAGCGCCTCGCGCTGGGCGCGGTGGTAGAAATGGACGATCAGGCTCGTGCCGTGATGTTGGGGCACAAAATCGATGATCTCGTCGGGCAGCCGGAAGTCCTTGAGCAACTTGATGCCGTCCTTGACGTGGGACTTGATGATGAGCGCGGACAAGTGCGGCTTCAGGCGATCATGCGGATTTTCGCCGCCCTGGTTCTCGGCAAAGTAGCGCGCTGCCTTGGTCTTGCCGAGGTCGTGGTAATACGCGCCAACGCGCGCCAGCAGGCCATTGGCGCCCACCGCGTCGCAGCCCGCCTGCGCCAGATTGCCGACCATCACCGAGTGGGTAAACGTGCCCGGAGCCTCCGTCGCCAGCAACCGCAGCGCCGGGTGGTTCATGCTCGCGAGCTCCAAGAGCTTGATGTCCGTGAGCCGATTGAAGGTCAGTTCCAGCACAGGCGTCAGCGCCGTCAGCATCAGGTACGTCGTCAGGCCGGTGCCCGCGCCCATGGCCAGGACCAGCGCGTTCTGCTCGTCCAGCAGGCCGGCCGTCGGCGTCGTGAAGAGCACCACCGCGGCGGCGCACAGCACACCCGAGCCGGCGATCATCATGGCGCCGCGCAGCAAATCGACGCGCGTGCGAAAGCGCCGGGACGCCTGCACGCCCGCGAGGCCGACGACCAACGCCAACACCGCCTGCACGCCATCCAGCCCCGGGGACGCGCGCACGAACGACGAGTTGTGCGCCATCATCGCGGCAATGCCGGCGCACACGAGCGCAAACGGCGCGGCGGTGAACGGCTTCAAGAAGAGCGCCGCGAGCGACGGACCGAGGGCCATCGGCATCGCCACCAGCCACATTTCTGCGGTCAGCGTGCCGCCGGGCTCAACCAGCGCTTCACCCAAAATCAGCCACCCGCGCAAGGTCGCCGCGTGGAGCACGAGCACGGCCGCGAGCAGGCCAATGTCGCGCGGCCGATGGCGGAAATGGTGCAGGTGGCGGTTGGCGAACAGCGTGAAAAGTCCCAGCACCACGGCCAGCAGCAGCGCGGTCGCGGCATACGGACGCGCCAGCGCATCGCCACGCCAGCCGCGTTGGGCCGCCGCCACGCGTTCCTGCACCAGCGCTGTGACCATGTCCCCGCGTTTCACAAGCGACTGGCCGCGCGTGTACCGCACCATCCGCGTCTTGGGCACATTGGCCAGCGCCACCGTCTCCGCCGCCCGCGTCGCGTCCAAATCGCGCTGGAACGTCGGCTCCACGAGGCCGCGCGCCAGTTGCCGAACCGCGGCCTGCAGCACCGGCTCATCCAAGCGCGACGGCTTCTTCTGGCGGATGAACTCCGAGGCGAAGTCCTCGGTCTGCCGCAGCGCCTGCTCCACGTCGACGACTTTTTGCGGCATGGACCGGCGATCGTACCGGGCGCCATTGCCGGTCTCCAGGACGCCGCGGCCGAGGTCGTCCTCAAAGCGGTCAATTTCCCGGACAATCCGCTGACTCAGCAGCACCTGGGCGACGTCCGTGAGCAGCAGCTCCACTTCTTCAGCAAAGCCAGCCTTGCGCAGCGTCGCAAAGACTTCCGGCCCCAGCTCGCTGTGGCGAGGCGCGACGGCGGCTTCAAACTCCGGCCGCAGGCGGAGCAGCTCTTCTTCATACGCCAGATCCAGTTCCTGGATCGGATCGCCGCCGTCCAGTCGGTGCGGATGGCCGATGGTCCGCGACGTTTCAACCAGCCGTTCGCGATCCGCAACGTACAGCCGGTACCGCGGCCGCACGAGCCGAAAAGCCGCGTGAATGGCGTCGATCCGCCGGACGGCCGCGTCTTTGTCAAAGGCGTAGCGCAGCGGCACCGCGGCAACCGCGGCATCCTGACGTTGCGCCAAATCGGCGACCGGCTCGTCCGCGTCAAAATCGCGCAGTGCCACGAGATCGCGGCTGGCCGGCCCCAGCGGCGGCAGTTCCATCGACACGCGCGCCGGACCGACGAGGAAAATCAGCAGGAGCCACAGGCCAATGGCCAGCGCGGCCAGACCCAGCCGGTAACGCCGCTCCTGACGGCGCAGGCGACCCTGCTCCTTGTCGCCGGGCAAGCCTGCGGGCGCTGCGGTGCGCTTTCCTGGCTTCACGGGCGTCTCTCCGGTGCGGTCAAATCAGCGACGGCGGGGCGGCGGGCCACTGGGCTCCGGGTCGCCATGTACCTGCCATGCGGCGATGATACGCCCAACCAACGGATGACGCACCACGTCGTTGAGGCCAAGCTGCGCAATCGCAATCCCATCCACACCGGACAAGGTCCGCAGCGCGTGGGTCAAGCCGGACGGCGTGCCGCGCGGCAGATCGGATTGCGACGGATCGCCGGTCACGACGATGCGCGTGTGCTCGCCCATGCGGGTCAGCAGCATCAGCATCTGCTCCACCGTGCAATTCTGCGCTTCGTCGAGGATCACAAACGCATTCGACAGCGTCCGCCCGCGCATGAACGCCAGCGGCGCCACTTCAATCTGTCCGCGGGCGTTCAGACGCTCAAAGCGGTCCTCGTCCACGAGATCGCGCAGCGCGTCGTAGAGAGGCCGCAAGTACGGCGTGACTTTTTCATTGAGATCACCGGGCAAAAAGCCCAAATGCTCGCCGGCTTCCACCGCCGGCCGGGTCAACACGATGCGCTTGACGTCGCGGCGATGCATCGCACCCAGCGCGGCAGCCATCGCGAGGTAGGTCTTGCCAGAGCCAGCGGGCCCCGAGGCGATCACAAGTTCATTGCGGCGCATCGCTTCCACGTAGCGCTTCTGCCCTTCCGTGAGCGCGGTGACCGGGCGGATGCCGTCGCCCAAATCGCCCTCAGCGGCGAGAATCGATTGCATGACGCGGCCCGGATGCGTGGCGTGACGCGCCGCGGCCAGGGAGCGCACCGCCGCGCCGGTCGTGGACGTGCCGCCACCCGCCGCCGGGACAAAATCCAGGCTCTGGGCGCTGAACAGGCGCTCCAGCTCGTTTTCCGTCACGTCGCCGCCTGCGCGCGCGCGGACGAACGCGGAGCGCAGCAATTCGGCGCTGGCCTTGACCGCGTCGGGGTCGCCAATCAGGTGGACGTCATGGCCGCGGGCGATCGATTGGACGCCGAGGCGCGATTCCAGCCAGCGCAGGTTGCGATCGCGTTCCCCGCACAAGATCCGCAGCGCTTCAGTGTCGTCAAAGCGAAGGGTGTAGCGGCGATCGTCCGTGACGTCTTCATGAGCAAGGGATGCAGAAATGGGCACTTTGGGGTCCGCCTTGGCGTTTGGGCTGCGATCGGCCATGCACTCCCACTGTGGCAGCCATCAATGGCGCCGTCCCCATGCAACAGGGTAGCGGATTCCCGGGGCATTCGCCACTGGCACGGCGTGATTGCCCCGGCGCGCAGGCGCAGTCCCGCTCGGGGCGCCGTAGACGCGCCGCTGGCGCTTGCGTAGTATTGCAGCCCCAATCGCGGAGATCACCATGGCCAACGTCAACAAAGTCACTCTTATCGGTCGCTTGGGCAACACGCCTGAGCTGAAGTACACGACCTCCAACCACGCGGTCACGGAACTGCGCATCGCCGTGAACCGCGTCTACACGGACAAGGCCGGACAACGCCAGGAAAAGACCGACTGGTTTGGCGTGGAAGTCTGGGACAAGCAAGCGGAAAACGCCGAACGCTACCTGCAGAAGGGCCGCGAAGTCTACGTGGAAGGCCGCCTCGCGACCGACGAGTGGGTGGACAAGGACAGCGGCCAGAAGCGCACCAAGATCAAGATTGTCGCCGACACCTGGCAGTTTATTGGCAGCCGCGGTGACGGCGAAGGCCGCCCGGAAGGCGGTGGCGGTGGCGGCGGTGACCGTCCGCGTCCGCAGGGTGGCCCGCGCCAGACCGGCCCCGCGCCGGGCATGGACGATCCGACGCCGGACGACATGGGTCCAGAAGACGACATTCCGTTCTAGGCGCCCGCCATGCCACGCCCCAACGGCTGCATCGTGCAGCACCGCTACCGGGTTGACCCGCTGGATCGCGCCGCCCTCGTCGCGCTCCTGGCCGACGTCTGCGACCATTCCGTCGACCTGGGCGCCGCGCATTTTGAAGCCTGGCAGGACGAGGACGATCCGTGGCAATGGACCGAAGTGCACCGCTTCGATTCCTGGAGCCACTACCAGCGCTTGGCGCAGAAGCCTCTCGATCAAGCGATGGTGGACACGTACGAAGCGCTGGCCAAGTTGCAGATCGGCGGGGCCGCAGCCGTGGAAACCCGTACGTGGACGCCGGTCCTCGCTTCTGAGTAACGACGCGCGGTGAATTCGGCTAAGCTGACGGCAACGGCGCCTGCCGCAGCGGATGGTTTATGCACTGCCCTAAGTCCAGCTTGGCCACGCCTGCGCGGTTTCGCCGCCGTCGGCTGTTTGGATACCTGCTCGGCGCGCTTGGCCTGCTGGGCAGTTGCGACGACACGCCGATTGGCACCGATGGCATCGCCACCGACGCGATCTCGGACGTGCCAGCCAACATCGGCGACGTTGCGTTCCTCGACAGCGGCCCCGTGGACACCGGCCCGGACGCGTGGGGCTGCACGCCGGGCAGTTGCGCGACCGGCTACAGCTGCGTCGCGCCGGGCGGCGACGTCACGCCAACCTGCCTCCCCGATGGCGCATTTGCCTGCGCGAGCTGCACCAGCGACGCCGTTTGCCTCGGCGGCAGCTGCACCGCGGTCGGCGCCGAGGGCAATTTCTGCCTCATTCCGTGCGTCGCCACCGGCAACGGCTCCAGCTGTCCCGCCGGGATGAACTGCGCCCCGCGCGGGGAAGGCCGCGTCTGCGTTCCTGCCAACGGCTCGTGCACCTGCCGCCCCGGCAACGACGGCGCGATCGCCTTGTGCAGCGACCTGACCGCCACCACGGGCGCGAGCTGCGTCGGCCAACGCACCTGCCACAGCGCCAGCGGCTGGACCGCCTGCGACGCCGTCGCGCCTGCGCCTGAGACCTGCAACGGCTTTGACGACAACTGCAACGGCGCCACGGACGAGAACCTGAGCGGCGCCCCGTGCGGCGTTGGCCACTGCAAGGGCCAGATCCAGTGCAAGGGCGGCCAATCGGCGTGCGACGGCGCGGGCGCGATCACAGAGACCTGCAACGGTCAGGACGACGACTGCGACGGCGTGACGGACAACGGCTTTGTCCAAAACGGCCTGTACGTCAGCGACGGCAACTGCGGGGCGTGCGGCAACAGCTGCGCGGGGGACATCGCCAACGGCACCGTGAGCTGCCAGGTCATCGGCGGCAAGGCGATCTGCGCGGCCGCGACGTGCGACCCGGGCTTCTGGCGCGCCTCGCCCAAGAACTGCGCGCCGACGGCCGTGTTCTCGTGTGGCACATGCCTGACATCAGACGATTGCGGCGGCGACCCGTGCGCCGGCGGCTTCTGCCATCCGATCTGCACGCCGAGCGCGCCGTGCTTGCCCGGCTACGACTGCGTCGCGGGCGTCAACGGCGACGCGAGCACGTGCTCGCCCAAGAGCGGCAGTTGCTCATGCACACCCGCCAACGGCGGCGGCGTCCAGTCGTGCGGCCACAGCAACAGCTTTGGCACGTGCCTGGGCCAGCAAATGTGCAACCCGGCAAGCGGCTGGAGCCCATGCTCCGCGCCGACGCCGATGGCGGAAAAGTGCAACGGCGAGGACGACGACTGCGACGGCGCGACCGACGAGGAGGTCGGCGCAGGGGACGCGTGCGACGTCACCAACAAGAACGGCACGTGCCCGGGCCTCTGGGCATGCAACGGCGCGGCGGGCTTGTTCTGCGCCGGAAGCGCGCCCAAACCGGACAGCTGCAACGGCCTGGACGACGACTGCAACGGCTTGACCGACGACGCGTGGCTCAACCCAGCGACGCTGCAATACGACAAGATGGACGCTTGCGGCGCGTGCGGCGTGATCTGCCCACCCGCGCCGTTGAGCGCGGAAGTGACGTGCGCGGGCAGCCCGGCGCCAGCGTGCCAGACGAGCTGCACCCCGGGCTGGGTCGACATGGACGGCACCTTGGACGATGGCTGCGAGTGCTACTTCCAGTCCAAGACCGACTTGCCGGACGGGGTCGACCAGAACTGCGACGGCGTCGACGGCGACGCGCTGGACGCGATCTTTGTCGCCAAGATTGGCTCGGACGCCAACCCCGGCACGCGGCTCTTTCCGGTCGCGAGCATTCCCCACGCGCTCGCGCTGGCGGCAGCTGGCAACAAACGGGACGTCTACGTGGCGGGCGGCGTGTACGACGGCTCCGTGGACATGGTCGCCGGCATTTCCATCTACGGCGGCTACAAGCCAGACTTCGCCGCGCGCGATCCGGTCAGCTACCAGAGCGCGATCGTCGGCAGTGTCCCGGCGAGCGGCCCCACCGCGGCGGTGCGCTGCGACGCCATCCAAGGCATCGACCAGATGCCATCGCGGCTCGACGGATTCACGCTCATCGGCGCGGACGCCAAGGCGCTCGGCAGCAGTTCCTACGGCGTCTGGTCCAACGCCTGCGACGGCCGTTTTCAAGTGACCTACTGCCAGATCCAGGCCGGCGACGGCGCGGCGGGGATTCCCGGCGGCGCCGGCCAAAACGGCGTACCGGGGGTCAGCGGCCTGGGCGGCGCAACCGCGCATGACGTCGGCCATGAAGGCTGCGGCGTCAACGACTTCGCCCCGGGCGGCAGCGGCGGCAAAGCAGCGCCGTGCGACGGCGTCGACGTCAGCGGCGGCGCGGGCGGGACGGCAGTGTGCCCGGCGTACGACGAGGACAACCCCGCGCCGCAGTGCCCCATTGCGCCGTATGTGCAGACCAAGCTGCCGCAGGAGCCGGGCGTGGCGGGCCTCGGGAAAGCGGGCGGCGCGGGTGGCGCATCGGGGGCGGATAGCTACATCGACTCCAACAAGGGCGTCGCGACAACCTGCAGCAATGGCAAAGCGGGCTGCAACCTCTGCTACGTGCCGGTCCTGCCGCGCGACGGCGTGGACGGCCAGGACGGCCAAATGGGCACCAGCGGCCCAGCCGGCGTGGGCGGCGGGATGGCCGCGGGCAGCGTCGCCAACGGCGCGTGGCAGCCCAGTGCGGGCGGCACCGGCGGTGGCGGACAACCGGGCAGCGGCGGCGGCGGCGGCGGCGCAGCGGGCGGCGTGGAAGTTCACGATTGCGGCGGGACCTCCGCGCAATACACGGACGTCGGCGGCAGCGGCGGCGGCGGCGGCTCCGGCGGCTGTGGCGGCTCCGGCGGCTTGGGCGGCGGCGGCGGCGGCGGCTCGTTCGCGGTCTTCGTCGTCGCGACGGCGGCCGGCGACATTCCGCTGATCCTCGGCAACCAACTGTACTCCGGCGGCGGCGGCGCAGGGGCATCAGGCGGACCGGCTGGCTCAGGCGGCCCCGGCGGCCAAGGCGGAAAGGGCGGGGCCAGCGGCGAAGGCGCCCAGGCGACGTTCTGCACTTCCCAAGGCGGCAACGGGGGCGCGGGCGGCAACGCTGGCCACGGCGGTGGCGGCGGCGGCGGCAGTGGCGGACCGTCCGCGCTCCTGGCGCTGAGCAACGTGCCCGGCAAGTTGGCAACGACGCTGCAGCAGCAAAACCAGTTGAAGGCAGTCGGCGGCGGCGGACCCGGCGGACCCGGTGGGCCGTCGATTGGCGCGATGGGCCAGAGCGGCGCCCCCGGTCTCGCCGCCAAAGTCCTGCTCTGGTGACACGAATCGCTGGCGCCCCACCGCTCCTCCCGCTATCCTCCGCCGCCCACGAGGCCGCCCATCATGCACGTCAGCCAAGCGATCCTGTCCCGCCGTTCGCACAAAATGTTCCACGGCGCCGCGGTTCCCGATGAGGACCTGAAGCACCTGCTGGAGCTGGCGATTTGGGCGCCGAATCACAAGTTCACCGAGCCGTGGCGCTTCACGGTGCTGCCCAAACGGTCGTTCGGCGCGCTTTTGTATGCGCTCGAGGTGTCCGCCGACACGGAGAAGGCGCGCGGCAAACTGCACAAACTCCGGGACATCCTCGACGGCGCGGGCGGCGCGATCGCCGTGCGGCAGGTGCGCTCGCCCGACAACCCCGAGCGCGATCAGGAGGACTACGCGGCCTGCGCCATCGCCTGCCAGCACATCCAACTGGGCGCCTGGGAACGCGGCTGGGCGTCGTATTGGACAACGAGCGCCGGCTTCATCGGCGGCGGCCTCGCCGAGTTCTGGCACACAGCGCCGGACGAACGGCTTGTCGGCGTGATCTTTCTGGGCAAAGCCGCGCTGGAGATGCCCGCGGTGCGCCGGCACTCGGCCGAGAGCTTGGCGGTGTGGCTGTGAGCTACACCTTTCACCTCGATCACGTGTGCGCTGAGTCGGGCGCCCGCGCGGCGACGATCACGACGACGCACGGCACGATCCAGACGCCCATCTTCATGCCGGTCGGCACGCAGGGCACGGTCAAGGGCGTGCTGCCGCGCGATCTGCGCGAGATGGGCGCCCAGATCATCCTCGCCAACACGTACCACCTGATGCTGCGGCCGGGCGCGGAGCGCATTCAGGCGGCGGGCGGACTGCACAAGTTCGTCGCGTGGGATCGGCCCATGCTGACCGACTCCGGCGGCTTTCAGGTCTACTCGCTGGCCAAGATGCGCAAAATCACCGACGACGGCGCCGTCTTCCAGAGCCACATCGACGGCTCCCGCCATACGCTCAACGCCGAGCATGCGATGTACCTGCAGGAGGCTTTTGGCTCCGACATCATGATGGCGTTTGACGAGTGCCCGCCGGCCAAGGCGGAGGCGCGCACCATCCAGACCGCGATGCGCCGCACAACGGCTTGGCTGGACCGCTGCATCGCCGCGCGCAAACGCCAGGACGACTGCGCGCTTTACGGCATCGTGCAAGGCGGCGTCGATCTGGAACTGCGCAGCCAGCACGTCGCGCAGATTTGCCAGCGCGACTGCGAAGGCTTCGCCATCGGCGGGCTCTCCGTGGGTGAGCCGCTGCCGGAGACGTACGCCGCTTGCGAACACACCGCTGCGCAGATGCCCCGCGACAAGGCGCGCTACCTCATGGGCGTCGGCACGCCGGAGGATCTGATCCGCTGCATTGGCTATGGCGTCGACCAATTTGACTGCGTGCTGCCGAGTCGCAACGCCCGCCACGGCGTGGTCTATACGTGGGACGGCAAGTTGGCCATCAAGAACAAGCGGTTCTTTGACGACGACGGCCCGTTGGATCCGCACTGCACCTGCAGCATCTGCGCGCAATTCAGCCGCAGCTACATCCGCCATTTGTTCATTGCCGGTGAACTGTTGGCGTCGACGCTCTTGACCACGCACAATCTGGCGTTTTACTTGCAGCTCGTGAATGCCGCGCGGTCTGCCATTTTGGCCGATCAGTACGGCACGTGGTCCAAGGCCATGCTCGCCCGCCTGGACAGCAAAAAGTGGGCAGCGTAAAGGACAATCCGATGGCATGGCCCAAAGCTGGCGACACCGCCCATGATTTCACGCTGCCCGATCAGGACGGCAACCCGGTGACGCTCTCTGCGCTGTGGGCCAAAGGTCCGCTGGTGCTGTATTTCTATCCAAAAGACGAGACTGCCGGCTGCACCGCCGAAGCCTGCAGTTTCCGCGACAGTTTTGAAGTCTTCCGCGACGCTGGCGCGTCCGTCGTGGGCGTGAGCCGCGACAGCGTGGCCAGCCACAAGAGCTTCGCCGCGCACCATCGCCTGCCGTTCACGCTGCTCGCCGACGTCGCGGGCACCGCCCATGAAGCGTGGGGGATCCAGAAGCGGTTTGGCTTCCTGACGGACCGCGTGACGTTCGTGATCGACCCCAAGGGCATCGTGCGCCACACGTTCGATTCGCAGCTGCGGATGGGCAAGCACATCGACGAGTCGCTCGCGGTCGTCAAGAAGCTCGCAGTGGGGGCGTAGATGCAGATCAAGACGGAGGACTTCACGTACCAGCACGGCGGCCGCACGTTTGCCGGCTACCTGGCGTGGAATGCCGATCTGCACGAGCAGCGTCCGGGCATCGCCATCGTCCACGAGTGGTTTGGCCCGGGCGACAACGTCAAGCGGCGCGCGCGGATGTTGGCGGAGCTGGGGTACGTGGGTTTTGCGGTCGACATGTACGGCGTCGACGTGCGGCCGACCAATCCGGGTGAAGCGGCGGCGGCGATGAACGACGTGCAGGCGGACCGCGAGGAACTGCGGGCGCGCCTCAAGACGGCGATCCACGTGCTGCAGAACGACGATCGCGTGGATGCCCTTCAGGTCGCGGCGATCGGCTACTGTTTTGGCGGCGGCTGCGTACTGGAACTCGCGCGATCGGGCGCAGAACTCGCCGGCGTGGTCAGCTTTCACGGCGCGCTGCAGACCTCACTGCCGGCGCAGGCCAAGCCCAACGCGAAAATCCTCGTGTTGCACGGCGCCGACGATCCGTTCGTCGATCCGCCGAAGATCGCGACCTTCATGGCGGAGATGCGCGCGGTCCACGCGGACTGGCAGATGGTTTACTACGGCGGCGCGGTGCACAGTTTCACCAATCCGCAGGCGCACGATCTGCAGGCCGGCTTCTGTTTTGACGCCAAGGCGGACGCGCGCAGCTGGATGCACATGCGCACATTCTTCATTGAACTTTTCGCCTAGCGGCTACTTGCGCGGCAACCGCTGGCGCTCCTGGCCTTTTTGCACGGCCAGCAGCGCCGGCGCGTGATCCTGCAGGTACGCGAGGTAATCCTCCGCCGTCAGCAACGGCGCGACGCGCTCCGCCTCCACTTCCGCCTCCAGCCAGCGCTGAACTTCACCAAGCCATGGCCCAGGATGCAGGCCCGTCGCCTGCATGATCACGTGCCCCAAGCCCTTGGGCAGCGGCGGCACCTTGGCGTCCTCCGCGGCGATCAGGCGGATCCGCTTGAGCAACTCCTCCGCCAGGCTGCGCACTTCCGCGATGCGCCACTGCCGCTTGGTCGTGAAGTCGCTGCTGGAAAACGCGAGCACGTCCTCCAGATGTGGCCCCATGTCGCGGATCAGCCGCCGCACCGCGGAGTCGGTCCAGTCCGCCGCGTATACGTTGGCCCGGGCGTGGTTGCCGATCACGTAGACAACGCGATCGCGCAGCGCCTGATCGAGGTGGAAACGCCCGGCGACGCCTTCCATCAGGCTCGCGCCCAGCTCTTCATGGCGAAAGAAGTGCACCTTGCCCTGCTTGTTGACGGAACGCGTCCAGACCTTGCCGGAATCGTGCATCAGCGCCGCCCAGCGCACCGCCAGCGATTGCGGGCATTTCTCCACAACCTGCAGCGTGTGGTCCCAGATGTCCTTGTGGTGGACGTTGCAGGACTTGTGGAAGTCGACCATGAGGCAAACTTCCGGCACCATGCGCTGCAATGCTTCGCAATCAAACAGGAATTGCAGGCCTTCGCCGGCGTGTTCGCCCAGCAGCACTTCCCCGAACCGCTCCGCCCAGACCGCGCGCTCGACGGAAAGCACGTTGCCAGCGTCGCGACGCGCCAACCGCAGCAGTTCGTTGTCCGGCAGCAGACCCGACCGCGCCGTCAGCACTGCCAGATCCAGCACGCGTTCAGGACCTTGCGCCAACCAGGCGCGCGGATCGCCGGGAATGCGCAGGCGACGATCGCGGGCATCCCCCGCATTGTTCCACGGATCGATCGTGCGGCCGCGGGCATCAAGCGCCACCGCCCACGCGCGAATCGGCTCGGCCGCCAGCAGCGCCGCAACGGCTTCCTCGCTCTCGTTTGGCAACGGCTGCACCGCGATCGGCAGATCGCCCGGCAATTCGGCGATCGCGGCGATCGGCCCCGCCACGGCAAACCGCCAGGGGGTGAAACGCGGCAGCGGCCGATCGCCCAGAAGCGCACATGCGGCGGGACCGAGGAGCCACGCTTGACTGCCCGCCGCGGTGAGCGTCTGAAAAACGCGCTGCAACTGCGCGAGTTGCTTTGGCTCCTGATTTCCGATGACGGCTTCTTGCGGCACGATGTCCTGACTTTGCCGCAACATCCAGCGTCGGCGCAACGCGGTGTAGCGAGCGCGTGCCTCAGGGTCAAGCGATACCGCAAAGTAGCCTGCGTTGTTGACAATGACGGACCCGAATGTTAGTAATTGAATGGGGATCCGTGATCCACATGCAATGCCCCCCTTGCGCGTGGACAAGTTGGAGACCGTGGGTAGCTGTCCGGGCCAATGGCGCGGTAACAGACGCCCGGTGCTGGCAGGCTGCAAAGTCCGCTGGGAACCGCCGGACGCTGGATTAGGCTTGCATCGCGGTCGTGACTTGGAGAAACTGCCCTGCAGGGGTCATGCCCGGGTCCACAGGATCCGGACAGGATCCTGACGACGGCCTCCGGGTCGTCAATGTGGGGGTCAGCAACGATCCCAGCCAAGGGTCTGAGCATGTCCGACGAGCGTCGGAACCTCAGACCGCCCGAGTCCTCGGCGAAAGCTGGCGATGGAGGCAGATAACGCTGAGTGTTGACGTCGGTAACCCTACTGACGACAGCCCGCCAGCGAGGTATCAATCGGGCACCGGCGCTTGCACGCGCAACTGACGAATGCGCAAAGGCGTAATGAGAGGGGAGACGATGAAGAAGACGCTTCCGAAATTGAAAAAGAATGCTGCGGATTTCCTGTCCTCGGAAGAGGGCGCGATCAGCGAGAAGCAGGAGGAGCGCGTCTCGACCTTCCTGACCCTGTCGGGCGGCGATAGCATGCTCCCGGGCGACGTGAACCTGTCGGCTGAACACTGTTCGCACGGCTCGCACGGCAGCCACGGCTCGCACGGCTCGCACGGCAGCCACGGCTCGCACGGTTCGCACGGCAGCCATGGTTCGCACGGCTCGCACGGCAGCCACGGCTCGCACGGCTCGCACGGTTCGCACGGCTCCTGGTAAGTTGGCAGTCCAGCGCGTCAGGTCGATCAGCGGCCCGTCGCGCGGACTCTCTCCCAGACCAAGCCGACCGCGCCACGCCCGTTCGGGAACATTGACCGTCAGCGGTTTTTGACCGCGGGCGTCGACAATCTGCGACAATCAAGCGCCGCTTTCGCGCTTTGTGCCGCGATCCGTCAAAACTGCGCATCGATTCGTCAGCCGCGTGCGCGGGCCATGCCCTCCCAACTTCAGCTACTGCTGGCCCTCGCCGACCAGCCCTGCCGCAACGCGCAGGCGATGCAGCAGCCTTTGGTGCGCGCGCTGCAACTGGTCCACCGACCAACGCCCCTGCTCCGCCACCTCGCGCAGCGCCCGGTCCTGGCCGTAGACCGCCTGCAGGACGATCTTCTCACAGCTTGGCAAGTCACTCGCCACGCGTTCGACGGTGCGCCACGCGTCCAGCCGCTCGGAAACCGACGGCCCCATCGGGTCCTCCGGCTGCTCGGTCGCCCGCTCACGCGCCCGCAGGTAGCGCGCCTCCGCCCGCACCGCATCCAGCGCCCGACCGCGCATGCGCGCGTACGCGAAGGTCGTCAGGCGCGTGCCGCGTTGGGCGTCAAACCGCCGCTGGCTCTCCAGCAGGCCGAGCGTCGCCTCGCTCGCGAGGTCCAGGCGCTGCGCTGCGTGGCGGTTCTGCCGCACGCCAACCGCTGCGGCAACGCGCCAGCCAGCGGGTTCAGTCTGCGGAATCTGTGGGCGGACGACGGCGAACTGCATGGCAACCTCCGGAGGCAAAGACGCCGCGGCGTGCGGCACCAGAAGACCAAGCAAGGATTGGACCAGATCTGCTGATTGCGGCTTTTCACTTTTCGGAAAGCGCAGTTGGATCGCACATCATCGCGTACTGCGCCACAGTTCGCCGGTGCATGCAGGCCCCACTGCGGCCAACCAAGAGAAACGTTGACGCGCGGCTGGAGAAGATTATTGTCGCCTCTGTGCGTCCTGCGCACCCAAGGAATGTCATGCGTCACCTGTTTCGCCCCGCGTTTGTGCTGCTGATCGCGGGTGCAACTGCCTGCGGAAGTCGTGAAGAAGCGCCAAAGCGCAAGGGCGCCGCTGTGGCCGAGTCCGCGGCGGCAGTTGAAGCGGCGCCGGCAGCAGAAGCCGCCAAGCCGGTGGCGACGCTGTCCTTGACGCAGATCGCCGCACAGGTCGCGGCTGAGGCCAAGAAGCTCCACGACGAAGAACCGGCGCTCGCGGCCAAGCTGCAGAAGGCGGCGGGGCCGGACGCCAAGGTGCTCAAGTCGCTGTATGGCGACCCGACGCCGCGGTTCTACGGCCGCGATGGCCAACTGAGCGAGGATGGTCAGGCGCTGCTGGAACTGCTCGCGCAGCTGGATCGCCACGGGCTGGACAAGTCCGGGTACCGGCTGAGCCAGATCGATGCGGCGACCAAGAAGGTCGTGGAGACGCTGGCGGCGGAGCATGAGACGCAGGTGGCGCTGGAGAAGACGCCGCATGCGGCGCTGACCGCGGCGGCGGTCTCGACGTGGCTGCACACGAGCCAAGGCAGCGAAGCGGAGTTGGCGCACGCGGGCGGCGATCAGTTGGGGCAGCCCGGGCTCCTGGCGCTCTCAGGCGCGCTGCCGCAGTTGCTGATCCAAGGGCGCGCGACGCGCGAGGCGATTGAACTCGCCGACAACGAGCTGGCGCGCGCGGTGATTCGCTACGTGGTCGATTTCACGCTGGCCAAGCCCGCGCACCCGCTGCTCTACACACCGCCGGCGGCCGTGCGCAAACTGGCCGAAACGCAGGCGGACAAGATCGTCGCGACGCTGGGTGCGGCCAAGGGGCATACCGCAGAAGTGCTGAAGAAGCTGTGGCCGACCCATCCGCAGTACCTGCTGCTGCAAGGCGCTTACGACACGTACAAGAAGCTCGCGGACGCGGGCGGCTGGCAGCCGTTGCCCAAGCTGACAACCAAGAAGGTGCAAAAGGGCGAGACCAACCCGTTTGTCGGCGCGATGCGCGAGCGGCTGCGGCTGGAAGGCTATGAGGTGGGGCCGGCGGGCGATCGCTATGACGACACGCTGCTCGAGGCGGTCAAGACGTTCCAGGCGCGCCACCAGCTGGAGTCGTCGGACGGGGTGGTCGGCAAGCCGACGATCGTCGAGCTGGACGTGCCGGCGGAGCAACGCGTGAAGCAGATTCAGTTGGCGCTGGAACGTTACCGCGAGTCAGAAGGCCGCGATCCGGGCGAATTCTACATCTGGGTCAACATCGCGTTCCAGCAGCTGTGGGTCTACGACGACGGCCAGATCATCGAGACGCACAAGGTCATCTGCGGCAACAACGACACGGACACGGACCAGCAGACGCTCGTGAAGGGCAAGATCAACCGCACGCGGATGTTCAGCCAGAAGATGACGCGCGTGATCCTCGCGCCGCGCTGGTATCCGACGCAGCGGGTGATCGAGCTGGAAATCGGCCCCAAGATGGCCAAGGACCCGCTGTTCAAAGAGAAAGAAGGCTACGTGATGGAAGTGCAGCCGGACGGCAAGGAAGTTGTCTACCAGAAGGGCGGCAAGACCAACCTGCTGGGCGACGTGAAGTTCCAGGGCCCCAACAAGTACAACATCTACCTGCACGACACGCCGTTTCGCGCGCTGTTCAGCAAGGTGCGCCGCACGTTCAGCCATGGCTGCATCCGCGTGCAGAACCCCGTGGAATTGGCGGAGCTGATCCTGGGGCGCGACAAAGGCATGGGGCGGCAGGCGATCAAGGACGCGATCGCTGAAAAAGAGGAAGTGGAAGTGAAACTGCAGGCGCCGATTCCCGTGCACATCGACTACGCGAGCGTGGCGGTCGACGACGAAGGCCGTGTGCAGTTTGGCGCGGACGTGTACGGCTATGACGAAGCGTACTTTGCCGGCGCTCTTCCCGTTGAGGAAGCAAAAGAGTACAAAGCCGCCTCTGCGCGCGGACTGTGACTGCACCCGCGAGCCGAGACGGGAGCCATGCGCCAAGCGCCACCGAGGCTTGAAATCGCGATCTCCGTACTGGCCGACGGTCGTGTGGTATTTTGCGATTTGCCGCCAGATTTGGCAGAAGTACGCGATGTGCTCGCTGGCGAATCCACGTCGGCAGAAACCGCATCCAACAGCGGTGCGTCTGAACCTGTGTCCGCTGCCACGGCGGTGACTGCAACTGGAGAATCCCCGGCGTGATGCGGCTTTGTCCCAAGTGCGGAAAAAAGAGCGCGGAGGCGCGTTGCCCAGAAGATGGCACCGCGACGCTCGTGCTTGCGGCCAATCCGGACAGCCGGCTCGCCGAGGGCACGGAGGTCAACGGCCGTTACCGCATCCGCAACATGATCGGCCAGGGCGGCTTTGGCGCCGTGTACCGTGCGACAAATATCGCCACGGATCAGGACATGGCGATCAAGCTGCTCGCCGTCTCGCTCGATTCAGACGACAGCGACGTGATCCAGCGCTTTTTTGCCGAAGCGCAGGTGACAGCGTCGCTCAAGCACCCCAATACGATCCGCGTGTTTGACTTTGGCCAAACGGAAGGCGGCGCGCTGTACATCGCGATGGAACTGCTGTCCGGACGGCCGTTGAACGACGTGCTGAAGCGGCGCGCGGCGGACGGCAAGGTCCTGACGGAAGAAGAGACCATCACCATCGGCGTGCAGATCCTGCGCAGCCTCGCGGAAGCGCACTCGGCCAATCTGGTGCACCGCGATTTGAAGCCGCACAACGTGTTCCTGCATGAAGTGGAAGGCGACGACCCGGTGGTGAAGGTGCTGGACTTTGGCATCGCCAAGCGGCTTGGCTCCAACCTGACCGGCACGGGCAAAGCGTTTGGCACGCCGACCTACATGAGCCCGGAGCAGGCGCAAAACCAGCAACTGGACAACCGCAGCGACTTGTATTCGCTCGGCTGCGTGCTGTTTCAGTGCGTGGTGGGGAAGCCGCCGTTTGAGGGCGACGATCCGCTCGCGGTGCTGCTGGCGCACGTGACGAAGCCGCCGCCGGACCTGCGGCAGGTCGCGGCGACGCCGGTGAGCGAAGCGTTTGTCAGCGTGATTGAGAAGTCGATGGCCAAGGAGCCGACGGACCGGTTCAGCTCGGCGATTGAGTTCCGCCAGGCGCTGGAATCCTGTCGCGGCCGCAATCGCACGGAATTGGCGCGGGCAGCGTCGTCAGCGGCCATCGCGGAGCTGATGCAAGGCGCGCCAGTCCGTGGCCCGGACGAGCACACGGTCGCTTATGGCGCGCCGGGTGAAGAGCGGACGACGGCGTTTCCCGGACTGACGCCGCGCCATGTGACGCCGGCGGCGGGCTCCAAGTCGCGACAGTCGGTCATTGCGCCGCCGCGCAGCGCCACGTCCACGCGCAATCGCGTGGTTTCAGCCGAGACGGGTGAGACCGACGACGAGCCGTTGCCGCGCAGCAACAAGAAGGTGCTGTGGATCGGCGGCGGCGTCGCGGTGGTGGCCTTTGTTACCGTCTTCGCGCTCGGCGGCCGCACGACGACGCCGGTTGAGCCCGCCGCGCCCGTTGCCGCAGCGCCCGTTGCGCCGACCCCGCCACCGCCGGAGCCGCCCGCAGCGCCCGCGTCCGAGGCGAAAGCGCCAGAAGCCAAGCCCGTTGCGCCACCGGCCCAAGCAGAGGCGGTGCAGGTGCAGCTGGATTCCGATCCGTCGGGCGCGACCGTCGTCGTGGCCGGCGAGTCGTTGGGCAAGACGCCGCTGGCCGTTTCCGTGCCACCGGGTGGTCACGTGAGTGCGCGCCTGCGGCTACCCGGTCACCGCGATCTGGAGATTGAAGTGGTGCCGACGGACGCGCCAGCCAAGACTGCGCGGCTGACGCCCGTGCCGAGCGCAAAGTCCCCGCCGACGGTGCGGAAGCCGGGCGGCGGTGGCAGCAAGCCGGGCAAGGACGGTTCGAGTTCCCTGGACGAGCGCATCTGATGGCGCCGATGGTCCGCTGCTAGCCGCTACTTGCTGCGAATCCGCACGAGACACGTCTTGCCATCGGCGCTGCAGGCTTCCTGCCGGCCGATGTGCGCCCACATGTCCTCCACGATCGCGTTGGGCGTGTTGGCGACCAGCACAAAGTCCATCGAGAACGCCGCGCCAAAGTTGACGCCCTGCAGCGGCGGATGCAGCTGGCGCAGCGCCGTAGCCAGCGCGTTGCCGCCGAGATGGCCCGGGAGGATCGCGGTCGCCGTTGGCTTCCGATAGAGCAGGCCCAGGTCCGCCGGGCGCAGGACCGCGGGCTGCGCGCCGATGGCGGAAGTCATGACTCCGGGCATGTGCGCCAACAGGTTGCGGCGATCCGGCGCGGCCAGTCGGTCATCGGCAAGAATCGCCAGCAGCGTCGCCACCGCCAGCACGACGCCGCCGGTGCGCGAACCCGTTGTGCCGCGCGCCCAGAGCTCCCGCCCCACATCAACCGCCACGATCGCCGCGAGCAGCACCAGACCGGGCGCCAACAGCGTCACACCGTCGATCCAGCCCGGCGTCGGCAAACCCAACCACACCAGGACCAGACCCGTGCCAAAGAACAGGCCGACGGGCAGCGCGATCGGGTCGCTTGGCCGCCGCACCGCGCCCACGCCCGCCGCGCAGGCGAGAACCAGGAGCGGCAAGGACAGTTGCCCGGCGAACGCCACAAGCGCGCCGACCACGGGCCAATTGGCCATTCCACCGAGCCACGGCGTCACCACCGGCGCGCGCCACTCGGCGATCTGGCGCGCCCACGCGAGCTTCAAGCCGCCGGACCCGTGCGCGGAGGCGATGAGGCCCGCGGCGAGCGCGAGGCCCGTCAAGTTGGGGACCGTCACGGCGTGCGGCCAGAGCCCCTCGTGCGGCTCGATTCCCGGGAGCGGCTCGATGCCGCGGCGGAGCGGCAGGATGAGGACCGCGAGCACCGCCACGATGGCCAACGGCAGGCCGAGCGGATGCACCAGCACGAGGAACGCCAGCGCGCCACCGAGCAGCAGCGCGGACACCAGCGGACGCGGCCACGCCAGCAGGCCGGCGAGCGCGGTGAGCAGCAGCGCTGCGGCCAGCGGCGTCTCAGCGCCGACGGTTGCGATCAGGCCACGGGACGCCGGCCAGAGCAGGAACAGCGCGAGCGCGACGATCGCGGCGGTCAGGCCGCGCAGCCGCCAAGCGACGAGACCCAGCGCCGCCAGGAGCCCGCCCGCAACGACGAATTGCCACAGCGAGACGACCTGGCCGAGCGTCAGGCCAAGCGCGGTCCCCTTGCGCCACAGGACCGCAATCGCCCCGACTTCAGCCGCGCCGCCCGTCCGCGGCACCCCTTCCAGCCAGGAAGTCGCCGACGCGGTCCAGTCCAGCCCGCGAAGTTGCAGGATCGCGGCCAGGGCGAGGCACAAGCCGATGGCGAGAAAACGCACCGCGGGTCCCAGCCAACGCGGCGGCAGCGAAGGCGGTAGCGGCGGGGGCGGCGACGCTTCCGGCAGCGGCGCATCGGGCGGCCGGGCGGCGGTCGCAAGGTCAATCGTGGCAATCGAATCACTGTTCATTGCGTCGGCCTGCCGAATTGGTCGTGACGCGTAGGCGGCGCGTACTGGAGCGTCTTGTCGATCGGCGCTTGCTCGCCCATCGCGCGGCGCTTGCCGGTCATCAGCACTTCGGCGCACGCGAGCCGCCAATCATTGTCGCCCGCGGCAATCTCCAACCGCAGTTCACCGCGCATCCGACCGTTGGGCAGGTCGACGTCCAAATCGGGGCGATCGCGCCCATCGCTCGCCGAGAGCGTACCCACCGACTGCCCGGCGGCAAAGATCTGCAGGCGGGTCGGCTGACCGCTGGCCACATCGTCCAGGAGGCGCAAGCGCGCTTCCAGGTGATCGCCCAGGTTCAAATCCGGCCAGCGCACCACGGTCGTCGCGCCGCCTGCGTGCGGGTGGAGCCACAAACAGCGCATCGGCTTGCCCGCCGCCAGCCCGGCATAGGGCCCGACAAAGGCAAAATCCTGGGCGCCGCAATGCCACCGACCGTCGCTCGCTTGCCAGGTGCACGGCACATCCGCGGCGCCAGGCTTGCGCACCGCCACCGTCGCGGTGCTCAAATGCTCTTCAGCGCGAAACGTCGCGTCCGGCGCTTTGTGGAAATCGGCGTTGGCGCGCATGGCCAGCCAAAACGCCGCACAGGCCACAACCAGCGCCAGAATCGTCCACAGGCCAATCGGCGTCATCGACGCGGCTTGCGGCGGCGCGGTGCGATCGCGAAGTTCAAGACGGGTCCAGGCCATGTGCCTCCGACGACTCATTCGCCGCTGCGTGACCGCGTGAGTAACGCAGCGGCCGGTTCTGCGCAAGGGTTGCGGCGGTTTACGTCAACGGTCGCCATCCCGTTCGTTTGACACCAGCCCCGGCGCGACTTATCTTGACAGGGCCCTCAGGGTGACCACGTGGGGTTACAGTTCAGCGCTTGGCCATGGAGCCACGACCGCGAACGTCGACCCGCAGTGCTGTCTGGAAAATGCTGGACGTCTGGAAGGAGCGGATTGGCCCAAGGCCGATACGCCCTCTGGAACGAGCTGAGCTGTCCAAACCAAGCACGGCAGTCCCGCAAACGTCACCTGAGCGCGGAGCGTTGCCGTTGAACGCTGCTGAGGCAGCGATCGAGAAGCAAAGTGACGCGCGGGCGCTGCCGGTTCAAAGTGGACCAGCGCGCCAACCGGCCCGTGAACGCGGCTTCCTTACCGAAGCTGGCGCCCGCGGATGAGGCACGGACGAGTGAGCAGGCTTCCCCTTTAGGGCAGCCGACCGACCGCCAGCCCTGGCACTCATGCCAGCATCTGGCCCCAGCGGAGGAGTTCCGGCTGCACGGCAAGCCGATGGCACACCAAGTTTGGCCCGCGTGTTAGTACGCCGCCCTTCTGTGACCGTCCCTTGTTGTTGCCAGGCTGAACTCGCCGCGTGAGCGTAGAGCGACATCGCGATGTTTCGAACGACCACTGCAACTTCGGTAACCTGCGCCCCCGCATCTGGCGGTTGGGCGTGGCACCGAGCCGATTGCCGACCAGACACGGCGTGCCATGCATACGCACAACGTCGGTCGACCGCATCGCGCTTTTCAGCAGTGTTATCAGAAACATCCCGTTCATCCGCTCCAGCGCCTGCTCTTTCGATCCTGCCGATGCAACCCCAGTCCCACGGTCGCGCAGGCTAACTACAGCCGCTTATCGCGCCGTTTTGGACTGATCGCGCTGCCGTTCCCCGGGCTCATGCCGGGTGGAATGGCCGCATCGGAGTGTGAATTATGGCTACATCAACGACGGGTTCCGTCACCAAGCGAATGCTGATCAGCGTCGACCGTGACGAGGCCCGCGCGGCGGTTGTCGAAGACAATCAGCTTGTGCACCTGGAAATCGAACCGGCAAACCGCAACACCTGCAAGGGCAACATCTACCGGGCCGTCGTGGCGCGCGTGGAACCTTCGCTGCAGTCGGCGTTTGTCGACTTTGGCAACGACAAGCAGGGCTTCCTGCCGGTTGGCGAAATCCATCCGAAGCTGCGCGGCGGCAACCACGACAAGCGCGCGCCGATCCAGGAACTGCTCAAGGCGCGCACCGAGATCATGGTGCAAGTCGTGCGCGATGAGATCGGCCAGAAAGGCGCGACGCTCTCGACCTTCATCAGCCTGCCGGGCCGTTATCTGGTGCTGATTCCGGAGAGCGACAACGAAAAGGCCGGCGTCTCGCGCAAGCTGAGCGACGAAGCGCGCGATCGCGTGAAGAAGCTGACGGAGACGATGAAGGTGCCGGAAGGCTTTGGCCTCATCGTGCGGACGGCGGGCGACACGGCGACGGAGCTGGAGCTGGTCAAGGACCTGACGTACCTGACGCGGCAGTGGGAGCACATCACCGCGAAGTACGACGAAGGCAAGGGCCCGCAGTTGTTGTACGCCGAGCGCAGCCTGCCGGTGCGCTTTGTGCGCGACTACTTCACCAAGGACATCGAGGAAGTCGTCATTGACGACGACGCGACGCTGCATGAAGTCGGCGAGTTCCTCCAGGTGCTGATGCCGCGCGGTCTTGCCGCGGTGGTGCGGTACGCGGGCGACATGCCGCTGTTTGCGCGGTACGGCGTGGAAGGCAAGGTCGAGGACGTGTTTGCGCGTCAGGTGTTCCTGCCGTCGGGCGGCTCGATCGTCATCGACCAGACCGAAGCGATGGTGTCGATCGACGTCAACTCCGGCCGCATGAAGGAAAAGGACATTGAGGAGACGGCGCGCGCGACGAACATCGAAGCGGCGCAGGAAATCGCCCGCCAGATGATTCTGCGCGACATGGGCGGCCTCATCGTCATCGACTTCATCGACATGCGCGAAAAGAAGTACGTCCGCGAAGTCGAAATGGCGATCAAGGACGCGTTCAAGAACGACAAGGCGCGCACCAAGCTCGGCCACATCAGCGAATTCGGCTTGCTGGAAATGAGCCGCCAGCGCATCAAGTCGTCGGTGAACAAGGGCACGTTCGACAGCTGCCCGCACTGCAGCGGCATCGGCCGGATCCGCTCGATGGAGAGCGTCGGCGCGTCCGTGCTGCGGCGCATCTACGACACGGTGGCCAAGAAGGACACCGCGACCCAGAAGCGCGTGCGCGCCGTGATGGCGATGGTTCCGCCGGCGGCCGCTCGCTACCTGCTGAATTCGCGGCGCCAGGAGCTGTACGTGCTGGAAAAGCAGTACCACCTGACGATCGAAATCGTGCCGGTGGACGGCCTCTGTGCGTCGCAAGTCGTGCTGGAACACCTGGAAGAGATCCCGACCGAGACGTCCGATGAGCGCGGCGATCGCCAGCGCCTGCTGCGGGTGACGCAGGAGCTCGATCTGGTGCGCAACCAGCTGATCAAGCGCGAAGAGGCGCGGGTCACGCTGGAAACGACGGCGGCGCGGCGTTCGGCGAAGGTCGATTACGCGGAGATCTACGCCAAGGTGCGTGAGACGACGGGTCCGGCGGAAACGGCGGAGAAGGCCAAAGTCGAAGCGACGCAGAAAGCTGCCGAGGTGGTGCGCGCACCGGCCGCGGAAGTGGAAACGTGGCTGGAAGAGGCGCCGGCGCCCAAGACGTTCTGGTCGGAGATCAAGAGCTTCCTTGGTTTCGCCGAGCCGACTCCGCCGCCGCGTGCCAATGTGACCAAGAGCGCGCCGACCGCGGCTGCTTCGGCCATGCCGAGCGAGAGCCCGCGGCCGCCGCGTGAACACCGCGAGCCGCGTGAACCGCGCGAAAACCGCGAGCCGCGGCCGCAGATCGATGCCGCCGCGCCGCAGTTGGACGGCCGTGACGGTCCGCGCGATCAGGAGCGTGGCGAACGCGATCGCGATGGTCGGCGTCGCCGCCGTGGCCGTGGTGATCGGCCGGAAGGTCAGCGTTCGGAAGGCACGCGTCCAGAAGGTCAGCGCGCCGAGCGCCCCGAGGGTCAGCGTATGGAAGGCCAGCGCTCGCTGAGCGCGATTCAGGAGCAGGTCGCCATTGCGGATGCCCGCGATGAGGAAGAAGTCCGCACGGATGCGACGGAAACGGCGAATGCTGCCGGCGCCGCGACGATTCCCGGCACGGATGGCCAAGCGCCGCGAGAGGGTGGTCAACGCCGCCGTCGCCGTCGCCGTCGTTCGGGTCGCGATGCCGCGGGCAACCAGCTGCCGCAAAATGAAGACGGCACGTCGGGCGATGAAGGCGACGAGGGCATGGAAGCCGGTGGCGACGATGCGGGCGGCGACGACCTGTCGGTGGCCAGCGGCGAAGAGGGCACGGAGCCGGCACTGACCGAAACGGACGTGGAAGCGCCCGCGGGTGGTCCGGAAGACGTGGCTGCGGAAGCGGCAGTTGAAGCGGCGGCGGAGCCGGCCGAAGAAGCCGTGGACGTGTCAGCGGCCATCGCCGAGGAAATCGAGCGCCTGCGCGAAGCCACGGGTACGCCCGCGCCCGAGCCGGAGCCGACGCCTGCGGTTGAACCGCCGTCTGCCAAGAACCGCTTTGTGGTCGACCTCCGGTCGGGTCGTTAAGCGGCAAAAGAGGCTCGGATGGCCGTTGCGGATCCGCATGCTGAGTTGCCCAAGCCGATTGCGGTGGACGCTGACGCGCCCGTCGTGCTCATCGTCGACGACGACGCGGCCAACCTCCAGAGCGTGCAGAAGATTCTGCAGCGTGAAGGGTGGCCGACGCTCGCCGTCGCCGATGGTCGCGAGGCCCTTGCGGCGCTGCGGCGGGAACGCGTGGCGGTGCTCGTCACGGATTTGATGATGCCCGGCGTCGATGGCCTGGAACTGCTGCGCGCTGTGCAGCGGACCACGCCATCGACGGCGGTCGTCGTCATGACGGCCTACGGCACGGTGGAAACCGCCGTGGAATCGATGAAAGCCGGTGCCTACGATTTTGTGACAAAGCCGCTGCGGCGCGCCGAGCTTGTCCGATCCGTCGGCCGCGCTCTGGAACGTTCGCGGCTGCACTGGGAAAATACCGCGCTGCGCGAGGAACTGGCGCTCGCCGGCCAGCGGCGCGACATCGTCGGTCACAGTCCGGCGGTGCGACGCGCGATCGACCTGTTGGGCCAAGTGGCGCCCGCGCGCACGACCGTCCTGCTGCAAGGCGAGAGCGGCACGGGCAAAGAGGTGTTCGCCCGCGCACTGCACCGGCTGAGCGGTCGCACGGGGCAGTTTGTCGCGGTGAACTGCGCGGCGATTCCAGAATCGCTCGTTGAATCCGAGCTTTTTGGCCACGAGCGCGGCGCGTTTACCGGCGCCATTGCCCGCACGGATGGCCGCTTTCAACAGGCGGACACCGGGACGCTGCTGCTGGATGAAGTGGGCGAGCTGCCGTTGGGAATGCAGGCCAAGCTTTTGCGGGCGTTGCAGGAATCCGAGGTGCAGCGCGTCGGCTCAGCGCAGTCGCAGCGCGTGGACGTGCGCGTCGTGGCGGCGACCAATCGCGATTTGGAGGCGGAAGTGCAAGCCGGCCGTTTCCGCGCCGACCTGTTCTACCGCCTGCACGTCATCGCCATTGAACTGCCGCCGTTGCGCGCGCGCGGCGAGGACATCCCGGGCCTCGCGATGCACTTCCTGCGGCGTTTCGCGGTGCAAAATGGCAAGGCCGTGACCGCGATCGCCCCGGACGCGATGGCCGCGCTCCAAGCGTGGACGTGGCCCGGCAACGTGCGCGAACTCGAGAATGCGATGGAGCGCGCCGTGGTGCTGGCGCGCACGGAAATCATCACGCTGGCGGAGTTGCCCGAGCGGATCGCGCGGGTCGAAATCGAAGGGCCGAGCCGGGTCCTGCACATCGCCGTCGGCACGCCGCTGGAAGAAGTGGAGCGGTTGCTGATCACCGAGACGCTCCGCCTGACGGGAGGCGACAAACGGCGCGCGGCCGGGCTGCTGGGCATGGCGGTCCGCACACTGTACCGTCGCCTCGACGAATTCGGCGGGACGCGCACCGACGACGACACTTCAGACGAAACCACGGAGTCCTGAATGCGACACACGCCCAAACAGGTGCAGCTTCCCGCCGCGCAAGGCGTCGGCCCTTGGCTGGACCACCTTGGTCGGCCGCTGACCCAGCCGCTGCTGCCGTCGCTGGAAGTGCGCGCGGATGACGCGGTGCTCGCGGCGCTGGATGAGGCGATGCGCTTTGCCGATGGCAGCCGCATCGCCGCGGAGATCATCGACTGGCACGCGCGCGGGCGGCGGACGGACGTGCTCGCGGGCGCATTGGCCGCGTGGGTGGCGAATCGGCCGGGCGGCATGCTGGATCCGGCGTGGCTGGCTCTCGCCGACGCGCTGCGCGCAGCGAGCGACTTTGACCCGGCGCGCGCGGCGTTGCCGTGGCTGGTGGCGGCGACGGTTGCGGCTGAGCGCTTGGGCGGGCGGTCTGTGCTGACCCCCGCGACGGCGGCAGGCGACGGAACTGCGGCTGAGCTTGCGGCGCACGTGGCGGCGCGGCGCGGCGCTGCGGCGGAATCCAGCGTGGCAGCGGCGATTGCCGCAGGTCGACCGCTGGCGGAAATCGAGCATGACTTGCTGACGTTGGCGGCGGCCAATCCCGGCGATGGCGGCGTGACGGTCCTGGCGGTCACGCGCTTGGCCGACCTGCGCGCGGCTGCCGGTGAAGCCGCCGTTGCAGCCATCCTGCCGCGCTTTGCCCGCGCATTGGCGGAACGGCCGGAGCACCTGGCCTACACGCGCCATCACGCCGCGCGGATTGCCGCGGTCGCCGGGCGCTTTGCCGCGATGACGGCGGCGGAGAATCCGGAAAAGGGCAAGGCATTTGCTGAGCCAAAATTCCGCCCGCACGTGCTCGATGGCAAAGGCGACGCGCCCTACCGCGCTTCCGTCAAAGCGCTGGAGTTCGGCGTGCCGCATGACGTCCTCGCGCAATCCCTCTCGCTCGCGGCGTCTGAACGGCTGCTGCGGTTCGATCCGCGCTGGCAAAACGACGAGTCCGTCGTCGAAGATCGCGCCGATGCGATGCAACTCCTGATCCTCACCTCGGCCGTGCGCCGCCTGCGCGCCGATCTGACGGCTGAGCAGTGGCTGCCGCTGTACCTGTTTGCCGTCGGCCTCGTGCACGCTTCCGCCGCGCTCGATGCGCCAGAGCGCGATCGCTTGGCCCTGCCGGATCCGGCGCAGTTGCACCAGACGTGGGACCATGGCCCGGAAATCGCCAAGATTGTCGCGGCGATGCACAAGCACGACGGCGAGCGGGCGATTGCGGTCCTGCGCGCGTATTTCCTGCTGGCGCTGCCGGAACAGCCCTTGTGCGCCCAACTGCTGGAGGCGGCGCTGAGCGATGTGGCGCCGCAGGCCATTGACGCAGCGCGCGCGATCGTCCTGATGACGGCGGCGGTGGACGAATTCCAGGCGCTGGCGGCGCATCCGCACCGGGAAACGCCGCTGTGTGCCGCACTGCGGGCGCTTTCCGCTGAGCCGACGGGCCGACGGACCGCGACGCTCGGCTCTTCCGCAATCGCCGCACGCACCGGCGCGCTGGCGCCGCGGCACCTTGTCGAGTCCGGCCCGACGTTGGCGTAGGAGCCCGCCAGTACCAAAGTCCGCTTGCACATTGCACCCTTGTGCGCCTATACTCCCGCGCCCGATCGGCAAAGTGCGCGTGTGGACGTCCTGCCGCCGCAACGAATCTATCCTTTGGAATCGCCCCAAGAAGAGGCTCATATGTTCAAGAATCGCTGGAATTCCACGGTTATCGCTGTGTTGACGACGTCCGCGCTGCTGGCCTCCGCCGGCTGCAAGAAAGACGAGCCCAAGAAGGCCGAAGCGCCCGCGACTGCCGCCGCCCAGAAGCCGGAAGCGCCTGCCGCGCCGCCGCCCGCGCCTGAGCTGCCGGACGTTGAACTGGTCGCCGGCGATGGTGTTGTCGGTTGGGTGTCCCTGGCGAGCTACGACGCCGCGCTGAACGCCGCCGACGCGCTGGCGAGCAAGCTGCAGTTGACGGCGCCGGGCGGTTCCGTCAAGGCCATCGTCACGGAAAACTTCACAACGATTCTGGCCGCCTACGGCATCACCGGCACCGATTGGCTGGACAAGACCAAGCCGATTCACCTGGGCTACCAGGATGAAGCGACGCCCGGGGCTCCGGGCGCGGAAGCGGTGCCGCCGAATCCGGCGCTCGGCACGTTCATCGTGTTGCACGTCACCGACAAGACCAAGGCGATCGGCGCGATGGCCGCCGCCAAGAAGGGCGCGGAAGCGGAAGGCCACGAGGCGATGATCGACGTGCAGGGCACGAAGGTCTACGTCGACTTCCTCGGCGACAAGACCATGGTGCTGACGCCCAAGGATCGCTTTGCCAAGGTCAAAGGCTTCATCGAGCGCCTCGACAAGATCACCGTGCCGGGCAGCATCTACCTCGGCATTTCGGTCGAGGACCTGACCAAGACGCGCGGCAAGGAGATCGAGCAGGTCCTGTCGATGGTTGAGCAGGGTTCGGCGCCGGGCATGGCCGGTCAGCCGGCGGGGCAGGCCCAGCTGTTCGCGGGCTACGCCAAGAAGCTGCGCGCGCTCACGACCGAGCTGACGCGCCTTGAAGTCATCGTCAGCGCTGATGCCGACAACACCAAGGCGGAATTCCGCCTGACCGCCAAGGAAGGCAGCAAGACTGGCAAGCAGTTCGCGAGCACCAAGCACCACACGCCCACCGCGATCACCAACCTGCTGCCCGCGTCGAGCTGGCTGAGCATGTCGGCGAGCATCGATCCGGCGTCGCAGATTGAAGGTCTGGACGAAAACCTCGCGATGTTGAAGGACATCCTGAAGCTCGATGACGCGGCGTACAAGGCGTTCCTTGTGGACGTGACGACCGTTGCCAAGCTGGAAGACGGCCTGAGCGCGTTCGCGCTGTACCAGGACGGCGCGTCGCCGCTGGGCCTGCTGGTTGGCGTCGGCGCGACCGACGGTCCGCAGGTGCTGACGCTGACCAAGAAGATCATCTCGGGCGTGCTGACCAAGCTGATCAACGAGCAGGAAGCGGCCGACAAGGCTGCGGCTGGCGGCGCTGACAAGCCGGCCGATCCGCAGATGGCCATCGTCAAGAAGGCGGTTGCGGAGATGAAGCTGGAGCCGATCGTCGCGGCGTTTGGCCCGATGCTGAAAGAGAAGGGCGTGACGCTGACGCTGGGCGCGGCGCAGGACGGCGACACGAACTGCGACACGCTGGACGTTGGTTTTGACTGGACCAAGCTGGCGACCGGTGAAGAAGGCGCGACGGCCAAGGCGCTCGCGGGCGACAAGACGGCGCTGGTGCTGTGCACGAGCAAGACCAAGCTGGCCCTGGCGGTCGGTCCGGGCGCGCTCGAGCAGGGCAAGCGCTTCGCCGCAGGCAAAGTTGGCGGTCTGGCGGATGCGCCGGTCTACAAGGCGTCGACCGAGAAAGTCGCCGGTGCTTGGGGCGTGATGTACGCCAATCCCGGCATCGCGATGGCCGCGTTCAAGACCGCGTTCCCGCAGGTTCCGGCGCTGCCGACGGACCGCGGCGTCGTCGCGGTCTGCCAGAATCGCATCAAGTCCTGGGGCTGCGAGCTGAACGTGCCCGTCACGCTGATCGCCGCCGCCAAGGCCGCTGCGATGCCGGCTCCGGCCGCTGCGCCGGGTGCGCCCGCTCCGGGCCCGCTGGGTGCGCCGCAAGCGCCGGCTCCGGCCGCTGCCCCGACCAAGTAACTGCAAGCTTCCGCAAGCCGCGCAAAACCGCTACGCTCTGATGCGTCGCGTTGCGCGGCTGCGGAAAGCCTTGTCATGCCCTCATTTGCCTCCTTTTGCGCGCGTTTGACCGCGCTCGGTCTCGCGCTCGCAACCGTCGCTTGCAGCCAAGCTGCCACCGCGCCCGACACCAGCGCGCTCGACGTGGCCGCTGACGCTGCAACTGACCTCGCCGACGCCGACACGCTGACGGACGCGATCGCCGACATCGCGGCGGACGCCAGCAGCGTTGCCGACACCGCTGATGCTGCCTTGGACGCCGCTGGCACGGACGCTACGGCTGACGCCGATGCCGCCGACGATGCCGCGGAAGTCGTCAGTTGCACGCCCGGCACGCAGACCTGCCAAGGCATCAAGCTCGCCACGTGCCTCGGTGGCGGCGACGGCTACTCGGTGTCGGCGTGCTTCCCCGGCACCGCGTGCTTCAACGGCGCGTGCAAAGCCGTCGGCGCCAACCTCATCATCGCGTTTGACACCTCTGGCTCGATGTCCACGGACGTGACAAACAAGGCCGGCGTCAAGAACTGCGCCAGCTACGACCCGTGGCCGAAGTGCGAATACGACGCCACCAAGTACCCCAACGGCTGCACGCGCATCGGCGTCTCCAAGGGCGTGTTCAAGCAAGCGCTGGCCAAGCTGGACGACCAGGTCACGCACCTCGCGCTGTTCAAGTTCCCGCAGACGGTGGACAACGTCGGCTCCAAGTCGTGCGACAGCGGCTCCTACAGCGGCCAGGACACCGTCAGCGGCGACAACGGCGAGCAAGGCGTGGACAGCACGACCAGCTGGTTCAACAAGAATTTTGGCGAAGTGCTGGCCGTGCCCTACCCGGGCGTGAGCGGCTTCAACAGCAAGGCCGCGATCGGCAAATGGATGGACGGCACGGAGAGCCAGCCCAGCGACCCGGAGTTGCGCGCGGATGGCGGCACGCCGCTTGGCAAGACGCTGTTCTACGTCGGTGAATACCTGCGCAACAAGGTCATCGTCGACGGCAAGAAGTGCAGCGCGGACGCCGACTGCGGCAGCGTCAACTACTTGTGCCAGAACGGCGCCTGCCTCGACCCGGCGCGTTCGTGCCGCGACACGGTCGTCGTGCTCTTTACCGACGGCGGGGAATCGTCGAGCAACACGTATTTTGGCCCGTGGGTGCAGGCCAAGCGCCTTTCCACTGGCCTTGGCTGCGTGACGGATAGCGACTGCGTCGGCGGCGCCACGTGCCAGCAGGTGTTCCAATGCAGCAAGACCGGCACCGGCTGGACCGGCTCCAAGGAGTCCGTCGACGACAAGCCGTGCGGCATCGACGCCGACTGCGGCGTCGGCGGCAAGTGCGCGAGCCACCAGCAGTGCCAGGCCAAGACCGATCCCACCGGCCTCGCCTATTTCTGCAGCGACGGTGCCGCGCCCTGCGACCCGCTGCTGTCCGCGCACTGCAACTCCACCGATCCGCAAAAACTCTGCAAGCCCGATCCCACGTCTGGCCTCTACTGCCCCGCCTACTGCGTGCGCGACCCGCGACCCGGCATCTCCGCCATCGCCACCTCCGCCAGCAACAACGTGCTGCGCTCGCCCGACGGCAAGGCGTTTGGCGTGCGCCTGTACATCGTCGACATCGGCTCCACGTCCGATGCCGACATCATCAACTCCTGGCATCTGGCAATGAGCGGCGGCGGCCACCTGTTGGGCGTTGACGCGGGCGACCCCGCAGCCTTTCTTGGAGTTCTGGACAAGGCGTTTGACTGGAAGAACAAAAAAGTCTGCGGCGCACCCTGAACCTGCTGCACACCAGACTGGCATGGCGAGCCTGCATCACAGGCGGCGCATCTTGAACTTCGGTCAGCGTGTGTAGAGGGCCCGATGCTCACCCCTGAGATACCCGACTTGCTCGCCGTCGCTGATCGCTATCTGGCGCACAGCCCCTTCGACCCCTTTCGCCACTACCCCGCGCTCCCCGCTGATCCGCCGCTGTGGCAGGGCTATTGGCGACAGCGCCTCATGCAGCTGGCCACCGACCCGCACGTGCACTTCCTGACGCACGACGCGGTGATCCTCGCGGTGCGCGACTCGAGCTGGGATCGCAGCCATTTTGGCTTTGGCATGGCGACGATCCAGGTCCTGCTGGCGGCGGATGTGCCCGACCTGCAGCAGCAACTCGCGGTCCTGCTGCTTGAAGCCCGGGCGCTGCTGCACGACAAGCAGGTGCGGTTTGTCTCGACGCGCGTCAACGGCGATCAGTTGCCGGTGCTGCATGCGCTGGAGGACGCGGGTTTTCGCTACATGGACAACGTCATTTGGCCAGTAGCGACGACGGTGGACCTGCCCGACGATCCGGACCCACGGGTCCGCGTGATGAATGCCCGTGATTTGCCGCGCGTGGTCGAGCTCGCCCAGCGCTGGGCCTATCCGCGCGGGCATCTCTACTGCAACACCGGATTTGCCAAGCGCGATGTCGACTCGATGTACGGACGATGGCTGGAGACGGCGTGGCAGAACCAGACGCCGCTGGCGGTGATCGAGGAGGAGGGCCATGTGCAGGGCTTCTTCCAGTTCAGCGTCGAGCCCGAGGGCCAGACGCCGCTCGGCTACCGCTACGGCCACATGCGGCTGCTGGTGCTCAATGGCGAAATGCGCGGCCGCGGCATGGGCCACGCGCTCTTTCACGGCGCGATGGTGTTGATGAAGCGGATGGGCGCGAGCCACATCGATTCCGGCTATTCGACCAAGAACCACGTCTCCGCGCGCGTGCACGCCCGCAACGGCTTTGCATCGGCGCACGAGGAAGTCACGCTGCACCTCTGGCTGGGCTGACCGTCAACGCGCCGCAGCCACCGCGCCGACGAAAAAACCATCCTCGCCCGGATCAGCCGGCGTGAACTGCGGCGCCCGCGGACCGCAAATCTGCCGCACCGCCGCTTCCGCTGAAGGCGCCAGCACCTGCCACAGCTCGGGATGCCGCGTCCGGACGCGCACTTCAACCACGCCAAAGGCCTCCTGCAGCCGCGCCGCCGCGACGCCGATCGCCCAACCGGCGCGGTCCGTCAGCACGTGGGTCGGGCCGATTCCGGCGCGCTGCATCTCGGCGAGGTGGGCGCTCATGATGGTCTGCCGGTCAATCGCGCTGGGCTGCTCCAGCGACATCTCAAAATCGCGGGAAAGCTCCTGCAGCGCGGTCTCGCTCGCGTAGGCGTGGAGGCACCCGCGCCCGCCGCACGCGCACTTGAGGCCGTTCACGTCCACGTTCAGATGGCCGAGGTCAAGGCGCAGCGGCGCAAACGCTTGGCCCGCAATCACGACGCCGCCCGCCATGCCAACGTCCAGGGCGAAGACGCCGAGAGGGCCGTGGCACGGGACGCGCTGCCATTCGCCCAGCGCCAACGCCGCACCGGACGGCAGCCAGGAGGTCGGCAACGCGGCGTGCTGGCCAATCGCGGCGATGAGCGCGGCAAAGTCGCCGGGATCCGCCGTGCCCAACCGCTGGCCGTGCCGCCAGACGCCGGCCAGTCCGCGCACTTCACCCGGCGCGCGCTCCACGAGCACCGCGACGTCAGCCGCCAGCTGCGCCGCATCGGGTTGGACGCCGTGTTCGCGCCGCCGCATGTCGATGACCCGGCCGCCCTGCACCGTCGCCAGCACCGTCCGGCCCGCCCGCACGTCGATCGCCAAGTGGAGCGGCTGGGCGTCAGTCACGCTGCGCCTCCGGCAAGCGGTCCGTCCAATTGGTCAGGCACAGCAGCGCCCAGAGCGGCTTGCGGTGATCCGCGCGGCCCTCCAGGTGCTCCTGGAGCAGCTGTTGCACGCCGGGGGCATTGAGGTACGGCAGCTTCGCCAGCCGCGACGGCGCCAGCGCATCGGTCAGATAGCCGCGCAGCGGACCACGCAGCCACTGGCCAATCGGCACGGCAAAGCCGCGCTTGGGACGCCGGACAATTTCAGGCGGCAGCTGTTTCTCCGCAAGGATGCGCAAAATCCGCTTGGTTTCGCGACCGCGCAGCTTCATCCGCGTCGGCAAGGCGTGCGCCAACTCCACAACCGCCGGATCGAGCAGCGGCGCGCGGACTTCCAGGCTGTTGAGCATCGACGCGCGGTCAACCTTCTGCAGGACGCCGTCCCCGAGGTAGAAGCGCGCGTACAGGCCCGCGAGCGCGTCCATGTCGTCCCGTCCAGCCGCGCGCCATTGCCGCCAGACGTCCTGAACTTGCGCAACAAGCTGCGGATCGTGGTGACCGGCCATGGCGCTCGCCCGCGGCTGTTGCAGGGCATGCAGCGCGTCCGCCGACAGCAACTGCGGCAGGGCTTGGGTCGCCACGCCGCCGATCCACGTCACGTGGCGCATGCCGTCGACATGGCCAAGACCGCTGACAAACCGCTTGATCTGGAAGTCCAGGGACATGTAGCCGTGCGACGTGGGCAGACGCCGCGCCACGGCTTGCAGCACGCCGTGCGCCTTGGAAATGCCCAGCCAGTCGCACAGGCGACCGACGTCGTGGGCAAAAAACGTCGGATAGCCGAGGAACCATTCGTCGCCGCCATCGCCGCCCAGCGCCACCGTCACGCGCTCGCGGGCAAAGTTGGCGAGGAACCACGTCGGCAGGATCGACGGATCCGCCAGCGGCTGGTCCATCTTGCTCAGCAGCTGCGGCAGCGCGGCCAACGCCGTCTCCGGCGTCAGGATCCGCTCATGGTGGCGCGTGCCCAGGAATTGCGCGACGGTGCGGGCGTGGCTGGACTCGTCAAAGCGCTTGTCGGCGAAGCCAATCGAGAACGTGTCCAAATCGCCCGGACGACGCAGCCGTGCCGCGTACGCCGCCACCAGCGAGGAGTCGATACCGCCCGACAGGAAAATCCCCAGCGGCACGTCCGCCATCAGCCGCCGGTCGACCGCCGCGTGCAGCCGCGTGTCCAGTTCGTGGAGCATCTCCGCGTCGCTCAAGTGCGCGAGCCGTTCGTCCGCGCGCGTTGGCCCAACGTACGTGTCGACGTGCAGCGTCGGCGCCGCGTTTTCCGGCACGCGCCACCGCCAGAATTGCCCCGGTTCCAGCGTGTGCACATTTTGCAGCATGCTCCGCGGGCTCGTGACGTAGTCAAACGTGAAGAGCGACGCCAGCCCGTGCAGATCGACCTCCGGCGGCACCGCCGGATGCGCAGCGACCGCCGACAGCTCGGAGCCGAACACCAGCGTCCGCCCGCCATCCAGCACGCCGACGAACAGCGGCTTCTTGCCATGGCGATCGCGCGCCAGCAGCAACTCGCGGCGGTTCTGGTCCCAAATCGCCACGTCGAACATGCCGTTCAAGCGCGGCAGCAGCGCTTCCTGCCACTGCTCCCAGCCGTGCAACAGGACTTCCGTGTCGCTGTGATTGGCAAAGACGTGGCCCGCCGCTTGCAGCTCGCGGCGCAGTTCCAGATGGTTGTAGATCTCGCCGTTGAAAACGATCCACACCGAGCCGTCCTCGTTGGTCATCGGCTGATGGCCGCCGGCCAGATCGATGATCGACAGTCGGCGAAAACCCAACGCCGCACCGCCGTGGCGTTCGATGTCGTTGGGCAGGTCGAGGAAGTTGCCGGCGTCGTCCGGACCGCGGTGGGTCAGGCGGTCGCGCATGCGCGTCAGCACGCGATCAGCGTCGGTAAAGCGCGAAGGCAGGGTCGAGACCCACCCGGCGATGCCGCACATGGGCTAACGCCCCCGCTGACGGTCAGATGCCGGCGCGGCAATGTTCAGGCGCTCGCGGACGAAGTACGTCGGCTTGCCCTGACTCTCGTAGTAGGTGCGCATGTTCAGTTCCGCCAGCAGGCCAAAAAGCAGGAACTGCAGGCCGGCGATCGCAAAGAAGATGCCGACAAGAAACAGCGGCTGATCCTTGACGAAGACGTGGTTGACGACGCGGTTGACGAGCGTCGCCGCCATCGCCAGGCCGGCCACGCCAAAGCTGGCGAAGCTGAACCGGCCAAAGAAGTAGATCGGCTTTGTCGCGTAAGCAGCGAGAAAATACACCGTCACCAGGTCGAGAATCACCCGGAACGTCTTGGACAACGTGTACTTGGACACACCCCAGCGGCGCGGATGGTGCGCGACGGCGAGCTCCGTGATGCGACCGCCCGCGAGATGCGCGAAGACCGGCAAGAAGCGGTGCATCTCGCCATAGAGTCGCACGTCCTGCAAAATGTCGCGGCGAATCGCCTTCAGCGTGCAGCCGTAGTCGTGCAGCACCACGCCGGTCACCCGGCCGATGATGCGATTGGCGATGCGCGACGGCAGCGTCTTGGTCCAGAACGCATCCTGGCGTTTCTGCCGCCAGCCCGCGACGACGTCGTAGCCTTCGTCCAGCTTCGCCAGCATCCGCGGAATGTCTTTGGGATCGTTCTGCAAATCTGCGTCGATCGGGAAGACGATCGCACCTTGCGCGTGCTCAAAACCCGCGGCCATCGCCGCCGTTTGGCCAAAATTGCGGCGAAACTGCAGGACCTTCACGCGCGGATCGACCGCCAATTCGCGCAGCAAGGCGAACGAGCGATCCTTGCTGCCATCATCCACATAGATGATTTCAAAGGCGATTTTTAGCGGTTCCAGCGTTTCCAGGAGCGCCGCGTGCATCGCCGCGAGGCTCTCGTCTTCGTTGTAAACCGGCACGACCATGGACAGGTCGAGCGTGGCGGCGGGGTGCGTCAGGTCAGTCATCAGGCGCAGGAGCGTAGCAGGCGAGCGCCGCTGACTCAACTACGGCAGCAGCGACCGGCCGACGAGGCGGAACGGCCACGGAATCGCCGCGAACACGAACGCCAGCGACGCGGTGAAGGCGAAGAACGCGTTGCGGTGCTTGGTCGCGTCCGTCCCCGCGCGCTTGGCGATGCCGTAGCCCGCGTGCATCGCGCCCAGCGCCAACAGCATGAAAGTCGGATGCTCAATCGTGAAGAACCGCAGGATCGGGTCGTGCATCGCCGCAGCCATGTCGCCGCGCGCCTGCTGGACCAGCGAGCTCGTCAGCCAGACGACGGCGCCGATCAGGAACTGCACGTCCATGGCGATCAGGTAGATCAGGTTCGCGCGCTTGTGCAGCGGCGTCCACGGCTGACCGCGCCAGGCCCGGAAGGCCAGACCGGTCGCGGCCAGACCGCCAAAAAGGACGAGCCAGCGCAGAATTGAATGCAGGGTCAGGATCATCGGAGCCTCAGGCTGCCAACGGCGCAGCGCGACGCGGAGCATAGTGTTGATTGCCAGCAGGACAAGTCCCCGGCGGCAATCCGGCGAAACCACGCGCGATCACGGCCGCATCTTGGCAAGCCTGCGCGTTTGGGTCAGGCTGCGCCGCGGCGCCCAACGCCTCACGGAACCGATCATGACGCTGCCAACTTTTGAGCATCTCCTCGTGACGCTGGACGACCAGGTCGCCACGATTTCCCTCAACCGCCCCAAGCGCGCCAACGCGCTGCACCTGGAGCTCTGGTTTGAGCTGAAGGCGGCTTTTGAGTGGCTGGACGGCGAATCGACCGCCCGCGTCGGCGTGATCACCGGTCAGGGCAATCACTTCTGCGCGGGCATCGACCTCGGGCTCTTCATGGGCCTGCAGGAGCAAATCCAGGATCCGTGCCACGGCCGCATGGCCGACAAAGTGCGCGGCTTCATCCTCAAGCTGCAGGATTGCCTGACCGCGATTGAACGCTGCCGCAAGCCGGTCATTGCGGCGATCCACGGCTCCTGCATTGGCGGCGCGCTGGACCTGATCGCCGCGTGCGATTTGCGCTATTGCTCGGCGGACGCGCGCTTTTCGCTCAAGGAACTGGACCTCGGCCTCGTGGCGGACGTCGGCGTGCTGCAGCGGCTGCCGCGGATTATCGGCGATGGCCGCACGCGCGAATTGGCGTTCACGGCGCGCGAGTTCTACGGTCCGGAGGCGCTGCAAATGGGTCTGGTGAGCCAGTGCCTGCCCGACAAGGACGCGATGCTGGCGGTGGCGCAAGGCGTCGCCCAGTCGATCGCGCTGAAGTCGCCGCTGACGGTGCGTGGGCTGAAGGAGAACCTCAACTTCTCGCGCGACCATTCCGTGGAAGACGGCCTGAAATACGTGGCGAGCTGGAACGCGTCGATGCTGCTGTCTGAGGACCTGATGACCGCGGCGATGGCGATGATGACCAAGGACACGGCGACGTTTCGCGATTGACGCGACCGACTACGGCAGGTCCAGCTCGTCCGGATCCAGATCGACGATCTTGAACGCGACCGACGGCGGAAAGCCCGCGCGCGCGAGCACGCCCGCATCCTTCATCCGCCGTTCCTTGCGATCCTCCGGCAGCCGGTACGGCCCCAAGCGCCGCCGCCGCGCCAGCTGCAGCGCCGCTTCCCATTCCACCTTGCGCGGGTCGCCCAGATCCGCCAGCGCGCCGCGAATATCGGCTTGCTGGATGCCCTTCTGCTGCAGACGATACGCCACGACGCGCGGCGCCACACCGCGCTGCGCCAGGCTCTGTGCGGCATTCTGGGCGTAACGCGCGTCGTCCAGCGCGCCGGCCCGAAGAAACTCCGCGACGATGGCGTCAACCTCCGCCTGCCAGCCTTGCGTCACATCGCGCTCCTCGGCGTGCGCGCGCGCGGCCTTGTCGATGTGGCGTTTCAGCACGCGCCGCAGGTTGCTGGACGGCCCGCCAAAACGGCTGACGTAATCCTCCGCGATCTGCCGCAACCGCACCCGCGTCATCGGCGGCGGCGGGCGTTTGGGCTTGCGAATCTCGTCGTCCGCGTAGCTCATGGCTGGGGCGTCGCGTACACGGCGTCAACGAGGTAGAACTCGCACGCGGGCGGCTGCGTGCCGCTGGCCGACGGGCCGTTGTACAGCCGGATGCCGGTCAAGCCCGTCGCATCGCCGCTGTAGAGCGTGACCTTGGTGTTCTTGGTCGTGCTGTGGTTCTTGACCACGGGCGCCGTCAGCTCGCCGCTCGCCGTCAGCAAGTGATACTTCGCCACGGTGTTGTAGGTCGCCATGGCCGGCGTGCACTCCTCGGAATTGGCGGGAATGCCCGGCGGGATCGCCGCCTCAATCTTGTAGTTGCCGATCAGCGGCTTGGGAAAGTTCCAGTCGACGTAGGCGCTCTGCTCCCAGTCGGCACGCATGACGATCATGCCGTTGACGCCAAAAGTCGGAAAGCGATTGAAGCAGCCAGTGTCCGCCTTGGCAGTGTTGGTGCAGTGCGTGATGTTGTAGGCGGAGAAGCCATTTTCCGGGTTGCAGCTGTAGCACGCCCAGCTCGAGCACGACTGGAAGTAGTCGACCGTCGGCTCCTTGGTGCAGCCGTCAATCGTCTGAGCGGTCTGCGCCTCGCAGGTGCCAAAGCCATTGCACAGGCCGGTCGGGCACGCGGTTTTGATCGGGTACGGATCCATGTAGCAACTGCCCAGGCTGCACTTGCCGTCGCCGCAGGTCGTGTTGAGCGAAGTGCAGTCCTTGGCCGCGCCGGACTTGCAGGTTCCGCCGGAGCAAACGTCGTTCAGCGTGCACGCGTCGCCGTCGTCGCAGCTGGCGGAGTTGTTGATCGACGCGCAGCCGCTGATCGGATTGCACGATTCCGTCGTGCACGGATTGCCGTCGTCGGCGCAATTGAGCGGCGCGCCGCCCACGCACACGCCGCCGGAGCACGTGTCCGTTTGCGTGCAAACGCTGCCATCGGTGCACGGCAGGGCGTTGTTGGTGTGCACGCAGCCCAACGTCGGATCGCACACGTCGTCCGTGCACAGGTTCTGGTCGCTGGCGCACGGCGGGCTTTGCGCGCCCACGCACGCGCCGCCGGAGCAGACGTCGCTGTCGGTGCAGGCGTTGCCGTCATTGCACGCGCCATTTTGCGGCGTGTGGGCGCAGCCGGTCAGCTTCTCGCAGGAATCCGCGGTGCACGGATTCAAGTCGTCGCAGTTCAGCTGCGCGCCGCCATTGCAGACGCCGGTGGTGCACGTTTCGCCATAGGTGCAGGCATCGCCGTCCTCGCAAACGCCGGTGCTGATTGTGTGCTTGCAGCCGCCCGCCACGTCGCAGGAATCCAGCGTGCACAGGTCGGCGTCCGTGCAGTCCACGGTCACGCCCGCCTTGCAGACGCCGTCCTTGCACGCGTCGTTGCTGCTGCAGGCGTTGCCGTCGTCGCAGTTGAGCGCGTTGAACGTCGTGTTGCAGTTGCCGGTCTTGGAATCGCAGGTCTGGTCCGTGCAGCTGTTGCCATCGTCGCAGTTGTTGGTCTTGCCGGCGTTGCACACGCCGCCCGCGCAGTAGTCTCCCGTCGTGCAGATCTTGCCGTCGTCGCAGCCCGCCGAGTTGTTGGCGAACACGCAGCCGCCGCTCGGGTCGCATGTGTCGTCCGTGCACGGGTTGCCGTCGCTGCAGGTCTTGGCCGCGCCGGGCTTGCACACGCCGTTCTGGCAGGTGTCGTTGGCGGTGCATTCCGTGTTGTCGGCGTTGCACGGCGAGCCATCCAGCACGTTGTGCGTGCACGTGCCGGCGATCGCGTCGCACAGGTCCTGTGTGCAGCCGTTCTGATCGTCGCAGGCTGCGTTGTCGGTCTGGCCGTCGCAATCGTCGTCCTTGCCGTTGCAGACTTCCTTGCCGGGCTTGCCGCTGCACGGCTCCAGACCTTTGTCGGTGCAATGGCGCAAGCCGCCGCACGTCGCGCCGGTCGTGGCATCGGCCACCCAGCACGCCGTCGTCAGTTCCATGACCGTCGCGCGCGGCGAGCAGCCACACGCGCTGGCCGCCGCGCCGACGCCCGCGCCATGCCAGCACTGCTTGCGGGTCGCGCCGTCGACCGTCTTGCCGTCGCCGCAGGTGTAGCCCGTCGGGCAATCGGCCGCACTTGCGCAGTCCACGCCGCAGAAATGGCCCGCGTCGCCGTAGTCGAGACACGCAGCCTGCTTGCCAACGCCCGGACTGTCGCAATCCGAGTTGGTGCTGCACGGATCGCAGAGCCAGCCCCATTTGGGCACGCAAATGGTGGAGATGTCGCCGCCGCCCGTGTTCACGCCCGCGCAGGCAAAGCCCTCGGGGCACAGGTCAAAACACTTGGCGGCGCAGATGTGGCCGGTGGGCGTGTCAATGCAGAGGCCGCCGTCGCAGTCCGCGTTTTCCTTGCACGGGCACCACGCGGCGCCGGTCGCAGCGCAGGTGTTTGTGCCGTCAGCGCTGAGTTGCGACGCATCGGCGGCCGCGTCCGAGGCGAGGAAATCAGCGGCGGAAACGTCCTTGGCGTCCGGGAACGCGGCAAACAGGTCGTCGCCCGCGCCGTTGACGGCATCCAACGCCTCACCGCTCGCGGTCGGGGCATCGCTGCAACCGGCTGCCGTGAGGCAAAAGAGCAGAGCCGGAACAAGCACACGACCGAAGAACGGCGTGGAACGGGGACAATCAGCGATCACTGCGGGCCTCACGAGACATCGATTGGCCCAGCATGATACCGGTTCGGCGAAGGCCAATGCAACAGATCGGCAACACACAGCTATCGGCGGTGGTCTTCAGGCCCCACCGCCGCCTCGGGACGCTGGAGCAGCAGAAAGACTTCGCGGTTGCCCATCGGTCCGCTGAGCTCGCTCTCCGCCGTCGCCAGCAGCGTCAGGCCCAGATCGCGGGCGGCGTCCTGCACGGATTTCACCGCCTGCCAGCGCGCGCCATCGTCCGCCACCACGCCACCGGCCGGCACCAGACTGGCCGGCAGCTCAAACTGCGGCTTGACCAGCACCAGCAAATGACCGCCGGTCCGCACCAGGCCAACGAGCACGGGCAGCACCGCGCGCGCGCCGATGAAGCTCACGTCCATCACCAGCAGGTCGGCGAGCCACGGCATTTGCGCGCGGGTCATCGCGCGGGCGTGGGTGCGCTCCACCACGGTGACGCGCGGATCGCGGCGGAGTTTGTCCGCCAACAGGCCGTGGCCCACGTCGATGGCGACGACATGGGCGGCGCCGCGTTGCAGCAGGCAATCGGTGAAACCGCCGGTCGAGGCGCCCACATCGGCGCAGTTCAGCCCGGTTACGTCCAGCCCCATGTGCCGCAGCGCGCCGTCCAGCTTGATGCCGCCGCGCGACACAAACGGCATCGGCGGACCGCCAATCAGCCGCACCGGCGCGTCCAACGGCACCAGCGTCCCCGGCTTGTCCACCTTGCGTTCGCCGACCATGACCTTGCCGGCCATCACCAGACCCGCGGATTCCCGCAGATCGCCGCACAGGCCGGCGTGCACCAGCCGCTCGTCCAGTCGCTCAGTGCGCACCTTCTGGCTCACGACAATCCCGCTGTCTGTGTCGAACATGCTGTCCTCCACGTCAGGTCGCAGTTGCGCAACCTGTTACGTGGGGTGCCGGGTTCTGATGAAAAGTTCAACGCGCTACGCCGGCTCGTCGAGCGGCTTCAATTCCGGCTTGTCCGGGGAGCCAGCGATCTGCTCCAGCCGGTGCTCGGCGGCGTCGAGGATCGCCGCGGCTTTGCGCGAAATCGCCATGCCGGTGTCAAACGCCGCGAGGCTGTCTTCCAGCGAGAGCTGGCCTGACTCCAACTGCGCCACCAGCTTGTCCAGCTGATCGACAAGCTTCTCAAACGACGCGGGCGGTTCGGCCGAGGTCACTTCTGGCTGGGGAAACAGGTCGGGAGTCTTGGCCATGGCTGCCTCACACGTTGCGGGCCGCGTTGTAGCAGGTTGCCTGTCCGGTGGCTAGATTGCTGGCTTGCCGCGCTACCGCAACCGCAGCACCTCGCCCCAGACGCCGGGCACCAGGCGCACGCCGCGGCCGTCGATCACCCACGTTGGCGCATGCCACAGCAGGCCCGGACGCGGCGGCAGCGTCCATTGTCCGGGATGCCAGAGCCAGATTCGGCCGTCCCAATACCACGCGCCAGCCAGCCACACCGCGTCTGGCAGCGGCGGCGGCGGCGCAACCTCAACCTGAACAAGCGGCGGCGGTGCGGGCGCGACAATCGTGGCCTGTGCCACCAGGTCCTGCTGCGGCACGCGCCACCAGCCGCCCAACCAGAACCAGGCAAATCCGGTCCACTGCCAGTAGCCCGCCACCCACTCCGCGTGCAAGGACGGCTGCGGGGGCGGCATCTCCGTCTGCGCCACCGGCGGCGGCCCTTCGGGCGGGCGTGGCTGGGGCGCAGTCACCACCGGCGCAGCGCCGACGATCGGCACCGCCGCCTGCGCCCGCGGGTGCGGCGCGTTCCACGACGCGACATACGCGTCATAGCCGCCCTTGCCCCAACAATCCTCGTCGGCGTGGTGGGCATTGCAGCGCTCCTGCCGCGCCTGGTATGCGCGATTCGCCTCCTCCTGCTGCCGCTTCGCGTCCGCTTCCGCCTCACGGCGCGCCTTGTGCAGATAGGCGATGTACTCCGCCTCGGGCACCGTCGGCTCGGCCACTTCGTGGACCCACTGCAGCGTCGCGCCGTCCCAGTCATTGGGCTCGTCGGACCACAGCGTGACCTCCAGCACGGCGTCCGGCGCGATTTGCGGCGTGCCAATCAGGTCCACGCTCGGCCACGTGAACGACGCGAGGCGGAAGTTGCCGCTGCCTTCCGCGAGCGACTCGCCGGGGTTCAGCGCGACCAACTGGGCGGCGACCACGGGCTGGGGCGCGGCCGGCAAAGGCGGCGGTACGGGCGTTGCGGGCGTCGGCACGGCATACGGCGGCGGCGGCGGTTGCCAGGCCAACGGCGGCGGCTGCCATGGCGGCGGCGGCTCCACCGGAATCTGGGGCGGCGGCGCGATCGGTTCCGGGGCAATCGCGGCCGGCCTCTCCACGCAGCGCTGGTTATCCGGCTTCTGGTCGCCTTGCAGCGACGCGTACGTCCCATTTTGCACAACGTGCTGGGTGGCAAACTGGCCCTCCGAGACGCGCCTGCCGTCCAGCTTGATCGTGTAGCGCCCAACCACCGCATGCGGGGCAAAACCGCCGATGGCCAGCTTTTCGCCCCAGCGCGCGCCTTTCAAATGCAGGGAGAGCGTGAACGGCCCTTGGCCACACGGCGCGGAGAAGCCATACGCCAAGGCGGCGTCCTGGCGGTACTGCAGGGCGGGCGCGCAAGCGGTGGCAAGCAGAAGGACGAGAATCAGATGGCGCATGGACAGCTCCGGGGTAGCTGCCTGACTCAACGGCTGGCGCCCGCGGACAATTCAGCGACGCGCGGACGGTTCATCCAACTTGCGAATCGCGGCATCCAGCGCCGCGCGCACGACCGGATCGGCCTCCCGGGCACGCCGCTGTACCGCCAGCGCGCGGGTCTGCGGCCGATCGGCGCAGTAGCCCAGGCCCCGTGCGGTCGCGGCGCGCACGGCTGCGGACGGATCGGCCAACAGCAGCGCCACCGTCGACGCCGTTCCCGACGGATGGCGGCGCGCCGGACCCGCGAGCCACGCCAGCGCGGCGGTCGCCCGCAGATTGTCATCGCGCAGGGTGAGCAGCTTGCGCATGCGGGTCTCAGCCGGCGCATCGTCCAGCAGGCTCAATAGCCCAATGGCGCGACTGCGCACGAAAAGCACCTCGTGACCGTCCCGCACGACCTGATCCAGCAAGTCCACCGTCCGCGATCCGCCAGCGCGCTGGACTTGCGCGGGCGTCGGCGCGGAATCCAGCGCTTGCAACCAGTTGCGCAGCGCGACGGGCACTTCAGCGGCATGCACCGGCCAAGCAAGAAGCAGGCAAATCAGCATCCAAACGCGCACGGCAACCTCCTGGTTGCATGGTGCGGCAACGCCGCGCGGGTGTCGAGTCATGGCCTCACCCACGGCCCGCCCAGCGCCACCGCGGCCTGCTGGGCGGTCAACTGGAGGCGCGCCGGGTCGGGCGCGTAGTACATCAGGTTGTCCGGCGTCGGCGCGGTGTCTGGCAAACGATCTTCAATCGCCGTCTCGCCCTGGGCGTGCGCCTCCACGACGTGGAACAAACCGAGGCAGTGACCGATCTCATGGGCCATGACCACGCCGAGGATGTCCGGCGCGTCGTATTTCAGCGCCAAGGCGATCCCCGTCCGCGGCCCGCCCATGGCAAACGGCGTCGGCAGCCCCGCTGTGAAGCCCGCCGCCGGCACCAGGCCGCTGCTGGTCTGCAGATCCACCGACTCCAGCAGGAAGATCGGCAGGCCCGGCGGCTGGCCCGCCGTAAGCCGCAGCAACGCCGCGAGCTGGCTATCCGCGCCGTCGTCGTGCGTCACGCTCAGCGCTTTGGCCGGCACGTCAAAGTAGCGCACGGTTCCCACGTGAATGCCGGCTGGCCCCCACGCTTGCTCCACCACCTGCAGCGCGTCGCGCACGCGTGGGTGATCGGGCGCAGTCGCCGCCGTGATCCCGCGCGCGCCCGTCAGGCACAGGTTCAGGTCGATCGCCCCCGCCGCGATGTCCGGCTTGTGCAGCAGGTCGATTTGCACGTCCAGCGTCGTCGCCGTCGGTTGGCGCGCCTCCGTCTGCGGGTCGTAGTCAAAGGCAAAAGCCAGCAGCCGCCAGGCGCCGGGCGTCACGGCAATTTGCGGCGCGTTTGGAACCAGGAAAGCCGCTTGCCACGCGGACGCCCGCGCGCGCTCCTGGCCACCGAGGTACAGCCACGGCTGATCGGCGGACTTCAGCCAATTGCCCGGCACGAGGGCCGCGTCGGGTGCCACAAGTTCAGCGAGCTGCAGCACGTGACCCGCCGGCGACGCGAGCTGAATCTGGAGCGCCGTGGTGCCCTCAGGCACGGTGAACGCCACCGCTTCGCTCCAGCCGATGGCCGAGGTCTTGGCCTGGACGGGCGGCAGGGTCACCCGCCAAACGTCTTCGCCCCAGATGAATGCATCGCTGCTGTCGATTGTCGCATCCTCGGGGGCAGAAAATGGCGGCACTTCAGCGACATGGCAGCCGGCGCAAAAAAATGTCAGACAAAGTGCCACGACCGGAAATAGACGCCGCGGGTCGTGCATTGTAGCTGTGTGCCCGCCGCGATGTTCCTCCCCACATCGCGTTTGAAGGGCAGATAGATTGCGACTGCCTGGGTCGGGTCCCGACCCTCCCCCAAAAAAGCCCGGCCCAGGCAGGCCGCGATCGCCCGAAGACCCCAAGGCCTTGGCCGACATGCCAGTGCACGCGCCGCGTTGATCCCCCGCGGCGTGTGTCTGGCGTGGTTGCTGCCTGTCGATGTTGCCGTCCATTGCCCTCCACCCCGATCGTCAACTTTCCTGCAACGAACGCAAGTTCACCCTTGCGCCGCGCCAATCGGTCCGGTACACGGAGAGTGACGCATCGCGTTATTGACACATTTTTGAAACAAACCACACCCGCCAAGACCATGACGACCGACACGCAAGTCAACAAAACCAAACCGCTTCTCGCCTTCATCGGATTTGCCGCAATCGCCATCTGGGCGGCCATGACGCCGCCTGCGGGACCCAGCGGCGGCGCGGCCAAGCTCGATTCCGGCGACACCGCGTGGATGCTCACGGCCAGCGCGCTGGTGCTCCTGATGACGCCCGGTCTGTCCTTTTTCTACGGCGGCATGGTGCGCGGCAAGAACGTGCTCTCCACGATGCTGCAGAGCTTCATCGCCATGGGCGTCGTCAGCGTGCTCTGGGTGGTCGTGGGCTTCTCGCTGGCGTTTGGCGATTCAATCGGCGGCGTGATCGGCAATCCGCTGACGTTCCTGATGATGCGCGGCGTGGACGGCGATCCGCACGCGACGCTGTCACCCACCTTCCCGCTCGCGCTCTTCGCCATCTTCCAGCTGAAATTCGCCATCATCACGCCCGCACTCATCACCGGCAGCTTCGCCGAGCGCGTGCGCTTCTCCAGCTACATCTGGTTCATCGCGCTGTTCACGCTCCTGATCTACTGCCCATTGGCGCACATGACGTGGCATCCGGACGGCTTGCTGCACAAATACGGCGTCCTGGATTTTGCCGGCGGCACCGTCGTCCACATGTCAGCAGGCTTGGCGGCGCTCGTCGGCGCGCTCGTGCTGGGACCGCGACAGGATCTGCGGCACGGCGAGCAGCACAGCCCCGCGCATATCCCCTTTGTGCTGCTCGGCACCGGAATGCTGTGGTTTGGCTGGTTTGGCTTCAACGCCGGCTCCGCGCTGGGCGCCAACACCGTCGCAGTCCACGCCTTCCTCACAACGAACACCGCGTCCGCCTCGGCGATGATCGCCTGGTTGCTTGTGGACGGCCTGCGCGGCGGCAAAGCCACGGCCATGGGCGCGTGCATCGGCGCGGTCGTCGGCCTGGTCGCGATCACGCCCGCAGCCGGCTACGTGAGCACGGGGTCCAGCATCTTCATCGGGGCCTTTGCGTCGGTCGTTTCCAACCTCGCTGTGCACTGGAAAACGCGCGCCGGCGTCGACGACACACTCGACGTTTTTCCCTGCCACGGCGTCGGCGGCATCATCGGAATGATCCTGACGGGCGTCATGGCCGACAAAACGGTGAACGCTGGCGGCGAGAACGGTCTCCTGCACGGCAATCCGACGCTGTTTGTCCATCACATGGTGGCGCTGGTCGCGGTCGCGATCGGCGTGATGGTGGGCAGCTGGCTGATCTTCAAGGCCGTCGACGCGCTCTCACCGCTGCGCGTTTCACCGGAACAGGAAGCCATTGGTTTGGACCTCAGCCAACACGGCGAGTCGATTCTCGACGCCGATCCCGTCCAGACCGCGGTGTAGCGGCGTCGCAGCTCGCGGATTCACCCGCCAAGTTCCCGTGGTGGATCGCGGAGCTTGTGCCCGCTTGCCGCGTGCGCTAAACCGTGCCGCCATGCAGCGCTGGCTCCCCCTCATTGCCGTCTTCTTCGTCGCCCAACCGGCGTTCGCGCGGGACTACGACCGCAATGACGTCGCCGAGCGCGAAATCGCCGTCGGCTTTGGCCTGTCGCCCATGGACATCGACACGCGCGCGCCGATCTACTGCACCGACGCACCGAGCAAGACCTGCGAAGCCAACGTGCAGCGGGCCAACGTCCTGGCGATTCGCGGCACTGCCCGGCGGCACATTCGGCATTTTTACATGGCGCTGGAAGCGGAGCTGGGTGCGACCTTGCCAGCGGGCGATTTTCCGGCGCATCCGTGGCTGGCGGGCGGCGGCGCGGTCGGCCTGGAGTCAGCCAACAACGCCTGGGATGCGTGGCGCGGCTATGCTGAAATCGGCGTGCTCGCGATTTGGGCCAATACGCGTCTGGCCGAAGCCCTTGCCTTCACGGGCGAGGCCGGCATCCGTTTCCAGACGAGCACCGCGGATCGCCCGCACACCCTGCTGAACCTCGGATTGCGCGGCATGTACAACTTCAGCTACGTCGGCGTCATGGGCTTTGCTGGCGTCGGCTGGACGTTCGACTGACCGACGGTGACAGCCGCGCGTTCACGCTGTACATTGCCGACCATGCGTCGGCGCGGCTTCCTGCAGTGCATTACCGTCTCTACGATCGCCGCGGTGCTCCCGTGGCGGGCGCTATCGGGCTGGGCAATCGACGGTGAAGCGGCCGCGCCCGGTGCGCGCCTGCTCGTGCGTCTGGCCGCGCACGTGCCCTTGGGGGCCTCGCTCGCGATCGAATTGCAGCACAAGCGCCAGGATGGCAGCCAGATCGCGTCCCGCCATGCGGAACAGCCCGTGTCCGCCGGTCAGAAGCTGGAGCTGGTGACGCCCTACCCGTACAGCGATCTGGTCGCCGGCACGTACGAAGTGGCGCTCACGTTGCGCGACGAGCGGGGCCACCTGCTGGATCGCCACGTTGCCGGCAGCTACGCGATCCGCCGCTTCCGGTTCAGCGCATGAAACACGCCGCCCTCCGCGCGCCGCTGGCCCTCCTGCTGCTGATCATCGCGCCGTTGCCGCTGCTGACGGCGGCGGAGTCTGCACCGCTGGCCGACGCCGCGGCCGTCCCGCCGGTGGAGCTGCCGCAAGCGCGGATTGACGCGATCGATGCCAGCCAATGGCCCAAGCTGCGCGTGCTGGCCACCGTGCTGGACGCGACGGGCCGGCCCATTCCGCCCAAGGCGCTCAAGAAGCTGGCGGTCGTCGACGCGAAGAAGCCGTCCGCCGCGCCGCTGGTGCTGTTTCGTCAGGGCAAGCCAGACGAAGCGCAGAAGGACGCCAAGCTGCAGACGCGCGACAAAGCGGGTGTGCCGCTGGCGGCGATGGTCGTTGTCTCGGGCTATCAGCACGAATCGCTGCGGAACGGCACGTTGGGGCCGCGGCTGCGCGACGCGCTCAGCGCCGGATGGAAGCAGTTCGCGGCGGGCGACCGCGTCAACGCGCTGTGGTACGGCGATCGGCTGTACCGTGCCCATGCGCTCAAAGGCCACACGGGGGCACTGGACGACGTGGAGAGCCGCCAGGAGCTCTGCCAAACTGCGTTGGCGGAGGCGCGCGCCGGCGTGGAATTGTCCCTGAGCGCGGGCGACGTCAACAACAAGGACAATCCGCTGCCGCCGCCCGGCACCTGGCTCTGCGGTCTGCAGGACGACGCCAAGCGCGTCGGCGCGCAGGTCAAGGCCGCGACGTTCAAGGGCCATTTTCCACGGCTCTTCGCCCTGGGCGCACCGTTCTACGACGTCAAACGCTACTGCGCGCCGCCGCCGGAAGAGCTGGAGGGATTTGGCCTGTTTGAGGCCGGGAACGCCAACCGCCAGCAGGAGGCCCGCGATCGCGACACCAGCGCGGGCAAGCCCCTGGCCTTTGCGACGTCCGCTTTTGACGAGGCGATCGCCACGCTGCTTGTGGACACGCGGCCCGGCGAAGAGCCGGTCATCGTGCTGGTGAGCGATGGCCGCGACGGGTATTTCCGCGAGCTGGAACTGTGCGAGGCGCACCCGCCCAAGACATGCCAGGGCATCGCGGACAAGCAGCAGCTCAAGACCTGCATCGGCGCCTTCCTCGACCAGCGCGTCGCGGCGTCGCAGGCGGAGTTCAAGGCCCGCGCCACGCACTGGCTGGGCGTCCTGCGCGCCGCGGGGATCCGCGTCTTCGCGGTGGGTCTGGGCGCGATCGGTCGGGATTTTGAGTTGGACCGGCTGCGTCTCCTGGCGGAGCGCTCGGGCGGCACGTGGCGGCTCGCGGCAACCGAGGACACGATTGGCCAGGAAGTCCTGGCGACGATGGCCGAACTGTCGGGCCAGCTCGTGCTCGATTTCCAGCAGCCCCAGGAGGATGGCGCCGATCGTCCCGCCGCGCTGAGCCTTGCGCTCGACGTGGAAGTGGACCCGGCGCAGGCGCGCGTGAAGGTGCGCATGGCGGACGGGCGCATCGGCGACGCGCGGACGAAGCTGCGCTCAGCGGCGCGGCAAGTGGCGATCGCACCCGCGCCGACCCGCAGCGCGCTGATGGAGCGGGCGGTGCGCGGCAAGATCGCGCAGTTGCAGGACGCGCTCGGCTACCGGACGTATTTGGCGCTTTGTTGGGTGCTCGCGATCGTCGGCAGCATCATGGCGCTGGGCCTCGTCGCGCTGATTGGCCTGAAACTGCTGCGGCGGCTGCGCAAGCCCGCGGCGAAGGGGCCCTGAGCCGTGGCGCAGATGCTCGATCCCAAGCTGGAAACGCCGCCCGGCGCGCTGACCACGCCGTTGGCCAGCGATTGCCGCAATCCCAAGGCGCACGGCACGATCGTGGTGGCTGGCCAGCGGATTGAGCTGGAAGGCCAGTGCGTCGTCACGTTCCTGGACGATCCGGAATGGGATTTTTCCCGACTGGGCGAGCCGCCGACGCGGCCCGGCAAGTACGTCGAGACGCGTCACGTGGAAGGCGAAACGCGGCGTGAGGTCCAGACGCTGCCGGACGCGCAGGAAGTCGTGGACATGGTGGTGCTGCACAGCGACATCACCAGCGACTCGCGATCGTGCTTCCAGATCCTCAAGATGCGCGGCTTTTCCACGCATTTCATGATCGACTGGGACGGCACAATCTACCAGGGCACGGACGTCGCGCGCATGGCGATTCACGCCGCGAGTCCGGATTTCCGCAAGAACGTCAATAACTTCTCCATTGGCATCGACGTCAATTGCCTCCAAGTCAACCACGCCGGAGGCAAGCCGCCCGCGGCCGGTTCGCAGGGCGAGCGGCGGATGTCCGAGACGATCGAGATCAACACCGTGCCATGGCAGAGCTGGGGCTACACGGATGCCCAGTACCGCGCGCTGATTGCGCTGCTGAAGAAGCTCGCGTCCCTGCTGCCCAAGCTCAAGCTGATGGCCCCGCTGGCGGAGGACAACGCGCCGATCTGGTCGGTCGTGGAGAAGTACAACCCGGACATTGGGCTGTACGGCCACCTGCACCTGACGGCGGAGAAGTTTGATCCGGGGCCGGGCTTTGATTGGCACCGGCTGATCTACGGCCTGACGGAGGAGACCAACCACTTTCCGATCGCGCTGACCGATCCCAAGAGCAAGAAAGAAGTGGAGCTGGCAGGTCTGCAGGGCGACGCCGAGGTCGAGGCGGCCGCGCGCGTGTATTTCCAGCACACGGAGCTGGCGGGCAAGGGCGGCTACTACCCGATTGGGCTGAGCGGCCAATGGCATGGCGGCGTGCACCTGTTTGCGGCGCGCGGGACGGAAGTGCGGGCGATGACCGATGGCGTTGTGGTGGCGGCGCGGAACGCCGAGCCAGGTCCGCTGGGAAGCGCCAACTTTGTGCTGCTGCGCCATGAAGTGCTGTTCGGCGATCCCAAGGACGAACGGCGCTTCATCTTCTACTCGCTGTACATGCACCTCCTGCATTTCGACCCGGAGCGGGACGCTTCTGACGCCGAGAAAAAGGGCCAGAAGCGCGCGGATGAGGCAACGGCGCCCGAGTGGCTGACGCTGGCCAAGCAAGTCGTGACCGGCAAGGAAGGCGACGGCGACGCGGCGGTGGCCAAGCCGAAGAAGCCGCAAAAAGCCGGCGAAAGCGACGAGGACGAGGACGACACGCCAAAGAAGGAGCAGCCGCTGCTGCCGGCGATCGGCGAAGGAATCGACGCGCTGCGGCGCGGTGAAGTGGCGCTGCTGCCGGTGGATGGCCCGACCGCGCGGCGCGTGGCGGCGGGCACGGTGATCGGCCGCGTGGGGGAGACGGGTGACGAGGACGATCTGGAGCCGGTGCTGCACCTGGAGATTTTTGCCAACAGCCAGTGGCGCAACATTGTCGATCTCCTGGGCGTGCACGGCCGGTTTTGGTACGACGTGGAGGCGGACAACGACGACAACCTGATTGTCGATTCCGAGAGCCTCCTGCGGCAGGTGCTGCCCACGGTGGACCGCAAGCCCACCAAGCCGGACCCGACGTTCCTGCGCGCGGGGCGGCGCGTGCGGCCGGACGACATCGAGACGTTCTACCGCGAGCCCGACGATCCGGAGCTGCGCGACCGGCTGCGGCTGGCGATTACGCGGCACGTGTCCGAATGGTCCGACCAGGTCGATTGGCTGAAGCTGCTGGCGAGCGCGCAGAACTGGGACGACAAGGCCAAGCAGCTGCGCGATCTGCTGGAGGCCGACGGCGCGATGCGCAATGCGCTGTTCTCGCGGCAGATCGCCCGGCAACTGCCGTTTGTCTGGCTGACGCAGGACGTTGCCAAGCACATCGGCGTGCTGGGCGAGCCGTGGGATGGTGTGCTGGACCACTTTCACCCGATTCACTTTCTGATTTGGCTGACTTTCCACAGCAACACGCGCGCCCGCGAGCTGGCCAAGGGCAAGTCCAAGAAGGAGATCGCCCGGGATCGCGCGCAGGCGGCGAAGAAGACGGAAGCGGCGCGGCTGGCGGGCGAATGGGAAGATGATCGCGGCGGCGACGAAGGGCCGACCGCGCTGGATGAGGTGGGCAATCCCGCGCAGATTCTGGAAGAGCTGTGGGAAGCGCCGACGCAGCCGGGCGAATGGAAGCGCGGCGACTGAGGTCAGCTCAGTTGTCTTCCGCGGCCGGCAGGACGAAGCCGACGCCCAGCGCGATGATGGTCTCCGACGGGCGCGCGACGTTCATGGCGGCGCTCAGGTCAAGCGAGAACGTCGGGACGCGCCACGAGACGCCCAGCGAGACGAAATGCCGCGTGGGGTCGAGCGGCACGGTCTTGTCGTACGCGTAGCCGCCGCGGACCTGGAAGCCCTCGTCGCCGGGTTGGACGCCGACGCCAAAGCGATACGCCTGGCCGGAATTGCTGTCGAGTCCCCACGCCGCATCGCCATCGACGAGCACGTGCTCGTTGATCCAGCCGACGCCGGCGGCGGCGCGTCGCGGCGTCTCGACCTCGTCCACCCGCACGGCGTTGCGCAGCACGAGGCCAGCGCGAAAACCCGAGAGCGCGGCGCCAACGCCGATGTCCGTGCCGAAGCCTTCCAAGTGCTGGCCGGTCTTCATCACGTCGCCTGTCATGTACCGCCCGGAAGCGCCGACCATCACGCGGCCCGCATCGGATTCCGCGGCGGCGGCGAGGCCAAAACGCAAGTCGTGGAGGCCGCGCTGCGGTGCGTCGATGCCCCAATTGACGTCGTAGCTGTAGCCAAGGCCGGCGGTCAGGCCCCAGCTCGATGTGCCGTCAACGCCGCCGACGCTGAGCGAGGAGGCGCCGGCCTCCGGATTGCGGGTCCCGCCGAAGTCGACGGTCTGGCGCTTGACCATCGCCATGTTGGCCGGGTTGGCGTAGAGCGCGACGGTGCCGACGCCCGTGGCCACGACCGCATCGCCCTGACCGAGGGAAAAAGCGCCCGCACCCGGCGGCCGATAGGGGCCAAAACCGCAACACAGGAGCCAAATTGCCAGAAGCGCAAGGTGCGCGAAGTACTGGGTCACACCTTCTTCTCAGCGGCTTTCTTCATGCGCGTCATCAGCCCCGGCCAGCCTTCCTTGTCCAGGATGTTCTTGAACGACCGGCGGTACGTCTGCACTTGGCTCGCCTCGTCGACGACGATGTCATAGACCACCCACTTCCCCTGCGACGGCCGCAGCGCGTACTGCACTTCCGCGCTCGTCTTGCCGACCGTGATCGTGCTGGTGACCTGCACGCGGTCGTCCGGCAGCTGCTTGGGCGCCGCGCCGTACTGGATGTCGATCGCCTGGCCCGGCTTGAACCGCTTCACGTACGTGTTCTGCACCATGCGCGTCAGGTAGCCGAGGAACTCCGCTTTCTGCGCCGCATCGATCTCCGTCCACTTCTGCCCCAGCGCCAGCCGCGCCATCTCGGGATAGTCGACGATCGTCTTGAGCTCCTCGCCGATCTTCGCGTGCAGCGCGTCCAGCGTTGGTGAATCCTTGCTCAGCGCGTTCATGCGCCCGTACAGGCTCTCCACAAACTTCTGCGGCGCCTGCGTCGGCTTGACTTCCGGCTGGGCGTGACCGCGGTCCGGCGGCACGGCCTTCAGTTCTTCGCGCGATGGCACCGTCGCCGGCTCGGGCGCCTTTGGCTTCTTGGCCTTCGCGAACGCCGGCGGGGCGAGGAGGAAAACCGCCAGGAACATCGCTTGCACTGTCTTGCCGTTCATCATGTTCATCTTCCGGCGCTCCGGCGCCACTGGGCTACAACGCCTGAGCGTCGCGATCATTCACTTGGCCGGCTCGCAGAGGATCGGCGGCTCCCTCACCTGCGTCACATCCATGCCCACAGCCCGCGACAGCGCCGCCACCGCGACGTTGTAATTGTACACCGCGTCGAGCCACGTCAGCCGCCGCCGGTAGTACGCCTCGATCGCCCGCAGGACCTCATTGTAGTCGCTCTCAAAGCCGTCGTCGTAGGTCTGCATTGTCGCGTTCAGCCAGCCTTGCGCTGACGTCTTGGCTTTTTCGTGCACGTCGACCATCGCGCGCCAATCGATCATCTCCCGGTACAGTTGCCGGACGTCCATCCGCGTCTTCTCGCGTTCACCCTGCTCGGCCAATTGCGCCTGATCGGCCTGCACCTTGGCTTGGTCGATCTGCGCGAGGAGTCGGCCGATATCGAGGCTCCAGCGCAGGGCGATGCCGCCGCCAAAATCCACGCCGCTGCCGGGAATGGCGCCGAGCGACCCGGTCGTCACCGCGCCGTTTTGCGAGGGCGCGTAGGTGCCCGCGACCTTGGCGATGAGGCCGATGTCCGGCAACGTGTTGTTCCTCGCCAGCGAAACCTGCTCCACGCGCGCCGCGACGCCATGGCGATACGCCAGCAATTTTGGCGCATTGGCCAGCGCGAGCGCCTCGTATGCCGCGACCGGCAGCGTGGCGAATTCCAGCGGCTTGAACCCGACGATGTCCGCCACCACATCGACTTCAGTCGTCTCCGCCATCGCCATGCGCAGGCCATCCAGGGCCTGTTGCTTGCTGCGCTCGGCTTGCCGGATCTTGTCTTCAAAGTCCGCGTAATAAATGTTGATTTTCATCAAGTCATTCTGATTGAACTTGTCGTCAGCGGTGTCCCGCATCCGCTCCTGGCGATCCTTCTCCTCCAGAAAGCGCTTCTTGCCGTCGCGGATCATGTCATCCATCTGCGCCACGACGACGAGCCCCCACCACGCGCGGGCGATCTGGTACCGCATCTCATCGGCGGCGATCCGGTTGGTGGCCTGACCGATCTCCACACCTTGCGCCGCCAGCCGCTTGAGCGCGGCAATCTTGCCAAAGGTCCAAATCGGCTGCACGAGGGATGCCTGGCCAAGGAGCAGCGGCTTCCACGTGCCACCCAGGTCGTAATCGGTAAAGTACGCGCCGGTCGTGCCGGGCGTCAGGCTGGGAATCGCCGCACCAAAGCCGGTCATCTCCAGCTTGGGATACTGCGTCGACTTGGCCTCGCGCTGCATCGCTTCATACAGTTCCAAGCTCTTGCCGGCAGCCGCAATGAGCGGCGAACGGTCCAGCGCGCGCCGGACACACTGCTCATACGTGCAGCGCAGCACTTGCTGGCCGTCCGCAGTCGCGCTGACCTCAGCGGGCAGCAGCGGCGGCACAACCTGCGCCGAAACCGGCGCGGCAACGAACAACAAGAGCAGCAGCAACATGCGCATGGTTCAGAATCCCGACTTGAGCGGCACGCGATCGGTCGCTTGGGCAAACAGGTTGAGCGCCGCAACGTACGGGCCATCATGGCCGAGGCCGCAGAAAGAAGCGTCGCCGCCCACCAGAATATTCCGGTAGCCGGTCGTCGTCGCCACCGGGCTCGTGCCCAAGGTGTGCGGAATCGCCTCGCCGTAGCACGGCTGCAGCTCGGTCGGGTCAATGTCCTCGTCGCCGTCATCTTCCTTCAGCCACGGCGTGTGCCGCGCGAGCAGGTGCTCGGAAAGGAACGGAATCGTCTCTTCCACCCGCCGCTGCAGCTTGTCCAACAGCGCCGTTGCCGATCGCGCACCGCCTGACGTCGCATGGATCGGCACGCGCATCGCCGCCGTGATCAGCCGGACTTCGCGATCGTCCGTGCCCGCGGCCGTGTCGATGTCGCGCGCCATGTGGATGCAATTGTCCTCTTCCAGCGGCTGGGACGGATCGCTGATCGCAAACACGTGCTTGGCCATCGCCTCCGGGATCGCGCGCGCCCGCACCACAAAATTGCCAACCAGCGTGTAGTAGACCGGCTGCAGCGTGTGAATCTGATGATGGAATTCCTCGTTCTGCTGTTCCTGCGGAATCAGCTGGAAGAACCGCTTGGGATCCATGTTGCACACCAGCAGATCGCAGCCGATGACCTGGCGGCGATCGCGCAGCGTCACGCTCGTCGCCTTGCCGCGGGTGATGTCGATCTGCGCGACCATGTCCTTGGGCTTGAAATCGCCCGCGGCGCCGATCAAGCCGAGGAACATCTGCCGCAGCGCGTTGGGACCGTGGTCAAACGACGCGGTGCCTTTGCACAGCTCGGTCACCGCGCGCACGAACGTCGCAGGATACGGCCGCGCGGGCAGCATGCCCGAGGTGAAGCGGAACGGCGCGTTCATGAAGGCGCGGAACGGGTGGCCGTGGACAAAGCGGATGAGCGGATCCTCGATGGCCCACTCGTCGTCCAGGAACGGAAAACGCTTGACCAGACGGCGGAATTGGAACGTCTCGACGACGCCGGTCGGCGGCAGATTGGGCCGCAGCTTGAGCACTTCCTCCACGTCGGCGTCGATCTCCGCCACGCGCTTGAAGAAGTAGCTGATCTCGTCTTCCACGCCGGGAAATTCGCGCTTGAGCTCGCGCTCGAACAGCTTGGCGTTGGTGGAGACGTTGATGCGCGCCTTGGGCAGCACGACCTGGAACGCCGGATCGAGGGGCTTGGGCAGATTGCGCAGTTCCAGGCCAAGGCTCAGCTCGTCAAACACGCGCTTGATCGGCGGGCTCGACAGGCCGTGGGGCATCTCAATGCGCCGGCACATCGTGTAGCCCTGATGCTCGTACAGCACGCCTTGGCTGCCCTGGCCAATGACGAGCACGCGATAGCCGCGCTTGGCGCAGAGCGCACCAAAGACAAGCCCGGCCAAATCCGTGCCGATGATGACAATCTGGTAATGCGAGGTCGTGACAGCCAAGCCGATATCCTGCGAGCGCACGCGCGGGCACGCGTTGGGCCGCAAGCGTACCGCAGGATGACGGCGCGCGCGAGTTGGCGACGGGTTCCTCGGCAAAACGCCGGAACGAATTGACCAGACGCGGCGTGCAAGGTAGCGTCTTATTGCCCAAATGGGCCCGTGGAGTGCGCGTGAACGTCCGTTGTCCGAACTGCAGCGCAGTCTTTCCCGTGAGCGCGACGGCCCCAGGCGAATCGCAGCAGGTCGAGTGCCCGCTGTGCTTGCTGCGCTTTCAGCCCAACAACGAGACGACGATCAGCTTGCCGGAGATGCCGGCGCAGCTCCGGGGCACGGCCGCGCCATCCCCGGAAGACGAATTTGAAAGTTTTGGCGCGCCCGCCGCCAGCAACACGCGGGCCTTTGGCCAAGCGCCGAACGCGGCCGCCGGTCGCCCGTTTGGTGCCGCCGCGGGGGACGGACGCACCACGACGTTTCCGCCCGCCGCGCCGCCGGTTGCGCCCGTTGCCACACCACCGGTGGCGCCGTCGCCCTTCGCCCCTCCGCCGGGTCCTATCGGCGGCTTCTCCGACGACACCATCGATTTTGAAGCCCTTCTCGGCGATACGCTTGCGCCCGTCGGCCCACCCGCAGGCGAGTCTTCCCCGTTTGGCCGGATCGCGGCGCCGCGTTCGGGCAACACCGAATTCATCCACGATCCTTTTGGTCCTGCGACGACCGTTCAGCCGGCGGGATCCTCGCCGTTTGCCGCGGCCAAGCCAGCCACGAGTTTGTCGAGCTTTGACGCGCCCCTCCAGCGATCGACCGCGCCAGCGGGAGGCCTGAACCTCGACGAACTGGATGCGCTGAGCGTCGCGCCCGCCTTGCCCTTGGACGATCTCGGCGGCGATCAAGGGTTTGGCGGTTTCGGCAGCTTCGACGACCACCAGGCCACGACGACGCCGGTCGCCGCGGTCAGCTCAAGTATCGGCGATGACGACGGTTTTGCCGGTTTTGCCGGACTCGACTCGATGATGGATGCGCGCCACGCGGGGCGCAACGCGGACAGCGTGATCGTCGCGGTGACGGACGGGGCTTCAGCGCCAACGCGCGCCGCCGGACAGCGGCCTCAGTCCAAGTCGCGCGGCAAGGCGGCCAGTGGCACCGACATCCGCCAGTACCTGCAGCGGGCGCTCACCGCCGTGGTCCTGCTCGGGTTGGTGATCGCGTTGATCGGCGCGGGCTTTGAAGTCGCTGGTTTTGGCTGGTTTGGCCGACGCCTCTGGGCCAAGGCGGACCCGGGCGCGAACCAGGCCGTCAAATCCGCCAAGCTCGCCGCCGCGGCGCTGGAGCCGCCAGTCCCGCTGTGGGACACGCGCCTCAGCTACGAGTCAGAGATCCGCCGCCTGGAGCTGTTGGCCAAGCGCTCGCCGCGCGACAAGAAGATCGCCCAGGAGCTCGTCGATCGCTACCTGGACCTGTACGAGCGTTTTCCGCTGCGCTTTGCCGACACGCCTGGCGCCAAGACCGGCCTGGAAGCCGCGCTGAAGCTCGTGCCCGCGCCGGTCCGGCTCGACGTGATCAAGACGATCGCGGCGGGCACCAAGCTGGAGGACGACAAGCTGGCGGCGTTGGCCGCGGGCTCGCCCGACGATCAGGCGGTGGCGGTGCGACTGGCGCTGCTCGTGTTGGAGCGCAAGACGACGGTGGAAGTGCTGTCCAAGCCCGGCGCGACCGGCGGCGGTGAAATGGACGCGGTGCGCCTTGCGCTGAAGGACGCGCCGGAGCTGACGGAACTCCGCAAGCGCATGGCCGCGATCGTGCTCGCTGCGAAGGATCAGCCCAACCTCGCCAAGTTCAAGGTGCTGCAAGCGCAATTGGCGGATCGCGCGGGCGCGTTTGCCGAGGTGCTGCCGCTGCTCGCGGACATCGTCGCAAAAGCGGACGACAACGCCGAAGCCCGCGTGCTGGTGGCGTCGGCGCACCTGGAAACCGGCAACCTGAATGGCGCGGAAGGCCTCCTGCGCGACGCGCTCGACATCGCCGAGACGCAGAAACAGCCACAGGACAAACGCGCGGCGCAGCTTGTGATGGCGCGCCTGGCAGCCAAGCGCGGCGATCGCGACAAGCTCGTGGCCGCGCTCCAGGCCGCCGTGGACCTGCTGCCGAGCGATGAAATGACCATCGTGCGGCTGGGTCGCCTGCTGGTGGCGGAGAAACGCGCCGATGACGCCCGCAAGGTGCTGAGCGCCGCCAAGCTCGCGGGGATGCGGTCGATCGCGTTTGAAGTCGCGCTTGTGGAATTCTGGCTGTACATCAACCGCAATGAAGACGCGCTCGAGGAGTTGAGCGAGGCCGGCAAGCTGTACCCGGAGTCGCTGGATCTGCTGTTCCTGCGCGCGCAAGTCGAGGACAAATCCGCGCACTTTGCCACGGCGCGCGATCTGCTGGCGCAAGTCATCCAGCGCGATCCCAAGCACTTGCGGGCGATTCTGCGGCTGGGCGAGCTGCTGGCGACGGCGGAGAAGCACGATGAAGCGCTGGCGACGCTGCAGGCGGGGCGCAAGGCCGTGGGCGACGATGAGGCGCTGCTCAAGCTGATGGTCGAAGAGCTGGTGGCGTTGAAGCGCGATGCGGAAGCCCGCGAGATCGCCGCGCGGCTGCTTGAAATTGCGCCCGACAACCGCGCTTACCTGTTGCGAGCGGCGCAGTTGGACCTGCGGCTGGGCCAAGTGGATCGCGGTCTGGGCTACCTGCGCAAACTGCGCGACATGCGGATGCTGGATCGGGACGCCGCCTACCAGATGGGCTTGGCGCTGGCGTCCAAGGGCAAAGCGGAGGAAGGCGCACAGACAGTCCTGCCCTTTGCTGAACAGGCGGAATCGGACGTGGAGTTGAACGTGCTGGCGGGACGCCTGTTGCTGGACAGCCACGACCCGGACCGGGCGGCGACGGCGTTGCAGCGCGCGGTGACGGCGGCGAACGGCAAAAGCGCCGAGGCGTTCTTCCAGTTTGGCCGCCTGGCGTTCGCGCGCGGCGAGAATGAAGCGGGCATCAACCGGATCAAGCAGGCGATCGGCGCGGAGCCGACGTTCTGGCAGTACCGCCTCACGCTCGCGCAGACGCTGTTTGACGCCAAAAAACCGACGAACGCCCGCGAATTGGCGCTCAAGGAGCTGGAGTCAATCGTGTCGGGCGCGAGCGCCTTCAAGGGCGCGGGGCATCCCGTGACGGAGATGCACACGGTCTACAGCCTGCTGGCGCGCCACTACAGCGACCAGCACCGGTATCCGCAGGCGGCGCAGTATTGGCGCAAGGTCGTGGACTTGCAGCCGGACGACATCGACGCGCTGACGTCACTGGGCGAGGCGCTGTACCAAGCGGCGAGCCCCGAAGCCCTGGGCGTGCTGAAGCAGGTGGTCAAGCGCAAGCCGAACGACGCGCGCGCGGCGCTGTACCTCGGCCTTGGCGAATTGAACCTTGGCCACTCCGCTGACGCGTTGCACTGGCTGGAAATTGCGACGACCGGCAACACTGAGGAGACCGCGGAGGCGTGGTACCACATTGCGCTGATCAAGCGCGAACGCGCTGAAACGATGCCGGCACTCAAGGCCGTGGAAGAATATTTGAAGCGCGCGCCCAAGGATGCGACCTACCGCAGCGACGCGCTCACGCTCCGTGCGGCCTTGCGGGCCAACGCCCAACACTGACGCTCAGCCGATATCACCAAGCAGGGTGTGCAGCGCGATGCCGCGGAGCTTGGCGAGCGGATACGGCTCCTTCGCTTCCGTGGCGACCCGCTCCTGCAGCGCGCCGAGCAGGGGATGCTCCAGCTTGGCGAGCGCGGCCCGATGGCGGGCGGCAACCGCGGCGTCCGGCACATGCGCCGCAACGCGTGACGCCCACATGTGCAATCGGCCCCGGGGAAACGGCGACGGCTCAGCGACAACGCCGCGTTCGAACAACCGCAACGCGCCGGTCAGGTCGCCGCGGCGCAGTGCCACCGCGCCGGCCAGCAACTGCAGCGTCGGCTCGTCCGGCAGCGTTTCAGCCGCGATCGACACGTGCTCGTGGACCAGCGTGAGGTCGCCGCCCTGCGCCTCCAGTTGCGTCGCGCGGAGGTAGTGGCGATAGGCGACCTTGGCGTCGCCGGCGTCAAAGCGGGACGGCTTGGCGTGGCGCACCGCGGGCTGGAGCGACCGCTCTTCCACGCCCACCGGCGCGGACCAATCCCACGGCACGGCAAGCACAGCGCCGCGACCGCTGGGGCAGCGACCGACCGACAGGTGCAGCATCTGCTGCTGCGGATCCACGACTACGGACTGGACGCTCGTCGACTGCGCCACGACGCCGCCCGCGAGGCGTTCCAGCTCCGGCATGTCAGCGTCGCGGCCGTCGCCCAGCCAGCCAAACAGCGACGCGACGTCAAACGACTCGCCAGCGACCGCTTCGCGCGCCGCCGTTTCCAGACGCTTCTTGCGGCTGTGCGTGTGCCACGACCAGCCCGGGGACGGCGCCAGTTCGCGCTCCCGCAGCGCCTCGTCCAGATAGTGGTTGGTACAGGCGCGCCACGGCTCATCGCCATCGGGGCCGGTCACCGCCACGCCGCTGGCATGGCACTCGACAACCACGCCGCGCTGCTCCGCGCCCGAGGAAATCGCCAGGCCCCAGGTCGACGCAACCGGCCGTTCGCGGGCGATCGCCTCCGCATCCGCCAGCGTCTCCGCCCGGCGCGCGATGTCGTGGCAGAGGTCGACGATCGCCGCCCCGGAAAACGCCACGTCGCGGTGCAGCCGCGTGTGCGCCGTCACCGTCAGGCCCGATTCATTCCACGCCGTGATGCCCGGCACGTCGGCGCCGCGCGAAGTAGCAAATGCGTAGCGCTGGCCTTTGTCCGGCGTACAAAAGACGACCGCGGGCGCCATGTCCCACACGCCCACGCCGGGAAAATCGAAGTTCCGCGCGTGCAGCAGCCGCCCGTCTTCCGTCGCTGGCCCCCACGCCATCAGCGTCGAACACGCCGGCACCGCGCGCTGCGCCCACGGGTCGGCAAACGGCCCCAGCATGTGCCGTCCGGCCAGCCCGACGGCGTTCTGGAACACGTCCATCGCCAGCACGTGCCGCGCCTCCCGCGCATTCTGCCCCGCAGCACGCATGAACGCGTCCGTGCGCGCCCGCAGGTCCGCGGGCCGATGCCGCTCCAGCCGCGCCGCCAGCAGATCCAACAGCGGCTTCACCACCCGCGGCCAATGCCGCTCCACCGGCCGCAGCGCGCTGCCGCGCAGCATCTGCTCGACCATGTTCGGATAGTACGCCGCCGTCGCGTGCCAGCCGCCGATCTGCTGGAGGAGGCGGCCGTGTTGCGCGCCCATCTCGCTCTGCGTCCCGCGCAGGTGAATCACCGCCAGCGGCAGCGGCGGAGTCTGGGTATCGAGCGCGGAGAGGGCGTCTTGCTGGCTCATCGGGGACCTCATGTACGGAGAAGTGCGCTATGGCGCGGGCGATTTCAGCGGCAGCAACACCTGCGCAATGAACAGTTCCAGGATCGGCCGCGGATCGAGGCCGCGGCTGATGCGCTCGACGAGGCAGCCATCGACGACGGCCACGCACAAATCCAGCATCGCTTCAGGCTGGCACGGCCGGACGCGACCATCCCGGACGGCGTCGAGCAACAGCGCGATCGCGAACTGCCGCACGGGCTCGACGAGATCGCGGGCGCGATCCAGCACGTCCTGCGCCGCGTCCGGCCGACCCACAGCCCAGAACTGCAGCAACAGGCCGATCAGCTGCGGATCCGCCTCGTAGAACGCGAGCGTGGCCCGCATCCACGTCGCCAGCGCGTCAATCGGATGGTCATCGGCGTCCAGTTGCTGCAGGACGTAGGCGCGCTGATCCGCGAGCACGGCGTTCAGCACGGCATCAAACAACTCACCGAGATCCTTGAAATAGTAGTAGAGCGCCGGACGCTTCATCCCCAGCGCGAGCGCCACTTCACTCATCGTCGTGCCGACAACGCCACGCTGGCGAAGCGCGGCAAATGCGGCGAGCGCGAGCTCAGTCTTACGGTGCGGATCGGGCTTGCGCGCCATGAGGACTCCCGGCCAGGCCATTGCCTGACAGGTTGTCAGCTTATGGTGATCTGACAGGTTGTCAAGGAATGAATCAGCCGGATGCCGTCAGGTCGGCAGGATGAGCATCGCGTCGCCGTAGGAGTAGAACCGGTAACCGCGCGCCACGGCTTCCGCATACGCCGCGAGGATGCGGGCGCGGCCGGCAAAGCAGCTCACCAGGACCAGCAGGCTGGATTGCGGCAGGTGGAAATTGGTCATCAGGCCATCGACGATTTGGAAGCGGTGACCGGGCAGGATCGTCAGGTCGGCGTCAAACCGCCCCGGCGCGATGACGCCATTGCCAAGGATCGCGGCGGCCTCGAGCGTCCGCGTCGTCGTCGTGCCCACTGCGATGATCGCGCGGCCTTGCGCACGGGCCCGCGCGATCGCGGCTGCGGTCTCCGGGGAAATCTCCGCGCGCTCCGGCAGCACACGGTGCTGGTGCAGGTCGGGATCGCGCACTGGCAGGAACGTGCCCGGGCCCACGTGCAGCGTGACGCGCGCGAGTTCCACGCCCGCTTCAGCCAGCTGCGCCAGCACTTCCGCTGAGAGGTGCAGCCCCGCGGTCGGCGCAGCCACGGCGCCCGGCGTGTTGGCAAAGGTCGACTGGTAGCGCGGCCGGTCCAGATCCGGCTGCTCCTTGCCGCCGCGAATGTAGGGCGGCAGCGGCACGTGGCCGCACTGCGCCAGCAGCGTCGCCAGATCCGCGAAGCCCGCGAGATCAACGCGCACGAGTCCCTGGCCCAGCACGGCGGTGATCGTCGCCTGCCCGCCGCCATCGAGGTCCAGCATCTGGCCGACCCTGAACGCCTTGCTCGACCGCGCCATCGCTTCGTGGCCCAGCAGATCGGCGCCCGGCGTGCCAAAAGGCCGCGTCAGGAGCAGCTCAACACGCCCGCCGGAAGCCTTCTGGCCCAGCAAGCGCGCAGGCACGACCCGCGTGTCATTGACCACAAGCAGCGCGTTGTGCGGCAGCAGCGCCGGCAAATCCGCCACGGTCTGATGGCCGAGCGGCGCCTCCGGGGAACCGAGCACCAACAGCCGCGCCGCGTGACGCGGTTCAATCGGCGTCTGGGCGATGGCCGAGTCCGGCAGCTCAAAATCGTAGACGTGCAGGTCAAAAGCGTCGATCACGCAGCGACCTCTGGCCACTGCAGGCGATCCAGCCAGCCGCCGCCGTAGCGGCGCTGCGTCACGTGCGTCCAACCGATCCGCTGCGCTTCCGTCAGGCCCTCGCGGCTCTCGACGAACACCTGCGCGCCGGAATTCAACACGTCAGGCAGCGCGGCGAGGATCGTCTCATACAGCCCGGCGTCGTACGGCGGATCAACGTAGACCAGATCAAAGCGTTGGCCATCGGCCGCCAGCTGCGTCAGCTGCTTGATCGCGTCGCCGGGAACGACCGTCAATTGGCTGTCCAGCCGCACGTGCTTGGCATTGGCGCGCATGGCTTCCAGCGCCACGGGATCGCTCTCAATCGCCACCGCCGTACTCGCGCCGCGCGACAGCCATTCCAGCGCCACGGCGCCCGTACCCGCGCACACGTCCAGCACGCGCTCGCCGCTCAGAAAGCCGCCCAGCATGCTCATGACCGCGCCGCGCAGTTTGTCCGACGTCGGCCGCACGTCAGTGCCCGGAGGCGCTTGGAGTTTCATGCCTCGACGGCTGCCAGCGATAATGCGCACGCGATGTTCCTTGTGAAGAGGCGCCCGGAGGCGCAGGGGCCGCACAAGGTGCCACAGTTGGCGGGGGTTGCAAGCCTGCCGGGGTCCGCTACGCTGCGCGCGGAGGTTCTTGTGACGCTTTGGCCGCTGTTGTCCTTGGTCTTGCTCGTGGCGTGCGGTCGTTCGCAGCCGGAAAGCGCGCCACCGCCAACGTCCGCGCGGGCGACGGAGCCAGCGGACGCCCAGCGGATGCGGGCGGCAGCGGTGACCATCCATTTCGCCAATGGCACGTGGACGCCCGGGGACGTGCAGGTCGGTCTCGATCGCCTGCAAGTTGCTGCGGTTTTTGGCGACATCGAGCGCGGTGACGTCGGCGTGCTTGCCGATCTCGTCGGGCGGACGTCAGCCGGGCTGCCGGCGCCGGAGTTGGATACCTGCGTGCGGCTGGCCGATCCGGCTCACAACCTCGGTCCGCGGCCGGGCGCGCCGCCGGTGGCCTACATGCAGCTGCTGGACGTCGGCAACGTGGAACTGCGCGCAGGCAAACAGGTCCTGCCGTTGCGCGTGCAGATGGTGCCCAACCTGTTCGAGGCGACGCGCGGCGTGCGCTACGACGTCGAACAGGACATGAGCCGCGGCTGGCTCGCCGCCGGAACGCTGCACGTCGTGGCGACGGGCGGCGATGGGGTGCCGCCGTTTGACGTGGCGATCGAGGTGCCGCGACCGGTGCGGGTGACGTGGGTGGGCAGCCATCCGGTCCGCGGCGCGCAGGTGCCCGCCCCGCCTGCCGATGAGGACCTTTCGCTGCGCTGGGGTTCCGTCGACGGCGCGGCGGATCTTGACCTGCTGCTCGGCGCGGACGTGCCCGCTGGTCTCGGCTGGCTGCACTGTCGGCTGAAGGACGACGGCGAGTTCACGGTGCCCAAGTCGCTCGTGGCGCTGCTGCCGCCACACAGCGCGGAACGGCCGTGGCTGGCGCGCCTGTCGCGGTCGCGCGAAGTCCCGATGCCAGTCTTTGAGGCGCTGCCGCTGCGTCTTGAGCTGAGTGATTCCGCCTGGCTGCAGTAGCCCAGGCTACTTCTTGTCGCCGCCGAACAGCTTCTCCATCCAGCTCTGCTCTTTGGGAAGCGCGACTTTCTTGGCCGTCACGGGATTGGCCGATGGCGTCGGACGGCCGCCCAGCGGAATCGCGGTCTTGGACGAGCGCCGCGCCTTCATCGTTCGTTCCTTGTGTTCCAGTTCCTGCATCTCAGAGAGATTGGAGCGGCGCTGCTCCATCAGGCGCTTTTCCCGCGCCGCGTCAATGTGATTCGGCTGCAGTTCCAGGCACGCCGCGAGGTTGCTCATCACGTGCCGCAACTCACCGTGCAGCTTGTGCCACACCGCCAGGTAGTACGCTGCTTGGGCGTGAAACGGCGTCTTGGCGTACTGCGTCGCGACTTCATTCCACATCGCCTTGGGACGCTCAATGCGGTCGATTTCCGCGTTGGCGTTGTTGTTGAAAATCGCCCAGCCGAGCATGACCTTGCAGTCCGCAGCCTCCAGCTTCGTCAACAGCGGCAGCGCGAGGTCAAGCGCCTCCTGCGCACCGGCCCAGTCGCGGCGATTCAACTGCTGCCGACCGCTGTGCAAATAGATGCGTGCGACTTCCTCGTTGGGCGGCGGCTCCAGTCCACGCAGGCTCGACACGGCGCGCGTCTGCATGCTCGATGACGTCGCCGGCCCGATCGCCGACTGGCCGCCCGGCGTCGGCCGCTGGAATTGCCCGGTGCTGCCCAGCTGGGTCGGGATCTGCGCCGTTTGCCGCTGAAACTGGCCCGTGCTGCCGATTGGAGTCGTACCGCCGACCGACGCGCCGCTCGAAGGCTGGAGCGACTGCCCCGTGATGGCGGGATTCGCCGACGCGATCGGCTGTGGCCCGGATCTTGGACCGCGGCTGAAGGGATTGCTGCCGCTGAGCGTGCTCGACACCATCGGGCGGTTCATGGCGCCCGGCGCCGTCGGGCCCTGCGAGGTCGGCACCGGGCGCGCCGGCGCGATCGGCGGCCGTCCCGTCACCAGGTCCACCGCGTGCGGCTGAGGTCCGGTCGGCCGCAGCGGCACGCCAATCTGGGAGGTCGCCCGGCTGTTCGCCTGCATCTGCGCCACAACGGCGTCCGAGCGCTCCATCGCGGCATGCAGCATCGCCTGCATGTAGGCGCCGCGCTTGGCCGGATCGCCGAGCGTGGCGTTGGCCGCCGTGATCGCCTGAAACGCGAGCGTGGCTTGGGAACGCAGCTGCGGATTGCCGCTGAACAGCGGGTTGTCCGGATGGACCATCTTGGCGAGGCGAAAATACGCGTCCCGAATCTGCAAAGGCTCAGCGTTGCGCGGCAGTTGCAGCAGCGTAAAATGATCAGCCTTGGCGGCGATCGCGGCGAGGAGCTGATTTACGACCGCAATCGGGTCCTTGGGGGGCGGCGAACTCGTCATGTCACCCGCAGTGGCGGTCGAATCGGGGGCTGACCGCGAGTGGTACATTAGTGTGACAACTGTCATGTGGCAATCGGCAAGTGCAGCGTCCGGGAGAATTTGTTGGCGGTTTTTGTCGGCGGCGGCGGTTGACCCAAGTGCGGGCTTGCGATACTCGGCAGCGTCAGAGGAGTACCCCGTGACCAAGAAGCCGTTGACCTATGCAGAAGCTGGTGTGGACATCGACCGCGGCGACGCGTTCATTGACCGGATTGCGCCGTTTGGCAAAGCCACCCACCGCCCCGGCGTGATGGGCGGAATCGGCGGATTCGGCGGGCTGTTCGCGCTCGGCGACCGCTACAAGGATCCCGTTCTCGTGTCGGGCACGGACGGCGTTGGCACCAAGCTGAAGCTCGCCTTCCTGACCAACCGCCACACCACAGTCGGCATCGATCTCGTCGCCATGTGCGTGAACGATGTCCTCTGCTCCGGCGCTGAACCGCTGTTCTTCCTGGACTACTTCGCCACCGGCAAGCTGGAACTCGACGTCGCCGCGGCGGTCGTCGGCGGGATCGCGACGGGCTGCCAGCAGGCCGGCTGTGCCTTGCTTGGCGGGGAAACTGCTGAATTGCCGGGCTTCTACGCCGATGGCGAGTACGATCTCGCTGGCTTCGCGGTGGCGGCCGTCGAGAAGGCCGCGATCCTGGACGGCAAGGGCGTCCAACCGGGCGACGTGATCATCGGCCTGCCCTCGAGCGGCCTGCATTCCAACGGCTTCTCCCTGGCGCGCAAGGCGCTGCTGGAAGTGCGTGGCCTGGATCTCTTTGGCCCGTCGGTGGGCGGCAAGCACGCCGATCTCGCCGCGGAGATGCTGGAGCCGACGCAGATCTACGTGAAGCCGGTGCTGGATTTGCTGGCGCACGAGCCAGTCCGCGCGCTGGCGCACATCACGGGCGGTGGGCTGCCGGGCAACGTGCCGCGCTCCCTGCCCGCGGGGACGCGCGCGGTTTTGCACCGCGACAAATGGCAGGAGCCGGCGATCTTTCAGGCCATCCGCGAGGCGGGCGTGGAAGATTTGGAGATGCAGCGGACTTTCAATCTGGGTCTCGGCATGATCGCGGTGCTGCCGGCGGATCGCGTCGCGGCGAGCCTCGCGCTGCTGGCGGGTCACGGCATCGCGGCGACGGTCGTCGGCGAGATCGTCGCGGCGGATTTGGCCGAAGCGGATTGCATCGTCATCTGAGCCCTGCGCCACAACATCGCGAGGAACGAAATGCTGGGTTTTTTGATGCGCACGGCGCTGGTGACTGCGGTACTGGTGGCGCCGCTTTCGGCGTATGCCGGCAAGCCCAAAGGCAAACCCGTGGCGAGCCCAGAAGCGGCGGCGCCGACGGCGCTCACGCGTCTCAAGGCCGCGGTGGACAAGACCTGTGGCGTCGTCGACCAATTCATCCGCGACGTGAAGGCTGCGGGCGATGACACGCAGCGGCTGACCGACATCGGCCGGCGCTTCCAGACGCAGATGCAGGCGACGGAAGTGGAGATGGAAGCCTTGCAGAAAGTGATGGACGTCGCGCAGCGGGCGGCGGGCGAGGACTACGGCCGCGACAAGCTGGGGCCGCGGATCGAGGCGATGCAGGCGGCGCTGGAGCTGGTGGCGCAGGCGGTGGAGGGTGAAGGCGAGGACGACAAGCCGTCGCCCAGCGACCATGCCCCCGCGGCGGAGCGCTTTCGCGCCGAGATCGCCAAAGCGGTGACGGACGCCGAGGCGCTGCAGCAGCTGGCGCGCGGCGCTGGACATGACGCCGCCAAGCGCGAGGAAGTGCGGCAGCGGATGGCCGCGATTGGCAGCCAACGCAACGCTGCGTATCAGGCGGTGCGGCAGGAAACGGCGATCGGCAATCCGCGGCGGCTGTTCAAGGAATCGGCCAAGATGCTGGAGCCGAAACTGCAGCGCGTCGAGCGCCTCTTGCGGCTGGCGCTGCTGCCCCAGTGCCCGGCGTTTGAAGAGGAAAAGCTGACGGTCGCGGAGATGGCCGCCGACGCGCGGCGGCTTGTCGATGAGCTGGCGCAGGTCAACGACGCGGCCGGTCTCGAGGCGCTGAAGGGCCGTTTCGCCCATGCCGTCGCGGGGCTGGATACGCTGGGGTGGCAGAAGCTGGCCGCGGATGAACGGCAAGAGTTGGCGGCGCTGGTGACGGAATCCGTGTCCGTGGCGACCGACCAGTTCATGGAACGCGCCGACGCGCTGCAGCAAAAGTTCGCCGCGCCTTAGTCAAAAAAGCCAAGACAGGTCAGAGATTCTGGCCCAGGCCCTTCGTCGCGGCCAAAGGATTCCGACGTGAAGCTGACTCCCCTCCTCGCCGCCGTGTGCCTCCTGCTGCCCCTGCCCGCGCGCGCGAAGCCGCCCGCCGAGGCGCCCGCGCACGCGCCCGACTCCGCCAACCTGCGACGCGCGAAGGCGACCGTCGACAAACTGACCAACCGGCTGACAACGATGGTCAAGCAGGCCGAGGCGCCCGGCGCGGACGTGGCGAAAGTGCAGGCGCTCGTTGCCGAATTCCAGACCCACGTGACCGCCCAGCGGCAGGAATCCGACGCGGTGGAAAAGCTGCTCAATGAGGACGAGAAGGCCCAGGTCGGCCGGTACATTGCCGAAAAAGTGACGCCGCTGCTGGCGCGGTTTGAGGCCGTCTACAAGCGCGTGCAGAACGAGGCGGACCCGCATCGGGAGGATCGGCAGAAGGCGCTGCTGGCCAGCGTGGAGGCGCTCGGTCAGGAGGCGGAAGCGGTGGTGCTCGCGGCCAAGGACGCGGGCAAGGATGCGGCGAAGCGCGCCGCCATCGTGGAAAAATTGGAGAAGCTGGAGGTGACGCAGCACACGCTGTACCACGCCGGCATCGCGGAAGTGCAGGCGGCGGCCGGCCGGGAACAGTGGGAGAGCCTGTTTGCCGGGCAAGTGGAGCGGCCGATCCTGCGCGCGGAACGGCTGCTGCGCATGGGCTTGCAGGCCGCGAGCGCGGAATACCAGAAGGCGCTCAAGCAGATGGCGGACCTGACCAAGCAAACGGACGCGCTGCATGGCGAATGGCACGCCGCGCAGGATTGGGCGGCGCTCAAGGTGCTGCAGGAACGCGAGACGACGCTGCAGGCCGCCGTGCAGAGCCTCGCCCAGGGCTGGCGGCTGCTGCCGGCGGATGAAGCGCTGGAGCTCGACGCCGTGGCGCGCGAGTCGCTGGTGCCGGCGGTGGAGCGGATGACCCAGGATTCCGTGGAAGCGCGCAAGCGCGTGCCGGCCGAGCCGACCAAGTAGCCGACGCGGCCGGCGACACGCTGTGCTCGGCAGTGCAGGCGACCTCCGCTGCGGTTGTCAAATGCAGCATGTCGGACCGACGAACTTTGCCATCGGCCGCAGGTCAGCCTGGCTAGATCTCGACCATGTCAAAGTCTTCCTTGGCTGAACCACAATCGGGACAGCACCAGTCGCCGGGGATATCCGCCCAGCGCGTGCCGGGCGCGATACCTTCGTCGGGCAAACCAGCCGCTTCGCTGTACTCAAAACCGCAGACAATGCAGCGGAACGTCTTGAAATCATCAGCCATTACTTCACCTCCAAGCCAGCCAGGGCATCGCGGTAATGGCCCGCATGCCGTTCTTCAATCCGCGCCAGCGCGGCAAAACGCCGCTCGGCCTTCTTCACGATCCCTTGATTCAGGTGCGCGGCAAACGCCTCCGCGTGCTCCTGCGACTCCGCAATCTGCGCGTCGATTTCCGCCAGCGCCGGCGCATTGCCCTCAGCCTCCGCTTCCCGGCGGAACTGTGGGTACATCTCCGTGTACTCGTGCGTCTCGCCGGCGATCGCCAGCTTCAGGCACGCGGCGGGAGTCAGCTTCTGCTCGCTGAGCAGCAACTCCAGATGCCCCCACGCGTGCTGCACCTCCTGATCCGCCGTCGCCTCAAAAAGCTTGGCCGTCGCCTCGTCGCCCGCCTGCCGACAAAGTTTGGCAAAATAGCGGTACTTGATGTGCGCCATCGACTCGCCGGCCAGCGCCGACTCCAAATTCTGCCGCGTTCGCTGCTGTTGTTCCTGCATCATGAACTCCTCCTCCGGGTGTTGTTGCCAGCGTCATGCCGGCGTTGAGAGAAGAATAGGTGGCAATTTGCGATAAGGAAAATGGATTGTTTCTATGCCGGCGATAGGTCGCGCCTATGGACGATGTGCCGAGGGCATCCGCCCGCGCACGAGCGCATGGTCCAGGGCTTGTTGCAGCAATTCCAGCACCTTGGTGCGCGCCGACGCCCGGCGCCACGCCAGCAGGACGCGGCGATGTTGGATCGGCGCCAGCGGTCGCAGCACCAGATGCTGATGGTCGCCTTGCGACACCGCCGTCGCGGGCAGCACGGTCACGCCCACACCCGCCATCACCATGTGGCGAATCGTCGTCAGCGAGCTGTTGCGCAGCGCGTGGACAAGCGCCGAGTCCGTCTGGACCTCCCGGTTCAGGTCCGGGCAGGCTTGGAGCACCTGATCGCGAAAACAGTTGCCGGGCGTCAGCAGCAGCACCGTCTCGCGCATCAGCATCTCCGGCGTGACGACGTCGACATCCGCCCACGCGTGGCCCAACGGCGCGGCGGCGACCAGCGTTTCCTCGTACAGCGGCTGCGTCGCGATCCCGGGCTCGGCGAACGGCTCAGCGACGACGATCGCGTCGAGTTCGCCGTTGTTCAGGCGCTCGACGAGCTGCGCCGTCAGGCCTTCTTGCATCAGCAGTGGCAAATGCGGCGCGAGCGCCTGGATTTCCGGGACCCAGTGCGGCAGCAGATAGGGACAAATCGTGTAAATGAGTCCGAGGCCAAACGGCACCACCAGCGGATCCTGGGCGGCCTGCGCGAGCTTGTGCACCTCACCCGCGGCATCCAGCACGCGCTGCGCCTGGGCGACGATCGCGTGGCCAAGCGGCGTCACGGTCACCGTCGGCGTGTCGCGGTCAAAGAGCACGACGCCGAGTTCATCCTCCAACTTGCGCACCGCCGCGGACAACGCGGGCTGGCTGACAAAACACGCCTTCGCCGCGCGACCAAAGTGCCGCTCGTGGGCAACCGTGACGATGTATTTGAGTTCCTGCAGCGTCATCTCGACCTCACTCGGCAAGGTCGACGGCGGCGCTGAAGTTGTCAAGGACCGCGGCGGGCGCGTCGCGAATTCTGGTAAAGTGGCCGCGATCTTGCGGCCCGTCCACTCGCGGGGTAAGTTCGTGCAGCTGTCGCGGCGGCTAGTCTTGCAGGTGGACCCATGCCCAGGCGCTTTCCGTCCGATACGAAGCACAAACCGGGCGCCGCGTCGGCCGCGGAACCGCTGATTGACGCGGAAGAGACGACGCACCGCTATTCCAGCCATGCGCTGGCTGAGATCCGCTCCGCCATCGCGCAGGCGCAAGCCGGGGCGGAGACCGCCGCGCCCGTTGCGGCGCCCTCGGGGCGAATGCCATCTGAGGCGGTACCCAGTTGGTCGCCTGAACTGCCGCCAATGGCCGCAACGGAAGCGCCCGGTACGACGGAAGTCACGCAGCGCTATGCGGATCGCAGCGTTGCGGGCATTCGCGCCGCGATTGCAGCCGCGCGCGAAGCGGAAGCCGGAGCGCCCACGGCGCGTGCCGCCGCGCGTTTTGCCGCCGACGAGGCGCCGGTCGTGAAAGTGCCATCCATGATTCTGGACCCGCGAACCGGAACCTTGCCGGAAGACGCCGATCGCGACGACAAGCCGGGGCCGGAATGAAGCAGTGTCCCGTGTGCCAAGCCACCTATCCGGACGAGCAGCGGTATTGCGGCCAGGACGGCAACGTTCTCGTCGATTTTGAACCCGTCGATCCCCTGATCGGCGTCGTCGTCGGCGGCAGCTACCGCCTGCGCAAGCACCTCGGCACGGGCGGTTTTGGCACGGTCTACCTCGCGACGCATGAACGCCTGCCGATGATGGTCGCGGTCAAGCTGCTCAATCCCGGGCGCACGGTCGACCCGTCCATGGTCTCGCGTTTCCGGCTGGAAGTGGAAGCTGAGGCGCTGCTGACGCACCCGAACATCGTGCGCGTTCTCGATCACGGCCAGGATCCCGTTGCCGGGTTCTTCATCGTCATGGAGCACCTGAACGGCCGCGATCTGGCCAAGTTGCTCGACGCCAAGCAACACCTTGGCGTGCTTGAAATCTTCGCGCTCGTGGAGCAAACGGCGTCCGCGCTCGACGCCGCGCACAAGGCCGGCATCGTGCACCGCGACGTCAAAGCCGAGAACCTGTTCCTCGTCGATGATCGCACGCGGCCCGAAGGCTTCCTGCTCAAGGTGCTCGATTTTGGCCTCGCCAAGCTCACGCGCAACGCCGTGACGCCGCACGGCCAGACGGTGCGGGCGCTTGCCCACCGCAGCAGCGCACAGCGGACTTTTGGCAGCCCGGCGACGATGGCGCCTGAAGTCGCGACGGCCGGCCACATCGATCACCGCGCCGACATCTACAGCCTGGGCGCGGTCGTGTTTGAGCTGCTGACCGGCCACATCCTGTTTGAGGCCAAGACGCTGGACGAGATGTTGTTCAGCATCGTCAACAAGCCCGCGGTCGTACCGTCGGTGATGCAGGGCGGGGAGTGGGTGCCGGCGGCGCTTGACGAAGTCGTGCTGTCGATGCTGCAGAAGAACCCGCTGAACCGGCCGCAAACGATGGCGGAAGTGCGGCGACTGTTTGAGAAAGCGCGGCCTGAGGCGGAAATCGCGTGGTCGGAATGGTTCCTGCCGGGAGGGCTGGCTGGCACGGCCTCGCCGCGGCGGCGGGTGTCGGCGACCGCGCTGGGGCAGCCCGTGCAAGTGACGGTGCGACGCGAGCGGCCGCTGGTGCTGACGATCGACGACGACCGCGTGATGCGCGGGCTGGTGCGGACGCTCGTGGTGTCGACCGGCTGCGACTGCGAGGCGCTCGAAAGCGGGGAAGCGGCGCTGGACTGGCTGCGGCGCAACCCGCCGCCGGATGCGCTGATCTGCGACGTGCTGATGCCCGGCATGGACGGCCTGACGCTCGTCGACACGGCGCGCGCCAACGGTTTTCAGGGGCCGGTGGTCTTCTGTTCCAGCGTCGTTTCAGCCCGGCTACGCCTGGAGACGGCCGGGATGGGCCGCGCGTGGTGCTTGGACAAGGCCATGGAAATGCACAAAATTCCTGAAACTTTGCGGATCGCCGGTGTAGCGCCGCCATCCGGAGCGTGAAGCGATGGCGCAGACGCAGCGGCGGTGGATTCCCGAGGCGATTTGGCGCAAGTTGCCCCTGCTGTTCGCCGTCGCCTATGGCGCGGGCTTCAAGCTGCTCTACCGCACGCTGGGTCCGGGGACCGAGAGCCTGGCGACCGTTGTCGTGCTGCTGGCGGCCAGTCAGGGCGGCCTGCTCGCCGGCTTGGGCGTCGCCGCGGCTTGCGTGGCGCTGCACACGGTCGTCGGTTCGCTCCAGCTCGGGATTCCCTGGTCCGCGTGGCTGCAAGGCGGTCAGCTTGCCACCGCGATGGGACTGCTGCTTGTCGGCGCCGTCGTTGGCCGGCTGCGCGACTTGCGCGTGCAGTTGGACGCGGAGATCGCGGCGCGCAAGGACTCGGAAATCCAGCTGCGCGCCGCCCAGGAAGTCGCAGAGACCGCCAATCGCGCCAAGGGCGAATTCCTCGCGCGCATGAGCCACGAAATTCGCACGCCGATGCATGGCGTGCTGGGCGTGACGCAAGTACTGTTGGAGACGCCACTGTCACCAGATCAACGGCAATACGTTGACATGATTCAGGGATCTGGCGAACTGCTGCTGGCGATCATCAACGACATCCTCGATTTTTCCAAGATTGAAGCCGGCAAGATGGAGCTGGAGGAAAGCGAGTTTGAGCTGCTCCCGGTGCTCCGCGAGTCGCTCGAGCTGGTGGCGATGACGGCGCGGCAAAAAGGCCTGGAAGTCGCGCTTGACGTGCCCGCGGAGTTGCCGCCGTGGCTGGTGGGCGACGCCGTGCGGCTGCGGCAGGTCCTCATCAACCTGCTGGGCAACGCGACCAAGTTCACGGAGCGCGGGAGCATCGTCCTGCGGGCGCGGACTGCGGCGGGGACGCCGGGCCACGTGCGGCTGCGCCTGGAAGTGCAGGATACCGGTATCGGCATTGAGCCGGCGATCCTCGGCAAGGCGTTCGAGCCGTTCACGCAAGCCGACGCCTCCACGACGCGGGTCTATGGCGGGACCGGGCTGGGACTGGCGATCAGCAGCCAGCTCGTCGCGCTGATGGGCGGGCGTCTACAGTGCCAGAGCGAGCCGGAGCGCGGCAGCACGTTCTTCTTTGAGGTTGAACTGGCGGTACCCGAGGCCGCGCCGCTCAACAACGCGCCGCCTTCGAACCTGCCGCCGACGGAAACAGTGGCCGGGCGCGTGTTGGTGGCCGAGGACAACCGCATCAATCAGGTCATCACGACGCGGCTGCTGGAAACGCTGGGCGTGAGCGTCGATGTGGTCGCGGACGGCGCGGCGGCGGTGCTGGCGGTGCAGCGCACGCACTACGACGTCGTGCTGCTGGATTGCCAGATGCCCGTGCTGGACGGCTACGCTGCGGCGGCACAGATTCGCGCGGCGGAGGCGCCGGGGCGGCACTTGCCGATGCTGGCGTTGACGGCGTCCGTCCTGGCGGAGGACCACGAGCGGGCGCGCGCGGCGGGCGTGGACGCCGTGCTCGTCAAGCCGCTGCGGGCCGATGACCTGCGTCAAGCGGTGCTGCGCTACCTGCCGCGGGTGCGGCGCATCAGCCAGGCGATCCAGCTGCCGATTCCGTCGACGGAACTGCCCGTGCTGGAAGTGGCCACGTTGGCGGACCTGAAGCGCGCTGGCGGCTTGCAGACCGTGCATGCCGTCGTGGCGATCTTTGCGGAGGCGGCCGCGCAAACGCGCGCGGAGCTGGGGGCGGCGTCGCGCGATCGGGAGGCGCTGGCGCTGCTGGCCCACCGCCAGCGCGGGACCGCGGCCTGTGTCGGCGCGCGGCGGCTGGCGGCGAGCCTCTCGCAGCTGGAGACCATCGCGCGGTCGGCGACGGATGGGGAAATCGACGCCGCGCTGACCCGCGTGGACCGCGAAACGGAAGCGGCGCTGCGGGTGCTGGCGCGCTACCGGAACGCGGATTCAGCGGCCTTTGTCGCCAGCCCGGTACACTGAGCGCGGGCGTTCGCGAACCTTACTGCGCCTTGCCGGCGACGTGGATCTTCAGCACCACGCCTTCGCGGATGAGGTCGTCTTCCTTGCCGGCGTACGAGATACCGAAATCCTTGCGGTTGATCGTGAACTCGGCGTCGCCCTTCACATCCTTGCCGGCCAACGTCACGGTCGCCGGGAACTCGACCTGCTTGGTCACGCCGTGCAAGGTCAGGTTGCCGGTGATCTTCACGCCGCCGCCGTCCGCCTTGATCGACGAGGACTTGAACGCCGCGGTCGCGAACTTGGCGACGTCAAAGAAGTCCGGGCTCTTCAGGTGTTCCAGCAGCTTGGGCGTCCAGGCGTTGGCGGTGGCGACGTCCACTTCAACGGAGTCGGTCTGCACAGTGAATTCGAGCTTGCCACCGACGGCCTTGCCGTCCTTCAGCTCAACGTGGCCATTCCACGTCTTGAAGTTGCCGACGTGCTGGCCGGTCACCTTGCTGCCGACAAAACCGATGGTGCCGGTCAGCGGAATCGCGGCCGCGGCGGGCTTGGCCTTGTCAGCGGCAAAAGCGGTGAACGGTGCGGCCGCGACGGCAAACGAGAGAACGAGGGAAGCAAAAGTACGCATTGTAAACTCCAAGGTTGGCCAAGGGCCGGGAACTGGATGGGCGCCAGCGAAACCCACACTGGGTGCCGGCTCGATTAAAGTAGCGCCCAGCCGCGAGAGGCACAATACCGATTCCATAGACAACACTGTTCACGTGTGGAGACAATGAACAACACTTGCCCGGGAATGGAACGGCGAATCCGCCATGACCCAAGCCGTCCCGGGAGTTGATTCAGCGGCGCAACCGAGTACGCTGGCGGGCGCGCGATCAGCGGTTTTGCGCCTACGGAGTGCCATGTTCGCATCGCGTCGTCATCTGCTCCTGGCCGGTCTGTGCGGGATGTTGGCGTGCGCGCCGCAGCAAAGCGAGGACGTGGCCGATGCCGCCGCTGACGCCAGCGCCGACGCCGAAGGCCTGGATTTTGGCGCCGGCAAGGACGCGCCCGACGTTGCGCCTGTGGATGTTGTGGACGCCGTGCAACCGGCGGATGCGGATGCAGCTGCAGATGCCGCAACCGACGCGGTCGTCGACGTGCTGACCGATGCCGGCGCTGATGCAGATGCGCTTGTGGATGCCGTCAGTGACGCCGCAGTCGTCGATGTTGCGCCCGACAGCGGACCGGACAGTGGAACCGACGCGATTGCCGATGTGACAAGCGCGGACTGCGGCGCGGCGCCCCAGCTCTGCACCACGCCGTTTGCATACACGGGCGACGGCTCAGAGGCGAGCGTCGAATTGCGCGGCAGCTTCAACGGCTGGAAGACCGGCATCCCGCTGACCGCGAGCGGCACGGACTGGAGCGTCAACGCGGACATGCCCTACGGCCAGAGCGTCGAGTACAAGTTCCATGTGCAGAAGCTGGGCGGCGGCGACGCCTGGCTCGCCGATCCGACCAACCCGCAGAAAGTGACGGACAGCACCGGGAACACCAATTCCCTGCTGGCGGCGCAGACGTGTGACCCGTGGGTCTGCGGCAAACTGCAGACCGTGTGCGGCATCGACGCCAAGCCCACGGCCTTCGACTGGCACGACGGCGTCATGTATTTCGTCTTCGTCGACCGGTTCCTGGACGGCGACACCAGCAACAACGGCAGCGTCACCGGCGTCGCGCCGATCGCGGGCTGGAATGGCGGCGACTGGGCCGGCGTCACGCAGAAAATCAACGCAGGCTACTTCACCGACCTCGGCGTCAACGTCCTGTGGCTGACCGTGCCGCTCGATCCGACCGACGCGCTGGAACTCGGCGACGACGGCCAGAAGTACTCCGGTTATCACGGCTACTGGCCGCGCGATCGCGACAAGCCCAACGGTCATTTTGGCACGATGGCGGAGCTGCAGGCGCTCGTGCAAGCCGCGCACGTCATGGGCATCCAAATCGTCCTCGACTACGCGATGAATCATGTGCACACAAGCTCGCCGGTGTGGCAGCAGCACCAGAGCGACGGCTGGTTCCACGGCCTCTCCGTCCAGGGCCAAAACTGCACGTGCGGCGCAAGCGTCTGTCCGTGGGACGGCCCGTCGGGTCTGTATTGCTGGTTCACAACCTACCTGCCGGACTTCAATTTTCTCAACACGGACGCGCGCAAAGCCTCGATTGACAATGTGATTTGGTGGCTCCAGCAATCGGGCGCGGACGGCTTGCGATTGGACGCGATCAAGCACGTGGAAGGCGCGTGGCTGACCGACCTGCGCGCGCGGCTGCTGACGGACGTGGAACCGCTGCGGCAGCAGCACATCTGGCTGGTGGGCGAGACGTTCTCTGGCGATCAAACGTTCGTGAAGTCGTTTGTCGACCCGTGCACCAAGCTGGACGGTCAATTCGACTTCGCCGAACGGGCGACGCTGGACAGCACCGTGCTGCTGCGTCAGGGCAAGATGACCGATCTGGAGAAATTCCTCGACGGCAACGACGGGTTCTTTGGCGCGGACGCGATCATGTCCACGTTCACCGGCAACCACGACCTCCCGCGCACCATCCACATGGCGGAAGACACGCCGATCTGGGCGGACGTCTGGGCCAACGGCAAAGACAAGGCGTGGACCAACCAGCCCGGGCAGCCCGCCGGCACGAGCGCGTACGAGCGCATGAGCGTGGCGATGGCCGTACTGATGACCAACCGCGGCGTGCCGCTCATCTACTACGGCGACGAGGTCGGCATGGCGGGCGCGGGCGACCCCGACAATCGCCGGCCCATGCAGTGGAGCGCCTACAACGCCGGGCAGAACCTGCTGCTGACGCGGATGAAGGCGCTGGGGCAGGCGCGGAAGAATCATGTGGCGCTGCGCAAGGGCACGCGCAAGACGCTGTGGATTACGCCGGAGGCGTGGCTCTACCAGATGACGACGGCGGCCGACACGGTCGTCGTGGCGATCAACCGCAGTGACGCGCCGGTAAGCCTCGGCGGGCTGCCGACTGGCACGTGGCAGGACCTGCTGGGCGGCGCGGACGTGACGGCGCCCAACGTGGCGATCCCGCCGCGCGGGGTCAGGGTGCTGGTGAAGAAGTAGCCGGCGCCTTGGGCTTCCAAATCCACTCCGGGCGCACCTGCCAGCCGGACTTTTTGCGCAACAACTGCGGCGGCAAATCAAACTGCTCCACGCGGTCGTAGGCGTCCGCCAGGCCGATCTGCAGCAGCGTGAACCCGCGCGTCGTTTTGCTGGACGTGATGATCGTCGGCCACGCGTGGCGGGCAAGCGCGGCGCGCACGGCGATCGGCCCCAACGGCAGCGGGCAGCCTGGGTGGATCAGGTCCCACAGGGCAATCAGCGGCAGGCTCGGCTTCTTGCCCGCTTGCGCCGGAACCCATGGAAATTCTGGCATGAAAACGTCACCGTCCAGCGCAGCGACAAGCTTGACCAACTGCGCGTGCGCGGCGCGATCCTGCGGATCAGGCGCGAATCTGCCCACGTCCCACAGGCCCGCGGCGGTCTGGACGAGCAGGAACAGCGTCGCGATCGGCGCGAGCCAAAGATGCAGACGCGGGCGCTGGTTCGCGGCCGCGAGCGCCGTGTTGAGCAGCAGGCCAACGCCCAGCGTCGCCGCCCAGAAGCCGGGAATCATCACGTTGACCGCGCCGCCAAAGTGCGCGCGCATCACGCCCGCGACAAGCACGACCGTCGCGAGCACCGCAGGCCAGTAGGCATCCGCGAGCCGCAAACGCCGCGCCAGCCACACCGCCAAGCCGAGCGCGAGGACGTAAGCGACTGGCGCCGAACGGAAAATTTCCAGCGGTGCTTCCGTGAAAAAGCGATGCCAGAGCATGGGGTGCGACGCCGGGACCGCGAGGATGTACGTCAGGTAGTAGCCGTGGGAAATGACCTGCTGCCACACAACAAACGCCAGCGCTGGCAGCGCCGCCCAGAGGGTGAAGTGAAGAGCCGGCCGCCAGCCGCGCGCCAGCAGGAGCCAGAGCGCGATCGGCAGGCCGAGCAGCGCGGCGTTCTGCTTGGTGGCAAAGGCCGCGCAGAGGAGCAGCCCGCCCACCGCGCGCTGCCACGGCTTGTCCTGCCGCGCCGCCAGCAACGCCCAAGTGGTCAAACCGAGGCTCAGCCCGTCGTTGCGGACGACGTCAAAATAGCCGCCGGCGTCGTCGTAGCAGCTCAGGAACACCGCAACGGTGCCGAGCGCGATGCCCCAGGGCGCGCGACTTTGCCGCAGGACGATCACCATCGCCGCCGCCGCCGCCATGCCGCAGAGCGAAACTGCGCGGCCCACGGCGTAGGACGGCTCGCCCAGCCAGCTCAGCAGCAGCGGGTACAACGGCTGGTAGATGTACGGAATGAACGTCTCCGACGGTGGCACGTAGAGCCCGAGGCCGTGGCGCAAACGGTCGACGTGCACGAGCATGCCGCCTTCCATCCACTCCAAATCAGCGGGAAAGTCCAAGCGCGCGGCGACGGTGGCGGCCAGGTTGGTGGCGCTCAGGACCAGCGCGCTGACGCCGAGCAGGACGCTGGCCAGCGTGAGCAGGCGTGGCCATTTCGCGGCGTTGTCGGTCATGGTTGGGCGGACTCGGGGACGGCGACGCGCCCGCAGGCAAGTCTGACTGCCAGCGGAATCCCCGTCAAGCGCGGCTTTTCCACGCAAATTCAGAAGCTTGATGCGGTGCGGTCGGCCATCGAACTGCGCGCCCCTGTGCGCGTGACCTTGCGGTTCCGCACCGGTCTTTGCCACAATCCGCGCGCCGTTTCCCCGGCCAGGAGTCGCCATGCGCAGTTTCTATCCGCCGATTGCCGCCTACGACGCCGGCCGCCTCGCGGTTTCTCCTTTGCACACGCTGTATTACGAACAATGCGGCAATCCCCGCGGCAAGCCCGTCGTCTTCATCCACGGCGGTCCAGGCGGCGGCTGCGACGCGTGGCACCGGCAGTTCTTTGACCCAGCGCGCTATCGCATCGTGCTGTTTGACCAGCGCGGCTGCGGCCGATCCACGCCGCACGCGGAGCTGCGCGACAACACGACCTGGGACCTCGTTGAGGACATGGAAAAGCTGCGCGCCCACCTCGGCATCGGCCGCTGGCAGGTCTTTGGCGGCTCCTGGGGTTCGACGCTGGCACTTGCCTACGCCGAGGCGCATCCCGATCACGTGACCGAGCTGGTGCTGCGCGGCATCTTCCTCATCCGGCGCGCGGAGCTGGAGTGGTTCTATCAGGAAGGCGCGAGCTGGATTTATCCGGACGCGTGGGACCAGTACCTTGCGGCGATTCCGGAGGTGGAGCGCGGCGATCTGATGGGCGCCTACTACCGCCGGCTGACACATCCGGACCGCGCGGTGCAGTTGGCGGCGGCCAAGGCGTGGAGCATCTGGGAAGGCGCGACGAGCCGGCTCTACACCGATCCCGCAATGCTGCACCACTACGCGGAGGATGACTTCGCGCTCGCGTTTGCCCGCATCGAGGCGCACTACTTCGTCAACGGCGCGTGGTTCCAGACGGACGACCAACTGCTGCGCCATGTCGACAAGATCCGGCACATCCCGTGCGTGATCGTGCAGGGCCGCTATGACGTGGTGTGCCCGCTGCGCTCCGCGTGGGACCTCGCCAAGGCGTGGCCGGAAGCCAAGCTGGAGATCATCGCGGACGCCGGTCACTCGGCGCTGGAAGCGGGGATCGTCGACAAGCTGATCGCGGCGACCGACGCGTTTGCCGCGTAGGCGTTACTCCGGTTTGCCCTCGTCGCCTTCAATCGGCGGCAGGTCCGCCACGCTGCCGTCGACCGGCAACGTCAGCAACTCGCGGGCATACCGCTGCTCCTCCGGCGAGCCATGCGCGTACAGCTGCAGGAGCGCGTCCACCTGCGCCTCGCGCGCCCGCGCCGTCTGGCCAAAGCCGTCGATGCAGTTGGGCCGATCATCCACCGGGCACGCGATCCGGATGTGAAAATGGTCCGCGTGCGGGCTGGAGTCCCGCGGCTGCACCAGCACGTGCATGGCGCGCTCGCGCAGGCTCTGCGGCTCGCGTTCGCGCAGCGCGTAGTCCAGCAGGCGGTTGCGCAGCGGCACGCTGACAAAAACCCACTGCACGACGACGTCCGGGTCCGTCAGCCACCGCCGCACGAGCGCCCAGTTGCGCGCAGTGTCGAATTCCCAGCGGCCCGGATCGGGTGAATCGGACAGGCCATTGTCGTCAAAGTGCACGAAGTTGGCCGGCGCGCTGTCGCTGCCATTGCGGTCAAAAGCAAAGAACAGGACGTCCGCGTCGCGCCCGGAGTTGTGGCTATGGCTCGGCGCGATGTCGCCGCCGCCTTCCTTGGACAGGTTGCCGAGCTTGAGCGTGGAATGCGGAAAGTCCGCAGCGACCGCCTGCGCGGACCGCTCCAGCAACTGCACCAACTCCACGGTCCCCCAGTAAAAGCCGCGGGATCGCGTCTGCGGCAGGATGTGCAACGCGGGCGACTCGGTCAGCGCCTGGCCACCCTGGAGATAGCCATTTTGCGCGGTGCCCATGCTGTGACTGTGGCCGCCAACCGCGCGACCAAACCGGCCAACGTAGGCCATCGGCTCGTCAACCGCCGCGAGCAAGTCGACCTGCGTGTCCTCCAGCGGCAGCGCGATGTTCACGGTCACATCGGCGGTCGGCACAACTGCGGGCACGGGTGCGGGCACGCGCTGGGGCGGCGCCGGCGGCGGGCGACACGCCAGGAGGTGCAGGCAGAGCAGGAGCGGCGCGCGGTTCTTCACCCGGCCATGCTACGGCGCGGGGTGCGGCGAGGCAAACGGCCGCGCTTGTGACGCCAGAATGCGCGTAGGATGACGGTGGCGTGACGGCCGCGGGCATGCCAGCATGCGCGGCCAGTTGGGGAGGATGCGATGGCCATGCGAAAGATGGGACTCGGGATGCTGGCGGTGATGGTGGGCGCGTGGGCGCTGCTGTTGGGCGGCTGCGGCCAAACCGCGACAAGCACGACCGCCGCCGACGTGAGCGCGGACGCGACCGCGGCTGTCGATGGCGAAAACGCGGATGCGGCAACCGGCGATCCGCGCGTCGTCAAGGTCATGACCTACAACGTCATGTGCCCGTTCTGCATCAACAGCGATCACCCCGACTGGCCCCAGGACTGGGCCACACGCGTCCCGATGGTGCGCGACACGATCGCGCGATTTGACCCGGATCTTGTCGGCGTACAGGAAACGTTCACGCCCGATCCCGCCGTCGACATGCTCGGCGACATCACGACGACTGGCGGCGTGTACGAGAGCCTGTTCTACATCAAGCAGCCCAGCGATCCAGCGACGGCGCTCGGCGACAGCTTTGTCACCTACTCGGACGCGGCGATCCTGTACCGCAAGGCGCGTTTTGACGTGCTCGATCACGGCGTCATCTGGCTGAGCCCCACGCCGGACATCGCGTTCTCCAACGGTTTTGCCAGCGGCGGCCAGTTTCCGCGGCTGATCTACTGGGCGCGCCTGAAGGACAAATGGGCGAATCGCACGTTCATCATGGCCAGCACGCACTTTGACAACAACACGCCGAGCCAGAAGCTGTCCGCGCCGCTGGCGTTGGCGCGTTTTGCCAAGATGGCAGTCAACGATCCGGTGATCTTTGTCGGCGATTTCAACTCGGAGCCGGCCACGGACGCGTATGCGATCCTCAAGAATGGCGCGGACGCCGCAGGCTTCCACTTTGCCAACGCCTTTGACCTCGCCGACAAATGGCAGGTGGACAGCAACCGCACGCCCAAGCCAGACTACGACCTCGCGCAGCGCATCGACCACTTCTGGCTGGCGGGCGCGACGTTCACGGTGCCAGAGTGGCACGTGGATTTGCATGCGTATGGCGACCTGCAGATGTGGCCTTCTGACCACGATCCGATGGTTGCCTGGGTGCGCTGGTAGCGATGGGCGGAGGATGACGCAATGAGCGAGCTGCACGAGGAAGATCCCGCGCAGTTGATTCGCTCGCTGGCGGCGTCCCTGCGTTTTGCCCGCTGGACCGGCGCGGACGTTGTCGATCGCGCTTGGGCGCGGCCAATGCAGATCGAGGCGCCGCCCGCGCCGCAGCCGCAACAGCCGCGACCCGAGCCCGTGCGACCGCCGCTGCCGCAAGCCGCGCGCGTCACCGCACCGCTGCCGGCGACCGTGGCGCACGATCCGGTTGTGGCGCTCGAGCGCCTGCGCGCCCGCGTGGCCGGGTGCGAGCGATGCCCGCATGCGGCGTGCCGGACCCAGATCGTGTTTGGTCAGGGCAACCCGCACGCCAAGGTGATGATCGTCGGCGACGCGCCGGGCCCCCTCGAGGACGCGGCAGGCCAGCCGTTCCAAGGCGAAGCGGGCGCGCTGTTGGACAAGATGCTGGGCGCGATCGGCCTGGCCCGCAGCGACGTTTGGCTCACGACGATCGCGCTCTGCCGGCCGCCGGAAGCGGGCATCATCGCAACGGCGGCGATCGCTGCGTGCAGCCCGTACCTGCGAACGCAAATGGAGGCGATCCGGCCCCAAGCGGTGCTCCTGATGGGCGAAGCCGCGGCGCAGTTTTTGCTGAAGCAATCCAAGCCTTTGGCGGAACTGCGCGGGCAGTGGACCCGGGTCCTCGATCGACCGACGCTGGCGACCTGGTCACCTGAAGCGCTGCTGGCGAATCCCGCCAAGAAACGCGAGGCTTGGGCCGATTTGCAGGTGCTGCAGAAGGCGCTGCAGGGGCCGTGACGGCGGCCGATCGGTCCCTGGCCCCACGCCGATCCGCCCGTTGAATTGACCGACCCCGGACCCGACCCTAGACTGACCCAAACGCGCAATGCGCCGCGCGACTTTGAGAACCGGTGCCGCTGGCTCCTGAATCACCGACCCTGCCGCACCGCGCGCAGGCCCATCCCGACGCCGTCGCGCAGACCCACGCTTGGTCGCGCGCGCTGTGGTCCGTGCTGATCGCCAGCGTGTTTGCCCTGACGGTCCTTGTGCTGTTCCTGCACGGCGCGGCGACGCTCGAGGGGCCCCACGCGGTCGCGCGGCCGCAACTTTCTGCCACAGCAGCAGGGGCAGAATCGGCGCCGACCGATCCGGCCGACCCAGCCGACGAACACGCGCCACTGGACCCGCAGACTCTTGAAATCGATGGCGAAACCGCGTTTCCAGCGGCGGGCCAAAGTGCGCGGGCGCCGGGCGATGGCAGTGAACTGACGGACCACGCGCCGCTGCGCAAGTATCCGGGCAAGGCGATTACGCTGCTGACCGACACGCGCCACGAGTACGCCGCGGACCTGCTTGTGAAGCTCGATTCGTTCATGGTGCAGGCCAACAACACGCTGGCGGACATCCTCGCGGTGCGCGCGCCCGCCAAGCCGACGCAGCTCATCGTTTTTGAGACGCAGGAGCGCTATCAGGAGTACGCGCGGGACAACGCGCCCGGCCTCATCAACAACGGCGGCTACTACGACGGCGCGACGCGGACTGCCGTGACCTACCGCTACAACAACTCCATGCAGCTCTATTTCCACGAGTTGGTGCACGTGATGATGGGCGAGCAATTCGCCGACCACAGCTTCTCCCGCTACACCCGCAAGAACTGGCCGATTTGGTTTGACGAGGGCGTGTGCGAATTCGTCGGTTCGTATGAAGTCATTGGCTCAGGCATCCGCGTGCCGGGCGTCAACAAGGGCAAGCTGGCCTATCTGGTCAATGCGCTGCATCACAATTCCTTCGTGGATCTGCCGACTTTGGTGCGCGCGCCGACGGAGCGCTTCTCCGGCGCATCCATGAACATCTACTACGCGGAGTCCTGGGGACTCGTCGATTTTCTCGTCCACTCGCCTGGCCAAAAGGGCAAGTTCACCCAGTATTTTCAGCATATCCACGGCGGGGAAGACGGCATCACCGCGTTCAAGGCGGTCTTTGGCGGCGATCTCGTCGCGCTCGACACGCAATGGCGCGCCTACATCGCCGAGCGCGCGCAAGTGCCGGACGGCGACGTGCGGCTGTTCAACGGCCAGAGTGTCGACGACTGGGCGGTGCACGAAGGCGGCCAATGGCAAGTCGTGGGCGGCGAGATCCAGGCGACCGGCAACAGCAACCACAACTACCTCATCAAGTCGGAGCTGCCGGTTGGCGATTTCAGCTTTGACCTCGATCTCAACCTCGCGCGCGGCACCGCGGGCATGATCCTCGGCAACAACTTCCACGGCGAATACCCGTACTATTTCCTGATCGACGTGTCGCGCGACGCGGTCCTGCTGCGGCGGGCGTCGTCAGCGAGCATGCTGGAGCCGCTGATGCAGGCGTGGGCGGATATCCCGATCGGCAAGTGGCGGCACCTGCGCGTGTCCGTCATCAACCACGTGTTGCGGGTGGAAGTGGCGGGGCGTGAAGCGCTGGCGATGCGCGTGGATCGCGACACTTACTCGCTTTTTGGCATTCACGTTTCGCAGGCGCGCGCGCGTTTTCGCAACCTGACGGTGCGGCCAGAACGCAGCGCGCTGACGGCAGGCGAAGGGGTGCGGACGCCCGCAGGCGGGCCGATTGAGGCCGCTGCGCCAACGCTGGCGCCCAAACCTTAAGAATCAGGGCGCTTCTGGTCCAGTCAACCGGGCGTTCTGCTCGGCCCACTCCGCCAGCCACAGCAGCCGAAAGCCCAGCGTGCCCACGTCCTGACCCGCGCACGCGCGCGCCAGAAAGCCCGCGGCCGCCGCCTCGCCATCGAACCACGGCAGCCCCGGCAGCCCCGCGCGCAGGCGCCCGGCCAAGGCCTGTTGGCGATCGCCGTCGGCCATCCAGCGCGCCATGGGCACGGAAAAACCCTGTTTGCGCTGCATCTGCGCCTCGGGTGGCAGTCGCCTCGCCAGCAGCGCCCGCAGGATGCGCTTGGTTTGCCACGGCCGCACGCGATCGTGCGCGCGCACCTGCCAGCACGCGTCGGTGAAATCGCGATCCAGGAGCGGCGCCCGCGCTTCCACGGCGTGGCCCATCGTCGCGACGTCGACTTTGACGTTCAAGTCCTCCGGCAGGTACAGGCGGAACTCCAGCGCCAGGCAGCGATCCAACTGGTTGGCCGTGGCAAAGGCCGCAAACCTGCGCGCGACCTGCGCTTGCCAGCCATCCTCGGCCAACCGCCGGCGCACGTCGGGCGCGAACCACGCGTGCAGGTGATGCAGCCCGTCCGCTTGCGCCGTGATGGCCGCCGCGCCCGGTGTTATCAGCCGATAACCGCGGAACCACAGCGACGCCGCGCGCCCGCTCAGGCCGGGATTCTCACTCGGCAGCGGCACGTGCGGCACGTGCGCGACGTCGTGGATCAAGTGCCGCAGCGCGAACATCTGCGTCCGCGGATAGCCACCCTGCACTTCGTCGCCACCGTCGCCGGTCAGGACCACGCGGTGATGCGCACCGGCCTTCTGGGCGATAAGCCACGTCGGCAGCGCGCTCGAATCGCCAAACGGCTCGCCGTAATGCCGCACCAGCGTCGGCACCAGATCCAGCTCCGCGTGGCCGATGTCCAGCACCTCGTGCGTCACGCCCGTGTGCTTGGCGACGCGCCGCGCCATCTCCAGCTCGTCTTCCTGGCCATCGCCGGTCCGCACCGTGTACGCCGTGATGCCCGGGTGCAGCCGCGCCGCCATCGCGGTGATCAGGCTGGAATCAATACCGCCCGACAGAAACGTCGCCACGGGCACGTCGCTCCGCAGCCGCCGCTCCACCGCGCGCTGCAGCAGGAATTCCAGCTGGTCCAGCGTCGACGCCTCGAGGCGCTCGCCGGGCTCCGCAAACGGCACGGGCTGGATGGGCCGCCGATGCACGCCTTGCGCATCCACACGCCACGCCTCGCCGGCGCGCAGCTTCTGCACTTCGCAAAACACCGTGCGCGGCGCGGCAATGTAGCCGCCCGCCAGGTGATGCTCGATCGCGACCGGGTCAATCGTCAGCGGGTGATGCTGTGCGCGCAGCCAGCCGGTCAGTGGCCAGAGCGACGACGCAAACGCCAGCTGCGCGCCATTGTGCCACATGTAGAGCGGCTTCTTGCCGACCGGATCGCGCGCGAGGAACAGCGAATGATCCGCAGCATTCCAGTATGCGAACGCGAACATGCCGCGCAGCTTGGGGAGCGTGGCGTCCGGTCCCCACGTCTGCAGGGCGGCGAGCAGGACCTCGGTGTCGCCCGTGGAGCGAAACGTGCAGCCGAGCTTCTGCAACTCCGCGCGCAATTCGATGTAGTTGTAGATTTCGCCGTTGAAAGTCAGGGCCGCGCCGTCGTGGCCTGGCATCGGCTGCGCGCCGTCGGGGCTGAGATCGAGGATCGCCAAGCGGCGCTGGCTCAGGATGACGCCGGGCACGTGCCATTGGCCCGCGCCGTCAGGACCGCGATGCGCCATGCCGTCGCGCAACTGCGCGGCGAGGTGGAGCTCTGCCGGCTGCCACGGAGCGTGGCCCACGACGCGCTGGAAATCGACGAAACCGCTGATGCCGCACATGCTGACTCCGCCGACCGTGCCGGTGCGGCAAAGGTACCAGCAATGCGCAGCGGCGGCGACAGGCACTTCCGCCCGATCTTGACCCTGCCACGGCGGCAGCGCACTCTTGGCACATCGCGGCAAAGCATCCGCAGGGCGAACACGGCATGACAGGCGCGGCAGCAACCCCATCGGCAGACAACGTGCGTTTTGGCTTTGGCCGCAATTGGCAGGCCTACCTGCAGTCAATCGACGAGACCAAGCTGAAGGCCGCCGAGGACGAGCTACGCCAGCAACTGGGTGGCGACCTGTACAGCCGGACATTCCTCGACATCGGCTCCGGCAGCGGCATCCATTCGCTCGCGGCGCACCGGCTCGGCGCGCGGACCATCGTCAGCTTTGACTACGACGCCGACAGCGTGGCGTGCACGCAGCAGATGCACAAGCGCGCCGGGGCGCCGGAGAACTGGCAGGTGCTGCAGGGCTCCGTGCTCGACGCGGAATTCCTCGCGCAGCTGGGCACTTTTGACGTCGTCTATTCCTGGGGCGTGCTGCACCACACGGGCGCGATGTGGCGCGCAGTGGAGCTGGCGATGACGTGCTGCGGCGGGCCGGGCAGCCTGCTCCTGATCGGCCTGTACCACCGCAAGCCGTGGCTGACGCCCGCGGTCAAGGTCGTGAAACGCGCGTATTCCGCGGGCGGGCCGCTGCAGCGGGGCGCGCTGTTGACGGGCTACGTCGCGGCGACGGTGGCCTATGCGGCGGCGCGCGGGCAGCTCGGGCAGATGCTGCGCAACACGCCGCGGCGCGGCATGAACGCGTGGCATGACCTCGTGGACTGGGTCGGCGGCTACCCGTTTGAGGCCGCAACGCCAACCGAAGTCGTCGCTTTCGTCGAGAAGCACGGCTTCAAGCTGCGCGAAAGCGAGACGTTCACGTCATTCGCCGCGGTCAACACGTTCCTGTTCGAGCGGCTGGGACCGCAGTAGCCGGCGATGCCATCCATCCTGCTCATCACGGTTGCCTATCCGCCGTCGCGGCTGATCGGCGGGCGGCGGCCTGCGCGCATGGCGACCGGACTGGCGGCGCGCGGCTGGCAGGTGACGGTCGCGACGCTGCATCCGGAGTACATGACCCCGTTGGATCCGCCGGAACCGGATGTGCCGGGCGTGGAGATCCTGCGCAGCCACGCGGTGATGCCGCGCGTGTGGCTGAAGCGCGACAAGGCACCCCAGACGGCGCAAAGCCCGCCGACCGCGCAGCAGCCTCGGCACGCGAATTGGCGGCGCAAGCTGGGCGGGCTCCTGCGGCAGGTGGAATTTCCCGACGACTATGCGGGCTGGCTGCCGTTGGCCCTGGCGCAGTTGCGCGGCCGGCGTTTTGACGTCGTGCTGGCGACGCTGCCGCCGCCGACCGACGCGCTGATCGGCGCGCTGGCGGCGAAGTTGTGCGGCGCCAAGCTGGTGCTGGACTACCGCGATCCGTGGACGGAAGTGATGACCGCCGACGGAAGCTACGGTCTGGCGCGGGCTTATCCGCGGGCGGAGATCGCGCTGCATCGGAGCCTGGAGAACCGGATCCTGCGCCAAGCCGCGCTGGTGCTCGCCGTGACGCCGAGAATGACGCGTTGGCTCGCCGCGCGCACAAGGGGGCCGGTGGAATTCCTGCCCAACGGCCTGGACGCGCCACCGCCTGCCGTGCCGCAGCCGCGCCATCACCCGCTGCGGCTTGTTTACGCGGGCTCGCTGGCCTACGAGCGCAACTTGGATAGCGTGCTGGCGGCGATTGCTGATCTGCGGGAAGCGTATCCGCCCAGCGTGCTGCAGTTGACCTATGCCGGGCCGCACAGTGCGGAGCTGCGTCAGGCGGCCGAGCAGTACGGCGTGACGGCGTGGCTGGATGACCGCGGGCAGTTGCCCAGCCGTCTGGCGATGGACCTGTACCGCGGCGCGGCGGCGGGCATCGTGTCCGTCTCGGCGCGGACGGATTACAGCTATCCCGGCAAGCTCTTCGAGATCCTGAGCGCGGGTTGCCCGATCCTGCTGTGCGGGCCGGAGAACTGCGACGCGGCGCAACTCGTGCGCGATCTCGGCGCTGGCGCGGTCGATGACGGTGCGGATCGCGCGCATTCGGCGGCGATTCTGCGGACGTGCCTGCAAGCGGAGCCGCGCGCGCTCCAGGGTCTGGCGCCGTGGCTCGCGCCGGCACAAGTCGATCGCCTCGATGCGCTGCTGCGGGATCTGCTGCCCTAGCACAGCCATCAACCGCGCGGATCGTACGGCCAGCCCACCACGTCTGGCGCGAGGAACGTCATGCGCTCCTGCGTCGTCGGATGCGTCAGCGTCAGCCGATACGCCAGCAGCGCGATGCATCGGTCCGGCAGCGGCTGCGGGGCGCCATAGCGCAGATCGCCCAGCACCGGATGGCCGAGCGCCGCGAGCTGACAGCGAATCTGGTGCTTGCGCCCGGTGTGCAGCGTCACTTCCAGGTGCGACCGCGCGCCCTCGCTTTGCAGCACGCGGTAGTCCAGGACGCTCTCCTTGCCGCGGCCAGGCGCCACGATCCGGCTGCCGCGCTCGTCGGAATCCAGCCAGTCGCGCAACGTCCCGCTCGCCGCCTTGGGCTTGCCGTGCACCGCCACGCGGTAGATTTTCTCCAGCGTGTGCTCGCGAAACTGCAGGGACAGCCGCGACGCCGCCTTGGACGTCCGCCCCAGCACGACCACGCCGCGCGCCGGGCGATCGAGCCGATGCACAAGCCCGAGAAACACGTCCCCCGGCTTGTTCTTCTCCCGGCGAATCCAGGCCTTGCCTTGGGTCAGCAGGTCCTCGTCGCCCGACGCATCGGCCTGCACCGGAATGCCGCCCGGTTTGTAGACCACCAGCAGGTGATTGTCGGCGTACAGCACTTGCATGGTTCACGGCTCCGACAGGGCGCGGTCCAGCCGCGCGAGTTCTTCCGCCAATCCCAACGCCAGCGGCGACCAGTTGGCGTGCTTCTGGACGGTCAGCCACGCGGCGCGGTTGGTCGCGCGAATCGCCGCGTAGCGTTCCGCAAACCAGTGCTCGCGCGCCAGCGGATCGTCCGCCGCCGCCAGCCGCCGGTACAGATCGGCAACCGGCAGGAACGCGTGCACCGCCAGCAGCACCCCGCGCAACGGCCGCGGATCCGGCCGCACGGGCGAGGCGACGCGCAAGTCTTCATCGCCGACGAGGATCGGCCCGAGCTGCATCAGCGCGTGCAGCTTGTTGTGCTGGAATTCGTGGATCAGCGCCTCCAGCATCATCATCGGCCGCGGATGCAGCGTCAGGTAGATCGTGCCCAGCGCGTGCGGGTAGCTCGCCGACTGGTGATCCTCCTCCAGAAAACCCACCGGCACGACGTGGCCGAGCAGCAGGCGCATCTCGTCCAGCAGCGCGGGCAGGTGCGCGGCAATGTGATCGACGGCGAACGCCAACTGGTCCAGCCACGCTTGCTGCGGCTGATCACCCAAGCTCACGACGTTGCCGCGGCGCTTGGGATGGTCGTAGAAGATCGGCAGCGGGTTGTCATCCGCCAACGCGAGGCGCGCGTTGGGCAGCGCGGGATGAAACGGCACGTAGGCCGGCCAGACGCGAACGGGGACATCGAGCGGCGCCGGCGCGTCCAACGGCAGGGTCAGCGGTCCCGCGGGCGTCTGGAAGTGCAGGCCGTCGTGGGCGATACGCAGCGCGGTGGCGTCCTGCGGCTCGATGCGCCAGCCCAGCCGCGGCAGCCCGACTGCGACGGGCGTGACGTCGATCGGTTCGGGCAATCGACCCAGCAGCGCGGCCTCGGTCGCCAACGCGGCGATCAGGCGGTCGCGCAGGAGCGGGCGCTGGTCGGGCACGGCCAGCCACACACGGGCAAGCACGCTCACGTTGGGCCGCAACAGCAACGGCCGCAGCACGCCGGCGGACTCCAGCACCGCAAGGACATGCGCCAGATGCCGATCGTGCCGCACGGCCGCTTGCCGCAGCGCGTCGGAATGGGCGCGCGTCACGCCAGCCAACACGCGGCGGAGCGATGCGGCGGCGTCGGGGAGCGGCAAAGTCAGGTCGGGAAGCGGCAGCGCCATGGTCGGAGAATACGGCAAGGCCGGCCGCTTGTCGTGCATTTGACGCAGCGCGTCATGCCAACGGTCGCGGCGTCGGGTACCCTGCTCCGACTCTGTCGGCGCTTTGCTGACGTTCAGGTTGGCCATGCTGTTCTCCCGTCTGCCCCGCATCCTCACTGTTGTGTGTCTGCTCGCGACCGCTTGCGGCACGGCGACCACGTCGTCGACCTCGACCGACGACGCCACGACGGGCGACGTCACTGCCGCCCTCACGACGCCGTTTGACTGGCCGAATCACGACTGCGATCCCATCCATCCGGCACACTGCGCGCTGCCCTGGCCGTCCAATCAGTACCTGGTGACGGACGCCAAGACCAAGACCGGCTATCGCCTGCAGTTCGGCGCGACGACGTTGCCCAAGAATTCCGGCGATCAGGGCATGGCGGCCGCACCGTACACGATTCTCGACGGTTATGGCGCCGGCACCGCGCTGCTCATGCAGTGGCCAAACGTGGACCTGACCGGGCTGCCGGGCGAAGCGACGCCCGCGGGTTCCGTGGATGCGAACGCGAAGATCGTCCTGCTGGAAGTCGTGGGCGGCAAAGTGACGCGCCACGTGCCGTACTTTGTCGAAGTGGACAGCACGGAGGCGGACCTGACCAAGCAGATGTTCATCGTGCGCCCGCTGGTGATCCTGAACGAAGCGACGCGGTACGTCGTGGGCGTGCGCGGCCTCAAGGATACGACCGGCAAAGTGTTCACCGGCGCGCCGGCGTTTGAGCTGCTGAAGTCGGGCGCGACTGCGGGCACGACGATCGCCGATCGCCAAGCCAAGTTTGACGACATCTTTGCGATTCTGGGCGCGGAAGGCGTCAAGAAGGACGAGCTCATCCTCGCGTGGGACTTCATGACCGCGTCGACGGACGCCGAGCACGGCCGCTTGCTGCACATGCGCGACGACGCCCAGAAGCTGCTCGGCGACAAGGGCGCGATCCTGACCGTCAAGGACGTGACCGTCATCACGATGGAAGACGACGAGCACATCGGCCTTGAAATCAAGGGCACTTTCCACGTGCCGTCGTACATGCGCAACGACGAAGCGCTGGCGATGCACTTCCTGAACCTGGGACCCGATGGCATGCCGGTGCAAAATGGCTGGCGCGACCCGGCCTTTATCGTGCGGATTCCGCGTTCGGCGCTGGACGGCACGCCGCATGGCCTGCTGGAGTACGGCCACGGCTTGAACGGCGATGCGGGCGAGGTTGAGAGCGGCTATCTGGGCAAGCTGGCCACGCAGAGCCACTTGATCCTGTACGCGGCGAACATGTACGGCATGTCCCAGTATGAAGTGCCGGAGATCCTGATGGCGTTGGCCGGCATGAGCAACTTCGCGACGCTGCCGGACAAGCTCCACCAAGGCATGTTGGAGTACGTGCTGCTGCAGCGGGCGATGCGCCAGCAGTTGGCGGATCTGCCCGAGGTCAAGGTGGCGGCGGCCAAGCTGACGGTCGACAAGGCGCGGATGCACTACTACGGCAATTCGCAGGGCGGCATCTTTGGCGGCACGGTCGTGGCGCTGTCGACGGACGTCACGCGCGGCGCGGTCGGCGTGGTGGGCAACAATTACTCGACGCTGCTGCAGCGCTCGGCGGATTTTGAGACGTTCTTCGCGCTGATCCGCGGCTACTACCCGGACACGCGCGACCAGATCGTCCTGCTGTCGGCGATCCAACTGCTGTGGGATTCCGTGGATTCCGTGACCCACTACGTGCACATTTCCTCCAAGCCGCACGCCAATACGCCCGCGCACACCGTGCTGGCAGATATCGCGGTGGGCGACCATCAGGTCGCGCCGGTGACGATGGAAATCGCCGCGCGCTCGGGCGTCGACCTGAAGCTGATGGTCAATTGGGGCAAGGACCTGTTTGGCATCGCGCCGCAAGCGTATCCGTACACCGGCTCCGGCGTTGTCAGCTGGAACTGCGGCATTGACTGGGCCAAGCCCGGCAACATGCCCAACAAGACCGGCAAGGATCCGCACGAGTGCCCGCGCCGCAGCAAGGCGCACATGGCGCAGATGGGCCACTTCTTTGACACCGGCGAGATCATCGACGAATGCGGCGGCAAGCCGTGCGTCGTGCCCGCCTCCGAGTGGTAAGCGCGATGTCTGAGCTTGTCGCGACCTTTGCGCCGATTCCGCCGGGCTTTGGCTGCCCGCCCCTGGACCTGGACAGCGCGAGCGTGGCGCGCGCCCGATCGCTGGCCCAGCAAATCGCCGTAGAAGTGCAAGAGCGCCTCGCCGGGCAATCGACGTTGGCGATCGAACGCACCGTGCTGCGGCTTTTTGGCGTGACCGGTGCGACGGCGGACGGCGAACCGCTGGCCAATCGCGTCGTCATGGCGCTGCACACGGCGGGATTGCTGACGGGTGGCGTGGCGCGGCCGTTTTGTCGGGCGATGGCGCTGACCGGTCTGGATGCCCAGGCGCTGGCGGAAGCGGTGGCGGCCGACCGCGTGGATCTGCGGGCGCACGCCGATTGTCTGGACGTGGTGCCTGAAGTGCGCGCGATCGGCGAGACCCTCGCGCAGGCGGGCGTGGCGCGCATCCTCGCGCGGCGTCACGAGCGCGAGGCGCTGATCGGCAAGCTCGGCCAGGGCGTACAGCCGCTGAAGTACGTGATCGTCGCGAGCGGCAACATTCACGAGGACGTCATCCAGGCGCGCGTCGCCGCACGGCAGGGCGCGGACGTGATTGCGGTGATTCGCTCGACCGGCCAGTCGCTGCTGGACTACGTGCCGGAAGGCGTGACGACTGAGGGCTTTGGCGGCACTTTTGCCACGCAGGCCAACTTTGCCCTGATGCGCGCGGCGCTGGATGAAGTGGGCGCGGAGCTCGGCCGCTACATCCGCCTGTGCAACTACGCGTCCGGCCTGTGCATGCCCGAGATCGCCGCGATGGGCGCGCTCGAGCGCCTGGACATGATGCTGAACGACGCGCTGTACGGCATCCTGTTTCGCGACATCAACATGCAGCGGACCCTGTGCGACCAGCGCGTGAGCCGGCGAATCTCCGCGCTCGCCGGCCTGATCATCAACACGGGCGAAGACAATTACCTCACGACGGCGGACGCGGTCGATGCCGCGCACACGGTCGTGGCCTCGACGCTCATCAACGAAGCGCTGGCGCGGCAGGCCGGCCTGCGGACCGACCAGCTGGGCCTTGGCCACGCGATGGAAATTGACCCGATGCGGCCCGACGCGCTGCTGCTGGAAATCGCCCACGCCGCGCTGATCCGCCACCTGTTTCCGGGCGCGCCGCTGAAATACATGCCGCCGACCAAGCACATGACCGGCAATATCTGGCGCGGGCACGTGCAGGACGCGCTGTTCAATTTCGTCGGCGTGCTGACCGGCCAGGGCATCCAGTTGCTGGGCATGATGACCGAGGCGATGCACACGCCACACATCCACGATCGCTATCTGGCGCTGGAGTCGGCACAGCTTGTGTTTGGCGGGGCGATGAGCCTGGGCACGGAGCTGCGCGTGGAACCGGGCGGCAAGCTGGAAGCGCGGGCGCGGCACGTGCTGGCTGAAGCCGTTGTGCTGCTGGAAGAAATGGCGCGTGAGGGCCTGATGGCCGGCCTGGCGCGTGGCCATTTTGCCGAGATCGCGCGCTCGCCGACGGGCGGACGCGGCCTGGACGGCGTGTTCGTCAAGGACGCGAACTACTGGGACCCGACGGCAGACGCCATCACCGCCGCATTGCAGGCGCTCGGCCAACTTCCGGCCAGAGGCGAGGCGCAGCCATGAGCGCGATCGATCCCAAGCACGTGCGCGCGTACGGGGACACGCTGAATGACGGCCAGATGATGCTGTCGTTCTCGCTGCCGGTGCCGTTTGGCGAAGAAGCCAAGGAAGCGGCGCGGCAGCTGTGTCGCCAGATGGGCCTGGAGGCGCCGCAGGTTTATCACGCCCACGATCTGGGCGAGGGCTTCACGTATCTCGTCGTGTACGCCCGCTCGCCGCACACCGTGGATACGACGCAACTGCGCGTGACCAAGATGGCAACGGCGCAGCTGGGCAAGGACGCGATCGAGGCGCTGGCGGCGCAGAAATTCACCCGCAGGCTGCGGGTGCTCGGCGCGTGCACGGGGGACGACGCGCACACGGTCGGCATCGACGCGATCCTCAACGTCAAGGGCTACAACGGCGACAAAGGCCTGGAGGCCTACCACTGCCTGAGCGTGAAGAACCTGGGCGCGCAGGTCACCAACGAGCGGCTGTTGGAGGAGGCGCGGGCGTTTCAGCCGGACGTGATCCTGGTGAGCCAGATCGTGACGCAGAAGGATTGCCATCGCTCCAACCTCGCGGCGCTGATCGACCTGGCCGAGGCGGACGGCGTGCGGCAGGACGTGCTGTTCATCTGCGGCGGGCCGCGGCTGAGCCACCAGGTCGCGCTGGAACTGGGCTTTGACGCGGGTTTTGGCGCTGGCACGTTGCCCAGCCAGGTCGCCAGCTTCCTTGTGCAGCAGTTGCCACCGCGTTAGGCGCCAAAGCGTGCGGAACGTCCGGCGCCCGGCACGTTCACCGCTCAGCCGGCCGCGCGAAGGGAGCGTCGTGTCACAGCGCCAGAAGCGGCATCCGGCGCGGCGGCGCCACGTGACCACTGGCAACGAACCAATCCAAGGTGTCGCGCAGCGTCTCCTCGAACGGCCGCGGTCGATAGTTCAGCTCGCGCTGGGCCTTCTCCGTGCTGACCTCCTGATGGTGCAGCAACGCGTGGATCGAATCCGGCGTCACCTGGGGCCGACCGCCAAAGGTCCGCACCACGGCGGCCGAAAACGGCGCCATCCGCCGAACCAGCTCCAGGCCGATGCGCAGCCGCGGCGCGCGAGCGAAGCCGAGACGCTCGATCGCCTCGGCGATGTGCACGATGTCCCGCCTTTCGCCCGCCAGCAGATAGCGTGAACCGGCAGGCGCGCTGTCCATCGCCGTCAGCGTACCTGCGACTACATCCCGCACATCGACCCAATTGAAGCCGGCGTTGGTCACCAGGCCGGCCAGCTTGCCGTTCGCCAGCCGGACGAGGATGCGCCCCATCTCCGACGGCCGCGTGTCGTTGGGCCCAATCACACCGCTCGGCAAAATCGTGACGACGTGCAGACCAGACTTGGCGGCGATGGCCTGAATGGCCTGCTCGCCCTTGGCCTTGGAACGGTCGTAGCGCGGCGCGTGCTTGTGCGACGTAAACCCGCGATCTTCATCCACCGGCCGGTCCAGCGGAAAAGGCGTCAAGGCGTGAATCGACGAGAAGTGCACCAACCGCTGCACGCCCGTGTCAACGCACGCTTGGGCGACGTTGTGCGCGCCCTGCACGTTGACCGGGCCCAACAGTGCGGCGTCGTGCTTGCCGATGGAGATGTGGCCGGCCAAGTGAATGACCGTATGGGCGCCCGCCATGGCGTCGCGCAGGGTCTGCGGCGAACGGACGTCGCCGGGCACGCGCTCCACTGGCAGGCCGACCAAACCGTCGCTGGGCACGTATTCGACGACCCGTACGCGTCTGCCACGAGCCAAAAGCGCCGTCACGAGGTTGGTTCCAATGTGGCCACTTGCGCCGGTCAGTACGATCATGCCCGTTCCAGACTGCCGCAGGGCAGATGAAGCATTGGAGGGCGCGCGGGCGAAACAAGCCGAACGGCGTCCTCAGCGAACGAGTGTTCGTCCGTCCGTTGCGGTGAGTCAAGCGCCAGAATCACGGGTTTTTGTGAAGTTCTCGGCTTCTGCCGGCTATTCGGGAGCGGAAGCGCCCTCAGTCCCAGCCGTCCTCACCGGTCGAAAGCGCCAGTCGACCAGACGGAAGCCCGAACGCCCGATCGCCGGCTACGGTACCAAGCCCAACCGCCGCGACAGCAGCGCGCGGGTCTTGTCCTGCCGCCGCACCAGGTCCAGCGCCATTCCCGCGTGGTCCTGCAAATAGCCATTGCCAATCAGCAAATCCACGTCCGCGCCAACGCCTTCTGCGCCCAACGCGACCTGCGCGAAACTCGTCGCCATGCTGAAATACAGGCAGACGCCGCGGGACCGGCAGGCGAGGATCGCCGCCATTTCCGTATTCGGCAAGCTGGCCATCTGCACCACGGCGTCGCACAGTTGGCCATCGGTCCAGCGCAGCACCGTCTCGCGCACGGCCAGCGCATCGCTCGCGTCCAGCGCAGCATAGCCGTCGCAAAGGCCGGCCGCCGCCACTTCCTGCAGCGGCTGTTCGTAGCGGTCAATCGCCCAGAGCCGCAGATCCGGCCGGGTCTCGCGCGCCGCAGCCAGCGCCAGCGTGCCCGCCTTGCCCGCGCCGATGCACAAGAGGTGGCCGTTCTGCGGCAGGTCCACGACCATCCGCGCGACCTGCGCCGGCGCGCCGCAGACGTCCAGCACCGCCAACACCAGGGACGGCGGCAGATCGTCGGGCACCACCGCGGCTGGCGCGCTCGACGGCAGGATCGCGGTGGCGCGGACGTGCACCTGATGTGCACTTGGCACAACTTCCAGAATCTCGTGCAGTTGCAGCGGCGTCAGGGTCAGTGAAACGAGCGTCGCAACGGGTTCGCCCGTCGGCACCGCCGCCAGCGGACCCGCGTACTGCGGCCCCTTCTGGCGCACGCGACCGAGCAGCATGCCGCCCGAGCCCGTCACCGGATTTTGCATCTTGCCGCGCTCGGCGACAATCGCCGTGATCTGCGCGGCCACAGTCGGACCGCCGGCGGCGTGCACGCTCTCCATTTGCACAAAGGACGCCGCGTCGATGTTCAGCGTCTCGACGTCGAGGACAATCTCATCCAGGAACGCCGGCAGCGCGGCATCCAGGCGCAGCGCCGCTTGCGGCAGGGCACCTGCCGGCTCAAGCACCCGCCGGACACCGAGCGGGTTCTGGGTCGGGTGAAAAGTCACGGTTGGCTACTTCGTCACGTTGCTGAAGTCATACGCGTTGGCGCCCGAACGGATCAGGATCGCACGCTCAAACGCCTTCGTTTCCATGGTCTTGCCACAGCGCACGACGTGCTGGCCGATGAGGAACCGGTCGCGCACGAGCTCAAAACCGCGCATCGTGCCGTCGATGAACACGTCCGCGCCCTGGGGGCACCGCACGCTCGCCGGCGCATCCGGCTCATCGCGCTCCAAGCGCACGCGGATATCCTTGGGCAGATTCTGCCGCGACGACGTCACGACCACGGTCTGCGGCTTGAAGCCCGCCGCCTGCACCGTCACGTCGGTCGTGCCAAACGGCACCATGACGCGCGTCGGCGTGACGAACGGCAATTCCTTGGTGTTGATCGTCACCGTCGCGCCCGGCGGATTGGATTCCACGACGGTCGGCGCGTGGCTCAAACGCAGCGCTTGGCCAACATTCTCCAGGTAGCTCAGCACGATTTCCCGCTGCCGCGGATCCAGCGGCGCCTTGAGCGTCTGTTCCAGATACGGGTGCGCGTCTTCGTACTGCTTGAGGGTGTAGAGCATCGAGCCGATATTGAAGATCGCGTTGGAGAGCGGAAACAGCTTGAGCGACGCGCGGAACTTGTCCAGCGCCTCCTCATACTTGCCAGCCGCCACGAGCTTCTTGCCCTCTTCGTTCAGGCGTTCAGCGGCGCGATCGGCAGACTCGCCCGCGTGGACGTTGGGATCGGGCTGCGCGGGCGCGGAAGTCTCCGATGCCTGGGCGACGGCGGACACAGCCAGCAACGACGCAACCGAGGCAACGGCCACCACAACGGAACGAAACTTGCTCAACTTCAACACACACATGGGTAGCCTCATCGCAGAACCCAACGACCCCGGAAGCGTAGTCGCCTTGGGCGGTCCTCGCAAGAGAAACGCCTGAACTTGACCGGCAATTCAGGCGGCGTCAAACCAACGGCGGAGCGCATTTGCCACGTCCGCAACGTCCACGGCAACCACGCGCAATTCCATGGGGTTGTTGCGGAACCACGTCGCCTGCTTCTTGGCGTAGGCCTGATGGGCCGCGACGAGCCGTTGCGCAAAAAATCCCGGATTACCCGGATTTTCCGTCGCCAACCACGCATCGCGGTAGCCAATCGCCTGCAGGCCGGGCGCAGTCTCGGCCACGCCTGCCGCCCGCAGCGCGACGACTTCCTGGAGCAGCGGCTCCGCCATCGCCAGCGCGCGGTCGCGGATCCGGGCGTGCAGCACGTCACGCGGCGGCTCCAGACTGATGCGGAAACACGCGTGCCGGTCCGGCTGCGCCTGGTGCGCGGCGTGAAAGGCGGAAAATGGCTGGCCTGTGTGCCGGTAGACTTCCAGCGCCCGCAGCAACCGCTGGCGATTCTGTGGCGGCGTCAGCGCGGCGTACGCGGGGTCGACGCGCTGCAGTTCGGCCCACAGGGCATCCGCGCCGCGCTCCGCGTGCTCCGTCGCCAGCGCCGCGCGCACTTCCAGCGGCACCTCCGGGATCGCCGCAAGTCCACGCAGCAGCGCGCGCAGGTACAGCCCCGTGCCGCCCACCAGCAGCGGCCACGCCCCGCGTGCGCGCACGTCCGCGATCGCGCGCTCCGCATGCTCCGCCCACAGCGCGGCGTTCATCGGCGCTTCCGGCGGCACGAGGTCGACAAGATGCGTGGGGATCTGCGCGCGTTCTTCAGGCGTCGGCTTGGCGGTCCCGGCATCCAGGCGCGTGTACACCTGCAGCGCGTCCACGCTCACCATTTCGACCGGCAGGCCAAAATCGCGGCGCAGGGCCACGGCAAGCGCAGTCTTGCCCGAGGCCGTCGGCCCGCAAATCGCGGCGATTTTCATGGGGTTCAGGAGCCGTTACAGCGCGACGATGCCGCCGTCCGCGTCGATCATCGTCGACGGGTACAGGTAGCGCGAGCAGTGCGGGCAAGCCGACAGGCTGGACGCCCGCAGGATGTTCTCAACGAAGCGCGGCTGAAGCTGCATGTTGCAGCCGGAGCAACCGCCGTCCTTGACCGCGACCACGGCGATGCCGTCGCGCGCCTTGGAAATGCGGGCGTAGCGCGTGACGATCGCCTGATCGATGGGCGCGGTGACCTTGGCGCGGCGCACGTCCACTTCCGCGATGCGCGCTTCCATGACGGCCAAGCGTTCAGCGTTGTCGCGTTCCGTGTGCTCAGCCTGCGCGCGGAGATCGCCAACCTTGGCTTCTTCCTTGGCAATCGCTTCGCGGAATTCGTCAATCGCCTTCATGAGGTTGGCGACTTCCTCTTCTTTTTGCGCAATGTTCTTGCGGGCGATGTCCAATTCCTTGTTGACCGCGATGTACTCCTTGGAGCGCGTCACGCCAGACAGCTTGGATTTGCCCTTGTCGAGCTTGTCGCGTTCCGCCTGCAACTCATTGGTCTTGTTGCGGTACCACGTCTCAGCTTCAGCCAGTTTGCCGCGCTTGTCGTCGAGTTCGCGGTCGAGATGGTTCAGCACCTTTTTCAGGCGCTCCATGTTGCCGACCAAGGCATCGCGGCCGACGCGAATGTCGCGAATTTCGTCGTCGAGCGCTTGCATCTTGCGCAAAACGTCCATGATTTCAGCAGGTGTAGTGACGCTCATCGCTATCTCCTTCCTTCGCACGGACTCGTCGGGGCATCATTCACGGCGAACGCGAATGTTGCGGTTTCCGACGCTTCCCAGCCTGCGCACAGCGCTGGGGGTGACCGGTGGGCCCACCTGGATTCGAACCAGGGACCAGCCGGTTATGAGCCGGCAGCTCTCACCGCTGAGCTATAGGCCCTGCCTGCCCGGACCGAGGGTCCAACAGGCGCCGTAGTTGACACCCGGGGAGGCCAAGACGTCAAGCCTGCGACCAAACAAATCGCAGCGGCAAAGGCCGGAGCGGTCACATCATCCAGCGAATCGACTCCGCTTTCTGCTCATAAACCTTGCCCAAACCGAGCGCGATGGCTTCCTCGGCGAGGCGCAGCGCTTCGTCAAACTGCCCCTCGTCGAGCGCCGCGTCGATCGCCACGTGGAAGCAGCGGATGCCCGGCAGCCACTCCTTGTGCTGGCGCGGCAAGTCCTCCTGCGCAAACGGCAAATACGTAAAGGCCTGCCGCACCGCGGCGTCGCGCGTCTCCGCCTGCCCGGTCTGCGCGGCGGCTTCAGCGAGCAGATCGTAGAGAAAGAATTTCACGCCGTTGGGCATGGAATGGTGCTTGTCGATCGAGCGCTCCAGGTACTTGCGCGCGTTGGCCGGCCCGTCGAGCGCGGCCATGCGGTGGGCGTCCAGGAGATCGGCGAGGATCTCCGGCGGCTTTTTGTGGGCGATCTCGGGACGGCGGGACATGGTGGGCCTTGGGCACCCGCCAAACGGGCGGCGGAGCGTCCCGAAGATACTCGGGATGACCGTCCTGCTCAATCGTCGGCCAAATCGGGCCTCGGCGGTCCCAATTGACGGTCCCGGTCGGCGTGCGGGCTAGAGCTTCAAGCTGTGCAGGAAGAGCGCGCGGCTGGTGCCCGTCCGGCCTTCGATGACCGTTGAGACGACCCCGCCAGGGCCGACCGCCAAACCGCCGAGACCGCGCCATGCCAGCGGCGCCGCCGAGCCGTCGGTGTCCCAAGCGGTCAGCGTGGTCAATTGCACCGGGGCATTGGCCGCGCTGCTGGTGAGCCAGATGCCGCCGAGTGCGACGTCCGTCGGCCCAGCCGACTGCAACCACTCCATCACAAAATCTCCCGCGCTCCGCCCGGCGATCCGCACCGCCGAGATGCCGATCGCGCACCCCGGATCCGCGCTCGTCTGCTCCTTCACGGTCGTGACCACACCCGTCGCCGCGCCCGCCGCGCGCGTCACCAGCAACACCGCGTCCTTGCCGCCGCGCCGCACCACAAGCGCCACGCCGACCGTGCCC
>CAIMLR010000043.1 GCA_903842345.1 uncultured Myxococcales bacterium
GTCGGTCCACGGGTCGCGGCGCGTGGATTTGCGCGGTTTGAAGTCGGGGATTGGGCTGAGCTCGAGCATGGCGGACACCTCCGGGACGGAGTGTCGGTCAGACTGGCGATGCGGTCAGTGCGGCGGTCAGCGGGTGGTTACTATTTGGATTACTCGGATGCTAGGGCAATACCATGTTCACCCGGCGAGGGCTGCGCAACTATCACCGGTAATAGCACTCATTGTCCGTGACATCTTGCAGGATCATGGAACTGCGACGAAGCTACGACACCTGCCGGTTGGTGATGTTGCCAAGCCCAATCTTCCTCCAAAGCGCCAACAGCGTAGGCTCATGACATGGATGATGTCGCTCGGCCCCTGCTTGCCGAACTCATCGAAATCGACACTTCGCCGGGGGCGGCGACGTTTCCGGAAGCGGCTAACGGGCTATCGCGCCTGCTTCGTGCCGCGCACTTCCGGGTCGAGGCTGTGCGCACCGGCAGCAATCCGGCTCTCCTCGTGGCCGCGCGATCTGCTCCGGGCTCCAAGCGTCACATCGTCATGTACAACCACTACGACACCGAGGCGGCCACTGCCGAATGGACCGTCGATCCGTGGCGCCTGACGGAACGGGGCGGCCGGCTCTTCGGCCTCGGTGTGACGGACAACAAAGGTGCGCTGGCGGCACGCCTCGCTGCGGTGGTGGACTGCGCCATTGCACCGTCCATCACCTGGCTGATTCAAGGTGAGGAGGAGACAGGCTCTGCAACGCTGCGGAGGTACTTGCGCGAAACGCAGCTGCCGGCGGCGGACGTATGGCTCGATGAAAACGGCTGGGATGCGGCTGACGGTACACAGCTCATTCTCGGGATGGCCCTGTCCGACCACCTCCAGCAAGCCTGCGCGCGCTCGGTCGTGGACAGATGCGTCCGAACCGAAACCCGCACGCTGAACAAGCACCTCGTTCCCGGTGGTTGCCCGTTCCAGGCAGCGCGCCCTTTCGACACGCCGTATTTGGCGATCGGCTTGAACGACGCGCAGTCCCGCATCCATCGCCCCGACGAGTCGATTTCGGCTGGCCATCTGACGCGGCACGCCGTGCAGTTTCGGGAACTCCTTGCGGCGCTCGAACAGGGCGAAGCATGAGCGTGAATCCCGCGTCGCCGACGCCTGTGCTGCTCGCGGTCATCCACACGGATCGCCCCGATGCGGCGGCACGCCTTCTCGAATCTCTCGGTCCTGTGGCGCCCGATGCCGGGGTCCACGTTGTGTTCTTCGACAACTCGGCCTCGCCCCAAGCGCGAACGGCGGTTCGTGCGCTCGTCGAAGCTGCGTCGGCAGGCGCCGCAGGCTTCCGGCGGGTGGTTGATGTCGCCAACGGACAACCGCTTCATGTGGCAAGGACGCGGGCCTCGGCGATGGCACGCGAGGTAGCTGCGCGTCTTGGCCAGAACTGCGTCGTATGGATGCTCGACGACGACCTGTGCTTTGACCAGCTCGAATACGACGCAGGCGCCCTGCAGCGACGGTCTGTTGCGGTCGAGCACATCGCCGAATGCCGGCAGTTGGCCGTGACTTGTCGCAGCGACTTGGTCATCGGTGCGTTCACGGGCGATCCGCCGGTGCGACCGGACGCGGTCCAGGCAAACCAGCTCGGTGATTTGGCACACGCCTTGGATCGCTTTGCGAGTTTGGCGCCGGACGACCCTTTGCCCGATTGGACGCTCACGCCGCGCACCGAAGACGACTACTACGACCACGCAGAAGTGGGGGCCGCGCACGTCACCATTCGCCACGCGTGGGGCCGGCGCGCGTGGGCAGACCGCTCGGTTCGCGCGCAGTTTCTGGCATTGTGCGAAGAGGCGAGCCGTATTCCGAGCGGCAGCGCACCGTTTCGGCCGCTCTTCGCGGAGCCGCTGCGCCAACTTCGAGAGACGACCGAACCAAGGCGAGGTGGCAATGCGATCTTCCTGAACGTGGAAGCGCTCACGGCGCACTCGTATCCGTCCATCGCGATGCAAAACGGCTGGTCGCGACGGTCGGACATGATCGGCGCCACACTGCTCTGCCGGTCCGGATACCGAGTCTGTGAGGGCGGGCCACAGCTACTACACGACCGAACAGGGCAGCCGGCCGCTGCTTTTGACGCACATGCGCTCATCGCCGAGTTTGCTGGTGTCCTGGTTTCGCGCGCGGTCGCCGGGCGGATTCCCGCGGTGGGCATCCGGCAAGCGATTGGTCGCGCCGCGCAAGAACGCGCCGAACGCGTCGCCTTGATGCAGAGCGCAGCAGTCGCGATGGGACGTGAGGCGTTGGCGACGCTGGAACGGCCAGACGTGTGGTGGCGGCGCGAGGGGACGGCGTCGGCAGCAGCCGGTGTGCTGGCTGCACGCCTGAGGCCCCACGTTGCTGCGCTGGATGCTGCATGCACCAATGAAATCCTGAGCCGCCTCACCGACCCGGAGATGCTTGACGTTGTCGCCAAATTTGCGGGAGAACTGCTTGTGCAACAGGGGCGAGGTGAGGCGTGCGCTGGTGGCTGACGCTAGGCGATCTGGAGAGCGACGAAGGGCGAATACTTGAGCTGACCGAGGCGCACGGCCGGTTCGAGGTCGCCGAGGTTCTGCGCTACCGTGCGCAGGACGACAGGCGGGTGACGGGCAAGGGCTTCACCGGTGGCGAGTTCGGACTTGGGCATTTCTTCGTGACCGACTTCAACACGGTCTATCGGATCGACGCGCGCGGCCGGATCGACGTCGTGGCTGCCCGTCACGACTTCAATGACTTGCACCACGTGGCGGTCGTTCAGGATCGATTGTGGGTGACCAACACAGGTCTGGATCGAATCGACGTGCTTGATGTGGACGGCGGGTTCGTCGGCGGGTTCGCCCTGTGCCCAAGCGATGACGAGCACGAGCGGCGCTCCGACACCGACGCGCAAGGCGTCTACTTCAAGGGCAACCGGGGACTGCCGTTTCACCGCCGCAAGGTTCAGGACAAGGTCCATCCGAATCACGTCGGGCTGTGGCGCGGCAAGCCCGTCGTGACGCGGCTGCGTTCTGGAGAGGTTCAGCGGCTGGACGATTTTTCTCCGCTCTTGACCGCGCCTGGCCACCCGCACGACGGCCAGGAGCACGACCTGATGTTCTGGGTCACCTGCACGAACGGCCTTGTGCTCGCGTACGGGGAAGGAGAACGGGCCGTCCTTGAGCCGAAGCTGCAATTCGACCTGTTCGCAAGCTCCGGCGTGAGCGGGTGGTGCCGTGGACTGGCGGTCAGCCCGGACCGGCTGCTGGTCGGCTTGACACGCATGGCCTACGCGCCGGACACGTACTGGAGCGAGCGGCCGCATGCGGAAACGACCACCGCGGTACTCGTCGTCGACCGCGCTTCAGGACGCCTGCTTGACCTCGTGGACTTGAACGCGTTCGGCGTCCACCCGAAGCTTTTTTCCATCGTCGCTGTCCCTGAGTGGTTCACGTGAAGAGTCCGCTGCGCCTTCTCTGCGATTCGAACCCGATGTGCTACGGCTCGTCCGCAGCACTCGTTTCCATCCTCGACCATGTCGCAGATTGTCAGCGCACCGCCATCGCCGACGGGGTCACGCTGGAACTTCTCGGCCGGGACGAAGCGATCGATGAAATCGTCAACGTTAACCCGAAGAATTCTGTCGCGGTTGCGGCGGCGCTGGCCGACAGAACGTTCGACGCGGTCCTGGTCGTTTCGAACCTTTCCAACATCGAGCTCTACGCCCAACGCGGTTTCCCGATCTTCTTCGTGGACATCCTCTACTGGATGGGGGCCGCCAAAGTCCAACCGGTCTGGAACTTGGCAGAGGCCACATTTGTCGAGGCGTTTCCTGGCGTGGCGGAACGACTGGATTCCGGCCAGACCCTGGGGAAGCCGATGCTGGTCGGCCCGCTCATTCGAACGCGTCCCGTGACGTCGAGCACAGCGAGCCGCACCGACGTACTGGTCAATTTGGGCGGTGGCCGCTCGCGGTTGATCGTCCCGGGCGTCAACTCGGCGTACGCGCAGATGGTCCTCTCGTGGCTGCACGCAGCTGGTCTTGCAGATTCGCGTCGCGTCACCGTTGCCGGCGGCAAGGAAGCCATCCTGGATGCCGGATCTGCGCAACACGCATCGAAGTTCGAGTTGGGCAGCTTGCCCCAGGAAAAGTTTCTTGAACTGCTGGGTGGTGCTGGACTCTATCTCACGGTGCCCGGGCTGAACGCGGTGCACGAAGGGCTTGCCGCTGGCGTCCCGCTTGGCTTTCTCCCGCCGCAAAACGCGACACAGGTCTTGCAGTTGCAACGCTACGAGGACGCCGGCCTGATCGAGCCGGGACTGAACCTCCCTGCGCTGGATCCGAAGTTCGACACGACAATCTTGGAAGGCAGCGAGGATGAGCTGACGGCCGAGGTCCTGCAGTCGCTTGGCCGCATCGAGCGTGACGTGGCGACCATGCCAACGGTCGCGCGACACCTGCGCCAACAGGAGGCAAGCTGGCCGGAACGCGCCGTCGCTTGCGCCAGGTTTCGCGAAAGACTCGGGCCACCGGGTGGCGCTGATGTTGCCACGACGATTCGCACCTGGTGGGAGAAAGCATGTTAGTCTCGGCCATCATCCCCACGACCGGCGAGAGACCGGAGCTGCTGCGGCGGGCCGTCGCCTCCGTCGTCGGCCAATCGCGGGTTCCCGACGAAATAATCGTTGTTCTTGATGGCCATGGCGCCTCGCAAATCGCGGCAACGTCCCTGCCGACCGGCGTCCACATTGTCTGCACTGGGTCACGGCAGGGGGCTGGCGCGGCACGCAACGCGGGCGCCCACGCGGCGCGGTGCTCGTTTCTGGCGTTCCTCGATGACGACGACGCATGGAAACCCGAGCTTTTGGCGGCGATATTCGCGGATGATACGTTCGACATCGCATTGACGGGCTTCGAGAAGCACCACGGCGGCGTGGCGCTGCCCGAGAAGATACCGCCGGTCGAGTTGCACCCTGACGACTTCCTGGTCCGGAATCCCGGCCTGCGCGGGAGCAATCTGGTGATTCGCACCTCTACGTTTCTCGCAGTGCGCGGGTTCGACGTGACGCTGCCTTCGCTGCACGACATGGACTTTGGATACCGTGTGGCCGCCGTCGACGGGCTGCGCTACCGACGGATACCGCTGCCCCTTGTGGAATTTCATGTGCATGACGGTCCGCGCCTGTCCACGCCCGGATCCGCCGTCAACCAGGCCGGACTCTCCCGGTACTGGGCGAAGCACGGCGCCCGCATGACGCCCGCGCAGGCGAAATCCTTCCGCGACCGGGCAGTCGAACTGTGGGCTTTCGACCCGGTCAAGGAGGTTCACGCATGACTGCCGATCTCGAGACGCGTGCGCTGGGTCCGCTGGTGGAAGCCGCGCGGGAGTGGGCCGAGGGCCTGCCTAACGGCATCGTCTGGCTGCTGGGAACACCGGCTGCGGGCAAGTCGACGTGGCTGCGCGCCCTGGCAATCGGCGCGCCGGCCGTGCGTCAGCTAGAGCTCGCGGCTTGGCTCGCGCCGTTCCTGCGAAACGACGGTGCAACGCCCGGGGCTAGCGCAATCCTGGAGTCGGCGGTGGCGCTGATCCGCACGAGTGCGCTGCTCCAGAATTCCACGACGGTCGTCAGCGCGACCCAGTTGCCTCGTGAATCCTTGGCTTCGATGGACCCACAGCGCGAGCGGATCGTCGTGCTGACGCCATCCCAAGACACCTTGGCGCGGCAACGACTTCGGCGACCCGAGCGGCCAGCTGAGGTGGTCATCGCCGAAACTGAACGGCTGGATGCTTGGCAAGCCCAATTCACGGTTGAACTCCCCGAGGTCGCGCGGTTGACCGTGCCAGTCTTGCCTGAGCTACTTCCCAGCGGAGCGCCCTCAGTCGGGACCGGCAACCGGACACCCATCGCCGCGGTCATTGGTCCTGCCAGATGCGATGCTGCGCTCGCCCACATCGCTGAAGCTGTCGGCGAAGCGCTGGTCAACGCGGGTTTTCGCATCGCGACGGGCGGTATGGGCGGCGTCATGGAGGCGGCGTCGAAGGGTGCGCATCGTGCGACCAGCTACAGGCCTGGCGACGTGATCGGCATTCTGCCCACATACGATAACGCGCACGCCAATCCTTGGGTGGATGTCCCTATCGCGACCGGACTGCAGCACGCCCGCAACGTGGTGGTCGTGGGGTGCGCGGACGTCGTCGTCGCGATCGGCGGGCAGGCCGGGACACTGAGCGAGCTTGCCTTGGCATGGACGCTCGGCCGCCACGTCATTTGCGTCGCCGACACCGGCGGCTGGTCGACGGAACTCGCAGGCCGGGCGTTAGATGGCCGTCGAAACGACATGCTGCACGGACCTTGCACGCCTGCGGAAGCTGCCATCCTCGCGAGTCGGCTGGTGGGCGATGTCAGACCTGCGCCGTGGTTCGAATGACCATGCTGAGGATCCTGTGCTTCCATCGCGTCGTACTCACACCACAGCCGTTTGATCGGGCATATCTCCAGCGCGGTTCGGCGGTTACGGTCGACCGATTCCGTGAAATTCTGGACCAAGTCGCCGCGACACACCGGTTGGTGGACGAGGACGAGGCCACCCGGATTCTGCAAACTGGAAAGGACGCCGAGCGGACATGCTGGGTGACGTTCGACGACGGCTACCGCGACGTGCTCGAGCACGCACTGCCGGAGTTGGAGCGAAGGGGCATTCTTCCGTCGATTTTCGTGACGACACAGACCCTTGACGGTGCGTGGCGCTTCCCAGTCGATCGCTGGTACGCCGCTGTACTCGGAGCGACCCGTCACGAAGTCGAGTTGACCTCCTTCGGTTCTCCGCCGCGTGCCGTCGATCTTCGCCACGTCGACGGCTGGGCATCGCTGGTGGATGGGCCGGAGAAACAGCGCTTCATCTTCGAGTCAGCGGAAGAACAGGCGAGGATGCTCGCGGTGTTGGAGATCGCGCTGGGCTCGCGTCCGGCACCTTCGCCACCGCTCCTCAGCCGTAGCGACTTGGAGACGCTGGCTCAACGTGGATGGCGCATTGGTGCTCATGGGCGCACGCACCGGGTGCTGGCAGGGGCGTCCGAACACGACCTCGACGCCGAGGTGGCCGGATCGTTGCATGACATTGCGCACTTTGGCCGCGCGCGGTCCGGCTGGTTTGCGTGGCCGGATGGGCAGTCATGCTCGTTGAGCCGCGGGTGGCTGCATCAGCACGCTGAAGGTCTCCGCCTGGCAGGAGGATTAGGACTTGCCGGCGGCGATGGCGGTCTGAGCGCGATTCCGCGGGTCTTTGCCCGGTGACGCCGGCTCTTCACGGTTGACCATGGGATTGGCAACCGAGCCTTGGCCACGACAGCGTTAGGCAGCATATCACTGGTGATACACGTAGCCCTGCCAGAGGACGACCACTGAATCCGCGTGGTTCGTCAGCCGCAAAGCGATTGGGTCCGATTGACGTGCTTGGCGCGTTCGGCATCATCCGCCTCGGCCCGTCTGGCACGACAGACGCGCAGGGAAGTTGCGTGCCGGATGCACGCTTGCAATCGACGCCCAGACCCGGAGCGACAATATGGATCCCGTCACCCTCTTCCAAGCCCGCCGCCCGCGAACGCGCCCGGCGAACAATTGGAACCTCGCGTGGATCCTCTCGTGCGAGATTGCGCGGCGCTTCTATGCGTCCCACGGCGTGGTTCCGCACGTGATTGACCACGAAGGTGCGGGCTACTACGGCATCCGACTTGACCTTCAGCCTTGTCGCGTGAATGGCGCGCAGTCCGAAGCCCTTGGCCGCGTGACTGCGCAGGGCAATGTAGAGAACTGGCGTTCGGGCCGACCAGGCGACCATGGCCTGGACCTTGTGGCGCGTGCCGACCACGGCGAGGCACTGGATTCGCTGCTGACAGAGGCGATTCGCCATCTGCAACTGCCAGTCCAGCCGGCTAAATCGCACCTCGACTGTCGGCACAAGCGCTGGGCCGGCTCGTGGGTGCTGCTGTTCGAAGTCGCGACTATCCTGGCGTTGCGTCACCACGACGAGCTCGGCATGTGGAACCACGACAGCGACACGCACCACGTGGCCACGTGCCTGGATCCGCTCGCCGCGATGCCAGAGCACCCAGGGTACTTCGTCTTTCGGAATACATCCGCAGAGTTGGTAGTGGTTGCGGGCGACGGCCGGGTGTTGGCGCCGGCGGGTATGGAAAATCTGTGGCACCGTTACATGCAAGGGGCCAGTCCGCACCAACTCGCCATGGAGCTGGAAGAGACGCTGTTCCCGGGGCCGGTCTTTCTCGACAACGATGGCTGAGTCGCGACGCGCCCGAGCGGCGGTTTCGACCACGGTCAGCGGTAGTCGTGCGCTTCCCCGGTGCCGATCCAGCCACGCGGCCAGAGGCAGTTCGTGCAGGTGCTGCCGCGCGACCGGGGTGTCACGATTCGAGCACCGATTTGACAGGGTGGTGTCAACGTGCACATCTACGTCAGCACCGCGAAGCTCGCCGGTAGTGCCGTGCAGCGGTCAAGTCTGATCCCCGACCGGCGGCTGCGGAACAGTAAAGTCGTCAACCCGAACAAGGATACCTCCTTGCGAATCCCAGACAGCATTCAAGGAGTCGTGGACGGAATTTTGGCACGGGACGACTACGCGCTGGACGTGCGTCGGTTTCCTCCCGAACCACTCGGCGGACGTTGGGGCCAATTCCGGCGGAGCTGGCGCGAGGCTGCGGTTGGCGATTTGGTCAGTGTCGAGACTCGGCTGAAGGAGCTATCGTGGACCAATCTTGGCAACCGCATTGGGGAAATGGTCGGGCAGCAGAACGAAGATCTGGTCAGGTCCGTCTTCGAGTACTGCGTCGAGCGCGGTCCGCACCCGGCCAAGCACTACCTGTTGTTTGACGAAGGACGAGATCGGCAAGAAAGGGCGCGCAGAGTTCTGCTCCCGAACCGGCTCGACAGTGTTTTGCCCCGGGAGTTGACCGCGCCGACACTTCACGACGATGAGCTCTCGGAAAGGGCGTTCAAGATCGAGGGGTTTATCAAAGAGCGGCGCCGGAAGGGCACGCCTGTGGGGCCGCCGGTGGGCGAGGTTGCCCCCGAATCGACTACAGAGCGGGTGACCCGGTATGCACGACGTCCCGACGTTCGCGCGTGGACCTTGGCGCGCGCCAAAGGTAGCTGTGAATCGTGCGACCAGCCGGCACCATTCTTGACTGAATCCGGCGAGCCATACCTGGAGGTCCACCACTTGGTGACCTTGGCGGAGGGCGGTCCAGATACGCCGGACAACACGGTCGCTCTGTGCCCGAATTGTCATCGCCTGCTTCACTTTGGTGCCGATCGCGTCGCGCGATTCCAGCAGATGACGTTGTACGTTCAAGCGTTTGACGACGATTTGGGCACGGACGAGTTGACGCTGCGCGTCACGAGTCCGGCGGCTGGAGCCACTCCGCGTCCTGCGTCGGTCAAGGTTGCCGCAGTGGCCTGGTCACGCGGCGCGGTCAGGGAGCAACTGGAGGGCATTCTGCGCAAGGTAGATTCGGTTCGAGACGTGCGCCGGTTTCCTCCGCAATCAGACGACTTCGACGACTTCGATAACGGATGGCAGCGAGCGGTGGAAGGCGCCGAGTTGAGCCAGGAAGTACGGCGCGCCGAGTTGACATGGTCGCTGCTTGGGTACCAATTGGGCGCAAGTCTCGGAGTCCTAAGCGGTACGCGGCGACAAGAGGTGCTCGCGATTTGCATGGTGCGAGGGCGGTCGTAGCAATAAGCGCGTTGCGCGGGGTGAGCGGTCGATGCACCGCGGAAGTCACCGCGGAAGTCACCGCGGAAGTCACCGGGGAAGCTCTGGTGAAAACCGCTTGCGAAGTAATTGGTTGCCGCGCCGTCGCCGTCGACTTACGCTACGGTCACCGTCGAATCGCGAACAACTGACGCCCGCGATCAATGCTTGACGGGGCAGGGAAGCGACACATGAACACCGATCCGCCCGTTTTTGACCCAGGTCTGATGCAGGCCCTGATTGATGCCGTCGTGGCGCTCGAGAAGCGTCTGGCCCAACCGCCGGCGCCACCGCAGGTCGCATCGCCGTGGCTGACAACAGCCGAGGCTGCCGCATACCTGAAGCTTGGCAACGCCAGCTCGATTCGCAGCCTGATCTGGCGTAGAGATCTCCGCCCGGACGGTCAGGTCGGTAGGACGTTTGTGTTTCGGGCGGAGACGCTGGATGCGTACGCGGTCAGCAACCTACCCGAACGCCTGGGGTCTGCGGCACCTGAGGCGCATCCGCCGCGAGCTCAGCAGCGCAGGTCTCTGCCAACACGGACGCCACCTGCGAACCCGTTTGTGCCACCTCCCGGGTACAAACCGGACGAAGATAGGTTGCGCAGATCGTGCGGTCTTCCGCCTCGGCCGAAGCGTTGACAAACGATGGTCACTTGGTCACGCAGAACCTTTGAATTCGCTGCGGCTGTTTCTCCGTTGACCGACGCTCGCCCGAACCGCGACGGGTCCCAGCACCCAGCAAGTCGCCCACCAAGTCACCCAGCAAGTCGGGCACGTCGGCGAATGCACGGACCCAAAGAACGCTCGGGTGGTATCCCGCATGTCTGGAACTGGACGGATACGACGGCTCGCGCGGCAGCCGCCCCCTCCCGCGCCGTCGCTCGACGTGACGCGGCGCCCCCGCGCTCCGCAACTGCGATCTGCAGATGACCGATCTCCCGTCGTAGGCGTGCGGCGTGCCGAATTGACCAACTCGCCGCCCGATCCGATCTTCGTCGACAATCTGGAGCCGTCCATCCGCGCGCGGCAGCCGAACCTCCGGGTGCACGGGCGCGCACGCATGGACGGCGAGGAGCTAGTCAGACCGCGCGGACTTCGCCGAGTTCTCATACACAAAACGCCGCCTGATACTCTTCGATTTGCCGCCGCCCAATGCCCGCGTGACTGGCGACTGTGCGCCAGGTCTGCACGGCGCCAAGCACCGCCGCCGAGACCTCGTTCGCCTCTGGAGCCGTCAACTGGTACGCCTGATGCGTCGCCATCACAGTGCTGACGTCGCCCTCGTCGTTCACCTCGTCCAGCAACATCGCGTGTTCGCCGCCGTCCGGGTTCGGATTCATGTCAAACGCCGGCGCGAGGACCCAGCCCGTCGACGTGAGCAGAAATCCGTGGTTGCGCAGGTGGTCGTCCGTGTTGGAGACCGCGACGTTGAATAGTGCGCGGCGAAATAACTGCGCCAGATCCGCCTTCGCGCGCGCCCCGTCCCGCATCAGCAGTTCGGCCAGGTCCAGGTAGCTCGCCCCCGGTTCGCCGTCGCGACGACCGAGCAGCGTCATCGCAGACGCATACGGCACACGCGCGCCCGCATCGGTCCGGTCGAACCTGCGAAGGAGCAACGTCGACCCGTGCCCGCCCAAGTCCAGCGTTTGCGCCTGCGGAACCTCGATGCCGGCGGCCAGGGCGAGCTGATGGATGACGTATTCCCACGCTCCGACGTCCGCACGGTCCTGCGCGCTGGGGAACTTGGCGATACAGAGGTGACCGCGCTCGTCCTCGACAACGGCCTTCGGGCGCGCGCCACCCAAGGACGATCCGGGCGCCACCAGCTGTCGGAGCCACTTGCCTTCCTCATCGTCATCGGCCTCGACATGCCGCGCTGCAGCTGCCAGTTCGCGCAGCCGTGCCAACGGCGGGACCGCAAGTCCGTCATCAGCGGCCAGGAAGGGACCATCGGGTGGTCGGCGAAACCGCAATGCGCCGAGCCGCGTCGCGTCGTGGATACCAAGGAGGAAGTCCCAGTCGCGCAACGTGCGGGGCTTGCGGTCTTCCCGTCGCGCCAGCCAGTTTTCCCGCCGTTGCAGGAGCAGCCGTCCCCAGCGGTCCGGTGCCGAGTCCAGGAACACGTCGAAATCGGCCCGGTCCTGCCGGGGATAGATGCGGCCTGAAAACAGTTCCAGGTCCGGGTCCAGCGCGCGGCCGTGTCCGTTCCGTAGCCAAGTCCGGTCGTACTCGAACGAGAGCGTGGCCGTTCCCCGCGTCGGTTGCATGTGCAGCGTCCCCACGGTCTGCGCGCCACCGAGTTCGGTCCAGTCGAGGACGACCTCGACGGCATCTGCGGCCGCGCTCATGTCGGCCCCTTGGGCGTTCGCCGCTGCCGCACCCGCCTCGGCGTCGTTAGCTCAAGGTCCTGGAGCTTGCGGCCCAGGTCGTCGTCGCGCGCCACTGCTTCCAGGTCGCCGTCCAACCGAAGCGCCAGCAGGATCCGCGCGTAGATGCCCAGCGCGACCGCGGGATCGCCCCGTTCTGCTCGCGTCAGCGTATTACGCGAAATACCGGCGCGCTCCGCCACCAGTTCGGCAGAGTACAGCCGACGCAGACGCGCGAGTTGCAGGTTGTGCCCGAGGTTGTCGAGCGTCCGGGCAAGGCGGGGTGGCAGGGGCGGGGTGGTGCGGGACATGGCGAATCCAGACGGTGCGATTGCACACCATAGATTGTGCATATCGCCGGTGTTATGCGCAAGATATGATGTGTAATTTGCGACCATCAGGGCGGCGGGTGCGGACGGGAGGTCGCAGAGGGAGTCGCGGTCCTCAGCAAGTTACCGTTGACCCAGCCACCGAACATCGCTACGAAGGCGCCATGAACCTCCGCATCCTCTCCGACCTCCACTTCGAGTTCCACACCGACGCCGGCCGCGGTTTCGTCAGCTCGCTCGACGTCCATCCCAACGAAGTCCTCGTCCTCGCAGGCGATCTCGCGACGCCGTGGATCCTCGCACAGTCCGTCGCCCTGCTGTGCGGCCGCTTCCGCCATGTGCTCTTCGTCGCCGGCAACCACGGGTACTACGGCGCCAGGCCCTCGGAAGTTCACGACATCCTCCGCGCTGCGACCGCGCGCCACAACAACCTGCACTGGCTGGACTGCAGCGCCGTGACCATCGACGGCCAGCGTTTCCTCGGCGCGTCGCTGTGGTTCGGCGAGGAAGCGGGACGGCACCCAGCGCGGCACTTACTCTCCGACTTCACGGCCATCGAGGACTTCGAGCCCTGGGTCTACGAGCAGAACACCCGCGCCGTCGCCTACCTCAACCGCAACGTGCAGGCGACCGACGTCGTCGTCACCCACCACCTCCCGTCGCAGGCGTGTGTCGCGCCGAAGTGGGCCACGTCGCCGCTCAACCCGTTCTTCGTGCACGACATGGAGCCGCTCATCCGCGCGCGGCAGCCGAAGCTTTGGGTGCACGGGCACACGCACGAAGTCGTCGATGTCCGGCTCGGGGCGACGCGGATCGTCGCGAATCCGTTTGGTTATCGCGGGCGGGAGGAGCAGGCGGCGTTTCAGCCGAACTTGCGGATCGAGATGTAAGGCCAACGGTTGGGCGGAGTCCAAAAAGGGCAACAGCCCGAGAAGTCGGCCCAGTATCACCGCTGATAATCGGCCGATGTGTGTCTTGCCAAGACTACGCCACGTCGAACGCTCCTGCGCCCAGGTGCCTGCGCTACTCGGCGTCGTGCTCGCACAGCACAGCGTCAAATGCCGCTTCGTACGCGCCAAACCGCAGTGTCTGGCCGCAGTCGATGACTTCGAAATCGGCGAAATCCGGCGCGATGCCGGCTGCCGACGGCTGGAACGCTTCGAACCGCACGAACAACGTCTCCAGATCGCCGCGCAGCAGGGTGACCGTCCGGCTGTCCCAAAGAACGGTGCCGCCGATGCACAAATCGCGGCGGTTGGCGGCTTGGAGAACGGCCCGCAGATCCGTCATGGGCAAAATGACCTCCGGCCGCACCTGCGTGCGCGCGAACAGTTGCTCGACCAGCGCTGTGTGGTCCGTCAATTTCCTGAGTGTGTCTTCGGGCATGTGCGGTCTCCCCGGCGGTGGAATCGGTGACAGGTCATACGCCTGCGACAAGATCACAGCAGGCTTCCCGAGTCGCGCGCGTGGGCTGTCCGACCGTATCACGCAAAATATCCGCGCCGGATGGTCGCTCCTGCTCCTGAGCTCGTGCGCGGCCTGGACGAAGCCGAGTCTGCAGCGTGTCTTTACTTTGGGGCGCCGGGCCACGAAAACGCTTACGACGCCGAGAAAGCAGTTACGGGAGACGGTTCCGGCGATCAAACGTTTACGAACCGAGGGCACAGCCGCGCTCACCTGTCGGTCAAAGCCGTCGTCGCCTTTCCCTGGTCCTGCCCACACCGCGGCAGTTTCCTTGAAGCCTGGCGGCGGCTGGCGTACTCTTCACGTGTTTCGCGATTCGCGAAACGCGAAGTGCCGCCATGCTCAAGCCCCAGGACATCCTGGCCCTCGTCGGCCTTCAGGTCATGCTGAAGTCTGGCCACGAGGTCGTCACGCTGTCCGTACTTGCCGCTTTCATTCGGCTTTCTGGGTCTGAAACACACGCAGCCTTGGCGCGACTGGAGCAATCGCAACTCCTCGACGCAACTGCGCTGACACTGCGCAAACCGAGCAGTGGCAACTTCCTGGAATTCGCCGAGCACGGACTCCGCTACGTCTACCCAGCTGAGTACGGCCCGCCGATGCGTGGACTGCCGACCGCCGCTGCACTCGTGCCGGGCTTGGCCGCGCCCGATCAGCCACTGGTCTGGCCGTTGGAGCGTGGGGACTCGTGCGGTCCGTCGGTCGCAGCGCTGTACCGGACGGTGCCTGAGGCGTGCGCATCGAACAAAGAACTGCACATGGCGATGGCGGCGCTGGACTGCCTCCGCGTAGGCCGCGCGCGCGAACGCCAAGCTGGTCTGGCCGTGCTCAAGGAGCTGTTCGCCCCGTGAACGCGTCCTGTACCTGAAGGGGGGCGCGCGCCGACACGGACGCCGGACCCGCGTCCATGGCGCCGAACCCGGCCACCCCGCAAAATCGACCGCGCTAGTACGCCAAGCCCGAAGTCCGCACCGCATTCTTGCCGCCTGATAGATCCCGTGAGATCTTCAGTGCATGCGCAAAACAGGTCCATCGCCGCTGCCACTGTTCATCCCTGACACCGTCCGGCCGGAGCTGGAGGACA
>CAIMLR010000044.1 GCA_903842345.1 uncultured Myxococcales bacterium
ACCGGACCTGCGCGGGCGTGCATGGCCGGGTCCGCGCCTCAGCGCGCCGGCCGCCTGCGCAAGCCACTCACCGCGCGGCCTTCCCCATACGGCCCCATGCCGGGGCGAGGACCGCGCGCAGCGCGACCGCAGCCCACCCCACGCCCTTCCGCCTTCCCCACCAACAGGTGCCCGAGCCAAGGAAAGGGGAGTCCGAGGGGAAAACCTGCCGCAGGCTGGTTTTCCCCTCGGATCGCGAAAGAAGAACCAGCTCTATCCATCCAAACAAGCGCGCGTATCTCAAGCTCGCGCCGCAGGCGCATCGCCGGGGGCAACTCCATCGCACCCTCGCACGGGTCTGTGCCTCAACGCTCGCGCCGCAGGCGCATCGCCTCGCGCAGCCCTCAAAACGCCAGCGTCGCACGCAAAGCCGGCCCGCGCCCGCGATCTGCATCCGCGAACCGATACTGCGCATTCACCTCAACCCACGCCGGCGGCGCATGATACCGATCCTCCCCAAACCAAGCCCGCAAGCTCAATCCCGGTCCAATCGCATCCACCAACGCGTCGCGCGCCGCGCTGTCATAATCCACCGCCATCAGAAAGTGCGGATACACCGTCAACCGATTGTACCCCGGCATCGGTACCGCCAGCCCGTAGCGGACCTCCGTTCCCACCAGCAGCCGCCGCGCGTTCAAGTAGTACGCCGCTTCAGCATAGACCTGCCAGCTCTGCCAGCCCTTGCGGTCCACGCGCAAGTCGGTGCCGTCGCCCGTTGAATAGCCGATGCGAAACAACCAGTCGTTCTCAGCGTAGCGCCCCACGGCGAAGAGGCGCTCAGCGGTCAGGGCGATGTTCTGCGTCGCCAAGGGCTTGAACCGGATGCCGAGGGTCTCTTGCGTGGTCTGGAGCCCGACCGGGCCAGCGACGCCGTTGCGGAAATTGAGATAGCTGCGCACAAAGAACTGCACCGTCCTGCCGTCCCGGTAGCCGATGACCGGCGGCTGCCAGAAGGCCTCGACGCCGCCCTGCCAGACGTTGAGCGCGCCCGCGTGATACGGCGTGCCGATGAGCATGCCCCAGCGGCGCTCCAGACCCTCGATTTCCCGGCGATAGCCGTACATCCGCTGGTCGCTGAAGCTGTGCTCGAATTCCGCGAGGTCCAGGCAGAAGCGGAAATAGCGGCTCGCCTTGGCGTTGTCGTTCAGGCGTTTGGCGGCATAGGCCGCGTCGGCAAAGTGGAATGCTTTGCCTGAGCCGTAGGCAAAACCGCGTTCAAAAGCCGCCAAGCCAGCCGCGTCGTCGTGTTGGCGCAGGTAGGCGTAGCCGAGGTTGAGCTGCTTGTCGCCCTTGGCGTCGGCGACGGCCTGCAGGGCATCGCCGAGGAGCTTTTCACCGGCCTTCTGGAATTCGTCATCAGCGGCTTCGCGGATCAGCCAACGCGCCGTCGCGACTGCGGCGATGCGGTCATGTGCCGCGAGTTGCGCGCGCCCCAAACGCAGGCGCACGGGTGCATCCTGACCCGCGCCGAGCCGTTCAAGCGCGGCGACCGCACCGGGTGCATCACCGGCGGCCACGGCGCTGTCGGCTTCAGCAAAGGCGAGATTGCGCCGCTGATCGGGTTGCCACGCCGTGCCTTGCAGTGCGCGGCCAAAGGCTGCCTGCGCGGCCTTGAATTCCCGCAGCGAAAACATCAGGTAGCCGGTCTGCGCCCAGAGTTCAGCGTCGTCGGGAAAACGCTCCGCCAGTTCTGCGGCCAGCTGCTTGGCGTCCGCCGACTTGCCAGCGTGGACGAGCGCGTCCAGCAGCGTGCGTCCCAGCCAGGCATTGCCCGGATCGCGTTGGTACGCCGTGCGCGCCTGCGCCTCGGGCGACTCCACAGTCGCGGCGTCAGTCCTCGCATTTCCAGGAGCGGCGTTGTCCTCAGACCATGCGCGCGCCGGTGTCAGCAGAAGCGCAACGTGCAGGGCGACGCCCGCCAGGACACGCCGACATTGCGGCGTCGCGCAAAATGCTGGCAAGCTCAAGGACGACCCGGTTCCAGACTATCCACCGGCGCTGCCGCCGCCACCCAGGCAGCGACTTCATGGTCACACGCGACAACGTACGCAACGTGCATTCCAGTCACCGCGCGGAGGCGTTGCGTGACGGTTGCATCCGGTCGGGACGCCACGGCGACCTGCAGCGTATCCCCCGGCGCGCGGGCAAACGGAACCACTTCATGGCGCCGAATGAAGTCCGCCGGGATCGCACCCGCCAGCGACTTGACGGGGCCGGTATCGCGCGCCACCCGCGGCAGATCCGCCTGTTCAGCGATCGTGTCCGCCAGCAGTTCAGGCGTCAGCCGTCCATCCAGCAGGAGCGCTTGGCCCAGCCGCATACCCAGCGTGCGCTGCCGCTGCATCGCCGCCTCCAGCTCAACCGCCGTAATCGCGCCGCGCTCCACCAGCATGTCGCCCAGGCGCCGGTGATGGCGCGCCAGCTCGGCGTTGGACGGAAACGTGTGCTTCGTCTTGTCCCACGCGATCGGAACGCCGCTCACAAGGTGGCGAATGTACTGGTGCCACGCCCGCGACACAGCGGCAAAGTTGATGAAGTTGTTGAAGACCGTCCGCGGCAGGCTCATCAAGCCTTGCTGCAAACCATTCAAGCGGCTGACAAAATACACGCGCTCCAGCATCCGGTTGGTCAGCAGGGCGATGTTGACAATCAGGACGGGCTGAAGCCACGCGCTGAAAATGACAAGGCGCGACGCTGCGGGCCCGGCAAAGTGGCGGTCGTCCAGCAAGGTGACCGCCAGCGTGTTGGCCAGGACGAAGTAGGCGAGCACGGAGAACGGCGCCGTGACGATGCCTTTGCGGTCGCGGAAGAACATGTAGCGGGTGAGCAAGCCGCCCTGCCACTTCAGCTGCTCCCAGCCCAGGAACGCGATGCCGAGGATCCAGCGCGCGCGCTGCCGGTAGGCGGCCTGAAACTCGGAGGGAAAGTACTCGCACGTCGCCAGCAGGCCATTGGCCGTCGCGGACCGCTGCCACCACATGCCCGGCTGGCGGGTGCGCATGCGCCGGATGGGAAACCGCGCGAACGTCTGCCGCGTGAAGCCGTTGGCGGCCAAGCGGTAGCTGAAATCGTAGTCTTCCGTGAGCGTGCTGGTGTTGAAGACCCGGCCGTCATTGGCCTCCATCATCGCGCCGATGGCGTGGCGACCGTAGCAGAGCGCGACGCCCGCGCCCGGGACGGTGCCCGTCAGTCGCTGGCGCACAACCAGATCCTTCTGGTGCGTCTCGCTGAAATCGTCCAGGTACGTGCCGCCGACCCACGCCGGGAACTTCAGCTCGAGCGACATCACGGGCAGCTGGATGAGGTCGAAGTCATCGATCTGGTCGTTGAAATACTTGAGCTCGAGCGGATGGATCACGTCTTCGCAGTCGTGCATCAGCACGCCGGCAAAGCGCATCCCGTGCTCAGTCTCGTGGGCGACGATCTCGCGCAGGATCCAGTTCAGGCAATCGGCTTTGCACGTCGGACCGTCGGCGCCAACCGTCGCGCGCCGGATGTGCGCGGGATCGCGCGCGACCATCTTGTCGGCTTCAGCCGTCGTCGCCGCGTCATTGCGATACGTGCCGAGGAAGACGACGTAACGGTCGTAGTCCAGCGTAGCCAGCGTGTTTTCGACCATGTGGGCGATGACTTCCGCCTCCTGCCACGCCGGCACCATGATGGCGAACCAGCGCTCCTCGCGCGCCCGGAGCGACTCCGCGGTGATATTCGGCGCGCGTTGGCGTTTGATGACGACGCGGTGGAACTCGCCCGCCCAAAAACACGCGTCGATGAACAGGTCGTCCAGCCCGCTCAGCAAAATGACGAACGCGGTGACAACGATCAGCCCGTTCAGCACGTCAAAGTAGAGGGACCAGGGCACGTGAGTCATCTCAATCTGCAAATCCTTGCACTGGCGTCGCGGAGTCGGAGCGGTCGGCTCCGTTGGGTGCGGTCGAGCCGGCTAGCCTGCCTCGGGGCACGGCACGGCGAGACGCGGCGACGCGCGACCAAGCTACAGCGCGCTCGCGGCGACGAACTTGTAGCCCGCCGCCTTGATGCCCGTGACGATCGCCTGCAGCTGCGTCAGCGGGTAGTACGGATGGAAGAAGAAGCTGGCCACGCCGTCGCGAATCACCAGGTTGTTCTGCGCCGTCGCGACGATGTCGGCAGGCAAGCGCGGCGGGTGATTGTTGTAGGCCAAGGGCTCGTAATTGCCGAGGTTCTCCGGCTTGAGCTTCCAGCCGTACACATCCGTCACGGTGAACGGGTAGAAGAGGCCGATGCTGTGCTGCGCCGTCGGCGGGTTGATGCCGAGGTCGCCGCCAAAATAAAGGCCACGGTGGTAAGCCGTTGCGAGCACGCCGCGAATCGCCTTGGAGTCGACGGACGAGCCAGCGTAGTGCGGGTATTCAAAGATGGTCGGCGTCGTGAATCCGGCCGCCTTGAGCGCCGCGAGGCCGCTGTTCACGCGGCCGACGGCCCACGTCGCGGAGTCGCTCGGCACGGGACCGTCGTACACGACGTTGTTGGTTGTCGTGTCCACGTGGGCGATATAGAACTCAAAATCATCCGCGCTGATGCCGGAATACGGATTCTTTTGCGTGCCATACTGGTGCGTATAGCCGTGCATCACGAGCGTACCGCCGTGGCTCGTCGCGTATTTAATCTGCGTGACCATTTTCGGCCGGTCGGTCCATTTCACGGTCGTCGGGACGCCGCCGTTGTCGATGCCGAGCGGATCGGTGTACAGCGGGATGATCGCGACGCTGAACGGCACACTCTGGCTGTAGAGGTAATCGACGATGGCCTTGAACGCGACGGGATCCTCAACCGGGCTGACATCCTCCAGCCGCACGAGCGCGCGATGCTGCGCAACCGTGGTCGGCGCCAAGGTGTCAAAAAGCAGATCGCAGAACGCGAGATAGCGATCGTTGTGGTCGATGTAGGCGAACGGCACTTCGCCAAAATACGTCAGGTTCGACGAGCGCACGGCCCACGGCAGCGTCGTACCATCGGCGCGCGACGCGGTCGCCAGCGTCGTCACCTTGGTCGCGTCAAACGGGCTGAACTGCATGATGCCGGCGCCGTTGGTCGGATCGCGGGTCAATGCGGTGCTGCGGTAGGTCACTTTGCTGATGGAGGTCACGTCGAACGCCCACGGGTTGTAGCCGTATTTTGTGGCGAACGTCGGCGAGCGATTGGCGAGCTGCCAGATGTTGTCGTAAATCCAGATGACCGGAACCGTCGTCGTGAGGACGTCGTCCAGGAACGCGACCGGCAGCGGTTCGTCATACGTGGAGCCGATGTAGATGACCGCCTTGTACTTCGCGATGTCGCCGACGACGTAATTCACAACGGGCTTGCTGGCCGTGACGCCAAAATGGCTCGCGAGGTTGACCGCGGCGATGCCGTACAATTCGCCGAGCCAGCCATAGGCGCCCGTGCTGTCGTAGAGCACCAGCGTGCCAGCCGGCGTCGTGGCGAATTCCAGCGCGGTTTCCGCCGGACGCGTGTCGAGACCGCGATCCTGCGGCACCAGACGATGGCGGCCTTCATTGATCAGCGGCGCCTGGCCAAAATCGACCGGAAACGGATTCAGGGTCGGCTGCGCGTGATTGCCGACGACGGACACGGCGATCGGCTGAGCCGCAGCGGCGGGGGCGGCAGGCGCGGGCGCCTCTTCCGTCGTCGCGAATTTGTGATTGTGATCGACATTGGGAATGTCGTAGGTCGCACAGCCCGAAAGCGCGACAACAAACGTGAAGACAGCAAAATTCGCGATGGCCCGTTGCATATTCCCCCTGATCTCAGACAGCTGATTGCCTTTGGGCAGACTTCCCAACCGGCGATGACGCTAACAGAATCAGAACATTGCGCAACCCCAACTGGGCGGCGACGGCCTTGGCCATTGTAAAGTTTCATGCACGGCCAACCGGGTCAACATCCAGGTCCGCGAACGACGCGGTGCTAGAGCGAACGCGCGCACCGAAATCCGCTCGCCCCGTCACGGGAATTGGGCAATCGGCTGGCACGCGCCGCCGACCGCGTGGCCGTGCCCGTGTCGCTCCAGCCACCGCCGCGTACGACCTTGAGGCCATCCGGGCTGGCGATCGGCCCGACGGGATCGGTCGCGGTGACCGCCGAATAAAGGTCGTACCAGTCTGCGCACCATTCGTTGACGTTGCCGGCGAGGTCGCACGCGCCCTGCCCCGTGTTGCCGGCGACCCGGGAGCACGGCGACAAGGGACCGCCGCCACCGCAGCCGCCGCCCGTGCCGTCGTCGAATACGGCCAATGTGCAATCGACCGCCGCGTCGCCCCACGGCCACGCCTGAACGAGCCCGGCGCTGCGGGCCGCGTATTCCCATTCGGCTTCCGTGGGGAGTCGCTTGCCGGCCCACGCGCAATAGGCTGCCGCCTGATACCAATCGACGCAATTGATTGGCTGCGTTTCCATGCCAATGACATTCCAATTACAGGAAGCGGAAGTGCTTGGCGCTGCGCAGGAAAACGCGCTCGTGTTGGCGGTGCTGCATTGCTGATCGGCGCTCAGGGTGGCGAAATAGACCGCGTATTGCTTCGCCGTCACTTCCATCTTGTCCAAAGCGAAAGCCGCGAGAAGGACGGCGTGTTGCGGATGTTCGTTGGCGTCCCCTTCGCCCGCCGACGCGCCCATCCAGTACGTTCCGGCGGGCAACGCCACCATCGCGACCGGGTCGTTCTCGACGCAGAATTGGCTTGCGTCGCAGACAGCGCCGGTGCCACAGGTCGCGCCGACTGGCAGCGCCACCGACGCGCATACGCCGGACGCGCACGCCTCGGAAGTGCACGGGTTGCCGTCGGACGGGCAGAGCATCGCGCCGCCGGCCACGCAACTCCCGCCGGCGCAAGCGTCGCCCAGTGTGCACGCATTGCCGTCGTCGCAGGCGCCCGGCGCGGGGCCATGGCTGCACCCGTTGGCGGGTAGGCATGCATCCAGCGTGCAGCTGTTGCCGTCGTCGCAGGAGGTCAGCGCGCCAGCGAGGCAGAGTGCGCCGCCGCACGCATCGCCCGTCGTGCACGCATTGCCGTCGTCGCAGGCACCCGGCTGGCCGACGTTTGTGCAGCCGACGATCGGGTCGCAGGCATCCGCCGTGCACGCATTGCCGTCGTCGCAATCCGCTGGCTGACAGGCACCGCCATCGACTGCATCCGCGCCCGCGTCGTCGGCCGTCACATCCGCCGGCGGCTGCACCTCGCCATCGGCCACCGCGTCGACAGTCGCGGTGTCCACCGTTGCGTCATCGGCATCGGCCACCGCGTCGTCGGGCGTTGCCGCGTCGGCATCGGCCACCGCGTCGTCCGGCGTCACCGCATCGGCGTCCGCGACCGGCGCGTCCGCATCCGCCGCGCCGTCGGCCGTCACGTCCTCGGCATCCGCGACCGGCGCATCGCCCTCAGCATCCGCCGCCGTCGCGTCAGGAGGCAGCGCCGTGTCGGAGCCGCCATCGGCCAAATCAGCGACGGCGTCGAGCGTGTCGCCGGCATCGGCAGGACCGTCGTCAACCGCGTCCGTCGCCGTTTCGCCATCGGCCAGGACCGCATCGGCGCCATCGGGTTGCGCATCCTCGACCGGGCCGGCATCGCCATCCAAGCCATCGGGTAGCACGTCAGCAGCGTCCGCCAGCTGAGCGTTCTGCCGCTCTTCCGCGGTGGCGTACTGGAACAGATCGTCAGCGGGCATCCTGGTGCAAGCCGACGCCAGCAGCAGAAGGCCAAGCACCGCGGCGATGCCCATCCAGTCCATTGCGCGCCTCACGCGGCGGCGTCCCTGCATCAAAACTGCCATGCGACCGCCAATCCCACCGGAACGGGTCCGGGAACGAGTGCGACGTGTCCGGGCGACCGCAGGATCAGGAATGCGCCGACGCCCGCAGCAGCAACGCCGACACCGCCAAGAGCCAGCGCCGTGACCACGTGGCTGTTGACGATGTGCACCCGGTCCGCCGCTTCTGCGCGTGAAATGTCCTGGATTTTGCCGTTGGCACTGACGCGGAGCTGCACCTCCAAATCCGCCTGCTGGCTGTGCGTCCAGATGTAGGAGCCCAGGCCGACCAACGCCACCGCCCCGCCGATCTTGACGAGGGTCCAGCCAATTGCCGCTGGATCGTCGTCCTTGGGCACCTCCGCCACGGTCTCCGGCTTCGGCGCAGCTTTGGGCGACGGCGCTCCCGCAGCGGACGTGCCCAGCCGCCGTCGGAGCGCTTCCAAACGCGTGACCGCCTCCGAATACGACGGCGCCGCGGGCGAAGCGCGTTTGACGTAGTCCTCCAGATGCCCCGCCGCCGCCTGCCATTGGTGCGCTTCCTGTTCCGCCAGCGCGGCCTTGAACAGCAATTCGTCGTATCGATCGTGGCCCACCTGATAGGCCACCAGATAGAGCTTCGCCGCCTGCTTTGGGTCGCCCGCGCGCGCCGCCGCTTCAGCGTCCTGGATGCGCGTCATTTCCCGGACGCGCTCCACCGCGCGGAGCTGCGCGTCCTGAACCTGTCCGCGCTGGAAGGCGTCCAGGTAGACTTGTTGAACCTGCGCATCCAGCCGCTGACGCTCAATTTCGTTGACGAATGCCCGTGCGTCCGCCACGTGGTCGGTCGCTGAACCCGGGGCGGCGAGAAAAGCCCGATAGTGCAAAAGCGCCTGATCCGTCTGGCCATCCTGCTGTTCAACGCGCGCCAGCGCCCAGACATACTCGGGACGCGGGTCCGTCTGGAGCGCCTCGCGGTAGCGTGCGATCGCCGTGCTGAGGTCGCCTGCAGCAGCCGCTTTTGCCGCCTCAGCCGCGACTTTGGCGACAGGGCTCTTGTTGGCCGCCTCCGCATCATGGGCGCACAAAAGCAGCGCCATGGCCAAGGCCAGGCAGCAAAGTTCAGCACAAAGAATGGGCAATCGAGTCACCTGACACGTCCCCGGAAAACGCGCGCACTTGCTCCTGGAGTCCCGCAGCGCCGGCGGGAGCAATAGCCGTTTCGCCGCGCGTGTCAAGGCCAGCGTCGCGCGACGCCGTCGGCGTTGACCCGTCCGGAGCGGACCGACATACTGGCGGCGTGATTCACGGGGGTTTGAGTGCGCGACAAGATGGACGGCGAGATGACACGGCACCAGTGGCCCACGACCGCGCGAATGGGCGCCTTCAGCGCGCTGCTTCTCTGCCTGCTGCAAGCCGCGTGCGGCGCGGATGCGACGATTGCCGGACCGTGCGATTTGGCCGCCTGCGACGATGGGCTGGCGTGCACGAATGACGGCTGCGCCAAGGATGGCAGCTGCATCCACACGGCGCGAACGGGCGCGTGCGACGACGGCAACGCGTGCACCAACGGCGACAGCTGCCAAGGCACCGTGTGCGCGGGCGCCACGACCGACTGCAACGACGCGTTTTCCTGCACCCAGGACGCGTGCGACAAGGCTAAAGGCTGCGTGCACATCGCCGGCGACGCCACCGCCTGCGAAGACGGCAACCTGTGCACGGACGACAAATGCGACCCTGCCGCCGGCTGCGTCCACGCCCCCAATGCCGCGACGTGCACCGACGGCAGCTTGTGCACCTTGAACGATGCGTGCAGCGGCGGCACGTGTTTGCCCGGCGCGACAACGGTCGCGTGCGACGACAAGAATCCCTGCACGGACGACGCGTGCGCCCCAGCCACCGGCGCGTGCAGCCACCTCGCCAACAAAGCCGCGTGCGACGACGGCAACCCCTGCACCATCGGCGACGCCTGCGCGGCGGCGGCTTGCTCGGCGCCCTTGGACTGCACGTGCGCGGTCGCGGCCGGCCAGAAGCTCCCAGCGGAAGACTGTGACACGCCCGGCGACGACAACTGCAACGGCATCGTCAACGACGTCGCGGTCTGCGGCGCCAGCGTCTACAAGTTCAGCAGCGCGCCGGAATGCGGTGCGGTCTGCTACTACGACGAGGGCCACAACGTCGCCATCAACGGACCGGGCGGCGCTGCCAACAACGCTGGCTTTGACACGTTCGCCATCGGCGACCTGTTTGACGGCGTCCGCGGCGTCGACGATTGGGCCGCCAACCTCGGCAAGGGCGCCGGGGCGGAATGGGTCGCTTGGACCGCGCCGCTGCAAATCCTCACCGTGCAGTTCGCCAAGCCGCGCGACGTGGCGCTGGTGCACCTCGGACTGAACAACAAGAAGGACGGCAGCGTCTCGCAGCCGCCGGAAGTGCAGATTCGCCTGAGCGTCGATGGCGTCAAGTGGTCGGCGCTGGCGTCGTTCAAGGTCGGCGAGACGCAACCGGCGATTCCCGCGGGCAAACGCGGCGACATCGCGCTGACGTTCCCGACGCAGACCGCGCGGTTCGTCGAGATTCGCTTCCTGACTCCGGGTTCGTGGACGTTCGTGGACGAAATCGACTTCGACTGACCGCGTCACGCGCCGACGGGCGCCCGCAGGTCGCCCAGCATCCGCGCCACAATTCGCTCGGACGCATGGCCGTCGCCAAACGGATTCGGTCCCGCTTGGTACCATTCCGGCTGCGTTCCGGCGCGCGCGTGGGCGATCAAATCCGCCGCCGCGGCAAAAACCACGTCCGGCTCCACGCCAACCAGCCGCCCCATGCGCGCCTCCACCACTTCTGGCCGCTCCGTCACGTCGCGCAACACCAGCAGCGGCTTGGCAAACGTGGGAAATTCCTCCTGCAGCCCACCGGAATCGCTCATGGCAAAATCCACCCGGCTCATCAGGTGCAGGAACGGCCGGTAGGACAGCGGCGCGACGAGGTGGATGTTCGGGACCTCCGCCATGAACTGGAACGCCTTGAGCTTGACCTCGGGATTCAGGTGATACGGGTAGATGAGGTGATGGTCCGGGTGCTGCGCCGCCAGCGTCCGCATCATGCCAAAGAAATCCGCAAGCTTCTGGCCGTGATTCTCCCGCCGGTGGATGGTCAGCAGCGCGAGCGTCTTGCCTTGACTGGCCTCGAACTTTGCCAGCGCTTGGGCCAACTCCGGCGCATCGTCGGGCAGCATGGCCGTCGCGTAATCCGTCGGCATCTTGCGGGCGCGCACGGACAGCAGCGTGTCGATGATGGTGTTGCCCGTCAGCTCAATCGCCAATTCCGGCACGCGCTCATCGGTCAGGTTGCGATACGCAGCTTGCGTCGGCACGAAATTCCAGCGGGCAATCCGGCCGATCAGCTGGCGATTCAGCTCCTCCGGAAATGGCTCGTCCATATTGCCTGTGCGCAGCCCCGCCTCCACGTGCGCCACCGGGATCCGGTGGTAGAACGCCGTCAGCGCCGCGCAGAACGCGGTCGTCGTGTCGCCCTGGACGATGACGGCGTCGTAGCTCTCCCGGCAAAACTCGCCGTCCAGCGCGTTGATCAGCGCGGACGTGAGACCCGGCAAATTCGGCCGCTGATTGTTGACCGCGAGCTGCCGGTGCTCGCCCAACTCAAACAGCTCTACGAGCCCGACGAGCAGCTCGCGATGCTGCCCCGTGAACACGACTTCCGTCGTCACAACGTCCTGGAACTTGGCCAATTCGGCGACGACCGGGGCGAGTTTCAGGTACTCAGGCCGCGTCCCCAAAATGACGGCGACGCGCAGTTTCTTGGCATTCATGTCGGAATTCCGGCTTGGGCGCGGGCGCCTGAACTAGGGATGCTTGGGCTTGAACGCGCGGATGTACTCCGCGGCGGATGGCGCCAATTCATACGTGGTGGCGGTCGGATGACCAATCGTGAACAGGGAAAAGCCCAAGAACTTGTTGGGATCCTGAACGAACGTCTCCAGATACGCGGTCAGATAATTCTTCTGGATATCCGCGTTGCGGTTGTCGCTCACCGCGGGATCCCACGGGTTCTGCGCGCCAAAATCGACCGAGGGGCAGCTCAATTCGCCAAAGAAAATCGGCTTGTGCCACTTGGTGTTCAAGGCCATGACTTCCGCGTAGACGTCCTGCTTGCGGTTGAATACCGTCGTGGAGCGCAGCGCGTTTTTCACGTCCGCGACCGTTGGCGCGATGGCCTCGCTCACTTCAAAATACGCGGCGATTGCGATGACGTCGACGGCGCCAAAGAGCGGATTTTCCAGCTTGGCGCGGTAGGCAGCCAGCGTCTCAGGCGCCCACGCGGCGGTCGCCCACCATTGCGTGCGGTAAATAATCTTGCCGTGGTAGACGCCGCGGAGATTCTTGACGAGCGCGATCCAGTTGGCGGATTGCGCCTCCAGCTTCACGAGATTGGACGCGACGTAGAGGCCCCACGTATTGGGGAATTCCTTGGCAAGCGCGGCGACGGCCTTGTTCCACGCGGCGAACCACGCGGCTTTGTCGGTCGGATTGAGATCGGTTTCGGGGACGTTGCCGTTGTCGATCCACGGATACGGCTCGATGATGTATTGGTACGCCGTGTTGGCGCTGACGACCTTCTTGGCGAATGCCAGGCTCGCGGCGTCGATTGTCACTTCGTGGCCGGTCGCGGCGGCCATGTTCATGCGGACGGGCACGGTAATGGTGTCCAGGCCGAGGCGCTGTGCGTCGGCGAAGATGCGCGGCACATCGGTGACGTTCCAGGCGGAGACATTGCCGCCCTTGATGAAGCGGAGCGCGGCGGGCTGGGCTGCCGGCGCGGCGACCGCAGCGGCGGGCTTGGGCGGAACGGCCGCACCCTGGGCATGCGCGAGGGCCGACGGGAGACAGACGAGCAGCACGATCAGCGCCAGAGGGCGCCGGACGCGGCGATGGCGTGAAAAGTCGGGCCCTGCGAATTCAACAATCGGACTCATGGTGTACCTTTGTGCGCGGCGCGCAGTCCGACGTCCTGACCCAGTGCAACGTGCCAACAAGAATAGAAGCGCGTTGCCACTGCGTCAACGCAGCCAGCGAGCGGGCGATTCAAGCCACCGTCAATGAATGCGCTGCAGCAGGTCCGCTACGGCAACTTGCACACCGTGGTGCCGGCCTGGTTGTCCTGCTTGCAGGTGAACAACGCCGGGCAGTCCTCGTCAATGCTGCACATCCGCTGGCACATCTTGATGCCCAGGTCCGTGCAGACGCTGCCAAACGGGCACGGCGTGTCGCTGCACGGCGAGGCGCAGTACCCGCCCGTGGTTTGCGCGTTGACGATGCAGTTGGTGCCCTTGGTGCAGTCCGCGTTGCTCGTGCAATTGGACCCGGCGCTGCCGGCCGGGCGCGGGCCGCACGCGTAGCCGGGCTGCGTGACGCCGGTGGGCGTGACGAGCGGTTGGCCGAACAGGCATTCCAGGCCGGGAACGCCGCCACACGACGTGTCGTCGCCGGGGCCCATGCACTTGGCGGCGCAGCTGCCAGAGCCGCTCACGGGGTCGCCGACGCAGAAGCCGCCGGTCGGGCAGTTCTTGCTCGTGTCGCACAGCGCCGAGCAGGTGCCCTTGTCCAGCGAGCCGTCGGTCGGGATGTTGCACGGAGCCGCGGCGCCGCACTGGCCGTCCGTCAGGCAGGCTTGGCCGCCGGTGGCGCACGTGCCCTTGGCGAAGATCGTGCACTGCTTGGAGTCGCAATCCAGATCCGCGACGCACGGCGAGCCGACCGGCGCAGCCTTGATGGTGTCGAGGCAGACCTGCACGGTCTTCTTCTTCACGTCGGTCTTGGTGACGCACTTGCGGCTCTGCTTGGTCGCGATGGCGCACTCGGTGTCCGCCGTGCACGTCTTGAGGCAGGTGAACTTGCCGTTGCGCATGACGCACGAACTGTCCGCCTCGCACGCATCGGCCAAGCCGCAGCCGAGGCGGGCGCAATAACCGCCGGCCATGTCCGTGAGGCACGTGTTGTCGCCGGCGCAGTCGAGCGGCTTGGTGCAGCCCATGCCGACGCTGTTGGGGCCGGACGGCAGGCAGAGGTTGGCGTCAATCGCGCCGAACGTCATGGACAGGCGCTTGCAGCCGTAGCCGTCCGCCTTGCGGCAGTCGTTGACGGAATCGCAGGTCTGGCTGCACACCTTGGGCATCACGGCGTCGCCGGACCAGCACTGCGATGCGCCGGGGCAAGGTGTGCCGGTGTCCGCGCACGGGGTCATGGTGCAATAGCCCTTGGGCCACGAGAAGCACTGGAGGCCGCCCAGGCAGTCCAGGTCATCCGCGCACCCGGCGCCCACGACCTTCTTGCCGCCGCCGGTGTCCACCGGCACGTCGGGCTGGACGGGAATGTCCTGATCGGTCCCCTGCACGTCGGGCTGATCGGTCGCGGTGTCGTCAGTGCCGGGCAATTCGGCGTTCTGGATGTCAAGCCCGGTGTCGCTGATCGCGTCCTTGTCGCCGCCCGTGTCCGCCGGCGCCTCATTCTTGACGCACGTGCTGTCGATCTGCGTGAAGCCTTTTTCAACCGGGCAGACGCAAAGCGCGCCCTGGCTCTCAAAGTTCTCCGGACAGGAGTATTTGGTGCCGCAAGCCGCCAGCAACAGGCCGAGCAGGAGCGAACAACACAGCGAAACAGCAGATGAAGTCTTCACAGCGCGCACCAGAGCCTCCACCAGCGGCCGAAATGGCGGCCACCTTGGGATCATGATGCGTTTGCCGCGTGACAAAGGCAACCGCCACGGCATTCGGACGCTGGCGATCTGCCCCCGCAAACGGCTATGCTGCGGTTGGGAATGGCGCGGGAGGTTGCAGTGGTAAAGCGGATTTTGACGGCGGTGGTCCTGTCCTTGGGCGTGGCTTGCGCGCGCGCGCCTGAGCCCATGGATCGCCAGGCGCTGGACGACGCGTGGCAAGGTCCGGGCACTGCGTACAACCAGACGCTGGACGGCGCGGGCTTGGACCTGAGCGTGAAGCTCACGGACGCGGCGGATAAGCCGCTGACGGATGCCGCGATCGCGGATGATGCGCAGGCGTTGGATCTGCAGCAACTGGACACGGCGGCGACGGACGCGGTGGCGGATGTGCCGCTGACCGATGGCCTCATCGATACCGCATCGCCTGACGTGCAGATCGCCGACACGCAGCCGGACACGCCGGTGGCGGATACGGGCGGCGATGCGTCGGCGTGGCCATCGGGCACCTTGACGGTGCAGAGCGCGTTCTCGCCCGACGGCAAGAACGTCAAGGTGCGCTTCAACAAGCCGGTCGATCCGACGACGGTGACGAGCCCCAAGAGCTTCTCCATCACGGACTCGGCGACGGGCACGCTGACGGTGCTGAAATCGGAAGTCGCCGCGGATCCGCAGTTCGTGACGCTGACGCTGGATCCGGCGCAGCCGGTCAACCCGAACCTGACCTACAAAGTGCTGGTCAAGACCATCAAGGCGTTTGACGGCCAGAACATCAGCACGAGCCTGAACAAGGCGACAATCAAACGGACCGTGTACGTGTCCATCATGTGGCACCAGCACCAGCCGACGTACCTGGACCCGATCGCCGACCAGCTGACCTCGCCGTGGGTGCGCAAGCACGCGACGAAGGACTACTACGACATGGCCGCGATTTTGCAGGGCTATCCGGACGTCCACGTGACGATCAACATCACGCCGGTGATGCTGAATCAGATGATTCCGTACTACATCGACCGGCTGGCGCCGTTTGTCGACACCAAGAAGAACACCGTGGACGCGGCCGGCTTTTTGGCCAAGTGGAAGGGCCACACCGATCCGTGGATCGACCTGCTGCTGGAGCCAACGCCCGATCCCAAGACCGCGACGACCAAGCAGATTGGCCTGCTGTACGCGGATCCCTGGTCGTGCGTGTCGACGTCGCCGGTGCTGATGAACCGCTTTCCGGCGTATGCCGCGCTGCGCGACAAGAACCCGGCGACGCTGACGCAGGACGATTTTCTGGCGCTGAAGATCTGGTTTGAGATCGCGTGGTTTGACCCAGATTTCCTGCACGGTCCGGTGGCGCTGCCGACGGGCGACGTCGTGGATCTGACGGACATCATCGCCGCGTCGTCGCCAACCAACGCGACGTTCACGCTGAAAGTGCCGATGTCCGAGGCGCTGGCCAACCGGATCGTCGCGGAGGAAGTGAAGATCATCAAGGCGATCATTCCGATCCACAAGAAGCTCTTTTATGACGCGGCCTTGCACACGGGCCAGATCGAGATCGCCACGACGCCATTTTACCACCCGATCCTGCCGCTCGTGCATGACACGGAGCTGGAGGGCTACGGTCAGCCGTTTGATCCCAAGCCGGAGCCGCCGTTCCAGTTTCCGCAGGACGCCGCGGCGCAGGTGGGCCGCGCGGTGGCGTTCTACACCAACATCTTTGGCCAGCCGCCGCGCGGGATGTGGCCGGGCGAAGGCTCGGTCGCGGAGCAAGTGATCCAGCATTTCCGCAAGTTCAACATCGACTGGGTCGCGACTGATCAGGCCGTGCTCGCGGCGTCCAAAGGCTATAAGCCGGGCGGCGCGACTGCGGACGTCGGCGCAGCGCCGCAGGGACCGTGGCGGGTCGATACCGACAGCAATGTCGGCGCGATCGGCGATCCCGCGCAGGCGATGGCGATCTACTTCCGCAACACCAACATGTCCAACGACATTGGCTTCAAGTACCAGGGCATGGTCGGCACGGACGCCGCGGATGACCTGATCAAGAACGTCGCGTCCCAAGCGCCGAGCTTTGGCTCGCCGGACCGGGTGATCACGCTGGTCCTGGACGGCGAGAACGCGTGGGAGACGTTCAGCAAGGAGCACGACGGCAAGGGCTTCTTCATCGCGCTGTACAGCCGGCTGACGCAGAGCGCGGCCGCGGGTGAAATCATCTCCGTGACCGGCAGCGAGTATTTGCTGGGTAACCCGGCGCGCAATGTGCCGGCGCATCCGCTCGCGGGCCTCAACGAGGTCGAACCGCTGTTCCCCGGCTCGTGGATCGGCGGTAATTTTGCCATCTGGATCGGCGAGACCGAGGAGAATACCGGCTGGGAGTACCTGCGCACCGCGCGGCTGGACCTGCAGGGTTCAGGCCTGGCGCAGCCCGATCCCAAGACGCCTGAGCCGGCGGATCAGACGAGCGCCGCGTGGCACGTCTGGAAGGCTTTTGACGAGATCTATGCGGCAGAAGGCTCTGACTGGTTCTGGTGGTACGGCAGCGACATGACCTCGCCGTCCAACGACGATTCACCGTTTGACGCCGCTTTCCGCACGCACCTCGCGGGCATGTACGCGCAGATGAACGCGGCGCTGACGCTGGGCGGCAAGCCGACCGTGACGTTGCCGGACTTCAAGCCGATCATCCAGGCCAACCCGCAGGCGCCACAAGGGCCGCTGGATCCGCCGCCGACGATGGATGGCAACTTCACGCCCAACGAGTCGGAATGGTCGACAAAGGGCGGCTTCTTCTTTGACAGCGACACCGCCGGCGCGCTGGCCAATCCCGACGACTGGATCGCGACCGTCTACTACGGCTTTGGCACGTACGGCGGCAAGGACGGCCTGTTCATGGCCGTGCAGCACAACTTTGACCTGTCCAACGCGACGGGCGGACTCGCGGTCTACCTGTCCCAAAAGCACATCGTCAGTCTCACGACCGGGCAGGTCCAGGAGGATCCGGCGACGCTGCTCAGCCGCTTTGGCGATCAGATGACGTGGAAAGGCAAAGGCGCGGCGCGCGAGCTGTGGGTGCAATTGGCCGGCGGCGTCGCCACGCCGAGCTGGCGGAAGTCCGATGGCACCGGCGGCTGGGCGGCGATTGCGCCGACGGCGTTCAACGGCACCGTCGCGGGCCCAGTCAAGGGCGGCAAGCTGCTTGAAATCTTCATCCCGTACACGGACATCGGCATCGTCGCGGGCGATCCGCTGGAGGTGCAACTGTTGTTCTCGACGGCCAACAAGACCGCAGATTTGGCGCCGTCGCTGGAGGCCAAGGTCTTCACGGACGACCCGACTTCCGCCGTCTTTGTCACGTTCACCTGCGATGTCTCTGAGAAGCAGATCGCCATCAACACGTTTGGCGACATCACGACGCCGACGCCGCCCAAGGGCAAGGGCATCGTCTACATCGCCGGCAACGACGCAAAATTGGGCATGAAGACCAAGTGGGTGCCCAACAAGATCGCGCTGCGCGACGACGGACTGGAAGGCGACGTGACGGCCAACGATCAGATCTGGACGATTGTCATGCCGTTTTCCAAGGGGACGGCGCTCAAGTACAAGTACACGATTGGCCTGCCGTCCAACGAAGGCCAGTGGGCCGGCACGGAGGAATTCCCGCTGACGGAGCGCGGCATCGCGATCTCCAAGGTACCGGCGACCAAGAAAGAGACGGTCGCGGATATCTTTGCCGACCGGCCGCAGCCGACGGGAACGCTGGGGCCAAAGACCGTGGTGACCGAGCAGTAGCGCGTCGATTCAGAGTTCCGCCGAGTCCAGACCGCGGGCTGAAACGACCGCCAGGACGCCGGCGAAATCCAGCGCCTGCATCGCCTGATCAAGGGTCACAAGCTCCGCTTCGGACAGCAAACTGGCCATTTTCGGGCGCACTTCAGGCCACGTCGAGGACGCGCGGAAGTCCTGTTCGCGCAGCCAGCTGAGCCAATCGTCCACCGCCGTGACCGCCAGCGGGTGCGATGGCGTGCCGCTGGCCGGCGCTTGATCCTTGAACCACTGGCGAGCGGCTTCCAGCGCTTCACCGAGCGCGTCCTGCAGCGCGTCGAACTGCTTGGCGTCGACGCGCTCCGGGTGCTGCTTGATCTTCTGCTCCAGCTTGCGGCAGACGGTGGCAAACCGCACGGCGCCCAGCGTGCCAATTGCGCCGCGCAGCGTGTGCAGACGCGCAGCCGCGCCGCCGGTCTGGCCTGCCCGCCACGCCGCCCGCGCTTCGGCAACCGGCGCAACGCCTTGCGCGATGAACGCCTCGATCAGATGGAGAAATCCCTGCCGCCTCTCAGCGTTGGCGCCCAGCGCCGCCAGCATGTCGTCCGGCGCGAATAGCGGCTCCACAACGCCGTGCGTCGACGTCGGAATCCGCGCGCGGCGCGGTGCGCTCAGCACGCCACGGCCGGTCATGGCCGCCAGCACCATCAGCAACTGCGGCACGTCCAGCGGCTTGGCGACAAACTCATCCATCCCCGCCGCCAGGCACCGCGCGCGCTCGTCGGGCAGCACGCCAGCCGTCAGCGCGACGATGGGCACCTTCAGGCCAAGCTCCTCGCGGATCGCCTTTGCCGCCGTGAAGCCGTCCATCTCCGGCATCTGGATGTCCATGAGGATGGCGTCAAACTTCGCGCCTTCGCGCAGCCGCGCCAGCGCCGAAATCCCCGACGCGTGCACTTCAACCGTGGCGCCGGATTGCTCCAGCACGCCGCGGGCGACGATTTGGTTCAGCGGATTGTCCTCGACGAGCATGACGGTCACGCCTTCCAGGATGTCCCGGCCCGCGGTCTCCGCACGGCGCACTGGACGCGTCGGCGGGGCGCCCTGTCGCGAGCCAAACGCCGCCTGCACGACGTCCGCGAGCGCCGCCGCAGTCACCGGCTTGCCCACGACGCCATCCGCCGCCGGCACGGCCACGTCCTCGGCGCCCTCGGTCCAATCGGACGTGCGCATCAGCAGCACAGTCGGCCACGTGCGCGTCCAGGCATCCGTGCGGAGCGCGGCGAGCAGCGTCGGCCCGTCGGTCCCCGGCATGTCCTTGTCGGCAATCACCAGGTCAAAGGCCTTGTGGTGCGCCTGCCGCCTGCGGATCAGCGCCCACGCGGCGTCCGCGTCGCCAACCGCCTCAGGCATCCACCCCCAGGACTCCGCGATGCGGCAGATCGCCTGGGCCGACGCCGGCCGGTCGTCCACAACCAGCACGTGCAGGATCGCCCGCGGGGTGTCGACCTGCGGCACCTGCACGTCCGGCGCCACCAGCAGCGGCACTTCCACAGCGAACGTCGTGCCGTGACCCAGCTCGCTCTGCAGCAGAATCTGCCCGTGCATGCCCTCAACGAGGCGGCGGGAAATCGCCAGCCCCAAGCCGGTGCCGCCAAAGCGCCGACTGATGGACGCATCAGCTTGGGCAAACGGCGCAAAAACGTGCTCCTGTTGCTCCGGCGTCATGCCAATGCCCGTGTCGCGTACCGTAAACCGCAGCATCGGCGGGTCGGCCAGCGGCTGCTTGCGTTCCACGGCGAGCTCCACCTCTCCCGCCGCGGTGAACTTGATGGCGTTGCCGACGAGGTTGACGAGCACCTGCTGCAGACGCAGCACATCGCCCACCAACTGCCGCGGCACATCCGGCTCGATGCGCAGGACCAGCTCCAGGTCTTTGCGGCCAGCGGTCGCCGCCATCATCGACGCCAGCGTGCCCGTCAGGCTCTCGAGTTCATACGGCGCCGCGACCATCTCGAGCTTGCCGGCCTCGATCTTGGAGAAATCCAGCACGTCGTTCAGCAGGCCGAGGAGCGCCTGGCCGGCCGTCCGAATCAACTCCAGATACTTGTGCTGCTCCGGCGCCAGTTCGTGGCGCTCCATCAGCCACGCCGCGCCGAGGATCGCGTTGAGCGGCGTGCGGATCTCATGGCTCATGTTGGCGACAAACGCGCTCTTCTGCCGACTGGCTTGCTCGGCCTGTTCCTTGGCGTCGGCCAGCGCTTCTTGCACCAATTTGACCGGCGTGATGTCCGAAACGATGACAGAGAATCCCTGAAAGACGCCGTCCACCGCGTTGGGCAGGTACGTGGCGAAGAGATAGCTGGGCTGACCATCGACCTCCAGGCCCCGGCCCTCGTGCGTTTGCGGCTCCATGCGGTACATCGCCTGGACGAGCTTCTGGACGCTGCCCCACCGCCGTTCGCCGAGCAGTTCGCGCAGCCCGCGGCCGCGGATGGACTCAGGCGTCCCGCCAAACCACGCGGCGTAGGCCGGATTGGCGAAGCGGTTGACCAGGTCGGCATCCCAGTAGCCGAGCATCGCAGGGACGTGGTCGATGATACTCGTCAGCTCCTCGAACGCCCCACGCACGCGATCCTCGTCCACGCGGCGCGCGGAGACGTCGTCCAGCTGCAGGACAATTTCACCGCCGCCCCGGCCATCGGGCAGCAGCGAACCGCGGAACTGGATCCACGCGAGACTGCCGTCGGGACGCGGCCACGCGCGCTCCATTTCAAATGTGCCGCTGCCCTCGAGTGCGAGTTGCCGGGACCGGCTGAGCAATTCACCCGCTTCCTGCGCCGGCAGGAGCTCCAGCCAATTGCGGCCGAGCAACGCCTCACGGGGCTGTCGCAACAGGCCGGAAAGCCGCGCGTTCACGAGGCGAATGCGGCCGTGCAGATCGGTCAAGGCAAAGCCGGTGGAGGCAAACTCGAGGGCGCTTGCCACGCGTCGCTCGCTGGCCTCCAGGCGCCGGGCCTGTGCGCGATAGCCGTCGGCCACCAGGCCGATTTGCACCATGAACAGCGTGAAGCTGGCCGATGGAAACCAGAAGGATTGGATGTCGCCCGGCCCCAGTCGCGCCGGCAACGCCCACCAGTGCATGCGGTTGGTGAGGATCAGGAGCGCGGTCGTCAGAAAGCAGATGAGCGCGGTGCGAACGAGGCCGTTGCGCACGGCGATGAACGTCGCAGGAACCCCGATGAGGACAAACGGGAAGCGGACGATTTGCCAACCGACAGCGGCCGTGAACGTGAGCACAAACACGTAGATAAGCAGCGCCGCGAGGGTCCGCGCGCTGCGCCACGCCGCAACGTCGCTGCGCCGAATCGCGAGGCCGGGGACGAGGAGCAGGCTGTAGCCGGCAATGTCGCCCATCAGCCAGGTGGCGAACACACCGTCCAAATGTCTACCGGTCGCGACGTGGATGCCCAGGCTGGCGACGAGGCCGCCGATGGGCGCGCCAATGAGGCAGCTGAAGCCCATCGCGCGGGCGGACATCGCGAGTGTGGGCGGATGCGCCTGCGGTCGTGCCCAGCGGCGCACGAGCCACGCGCTGAGGGCAATTTCAACGAGGTTGCCGGCGGTAGCGGGGACGCTGACGGCGATGGACTGGCCGCTGACGGCGCTGGCCAGCAGATTGGCGACGGCGATCGCGCCGAGCAGACGCCAGGCGGCCGCACCGGGCCAGCGCGCGAGCGTGGCGACGGCGACCGCGTTGGCCGGCCAGACAAACGCCACGTTTTCTGGGGCAGAGCGCAGCGCGATGGCGGCGGAGGCGAGCGCAAAGAAGGCCAGTCCGACGAGTGCAGTCGCGCCAACGCCCGGAAGCGGCGGAGAGGGGCGCGACGCGGTTGTCACAGCAGCACGCCGGTGGCCAGGCACGCCGCGACGGTCGAATGCACGACCTGGGCGGCGAACGGCTTGCGGATCCAGGGCGCTTGCCCGATTCGCGCGTCGTCGCCCTCGCCGCAGGTAACGGCGTCAGCGGAAACGAAGACCACCGGAATCTGCTGCGTCGCCTCGTTGGCACGCAAACGCTGCCAGACTTCTCGGCCGTTCATGCCGGGCATTTCCAGATCCAGCAGGATCAAGGACGGCTGGCGCTTGATGGCCAGTTCCAAGCCCGTCGCGCCGTTTGTCGCAAAGATCACGTCGTATTTCTCGCTCAACAGCAGCGCCAGCAGCCGGACGACGTCGACCGAATCGTCGACAACAAGCACCAATGGCCGGTCCGCAGTCGATGACGTCTTGCTGGGTTTCGCGCGCATACGTGCGGGCATTCTATCCCCATCCAAACCGGCCGCAACTGGCACAGGTGGATTTTGGTCACAACTACGCCACGGCGGGTGCGGTATCGGCTGGCGCAGCGAAGATTGCCGGTTCAGTGGCGGCAGCGACAGTCGCGCGCCGGCGCAACGGCCGTTCGCAACAAGCCTCGGGGTGAGAAGCGCATCAGCGCGCCGATTGCCCCATCGGGCCTGCCGGCGAGCACCTGGAGGAGCGACCGCCCCGCGTAGCCACCCACCTGCCCCGTCACGGGGCCCAGCACGCCGGCGATCGCGCACGTGGCCAAGCTCTCCGGCGGCGGCGGCGCTTCAAAGAGGCAGCGGTAGCAGCTCGAAGTCGGCGTGACGGCAAACCACTGTCCACGCCGGCCAATCGCAGCGGCAATGACCGCCATGCGGGTCCGCGGTTGCGCGACGCTCCAGTCATTCACCGCAAACTTGGCGAGCGCGTCGTCGCTCCCTTCCAGCACCGCGTCGCAGCCATCCAGGAGCGCCGACGCGTTGGTCTCATCCAGGCGATCGGCCGCGACCTGCACATCGGCACCAAACCGGTCGCGCAGGATTTCCGCCAGCCGTCCAGCCTTGGGCTGGCCGAGATCCGGCGTCGTGTACAGCACTTGCCGATGCAGGTTGGATTCTTCGACGACGTCGGCATCGATCAGCCGGAACTGGCGCTGTCCGCCCAGCGCGAGGGTCCATGCCGCCGGCACGCCCAAGCCGCCGCACCCAACAAGCGCCACGCGCGTCATGACGCCCGCGCCAGCTCGTGCGCCCACGCCAGCGGATTGCGCGCGCACAGGTGTTCGGGATACTGCGCCGCGGCCAGCGTCCGCTGGATCTCCGCCGGGCCGATGATCCGGATCTCCGCGTTCAGGTATTTCGCCAGCGCGTCGACAAGCTTGTGGTCCGCCTCGTTGGCCTCCGCCTCCGGGTCTGCGAGTTCGAGCACGACGCGTTTGCCGTCCATCTGCGCGCCCCGCATCAACTCCGCATACCGCCCCGCCTGCTGGGAAAACGCGCGCGGCCGACTGCGCAAATCCCGCAGCGCCGCCATCAGGTCCAGGCACACCCACGCATCCGCGCTGTTCAGCATGCACGGCGGCCGCGTCGCGCGGTGTCCGTGCAAATCCAGCTTCGCCGGCAGCCTGCCGTGCAACTGCCAGCCCAGCAGCTCCAGCAGCCAGCTCTCCTGCACTTGGTCCACCGGCGGCAGGCCCGTGTCGCGCCGTGGCTTGCCCAGCGCCCGTGGAATGCCGTGGTTGTCGCTCATAGGGTAAAAGCCTGGTTCAGGGTGATTCGGGTTTCCAGCATGTGCCGGGTGGCGTCCCAGCGCCAGCAGTTGTTGCAGCTGGCCCAGGTGACGTCGTCCAGACTCTCGGTGCCCGTCACGGCGCCGAACTTTGGCGCGGGCTTGGCCGCATCGGATGCAAGCCAGATCTGCCACTCCACGTCGGTCGTGAAGTCCTTGCCTGGCTTGGCGAAAAAGACGTTGGCGCTGTCAAAACCGGTGAGCGCGGTCGTGGCGATCGCCGTGCCGTCGTACAGCGTCCGCGCGCTCGGCTTGCCCACCGTCGCGGTGATGTAGAGCCGCCCCGGTTTGCCGTCAAAGGAGTCGATACCCGCGTCGGTCGTCGGCGCGAGCGTATCAATCGACGGCCGCAGCATCGCGATCAGCGCGCCAGAACGCACGTACATCGGCGACTTGTCCAACGGCAGCGTCACCTCGATCACCGTCGCCGCATCCGCCAGCCCGACCGGCTGCTGCGTCCACCAATCGCGCCATTGCCCCGCGGGCAGCAGGACCTTGCGCGTGCCGCCCGGCTGCGTGAACGGCGCCACCAGGATGTCCTCGCCAAACAGGTATTCCGTCGCCTCAAAGTCCGCGATGTCCGGCCGGTCGTTCAGCTCCGGAAACTGCAGCCCCAACGCCCGCGTGAGGCCCGGCTTGCCGTCGTGGGCGTCCTGCGCGTAGCTGTAGATGTACGGGAAGAGCCGCGTGTGGAGACGGATGAAATAGCGCGAAATATCAAGCACTTCCTGATCAAACTGGCTGAAACCTTCCAGATTGTAGGCGTTGCCCGTGTACTTGTTGAAATCCCACGGATTGTGCTGCTCACCGCCGCCGATCTGCAAAATGCCCGAGAACGCCGAGTGCTGCAGCCAGCGAAGGAACAGCTCCTTGCCGGCGCGGCCATGGCGATAGCCGCCCGTGTCCGGGCCAAACAGCGGATAGCCGCTCGCGGGCAGGGAAATCGATGCACTGACCGACGCGGGCAGCCCGCCGGCATGGCACGGGGCACCGCCCTTGTCGCATTCCTGATGGTGCGCCCAGTTCGCGCACAGGTCGCCCGGCCAGATGATGCTCGTGTAGATCTGGTCGCCATACGTGCCGCTGCGGTTGAGCAGCCAGCCGCCCGTCGCTGGCAAATTCGCCGCATACGCCTGGTGATAGAGCGGCTCATACCCGTGGTGCATCGTCCGCTCATCGCTGCCATCGTGAAACGCCGAGTGCAGCCGCGCGCTGCCCAGCCCGAGCTGGATATCCTCGCCGTAGTCCAGCTTCCAGCCTTCCACGCCCGCGTCCGCCGCCAGTTTGATTTGGCCTTTCCAGAACGCCATCACGTCCGGGTTCGTCAGATCCAGCGGCGGTCCCCACTTCAGGATCGCCTGGATCAGGTCCGCAACCTGCACGTACCAGCCATTCGCGACGACCTTGTCGTGTTCCCGCGCGCCCTTTTCCACGTACGGCGTCGACCATTCGCCCATGCGAAATCCCTGCGCGTGCAGCGTGTCGACAAGCAGCTTCGGGTCCGGAAATTTCGCCGGATCAAAGCCAAAATCGTTCACTTTCACATCAAACGGCCGGTCGAGCCACATGCCAGAGATCGCCAGATCGTTGTCGCGAATCGCCTTCATGTCGTCGAACACTTCTTGCGTGTTCTTGTTCTCGTTGCGCCAAATCAGCGAACCAAACGCCCACTTCGCCGGCAAAACCGGCGCGCCCGTTACCTGCGTGTAGAGCCCGGTAATCGCCAGCGGGCTCGGCGCGGCAAACAGCCAAAACGTCAGCGCGTGGGTCGCAAACAGCGCCTCCACTTCGTCGTCCTTCGTCGCCGCGACGTCAAACAGGCCCGGGTGGCGGTCCTGCACAAACAGCCCCCAACCTTGGGTGCCAATCAGCAGCGGAATCGGCACGTGGGCTTCATTGTTGCTGGAGTCGATACCCAACGTGATGAACTGCATCAGCCGCGTCTTCCCGCGGTGCTGCGGCGTGTCGAAATACTCGCCGAGGCCGTAGTACCGTTCGGTCTTGTGCACCTGCGCGCGCAGGCCCACGTACACGAGCGCGTCGGTGGGCACCTGATCGTGCGCGAGCTTGTCCGCCAGCGCCGCGTCCGCGGGCGCGATGTGGGCGCGGAAACTCGCGGCATCGACCTGCTCCACGCGCAGCACATAGTCCGGACCCGGCTTGGCCGCGTCGTCCTGGGTCGCCAGCAGCAGCGTCACGCCCGTCTGCCCCGGCCCTTCCAGCGCGTGCGGCTGCCAGGTCGCGCTGACCGGATGCAGCCACGTCAGCCCCGGCGGCGGGTCCTGCGCCAGGTTCTCCGGGCTGTAGTTGAAGTCCGGATCCCAGGTGGCCACGCGACCGATGCGGATCCGCGTCAGGTCCATCTGCTGGATTGTCGGCGCGCTCGCCTGCTGGCTCGGATGCAGCGCGAGGTGCAGGTTCTTGCGGTCGATCACGAGCGCGGCATTGTTCGCCATCGCCAGAACGGCCACGTCCCCGGTCGGAATCGGCAAAAGCGTCTGCGTCGCGTCGCCCGCCACGTCCGCTGCGCCATCCGCAACGTCGGCCGCAACCGCAGCGTCGTCGGTCGCTGTCGTCTTCCCGCCACACGCGGCGGTCAGGCACAGGGCCGCCCACCATCCGAGTCGTCGTTTCATTGCCCCGCCTCTGCGGCCGCTTTGGCCAAATCCTTGCGCGCCAGACGGCCCACCCAAACCGCCAGGACGACGAGCACCACCAAGCCACCCCAGCGCATCGGCCACGCGTACGGATTGGTGTCCAGCGCGTTGAGCGTAATCGGTTTGAGCGCTTCATGCAGCATCTCGCCCACGCTCGCCCACACCGACGTCCACGGCACGCCGCCCACCGCCGCCGCGATCATGTACTGCCACCAGCGCATGGACGTCAGCCCAGACAGGAAACACAGCACGCCGTAGTGCATGATCGGCGTCAGTCGCAGCCCCAAAGCGATGCGCATCCCGCGGGCGTCAATCGTGCGGTAAAGCGACGCCGGGATGGGATTCTTGTCCAGCCACGCGTGCACGTGCGGCTCGAGGTACCAGCGCGCGATGTAGAAATTGATGAGGCCACCCAGGCTCGCCCCGGCGATCGCCAGCGCGGTCCCTTCCACCGCGCCGTACAGGTAGCCCGGCACCACCGCGAGCGGTCCTACCGGCAGGAACAGCGGACAGCCGATCGCCACGCCCGCGACGACCAGCCCCTTGCCCAACAGCCCGAGGCCCGCGAGCCACGTCGTCAATCGCCGCAGCAGATCGGGGCCAAACGGCTCAAACAGCCACACCAGGAGCATGGACGCAACCGCCAGCAGGTACAGCTGCAGCGCCCACTTCGCCCACTTCGCCACGATCCGCGCGTCGCCCTTGCGCTGCGTCTTGACCCGCGCCGGCTCATCGCCGATCGGCGCATCGATGACTTCGTAGACGCGCACCTCCTCGTTGGGCGCCCGCCATTGCGGATCGGGTGGCAGAATCTCGACGTCGCGCGGCTCAGTCATCGTTCACCACGTCCGCGCGGGCAGGCCCGTCGCTTCCCGCACCCGTTCAATCACCGGCCGCGCCACCGTCCGCGCCTTCTGCGCGCCGTGCGCCAGGATGTCCCGCAGGTCATCGGGCCGCGCCATCAGTTCGTCGTAGCGCGCGCGCTTGGGGCCAAAATGCGCCTCCGCCAGCGCCAACAGCTCCAACTTCGCGTGGCCGTAGCCAAAATTGCCGCCGCGGTATTTCGCCGCCAGTTCTTCCTGCTGCGCCTTGGTGGAAAACAGCTTGTACAGCTGGAACACGTTGCACGTCTCCGGATCCTTCGGTTCTTCCAAGCCCTTGGAGTCCGTCTTGATCGCCATCACGCCCTTCTTCAGCTCTTTTTGGCTGGCGAAGATCGCGATGTAGTTGTCGTAGGACTTGGACATCTTCTGCCCGTCCACGCCCGGCACAATCGCCGTGTGCGACTGCACCAACGCGTTTGGCTTCTTGAGCATGCGGCCGTCCCACTTGACGTCCTCCACCGTGCCGCCCGCCGGCGCACCCATGAACGCCACGTTGAACCACGTCGCCATGTCCCGCGCCATCTCCAGATGCTGCACCTGATCCTTGCCCACCGGCACCACGTCCGAGTCGTACAGCAAGATGTCCGCCGCCATCAGCACCGGATAGGCAAACACGCCAAAGCTGATCTCCTTGCTCTTGGCCTTCGCGTCCTTGTAGCCGTGCGCGCGCTCCATCAGGCCCATGCCGGTCACGCAGCCCAGCAGCCACGTCAGCTCCAAGACTTCCGGCACGTCCGATTGGCGCCACAGCGTGCTCGTGGCCGGATCCAAACCCGCAGCCAGCATCGTCGCGGCGATGCCCAGGCTATCGCGCTGCAGCGCCTCGCGGTCGCGCACGGTCGTGAGCGCGTGCAGGTCGGCGACAAAGTAGAACGCGTCGTGATCGTCGGCGAGGCGGACGGCGGGCTCGATCATGCCAAAGTAGTTGCCCCAATGCGGCTGGCCGGTCGGTTTGATGCCAGAAAGGGAGCGAAGGCGGGGCGTAGACGACATGGAGGTCCCGAACGGCGGTGCTTCGCCGCGGCGAAGGGAAGCACATTTGGCCGGATTTGCACAGGGAGCGCGCAGCAGGCCCGTCGCAGCACAGGCAGAAACGGCACACGGCGTTCGCACATCCGCGCCCGCGCGGTACACTCCGGCAGGGCCGCACGCGCCCGCAGGCAGCCATGACCGTCGACGCCACTCTCCTCAGCCGGGTCCGCAAATTGCTGGCGCTTGCCGCCTCGCCCAACGTCCATGAGGCCACGTCGGCGGCGGCGCTGGCGCAGACGCTGATTGCCCGGCACCGCCTCCAGGCTTGGCTCGACGCGGAAGAGGCGACGGTCGCTGATCCCGATCCCATCGTGGACGCCCGCGACACGCCGCTCGACGCCTCCAAGCGTTTGCGCAAATGGAAGATCGTGCTCGCGAGCGCTCTGGCTGACGCCAATGGCTGCGTCGCCTATACGCTGGACCGCGGCAAGGATCAGGCCATCGTGCTCATCGGTCGGGCGCGCGACCGGGACGCGGTGCTGGAGCTGTGGGGCTGGCTGGTGACGCGCATCGAATGGCTGTCGGCGACGCACGGCGCCGGGCACGACCGGCAGTGGCACGAGGCGTTCCGCATCGGCTGCGTGGACACGGTCGCGGAAAAGCTGGCCGGCGTCGCGGCTGAAGTGCGCAGCGAGTTCAGCGAGGCGGCCCTTGTGCGCGTCGATCCAGCGGCGCAGGCGGAGCGGGACGCGCTGGAGCGGTTTGTCAGCGAGCGGATGAAATTCGCCAAAGGCCGCGGGATTCGCGTGGATGCCTGGGCCTGGGCGGCGGGGCGCGACGCGGCGGATGCGCTGGATTTGAATCCAAAGGCGCAGAAGACCGGCAGGCTGCGGGCACCCGCGCGATAGACGCTAACGTTCGACCGGCTTGCGCCAAACGCTCGCCAGCCACGGCTGCTCCGCGCGCGGCAGACCCTCGGGCCGGTAGTAGTGCGCCACTTCCGCAAACCCGGCTTGGGTCAGGAGCGCCTGCCACGCCGGCCAGTCGTGCCAGCTCCCATAACGCTCGCCTTTCCAGCCCTCGTCGTTCTGGCCGCGCGGGTTGGACGTGAACAGCGCGCCACCCGGCTGCAAGGCCGCGAACAGTTCGCGAAGCACGCGCGGCAGTTCCTGTTTGGGCACGTGGAACAGCACGGCGTTGGCGAAGATGCCGTCAAAATAGCCGTCCGGCAGCTGCAGATGCAGAAAATCCTGGTGCCAGACCTCGCAACCGCTGTCCGCCTTTGCCATCTCGACAAACCGCGGCGTCCCGTCCAGGCCAATCGCCCGGTGGCCCAGCTTGGTGAACGTCTGCAGGTCGCGCCCCGGACCGCAGCCGAGATCCAGGATCACCCGCGGCGGCGTCTCCCCGTCCGGCCCAGCCAGCGCCCGCAGCAGCGCCGCGATGTTCTGGCTGACGTCGTGGTCGCGCGTGCCCTCGCGGAAGATTTCCGCGCGCTCCTGGTAGTTGCCCAGCGTCCGGGTCGTGATGTGCTTCAAGTCGTCCGGTTTGAGCGTCACGGTTGTTTGCTCCCGGCGCCGGTCTCCAGCATCCGCTCCGCGTTGCGCGTCGCCAACGCCATGATGGTCTCCATCGGATTGACGCCGATCGGCGACGGAAACAGGCTCGCGTCGGCGACCCACAGGCCCTCGTAGCCGCGCACCTTGCCGTACGGATCGCACACGTGCCGCTGCGGATCGCCGCCCATCGCCGCGGTGCCCATCAGGTGCACGGTCACGACTTCCATCGCGGACTTGGGAATCGGCCGGGCGAACAGCCGCCGGACGTCGTCAGGACTGTGCAGGTCCGCGACGCCCTCAAACGGCAGCACGATCCGTCGGGCGCCCGCCGCAAACAGCAGCTCGCACAGCAGCGCGGTTCCCCGCACGAGGCGCAGCGCGTCAAAATCCGACATTTGGTAGAACGGCAGCGGCTGCCCGCCCGGACCCAGCCGGACGCGCCCAACCACGCTGTCTTCCAGCAGCATCCCCGCGGTCAGGATGTTGTTGTAATTCTCCAGCAAGTCCGCCATCGCGGCGCCGTACATCGGCGTGCCCATGGCCAGCACGGACGGCGGCAAGTTGACGGCGGCGAACAGGAAACCTTCATCCTGGAACTCGCGCACCTGATAGGCCTGATGGACGCCTTTCCAGCCTTCAACCGGATCGTCAAACTGGGCAATCACTTTGACGTTCGGGTGCATGGACAGGTTGTGACCCAGACGGCCAGACGGCGAGCGGATGCCCGAGCGCAGGAGCAGCGCCGGCGTGTGCATGGCGCCCGCGGAGGAGACGACCGCCCGCGCGCGGACGGTGAAGCGGTGGCTTGGACCGCCGTCGTCGCGCTTCACGCGCCCCGTGACGCCGCGCACGTGGCCGCGCTCGACGATGAGCTTGTCGACGCGGCAATCGGCATAGAGACGCGCGCCAAAAGCCAGCGCGCGGGGCACGTACGTGACGAGCGTCGACTGCTTGGCGCCCGTTGGGCAGCCAAAAGCGCAGGTGTTGGAGCCGACGCAATGCACCTGATTGCGAATGTTGTCGATGACTTCCCAGCCCTTCTTGTCCGCGCCCGCCTTGAGCAACTGGTTGTCGCGGCCAATGGTCGACGGATCTTGGTGGCGCGCGGAAATCCGTTTCTCCACGCGCTGGAACCGCGCATCCATGTCGCGCGGCAAGATGTCGTCCAGACCGTCCTCGCGGTACCAGCGTTCCAGGATGCGCTCGGGCGTGCGCCACGACATGCCGCCGTTGATGGCGGTCGACCCGCCGACGGTACAGCCTTCCTGATACGCGATCGCCGGGTTGCCGATGGAGACGGTGCCGCCGCCGTCGCGGTACAGCGTGCGGGCGGCGCGCAGGGCTTCAGGCTTGAAGCTCTCCGTCGGATTGTAGCCGCCTTCCTCGAGCAAGATGACGTCGAGGCCGGACTCGGCCAGTTCAGCCGCCGTCACCGCGCCGCCAGCGCCGGAGCCAATCACGACGACGTCGCAATCCAGCGTGCGGTCGCCCGTCCAATCCGCCCGCGTAAACAGCCGTTCAGGATGCGCTGACATCGTTTGACCTCCGACTCAACGCCGTCGCCGGCACCAGGCCATCGGGCGCCGTGACCAGCTTCTCGTGCTGGCGAATCTCATCGGCAAATTTCGCCAAGCGCATCGCCTTGACCTGCGCGATCCACGGCTCGGGCCGATAGCCAAGGCGCTCCTTGACCTCCGGCAGTTCGTAGTAGGCCATCGCGATGAGGCCCTTGATGCCCTTCATCGCCTGCCGGACCAGCACCCACGGGTGATGCCAGCACGCGGCAAAGTAGCGGTCCTGACTGGCGCGCGGCAAGACGGAGAAGCGCCGACCGAACGACGCGGGCACGACGACGGCGAACCATTCGAAAATGACGAGCGAGGCAACGACGCCCAAGCGCATGATGGGCGGAAAGCTGCCGAGCGACAGTTCGACCTCGCTGGCGATGTGCTCCTCACACCCAAGCGCGGCGACGTCGGGCGGGCATGCCACGTGGGTCATGGCCCGCAATGTGCGTCGCTGGGCTGACGAAAAGCGGAAACTGTGGCTCATGGCAAAGAAACTCCATGCGCTGGCATGTTCGCCAGCGGTGCGACCGACTGCGCAGCGCCCTGAACTTTGCCTACAGCGGGTCCACCTGACAATCCACCCACGGCAGATAGTCGAGGCGCGCCTTGTTGTAGTCCTCGCCCGCCGCCTTCACCGTGATCCGCACGTTGAACGCCACGCCGTCATCGCCCTGGTTCACGGAGATGTGGTGGCTCTCCGCGCCCTGCTGGACCATGAACTGCGCCGTCGCTTCCCGGTGCTCCTTGCCGCCGGGCGTCGTCATCGTCGCCCAATCGGACTTCACCAGCGTCAGGATCACGTTGGGGCCATCGACCGCCACCGGCTTGCCCTGCAGGCGAAAAACCTTGCCGGTCGGATGGTGATCGCCGCGGAATTCGTTGAAAAAGTCCGTCTCTTTTTGCGGCCGAGGCGCGTCAGGACCGCGCGGCACGTAAGCTTCTTCCTTGACCGCTGGCGCACCGCACGCGGCAAGCAGCAGGACGACGAGCACGATGAGTCTGGACATGAGACACCTCCCGGTTGACTGGCGGGAATTGTAGACCCGATGCGGGGTTGTAGCCAGACGCCGCACGTCGCGGTTTGTCACAGCTTTGCGCGGCCGCCGCCGTCGTGTACTCTCGGTCGTCACATGCCCCACCCGCACGCCAATCCGGAAGACGTCTCAGCCCGCGTGCAGCAATTCCTGTTGGCGCAGGGCGCGCGCTACGCCAGCAAGGTGACGGAAGAGAACTGGAAGCACGCCGCCGTCGCGCTCGAGATGCCCGAGCACCCGCACCTGCCCGCGGGCGTGTGGGTGGTGCTGCCGTGGCTGGCGCCAACGCCGGAGCAGCTTGAGGCTTGGCTCCAGCAGGCCCAGCAGAGCCCGCTGCCGCCGCGCGTTGTGGTGATTGCGATGGACGTGCCGACCCTCCGCCCCGCGACGCTGCAGACGATGGCGGCGGCGCACGGCATCGCGTTGATCGGCATCTCAGCGCTCGACCAGCAATGCTACGGTTCGCGTCTCGCGCCGATGCTGCAGGTGATCTTCGCGGCGAACGCGGACGCGGCGCTGGCGGCGACCAATCCGCTCAACCATCTGGCCGGGCTCGGCGATCCGCGCAATCCGGAGGTGTTCTTTGAGCGGCTGCGGCGCGCCCTGCCCCAGACTGCGGCGACGCCGTGGATCATGCGCGCCAACATTGCGATGTTCGTGCTGGCGATGGCGATGGCTTTTGGCCATGGCGTCGGTCCCGTGGCGGCGCTGCTGCAGGGCTTTGACAACGATACGCTCGTCACGCTGGGCGCCAATTCGATGGACTTGACCGTGACGCGCGGCGAGGCGTGGCGGCTCCTGGCGTGCACCTTTCTCCACGCGAACCTGCTGCACATCGGCATGAACCTGTACGTGCTCAAGTCGATGGGCGACCTCGCAGAGCGCCTTTTCGGCTCGGTCGCCTACGTCGGCGTCTACCTCGCCAGCGCGATCGGCGGCTCGATCCTGTCCTTGGCCTGGACGCTCAGCGCCAACCACAACTACTCCGTCGGCGCTTCCGGCGCGGTCTTCGGCGTCATGGGCGGCATGCTCGGCTTCGCGTTGGCGCGGCGCAAGTCCGTGCCGCTGCAGGTCTATCGCAGCATGTTGCGGAGCGCCGCGATGTTCACCGTCATCAACCTGGCGTTTGGGTTCAGCTTGAAAGTCGTCGACAACGGCGCGCACATCGGCGGCCTCATCGCGGGCACCGTGGCCGGCTTGGCGTTGTCCCGCGACCTTCCGCCCGCACCGCAGCCGACGCGCCAGCGCCTGATCCTGACGTTCGTCGCGCTCTTTGCCCTGCTGGGATTGGCGTACGGCGGCGTGCTGATGATGCTGGCGAAGTGAACGCGGGCGTGTTCGGGCCGCTGCTCAACCGCCGATCGCGCTCATGGACTCCAGCGTCGGCACCGCGGCGTCGTAGTTGTGGCCTTCAACCTTGCCAGCCATGGCGTCGTGAATCGCCTCGGTCAGCGCCGCTTCCGTCGCGCCAGAACGCAGCAAATCGCGCAGGCTGAGCGATCCGCGCGCGGACAGGCATTCCCGCAGCGTGCCGGTTGGACTCAGCCGCACCCGGTTGCACGCCTCGCAGAACTTTTCACTGACTGCCGAGATGAAGCCGACGCGCAGCTCCTGTCCCGTCTGCCGATGCCGTCCCCGCCAATAGCGCGCCGGACCGCCGCCTGGAATCTCGCCCGACTCGTCCGGCTCAAGCGCGTACGCCGCCATCACCTGCGCCCGCGTCTCCGCGACGGGCAGCCACGTCTCCGGCCCCCAGAACGCATCGACGCCGATCGGCATGTACTCGATCAGCCGCAGCACCAGGTTCTCACGCGCGGCGAAATCGCACAGCGGCAGCAAGGCGTCGTCGTTCAGCCCCTTGAGCGTGACCGCATTGAGCTTGATGGACGGAAAGCCCACGCGCTGCGCCGCCGCGATGCCATCCAGCACCGGCTGCAGCGCGCCGCCGCGACTGACTTCGGCAAATTTGCGCGGATCCAGCGTGTCGATGCTGATGTTCAAGCGCTGCAGTCCAGCCTCGCGCAGCGGTTCCGCCAGACTGGCCAGCAGGTGGCCGTTTGTCGTCATCGCCAAATCATCCACGCCGGGAATCGCCGCCAATTGCCGCACCAGGTCGACAATGCCGCGCCGCACGAGCGGTTCACCGCCGGTCAGCCGCACACGCCGCACGCCCAGTTGCACAAAGAGGCGCGTGAGCGTGACCATTTCAGCGAAGTCGAGCAGATCCGCGCGCGGGACCACGTCCACGCCTGCCGCCGGCATGCAGTAGCTGCAGCGGTAGTTGCAGCGATCGGTGACGGACAGGCGCAGGTACTCGACCTGGCGGCGCTGCAAATCGACCAACTGGAACGGATTGCGCAGAATTTCGGGCCGTACCGCGCCGCCAATCGCGAGGCTGCTCGCGGGACGCTCGGCGCAGCGACTGGGCAGGCTCATGCCGAAGGTGCGCCTTCATCGGCCATCGACGCAACCGCGCCGTGCTGCTTGTATTCCAGCACCACGTTGTGGGCGACGTGCTCCTCCGCGTAGCGCGCCACAACCTGCGGCTGGCCGGCTTCCACCTTGGCGAGCAGCGCGTTGCGCTCCGGATACTCCAGCTTGCCGCTCGTATGCTTCTGGACGACGCGCTCCAGGCGGTGAAGTTTCTCATGCGGGAAGGATTGCAGCGTGACGGTGTACATGGGCGCTCCGCGGAAGGGACCAATCAGGCCCACCGGCAGGATCGCGCTACCGCGAAGTCGAGTCAATGGGGCTTTTTTGCCGCCCCACGCCGGACTGCTACATTGGCGCGTGCCGACTTGGCGCAACGTGAGGAATCCCATGCCACTTTCTCCTGATCCGCGGCGGCCGCTTGGGCTCGTGCTCTCGGGCGGCGGCGCGCGTGGCGCATTTCAGGTCGGCGTCTGGAAGACCCTGCGCGAGCATCCCAACGGCTTTCGCGGTGCGCCGGACGCGATCAGCGGCACGTCCGCCGGGGCATTGAACGGGGCGCTGATCGCCGCGGGGCTGGAGCCCGAGGAACTGCTGAAGTTCTGGCTGGACCTCGCCGACAATCCGCCGGTCGTCGCCAACGAGTCGTTTTTCCGCTCGCTGGGCGACGAACTGCAGCGCCTGCTGCGCCAGGAACCGCTCCGGCCGTTGGGTCGGCGCGAACGCGAGCTGCGCATCTTCGGCGGGCTTCTGCGCAAGCACCGCTGGTACAGCGAGAGCGGCCGGCTGGCGATGCTCGTGGAATTCCTGCTGACTGCGCGCTTTGACAGCATCTCCAGCCTGCTCTCCACCATCCAGTCAACCTACGTGTTCTCCACCGAGCCCATGCGCGATCGGCTGGCCAACGCGATCGGCGCGCGCGAACTGCGCGGGTCCAAGGTCAAGCTGGCGATCAACACGGTGGACGCGCGCACGGGTTGCGTCGTGCGCATCGTCAATCACATGCCGGACAAGCTGCCGGCGGCGAGCAAGCATTACCGCTACGAGCCCGTCATCTCCCTGGACATGATCCTCGCCAGCGCGTCCATTCCGATCCTGTTCAACCCGGTGCGCGTGGGCGAAATGGACCTGTGGGACGGCGGCCTGCTGGTCAATTCACCCATGGCGCCCGCGGTCGCGTTGGGCGCGCATCGCATCGTGCCGGTGCTTGTGACGCTGGGGCCGAGCGAGGCGGCCCAGCCGATGCGGACGCTCGGCAGCGCGGTGGAGCGTTTGGCCGATACGTTCCTGGAAAACGCCTACAACACCGACCGCAAGCTGCTGCTGGACCGCAACGCCCTTGCCGCGCAGCACGGCGATCCGGACCTGCGGCAGGTGGACCTATTCCGGGCGATCCGGCCGACGCCGTCGGGCCATTTTGACGCGGGTTCGTACCTGTATTTTGAGCGCAACGCGATGCTGGCAATGTACGAGGAAGGCCGGCAAGCGGCGCGGGCGTGGCTGGCGCGCGGTCCGCAGCTGGACGGGCGCAATCTGGCGGAATAGCCGGGCGACTACTTCGCGACGCACTTGCCTTTGGCGCACACCGCGGGACCCGGCACGGCGCACTTGCAGAAGGACGCGCCGCACGCGACGGAATAGCCGCCGATGAGGCCCTGCAGCGTCTCCGCACTGGCAAAGCTGTTCACGTACAAGCCGCCGCACGGCAAATCGCCGACCGGGCACAAGCCCGTGCTCACCGTGGTGCACTCGCTGTCCGTGCTGCACCAGTTGGCGGCGTGGGCAGCGGAGAGGAGCGCGGCGGTGAGTTCATCGCACGTGCCGGCGCAGTCAGGCGGACATTGCTGACACTGGCCCTTCAAGCAGAACGCCGGCTTGGGCTGGTCGCAGCCGCAATGGAAGCCGTCGCACCCGGCGCTGCTGGCTTGCTTGGCGAGGCTCTCCAGCGCGCTGCTGTCGGCGTCGCTGGCCATCGGCGTCTGGAAACAGCCAAAGGTGTTGCAGATCGGATATTCCAAGGTCTTGCAGCCCGTGGCAGGCGTGCAGCCGGTGAGCGTTGGCTTGAGCGCGGCGATTTGCCCCATGAGCGCGGCACAGACGGACCCGACATCCGCATCAGCAGCTGCATCGGGCGGCGGAACGTCCGCGGTTGGCGTGTCCGCACTGGTCACGTCCGCTGGGAGCGCATCGGCCACGGCGTCGGCCGCATCCGCCACATCGCCCGCCGCAGCGTCCGTTCCGGTTGTGTCCAGAGGCGCCGCGTCTTCCGTGTCGGTGATGGCAGCGTCCGCCGTCGTTGGGGAAGCGCCGCACGCCGCGAGCGCGGTCAGGCAAAGGAACGGCAGCAGGTTGGTGCGCAGGCAAAGCGTCATGGCGAATTCCACGGCGCCACATCAACGCGCCGGCGACAGTATAGCGCAAAAGACGGCCGCACCGCTGCCAGGCCAACCGCCAGTCAGGGCGCCCAGCGCCGCAGCATGGCCGCCAACGCGCTCATCCAGACCGGCTTGGCCAGATGGTCGTCCATCCCCGCGGTCAGACAGCGCTCGCGGTCGCGTTGCATGGCGTGTGCCGTCATCGCGATGATCGGCCGATGCGCGCCGGTCGCCGCCTCGTCCTGACGCAGCCGCTCGGTTGCCTCAAAACCGCCCATGACCGGCATTTGCACATCCATCAGGATGAGCGCGATGTCCGGGTTGGCGTCAATCATCGCGAGCGCCTGCACGCCGTCGCTGGCGAGCAGGACCTCAAACCCGAGGCGGCGCAGCATGGCGACCGCCACTGCCCGATTCACCATGTTGTCCTCGGCAAGCAGCACCTTGCGCTCGCGCCCGAACGGTTCCGACGAGCTGACGTGCAGCCCAGGTGGCGTCGTGCCGGAAGCGCGCCGCTTCCCAACCGGCAATTTCACCTCGAACGCGAAGCAGCTCCCTTCGCCCAGCGTGCTCTCGACCCAGATGTGGCCGTCCATCAACTGCACGAGGCTCTTGCAGATCGACAAGCCCAAACCCGTTCCGCCGAATTCGCGCGTCGTCGAGCCGTCGGCTTGGACAAACTGCTCAAAAATGTGCGCGTGCTTCCCGGACGCAATGCCCACGCCGGTGTCCGTCACGCGTACGCGGAGCACCACGTCGCGCTCCGTGCGGGACGCGAGATCCGCAGCCAGCGACACCGAGCCGTGCGCGGTGAATTTGATCGCGTTGCCAACGAGGTTGACCAGGACTTGCCGAAACCGGTGCGGATCGCCGACAAGCAACGCCGGAATCGCCGGATCCACCGACACCCGGAGCGCGATCCCCTTCTTTTCCGCCTGAAGCGTCATCACGGACGCCACGTGCTGGACGATGCTGGCCACTTGCATGTCCATCTTCTCCATCACGACCTGACCAGCCTCGATCTTGGAGAAATCGAGGATCTCGTCCAGCAAGGTCAGCAGCGAAGCCGCCGAATTTTGGGCAATCTCAAGCTGGCCGCGCTGTTCCTCCAGCAGGTCCGTCGCCAGCACGAGTTCCAACATCCCGATCACGCCGTTCATCGGCGTGCGGATCTCGTGACTCATGTTGGCCAGGAACTGGCTCTTGGCCACGCTCGCAGTTTCCGCATATTCCTTGGCGCGCTCCAGCGCCCGCTCCGCGGCCTTGCGATCGGCGATGTCGCGCGCGTTCACCTGCACGAGCGCCTCACCGGTCACCGGGTCCAACACCGGGCGCGCATCCAGTCCGTGCCAGTGCGGGCCATCCGGCGTCGCAACTTCCAGTTCCGCGCTGAAAGTCTGACCCGCCGCCACGGACGCGCGTGCGGCGGCGGCCAGGTCGCGATCCACAAACATTGCGGTAAAATCATCGTCCTTGCCGTTCGCCACGACCGGGCCAAAGGCGCGCACGGCTGCCGGGTTGCGCAGGATTGCCGAACCATCGATGCGATGCAAAGCGACCCGCACCGACGTGTGCTGCAGCGCCTCCACCGAGCGCAATGCCGCCGGGTCAAAACCTTCCGGCATCGGATGCGCTTGGTACAGCACGCCAATGCGCCCGTCGGCGAGCCGGACCGAAGTGCTGTGCATCTTCGCCGTGATCGGCTTGCCCTTGGGGTACAACGTCCACTGCTCACGCACCGTCCGACCCGCGGCGTGCTCCGCCATGACCGCTTTGTTGCGCGTGACGGTCGATTCGGACATCGAGGAGAAGTCACGCGCCAGAAAGTCGGCCAAGGACGCGGCGTTCCAGAAGGCAACGCCCGCTTCGTTCGCCCAAGCCATGCACCTTGTCGAGATCGAATACCCACGCCGGGGTATCGGACCACTCCAAGGCGACAAGCGCTTCGAATCGCAAGGGCTCTCCGGTCACGTCAGCCGCCCGCCAGTGCGACCTTCGCCGCCTGCAGCACCGATGCGACCGACGGCCGCGCTGAAACCGCTTCAAACCAACGCGCCAGCTTGGGCATCTCAACCTCCGTCAACGGCCGACCATGCGCCGCGCTCAGCGTGAGGATGAAATAGTAGGACAGCGCGTACGGCGCGTCAGCAAGCGTGAACTGACTTCCGAGGAAATACGGCCGCGGATCGACGAGCGCCTCCAACATCGCCACGAGCTCAACGAGTCGATCAACCTCCCGGGCAAATTCCGGCTTGCCGGCGCGCCCATCGGACAGCGCAAAATACAGCGTCGAGAGTTGCGGCCCGAGGTACATGTCGTGAAACCGGGACAGCCAACGACTCCGCGCACGCCCCTCGACGGTCGCGGGAAGCAGCGGCGGCTGCGGGTACCGGTCCTCGAGGTACTCGACGATGACCTCCGATTCACCGATCGCGAAGTCGCCATCCACAAGGAGCGGCACTTTGCCCAGCGGATTCATCGCCAGGAATTCCGGCGAGCGCAGGAGCGCGGCGTCAACGACCGGCGACTCAAACGCCAAGCCTTTCTCCATCAGGGCGATTTTGACCTTGGCGCAATTGTGACTGAACGGGAATTGAAAGAGCTGCATGGCGAAATCCAGATGTTGATGGCGGCGAGAGGGCCGCCTGTGAGTTGCGCCGAATCGGCGGCGCACCAGTTGACCTTCAGGAAGCGGTTTGTTCGGACGCCGCGGTCAGCATGAATTCGATCTTGCGGAGCGAGCGGGCCACGGCGTGGTGCTCGCGCCGCGCGGCGGCCACCTCAAGATCCTCGGCGGTTTGCGCGAGCGCGGCGAACTCCAGGGCGCCGGAGACCTGGCGCAAGACCCGGCTCAGCTCCCCGATCCGTTGGTAGTCGCCACGCGCCAGCGCGTCGCGCATGTGCTGGGTATTTCGCGCCTGGCCGCGGACGAACTCCGGCAGCAGATCCGTGACACCTGGCGAGACGATCGTGCGGGACTTGGGCGGCGCCTCCGGGTCGGGCAGCGGTCGCGACGGCACCGTGACTTGCGTCGCGCGCACGCCGATCGCTGGCGCGCGGAAGTGGCTCGGATCCGTTGGCCGCGCCGCATGTTTCCGCAGCACCTGCAGCAGCGTCTCGCGCGAGAACGGCTTGGTCATATGGTCGGTGAACCCGGCGAGCCGGCAGCGGCTCTCCACTTCGGGGCCGACGTGCCCCGTCATGGCGATCATCGGCACGTTCTGACCGCCAGGCAGCCGCCGCAACTGCTGAACCGTCTTGAAGCCATCGAGCCCGGGCATCTCCAGATCCAGAACGACTACCGCGACCGGATACCGGCCGAACGCGTCCAGCACCTCCTGGCCATCGCCCACGACGATGTGCCGCCACTGTTTCTCCGGCTTGAGCCACGTGCGGACGATCAGGCGACTGCTCTGATCATCTTCCGCCACGAGGATCAGCGGGCGCCGGTCCAGCCAGTTCGCCGTCGTGTCCAAGACGCGTTTGCGCCGCAGCGGCTTGGACATGTAGTCATTCATGCCCGCCGCCATGCAGCGTTCGCGAATCTCGCTGATCGCGTGGGCCGTCACGGCGATGATCGGCGTGGGACGGCGCCCGTAGGTGCGCTCCCAATCCCGAATCCGCTGGGTCGCCGCGATGCCGTCCAACAAAGGCATTTCCACGTCCATCAGCACGAGGCTGAATTGACTGGCGATCACGGCAGCGACCGCAGCCTCCCCGTCGGCGACCTCGTCCACCACGTAGCCCGCGCCGGTCAGCGTGTGGCGGAGCAGGATCGCGTTCTCGCGGTTGTCCTCGGCGACGAGAATTCGCCCGGAGAGCGCGCCCGCCTGTTCCGGCTGCGCCAGTGTCATGTCGAGCGTCTCGCTGATCCGCAAGCCCAGCGCCTGCGCGATCGCCAACCGCAGCCGCCCGCGGTGCATCGGCCGGGCAATCGCGATGACGCCGGGCATGTCGGCATCGTTGGACCGCAGCGACGTCGCCATCAGCACCGGCACGTGCGCGGACGCCTGGATCGAGCGCACCGCGGTCACAATCTCCGCGCTGTCCATTTCAAATTGCGCGTCGTCGATCACGACACAGCCGCAGTCCGGCGCCAGATCAGCCAGACAGTCCAGGGTCTCCCCGACGTCACCCGCCTCCACGACGCGCAGGCCCCAGCCTGCCAGGATCTGCACAATGGAAGCGCGCTGTTTGGATTGCGCGCAGATGACCAGCACGCTGCCGGTCGGCGGATTTGCACCGGGCCAGCTCCCCACGACACCGACGGCCGACGGCACCGCCAAATGCAGCTTGACGGCGACCGTTGTCCCAACGCCCGGCAGACTGATCATCTGCAGGTCGCCGTCCATCAGCGCGACCAAGGACCGGACGATCGACAGCCCCAAGCCCGTGCCGCCGAAACGCCGCGTGATACCCGAATCCGCTTGCTTGAAGCTCTCAAAGACGGTCTCCGTCCTCGCCGGGTCAATGCCGATGCCCGTGTCCGCAACCGTGAACGCGATGTCGACCGACTCGCTTGTCGCGTTCAGGACCCGCAGCGTCATCGAGACTTCACCCACTTCTGTGAACTTGATCGCGTTGCTCAGCAGATTTGACGCGATCTGGCGGACGCGGTTGGCATCGCCCACGACGCGCTGCGGCAGGAGCGGGTCGACCTCGCAGTGCAGCGTCAGCCCGCGGGCATGGGCGCGGACCCGCACGATGTCCAGGACATTCTCCAGCAGCGCAGCGAGGTCAAAAGAGCCCAGCTCCAGCTCCATCTGCCCTGCCTCGATCTTGGAGAAGTCGAGCAGGTCATTGATCAAGCTCAGCAGCACTTCCGAGCCATTTTGGACGATGGCCGCGAGCTCCCGCTGACTCCGCCGCAGTTCAGACGCGCCCAGCAGCTCGCTGGACCCCATGATCGCGTTGATTGGCGTCCGGATCTCGTGACTCATCACGGCGAGGAACCGGCTCTTTGCCGCGCTCGCAGCCTCAGCAGCGTCTTTTGCCGCGAGGAGAGCCGCCTGTTCCTGACGCTGCCCGGTCAGATCCCGCACGAACGCTTGGACCAGCCATTGTTCGTTGACGTGCATCGCGCTGCCGCTGAACTCGGCCGGGAACACCGAGCCATCCGCGCGGCGGAAGGTGTCCTCAAAGTGCGCCGCGTCGCCTCGCAGCATCGGTTCCACCAGGTCGTCCCAAGCGCGGCCGGTCACGTGGAGCAAGTCCGAGACGCGCATGCCAATGAGCACGTCGCAGTCGATGTCAAAGAGCCGCTGTGCGCCCGCGTTGGCGTCCACCACCGCGCCGTCGCGCGAGAGGATCAGGATCGCGTCCGTTGCGGCGTGGAACAAGCTGGCGTACCGCGCCTGATTGGCCAACACTTCGGCCAAGGCCTGCCGCGTCGCGGTCACGTCGCGGTACTGCCAGAGGACCGCCGGCCCGCCGCTCATCTCCAACGGCACAAAATCGCGCTCCAGCCAGCGACCGTCAACCATCTCCAGCAGCTCGCCGCGCACAGCCTCGCGCTCCCCAGTGATCGCGTTCAGTCGCGGGACGAACCCATCTTTCTCGACGAACTGCTCTGCGGCCGCATTGGCCGCCAACCCGCACTCCAGGCCAACCAGCGACTCCGGCTGCGCGGGAATCTCAAACGTCTTGCAGAACTGCCCGTTGGCCAGCTTGATGCGGCCATTGCCGTCAGACACGAGCAGCGCATCCGGGAGGTTTGCCGTGATGCCCTGGAGCCACTGGTACGCCGACGCGCGGCCTGCCTCCGCCGCCAACCGCAGCTCCGCGCTCGCCATCGCCGCCAAAAGACTGCCCGCGGCCTGCGCCAGCATTTCCATGGCGGCATCGGTCGTCACATCGGACTGCACCGGCACCGCCAGCCACGCCGCGCCAAGGACGCGACGCCCCACCCGCAGCGGGACGAGCCACGTCTCCGCAAACGGGACCGTCAGCTTGAACGGCTGCGCGTCCGATGGCGTCCGCCGCGCGCCCAGATCGCCTTCCTGCCCGATTCGCTGCAATGCGAGGTCAATCCACGCAAGCAGCTCCGTCGCCAAGGGCTGGGCCTCGAGCGGCTCCGTCGTCGCCAGCACGCGGAGATCCACGCCGGTCGGCGCGCGCGCGACGAGCATGCCGGCCACGCCAGAGAACGCGTGAAGAATGTCGCCCAACATGCCCTGCGAGACGGCCGCCGTCGGCTCATTCTCGATGAAGCGCGCTTGGATCTGCGCGACGCACTCAATGAGCGACGCCTGCCGGTGGATCACCCGCAAGTCGTGATACGAGCGGATGGCACCGGTGACGGCGGAGCGCAGTCGGCGGGCGGTCAAATCGGACTTGGACAGGTAGCCGTTGATGTCGCGCTCGGTCATCACGGTGTCTTCGGGTGCGACACCCGGCTGGCCCGTGCTGAGCAGAATCCGCATCACATGGTTGTCGAGGTTGTGGCGCACATAGTTCACCAGTTGCAGCCCCGCATCATCGGTTTCCATGACGACGTCCGCCAGCAAGAGCGCGATGTCCGTCCGGCGCGCAAGGATCGCGCGGGCGCCGGCGTCTGAATGCGCTTCCAGAATCTCAACGGTGCGGCCTTGAATGACCAAGCCGCGCAAGGCCAAGCGCGTCGCGGAATGGACGGAGGCGTCGTCATCGACAACGAGCACGGGCCAACGCCGCTGCACCACGGTCGCAACCGTGTCGCCAAGGAAGATCGGCCCCGTGTGCGGATCGATGAACAGCGGGGTATTCGGCGTACGCCGGAGGTCAGTCGTAGTCATGGCGTAACGATCCTGTTGACGGGCCACTCCGCAGTCATGCGGCAGCCGTGAGGGGAAACCGGTTCGGCGCGAATGCTGCCGCCCAGAAGGTCATGGACAATGTTGTGCGCCGCGTGCAGTCCAAGGCCCGCAGCGCCCGTCATCCGCCGGTTTGAGAAGAATGGCTCGAAGACGCGGTCGTGGCTGCCATCCTCGATGCCGATCCCGTTGTCCTCGCAGGTGAGGATGCAGGTGCCGCCATCGCTCGACACGCCGATGCGGAGTTGCGCGGCGGTCTCCGACGGCCAAGCATGGTCCAACGCATTCTGGATCAGCGCACGGGTCATGCGCGCGAACGCCGCCGGGTAGATCGCGTCGGCAAGTTGCCGGTCACCAACCACGGTCACGACGACCGCGCGCTGCTGCAACACCCGCCCCATATCCTCCAGAAGTTCTTCAATATACGGCACGAGGCGCACAGACCGCCGCTCCTCCGCGCCCGGGTCCACGACGATTTGCCGAAAGCTGGCGACGAGCTCCGCAACGCGCCGCAGGTTCGCCGTGAGCATCTCCACGGCCTCGCCGGTATCATCCAGAAATTCCTGCAGTTGGCCGCGAGTCATCGCCCCAGCTTCAAATTGGTCCGCCAGCGTCATACGCCGCTCGTCAATCAAAGACGACGCGATCCGCGCGACGCCCAACGGCGTATTGATCTCGTGCGCCATCGACGCCACCAAGCGGCCCAGCGCGCCAATTCTCGCGTCCTTCGCCGGTGCGGCTTCAGCGCGTCCTTGGGTGACCTGGAGCTCTCGCTGCGCCTCCCGGAGTCGCGTGAGGAGACGGTGGATGTCAGTCTTGAGAATCTCCTTGGAATGCTGGGTCGTCAGCAGCGCCAGAAGCATATCCCCCGACGCGAAGTCGGCCAGCGAGAGGCCGGCGTCGGCAATGTCCGCCAGTGAGGCCGTGAGCGGCGAACCGAGGAAGATCAATTGCTCCGCGGAGGGCTGCACAAAGCGGCCGTGGACGCGCAGCTTGGGCACGTCCTTGACGCGGAAGACGAAGTTCAGCGATTGATTCTCGGCGATCTCAGCGAACGTCTTGATCATCAAGGGCTTCTCAATGCACGCAACATCCAGGATGTGCGCCCCTTCGGCGATGCTGGGTGCCAACTGCTCGTACCGCGGTGCGACGTAGCGCAGCCGCAGCGCCTCATCGACGATGAAGAACAGCGGGTGCGAGTCCCGCAGGGCCGCCAATATCCCCGGAGTGGATGGCATGATCAGGCCTGCCGCGGCGCGAAGCGGATCGCAAACTCGTCGTGATCCTGGCCATCACCGCGCGGCGCGAGGAGTTCAACGTGGATCTGAAGGTTGAAGCGATCGCCCAAGCTCTGCATGAGGCCGATGACCATCGGCGCGAGGCCTTCCCGGGTCGAGTAGTAGTGGAGTCGCAGGGTATCCTCCGTCACGTGCGAGACGTGGAACGATGGCGGCCGCAACTCCGGAAAGGCGTTGCCGAGTTGACTGTGCAGGCGGTCCAGATTGTCGAGGAAGAGAGGGAACGAGCCACCCGCCGCGCGCATGAGGTCCTCGTAGCCGCGTGACGAGGCGTAGCCGGTAAAGAAGTGGCCGATGCCGATGAGCACGTCTGACGACGGCAGGCCAGTCTCGGCGCACGTCGCGCCGACGAGTGTGTAGGTGAGCGAGTCAGGATACGGCGCAGAGAGCACAAACGGGATCCCGTCCAACTGCGCCGCGATGGCGACGCGCGCCCAAACAGCCTCGCCGTGTCGTGCTGTTACATAATCCTGCACCATTTGATTGACTAGGCCGTACATCAGCACCCCTGACGCGATCGAATCCCGCGTGGTGCCGACAGACAAAGCAAGAAACAGACCACATAACGTGTGAGAGTGTGAAGATCGCAACTGACTGAATTCAAACAAAGCCGCGCATTTCGCGGCGGACAGGTCTGCGAATCCGCGCAGGAATCCCGCCTGAGGCATGTCAGAATGGGAATCAAAGTTTCCCATTTCGGGACGAGACGGCGATGCAACGGCCTTGGCTACTGGCGCGATCCCGGGCGTTCACTGGGCAGCGGCAGGCCATAGGCCGCGAGCTTCCGGTACAGGGTCGAACGACCGATCCCCAGCGCGCGCGAGGCCGCCAGCAGGTCGCCTTCACACCGGAGCAGCGCCTGCTCAATCGCCGCGCGTTCGAGTTCCGCCAGCGTGCGCGGCTCCTCCACGGACGGCGTGGGTTGCGCCGCCGTGACCACCCGCGGGCTGTTCGGCAGGCTGCGGGGAATGTGCAGCGCCCCTCCCTCTGGCGTCAGCACGATCGCGCGCTGGAGCACGTTTTGCAGTTCCCGCACGTTGCCCAGCCACGGCCGCTCCATCAGGGCGCGGAGCGTCGCGGCATCCAGCAGCCGCCCACCGGGACGGTCCGCGCAATGCCTCTCCAGATAATCCGCGGCGATAAGGGCAATGTCCTCAAGGCGTTCACGCAGCGGCGGCACCTGAATTTCCAGCACGGCGATGCGGAAGAGCAGGTCCTGGCGAAAACGTCCCTCAGCGACCATGCGCTCAAGCGAGCGGTTGGTCGCGGCGATGAGCCGAAACTCAACGCCCACTTCTTCCGTGCCGCCCACGCGATAGAACCGCCGTTCCTGGAGCACGCGCAACAGCTTCGCCTGCGCCGCCAGCGTCAATTCGCCGATCTCATCCAGAAAGAGCGTGCCGCCGTTGGCCTGCTCCAAGCGGCCCAGATGGCGGCGGTTGGCACCGGTGAACGCATCGCGCTCGTGGCCAAAGAGCTCGCTCTCGGTCAGCGTCTCGGTCAGCGCCGCGCAGTTGATCGCCACGAATGGCGCATCGGGTTCGACACCCAACGCGTGAATACCGCGCGCCACAACCTCCTTGCCCGTGCCGGTCTCCCCCTCGATCAGCACGTCCACGCGGCTCGCCGCAATCAGCGCAATCCGCTCGACGAGCGCGCGCATCGCCGGAGACTCGCCAACCAGCCCCGGCACGCGAACCACGCCGCTGCCGCGCATTGCCGCTTCTACCTTCCGGTGCAGTTGATTGGCCTGAATCGCGTTGCCCAAGCTCGTGAGCAGCCGGACCCGCTCGATGGGCTTGGTCAAGTAGTCGGCTGCGCCGCCGTGCAGGGCGCGGACCGCGGTCGCAGCTGACGTATCGCCCGTCAGCACCAGCACGGGCGTGTGCGGGTGCATGCGGCGAATTTGCGCCAGGAGCAACAGGCCGTCGCCATCCGGCAGCGTCAGGTCCAAGCACACGGCGGTAGGCAGCAGCTGCGCGAGCCGATCCAGACCGACCGCAGCGCTCTCACATGCCACGACGCGGTACCCTCCAGCCTCCAGCCAACGGGCGATGATGGTGCGGACGATCTTGTCGTCCTCGACGATGAGAATCGTTTCCTGCATCAAGCCGACCGGCCGTTGAGCTCGCCAAGCACCTGCGCCACGGCCGCGCGCAACTCCGCCAAGCCAATCTCCGCCTTGCCGATGACCGCGCTGACGTCGAGGTCGACGAGATCCGCCTGCAGCCTGCTCATGTCGCCGCCCGACCGCAGCAGCACGCGTGCCCAACGGCAGCCGAGACGGTTGCGCAATTCGCGCAACAGCGCCATACCCGCGTCGGCCGTCTCCAACTGCATGTCCACGAGGAGGACGTCCGGCTCAGCATGGCCCTCCAACCACCGCACGGCCTCCGCACCCGATTGCGCCGTCACCAGAGTCAGGTCCCGACCCTCCACGCGAACGCGCCGCAGCGCCATCCGCGAAATGGCCAGGACGCCAGGATCGTCGTCCACAACCAACACGGTCCAAGGCGGCGTTTCCGGCAGCGGTTTGGCGTCATCGATGGCAAGTTCTTGAGGATCCACGGCGCGAGTTTCCACGAATTGCCGTCTTGCTTCAAGGGAAAAGTCTGCCATCCTCAGGCGACACGCAGGGCCGGACAGTCTGTGCCAGAACCGACTGCCGCGCCCGCCCGAGCGACGCAATGCGCAAGAACTGGAGAAAGTGATGGAGGAGCGCGAGGACCACAGCCGCCGCGGATCGGTGCAAGCCGACGACGGTGAACAAAGTGACAGGCTCGATAGGGCGGCGCTGGACCGTCTGGGCGGGATCGACACACCGGAGGGCCGGGAGTTGATTGGTGAGTTGATCCAACTGTTCCGCGACGGCGGGAATGAAGCCCTCGAAGCGCTGCGGGAGAACACCGCGCAAAACGCGTGGCAGAACCTGAGCATGACGGCGCACAACCTGAAGTCGAGCGCCGGCTACCTCGGGGCGACGCGGCTCTCCGAGCTGGCGGCGCAGCTGGAGCAGCAATGCACGGCGCGGACGAAAGACGTTCAGGCGCTGACGGCGACGGTGGACGCCGTGATGACCTCGCATGCACGGGTGCTGATCGCGCTGGCAGCGCTGGCGGACCAGCTGGCGGAACGCTGACCGCGCCGCGCTGAACCACGACGCACGGGCCTTGGTGATCGCGATGCTACTTCGGAGGCGTCGCCGCTGGGGGCTTCGCGGGCACTGGCGGCTTGACCGGCGCTGGCGCGGGGGCCTTCTCGATCACCTTCGCGCTGGACATCACAAACTGCACGCGCCGGTTCTTTTGCTTGTTCTCCGGCGTGTCATTGGGCGCCACGGGCCGCGTTTCGCCATAGCCGGTCGACTTGAGCCGCGTACGATCCGCGCCCTTCTTCACCAGATAGTCGACAACCGCCGCCGCCCGCGCCGCGGAAAGTGCGAGGTTGGCCTGATCGTCGCCGTCCGCATCCGTGTGGCCTTGCACTTCAATCCGCGTCAGCTCCGGATGCGCCTGCAGGATGCTGACCACCACGTCGAGCACCGTGTAGCTCTCCGGCCGAATCACCGCCTTGTTCGTGGCGAACTCGACGCGCTCGTAAATGACGATTTCGTCGCCGATCGCCGCCGCCATGCACTTGTCGGTCGGGTCATCGGGGCACTTGTCCGCGGCGTCCGGAATGCCGTCCTTGTCGCGATCCGGCAGCGTGTCAGGGCAACCGTCGGCATCCTCGTAGCCGTTGCGCGTCTCCGACTCGTTCGGGCACTTGTCGTCGACGTCGAGGATGCCGTCTTTGTCGTTGTCGGGATCCGGGCAGCCATCCGCGTCCTCAAAGCCGTCCTTGTCTTCGGGCGCGAGCGGACACTTGTCATCCGGATCCAGCAGACCATCGCCATCGGTATCCAGCACGACCGGCGTCGCCAGCGCGATGGCATGCGGCGCGTAACCGGCCTGCAGGACCACACGGAACGTCGGCGTGCCGACCGCGCTGTTGAGCCCGGGGCCCGCCGCGAGCGTCACGTCCCACGGATTGAGATCGGCGCGCACACCCAGCAGCGCCTCCAGCGGACTGTTCGTGCCGTCGTGCGCGCGCTGGGTCGCATCCAGCGGGTTGAGCTGCTTGGCGGATTGCAGGGAGCCGTACACCGTCGCCAGCCAGTCGACCGGTCCGGCGATCGGCCCGCGGCCAAAGACACCCCAAGTCATCGCGTCATCGTTGACGACGTTGAAGACCTGCGAACGGGACCGCGCCATCCAGCCGACGTTGGCGCCAAACAGCCAGCGGCCATGCCGCCAGTCGCCGACCACGCGCGGCTCCACGTGCACCGCGCCTTCACTCTGGAACGCCGTGGCGTTGCCGGTCGGCAGCCAGGTGGTCAAGCGCACGCCGAGGCCAAAGCCATCCGCGCCCGCCGCCTTCCAGCCAAAGAGCGCGGTCAAGTCCGCGCCAAGCGCCAGCCGGATGTCACCCAACGCCGCCGCTTTCAGTTCGCTGACGCTGCGCCCGCCGATCGTCGTATCCGGCGTGCCCAGCGTCGTGACAAAAGGGATCGCGGCGTCTACCTCCAGCCAGTCCAGAAGGCCAAGGCGCGCGAGCGCTTCCGCGTGCAAAAGCCCCGGGATGACGCTGCCCGTCGCGCGGCCATCGCCCGCTTGAATGGGCACGAGGCGCAGCGGTTGGTTGGCGTAGTGCGCGGAGATGCCCGCGCCCCACTGCAGGTGCCCCGGCGTGCCGCTCTGCCACTGGTTCAGCACGCCGCTGCCCACGGGCACCGCGTTGAACTGTTCCACGTCCACGTTACCCGCGGCGAACGCCGGCAGCGCGACAAAAACCAGGAGCACCGCCACCAAGCCGTGGGCCCGCACGCGTCGCAACAGCAGCGCCAGCGCCGCCAACAAGCCAAGCCACAGCGTCGCATTGCCGCCGCCCATCGGGCCTGCCGTGCAACCGCCGCGGAGTGCCATGCCGCCCGCGCCCACTTCTGCTGCCTCATTGCCGTCGTTGGTATCGCAGACGTCGCCAACGCCGTCGTGGTCGCTGTCCGTCTGGTTGGCGTTGGCGGTGTACGGGCAATTGTCCTTGGCGTCCGGGATGCCGTCCTGGTCGCTGTCCGTTCCCGGCTTGGGCACGTCGTCCGCCGCCACGTTGGGATCCCGTTCGCCCGCGTCGACCTTGCCGTTGTGATTCACGTCCTCCGCGCCATCGCCAACCGTCCCGCCGTCGGTATCTGCCTTGGCCGGATGCGTCTTGCTCGCCGGATCCGCGTCACCGGCAAACACGCCCGCCGTTCCGGCAAAGCTGATGCCGCCCGCGCTCTTGCCACCGGGGATCCCCGTCGTCACGCCCACTTCCAGACCGTCGCCCAGGCCATCGCCATCGGTGTCGGGATTCAGCGGATCCGTCTTGCCATAGCCCGCCAGCGGCCCCGTTCCCGCCTCTTCGTCGCCATCGTTGACGCCATCGTCGTCGCTGTCTGCATCCAGCGGGTTGGTATCCTTGCCGGCGTCGTAGCCTGCCGGATCGCCCGCCGCCAATTCCTGGCCATCGCTCAGGCCATCGCCATCGGTATCTTTCGCCAGCGGGTCAGTGCCCAGCTTGACCTCGGCACCGTCGCCCAAGCCATCGCCGTCGGTGTCGAACTTCTTGGGATCCGTACCGCGCTTGATCTCGTCGGCGTCCATCAACCCGTCGCCGTCTGAGTCTGTGACGCTCGCCACGTCGTCCGCGCCGTTGTTCGGATCCGTCTCGCTGCCGTCAATCTTGCCGTTGTGGTTCGCGTCTTCCGCGCCGTCGATGACGGTGCCCTTGTCGGTGTCCGCCTTCGTCGGATCGGTCGTCGTCTTGGGGTCCTGATCCGCCGGCAAGCCCGGCGCCGTGCCCAGCCACGTCACGCCGTTGCTGTCCTTGCCATCGGCCACGCCGGTGACGACGCCCACTTCCAAGCCGTCCCACAAGCCATCGCCGTCGGTGTCGCGCAGCAGCGGGTTCGTCGGTCCGTACGCCGCCAGTTTGCCCTTGCCCAGCACTTCGTCGCCGTCGTTCAGGCCGTCATCGTCGCTGTCCGCGTCCAGCGGATTCGTCTCCTTGCCTGGCTCATACGTTTCCGTGCCACCGCTGGCGATTTCCACGCCGTCGCTCAACCCGTCGCCGTCCGTGTCGGCAACAAGCGGGTCGGTGCCGAGCTTCAGCACTTCCACGCCGTCCCCCAAGCCGTCGCCGTCGCTGTCCGTGACGGTTGGCTGCGTGCCCAGCTTGATTTCCACCAAGTCGGACAAGCCGTCGCCGTCGGTGTCGATCGCCACGCACACCTTGCCGTCGCCGCTGTAGCCGAACTGGCAGGTGCAACTGTGCGCGCCAATGGTATTGGTGCAGTCGGCGGCCAAATCGCAGCCGCCGTGGTTGGTGGCACATTCGTCGATGTCCGCGCAGCTCTGCCCGTCGCCGCTGAACCCGGCTTGGCAGCCGCACGTGACGGTGACGCCGCTGGGCAAGCACGCCGCGTAGACGTCGCAACCGCCGTTGTTGGCGGCGCACGGGTCGAGTTTCTCGCAGAAGAAGCCATTGCCGCTGTAGCCGGGCTGGCAGACGCAGGCGTAGCTGCCCGCGGTGTTGCTGCACGCCGCGGCGAGGTCGCAGCCGGCGGTGCTCGGCGTCGCGCACTCGTTGAGGTCGACGCAGCCCGTACTGCCGTTGCCGCCGTAGCCACCCGGGCAGACGCCGCACGTGAAGCTGCCTTGGGTGTTGCTGCACGTCGTCAGCGCGTCGCAGCCGCCGTGGTTGACGGCGCATTCGTCCACGTCCACGCAGCCGCTGCTGCCCGTGCCGATGTAGCCCGCGGGGCACGCGCCGCACGCGAAGCTGCCGACCGTGTTGGTGCACGTCGTCAATTCGGCACAGCCGCCGTTATTGACCGCGCATTCGTCGATGTCGGTGCAGCCCGTCGCGCCGCCGCCGGTGAAGCCGCTGGGGCAATTGCCGCAGGTGAAGCCGCCCGCGGTGTTGGAGCACGCCGTCGCGAGGTCGCAGCCGCCGTTGGCGGTGCCGCATTCGTCGATGTCCACGCAGCCGGCGCTGCCGCTTCCGGTGTAGCCGTTGGGGCATGCGCCGCAGAGGAAGCCGCCGACCGTGTTGAGGCACGCCGTCAGCGCGTCGCAGCCGCCGTTGGCCGTCGCGCACTCGTTGACGTCGACGCAGCCGACGCTGCCGTCCCCCGTGTAGCCCGCGGGGCATGCGCCGCACGCGAAGCCGCCGTCGGTGTTGGAGCATGCCGACGCCAGGTCGCAGCCGCCGTTGTTGACCGCGCACTCGTTCACGTCAAAGCAGCCGGTCGCGCCGGAGCCCTGATAGCCGGCGGGGCACGCGCCGCAGGTGAAGCCGCCCGGCGTGTTGGCGCAGTTGCTCTTCAAGTCGCAGCCGCCGTGGTTTGTCGCGCATTCGTCGATGTCTGCGCAGCCGGTCGCGCCGCCGCCGGTGTACCCCGCCGGGCAGATGCCGCACGTGAAGCCGCCAGCCGTGTTGCTGCACGCGGTCAGCGCGTCACAGCCGCCGTCGCCCGTCGCGCACTCGTTGACGTCGACGCACGCCGTGTCCCCGCTGCCGGCGTAGCCGGGCGGGCATGCGCCGCAAATGTGACTGCCCGCGGTGTTCAGGCAGACCGTCAGCAAGTCGCAGCCGCCGTTGTTGGTCAGGCATTCATTGATGTCCGAGCACACCGTGGCGCCCGTGCCCGTGTACCCAGCGGGGCACGCGCCACAGGAGCGGCTGCCCGGCGTGTTGGTGCACGTCGTCAGCGCGTCGCACCCGCCGTTGTCCTGGGCGCATTCGTTGATGTCGGTGCACGTGAAGCCGTCGCCCGTGTAGCCGGGCTTGCAGGCGCACGCGTAGCTGCCAAGGGTGTTGGAACAGTCCGCGGCGAGGTCGCAGCCGTTGACGGTCGCACACTCATTGACGTCGGCGCAGTAGAAACCATCGCCCGCGAAGCCGGTCTTGCAGCTGCACGTGAAGGCGCCGAGGGTGTTGGCGCAATCGGCGGCCAAGTCGCAGCCGCCGTTGGCCGTCGCGCACTCGTTGATGTCCGTGCAGTTGGTGGCGCCGGTGCCGCTGTAGCCGCTGGGGCACGCGCCGCAGAGGTTGCTGCCGGGCGTGTTGATGCACGCCGCCAATGGATCGCAGCCGCCGTTGCTCGTCAGGCACTCGTTGACGTCGGTGCACGTGAAGCCGTCGCCCGCGTAGCCAGCCTTGCAGTTGCAGCCAAAGCTGCCGACGACGTTCGTGCAATCCGCGGCGATGTCGCAGCCGCCGTTATTGGCGCCGCACTCGTTGATGTCGACACAGCCCGTCGCGCCGGTGCCGCTGTAGCCGCCTGGGCACGCGCCGCACGCGAAGCTGCCCGCCGTGTTGACGCACGCCGTGAGCGCGTCGCAGCCGCCGTTGTTCGCCGCGCATTCGTTGATGTCGACGCAGCCGGCGGCGCCGGTGCCCAGGTAGCCCGCGGGGCAAGCGCCACAGCTGAAGCTGCCAGGGCTGTTGCTGCACGCGGTGAGCAGGTCGCAGCCGCCGTTGTCGAGCGTGCACTCGTCGATGTCCAAACAGCCGCTGCCGCCGGTGCCGGTGTAGCCCGCCGGGCATGCGCCGCACGCGAAGCTGCCGGGCGTATTGGCGCATGCGGTCAGGCTGTCGCAGCCGCCGTTGTTGGCCGCGCATTCGTTCACGTCGACGCAGGTCGAATCGCCGCTGCCGGTGTAGCCCGCCGGGCACGCGCCGCAGATGCGGCCGCCGGCGGTGTTGATGCACGCCGTCAGCGCGTCGCAGCCACCGTTCGCGGTCGCGCATTCGTTGATGTCGACGCAGCCCGCCGCGCCGTTGCCGCTGTAGCCGTTCGGGCACGCGCCGCAGGTGAAACTGCCCGCGGTATTGGTGCAATCCGTCATCAGGTCGCAGCCGCCGTTGGCCGTCGCGCATTCGTTGACGTCGACGCAGCCGCTGCCGCCGGTGCCGAGATAGCCCGCGGGACAGCCGCCACAGCTGAAACTGCCGCTTGTGTTGGTGCAGGTCGTGAGCGCGTCGCAGCCGCCGTTGTGGGTCGCGCATTCGTTCACGTCCAGGCAGCCGCTTGCGCCGCCGCCCGTGAAGCCGATCGGGCAGCCGCCACACGTGTGCGCGCCCGGCGTGTTGGCGCAGGCGGAGAGCGGATCGCAGCCGCCGTTGTTGACGAGGCATTCGTTGATGTCCACGCACCCCGTTGCGCCCGTGCCGGTGTAGCCACTGGGGCAACCACCGCAGGTGAACGTGCCGGGTTCGTTCAAGCACGCGGTCAGGGTGTCGCAGCCGCCGTTGCCGACGAGGCATTCATCGACGTCGACGCAGCCCGTCGCGCCGCTGCCCGTGTAGCCTGCGGGGCATGCGCCGCACGCAAAGCTGCCGGCCGTATTGCTGCAGACGGCGAGCGGGTCGCAGCCGCCATTGGCGGTTGCACATTCATTGATGTCAAAGCAGCCCGCGCTGCCGTCGCCCACGTAGCCGCTGGGGCACGCGCCGCAGTGGAACGACCCGGCGGTGTTGGTGCAGGTCGTCAGGCTGTCGCAGCCGCCACTGTTTGTCGCGCATTCGTTGATGTCCGCGCAGCCGGTGTCGCCGCTGCCCGTGTAGCCCGCGGGGCACGCGCTGCACGTGAAGCTCCCGGCGGTGTTGGTGCAGCTGGTCAAGGTATCGCAGCCGCCGTTCGCCGTGGCGCATTCGTTGACGTCGACGCACGCCGTGTCGCCGCTGCCGGTGTAGCCGGTCGGGCAGACGCCGCACGTGCGACTGCCGGGGGTATTGATGCACGCGGTCAGCGGATCGCAGCCGCCGTTCGCGGTCAGGCATTCGTCGACGTCGGCGCAACCTGCCGCGCCTGTGCCGGTGTAGCCCGCGGGGCACGCGCCGCAGAAGAAGGAGCCCGCCGTGTTGCTGCACGTGGTCAGCATGTCGCAGCCGCCGTTGTGGGTCGCGCACTCATTGGCGTCCACGCAGCCCGCCTCGCCGTTGCCGAGATAGCCGCCAGGGCACGCGCCGCACGTCCGACTGCCAGCGGTGTTGGTGCAAACGGTGAGCGCATCGCAGCCGCCGTTATTGGTCAGGCATTCGTTGACGTCGACGCAGCCGGTCGCGCCGCCGCCCGTGTAGCCCGTTGGGCAGCTGCCGCACGTGTGGCTGCCGGCTGTGTTGGTGCAGGTGGTCAAGGCGTCGCAGCCGCCATTGCCGGTCGCGCATTCGTTGATGTCAACGCACGCCGTGTCGCCCGTCCCGGTGTAGCCGCTCGGGCAGGTGCCGCACGTGCGGGAACCCGCCGTGTTGATGCAGGCAGTCAGCGCGTCGCAGCCACCGTTGCCGCTCAGGCATTCATTGACGTCGACGCATGCTGAATTGCCGGTGCCTGTGTACCCACTGGGACACGCGCCGCACGCGAAGCTGCCGGTCGTGTTGGTGCAAATCGTCAGCGGATCGCAGCCGCCGTTGGCCGTGGCGCATTCGTTGACGTCCGTGCACGCGAAGCCGTCGCCGCTATAACCGGGCTTGCAGGCGCACTGGAAACTGCCAAACGTGTTGGTGCACGTTGCCGCGGCGTTGCAGCCGCCGTTGTTGGTGAGGCACTCGTTGACGTCAGCGCAGCTCACGCCGTTGCCGCTGAAGCCGGTCTTGCACACGCAGGCAAAGCTGCCGACGGTGTTGGTGCAGTCCGCCTGGCCGCTGCACCCGCCGTTGTTTGTCGCGCATTCGTTCACGTCGACGCACGCGGTCGCGCCGGTGCCCGTGTAGCCGCTCGGGCACGCGCTGCACGTCCGCGAGCCGGCGGTGTTGGTGCACGTCGTCAGCGCGTCGCAGCCGCCGTTGTTGGTGAGGCATTCGTTCACGTCGACGCACGCGGTCGCGCCGGTGCCCGTGTAGCCGCTCGGGCACGCGCTGCACGTCCGCGAGCCGGCGGTGTTGGTGCACGTCGTCAGCGCGTTGCA
>CAIMLR010000045.1 GCA_903842345.1 uncultured Myxococcales bacterium
GTACCCAGACCGACACCTGCCAAGTCGGCGTTTGCGCCGGCGCCAATCCGGTGACGTGCACGGCGAGCGACCAGTGCCACTCCGCGGGGACATGCAATGTCGCGACCGGCGCGTGCACCAATCCCAGCGCCGCCAACGGCATGGCGTGCAATGACGGCAACGCGTGTACCCAAAGCGACACCTGCCAAGCCGGCACCTGCACCGGCGCCAATCCGGTGACGTGCACCGCCAGCGACCAGTGTCACTCCGCGGGCACATGCGCGCCAGCCACCGGCGCGTGCACCAATCCCAGCGCCGCCAATGGCACCGCCTGCAACGACGGCAACGCGTGTACCCAGACCGACACCTGCCAAGTCGGCGTTTGCGCCGGCGCCAATCCGGTGACGTGCACGGCGAGCGACCAGTGCCACTCCGCGGGGACATGCAATGTCGCGACCGGCGCGTGCACCAATCCCAGCAACGTCGACGGCGCCGCTTGCGATGACGGCAACGCGTGCACGGTCGGCGACGCTTGCGCCAGCAGCGTGTGCGCCGCGGGCCCTGCGCTCGGCTGCGACGATGGCGTTCTCTGCACCGACGACGCCTGCGCGCCCGCGAGCGGATGCACGCATGCGGCCAACGCGTTGGCGTGCTCGGATGGCAGCGCCTGCACCCTGGGCGACCATTGCGGCGGCGGCGCCTGCCTCTCCGGCGCGCCCGCGGACTGCAATGACGACAACGTCTGCACCGACGACAGCTGCGGCGCCGTGACGGGATGCGTGCATTTGGCCAACAGCGCGACGTGCTCGGACGGCGACGTGTGTACGACCGGTGAGGCCTGCGCCAACAGCAGCTGCCAGGGCGCGATCCCGACGAACTGCGAGGACGGCAACGTGTGCACCGACGACGCGTGCGCGCAGGGAATCGGCTGCGGCCATACCGCCAATGCCGCCTCCTGCAGCGACGGCGACGCCTGCACGACCGGCGACAAGTGCAACGCCACCGCGTGCGTCGCGCCCGGCGTCCCCAACTGCGACGATGGCAACCCGTGTACCGACGACGCCTGCGTCGCCGCCAGCGGGTGCACGCACACCGCCAACATCCTGCCCTGCAGCGACGGCAACGCGTGCACGGAAGGCGATGCCTGCACGAACGGCGCCTGCCTGCCCACTGCCGCCAAAATCTGCAATGACGGCAACCCGTGCACGGACGACGCGTGCGACGTGATCAGCGGCTGCTTCTCCGGCGCCAATGGCGCGAGCTGCGACGACGGCAACGCGTGCACGAGCGGCGACTTGTGCGTCAATGGCGCATGCCTCGGCGGCGCGGGTGTCGGCTGCGACGACAGCAACGCGTGCACAACGGACAGCTGCGACGCCACCAGCGGCTGCACGCACACGTCCAGCGTCGGCCCGTGCGATGACGGCGACCCGTGCACAACCGCGGACGCGTGCAGCGGCGGCGCGTGCGTCGGCGGCCAAGCCAATGGCTGCGACGACAGCAATGCGTGCACCAGCGACAGCTGCGCTTCCGCCACGGGTTGCGTCCACTTGGCCTCAGCGGGCACCTGCAGCGATGGCTCCGCGTGCACGATTGACGACGCGTGCCAAGGCGGCCAGTGCGTGGGCACCGTGCTTCAGGACTGCAACGACGGCAATCCCTGCACGAGCGACGACTGCACCGACCTGAACGGCGGATGCGCGCACGTCGCCAACACCCTGCCCTGCGACGACGGCAACGCGTGCACGGCGGGCGATTTGTGCGGTGGGGCGACGTGCCTCGCGGGCAACGCCACCAACTGCGACGACAGCAACCCGTGCACGGACGACGCCTGCAGCGCCGCGACCGGCTGCGTGCACCTTGCCAATGCGGCGACGTGCAGCGACGGCGACGCATGCACCAGCGGCGATGCCTGTGCGCTGGGCTTGTGCGCCGCCCCGACGGCCACCAGCTGCGACGATGGCAACGCCTGCACGAACGACAGTTGCCTCGCGAACGCCGGCTGCATCCACAGCGCGGCGGCCGGCGCTTGCGAGGACGGGGACGCATGCACGGTTGGCGATCAGTGCGCGGCCGGCGCGTGCGCATCCAGCGGCATCGCGAACTGCAGCGATGGCAATCCGTGCACCGACGACGCGTGCGCTCCGACCCAGGGCTGCACGCACGCCGACAACAGCGAGGCATGCGACGACGGCCAGGCGTGCACGATGGGCGACCAGTGCGCGGCGGGCACATGCGCCGGCGTCGCCGATCCCAATTGCGCCGACGCGGGCGGCGATTCCGCCAACGATACGGCGAGCGACACGGGCGCCGAGGATGCGGCTGACGCGGGCACTGACGCCGGCGAGGATTCGGCTGACGCCGGAACGGACACTGCGGGCGACACGACAAGCGACACGGCCGCTGACGTTGCCAGCGACGTCGCCGCAGACGCGAAAGCGGGCGTGGACGTCACCGCGCTTGACGCCGCGTCCGGCACCGACGCGACGTCAGTCGGTGGGACAGATGCCACATCCGGTGGAACCGCTGGCGATGCGCCCGTCGCGAGCAAGTCGGGTTGCACGGCAGCCCGGACCGCCGCGGGTGGCGCAGATTGGGCGGGTGTGTTCGCCGCCGCGGCCGCCGCCCTCTGGGGATTCAGACGCCGGCGCGCTTGAGCGGCCGACTCACCTGGCCGACGTAGCCCCGGCCTTGCATCGCCTTCCAACGCAGCAGCGCGCGGTCGGCCGTGGCCTGCGCCAGCGCCCGCGACTCAGCGATGATGTCCGTCGCGCGGCCAAACTCGATCGGCAAATAGCTCGTCGGCTTGGTCTCCATGACGGCGTCGACGATCAACTGCTCAGAGTTGCCAGCCGTGTGAAACAGCATGAACGTGGAGCGATAGCCGTCCACGGAGCGCTGGATCGGGTTGATGCCCTGCAGCAGCGCGCCGATGCGCCCCGGGAACATCGGCTTGGGTGCCGGTTCCGACCGCGGCGGCGGCACGATGTTGGACGCGATGACGAGGTCCGCGCCTTCAGAGAGAATCGGCCCGTCCGGGACGTTGTCAGAGATACCGCCGTCCACGTAGCGCCGCAGCTTGCCCGCGACCGGGTCCATCGTCGTCGTCGGTCCGAAGACCGTGGGAAACGACCCGCTCGCCGTCGTGCCCAGCGCGACGTTGATGCCGCGGATTGCGGTCGTCTCCGCGGCGGCAATGTCGCACGCGACCGGCAGGAACACCGTGTCGAGGTCCTCCAGCCAATGGTCGCCCACATCCCACTTCACCTGCATGCCGATGACCGACGAGTTGACGATCGCGCCCTGGACGGCGACCGCGAGCCGCGGACCGGCTTTGACCAGCTTGCGCAGACCTTCCTCGCCCGCCACGCAGTAGTACGCGCCGACCATCGAACCAAAGCTCACGCCGGCGACGATGTCGATTGGGATGTTCCGCGCCAGCAGTTCTTCAATGAGCGCGACGTGGGCATAGCCCCAGGCGCCGCCGCCGCCCAACGCCAAGCCAACGGTGCGGTCGCTCACGTTGCGCGCCCATTTGTCCAGCGCGCGCCGATTGGCCTCGGTCCACGCGGAAATCGGCTTGTCCAAATCCTGCTTGTCGAGCCGCACCCGCGCCGCACCCACCGGCAGCACATGCGGACGCACGGAAATGCCTTTCTCCGGCATGAGGATCGATTCGCACAGCGGCATGGAATCGCGCTGCCCCGGCAGCGGCGTCACGTCGCCCGGCAGCCGCAAGGAGGCCAACTTGCTGGCGTGGGCCGTCCAATTCGCGCTGGCATCGGCATCCGCGGCCGTCAGATCCAGCAGCAGGTAGTCCATTTCCTTGCGCAGCGCGACCGCCAGCGCAGAGTTGAGGAACGCGTCCGGATCCAGCCCAGCCGTCACGTGCACGAGGCCGTCCTCATCCGCCGACGGCACGGGGCCCAACGGCGCCGGCGCGTCCGCCTCAACGTGGACGATTCCCACGCGGTCGCCGTGATTGCGCACCAGCACCGCGCCCAGCGCGCGCGTCAATTTTTGCAGCGGCCAGCCGTCCGGACCGTGAATCGCCACAAGCTCGACGTTCGCATCTTCGTGCCGACTCGCCGCTGCCACCACGGATTCCAGTTCCGGATGCACGGCCGAGAGCAGCGCGCGCCGAAACGCCGTCGACTCCGCCATTGCCGCGTGCAAATCCATCGCTTTGATGCACGCGAGCACCGCCCCGTCGCCCGCCATCACGCGCGAGCGCGTTGGCTGGTTCAGGACCACGGCAGTCTCGCCAAACGCATCACCCGGCCGCAATTGCCGGCGGATCGTCAGCTTGCCCTGGGCATCGCGGGCAAAATCCTGCAGGCGACCGCCGCGCACAACGTAGAAAGCGTTCGCGTCGCTTCCCTCGTCGTAGACAAGCTCGCCCTGCTGCAGGTGCAATTCCGTAGATTTCTCAGCCAGCGCGGCCAATTGTCGCAGGGGTACATGCTGAAAGAGCGCTGACCTACGCAGCGCAGTGACGATGGGCTTTGTGTGCTCCAGGGAACGCGACATCCGGACCTCCAAAATGGGAGCCAGAATCTAGCATTGCACCGTGCCGCGTGTCATCTGCCGCGTCATCGATCCGGAATGCAGAAGTCGCTATTCCAGCGTCGCGGTGAAGAGCAGCGTCGCGCCAGCCGTCAGCGGCTTCTCAAAGACGATGCGGCGACCTTTGACCTGCGCCTTGCCGCCGTCCGGACAGTCAAAACTCGCGAGGCGATCGCCGAATTCCAGCGAAAACCGCGGCGCGTCCCGCTTGCCCACGTGGATCGTGCCTTGGTAGCCCTTGCCCGGCACGTAATGGGCGTCCACCGTCGTCCCTTCGCGACCGCGCCAGAAATCGCCTGCCGCGGTGATGCGCTCCACACGCAGATCGAAGGTCAGCGCCCGGGTCAAGAAGCGCTGCATCGTATCCAGCTTGACCGCGAGGTTGTTGGCGTTGGTCCCGACGCCATACGACGGGTGCAGCAAGTACGTGCTCCAGCCATTGTTGCGCATGTTCTCCAGCAGCGCCCAGGTCCAGCGGCCCATGAAGATGCTCGCGTTGGCCGACTGGAGCTCCCAGCGCGTAAACGTGCCGTCGTCGAGCGTGTCGCCGAGGCCATCTTCCTGAACGATCGGGAAGCTGAACACGTCGCCAACGCCGCCGGCTTCACGCAGCCCGCTGTTGCGCGGCACGTACACCGGCAGCGTGCTGAGGACGTCGCCCATGGAAAAGCTCGAATCGTAGACAATGCCGAGGCCCTCCAGGTCTTTGTACAGCGTGTCCGGCGTCTGCAAGTACGGGGTCCGCCACGCGCGAATCGGCTGATCCTTGGGCAGCAGGCTCTCCAGAATCTCCTTGCTGACGCGCATTTCTCCGCAGACCGTCGGCGACGTGGGGTCGTAATTCGCTTTTGTCTCCGTGCACGTGCCCGCCGGCATCGATTGCATATCCTTGTGCAACACCGAATGCGCCGCTTCCGGGCACGAACCGAGCGCGCACAGCCCGTCGACAATGCCCGGATTGAAATACCCGACGTAATAATCCGTCGTCACGAAATAGCTGCCGAGAATACCCAGGTTCTTTTCGATCTGCGCCGACTGCAGCGCGCCCGCATCGCCCCACTTGGGATTGGCGTTGTGGGAATCCGGCGCGTCGATGTCATGCGTCGAGATCAGCACCGTGGATTCCACGCCCGGCACCGTGTGCTTCCAGACGGCGTGACCATGCGCCGCCTCCTGAGCAATCGCCCGCAAAATGCCCACGCCGATGTCCCGCCCCGGTGAGAAGCAGTTGAGGTCGCAAGTCGAGACCGCGTCCTGCAGCGGATCCCAACCGATGGTATAGACCGCGCCCTTGCCCAATGGCCGCCGCAGCCACGTCGCGCCGCGGGACTGCCCCTGATGCTTGGCCACGCCAAACACCTGCGTACCCGCCTTCGCATCCGGCACGTACGTGAGCACTTCCGCTGGCGGCGGATTCTCAAAGCGCGGAATCACGCCGATCTGCCGCTCCGTCGGACTGTCCAGGTAGTACGTCGCGGGGGCGTTGGGCACCACGTCGATGTGGTCGACGTCCAACGCCTGCGTCACGGTGACCACGCCCGCGAGGTCGAGGAACGCCGCGCCGTGTGAGCCCGCCACCGGCGCCGCGCCGTTCTCCGTCCACGGCATCACCGGCTTGTTCCACACCAGCGTGCCGCCCGCGGTCACCCAGCTGCGCAGCGCGGCGAGTTCGTCCGTCGCCGCATCCGGCGTGCCAGCCGCGCCTTGGGCAAAGAATGACTCGTCCACGTACCCGGGAATCAGGATGATCGAGTAGGGCGACAAGTCGTTGGCAAACAGCTTGTTCCAGTCAAATTGCGCGTTCAGCGCCTCCGCGTCCGGCGCGTCAAACGCCAGCCCCGCCTGCTGCAAGCCGTCAATCGCGGAGCGCATCGGCTCGCGATTCAGGTCTTTGGAATCCGCCGGCACGTCCGCCCAGACCTGCTGCGGCATCACGACGCGCAGCTTGGCCGTTGTCGCGGTCACGTCCGTCAGGTTGTCGACCGTGCCATCGCAGTCGTCGTCCAAGCCGTTCTTGGATTCCGGCATGATCGGCGGCGTGAGGCACTGCTTGACGAGGCCCTGGCAGCCGGCAAAACCGCTGCCACACGTGCCTTTCGCGTCGGTCGTGCAGGCGTTGCTGGCGATCGGCAGGAGCACGTCGGTCAAGCCATCGCAGTCGTTGTCGAGGCCGTCGCAGGTCAATTCAATCGCTTCGTAGCCCGGATCGCCGGGATGAATGGAGCACGTCTCGACCGGGACCGCGTCGTCGCAACCGGCGGCGGACGCCACGAGGAGCGCCGTCAGCGCGAAAAACCGGGTCATGTTCCCGTCCCAATTGCCGCGCCGTTTCACCTGCACTCCTGACCTCCCGCGCAGGCATAACCCCGCACGCGCGCGTCGAACCCACGGTGTGAAGTTTGGGCCCCACCCGGGGACGCGTCAAGCAACACGTGCGCGCGGCTTAGTGGGCCAGCGCCGACGCGTCGCCCCGCACAAGACCCTCGCCAAAGAGGCCGATGATCGCCGGTCCAACGGCAACGGGATCGCCGAGGTCCACACCGCTGAGCCACGCGTACACGAGGCGGTCAATCGCGCCGACAATGGCCAGCGCCGTGACCTGGGGCACCGTGGCGCGAATCAGCCCGCGGTCGGCGAGCGAGCGCACGAGTTCAACAACGAACTGATCGAGCTGCATCTGCCGGCTGCGCAGCCAATCGCCAATCGGCCCCGGGCTGCGCTGCTCGCGGTAGAACAGGAGCGTCGCCTCCGGGTGCGCGGTCACCGCCGTCGCCAGCGCCGCCGCCAGCAGGTCGTACGCCGCCTGCGTTTCCGCCGCGCTGTCTGCCGCCTCGAGCATCAGCCGCGCATCCAGCAGCGCATCCACAACCGGGTCCAGCGCCGCGCTGACAAGGGCGTGGAACAGCGACTCCTTGTCGTCAAAGTACAGGTAAAACGTGCCGCGGGCCACGCCTGCCTCCGCGACGATTTGCTCAATGCTCGTAGCCACATAGCCCTGGGCGAGGAACAGCGCTTGCGCCGCGCTCTCCAGGTCCGTGCGCTTGCGCGCCTTGTTGTCCTCACGTTTGCCCACGCGGCCTCCTGATCCGGTGATAGCAGCGTGCCCGAGGAACGGCAAGTCGCAAAAATGACGGTGCTGACATTTTTACTTGCGGGAAACTGACGATTATGTCAGTTTTGTTGACGCGAGGTTCGCAAGCCGGACCAAAAAGGCTCGTCCATGCCACTCTCTTCCCAGCGCCGCTACCGCCTGCTCTGCCAATTCTGGAGTCTCGCCTTCGTCGTGACCGGCCTGCTCTTCGCGTTCGCGCCGCGGCAACTGGGCCAGCAGATGGCGGCGATGGGCGCGCGGCTTGGCCTGACGGGCCACGTCGATTGGGCGCCCGGATCACCGTGGCACGTCATCGCGCTCTCGCTCATGTTGACCGTCACGCTGCTGGCGTGGCAAAGCGCGCGGCAGCCGATGGCGCGCGACCCGTACGTGACGCTGCAAGCCGCCAAGCTCTTCAGCACCCTGCTCTTTCTCTATCTGGCGGCGACCGACGGCAGCATTTGGCTCCTTTGCGCACTCACGGACGGCAGCATCGCGCTGAGCCTGTTTTTGGCGCGACTTTCGCTGCCGAACGCGACGTTTGACCCATCGAGCGGCACCTCAAGCCGCCAGCCGCGGCGCTGACGCTGCACCAACGGGAGGACGCAATGGACCTCGCGCAACGATGGCTGCTGGCGCACGGCGCCGATCCGCTGGAAGCCCCCAGGCTGGCGGGCGCTGCGCGGGCGCGGGTGCGTCGGTATCCGCGGCCGGTGAACTTCCTGTGGCCGCTGCTGTTGACCGTGCTGGATTGGCTCGCGCCCCTTTGCGCGTTGGGCGTGCTCCGGCGGGCGCGGGCGCTGGACGACGGGCGATTCGACAAGCTGGAGCAAGTGCTGCAACACCATCGGTGGCATTGGCCGCGGATGGTCTGGCAGTTGGCGCGGCTGCCGCTGTGGGAAGCGTTGTATGGCGGCCCGAGTCCAGCGCCGCCGGAAACGCCGCAGTTGCCGGAGCCGCCTCGGGACGCGTTCGACGTGATCGTCATTGGTTCTGGCGCAGGCGGCGCGCCCGTGGCGACGGTCCTGGCCGAGCGAGGCCTGCGAGTGGCAGTGCTGGAAGCTGGCGGAGAAGTGACGCCAGTGCCGCCGCCGCAAGCGATTGAGCGCTATTTTCTGCAGCAGGGGATGGTGCTCTCGCTGGATGGCGGCGCAATGCCGGTCTTTGCCGGGCAAGGGCTGGGCGGGACGACGGCGATCAATTCAGGCACCTGCCTGCCGCCGCCGCCAGCATGGCTCGCGGCATGGGATGCGCAGACTGGCGGCCATTTCGCCGTTGAACTGCCGCCCTACGTTGCGGCCGCGTCGGAGCGCATCGGCGTGACCGTGCCGCCGCGCAACCTGCTGGGCGCGTCGGCCGCGATTTTCGACCAGGGCCTGCACGCGCTCGGCCGCACGGACGCCTACGTCCTCCCGCGCAACGCCCCGCGCTGCGTCGGTTCCGGCGTCTGCTGCTTTGGCTGTCCCAGCGGCGCCAAACAGAGCACGGATCGCAGCTTCCTCCCATCGGCGCGCAGCCACGGCGCCGTGATTCTCAGCCACACGCGGGCCACGTCGATTGCTGAAACCGCACACGGCGTGACCGTCACGGTTGCCACGCCCGATGGCTCCTATGACTTGCACGCGCGTCACCTTGTCATCGCCGCCGGCGCGCTGCTGACGCCGGGGCTGATTCGCCGCAACCGGCTGGGGCCACGTTGGCGCGTCGCGGGCAACCACCTGAAGATTCATCCGGCAGCGAAGGTGTTTGGCCATTTTGCCCAGACGGTCGGCGGCGAGACCGGCGTTCCACAGGCGCTGGGCTACCAGCCGCCCGAGTTGCCGCGCATTGTCCTGGAAGGCATCTTCACGCCCAAGAGCACCGTTGCGCCGTTGCTCGCCGCCGCGGGACGCCGTGCAGATTGGTGGCTTGAGCGCTTTGACCATCTCGCGACGTTTGGCCTGATGGTGCGCGATCGCGGCTGCGGAACGGTGCGGGAAATCGCCGGACGGCCAATCCTGCGCTACCGGCTGCATCCAGACGACATGCGCGACATGGCCGCGGGCCTGCGCGTGATTGGCGAGGCTTTCTTTGCCGCGGGCGCCACGGCGATCCTGCTGCCGCTCTCCGGCGGTCCGCACGAGGTCACGAGCCTCGACGCGCTGCGGCAAATCCCGCTGGACGCATTCACGCCGGCGCGCCTCGTCGCGAGCGGCTTTCATCCGCAAGGAACGGCGGGTATCGGCCGCGTTGTCGATGTCGATTTGCGGCTGACCGCGCGCATCTCAGTCTGCGATGCGTCTGTGATGCCAGATTCGCCGGGCGTCAATCCGCAGGTGACGGTGATGGCGCTGTCGCTGCGGTTGGCGGATCGCCTGGCGGCTGAGTTGCGGGCGCCGCTCAGAAGCGGAATTGCAGATCCAGACCGCCGCCCAGACCGTGGTCGTTTGAGTGTGCGGACTGATAGCTGACGCGCGCGCCGGCCCACAGCCAATCCGTCACACGGCGCTGGACGCGGTAGCGCAGCATCTCGCCCCACGCGCCCTGATTCGGCTCAGTCGTCAATTCGACTTCCATCCACATCGGCCATTCAGGCAACGCCGCGGTATGGACGGACGCGAGCACGTGGCCACCGACGCCGCCGGTGAAGCCCGTTTCCAGGCGCAAATGCGTCGCGCGCTCGCCGCCGAAGCGGACAAACGCCGCGCCGCCGCCGCGAAAGGACGTTTCGTCGCCGCCGAGGATGAGCCGACCGCCAAGCGCGACGTCGCGGCTGACGCTGAACGAAACGTCGGCCCACCCGCGATCGAAACCGACGGCAACCGGCGCACCGTTGGCGCCCGCCGCCGTTCCGCGCAAGCGGCCAACGCCGACCTCCAGGTATTCGACGCCGCGCAACAGCCAGAACCGCCAGCTGGCGCGAAAGTCAGCGAAGCGCGGGCCGTTGTCGGCCGCAGTGCCGGCGGTGGGGCCAAAAGAACGGTAGTCGGTCCAGACGCCGGACAAGTTGATCTCATGGCGGCGGCCATCCAACGCCTGCGCCGCCAGCCATTCCGCGGTCGCGATTTTGGACGCCCGCACGTAGACCGGATGTGGCACTTCAGCGCTGGCGAACTGGACGAATCGCGCGCCGTGTTGGTCGATCGCCTCAACCCAATAGGCAAACCCGGGGTCGCGCGCCAGCGTCGCCGGCACCGTCGCCTGCCAACCGCCCGCGCTGGAGAGCCGCACCGGCAGGTCCACCCAGCCGCCCGCGCTCAGGCTGCGCACGTGCACGATCGCCGCGGCGAGCTCCGCCGTCTCCGTGATGGTGAAATCGATGTTCACCGGCTGGTCCTCGGCCGCCATCGCCAACGGCGTGTGGACCAGCGTCGGTTCGGCCCAAGCCGGCGCCGCACGCAGAAGCAGACCCAGAAGCAGGATACCCTTCATCATCGTCGTCTTCATGGTTTGCCTCCTCACCAGCGCAACGTCAGGCCGCCGCCCGCGCTCATGCCCACGTGTTCGATTGTCCGCAGGTTGTAGCCCAGCCGCCCGGTCAGGCCGAACGCGTCGGTCGTCCACCAGGTCGCCTCGTAGATCAGCCGCAAGCCAATGTCGGAGGCGACCGGCCGGTTCGTCGCCTCAATCAGGACGGTCATCGGCAGCCGCTCCACAACGGTCGTCGTCAGCGCCAGGGAGCCCGCGCGGCCCATGTCCGCCATCGTCGAGCCGCCGATCCGCAAGTTCGTGCCGCGCTCCGAACCGAGCCGCAAGTAGGCTTCCACGCCAGCGTCCAGGCCGTCATTGCTCTGCGAACCGGACACGCCCACAACCAACCGTCCCAGCACGTGCACAACGGGATGCAGCGCCAGTTCCGCGGAAAGCCAGGCGTATTTGAAGCTCGCGGAATGGACGTTCATCGTGTCGTTGCGCAGCACGGGAAGCCCCGCCCGCGGGCCGGTCGTGTGCAGTTGCCGCACGCCCGCGGTCGTGAATTGGTCGACCGGCGCGACGGCGCCACCGACGCCGTTCATGACGCCGTAGCCGATGCCAAACGCGTACAGCCAGCCCGGATCCTGGAGCCGGTAGATCAACTCAGCCTCGCCGGCGACTTCGCGATCATCGCCGCGGAAACGGTTGAAATCGACGTACTCGCCGCCGATGCGAAACGTCGTCGAGTGCGGCGCGTATTTGCCCTGCGCGGCCAACGGCGGCTGGACCTCGATCTCCAGCGGCGCTTGGGCCGAGCCAAAGCGCAGGTTGCCACCCTCCACAAGCGCAACCTCAACCGTGTACTGCAAGCCCGCGGTATCCGCCGTGAAGGCATCAGGCAGCCGGAGACGCCGCTGCAGGCGCCCCGACGGTTCCGGACGAAACAGTTCGTACGCGCCGTCACCCGTGCGACGGACGTGCACGCGAATGTCCGTGACCGCCGACCAGTCAGCGGAAGCGAACGCAAGCCACACTTCTTCCCCGACGCGCACAGGCCCCGGCGTGCGGTGTTCGATGACGGGCGCCCGCACCACGGCGCGCGCCGTCACGCCCTTGGTCTCCGCGGACCAGATGTTGAGCTCCGCGCGCACCGCCTGCACGTACCGGCCAGCGGGCCACTCGCTGAGGAACGCCCGCCAAATCAGGAGGCGCTCCTGCGGCGTCTTGCCGAGCGTCTGGCGAAACGCCGCGGTCACCGCCGTCGTCTCCACGTCGGCGTCCTTGCCCGCCAACGCAGGTGGACAGGCGGCGCATGCCGGACAATTCGCCACCGTCGGGTTTGCCGCATCCGGCGTCGCTTTGGTCGGGACCGTTGGCGCGACTGCCGCCACGCGCAAAGGCTCGTATTGCACAGGGTCGCCCGCGTGGAGCAACTGCAGCATCGCCGGTGGCGGTCGCACAATGCTCAGCGCGCCCGCGACTTCTTCCACCCGGACGCGGCCAACCAGGAACCGATCTTCGATGAGGACGCCCGTAACCGGATGACGGGCGCGAATCAGCCGATAGAGCGCCACTTCCGCTCCGAGCTCCAGGCCCTGATACGTGCCGACGTCCAACACCACTTCCGCGGCGTTGATGGCGACGATTGTCGCTTGGCCGTCCTTGCGCGCCGTAGCCTCAGACTCGGGCGCCTTCGCCCGCGGCCGCGCAAAGGCGTTCAGCGCCGGGAGCAACCCGACCACGCAGACAATCAGCGCCGTAAGCCGCAAACCGTGTCGTTTCATGCATCCTCCCCGCCGCTGGACATCGGCACGTCCGGCGAATTTTTCGCGCTGCGTGTGCAATTGCAATCATTGCAAGGTGCGTGCCAAGAGCGCAACGCCTCGCACGATCACAATTCGCCGCAAATGACCGCGAAACTTGCCGAAAAAACGGCGTAAATGCCATCCACAGTTGGCGGGCAGTTACTCCACCGTGTGCGCGGGGCCAAGGACCTCGAACAACGCAACCTCGACGGGACCCGCCGCGTACTCAAGTCCGGTCATGCTGGCGCGGTTCGGCAACGTGGCGCGCGCTACCGGCTTGAGCAAAAGGCCGCGCTCGAAGGCAGCACAGCGATCGCGCGCCGCCACAGCCGCGCAAATGGACGAGCGGTAGTAAAACGTCCGCCGCGTGTGGGAATCCAGCGCGGGCATCGCATCGCCGGGGGCAATGTGCCGGACCTGACGCGTGCGGCCATCGTGACCCGGATACAGCGCCAATTCGACAACCCGGGGCGGCAGGCGCCCGACCAGAACCAGCGCATCGTCCGGGCCAAGCTGCGCCCGCCACGTCCGGGAGAATTCCGCTTCCAGAACGTCCGTAGGCAGTTCATGCAACGGCGCGAACCGCACCGCCAGCCCGACGATGGCCGCCGCGACGAGCGCAACCGCGACGGTCCAATCCACGGCGTCCCGTCGCCGCGACGTCAAGCTGGACACGTGCGCCGCCCAGGCCGCGACACACCCCACGAGCGTCGGCCCCACGAGCCATCGCAGACCCTGCTGGATCGAATCGGGCACCATCGCGCCGGGCATGTCGTTGACCTGACTCACCAGAACCACGGCGCCGGAAATGAACAGGATTTGCGCGGTAAACACGCCGCGCAGGGCCAGGATCCCGGCGACGAGCACGGCGATGAGGGCGACGGGATGCGCCAGCGCGCCGCCCACGTGACCGACGAGCGTGTCCTGCCAATGCCCAGGCGCCGCGGCGCGATAGACGGCCAGCAGCGCGCCGCCTGAGGTCACGCCGACGGTGACAGCGATCACCGCGCCCGCAATCGCCGCCGCGCGGAGCCGGAGACGCGCCGGTCCCGGCATGAGCAGGAGCAGCAGGGGCAGCGTCGCGGCCGGGAGCCACGAGAGCGGATGCAGCCGCGCCGCCTGCGCGATGAACAGCGCTGCGACAACAAACGCCAGAAGCCGCTGGCCCTGCGAGAGCGGCGTGCGACGCGCGCCAGCAACCGCGATGACCGCGGCTGCCGCGAAGAGCAGGGAGATGCACGCCGAGTAATAGGATTCACTTCCGGAGAGCCGGGCCAGCGCGGGGTCCAGTGCGACGACCAACGCACCCGCCCAGGCCACGCGACGCGACGCGCCCATCGCGCGCACGAGAAGCCACGCACACGCGGGCTGCCACGCCGCCAGAGCGCCTTGAACCAGGAACACGGCCGCCTCCGGGTTTTGCGGCGATGCCTGAACGGCCCAGCCGAAAAGCTCGTGGAACCCGGGACCGTAGGGCATCGGCCCGCCGAACCCTTCGGCTACCCACGCGGCGCCGTGGCCATTTTGGTGGGCGAAAATCTGCGGGAACGTCAGCCGGCGCAGCACGAAAGTCGCCGCGGGCAGGACCGCGAGCACGGTGACGACCTGCCGCGGCGCGCGCTTGAACGCGGCAACCAGCGCAGGGCGCAGCGTGACGACGAGGACGATCAAGGCGACCAACAGGTGCACTGGAATCGGCGCCCACGGCGCGGCGGGACGCAGCGGCTGCGGGAACGGTTGTGGCGGCGCCAGCGCCCCACCGGTCGATGGCTGAACGGGGGCAGCGATAAACTGGAGCGCAGGCTCGGCTGCGACGCACGCCGCCAGCCGCTCGAACGCCGCGCGCTGCGGTCCCGGCACGGCATTCCAGTCGCTCACGTCGACAATGGGCGAAAGCGCGAAGCCGGCGACCTGCCTGAAACCGCCCGCGCCGTGGGCCAACTCAACGCGCAGCGGCGTAGGATCGACCGCGAGTTCAAGGACGAGACGCGCCGGGGGGCACTGCGCCGACAGGACCCGCAGGTCCTGACCCTGCGAGCAGCGCTGAATCCAGGCGTTGACCGGCGCGCCGCAAGTCGTGTCGTCGGCGTGCGCGGGACACGAAACCAACACCGCAGCCAACAGCAGGCCCCGCAGCACCGGATGGAAGCGGGCAAGCCGCGGGCAGAGGTCATCGTGGAGCGTCATCGTCATCCTGCGGGTAGAACGGACCTGCGGCTTGGCGCACTAATCGAGCTGGAATTCCTCGCGCCAGTCGGCCAAATCCTGCCAGCGCGGCTGCGCGGTCTTCTCCAGCAGGAAATTGCCGATGCTGAGATAGTCGATCCCGGAGCGCATGAAGCAGCGGTAGGCGTCTTCCGGCGTGCAGATAATCGGCTCGCCGCGCACGTTGAAGCTGGTGTTGATGAGGATTCCGTAGCCCGTCTGCCGCTCAAACGCCGCCAGCAGCCCGTGGTAGCGCGGGTTCGTCGCCGCGCTCACGGACTGCACGCGGGCCGAATAATCGACGTGCGTGATCGCCGGCACGTCCGAGCGCGGCCGATTGACGCGCGTCTGCGGATCCAGCCCGTCCTCGTCGCCAGCGGGCGGCAGGCGGCGACGTTCCACCACGTCGGCGACAAGCAGCATGTACGGCGACGGCCGGTCCAGATCGAAGAACTCGCCCATCCGCTCTTCCAGCACCGACGGCGCAAATGGCCGGAAGCTCTCGCGGAACTTGATCTTCAGGTTCATCACCGACTGCATCTTGGCGGAACGCGCGTCACCGACGATGGAGCGGTTGCCCAGCGCCCGCGGGCCAAACTCCATGCGCCCTTGGCACAAGCCGATGACGTTCTCCGCCGCGATCAGCTTGGCAAGCTCCACCGGCCACTGCGCGTCGGTCAGTTCACGGTGCGGGTAGCCCTTGGCCAGCAGCCATTCCCGCACGTCGTCATCGGCGAACTGCGGCCCCAGCAGCGCCCCTTGCATGTTGTCGGTCTTGCCGTCTGCCTGCCGCGCGTTGCCCTGCACGTTGTGCCACACCGCCAGCGCCGCGCCCAGCGCGCCACCGGCATCGCCCGCCGCGGGCTGAATCCACACGTCATCAAAGATGCCCGCGCGCAAAAGCTTGCCATTGGCCACGCAATTCAGCGCCACGCCGCCCGCGAGGCACAGGTTCTTCTTGCCCGTCAGCTCCCGCGCGTGCCGCGCCATCGTCAGCACGATCCGCTCGGTCACTTCCTGGATCGAGGCCGCGAGGTCGCATTCCCGCTGGCTCAGCTTGGCCTCAGGCGCGCGCGCCGGTCCGCCAAACAGCGCGGCGAACTTGCGGTTGGTCATCGTCAGGCCGTCCAGATAACCAAAATACGCGAGATGCAGGCGGAACGAGCCGTCAGGCCGCAATTCCAGAAGCTTGTCGAGAATCGTCTGCGCGTAGATCGGCCGACCGTACGGCGCGAGGCCCATCAGCTTGTACTCGCCGGAATTGACGCGGAACCCGCAAAAATACGTGAACGCGGAGTACAGCAGCCCCAGCGAGTGCGGAAAATCCAGGCTCTGCACGAGCTGGAGCTTGTGGCCTTCGCCCACGCCAAGCGTCGCCGTCGCCCATTCACCCACCCCGTCGAGCGTCAGCACGGCCGCTTCCTGAAACGGCGACGGATAGAACGCGCTGGCGGCATGCGATTCGTGGTGCTCGGGATAGTACAGCTCGTCAGGCGCCTCCGCGCCGCACTGCGCCAGCGCCGCCAGGATCGCCGGCTCAATCCACAGTTTCTCGCGCAGCCACAACGGCACCGCTTGCATGAACTGCGTCAGCCCACGCGGCGCCACCGCCAGGCTCGTCTCCAGGATGCGGTGAAACTTGAGGATCGGCTTGTCATAGAACGCGACCGCGTCCAGCTTCTTGACGCCCGCTTCCGCCAGACAATAGCGCACGGCGTTGTGGGGAAAATCCGCGTCGTGCTTCTTGCGGGTGAAACGCTCCTCCTGCGCGGCCGCGACGATCTTGCCGTCGACGAGAAGGCTCGCCGCGGAATCATGGTAATAGCATGAAATGCCGAGAATATTCACGTTCAGAAGGGTCGCTTGCGGCGCTCGGGCGCGGTGTCGGGGCGGTTGGTCCAGAAGCTGGCCGTTTGCGCGGACCAAGTGCGATGCAACGGGTCGCGGCTGCCGCGGCGCATGAGCAGGCCAAAAGGCGTGATGAGGAGGAAGTAGATCGGCACGAGCAAGAGGTACGTGAGGAGGGTGCCGACGCCGCGGGCAAACGCTTCCATGGCGGCGCTGAATCGGGCGTAGAGGCCTTGCGGCGAGAGGAGCGCGGCGAGCAGCGTCGCGCCGCCGAGGACCGCGACGAGCGTGGCCATCGCGGGGTGGTGGAGGAACCAGAAGCCGCTGGCGACCGCGAGCGCGATGCCCCCGCGCGTGACGCCGTGCATGCGGAGCGCGGCCGATGTGTTGGCGCGGACGGCCATGCCAACGCTGGCGCGCCACGGCCAAATAGCCAGCGCTGCTTCCCTGCGACCGGCTGATATCGCCACGCTGCAACCTCCGTTTTCGACCCGCGCCGAAAAGTCGCTGCGATTCTAGGGCCAGCGCCCGGTTGCGGCAACTGCAACGCGCGCCCGGCAACAGCGCCAGCGCACCGAGCGCCAGTGGCCCCGCGCGCTCCCGCCAAACGCGACAACCGCCGCCTTTCCCGCTAAGGTTGCGCGCCGGGCGGCCCCGCCTGACGGATTGCGGAGCGGCGTTGAAGTACAGAAGCGAGATCGATGGCCTGCGCGCGCTCGCGGTCGTCCCTGTCGTCCTTTTTCACGCCGGCTACACGTGGTGCCGCGGCGGCTACGTCGGCGTCGACGTCTTCTTCGTCATCAGCGGCTACCTCATCTCCACGATCATCCTGGACGACTTTGCCAAGGACCGCTTCTCCCTCCTGACGTTCTACGAACGGCGCGCCAAACGCATCCTGCCCGCGCTTGTCGCCGTGCTGCTGGCGTGCGTGGCAACCGGCTGGTTCCTGATGCTACCCGCGCAATACGCGGAGCTTGGCCAGAGCGTCGCGGCGGTCGCGCTGTTTGCGTCCAACATGCTGTTCTGGGGGCAGACCGGGTATTTCGCGCCCGCCGCGGAGCAGAATCCGCTGCTGCACACCTGGAGCCTGGCCGTGGAGGAGCAGTTCTACCTGCTGTTTCCCATCCTCCTCGTCGCGCTCGTGAGGCGGTTCCGGGCGCGCACGCTGGCGATCCTCGTCATCGGCTTCTGCCTGTCGCTGGGGATTGCCGATTGGGCGTCGCGCACCTACCCGGGCGCGGCCTTCTTCTTCGCGCCGTTTCGGGCGTGGGAACTGCTGATGGGCGCGATTGCGGCGTGGGTGATGCGCCACCGGCCGGAGGTGCAGCAGTGGCGCTGGGGCGGGCTGGCGGCGGCGCTCGGCCTGCTTGGTTTGTTCGCGGCGATCGGGCTGTTCGAGGACACGACCCGCAATCCCAGCCTCTTCACGCTGCTTCCGACCGCTGGCACGACGGCGATTCTCCTCTGGGCGACGCCGGCCACCTTCGCGGGGCGGTTCCTGTCGGCGCGGCCGTTGGTGCTTGTGGGCTTGGCCTCCTATTCGCTGTACCTGTGGCACCAGCCGGCGTTCGCTTTTGCGCGATTGGTGTATTCCGGTCAGGCGCCGCGCCCGTTGGTCGCCGCGCTCCTGGCTGGCCTCGTGCCGGTCACCTGGGTCAGCTACCGCTTCGTCGAAGGGCCGTTTCGCGGCAAGTTGACCGCCTCGCGCCGGACGGTGCTTCAGGTCGCGGTCGCGGTCAGCCTCGCGCTCGTGGCGGCGGGTCTGACCCTTCACTGGGCCAACGGCTTCCCGACGCGCTTCGCCGTTGCCGCCACGGTCATCCCGCCCCAGCGCGGCGACAGCGTCGGCTGCCACGACCGCTACACGCCCGAACAGGTCGGCCGCGGCGATCTCTGCTGCATCGGCAAACCGGACGGCCAAGCGAGCATCGCACTGCTCGGCGACTCCCATGCCGGCATGTTGAACGGCGTCCTGAGCGCGGTCCTCGCGGCCCACGGCGCAACCGGTGTCACCGTCAGCGGCGGATGGTGCGCGCCCTTGGCGGATTTTCGCGCCGCGGACAACAAGGAGCCCTACTGCGTGCCGTTGATGACGGCAGCCCTGAAATTCACCGCCCAGCACCCGGAAATTCACACCGTCGTCCTGGCTGCGGAGTGGGCGGGCTACACCGAAGGTTTCCGCTGGGGTTCCCTTCCGCGCGCGTTCGTTGACAGTGCGTCGCGCGACGCCCGCATCGCCGACAATCCCGACGTGTTTGCCCGCGCGCTCGGCCGGACCGTCGATCAGCTCAAGGCCGCCGGGAAGCGCGTGGTGATTGTCCGCGGCGTGCCGGAACACGAGTTTGACGTGCCCAACGCGCTGGTGCGCCAGCGGGTCTTTCCGGGACTGGTGCCGCTTCACGCGCAGACGTCCCGGGCGCAGTATGACGCGCGCAACCGCAGCGCCGAAGCAGCCTTTGCCCACCTGACGGGCGTAACATTCGTCGATCCAGCGGCGATTCTCTGCCCGAGCGCGCAACGCTGCACAATCGCTGACATCCACGGTGCATCGCTCTACGGCGACGGAAGCCACCTGTCCGACGTTGGCGCCGCCACGCTCACCGACGCGCTGACCCGCGCGCTCTTTACCCAGCCCTGAGAGCGGCCGGAGTCCCGGACGGCGCTACCGAATGAACGCCTCGATGACGCGGTCGAACGTGCGATCCTCGAGCTTGTGCACGCGATGCCGCCAGTCCGTGTCCAGCTCCGGGTGCACGCGCGCATACATCTGCCACCAATCCTGCGCCGCGCCGCTCAGTTGCGGTGCCGCGTGCCACGGCTTCTGGATGGCGTAGTGGATGACCTTGGCTTCGCGCTCAAGGGACCGCTGCAGCACGGGATGGCCGCGCAGGAACTGCAGGATGAAGTGCATCAGGTTGTAGCCCGCAGGCAGCCGATGCGCGACCGGCATCGCGAACCAGTCCGCGAAGAACGTGTTGAGAAAGCCCTGATCGCCGCCGTCGTACGTCGGCGCTTTGTCCAGCACTTCAACCATCCGGGCGAATGTCTCCTCGGACGGATCCAGCACCATCACGCCGCTGTTGAACCGGTCCGGCATCAGGAAATCTGGCGCGGCGGCAAAATAGGGTCGCAAGAACAGCTCATCGATGTTCTGCAGCACCAGCGTATCGGCGTCCAGCAGCACGACCTTGTCGAATTCCGTCAATTGCCACGCGCGGAGCTTGGCAAAGACGTCGTCAAAACGCGGGAACAGCGGCTGCGCGCCTGCCTTGTGCAGCGGCGCGATGTCGCGGATTTGCCAGCCTTGGGCTTCAAGGCGCGCGCGGGTCTCCTCCGACACGTCGGCTGACGCCATGGCCACCATCAGTTTGCTCGTACCCGTTGCCTTGAGCGATTCTCCCAACGCCTCAACACCGGGAAGGTACGCGTCACCGTTGCAGATCAAGGTCACGTAAGCGCAGTTCACGATTGCCTCCTTGGGCGCACAGCCGACTCGCGCACCACTCCCGCCCCGCCGAGGGAGGACGGGCCGCGCGAAATCCCAAATTAGGCGCGACACCCGGTTGGTCAAGCGGCTGCGATCGCGCGCTTGACCTCGGGCGCGGGTGCATGCAGGCTTAGGCGCCGCGTCCTTGCTGACGCCCGGAGATCCCCGTGAAGACGCTACTTTGCACGATGCTTGCCCTCCTCGCCGCGTGCGCCACCCAGACGACAGCTGACCCCGCGAACGGCGACGCGAGCGCCGACGCGTCCGTCGATATCGCCGCGGACGTCACCGCGGGTCAGGCGATTCCGCACGGCGACTACTACATCAACGTCGACGTCGTGCCCTTTGGCGATCTGTTGCTGCCGTTCAAGGCGACCATCACCGCGACGGGCAGCCTCAGCAACGGCGGGACGTTCAACACGTTTGAATTGCGCGCGGTCTCAGAGAAGAGCGATCCGGTCTATGTCAGCGATCCCATTGCCACACTCACCAACGTGCCTGTCGACAAGGGCGGCGGATTCACCGTCCTGACCGACACGATTGTCCTGCCCGGCAAGGCGTCGCCCACCGGCACGGACGTCCACATCGCCAACTTCGCGCTCAGCGGCACGCTGCACGAGGACGGGACGTTCTGCGGCGACGTGGGCGGCACGGTCCTGGAATTCATCAAGGACATCAAGAGCTCCACGTTCAAGGCAGTCCCGTGGGGCACACAGGGCGACACGCCGGGCGCCTCCTGCGCCGCCGTCACGGTCAAGCACTACGCGCCGATCGCGGCTTGCCCGACGCTCACCGCCGGCGTCAACGACGTGGTCAGCGCCGAGCGCAACCGCAAGTTCACCGTCGTCTTGCCCGCGGACGCGACGGCGCAGAACTTGCCGATCGTGTTCCTCTTCCACGGCGTAAACGACGACATGGGCGGCATTCTCAACGAGACGCACTACGCCGACAACCAGAAGACCGAGCCGTTCATCCTCGTCGTCCCGCAGTCCGAACGCGACGCGACCGGCAAAGCCGTCAGCCAGACCGATTGGGCGTACGGTCTGCACGCGTTTGGCGACGACAATCAGGATCTCGTGTTCTTTGATGACATGCTCAAGTGCGTCAGCCAGCAGTACAAGACGGACGCCAAGCGCGTCTACGTCACCGGCTTCTCCGGCGGCGGCTTGATGACCGTCTTCACGTCGTTCGCCCGCGAAAAAGTCATCGCTGCGTCCGCGCCGTCGTCAGGCGGCTACCTGTTCAAGTTCCCGTCCACGACCAACAAGTTCCCCGATCTCGTCACCTGGGGCGGCGGCGGCGACAGCGCGTACGGCCAGAATTTCGACTTGTTCGCCAAGGACTTGATTCCGTTCCTCGTCAGCGACAAGCACTACGTCATCCAGTGCAACCACGACACGGGGCACAAGTGGCCCGCGGCGATGACGGCGGCGAACTGGGCGTTCCTCAGCCGCTTCAAGCTCGGCGAAGCGCCGCAACCGTTCGCGGGCGACACGTTGCCGGCGGTATTCCCGAAGTACTGCACGCTCGCCAAGTAGCGCACGCCCGTCCAAGAGCCGCGCACGTCGTCGTTCAGGTGAAAATTCACCAGCGCCGCGTTGCGCGCCTTTGAACCGCTCCTATCTTCCGATGGTCTCGGGGTGCCCGGCACCTTGCCTCGGAGATCTATCAATGAAAATCAATGCTTTTTCGGCCGTCACTGGCTATTTTTGGCGTTTGACGTGGGTCGTTGTCAGCGTCACTTGCCTCGCCGTGCCCCTGTCCGGATGTGGCACAACGGCGGCGGCTGGCGTGGACTCTGGCGGGGCACCGGCAGTCGATGCCCAGACGGACGATTCAGCCACGGGGCCGTACACCGCAGCCGTCGACATCCAGCCCGATCTCCAGCCAGACACGCACGCGGACGCTGCGGACGCCGATGCCAGCGAACCGACGCCAGACGCGGCCGAGCCCGACGCAGGCAGCGATGCCGCCATCGATCCGCCCGACCTGGGCGTTGATGCCGTTGCCCCGGATACCGGCGTCGCGTGCCAAACCACCAGCGACTGCAACGACGGGAATTTCTGCACGGATGACAAGTGCGACCCGGCCATCGGCTGCGTGCACAACGCCAACAGCGCGTCCTGCGACGACGGCAATGCCTGCACCGTTGGCGACACCTGCAAAGCTGGCATCTGCGGCTCCAGCAAGGCCGCCGACTGCAGCGACGGCAATCCGTGCACCGCCGATGGCTGCGCACCCAAGGGCGGCTGTTTTGTCCTGAATCTGGACGGCAAGGCGTGCGACGACGGCCAAGCGTGCAGCAGCAACGACGCGTGCGCCAACGGAGCGTGCGTTGGCACCGCGACAAGCTGCAGCGACGACAATCCGTGCACGGACGACACCTGCTCGGACACCGCCGGCTGCGTCTTTTTGCCCAACGCCGCGACGTGCAGCGACGGATCGCCGTGCACAGTCGGCGACGCGTGCGTGGGCGGTGCGTGCGTCCCGGGCGCGGGCACCCTGTGCAACGACAAGAATCCGTGCACGGCGGACGTTTGCGACCCCGTCAACGGCTGCAGCCACACGGCCCTGACCGGCGCCTGCAACGATGGCGACGCCTGCACGGGCAACGACGCGTGCCAGAACGGCGTCTGCGGCGGCGAGGCGATCGTGTGCAACGACGACAACGCGTGCACATCGGACTTCTGCAGCAAGACCCAGGGCTGCCTGACGGAACCGCTGAGCGGCGGCTGCTCGGACGGCAACGCGTGCACGGTCAACGACACCTGCGTCGGCGGCGCATGCGCGTCAGGCCCCGCGGCGACTTGCGACGACGGGAACGCATGCACCATCGACAGTTGCAGCACGGCCGACGGATGCGTGCACAGCGAGACCGGCGCGGCATGCGACGACGGCAGCGCGTGCACCACCGGCGACCTCTGCGTTGGCCCGCTGTGCCAAGCCGGCGCGGCGATCGCGTGCAGCGATGGCAACCCCTGCACCGTCGATTCCTGCAATGCGCTGCTCGGCTGCGTCTTTACCGCAATCGACGGCGGCACCTGCAACGACGGCAAGGCGTGCAGCACCGCCGACACCTGCGCCCACGGCGTTTGCCTCGGGACCGTCCTCGGCTGCGACGACGGCAACCCGTGCACGGACAACTCGTGCGACAACGTGGGCGGCTGCGTGTTTGTCGCCAACAGCGTGACCTGCGACGACGGCGATGCGTGCACGACCGGCGACAGCTGCAAGGCCAAGGTCTGCGGCGCGTTCACGATCGTGCAGTGCGACGACAAGAACCCGTGCACGACGGAAGTCTGCGACAAGACCGCCGGCTGCCTCTACACCAAGCTCGACGGCCCCGCGTGCGACGACGGCGACGCATGCACGGTCGGCGACACCTGCGCGAACGGCGCGTGCACGACCCAAGCCATCAACTGCGACGACAGCAACGCCTGCACGCAGGACAGCTGCAACACGCTCAGCGGCTGCGTCCACACGCCCTTGACCGCGAGTTGCGATGACGGCGACGCGTGCACCGGAAGCGACGCGTGCAAGGACGGCAAGTGCCTTGGCGTCTCCAACGTGGCGTGCGACGACAACAACAACTGCACGACGGACACGTGCGAGAAACTCGTCGGCTGCGTGCACACCGCCAACAGCAGCCCGTGCAGTGACAACAGCATCTGCACGACCAACGACGTCTGCAGCGGCGGCGTGTGCGTGGGCGGCGCGGCACTTGCGTGCACTGACAACAACCCGTGCACGCAGGACGCGTGCAACGGCGCCACCGGCTGCGTGTTCACCAACGACGACGGCAAGGCGTGCGACGACGGCCAGACGTGCAGCTTGAACGACGTGTGCGCCGGCGGCGTCTGCTCCGGCACGACGCCCAATTGCGACGACGGCAACGTGTGCACCAACGACTCCTGCGCGGACGGCGTGGGCTGCGTGCACTTGGCCAACACCGCGACGTGCACCGACGGCAATGCGTGCACGACGGCGGATGGCTGCGCCAACGCGAGCTGCGTCGGCGGCGTGGGGCCGAACTGCGACGACAGCAATCCGTGCACGTCTGACGCGTGCGACAACGCCACGGGCTGCGTCCATCAGGCCAACGGCTCGGCGTGCGACGACGGCAACAAGTGCACGACCGGCGACACCTGCACCGGCGGCGCATGCCTACCGACCGGCTTGGACAGCTGCAACGACGGCAATCCGTGTTCGATCGACGGGTGCTCCGCGCAGGGCGGCTGCACGCACGTCGACGCATCCCCGCAAACCGCGTGTGACGACGGGAGCGCGTGCACCATCCTGGACACATGCGTTGGCCAAGCCTGCGCGGGCACGGCGCGGACCTGCAACGACGGCGACCCATGCACCGCCGACGGCTGCGATCCCGCGAGCGGCTGCACCACGCCTGCCGGCAACGACGGCGCGGGCTGCACGGACAACAACGCATGCACCGACGCCGACGCGTGCGCCAACGGCGTGTGCAAGGGCAGCGCGTTCACCTGCAACGACGGCGATCCGTGCACGGACGAGACGTGCCAACCCGAAGTGGGGTGCGTGGCCACGTTCAACACGGCGAGCTGCGACGACGGCGTGGCCTGCACGCACACGGACCTCTGCGCGTCCGGCAAGTGCGCGGGCGTGCCGACCCACAGTGACTGTGACGACGCGAACCCGTGCACGGTCGACACGTGCGACTCGGCGGCGGGTTGCGGATCGGTCGCGGGCAATGACGGCGCCGTGTGCTCAGATGGCAACGCGTGCACCAACGGCGATCTGTGCGCAGGCGGCGCGTGCGTCGCCGGCTCGCCCACGGCGTGCTTCCCGTTGGCGTGCAACACCGCGTCCTGCAACACCGCGACCGGCGCGTGCGACTACACGCCAGTCAGCAACGGCTTGACCTGCAGCGACGGGGACGCATGCAGCAACGGCGATTCGTGCCAAGGCGGCGTCTGCGCCGCGGGGACGCCGACGGTGTGTGTCGGGAAAGCCTGCAATGCGGTCCTCTGCAACAGCGCCACGGGCGGATGCGACTACACCGCCGATCCGGACGGCAGCGGATGCAGCGACGGCAACGCGTGTACCAGCGGGGACGTCTGTGAGGGCGGCGCATGCGCCTCCGGCATCGCGACAGTCTGCGCCGCGAAGGCGTGCAACACGGTCGCCTGCGACACAGCGACGGGCGGGTGCGTCTACACGCCCGTGGCGAACGACACGGCGTGCAACGATGACAACGCGTGCACCCAGACCGACACCTGCCAGGCGGGAACGTGCGTCGGCGCCGCGCCGGTCGTCTGCGGCGCGCTGGACCAGTGCCATACCGCCGGAACGTGCGACACCGCCAGCGGCGTTTGCGGCAATCCCGCCAAGGCCAACGGCGCGGCGTGCAACGATGACAACGCGTGCACGCAGACCGATACCTGCCAGGCGGGAACGTGCATCGGCGCCGCGCCGGTCGTCTGCAGCGCGCTGGACCAGTGCCACACCGCCGGAACGTGCGACACCGCCAGCGGCGTTTGCAGCAATCCCGCCAAGGCCAACGGCGCGGCGTGCAACGATGACACCGCATGCACGCAGACCGATACCTGCCAGGCGGGAACGTGCGTCGGTGCCGCGCCGGTCGTCTGCGGCGCGCTCGACCAGTGCCACACCGCCGGAACGTGCGACACCGCCAGCGGCGTTTGCAGCAATCCCGCCAAGGCCAACGCTTCCGCGTGCAACGACAGCAATGCCTGCACGCTCTCGGACGTTTGCACGAACGGCGTCTGCGCGGGCGCAACTGCGGACTGCAGCGACGGCCTGACGTGCACGACCGATGGCTGCAACCCCGCAAGCGGCTGCACGCACACGCCCGTGGACAGCGCGTGCACCGACGGCCTCGCGTGCACGGCGGACACCTGCAGCGCCGCGACGGGCTGCGGGCACACGGCGAACAACGCGCTCTGCGACGACCTGACCGCGTGCACGACCGACGCGTGCATCATCGGCGTCGGTTGCACGCATTCGGCCAACAACGCGATGTGCGCGGATGGCAACGTCTGCACCGCAGACACGTGCACGAGCGGCGTCGGCTGCAGCAATCCCGCCGGCAATGAGGGCGGCGCGTGCACCGATGGCAGCCTGTGCACCGCCGCCAGCAGCGCGTGTCACTCGGGCGTTTGCACGCTCATTCCGGCGTGCAATGACAACAACGCGTGCACGACCGACTCGTGCAACGTCGCGACCGGCGCGTGCACGCACGTCGGCGGGCAATGCGGCGGTGGCACCGCGTGCACCGCGGACGCGGATTGCAGCACGGGCTCGTGCAACGCCAGCACGCATCTCTGCAATCCGCCCATCACCTGCAGCGCGTGGAGCCTCGCTGCCGTTGCTGGCAGCCCTGCGCCCGCGACCGTCTCCGGGTGCACGTGGGACGGCGGCACCAACACGGACCTCGTCGACTCCTTCTCGTCCGCGAATTTCTACGGCGCCGTCAACAGCATCGTCGCCGCGAGCTCCACGTCGACCGCGAACACCATCAAGGTCGGCCAGGCGCTCACCGTCACCAGCTTGAGCGTCAAGATCACGCCCTCGACGAGCACGAGCACCGCGCTGACCTTCACCGTGCGCGTCAACAACGTGGACAGCGGCACGGCGAAATGCACGGTTGCGGCAGGCGCGACGACGTGCAGCGTCACGGGCTTGAACCAGGCCGTCGCCGCCAATCAGACGCTGAACCTGCACACGGCGCAGGCCCAGTGGCAATGGAACAATACGGTAACGGCGACATGGAGCGTCGGATTCAAGATTCCGTGACGCCGACCGTCGCTGCTAGGCCGGCAACTTGTAGTCGGCAAACCGCTCGCGCAACTGCCGCTTCAGCACCTTGCCCGTGGCGCCCAGCGGCAACGCGTCAATGAACTCCACCGCGTCCGGCAGCCACCACTTCGCCAGCTTCGTCGTCAGGTACGTCTGGATTTCCTCCGCCGTCAGGTCCACGCCCGGCTGCTTCACAACGATCAGCAGCGGCCGCTCCTGCCATTTGGGATGCGCCACGCCGATCGCCGCCGCTTGCGCCACGCCGGGATAGCCCATCGCGGCGTTCTCCAAGTCAATCGAGCTGATCCACTCGCCGCCGGACTTGATGACGTCCTTGCTGCGGTCGGTGATTTGCATGTAGCTGTCGGCGTCGATGGTCGCGATGTCGCCGGTGTAGAACCAGTCGCCGTCGTGCGATTCATCCCGGTCGCGGCGGAAATAGCTGCTGGCGACCCACGGTCCGCGGATTTGGAGGTGTCCCGACGTCTCGCCGTCGTGCGGCACGATCTGGTGATCGTCATCGACAAGCCGCAGATCCACGCCGTAAAGCGGCCGCCCCTGCTTGCGCTTCACCGCCATCTGCGCTTCCGCGCTCAGCCCCGCGTGCTTGGGCAGCAACGAATTCACGGTGCCAATCGGGCTCGTCTCCGTCATGCCCCACGCGTGGATCACGCGCGCGCCGTGCTCCTGCTCAAAGGCCTCGATCATGCTCGGCGGACAGGCCGCGCCGCCAATCGTCACCTTTTTCACGTGGGTCATCGTGTAACCCACCGACTTCATGTGCGTCAGCAGGCCCATCCAGACCGTTGGAACGCCGAGCAGGCTCGTCACTTTCTCGCCTTCAATCAGCTCCAGCAGGCTCTTGCCATCCAAGCCCGGACCCGGCAGCACCAGCTTGGAGCCAACCATCGCCGCCGCGTACGGCACGCCCCACGCGTTCACGTGGAACATCGGCACGACCGGCAACGTCACGTCCCCCGCGCAAATGCCCAGGGAATCCACCATCGCCGCCGCGTACGAGTGCAACACGGTCGACCGATGCGAATAGAGCACACCCTTGGGATTGCCTGAGGTGCCCGACGTGTAGCAGAGCGAACTCGCGGTATTTTCGTCGAAATCCGGCCATTCAAACGCGTCGCTGTGCGGCGCGATGAACGACTCGTAGTCCGTCAGCGCCGGCAAATGCGTGTCCGGCGGCAGGTTTGCCGCATCGGTCATCGCGACATAGCGCTTCACCGGCAACTGCTGGGAGGCGATGTACTGCGCCAGCTTGACGAAGGTATTGTCAAAGAACAGCACGCCGTCCTCAGCGTGGTCCACGATGTAGCGCAGCTGGTCCAGCGGCAAGCGCGGATTCACCGTGTGCAGGACCGCGCCGATGCCCGACACGGCGAAATACAGCTCCAGATGCCGGTTGTTGTTCCAGGCCAGCGTCGCGACGCGGTCCCCCGCTTTCACGCCCATCGCCACCAACGCGTTGGCCAGCTTGCGCGACCGCCGGGCGACGTTTCCCCAGGACGATCGGTCAATCGGCCCTTCCACGCTGCGCGAGATCACCTCGATGTTGTGGTGAAAGCGATCGGCGAAGCGCAGTTGGTAGGAAATCAACAGGGGCTGATGGGACATTTGACCGAGCATGGGCATCTCCTTGTTCCGCCGAAGCGGGCACGCGATGCCCCGATTTTGCGCGGTACGATGCGGTCGCACAAGGGGCTGCTGACGCGCAAACGCGATCGCCCCCAACAGTCGCGGCTAGGACGGGCTCTCGAGCAGCTCGGCAATCACCGCGGGCTTGACCGTGTACTGCGTCCGGCAGAAATCGCAGGAAATCTCGAGGTCGGTGGCGTCATTGGCCATCTCCTCAAGGTCCGCGCGCGGCAGCGTCGACAGCATATGCACAATCCGCTGCTCTGAGCACCGGCACTCGTATTCCACCATCTCGCGCGCGCACTGGTCCCACAGGAAGCCCTGCATCAACGCTTCCGCCCACGCGCGCCCATCCGGGTCCGCGTCTGACATCCCTTCGGCCAGCGGCGTCATCCCTTCCAGGTTCGCCGTCATCTGCTTCAGGTCATCGTGCGTGCCCTCCGGCATCAGCTGCACCAGGTAGCCCAGCGCGCTCTGGACCGTCCCCTGCCCAACGGTCACTTCCACGCGCAGCAGGGACAGCACCTGCTCGGACTCCAGCAGGTAGTGCATCATGAAATCTTCTACGCGGTCGCCCTGCAATTGCACCGTGCTGCGCCAGGACTTGCCCGTCGCCGCATGCGTCCGCGCCACTTCCATCAGCCCCGGGCCAAACAGCGCGCCGTCCAGGGAAGTCGTCGCTTCCGGCGTCTTGACGTACACGCGCACGCCGCCGCCTTCCCAGGCATCCACGACCATCTTGCCGGTCGGACCGTCGTGGCGAATGTAGACCTGCATCCGCGCGTCCGGATTCAGCGTCGAACGGACCAGCAGGGACGACACGACAAGCTCGCCAATCAGCTTGGCCACTTCTTCTGACGCGTTCAGGCGGCTCGCCGCTTCCTTGGCCGCCTCGGTTGCGCGCACCACGAGCAGCCGCGCCTCGCCCTTGCGCGCAAGCCCGCGCCAGAGCGTGTCACGCGCGTACGCGGGCGCCTGATCGAGGAACTGCGTCGGCCCCAACTGGCGCTCCAGCTGTTTGCGGCGGTACTTGCTCGCGGCGGATTCTTGCGGCGCGTCGCGCTCGTCGGTCGGCGCGGGCTTCTCAGGTTCGTTTGGCATGTGGCCTCAAAAATCGCCGTCGGTCGTCGCCCGCAGCACTTCAGAAAAGGACGTCAGGCCCAGCGCCATCTTGCGAATGGCCGACTCCCGCAGGGTGACCATGCCGTCCTGCACCGCCTGACGGGCGATCTCTGCCGCCGGCGCCTTGGTCAGCACCAGCCGCCGAATCTTGTCGGTCACGGGCATCACTTCATACACGCCCATCCGGCCTTTCAACCCGGTATCGCGGCAAATATTGCACCCCGCGCCAACAAACACGCGGAATCGCTCGCCCGGACGCTGTTCAATGCCCAGCAACTGCGCTTCAGCCGGCGTCAGCTCGGTTTCCTTGCGGCAGTTGAGGCAAATCGTCCGCAGCAGGCGCTGGCTGATCACGCCGACAAGCGTCGACGAGATCAGGTACGGCGGCACTTCCAGATCCAGCAGGCGGGCAATCGTCGACGGCGCGTCATTGGTGTGCACGGTCGACAGCACGAGGTGCCCCGTCATCGCCGCCTGGATCGCGTTCTGCGCGGTCTCCGTGTCGCGGATCTCACCGACCATGATGACGTCCGGATCCTGCCGCAGCAACGTGCGCAGCGCCGTGCCAAACGTCAGCCCGACGCGCGGATTGACCGCCGTCTGGTTGAACGCCTCCACGACCATTTCAATCGGATCCTCGATCGTCGTGATGTTCAGCGTCGGCGTCGCCAGCGCCTTGAGCGCGGAATACAGCGTCGTCGTCTTGCCGGATCCCGTCGGTCCGCAGACCAGGATCAGCCCGTGAGGACGCTTGATGAACGTGTCGACAAGCTCAAGCTGCTTGGGAAACAGGCCGAGTTGGCCCATGTCCTGAAACACCGTCTGCGGGTCAAAAATCCGCATGACGATCTTCTCACCAAACGCGGTCGGCATCACGGAGATGCGCATTTCCACTTCGATGCCCGGCTTCTCCGCCGCGCCGGGCTTGGTCTCACCGCTGTCGCGGGAAATCTTGATGCGGCCGTCTTGCGGCCGGCGTTTCTCGGCGATGTCCAACCGCGCCATGGCCTTGATGCGCGACGTCATCGCCGCGTGCACGACCTTGGGCAGCTGATTGACCGTGTGCAGCACGCCGTCGATGCGCAGCCGCACGTGCGAAACTTCGCGTTTCGGCTCGATGTGAATGTCTGACGCCTTCTGGTCCAGCGCGTACTTCAGGAGGAAGTCGACCGCACGCACGACGTGGCGATCGTCCTCCGTGACCTGCGCGCCGCTGGAGCTCAGCTTGACGAGCTGCTCCAGGTTGCCGAGATCCGTGTCCGCGACGCCAAGGTCGACCTGCGCGCCGCGAATGTTGGCGCGGAACTGAAAAATGTCAGCGATCTGCCGCTGGATCTCCGAACGCAGCGCGATCACAAGCTCAACGGGCTGATCGGGTCGCGACGCCATGGTCGCGCGCACTTCTGCGCAGATCGGGTCGTCCACCGCGAGGATCAGCGTCGCACCGTCGCGGCCAAGCGGCAGGAGGCAATTGCGCCGGGCGTACGCCTGGCTCACAAGCGACGTCACCAGCTTGGCATCGACCTTCAGCGGGTCGATGCGCGAAAACCGCATGTTGTACGCCGCCGCCAGCGTGCGCTGCACGCGCTCCTCGCCCAGCACCTGGCCATCGGTCCCCGGCATCTGGAACGCGGCGATCAGCTCGGCCGGCGAAATCACCGTCGACTCCTCGCCCGTCTGCTGCTTGCGTTCGCGCTCGATGACCCGCCGCTTGCGCTCGGCGTGGAGCTTCATTTCCTGGCCCTGCTCGCGCGTGAGCAGGCGCGCCTGCACGACGAGGTCGAGCACGGCTTCGAAGGTCAAGGGCGTAGTTTGGGTGCGGGCCGGGTCACTCACGCGCCTATCGTCGGCCGACGGGCACGGCTTGGCAAGATCTTCCCACGCTTACCCGAACGCATCTTCGTCGCGATCGGTGGATCCGGCGTCAAAGCTCGTGAAGTCAAAGAGCTTGCGGTCCAGCAGAAAACGCGGCTTCACGTCCGTCACGGCGGTCAGCGCCGACGGCAGCGCACCGGGATACACGCGGTCCAGATCCTTCATCAGGTTCTGCATCTGCGTGCGCTTCAGGTCCGGCTGGCGCGAGCACAGGCTGCACGGAATGACCGGATACTGCTGCATTTCCGACCACTTGATCAGGAAATTCTCAGGAATGTAGGCCATCGGCCGAATCACGATGTTCTTGCCGTCGTCCGCGCGCAGGAGCGGCGGCATCGCCTTCAACTGGCCGCAGAAGAACAGATTCAGCATCAGCGTCGCGATGATGTCGTCCCGGTGATGGCCCAGCGCAATCTTGTTGCAGCCAAGGCGCTGCGCCGTGTCGTACAGAATCCCGCGCCGCAGCCGGGAACACAGCGAACACGTCGTCTTGCCCGGCTCCAGCTTGTCCAGCACGATCTGGTAGGTGTGCTGGTGGACGATCTCGTACGGCGCGCCGGTCGACTTGATGTACGCCTCCAGCTTGTCCGTTGGGAATTCCGGATGGCCCTGATCGAGGTGCACCGCGACGATCTCAAACTTGTTGGGCGAATGCTTCTGCGCTCGCTGCATCAGGTGCAACAGCGCGTAGGAATCCTTGCCGCCGGACATGCAGACCATCACCTTGTCGCCAGCTTCCAGCATGCCAAAATCTTTGGACGCCTTGCTGAACAGGTGTGAGAGCTTGCGCTCCATGTTCGCCGGATCGCTCGGCACCAGCGGGCGCGCGGGCACGCGGATGTGCACGTCGGTGTCAGGCAGAAACGTGTCTTCTTCCAGCTCGCGTACGGCGCGCGGCGCGGTCACCTGCGGCTTGCGCGGGGGCACCGGCGGGCTGGCCAGCGGCTGGGATTGGGGCTGAGTGGCAACGGGCGTGAGCAGGTCGGGCGTGCGAGCGGTCATATACGGTTTAGGCCTTTTTCTTCTTGTCGGCTTTGTCCGCCGCGCCATCATCGGCCGGGGCGGTCTCCGTCGCAGCTGCAGCCGGTTCAGCCGCAGCGGCCGGTTCGGGCGCGGCAGGGGCAACCTTGGCAGGCGCGGCGGGTGCCGCAGGGGCGCTCGCCGCCAACGCTTCCAGAACAGCGTGCGCGCGCGTCAGCGACGTCTCGGCGGCAGCGCGGAGCTTGCCAGCGGCCGCGCCATCGTAGTGATCCGCCTTGGCGACGCCAGCGGCTGCCAGCAACTCGCCAGCGACCGACCGGGCGCTCTGATAGTCAAAGCGGCATTCAAGCGCGCCGATCAACTGTTCGTGCGTAAGTCCAGCAGTGTGTGGTGCGGCCATGGCTGACTCCGGAGTGTCGAGGTCGACGGCTGCGCAGCGTAGCGCCAAACGCCCTGCGGTTACAAGCAGGAACGCCACGTCGCGGCCAGCGTAGCGTCACAAAATCGTGCCTTTGCATTTGCCGGACGATCCGTTACCTTACAACGTGGTGGGGTTTCGTTTTGCACATTGGCATGCTGCCCATGAGCGCCCGCTGAACGTAAGTTGATTGAACCGCGAGGTTGCCATGCGTCACCAATCGATTCTGCGCCGATTCCGCGCCCAGAAAGCATGGCTGGCTCTCCTCGTCACGATCAGCCTCCTCGGCCAAGCGTGCAGCGACACGGTCCAGGGCGGCATCATCGTCCCAGCGGACGCGCACGGCGACGTCAAGTACAAGTTCGACAGCAATTCCGCCGACAGCGCCCAGGACGCGTACACGGACGAGAATCCGGACGCCATCGCGGGCGCGGACGTCGGCTGCAAACGCGTCATCATTCCGCAGATCGATACGACCAAACCGATCAGCTTGGCGCCGAACAATCAGCCCTACCCGATCTACGCGGTCGTCGTTGACTACGCGGCGGGCGGACCGGCGTCTGAGATCCCGGTTTCATGGGAGATCGTCGAGAACGATGGCGTCAATGGCCCCGGACCCGGCACGCTGGGCAACCAGATCTCCGCCACGGACACCAAGAACGGCGCGACGTACAACACGTTCAACCCGAACAAGGGCCCCGGCACGCACTACAAGATCAAGGTTTCTGCCGAATGCGCGGAAGACGTGTTCGTCGACATCATCGTCTCGGCGCTGCCCACCGGCAACATCGAAGTGAAGTTGATGTATGACAACCAAATCCCGCTGGGGAACGTGGTCGTCAACATCGTGCCCGCGCCGTTCGCGTGCGCGTCGTTCAAGGCGATCCTGCCGCCGTCGACCGTGCTCAGCAAGAAGACGACCTACATCGGCGACCTGCCGACCCAGTTCAAGGGCCTGCCGGCTGAGAAGAAATACGGCGTGTTCGTGATTGGCAAAGACCTCGTCGGCCATTTGGCGGCGGCGGGCTGCGCGGATGCGGTGCTGGTCAACGACCAGAACACGACGTCCGTGACCGTGACGATGACCGTGCTGCCGCTGCAGGCGGCCGGCGCGTACGACATGGTCAACCACTTTGACTTCACCGGCGCGATTCCCGGCCAGTTGGGCCAGATCCTCGATACCGCCGTGCAGATCTTCTATGATCCCGGCGCGTTCATCATCGAGCAGGTCAAGAATCTGGTGAAGCAGTTCCTCGGCGCCGGCTTCATCGTCGACGCGGTGTTCAGCCTGTTTGAGAAGCAGCTGTCCAAGCTCATCACGGATTGGCTGCTGAACAGCTCACCGTCGTGGCTCCAGGACTTCTTCCAGATGGGCCAGGACGTCCTGCAAATCGTCAAGAAGTTGGAGATGTTAGGCGTGCTGCACGTCTTCAAGGTCAACGGCGACTTCTTCTTCAACGGCGAGATCGACTTTACAGGTATCAACCTCTGGTGGCACCTCGGCTGCGACAAGAACGACCCCAACTTCGCGACGTGCGGCAGCAAGATCTCGTTTGACCTCACGCAGGTCTCCACGGACCCGAACTTCCCGTTTGACCTCATCAGCGGCAAGCTCTCCGGCTCCATCAGCCAGCAGACCCACATGTCGATCGATTCGTCCACGATTACGCTGAACTACGGCAAGCTGATCCTGTACATTCTGACCAACGTGGTGCTCAAGAAGCTCACCGGCCAGACGTCGTTCGTCGGCGCGATGCAGAAGCTCATCGACTGCCAGGGCCTCGGCAACAGCTTGGGCGGCATCATCCCCGGCGTTGACGCGGGCACGGTCACCGGATTCTGCAACTCCACGATTTCACTCATCGTTCTGCCGCTGGAGAGCATGTTGGGCGGCCTGTCGCTCGACTCCGGGCTGTCGCTCAAGGGCGATTGCACGATGGTTGACGACCCGGACAAGGACGGCAACTACGACCTGAAGGTTGACCGGTTGATCGACGGCGTGTGGATCGGCAACATCGTCATCCAAGGTTCGAGCGGCAAGAACTTCAAGGGCGACTTCACCGCCGTCCGCCAGCCAGGCAACTAAGCTTTATGCAAACCAAATCGCTGATTCTGACGCTCGCGGCCAGCGCGGCTCTCTCCGCATGTGCCGCCCCGGAACTGGAGCGTCTTGAGGACGAGCCGGCTTCTACCGAGCGCTTCACCCTGCCCCAGACCCGCCGCACGCATCCCGCGATCGACGGTTGCCAGCGCTTCCTCGTGGCGCTGCGCGAAGGCCGGTTTGAGACCGCCTATCGCCATTTGTCGTCGGACACGCGCAAGGCGCTGGCGCTCAAGGCGCAGGCCGTGGGCTGGCAGGGCGAGGACATCCTCCGCCTGAGCAAGATCCCGATTTCCCAGGACATTACCCAAGCCGCGCCGTTTGACGCGGTGGCGACTTTTGCCCTGCCGACGATCGAGACGCTGCAGCTGCTGGCGACGCCGTCGGCCGGCGGCAGCATGGTGGAACAGCGCCTGCGGCTGAAGGGCAAGGACGGCAAGTCGCGCGAGCTGACCATGCGGTTTGAAGGCTTGGCGTGGCGCATCCACAATCCCGAACTGACCGCCACTCAGAACTGAGCCAATACAATGACATTTGATCCGACACAGGCTGCCGGAGAGCCGCTCCTTGTGGACGACTCCTCGCTCGCCTTCCCGCCGCGCTTCGTCTACATCGAGACGATGGGCTGCCAGATGAACGTCTATGACAGCGAGCGGATGACGGAAGTGCTCGCCAACCGCGGCTATCGGCCGACCGACCGCGTCGAGATGGCCGATCTGGTGCTGATCAACACGTGCAGCATCCGGGACCGCGTCGAGCACAAGGTCGTGTCCATGCTGGGCACGCTGCGCAAGCTGAAGGCGCACAACCCGGAGCTCGTGCTCGGCGTGACCGGCTGCGTAGCGCAGCAGGAAGGCCAGAAGCTGCTGGACAAGGTGCCGTTCCTGGATTTGGTGCTGGGACCGGACCAGATTCCCAACTTGCCGGACCTTGTCGACAACGTGCGGCAGCAGCAGCAGCGGATCTCGGCGACCGAATTCGTCAAGGCCAAGCAGTACGCGTTCCCGCCGGCGCAGCCGCCTGAGGACGGTCGGGTCACGAGCTTCATCACCATCATGAAAGGCTGCAACAAGATCTGCAGCTTCTGCATCGTCCCGTTCACCCGCGGGCGCGAGGTCAGCAAGCCCAGCGCGGAAGTGCTCGACGAGATCCGGATGCTCGTCGCGAGCGGCGTGCGGGAAGTGACGCTGCTGGGCCAGAACGTCAACAGCTATGGCAAGGACCGCATCGACCGCGACGGCAACAAGAACGAGCTGGACTTCCCGGAGCTCCTCGCGGCCGTGAGCACGATCGACGGCCTCCACCGGATCCGGTTCACCACGAGCCACCCGATGGATTGCACGGATGCGCTCATCGACGCCTTCGCGACGCTGCCCAAGCTCGTGCCGTTCTTTCACCTGCCGATCCAGTCGGGCAGCGAGAGCGTGCTGCAGGGCATGCGCCGCGCCCACGGGGTGACGGATTATCTGGCCAAGATCGCGCGCCTGAAGGCGCTGAAGCCGGGGATTGCGCTGTCGACGGACATCATCGTCGGCTTTCCAGGCGAGACCGAGGCCGACTTCCAGAAGACGCTCGACCTGCTGGCTGAGGTCCGCTATGCGTCGATCTTCTCGTTCATGTACTCCGCGCGGCCCGGGACCAAGGCGGCGGACCTCGTGGACGACGTGCCGCTGCCGGTGAAAAAGGAGCGGCTGGGCCGTTTGCAGGCGCTGCAGGACGGCATCACGCGCGAGTGGATGGCGGAATTCCTCGGTCAGGAGATTGAGGTGCTGTTTGAAGGCGCGTCGCGGCTGAGCCAGGCCGGGCCCAATTCCCAGCTGGCGCTGAAGTCGATGGGCACGCCGCAGGTCATGGGCCGCACGCCGGAGAACGTCAAAGTGAACGTCGGTGTCACGGACGCGCGGGCGCAGACGGAGTGGGCGGGTCGCGTCGGCCGCGTGCGGATTGAGCGCGTGGGGCCGCATTCGCTGGAAGGCGTGATGCTGGGCTGGGCGTAGCGCCTCGAGCAACCGGCCTCCAGGCGCGGCAGCCACTTGCCGCCGCGCCCCACCTTTCCGCTACCACGCCTCGTGCAGGACAACCCGCTCCAGTCCCAGCTGTGTGTCGCCGGGCGTAACGCGCAGCGGGCGCACTTGGCGACCCAGCGACAAGCGTCCCGCACCACGGGTTATTGCGGCACGGCGCGTTACCGCAGCCGCGCGCGCAGCCGCTCCGTCAGGACCACGAGCGCCGGAATCTGCACGCCCTCGGACTGAATCTGGTACGCCAGGTCCCACAGCGCGCCGAGCTTGAGCTCGTCGACCAACACCGCCTTGACCCGGTCCCGCGTCGGCTTCTTGCCCGCCAGCGACTGCGCCACGCGGCTGGCCAGCCGGAAGAGCGTGTGGCCAATGCCCGGCCCGAGGCTCGCCAGCGCCGCCGCTTCCCAGCGCGTCTGCGGGTTGGCGTCCGCGACCTGCGCGAGCACCTCCGCCAGCCCCGTGATCTCCGCGGTCGCAAAGTGGATCGCCACCGCGTCAACCGCATCGAGCTTGGTTTCCCGCGCCAGCGACCAAATCGCGAAGCCATTGGCCTGTGCCGGGAGCGCCGCCACCGCTTCTGCCAACTCCGCCGGAAGCCCGGCCTGCGTCCACGCCGTCACGTGCGCCGCTGCCTCCGCCTTGCGCCGCCCGGTCTGCGCCTTCGCCATCGGCGCGCGCACGCCGTCCAGCCACTTGCGCAGCTCCTGGGCGTTGTCGAGGAACTCATTCAAGCCCTCGCCCGGGAAGCTGGCCAACAGCCACTGCGTCGCCGCAGCCGCCGCGTCATCCAGCACCGCAAACGCCTCGTACTGCACCCGCGCCGGCACCTTGCCGTCCAGCGCGATCAGCGCCTTGCGCAGCCGCGGAATATCCAGCAGGTCGATGGACACCGTGTGCGCCTGGCAAATCTCCGCGATCGGCCGCGGGTACTCCATCGCCAGCCGCGGCAGCAGGATCGCCGTGCCAAAATCGACGAGTTCATTGGTCCACAGCGTCGACACAATCTCGTGGCGCAGCATGTGGTCGTCGACCGCCTTCTGGTATTTTGCCCTAATTTCCTTGGGGAAATAGTACTCGAGGTAGTGCTTCGCCACGCGATCGGACGACTTCTTGTCGGCCGCCAGCGCGTTGAACAGCCACATCTTGGCAAACGCGGTAATGCGCGCCAGCTCCGGCCGCATCAGGCCCATGCCCAGCTTGCGCCGCTCCTGGATGGTCGCTTTGGACGGCAGCAGCTGCACGTCCTGGTCGATCTTCAGCTCCGCCGCGAGGAATTTCACCACGTCGCCCCAGATGCGCAGCTGGCCCGGCGAGCGAAGTTCCGCCACAGAAATCCCCAGCGACTGCTGGTAGTTGTTCCACAGCACGAGGTCGCAGACGTACTGGTCAATCGACGCCAGCACGGTATCGCGCGTCGGGAAGTCGACTTCGCCGGACTGCAGCAGCGGCGCGAAGAGAATCTTGAGATTCACCTCGTGGTCGCTCATGTCCACGCCCGCGGAGTTGTCCACCGCGTCCGTGTTGATCCGCCCGTGGTGCAGCGCGTACTCGACGCGCGCCGCGTGCGTGAAGCCGAGGTTGCCGCCTTCGCCCACGACCTTGCAGCGCAAGTCCTTGGCGTCGATGCGAATCGCGTCGTTGGTCTTGTCGCCGACGTCGTGATTGGTTTCCGCGCTGGATTTGACGAACGTGCCGATGCCGCCGTTCCAGAACAGTTCGCAGTCCAACAGCAGGATCGCCCGCAGGATTTCGTCGCTGGCGAACTCGGTCTTTTCCGTCTGGAACAGCTTCTGCATCTCCGGCGTCAACGCGATCGACTTCGCGCCGCGCGGGAAAATCCCGCCGCCCTTGGACATCTTGGTGGCGTCGTACATCGCCCAACTGGAACGCGGCGTGTCGTACAGCCGCTGGCGTTCAGCAAACGAGACCTCGGGATCCGGATCCGGGTCGATGAAGATGTGCCGGTGGTCAAAAGCCGCGACGAGCTTGACCGTGTGGGTCAGCAGCAAGCCGTTGCCAAACACGTCGCCGGACATGTCCCCGATGCCAAACGCGCGGAAGACGTCCTTCTGCGTGTCCAAGCCCATCTCGCGGAAGTGCCGCTGCACGCACACCCAGCCGCCCTTGGCCGTGATGCCGTACTTCTTGTGGTCGTAGCCGACGCTGCCGCCTGACGCGAACGCATCGCCCAGCCAGAAGCCGCGACCGAGCGCGAGGCTGTTGGCGGTGTCCGACAAATGCGCGGTGCCTTTGTCCGCGGCGACGACGAGATACGGATCCGCGCCGTCATACACGACGACGTCCTCCGGCGGCACCGCCTTGCCCGCGACGAGGTTGTCCGTCACGTCCAGCAAGCCGCTGATGAACACTTTGTACAGCTCGTCCGCCTGCTTGCGCCGCGCCGATTCCTCGCGTTCCGGCTTCTTCAGCACGAAACCGCCCTTGGAGCCGACCGGGACAATCAGCGTGTTCTTGACCATCTGCGTCTGCATGAGGCCGAGGATTTCCGTGCGGAAGTCATCGATGCGATCCGACCAACGGATGCCGCCGCGCGCGATCGGGCCACCGCGCAGGTGAATGCCCTCCACGCGCGGGTCGTACACGAAGATCTCAAACATCGGCCGCGGCTCGGGCATGATCTCCACGTCCGCGCAGCGGAACTTGAACGACAACCCGCGCGCTTCATCGGCGCGCTGGAAATAGTTCGTCCGCAGCGTTGCCTGGATAAAGTTGTGGAGCATCCGCAGGACCTTGTCCTCCACGGCGTCCTGGATGCTGACAAGCTTTTCGCCGAAGCGCGCCTCCACTTCCTGCACGCGCGCGGTGCGCTTCTTGTCCTTGGCGCCGACAACCTGCGGCGCGCCGTCAAAGTACGGCGAGAACCGCGCGTCAAACAGGTCAATCAGCGTGCGCGCAGACTCCGGCTGGTTCAGCAGGACCTGCTGCACCAGCGTGTTGGGAAACGCGGTGCCCAGCTGGCGGGCGAAACCGAGGTAGGAGTGGACAATCTGCAACTGCCGCCAGCTGAGGCGCGCAGGCAGGAGCAGCTTGTTCAGCGTCGTGGAGGATAGCCGGCCATCCATGACCGCGTACATCGCTTCCGTGAACGCGCGGCTGTGGCTCAGCAAATGCGGGCCATTCTCCGTCGCCGAGGCGATGCCGTAGGTCTGAAAGTAGCAGGTGCCGCCATCGGCATCGCGAACCGTGAAGCTCGACTCGCCAAGGACGCGCAACCCAAAGTTGTCGACGACGGGCAGCAGATCCGTGAGCGCGATGTCGTCCGCGGAAAACACCAACAGCCGCACGCGCTTGTGCGCTTCGTCATTGCCGTCACAGCGCAGCCGCACTTGCAGCTTCTTGCCGCTGCGCACGGCTTCCAGGGACGCGAGGTCGTCGACGAGGTCGCGCGGTTGAATGTGGTGATGGTACGTCGTCGGCAGCGACTCGCCGTACAGCAGGCACAGCCGGTCGACCTCCGGCTCAGCCATGTCGCAACTGCGCAGCATCTCACGCATCGTCTCCAGCCACGGGCTGACGACCGCTGAGACGTGGTCGGTCAGCGCATCAACGTCCGGCAACTGCAGCGGCGTATCGGCGAACACGAGGTAGTCCAGAATCGCCGTGTCCGTCTTGCCAACCAGCAGCCGGAACTGGATTTCCTGGGCGTTGAAGGTCGCCGCAATGTGCTCCTGGATGCGGGCCCGCACTTCCTCGCCGTAGCGCTCTTGCGAGAGCAGGACAAAGACTTGCGCGCCCGTTCCCAGCGCGTCGACGCGGTAAACGACCCGCGGCGTGCTGCCAAAATCGACGTCGATCGCGTCATTGCACAGCGAGACAATCTCGGAATCCGCTGCGGCAAAGGCAAAAGCCAGCGGCAGGCGGTCAAAGAAGCTCAAGAACAGCTTCATGCGGTGCGACGACGGGACAAGATCCTCGGTCGCGACCATGCGCGCGAGGCGGCGGCGCAGGAACGGCACGCTGGACGTGCGGCCGGTCACCGCGCGGTACGTGAACAGGCCCTGCAGGACGACGCCGCCCGCGCTCGAACCATCGTCGTTCACCAAACGGAGCCGCACTTCCACAAGCGGCGCTTCGCGGTGGATCGGCGACGGCTTGCGCGACTGGTGGATGCTGACCAGCGGCGCGTTCTCTGAGAACGCCTCGTGCGGGTCGCTCTCGACGCCAATTTTCTCGCTCGTGTCATAACGGCCGAGGCCCAGACGCCCGGTCGGCCGTCCTTGCACGTCAAAGCCCCACGCGCCCATGAATACGAAGTTTTCGTCGAGCAGCCAGTCCGCAAAAGCGACGGCTTCAGAGAAGTCCGACTCGCCGGTCCCCGCGTCCTCCGCGCAGTAGCGCAGGCCGGTGACGATGTCGCGCACAAGACGGCGCATCGGCCGGAAGTCGGAGACCACGCGCTGCGCCTGCTCCAGATGCCACAGCACCTGCGTGCGAATCGCCTCCCCGCGATCGCCGACGCTCGCCACGCTGAGCAGCTGCGCGCTGACCGACTCCGGCCGCGAGCGGGGATTGTCCTGGCTGATATCGAGCAGCTTGCCCTTCTCGTCGCGCTCAATCGGCAGGATCATGTTCAGCGAACCCAGCGTGTGCACGTCCAGGCGCCGAAGCACGAGCTTGATGGTATCGATGATGAACGGCTGATCGGACATGCACGTCTCGAGCACGAATGTCGGAAAATCATAGCCATGCGTCGCCTTCTTGGGCCGCGCGCAATGCACCTTGATCTGCTCAAACTGGCGAATCGCCATGCCGTCGAGGTTGTTCTTCAGGTGTCCCGGAAAGGAATCCGTCGGGTGGCGCTGGATATAGTCGCCGTCCGCACGCCGCACGATGGCGTCCGCGACAAACAGCGCCTGCGCCTGTTCCGCGTCCGAGGCGAAGATCGCGGAGTCGCGCACGGCTCGCACGAGGCGGCGACGGCGGCCATCGCGGTCGGACGCGCGCGATTGCGGGACGGCGGCAAAGGTACCGGAGTCGACGCGACCGGGGCGGTCGGCGGCAGAACCGTGGGAGGATGAAGAGGAAGATGCCGGAGGATTCGTGGCAGTCATGACGCACCATCTGGAGAAGTAGCGTATTTGCTGGCTCTAACGGGCGAGCACAATCGGCGCCCCGTACCTGTCGCGCCGGTATACGCCCGCAATGCGCGGGACGGCAAGACGCGGTGCGTCATGGGATTGTCGCGATCGGCAGACGCAACAACCCCATTGACGCCATCGCCGGGCAGTCCCATTCTGAAGCCAGTTGCGGCTTGCGGGTCGCGCGGGGAAATTCAGCCATGCAGAAACGACGCTTTCTTCCAACGGCGCGCGGCCAGCGCAATCGCGGCTTCACGCTCATCGAGCTGCTCGTCGTCGTTGTGATCATCGGCATTCTGGCGACGGTCGCGATCGGTTCTTACAAGCGCTTCACGCGGCGCGCGCGGGTGCAGGAGGCCATCGCGATGCTGGGGGACATCCGCATCAAGCAGGAAACCTACTTCCAGACGTACCACCGCTACGTTTCCACGAGCACGAGCGCGACGGAATTCTGGCCGCACGTCGCCGACTGGGTCACGATGGACACGTCCTGGGGCATCGATTGCACGCAGCCGGCGGATCAGGCAGCGCATCCCGGCTGGTGTGCGCTGGGCGCGGGCTATCGCGTCAACGAGCAGGTCAACTTTGAGTTTCAGGTCCTGGCGCGCGACCCTTCCGCGCCGACCGTGCCGCCGGTGAAGTACGTCCAGAATCCCAATCAGGACTGGTGGTACGCCCGCGCCCGCGCCGATTTTGACGTTGACGGCGTGTATTCCGACATTTACCTGTCGTCAGAAATGAAAGAGCCGGGGCTGGATAACGAGCTGGAGTAGCCGCTAAGGCATCAGCCCGCCGACCACACCCTTCACCGCCGTCGCGACCGCGTCATGCGGATGCAGGCTCTCCCGGTGCGACGCCACAAGCCGCCAGTCGGCGATCCGCAGATCGCTTTCCAGCAGCGCCTTCATCCGCCGCGCCGCGTCCTCGCAGAACATCAGGTTCGCGCCGTTGCGCCGGGCGAACTCCTGTTCATCCTCGCGCTTGACCGCCGCTTGCACCGCCGTCTGAAGCACCGTCTCGATCCCGTCGATCAGCTCGCCCACATCGCCGCCTTGCAGGGCGTCCACCAGTTCGATGGTGACATCCGCTTCACTGCGCTGGCTGTGCGGCGTCGCGCAGATCGCCTCCTCCGTGCCCAACCACGCGTGCACCACGCGCGCCGGGAGTTCCGTTGCGTCGCCAAAGTCCTCGCGAAACTTCTCCTGGATGATCTGCCGCGCCAGCGCCGCGGAACACGGGCACGTACTGCTGTAAAGCACCTGGGTTCGCAGCCACAGCCGCACCTTGCCGTCGGCCAGCACGCCGCGGAACTCCACCGGATACGACCGCCAGCCGGCGTAGTTCGACCGCAGCGCGGGCCGCTTGCGCATCCAGTGGAACCGGACCGTCAGCTCTGCGGTCGTCGCCAGCCCGGCGTGGCTCGCAACAAGCCGCTCCAGCAGTTCGCCAAGCATCGCCGGCGTCAAGACGTCGCGCTCCAGCGTTTCCTGGACCAGCAGGAACAGGCGGGACATGTGGATGCCCTTCACTTCCGGCCGATCCAGGCTCACGGCGACGTCCGCGCTCGCCGGAATTTGCAGCACGCGACCGTCGTCGCCTTGCCAGAGCACCGGGATCTCCACGTGGTGCATGCCCACGCGATCGAGCGTGCCCACCACGCGTACGCCTTCGTGCGACGCGATGTCGGGCATCGTCCGCGCGGGGCTGTTGTCCAGAGAATCAAGCAGTTCAGGACGCATCGGCATGTGCATGAAAGACCTCAGGTGGAGGGATTGAAGCTCAAACTACCAGCGGCGCTCGGTCCACGCCGCCTGGCCCGGTGACTCAGAAACGAGGACGCGCATCGTACGCAGCCGCAGATCGGGCAATTGCTCGGCCAATTGCGCCAACGTGCGATCGCACAGCCACTCGGCCAACAGCTCACTTGACGTGTTGGCGATCGGCAGGAGCACCACGTCGTCGGCGGGCAGCGCGAACCGGCCCTGCGGATGGCGCACGTGCACCAAAGTGCCCTCGGCGTCGGTGACCTGGCGAACTTCCAGGAGCGGATGCTGCGCGGCAATCAGCACGCGATGGTCGAGGGCATCGCACGCGGCGCGAAAGAGCGGTTTGACGGCGATGAAATCGGCCACCAGCCCCGCGCCGTCCAGCTCCGCCTCGAACTCCAGCTCGGCGCGGTAGTTGTGACCGTGCAGCGGCTCGCGCGCACCATCGGCAAACACCAGAAAGTGCGCAGCGGCAAAGCTGAAATACTGTTTGTCCAAGGTGTTGCCAAACCGCTTTTGCGGCGACGGCGGGCGTCGGCTCGGCATCGCGTAGTGCGTCGTGTCTGCGGCAATCGGGAAGTCAAAGGCGTGCATGGTCGACCCGTGCGCCGTTCTCAGCGCTCGGGTCGTAGGATGCGGCAGCGTCGGGCCGGATGCGCGATGCGGGCGAGATCCAGGCTACTCCGCCGCGGCGAGTGCTTCGTCCGTGCCCGGCTCCGGCGGCATGATCAGCCGGTCCGCGATCAACTCCGCGATGTCCTTGGTCTTGACCGAGTCCTTCTTGTCCGCCGCGCCGACGCCGTCCGACAGCATGGTCATGCAGAACGGGCAGCTGGACGCGATGATCTCCGGCTTGGCTTCCAGCAACTGCTCGACGCGCACGTTGTTGATGCGCTCGCCGATCTTCTCTTCCATGAACATGCGCGCACCGCCGGCGCCACAGCACATGCCCATCTTCTCGCTGCGCTCGATCTCCAGCAGCTCCAGCCCCGGAATCGCCTTCAGCGCCTCGCGCGGCTGTTCATAGACGTCATTGTGCCGGCCCATGTAGCAGGAATCGTGGAACACGACCTTCTGCGCGTCGCCCTGCGACAGGTTCAGCCGACCGTCCGCGATCAACTGCGGAATCAGCTCGCTGTGGTGTACCATCTCAAAGTTGGCGCCCAGCTGCTTGTATTCATTCTTGATCGTGTTGTAACAGTGCGGGCAGTTGCTGACGATCTTCGTCACGCCGGCTTCCTTCCACGTGTCGATGTTGTCCTGGGCCATCGTCTGGAACAGGTACTCGTTGCCCATGCGCCGCGCCGGGTCGCCACAGCACTTCTCTTTCTTGCCCATGACGGCGTAGCGGATGCCCGCGGCCTTCAGGATCTTCGCGGTCGCCAGCGTGATTTCCTTGGCGCGGTCGTCAAAGCTGCCCGCGCAACCGACGTAGAAGAGGTACTCGGGGTTTTCCGTGTCCGCCAGCGTCGGGATGTTCTGGTCCTTGGCCCAGTCAAAGCGCTTGCCGCTCGCCATGCCCCACGGGTTGGACTTGGACTCGATGTTCTTCAGCGTCGTGCCGACTTCCTTGGGGAATTCGTTGCGTGTCATGACGAGGTGGCGGCGGATGTCGATGATCTTGTCGACGTGCTCGATCATCACCGGGCACTGCTCGCTGCAGGACCGGCACGTCGTGCACGACCAAATCGCGTCCGTGTTCACCGCGGCGATCAGCGCAGGCATCGCGCCCTCTTCTTCCGCCGCCGTCACTTCGCCAGAAATGGCCAACTGCGCCGTCGCGACCGACTTGCCGCCGGCGATGATGCGCGCCTGATCCGCGTACACGTGGTCGCGAATGTCCAAGATGATCATCTTGGGATTCAGCGGCTTGCCCGTCGTCCACGCCGGACAGTTCACTTCGCAGCGACCGCATTCCGTGCACGTGTAGAGGTCCAGAATCTGCTTCCAGCTGAGGTCTTCCGTCTTGGACAGGCCCAGCGGCAGTTCCTCTTCCAGGCTCTTTTCAATGTTCGGAACGAACGACAGCGCGCCCTTGGGCTCCAGCTTGGAGAGGAACACGTTGGGCAGCGACGTGATGACGTGAAAGTGCTTGGACAGCGGCAGCAGGTTCATGAACGTGAGCACAATCGCGAGGTGAATCCAGTAGTTCAATTCACCGAGGACTTCCTGGGTCTTGGGCGCGATGCCAGACGTGGCGAACAGGTTGGCGAGGAAACCGCCGATCGGCGCGTGGCTCACGTGCTCGGACGCGTACGCGATCTTCTCGGGGTTGCCCGTCGCCATCATGCCGCCGAAGTGCAGGCCCTCAAACAGGAATTCCGTGACCATCAGGCCGCCGATGAAGCCGAGGATGAGGAGCGCCTCGCCCGAATACGCGATGCGCTTGGGCTTGACGACGAGGCGGCGGTAGAAGAATCCGAGGATGCTCAGGAGCACAATGGCGGCGGTAAAGTCCTTGATCGGTGCGTAGATGGGCTCGATGAAGGGCAGCGGCCAGTCCGGGCTGAAGCCCTGCACAAAGAGCTGCGTCGTCCGCGCGCCCAGCACGACGAAGCCCCAGAACGTGAGCGCATGGAGCAAGCCGGACGCCGGCTCCTTGAACATCTTGGCTTGGCCGAGGCCGACCTCAAGCAGCGCCCTGACGCGGTTCTCAACCAGATCCCAGCGCGTTTCCGGCTTGCCGGCCTTGAGCACGAGGAAGCGGCCGTAGATCGTGCGGGCAAACAGCCCAAGGCCGACGAGAAGCAGCAGAATCACGACTGGCAGGCGGTATTCGTAACTCATGGGACTCCTATCGTGCGCCCGGCATCGCCGCCCGGCGTCAGCTTTTCGCTAATCGGGCCGTCGGGTCGCCTGGACGGCGAAGGTCGGATACCCGTGGAAATGGCAGCGACGCTCACGCAGCGTCGGCGGCAACTGCGCGCCCGGATCCGCCAGGCGCTCGATCTCAAAATGCGGATCTTCCGCCATGACGCCCTGCGCCCAATCGGCGTAGCCCGGAACGTCCGTCTTCAACAGCAACCGTCCGCCCGGCCGCAGCCAGACCGCCGCCTCGGCGACAAAGTCCGCAGTCAGCAGGCGTTTCTTGATGTGCCGCGGCTTCCACCAGGGGTCGGGAAAGAACACGAGCAGTTGGTCCAGCGTGCCGGGGGTCAGCACTTCGCGCAGCATCTCGCGGGCATCCACGAGGCAGAACGTCGCGTTCTGGATGCCATGCTTCACCGCGAGCGCATCGGCTTCCTGGCAGTACTTCTTGCGGACTTCAAAGCCCACGTAGCGGACGCCCGGGTTGGCGAGGCAGAACGCTGCGGCGAATTCGCCCATCTGAAAGCCGATCTCGATGACCAGCGGCCGCGGATCGGCCGGATCGACGATCGCCTTGAGCTTCTGCTGGTCCGCTTCGCGGAAGATCGGGTCGAGAATGAAGCTGCCGCCAAGCTCTGACGGCGTGCCGTGCAGACGGCGCATTTCCAGCGATCCGCCAATCAGCGCCTTGGCTTTGCGGCGCGATAGCTCAGCGTCGCCATCAGCCGGCGAGGGAGGGGAGTCACTGACATGGAACTTGCGCAACGCCATCGCGGCGCGGAGCATAGCGCAGTGCGTCATGCGCGGCAAACCTGCGCGACCGAGAAGCAAAATGGTGGAAGACAAGAAGAGTCCGGGAACGGGTCGCGGCAAACCGACGCTTGTGGCAGTGATTCTGGCTACGGCGTTCGTGGGTTCAGCGACGATGATGCTGTGGAGCGGCTGGCAGTTGTACCGCGGCGAGACCATGCCGCCGGCGCTGACGGGGACGGGGACGGCGTGCGCTTGGGTGCTGCTTGTCGACGAGCCGGCGCGCGCTGCGGAGGCGTGGAGCGTGCTGCAGACGCGCGATTTGCCGCCGGAGACGACCGCGACGCTGGCGGCGCTGACGCCGCTGTGGCAGGCAAGCGCGAAGGCGGGCGTCGATCGCACGCAGGCGTGGACGCTCTGTGGACTGCCGGGCGGCGCTGTCCTGACGATGCCGGCGGGGCCGCGGCAGGCTGAAGCGGCACAGGTGCTGGTCGCGCAGTTGGCTGTGGCGGCGGGCGAATCGGTCGCAGCCCTGCCCTGGCGGCACGGCGCGGGCGCGTGGCAGCACCAAACGAACGTGGACCTTTGGCAGAGCGACGCCTCGCCGCAAAATGCTGCCGCCATTGAGAAAAGCGGGACAATCGTGCGCGTCGCGTGGAGCCAGGCAGGCACCGATCCGCTGGACCTGCTGAAGCGCGCCACGCCGTCGGCCGGGACGACTGCCAAACCGGGTTCGACCAGTCTCGCGACGGATCAGGCGTTTCGCGCGGCGAGCGAGCGCGTTGGCGCGGGCCAGGTCCACCTGTTTCTGCCGGCTGCAACCGCGCGGCAGTGGCTTGGCACGCTGACGTCGATGAAATGGTGGCAGAACGGCATCGACCAGGCGCAATGGCTCGGCGTGATGCTGCGCCTCGACGACGATCGCCTGCGCGTCCACGGTCACATCGGCGGCGACGAAAGCGGTGGCGCGTGGCTCAAGGAAGCCTTTGACGTGCAAACGCTTGACGACGCTGCTGGCTGGATCGCAGGCGACGCGCGGGCAGCCGCGATCGTGCGCTTGCCGGCCAAGACGCGGCAGCAGCTGTCCCCGTGGTACGGCCCACCGTCGCAGCTTTTTGCCGCGCTGCTGACAACGCCGGTCGCGGATTTGCCCGACAACGAGCTGATTTGGCAGCAGTTTGCCGACGGAAAGGAGGTCGCGATGTGGCGCGGCACGACAAAGGGCCCTTCTGGCTGGCAGCGCGCGCAGGCGAGCGGCTGGACGCTCGTCGGTTCGGACGTCGCGGCGATCGCGCGCGTGAAGGCGGTGCTCGCCGGTCAGGCGCCGACGGTGGCCGACCAAGCCGATCGCGATCGCCGGCGCTTGCTGACGCACACGCAAGGCTGGTTCCGCGGTCCGCTGCAAGTGGATTGGGTCTGGACCGACACGGGGCTGGCCGCAGAGGCGGCGTGGCTGCGTTAGGTGGCGGCGACGGCCCGCGCTGCCCGGCTTGTGGCGACGGACCCAGACCAGGCTTTTGCGCGATGCGGCGCAACGTTGCCGTGACATCGCATTGCACTGGTTGATCTGCCGGCCAGCGTTGGCGGACACTCCCAGCCGCCACCCCAAGCGCCTTTGGAGCCCCACCGTGATTCCCCGCTATAGCCGCCCCGAGATGACCGCCCTGTGGACCGACGACGCCCGCCTCCTGCGTTGGCTGCAAGTGGAGTGCGCGCACCTCCGCGCTCTGGAGCAGCTCGGCCACGCGCCCGTGGGCACGGCCGACACGGTGGAGCGGACTGCGGTCCTCAACGCCGATCGCGCCAATGAGATCGAGGCCGTCGTGAAGCACGACGTGATCGCGTTCCTGACGATGGTGGAAGAATCGGTCGGCGAGCCGGCGCGGCTCCTGCACCGCGGGCTGACCTCCTCGGACGTGCTGGATACCTCGCTGGCGATGTTGCTGCGCGATGCCGGCCGCATCCTGCAGGTCGATCTGCGCAAGGTCATCGGCGCGCTGGCTGAACGCGCCCGCGAGCACCGCCACACGTTCACGATCGGCCGCAGTCACGGCATGCACGCCGAGCCGACGACGTTTGGCCTCGTGCTGGCCGGCCATCTCGCGGAGTTCGTGCGCTGCTGGCACCGGCTGGCGACGGCGATCGAGGAAATTTCCTACGGCTCGCTGTCCGGCGCCGTCGGCACGTATGCCCAGACGCCGCCTGAAGCCGAGTCTATTGCGCTGGCGACCCTTGGCCTGCGCGCTGAGACCGTGCCGACGCAAGTGATTCCGCGCGACCGCCATGCCGTCTATTTCATCGCGCTGGCCGGCATCGCGAGCGCCATTGAGCGCTTGGCCGTCAACGTGCGGCACTTGCAGCGTTCGGAGGTGGGCGAGGTCCACGAAGCGTTCACGGCGGGCCAACGCGGTAGTTCGGCGATGCCGCACAAGAAGAATCCGATCCTGTCCGAGAACCTCTGCGGTCTGGCGCGCGTCGTGCGTGGCTACGCGGACATGGCGCGCGACAACGTGCCGCTCTGGCACGAACGCGACATTTCCCATTCGTCCGTCGAGCGCTACATCGGCCCGGACGCGACCGTCACGCTAGATTTCATGCTGCAGCGCACGGCGAGCCTCGTCTCCGGGCTCGGCGTCCACTCCGACAAGATGGCGCAGACGCTGGATCAGGCCGCGGGCGCGTTCTTCTCCGGCAATGTGCTGCTGGCCCTCGTTGACGCGGGCGTGCTGCGGCAGACGGCGTACGGCATCGTGCAGCGCTCGGCGCTCGCGGCGGTGACGTCCGGCGGCGCTTCTGAAATGAAGGCGCTGCTGCTCGACGATCAGGAGATTCGCGCTTTTCTGGATGAGGCGGCGCTGGATCGCTGCTTCGATCTCCGCCACCATTTGCGCCACGCCGATTTGATCCTGGATCGCGCGCTGGCAGAAGCCGCTGTTGTTGCCAACCCCTAAGAGGTGCCCCGTGTCGCTGCAAGTTCTCGATTCGTTTTACGAAGGCAAGGCCAAGACGCTGTTCAACACCAGCGATCCGACGCTCATCGTGCAGTACTTCAAGGACGACGCCACGGCGTTCAACCGCCAGAAGTTCGGCCAGATCGCCGGCAAAGGCGTTGTCAACCTCGCGATCACCAAGGCGCTTTACAAGTTGCTGGAGTCCAAGGGCGTCAAGACGCACCTCGTCGACACGCTGGACGAACGCCGCATGGTCAGCCGCCGCGTGGAGATCGTGCCGCTGGAAGTCGTGGTGCGCAATCGCGTCGCCGGCACGTTCGCCAAGCGGTACGCCGTCCCGGAAGGGACCGTCCTGCCCGCGCCGATCGTCGAATTCTTCCTCAAGAAGGATGAGCTGGGCGATCCGCTGATCACCGCGGAAGCGGCGATTGCGATCGGTTTGGCGACGCCGCAGGAAACCCAGGATCTCGACCGCCTCGCGCGGCAGGTCAACGAGATCCTGAAGGCGTTCTTTTTGGCGCTGAACATCGAGCTCATCGACTTCAAGTTGGAGTTTGGCAAGCTGCCCGACGGCACGCTGCTGCTCGCGGACGAGATTTCGCCCGACTCCTGCCGCTTCTGGGAAGTGGGCACGGGCAAGAAGCTGGACAAGGATCGCTTCCGCCAGGATCTCGGCGGGATCGAAGATGCCTATGCAGAGATGCTGCGCCGCGTGCAGTCCGCCACCTGAGGCCAGGCCCGCGGGTCAGTGCAGCGCGATTCCGTGGGAACGCGCCGCTTCCTCCAGAAACGCGAGCGCGTCGGCAAAATCGCAGTTGCCGACCGCCTCGGAAATCCGGGGAAAATCGCCGCCCAGCGCTGCCTGCAGCATGCCTTCGTTGGCATCGAGCAGCGCGCGGCTGGCAAAATCGTCGTTGTTGAGCCGCAGCGCGAGTTGCACACAGACGTCGCGCGCGGCGGTCGGATCGAGGGGCACCGGCGGCGCGGCGATCTTGGGCGGCAGTTGTTTGGCGATCGCCGCGAGCAGCGGCGGGAGCGCATCAGCCAGCGCCGTCTGAAGCGCCGCCATTTCAGTCGAGGGTTGGCGAGTGCGAATCGCGCGCTCCAGTTGCTCGGCCGTGGCGCGCAGCCGGGTCGCGCCAATCGTCGCGGCAACGCCCTTGAGCGTGTGCACTTCCCGCTCCGCCAACGTCCAATCGCCCGCGGCTACCGCTGCTGCAATGCGCGGCGGCACGTCGCCCTGCTTGGCCGCGAACTTCGCCAGCACGCTCAAGTAGAGCGCATCGCGTCCGGCCATCTGCCGCAGCCCCAGCGCGACGTCGAGCCCCGCGATGCCGTCCAGGACATGCGCGGACGGGGAAGGCGGCCGACTCACCGGGCCAACGGGCGGCGGCAGCGCGCTCCCCTGCCGCGCGGGAATCCACTCCAGAAGCTTGGACAGCAGGATCTGCGGCGTGATCGGCTTGGCAATGTGGTCGTTCATCCCGGCGTCCATGCAGCGGACGCGATCGCCCGCCATCGCGTTCGCCGTCATCGCCACGATGGGCAGCTCGCGCAGCCCCTCCAGCTTGCGAATCTCCGCGGTGGCGGTCAGCCCGTCCATCACCGGCATCTGCATGTCCATCAAAACGAGGTCGTAGCTTCGCTCCTGGACTTTGCGCAGCGCGACGGCGCCATCCTCAGCCAGATCGACCTCGACGCCCGCCGTCTGCAGGAACTCGCGCGCGACCTCCTGATTGAGCTCGTTGTCCTCCGCGAGCAACACGCGCGCGCCGACCAGCGACGACACGTCGGGCAACAGCTCGTCGGCATCAAAGCGCGCCGTGTGCCGCGTGGCCGCATTCACGCCGAGCGCGCGCATGATCGCGTCAAAGAGCTGCGACGGGCTCACCGGCTTGACGAGCACTTCCGCGATGCGCACCTGCCCCGGGCTCTGAGCCTGCGGGTCCTGTCCGTACGCCGCCAGCATCACGAGCGGCGGCTGGACGCGCAGCCCAAGGCGGCCAATCGCCTCCGCCGTCTGTTGACCGTCCAGCACCGGCATCTGCCAGTCCAGGAAGACGAGTTCAATGGGCTCGCCCGCCTGCTCCGCCCGCGTCAACTCCGCCAGCGCTTGTGCGCCCGACGCCGCAGTCTTCACCGCGAACGTCATTCCCCGCAGCATGTCCCCGATGACCTCGCGGGCGAGCTCATTGTTGTCCACGAGCAAGACTCGCCGCCCGCGCAGATCCGCCCGCGGCAAGAAGCGTTTGGACGAATCCTTGCCCGCGGCCAGGCTGACCGTGAACCAGAAAGTTGAGCCAACGCCCGGCTCGCTCTCCACGCCCACCTCGCCGTCCATCAGCACCGCAAGCCGCTTGGAGATCGCCAGCCCCAAGCCGGTGCCGCCGTACTTGCGGGTGATCGACGTGTCAGCCTGCTGGAAGCTGTTGAACAGCTGATCCCGCTTGTCCTCGGCGATGCCAATGCCCGTGTCCCGCACCAGGAACCGCAGCCGCAGGGCCCGCCCTTGCTGGGAGACGACCTCCGCGCTGATCGCCACCTCGCCGTGCTCCGTGAACTTGACGGCGTTGTTGGCGTAATTGGTCAGGATCTGGCCGACGCGCAGCGGATCGCCGACCAGGTTGTTCGGCACGTTGGGCGCGACCTTGACGACCAACTCCAACCCCTTGCTCGCGGTCTTTTCCGCAACCAGCGCGGCGACGTTGTTGAGCAGTCGCTCCAGCTCAAAGTCGACGTGTTCCACGACCAGTTGGCCCGCGTCGATCTTGGAGAAATCGAGGATGTCATTCAGGACGCCCATCAACATCTGGCTGGACGCCTGCACTTTGCGGAGGTACTCGCGTTGGTGGAGCGTCAATTCCGTCCGCAGCAGCAGGTGCGTCAGGCCAATGACGGCGTTCATCGGCGTGCGGATCTCATGACTCATGTTGGCCAGGAAGTCCGCCTTGGTGCGCGCCGCGTCTTCAGCCAGCGTCCGGGCGCGCGCCATCTCCATCGTGGTCACGCGTTCTGCGCTGATGTCCTCAATGGTCCCGGCCATGCCCTTGCTGGGATCGTGCGCGTCGATGGCCTGGGCCCCGAGCCTTGCCCACACGCGGCCCCCGTCCTTGCGGACAACATCGCGTTCCTCGCGGTAGAATCCTTGGCGGGCAAAGTCCGCCGCGATCCGCGCGCCAACCTCCGCGAACGCCTCCGCGCCGCCATAAAGCACCGCTGTCGACTTGCCCAGCAGCTCACCCGGCTCATAACCGAGCGTGCGTTCCAGCGTGCGGTTGCAGCGGAGAATCGTCCGGTTGCGGGTCAGCACAATGCCCACCGTCGCAGCGTCAAAAACCGCCTGCTGCTCTTCACTCGCGCTCCGCAAGGACTCGGTCGTCGCCGCCAGCTCAGCCGTACGCGCCGCCACCCGCCGCTCCAGCTCGTCCCGGTACTCAGCCAACTCCCGCTCGGCGCGTTTCTGGGCGGAAATATCGCTCCAGACCACGTGCAAACTCTGGTGGTCGCCGGCGCGGATCGCCGTCAGCAGCACGAGCGCCATAAAATGCTCGCCGTCCGCTCGAATATGCTCCCACTCAAATTGGTTGGAACCGTGCGCGAGCGCGCGTTGGATCACCTCTTCCGCTTTCTCAGCGGAGAGCCGACCGTCGGGCTGCACGCGCGGCGAGATGTCCATCGGCGTCAAGCCAACGAGATCCTCCACGCGCTCATAGCGCAGCATCGCCAACGCGGCCTTGTTGGCGGCGACAAAACGCCCCTTCTCAATCAGGGTAAGCGCCTGTTGCGTCTCCTCGAACAGCGTGCGGAAGCGTTCTTCGTCCAGCGCCACGGTCGCGCGCCTTCCGACGATGCGCCGAGCCTGGAACCGGATCAGCGCGACAAACAACGCGCCAACGAGGCCGAGCACCACGCCCGCCAACAGCATGTCCAAGCGCAATTCGCCGCCGTATGGCCCACCCACCTCAGACCTCCGTTCAGCCCAAGTCCTCCAGTTCTCTCGCGTCCATTGAGTGTGCGCGTTGTACTTCGGCAGTCAAGCGGGAACCTTGGCCGGCCCCGGCTCCAGGCGTGACCGGGAAACTTCACGCTGACGCGCACTTGCACGCCATCGTCCAAGCCGTGGCGAGACCGGACTCCTTGACTGCGCCGCCTGAAGCGGCAGACTTGCTATCCGCCTGCCAGCTTGGGCTGCGGAGTGTGGAGGCACAATGCACGGCAATGGAGACAGCGCGGAGGAAAAGGGGACGCCGCGCATCGTCGTTGCCTCACGCACGGGGGCGGTCGCGCTTGGCTACGCACTCCTTGGCGCCCTGGGCTTGGCGCTCGCGATACCACCCAACTATGCAAGTCCGGTATTCCCGGCGGCTGGCTTCGCCGTTGGGCTCACTTTGCGTTTTGGCACATCGGCCCTTCCCGGAATCTGGCTTGGATCGTTTGCTCTCAACACCCTGACTGCATGGCACAATCACAACCTCGACTGGGGGACCACGCGCGTCGCGGCACTGTTGGCAATCGGCGCGACGCTCCAGGCCTTGGCGGCGCGCCAACTCGTCACGCGGTGGCTCGATGGCCAATGGCGGAGTCTCGATTCAGAGCGGGCCGTTGTGCGTTTTCTGGCGCTCAGCGGCCCGCTCGCTTGCCTGATCGCCGCCACGATCGGCGTCGGCACGCTCTACTTCTCAGGCATCATCGGCGCGACCAACATCCTGTTTTCGTGGTGGAACTGGTGGCTCGGGGACACGCTCGGCGTACTGACCTTTGCGCCGCTCACGCTGACTTTTCTCGCGCGACGCGACGCGACGCGGCAGGGGCGGCGAACCGTGATTGCCGCGCCCATGTTGCTGACCTTGACCCTGGTTGCCGCGGCATTCCTCGGCACGACGCACGTGGAACGCACGGAACAGCATGATCGCATTGATGACTATGCGAAACGCGTCGCGCAAGCGCTGGACCGTCGGCTCCTTTCGCACCACGAGGCGCTGTCGTCCCTGCGTCGCTTGATTGAGGTGACGCCCAACACGACGTTTGGGCAATTTGAACACTTCACCAAGCTTGCGTTGGAGGACAACCCAGACATCTTTGCGCTGAGCTTCAATCCCTACCTCCGGCTGGACGAGCGGGCCAATTTTGAAGCGCAAATGGCCATCGGCACTGGACTGCCGACCTTTCGCATCAAGGAGCGCGACCCGGAGAAGCGCTTTGTGGTCGCCGGAACTCGGCCGACGTATGTCCCGGTCGAGCTCATCGCGCCGCTTGAAGGCAACCGCACGGCCATCGGGTACGATATTCTCTCCGAGCCGATTCGCCGCGCTGCCATTGAGCGGGCCAAAGCGTCAGGCAAGCCGAGCGCGACCGGGCCGATCCGCCTGGTGCAGGAAGCGCGTTCGCGCGTGGGTCTGTTGACCTTGCACCCGGCCTACCGGCAGCAGCCGGGGCAAGCTGAAGGAGCGGCGACCGGTGAACTGCTGGGTTTTGCGGTGAGCGTCATTAAGGTCGATGACATGGCGCGGATTGCCGCCGGCGACCTGTTGCCCCCCGGCTTGGTTTTCCGCCTGCGCGACCCGCAGGTGTCTGGACCGCAGGGGATCCTGTTCGAATCCGACGATGGCAAGTCGCCGTACAACGCCGAGTATGCGTGGCAGACCTCACTTGCCGTGGCCGATCGCCACTGGACGCTGGACGTGTTCCCCACGGCCGCCTATCTGGAAGGTCACCACACGATGCTCGCTTGGTCCGTCGGGGTGATTGGCCTGATGTTCGCGACATTGCTGCAAATCACACTGCTGGCCATGACCGGACGAACGACGCTTGTGCAACGGCAGGTCCGTGAACAGACCATCGAATTGCGCCGCGCCAAGGAGGAAGCTGACAGCGCGAGCCTCGCCAAGAGCCAGTTCCTGGCCACCATGTCCCACGAAATTCGCACACCGATGAATGGGATTCTCGGCATGGCGCAGCTCCTGCTGGATGGCGATCTCAGCGCCGACGAGCGGGACGACTTTCTGCGCACACTCGTCAATTCAGGCAAGACGCTGCAGAGCCTGCTGGACGACATTCTTGACCTCTCAAAGGTGGAGGCGGGCAAGTTTGAACTGAACGTGACGCCGTTTATGCCGGGCGAAGTCCTCAACGAGATCGCCGCCCTCTTCAGGGCCGCGGCGCAACAGAAGAAGCTGGAGTTGACGACGGATTGGCAGGGACCCGCGGGCGCGGTCTACTGGGCGGACGCCATCCGTATTCGCCAGATGCTCGCCAACTTGGTCAGCAACGCCATCAAGTTCTCAGATTCAGGATCGATCCGAATCACCGCGGCTGAGACCGAGCGCACCGGCGATTTTGCCAGCCTGACGTTCTCGGTCGCGGACAGCGGCGTGGGCATCCCACCGGACAAGCTGGCCCTGCTCTTCCGGCCATTCTCACAGGTCGACGGCTCGAGTGCGCGGCGATTTGGCGGCGCGGGCTTGGGCCTGTCCATCGTCCACCGGCTCGCGGAGATGATGGGCGGTACGACCGGCGTCGTCAGCGAGGAAGGGCGCGGGTCCCGCTTCTGGTTCTCGGCCCGCATCGCGCTGGCGCAAAATGGCTTTTTGCCTCGGGTTCCTTCGGCGCCGCAACGGCCCATCGGCGCGGGCGCGGCGTGGACGGCGACGCCGACGATCCTGCTCGTCGAGGATAACGCCATCAACCGCAAAGTGGCCGAGTCGCTGCTCCGCAAGCGCGGGATCGCGGTGCGCAACGCGAGCAATGGTCAGGAAGCGCTGGATGCCCTGCGCGCGGACCCAACGCTCCAACTTGTCCTCATGGATTGCCAGATGCCGCTCATGGATGGTTTTGAGGCCACGCGCCGCATCCGCGAGCTGGAGCGACTGGAGCAACTGCCGCGGCGGCCGATCATCGCGCTGACCGCCGGCGCGTTCCAGGACGACCGTCGCCGGTGCGTGGAAGCCGGCATGGACGACTTCCTGGTGAAACCCATCGACGTCCGGGAGCTGGAACGGCTCTTGAACGAGTGGGGAATCCGCGCAGATGGCCCTGCCGCGTAGCGCGTGGGCACGAGAAACTTGCGGTTCGATCGCGCGGCCCCTTGACGGCAGCCGGCGCGAAGCGCGACCGTAGATCCGCGCCCCACGCGCGTGACCGAGGCCACGGTGCTGTCCCTCTACGGTCCAATCCTCGCCCAGTGCGAGCCGTTCCTGATCGCCAACCCTTGGATCGTGCAGGATTTGAATCTGGCGCCGCTGGGCGTCGCGATTCCGCCGCAGAACGTGCTGCATCCGCAGGAGCGCCGCCACGGCCCATTTCTCGCGATGCTGCAGCTGGTCGACAAGCTCACGTTCGGGCCATTTGGCATGGAGATGCCGTCGTGGGTCTTCTACGACTGCGCGGTGATGCCGGGCGCGGTCTTTGGCCTGGCTATCCGCGCCAACAAGCTGGAAGAGTGGGCGCGCGAGGCGATGCATGTGCCGCCGGAGTATGACGGCCTCGTGCCGGTCTCCCTCTTCATCGCGATTCCCATGCTCGCGGGCTTCTCAGAAAACGCCAAGGTGCCGCACACGTGGCTGCTCTACACGCTGGAGTCGCTCAACCAGGTGTCGCCCGGCATCGCACCGGCGGGGACGCTCAAAGTGACCTTGGCGCTGGGTCTGCAAGTCTTTCCGATCAAGACGCTGTACGGCACGACGCAATGGCGCTCGCCCAAGCTGCAGGTGTACGCCGATCTGGGGCCGCTGGAGCTGGTGACTGCCTACACGCCGGCCCATAGCCTGCCGCGGACGCTGAGTTTTCGCCTGCCTCTCCATGACTTGCAGCACAACACGGTGCTGGCTTCGCCGCGCGTGCATCCGGCCGCGCCGCCGCCCAACACGCTGCTGGACGTCGACGACGTGGACGCGTTGAAGGCGCTGCAGCGGGACATCGAGGCCGGTCAGCGCGTGATGGTCGTGGGCCATCCGATCGAGCACGGGGCGCACGTGCGCGTCCCGTTGCACCGCGAAACGCTCCAACACCAGGGCCTGTGAGGACGCATGTTGCCGTTTCCCGTGCGCAATCCCAAGCTGCTGGACGAGTTCACGCCGTATCTGGTGGCGACGCCGTTCAACTTGCCGTCGCTGAACCTGTCGCCGTTTGGCGTGCCCGTGCCGCCAGAAAACATCATCGACCCGCTGCGGCTGGAGTCGGAGGTCTTCCTGCGGCTGTTGCACCGCCTGGATGGCCTGACTTTTGGCCCAGAAGGTATGCCGATGCCGCGCTGGGTGTTCTTTGACTGTTCGGAGCTGCCTGGCGCGATCTACGGTCTCGCGCGCCCCGCGGCGACGCTCTGGCCCAAGGCGCGCGAGCTGTTCAAGGTGCCGCACGACTACGAAGGCCTGGTTCCGGTCTCCATGTACGTCGCGATTCCGATGTACCGCCCAGGCGTCTGGTTTGGCCACAACCTGTCCAGCCTCGCGCCCGTGTTTGAACGCGCAGGCGTGACCGACACGGACCTGCGCGGGCTCGGCAGCCTGACCAAAGGCCTCGCGCTCCAGTGTTTTGGCGTACGGGAATTCTGGGGCGCGACGCAGTGGCTGTCCAAGGCCTTGTACATTCACGTGAAGTTTGGCGCGCTGGATCTGCAAACGGCTTACACGCCGGCGCACTCGGAACACGAGACGCTGACCTACGGCTTTCGCGTTACGGAGCAGTCGCTCCGCGCGTCGATGGGCGATCCGGGGATTCGGCTGGAGAGGCCGCACCCCACGTTCTGGCTGGAAGGCCATGACGTTGCCGGGATGCAGGCGCTGCAGGATCGCATCGAATCCGGGGAGCGCTTCGTGATTCCGGATGCGCCGCGCGCCACGTCCGATGGCGGTGTCCTGGTGCCGATCACGCGCGTTCCCTGACCGCCTCGCTCAATCAGTAAACCGGAAATACCTGACAATCCCGACGAGGCGGCTACACTCGCCGCGCGCCGATCTGATCCTCCCCGGGACAGTCAGGCCTTCCCGGCGCAAGGAATTCCGCCACATGAACTCACGCAATCCGCCCAAAACTGCCTACAAGCCGCCCGTTGGCCGCGCTGCGCCGCCGTCGCAGGCCAAGCGCTGGCTCCTCGCTGGCGGCATCGTTACGTTTCTCGCAGTCGGCACGCTGGTTGGCGGGTCGATGGTCGCGGGCAGCATCGCGCGCGGCAAGCTGCAGTTGATCGCCAAGGAAGCCAACCTCCAGTTGGCGCTCACGGATCTGTCCGTTTCGCCGCTGGGCAAGGTCCACATTACCGGCCTGGCTTTCAAGCGCCAGGACGGCACCACGATTGTCTCGACCGATGACGCGACGGCGTGGCTCTCCCCGTGGCGGGCGTTGCTCGGTCGGCGGCGACCCGAGCGGGCGGAAGTCCATGGGTTCCTGCTGGACGCCCGCGTGGAAGACGCCAAGCCCAAGGAACTGCTGGATTTGTACAAGGCCGTGCGCAAGGTGTTCCCGCGCAAGGAAAAAACCGACGACAACGAGGCCAAGAGCGCGAGCAGCTTGGCGTTTACGCTGGACAAGGGCGTCGTCACGATCAGCGCGCGCGGCAAAGGCGCGGAGTATCTGCCCGGCGGCTTGAAAGCCAAGGACATCGCAGCGCACGTCGATCTGGCCAATGGCGTCGGCGATTTGTCGGCGCAGTTTGACGGGACGGTGCAGTCCAAGCTCGCGGCCAAGCTCGTGGCGCAACCGTCCGGTCCGCCGCGACTGGAGGCGAAATTCGCCCCGGAGTTCCGCCTGCAGATGCCGGAAGGCAAGGCGCTGCCCGCGGGAATCGACAGCGTGTCGATCGCCGGGCTGGGCTTTGACGCCGTGGAAGGCGGCGCGGTGGAGGACATCGTGCTGCGCAAGGGCGCGACGGAACTGCTGCGGATCGCCCGGGTGCGGCCGGATCGCGGGGGCGTGGGCATTCGCGCGGACAAGATCACGTTCGCTCTGCCCGAGCCGCCAAAGTCGGACGCGGATCCGGGCAAGTCGACCAAGCCCAAGGTCAAACCGGGCGCGCCGACCCTGCCGCAGCCGCCGACGGACAAGCCGGTGGCCGACAAGCCGGTCGCGGATGAACCCAAGCCGGCGGGTCCGCGCATCTGGTCGGGCGAGATCGAGTCCGTGGCCCTGGATCTGGGCAACGTGGAAGGGAGCGAGATTTCCCTCCTGGCGCGGCTGGAAAAGTTGAAAGCCACGATGCCGGGCGGCGTTGCGACCCTCGGCGTGGAGAAGGTGGAACTGAAAACCGACCGGATGCCCGGCGAGCACCCGATGGAGTCGCTTGTTGAGCTGCGCGTGACCCAGCCGTCGATGGATCTGCCGTGGCGCGAGGACGCGTTGGCGCAGATTCCGGGCGGCAAGACGCTGTGGTCGGCGGTGATTGCCGCGGAAAAAGCCAAGCTGCGCGAGCAGATTGAGGACGATGCGGCGGAGGAAATCGACGATCCCGCGCTGCCGCCGGAAGTGCGCAAGAAGAAGCTGGCGGAGCGCGTCGCCGCGAAGTTGAAGGCGGCGGGCGTGGAGCCGGAGGACGGCAAGGCCAAGAAGAAGACGGACGCGCCCAAAGGCGATGCCGTGAAGGGCGATGCCGCCAAGAAGCCGGAGAAGAGCGCGGTGCTGCCGACGAAGTCGGCGCTGGCGCAATATGCCAAACCGCTCAAGGACTTGCACACCAAGCTGCTGAGCGCGGACGTGCTTGTCCAGAAGCTGATCGAAAAACTGACGCAGGCGCCACGCCTGAAGGTCATCGTGGAACAAGGTCGGCTGGGGTTGATTCGCCAGGGCGCGCCCAAGCCGTTCGGCGGCGTGCAGGACATTTCCGTGGACACGACGGCGCTGATGGGCGACGGGAGCCGCTCGCTCAAGATCACCGCGCGGCCTTTTGACGACGAGCGGCCGTGGGGCCAGGTCACCGCGGACATCGTGATCGGTCCGGGCGCCAAGCTGTCCAAAGCGCACTTCTCGCTCGCCGGCAGCGAGTTTGCCCAAGCGTTGCGGGTCGTTTCCTCGGGCGTGACGATCAAGCCGGATTCCGACATTGAAGTGAAAGCGGACGTCGCGCTGGGCGATACGCCCGGCCAGAAGCTGCAAATCTCCGGCGATTTCATGGTCAAAAAGGTCGGCTTTGACTGGTGGCGCCTGGCGCCGCGACCGATCGACGATTTGTCGGCGTCGGGCAAGCTGCTGTTCGTCGCGCAAAATGACGGCACGCTGCGCGCTGATTTTACCGATCTGACCGTGGGTCAGGCCAAGGCGCACCTGCTGCTGGAAGCGACGAGCGTGGGCGACAAGCCGGTCGTGCACATCAAGGCAGAGATGCCCAAGCAGGATTGCGGCGCGGTGGCCAAGTCGATTCCGCCCGCGATGCTGGCGACGATTGGCAGCATCGAGGCCAAGGGCGAAGTGTCCTGGCTTGTGGATCTGACGGTGCCGCTGCTGAACGCGTACAAGGCGGACCTGACGCTGGCGCTGGACGACGCGACGTGTGAAGTGACCAACTTTGGCAACGTGAAAGTGGAGGAGCTGGCACAGGATTTCTCGCGGCCGGTCAATGAGAACGGGACGCTGTTGGACGACGTGCAGGTTGGCCCGACGTCAGGCGCGTGGGTGCCGCTCGCAGAATTGAAGCCGTGGACGCCGTGGTCGATGATCGCGACGGAAGATGGCCGCTTCTACAAGCACCGCGGCATCGCGCCGGGGCTCGTGCTGCGGGCGGTGCGGTTGGACCTCGACTATGGGCGGTTCGTGTACGGCGGCTCGACGATTACGCAGCAGCTGGTCAAGAACATCTTCCTGACGCGCGCCAAGAACCTGTCGCGCAAGTTTGAAGAGCTGCTGATCGTCTGGCAGATGGAGCGCAAGCTGCCCAACGCCAAGGATCGCATCCTGGAACTGTACATCAACTTCATCGAATTCGGCCCCAAGCTGTACGGCATCCAGCGCGCGGCGCAGACGTATTTTGGCAAGGACGCGCGGCTGCTGACGCCCTTGGAGTCGGCGTTCCTGGCAGCGAACAAGCCCTGCCCGCGCTGCGGCTACGCGCGGTTCATCGGCAAGAAGTGGGATCCGTGGTGGCAGGAACGGATGATCGGCGTGATGACCAAGATGCGCGACGAAGGCATCATCAGCGAAGAACAGTACGTGGCCGAGGCGCCGTACATCCCGCATTTTGTCGGCTGGCCGTCGAGCAACGTCATGCCGACTGCGCCGGTGGATGACGGCGGCGCGACGCCGGTTGTGAAGCCGATGGGCAACGGTGGCGCGGAGGAATAGCGGGGTTTGGACGCCGTGGTCAACGCACGCAACTGGGTGTAGAATCCCGCGCGCTGCGGCACCCAAGGCCGCCCGGAAACGCCATGGACTTCGCGCTCAATGAAACTCAGCAGATGATCCTCGACACCGCGCGTCGGTTCGCCAAAGACGAACTGATGCCGATCGCCCATCACACCGACAAATCGGGGCAGTTTCCCGCCAAGCAAATCAAGCAGTTGGCGGACCTCGGCTTCCTCGGCATCGCCGTCGATGAGAAGTGGGGCGGCGCCGGCTTGGACAACCTCAGCTACGCCATCGCGATGGAAGAAATCTCCGCGGGCTGCGCGTCAGCCGGCGTCATCATGTCGGTCAACAACTCACTGGTCTGCGATCCGATCAGCAAGTTCGGCAACGACGACCAGAAGCGCAAATTCCTCAAGCCGCTCGCGGAAGGCAAGGTCCTCGGCTGCTTCGCGCTCTCAGAGCCCGGCTCCGGCTCGGACGCCGCGGGCATGCGCACGGTGGCCATCAAGGACGGCGACAGCTACATCCTGAACGGCACCAAGAACTGGATCACCAACGGCAAGGAAGCGGACATCTGCGTCCTCATCGCGCATTCCGACCCGAGCGAGCGCCATAAGGGCATCAGCGCCTTCGTCGTCGACCGCCGCGAGACGCCGTACGGCATCGGCAAGGTCGAGGACAAGCTCGGCATCAAGGGCAGTTCCACGACGAGCCTTATCTTTGAAGACGTGCGCATTCCGGCGGCCAATCGGCTCGGTCAGGAAGGCGACGGCTTCAAAGTCGCCATGAGCACGCTGGACGGCGGGCGCATCGGCATCGCAGCGCAGGCGTTGGGCATCGCGCGTTCAGCATTTGACGAGGCGCTGATCTACTCGCGCGAACGCCAGGCGTTTGGCAAATACATCGGCGACTTTGGCGCGATCCAGGAAATGCTGGCGGACATGGCGACGGAGATCGACGCGGCGCGCCTCCTGATTTGGCGCTCGGCGCTGGCCAAGGACAACAAGGAAAAGTTCGGCAAGCTGTCGGCGATGGCCAAGCTGTACGCCAGTGAAATGGCGGCGCGCGTGTGCACCAAAGCGCTGCAGATCCACGGCGGCTACGGCTACGTGAAGGAATACAACGCGGAACGTCACCTCCGCGACGCGCGCATCACGGAAATCTATGAAGGCACGTCGGAGATCCAGCGGCTGGTGATTGCCCGCGAGACGCTGACGGAGCTCGCGCAGGCGGGGAGCTGAACGATGGAACTGCGCCTTTCGCCAGAAGAGAGCCAGATTGTCGCGTTGGCAGAGCGCATGGGCGCAGATGTGCTGGCCAAGCACGCTGCGGCGGCGGACCACGGCACGTTTCCCGCGCGCAACATCGCCGAGCTGGGTCCGACCGGACTCTTGGGCGTCAAGATCCCGGCGGAGTTCGGCGGTCTGGGCGGGAGCAACGTCGCGGCGGTCCACGCCATCCGCGCGCTGGCCCGCAATTGCCCGTCCACGGCGGTGACTGTCGCAGTGACCAACATGGTCGCGGACATGATCCTGAAGTACGGCAACAGCGAGCAGCACGCGCGCTTTCTGCCCAAGCTGTGCAACGGCACCTGGCTCGCGGGTTCGTTTGCGCTGTCGGAGGCAAGCGCGGGCTCAGACGCGGCGAGCCTGCGCACGCACGCGGAGAAAGTGCCGGGCGGCTACACGCTCAACGGCGAGAAGCTGTGGATTACCAGCGGCGACGTCGCGGGCGTGATCCTCGTGATGGCCAAGACCGACACGAGCGCGGGCGCGCGCGGCATTTCGACCTTCCTGATCGAGCCGACGATGGCGGGCTTCAGCGTTGGCCGCCACGAAGAGAAGATGGGCTTGCTCGGCAGCTCGACGGTCTCACTGGCGTTCTCGGACGTCTTTGTGCCGGACGCGAATCGCCTGGGCGCGGAAGGCATCGGCTTTGAAGTGGCGATGACGGCGCTCGATGGCGGCCGCTGCGGCATCGGCGCGCAGGCGATTGGCATGGGCGAGGCCGCGCTGAACGTGATGGCGCATGCGGTGGAAGCGCGCAAGAAGGGCGACCGCACGCTGGGCACCGATCAGGGCGCGCAGTTTCGCGTTGCAGACGTGGTAACGCGGCTCGACGCCGGCTGGCTGCTGGTCCTGCGGGCAGCATCCATGCGCGACGCGGGCAAGAAGATGGCCAAGGAAGCGGCGATGGCCAAGGTCTTTGCGACGGAGGCGGGCAACTTTGCCTGCCAGCAAGCCGTGGCGATGAGCCAAGGCGCAGCGCTGGACCGCCATTCGCCGGCTGCGCGGCTGCTGCGGGATGTGCGCGTGAGCCGCATCTACGAAGGCACGAGTGAAATCCAGCGTCTGGTGATTGCCCGCCATCTGGCGGCGAGCGTCAGCTAGCGAACAGGAAGGAGCTGCAAGATGGCGGAAACGAATCAAGCGCGACGCGGCCGGGTGCTGGTGGGCAAGATTGGCCTGGACGGTCATGACCGCGGCGCCAAGGTCGTGGCCCGCGCCTTGCGCGATGCCGGTTTTGAAGTCATCTACACGGGACTGCATCAGACCCCGGACATGCTCGTGAACGCGGCGATTCAGGAGGACGTCGACCTCATCGGCATTTCCATCCTGTCCGGCGCGCACAACACGCTGGTGCCCAAGGTGCTGGCGCTGTTGCAAGCCAAGGAGGCGAGCGACATCGCAGTCTTCGTCGGCGGCATCATTCCCGACGCGGACATCGTCACGCTCAAGGAACTCGGCGTCGCGGACGTATTTACGCCCGGCGCCACGCTTGAATCCATCACTTCACGCGTGCGGGCCATCTTGGCAGAGCGCGGCGTGAACCTGCTCGCCGAACAGCCGTAGGTCCATCATGCAGTTTTTGCCCAATGAACAGCAGGCGATGATCCAGCGCGGCGTGCGCAAGTTCGCTGAAAGCACGCTGAAGACCGGCGCGACGCAGCGCGATGCCGCGGGAACGACGCCGCGGCTCGTCCTGAAGCAGCTCGCTGAGCTCGGCGTTTTTGGCCTGACGGTGCCGGAAGAGTCGGGTGGCCTCGGCTTGGACAGCGTGGCCGTGGCGCTCGCGCTGGAAGAACTGGCGGCGGCGGACGCGGGTCTGGCGCTGTTTGTGCTGCAGCACCTGTCGCTCTCGATTGGCCACATGCAAGCCGTGAACCTCGGGCCGGAGCAGCTCGGCTGGCTGTCGGCGATGGCTTCCGGTCAGGCGCTTTGCGTCTGGGCGCACGGGGAAGATGCGCTGCACCGCGACGCGGACACGGTTGGGCTGCGCGCCACGCGCGATGGCGACGGTTGGCGGCTAAATGGCGTGAAGCCCAACGTGTTTGGCGCCGGGCTGGCTGAAGTTGCGATCGTGACGGCGCAGACGGATGAAGGTCTCTGTGCTTTTGGCCTGCAATTCGCGACGGAGGGCGTGACGGTCGCGCAATCGACCGAGCCGCTGGGCCTGCGCTCCATCGGCGTGGCGGACATCGCGTTTGCCAATGTCCGCGTGACGGCTGGCGCGCTGTTTGGCGCGGCTGGTCAGGCAGACAAGGCGGTCGCCGTGGCGCTGCGGCAAGCCCGTTTGGGAATCGCGGCGATTTCAGTCGGCGTGGCGCGCGAGGCGCTGCGGCTGGCAGGGCGGTACGCCAACGAGCGTCAACAGTTTGGCAAGCCGATCGCGACGTTCCAGCCGATCCAGTGGCAGGTCGCCAACTCGGCCGTGGAAATCGACGTCGCGCGCCTGCTGCTGCACCGCGCGGCGTGGGCGGTCGATCACACGAAAAACGCCGACGGCCTGGTGGCCATGGCGCGACTCACGGCGGCAGAAACGGCGACGCGCGTGACCGACCGGGCGATCCAGTTGCACGGCGGGTATGGCTACACGCGCGAATTCACCGTCGAGCGACTGTACCGCGACGCGTGGACGCTGGAGAGCCTGTTCGGTTCGCCCGGGCTGCAACGCGTGCTGCTGGCCAAGTCGCTGGCCGCCTGACCGCAGACGCGCGCGCCGACGAAGATTCAGGGCGTGACCGCCGGCGCCGGCACCAGCGGCCGGAAATGCGGCATGTGCACCGAACAGCATTCGGGCAGTTCGTCGTGCAGAATCTGCAACGTCTGCATCGCCTTCTCCAGAAAATCCGTTGACGCCGGCACGAAGAACCGCCGCGGATGGCCCGTCCAGGCTTCCTCAATCCGCGCATCCAGCGCCATCGCCTCGGACGGATTCTCCGTACGCAGCGGATTGGAATGGTCAAAACCGACGCTCGGCGTCCGCAAGTGGATGACCGCGTCGTAGCGCGCGAGTTGCTCCGCCTCCGTCGTCCCGACGGCCTGCAGAAACGACCCCGCGTCATTTGGCCAGTACGCGATGCCGTCGAGCGTGCCGCGGTCGCAAATCGTGATCGCCGGCTCCACTTCGTCGTCCACCGCGCGTTCCAGTTCGCGCTGCACGTAGAAGATCGCCCGCTGGGCGGCCATGCGCCCCGGGTCGCTGGTCGACCGCGGAAAACCGCCGCCAAACAGCAGGCTCGCCGACTCCGGCAGCACATGCACGTGCCGACAAAAGTACTTGCGCGCCAATTCCAGCACCGCGGTCTTGCCCGCGCCTGGCCCGCCCGTGAGGACGATGCGCCGCCGCGGATGCACGTTTTGGCAGTGACAATGGTGGTGGTGGCCGTTGCTCATGGGGCTCCTGTGGCGCGAACCACGCGCCCCTCTAGCGTAGGCCTTGCGGGATCGCCTTGGCAATCTGGCGGGCATGTTGGTCGCTGACTGCGAGGCTCCGGGCGGCGGGTCAAAATCCCCAGACGGCGCGTAGCATTGACGTAACTTCACACTCTTCGCCATTGACGACGGACGCCAGTGTGGTTCTCTACGCCCGGGCTCTCCCTGCCCGGTCTCCCTGCTCATGTGGATCGTCCGCCTCGCGCTTCGGCGCCCCTACACCATTGCCGTCCTCGCCACGCTTATCCTCCTGGGCGGCGGCCTGTCCATTCGCGCCATGCTCGTGGACGTCTTTCCGGTCATCGACATTCCCGTCGTCGCCGTGGTCTGGCAATACACCGGTTTGCCCGCTGAGGACGTGGAACGCCGCGTGACGTTCATCTCCGAGCGCAGCTACTCCACCGCGGTCAGCGGCATCGAGCGCATCGAGTCCAAGTCCATGCCCGGCCTCGCGCTCCTGAAGATCTACTTCCAGCCCGGCACGGACATCGGCGCGGCGATTGCGCAGATTGGCGCGTCGTCGAACACCGCGCTGCGCATCATGCCGCCGGGCATGCAGCCGCCGGTCATCGTGCAATTCAACGCCTCCAACGTGCCCGTGGCACAGTTGACGGCTTCGTCGCGGACGCTCTCGGAAGACAAGATCTTCGACTACGGCCTCAATTTCATCCGCCTGAAGCTGTTCACGGTGCCAGGACTCTCGACGCCGGCGCCATTTGGCGGGCGGCAGCGCCAGGTGGACGTGGATCTTGACCTGGCGGCGCTGCAGGCGCGCGGGCTGTCGCCCGTCGATGTGGTCAACGCGCTGCAGAGCTCGAACCTGATCGTCCCGGCGGGCACGGCGCGCATGGGCACGACCGAGTACAACGTCTTCATGAACTCCAGTCCGCCGCAGCTGGCTGATTTTGAGAAAATTCCGATGCGCATCGCCGGTGGCGCGCCGACCCTGCTCGGCGACGTCGCCAAGGTGCATGACGGCTTTGCCGACCAGACCAACATCGTCCACGTCGATGGCCGGCGCGCGACCTACCTGACCATCCTCCGCAAGGCGGATGCCTCCACGCTGGCCGTTGTCGACGCCGCGCGCGCGATGCTGCCGCAGATCCAGGCCGCCGCGCCGGAGGGCTTGGAGCTCAAGATCGATTTTGACCAGTCGGCTTTTGTCCGGCGCGCCATCGGCGATGTGCTGCGCGAGGCGGCGATGGCGGCCATGCTCGTTTCGCTCATGATCCTCGCCTTTCTCGGCAGTTGGCGCAGCGTGCTGATCGTCTGCACGTCCATTCCGCTGGCGATCCTGGTCGGCGTCGTCGGGCTCAAGCTGCTCGGCCAGACGCTGAACATCATGACGCTGAGCGGCCTGTCGCTGGCCATCGGCATGCTCGTCGACGACGCCACGGTCGAGGTCGAAAACATCCACCGGAACAGGCACTTGGGCAAGACCCTGACGGTCGCCATTTTGGACGGTGCGCACCAGGTCGCGGTGCCGGCGATCGTGGCGACGCTGGCCATCTGCATCGTGTTCTTCCCGGTCACGCTGCTTGTCGGGCCGTCGCGCTACCTGTTCGTGCCGCTGGCGCTCGCGGTCGTCCTGTCGATGCTCGCGTCCTGGTTCCTCTCGCGCACGCTCGTGCCCGTGCTCGCGCGCATGCTGATGGCGGGCGAGCACCTGGGCGAGGAACACCTGACCCTGCTCGGTCGTCTGCGCGAAGGGGCGTTCGGCGGGCTGCAGCGGGCCTACATCTGGCTGCTCGATCTGGTGCTGCACCACCGGATCGCCGCGCTTGTGATTGCGACGGCGATCGGCGCGCTGACGCTGCAGCTCCCGGATTCGATCGGCATGGACTTCTTTCCGCAGGTCGACACGGGACTGATGAAGCTGCACGTTCGCGCGCCGGCGGGCTCGCGCGTGGAGGAGACGGACAAGCTGGCGAGTCGCGTTGAAGACGAGATTCGCAAGACGATCGCGCCCGGCGAGCTGCGCACCTTGAACGCGATGATCGGCATGCCGCTGTTCTTCAACCTCGCGTTCGTGCAGACCGAGAATTCCTCGGGAATGGACGCGGAGTTGCTGATCGCGCTGAACAGCGGTCATGCGCCCACGGAGACCTACATGCGCGCGCTGCGCGAGCGGCTGCCGGCGCGATTCCCCGGCGCGGCGTTCTGGTTCCAACCGGCGGACATCGTCAGCCAGGTCATCAACTTTGGCGTCGCGGCGCCGATCGACGTGGAGATCGAGTCGCGGGACCTCGGCAAGGCCGTGGTGCTGGCGGAGACGCTCGCGCGGGATCTGCGCAAGATCCCCGGCGTTGTGGACGTGCGGATCCCGGAGACGTTCGACTATCCCGGCTTGCAGGTCGACGTCGACCGCCTGCGCGCCGCCGAACTGGGTCTCGCGCAACGGGACGTGGCCAATGCGGTGCTCATCGCGTTGTCGTCCAGCGCGCTGGTGTCGCCAAATTTCTACGTCAATCCCGTCAACAACGTGAACTACCCGGTGGTGGTGCGCGTGCCGCTGGGCGACATCCATTCCGTCGATGAGCTCGCGCAGATTCCGGTGACGCCGCCGAGCGCGAGTCAGCTGCTGGCCGCGCCGGACGCCCACGCGCCGACCGCGGTGCCGGAAGCGCCGACCGTGCGGCTGGGCAGCATCGCCCGGGTCACGCCGCGCACGTCGCTCAACCAGATCAGCCATTCCACCGTGCAGCGCGTGCTGCATCTGGACGCCAACCTGTCGGGGCGCGATCTGGGTCACGTCGCGGAGGACGTGGACGCCGCGATTCGGCGCCTCGGTCCGTTGCCGCCCGGCGTGCGCGTGACCCTGCACGGCCAGCCGGAGGTCATGCGCGCCTCGTTCAAGACGATGGGCACGGGGCTCCTGCTGGCGATCCTGCTGGTCTACCTGCTGATGGTCGTGCTGTTCCAGACCTGGCTCGATCCGCTGATCATCCTGACCGCCGTGCCGGGCGCGCTGGTGGGCGTGCTCTGGATGTTGGCGCTGACGGCCACGACGCTGAACGTCGAATCGCTGATGGGCGCGATCATGGCGGTCGGCATCGCAGTGGCCAACGCGATCCTGCTGATCAGCTTTGCCAACGACTACCGGGCGCAAACCGGCGTGGACGCGCTGGCCGGTGCCCTTGAGGCGGGAAGGACGCGGCTCCGGCCGGTGTTGATGACGGCGCTGGCGATGATCCTCGGCATGCTGCCCATGGCGATCGGCCACGGTGAAGGCGGCGAGCAGAACGCTCCGCTTGGCCGCGCGGTCATTGGCGGCCTGCTGATGGCGACCGTTGTGACGCTGTTCATCGTGCCGGTGATCTACACCCTGCTGCGGCGTCAGCCGCCGCGGGCCAATGAGCTGGACGCGCGCTTTGCTGAAGAATCGCAAGGCGCCGCAGCGGAGGCACTGGCATGAAACGGCCGTTGTGGCAGAGCGGAGTCTTTTTTGCGCTGGGCTTGGCCGCGATCTTCGCCGCCTGGTTTGGCGTACAGCGGCTCGCGCAGGACGCCAAGGCCCGCACGGAAGCCGCCACGCCTGCGGAGAATCGCGCGGGACCGGCCGTCGGTTTTGCGATGGCCGAGGCGTCGCCGGAAACGCGGGTCGTCCGGCTCCTGGGCGAGGCGCGACCGTGGCTGACCACGACCGTCTACGCCAAGGTCAGCGGCTACCTGCACGAGATCCGCGTGGACCGGGGAACCCGCGTCAAGGGCGGGGACATCATCGCCGTCCTCGACGTGCCGGAGCTCGACCAGCAGTGGAAAGCCGCCAAGGCGGATGCGCAAAACCGCACGTCGCTCTCCAATCGCGTGCAGAAGCTCGCGGCGCCCGGCGTCGTTTCAGCGCAGGAAGCGGATACAGCGAAGTCGGCGGCAGTCGTCGCCGATGCGCAAGTCGCGACGCTGGCCTCGCAACGCGAATACCGCAACGTTCGCGCGCCTTTTGACGGCGTCGTCACGGCCCGATTCGCCGACCCGGGCGCGCTGCTGCAAGCCGCCACGTCCGCACAGACCAGCGCGCTCCCCGTCGTGCGCGTGTCGGACGTCGACAAGCTCCGGGTCAGCATCTACTTGTCGCAGGACGACGCGGCGTCCGTCCATCTGGGCGACGACGTCACGGTGAGCGCGCCAAACCATCCGGAGAGCGCCGTTTCCGCCAAAATTTCGAGGATCTCGGGCGAACTCGACGGCAGGACGCGCTCCCTGCTCGCGGAAATCGACGTCGACAACCGCGATGCCCGGTTTTCGGCCGGCGCGTTCCTGGACGTCGCGTGGACCGTGCACCAAGCCTCCCGGACGCAGGTGCCCGCTGAGGCGTTGCTGGTGCGCGGTCCGCAGACCTTTGTGGCGGTCATCGGCGCGGACGACCGCGTGCAGCTGCACTCCGTACACGTTGTCGACCACGACGGCGCCAAAGCCCGCATCCTGGGCACAGTCCAGCCGGGCGCGCGCGTGGCATTGACGGGCGGCGATGAGCTGGTCGATGGCGTGCGGGTCCGCCCCGTTGCGCAACCGGCAAAGGACGGCAAGAAGTGACCCGCCTGCTGCCGTGCCTGCTCCTGCTGTGGTCCCTGCCGGTCGTTGCCGCCGTGCCGTTGACGCTGCACGAAGCGGTGCAGCGGGCCCAGGACAGCCATCCCAATGTGCTCCAGGCGCAAGCGGACGTCCTGCGCGCTCAAGCGCAGCTTGAACAGGTGAAGGCCAACGCCCTGCCCGCGCTCGCGCTGCTTGGCCAATTCACGCAGCTGGACGGCGACCGCGTCTCGGCCGGTCACGTCGTCAGCCCAGCGACCCAGGGCTATGGCGCGCTCGTGCTGACCGTGCCGGTGCTGGTGCCGCAGCGCTGGGTGGCGTGGAACCACGCGGAAGACGTCGCGACCGTTGCGGAATCAGCGACCCAGGACGCGCGGTGGCAAGTCGGCGTGGCTGCGGCGCGGCTCTGGCTGTCCCTGCTGGCGGCGGAGCGGCAGGTCGAGGTCCTGGAGCGGGCCAAGACGACGGCGGAGGTGCATCTGGCGTTTGCCCAGCAGCGCCGCAAGGGTGGTTTGGGCAATCAACTCGACGCGGTGCGCGCGGCGCAGGAGGCTGCGCAGTCGGACGCGCTGGTCAAGGCCAATGGCATCGTGCTGGCCAAGATGCGCGAGCAGCTGGCGTTCCTGACCAATGAAGTCGAACCCATCGTGCCGGTTGGCGATTGCCCGTTGTCAGAGGCGCCAACGCCGCTGGCGGAGACGCCCCAGGCGCGCCCGGATGTGCACGCGGTCAACGAGCGCCTGCGCGCCGCGACGCGCGTCGTTGCCGACAGCTACGCGGATTGGCTGCCGGCGCTCTACGCGACCGTGACGCCGTTTGTGCAAGTCCCGGCGCTCGCGACGGTGCCCAATGCCGGCCTGCAAGCGCAGCTGGTGCTGAACATGCCGCTGCTGGAATGGGGCGGTCGCGCTGGGCAGCGCCGCGAACGCCAAGCCGTGGTGGCGCAGTTGGACGCCCAGAAAGCTGGCCTGGCGCGGCAAATCGCCGCGGACGAGCGCGCGGCGCAGGCGGCGTGGCGGGCAGCGGCGGAAGCGTTGCAGGCGACCAAGCAGGTCCTGGGTTGGGCCGATGAAGGACTGCGCCTCGCGCAGATGGCGTGGGGCGCCGGCGTGTCGACCAATCTGGAAGTCGTCGATGCGGAACGGCGCGCCCGGGATGCCGCGACCGCCGTGGTGCTGGCGGAGGATGCCGTGCGCCAGGCTTGGTTGGAAGCCATGCTCGCCCGCGGCGTCCTGCCGTAGTCGCGCGCTTGCGGAACGCGGTTGCCGCCACCGCGAGAACCCGCTACCGTCCGCGCCATGCCCCTCCATCTGCACCGTTCCAACGCCGTGGAATCGCTCGTCGCTGAGCTGGCGCGGCTGCTGCACGCGCATTGGCCAGTGGACCCTTTTGAGCCGGTTGGCGTCGTCGTGGGTAGTCGCGGCATGGAGCGGTGGCTTCGCCATCAGTTGGCGACGCACCACGGCATTGCCGCGCGGCTCGATTTTCCGTTCCCGCGCCAGGCGTTTGACGGGGCAACCGCCGAGCTCTTTGGTGCGACCCAGCGCGCCGACTTCTGGAATCTGCGGTCCCCGACGCAGGAGCACTGGCAGATCGACACGCTCGCGTTCGCGCTGGTCCCGCTGCTCCGGGAGTTCCTGCCGCACGATGATTTTGCCGCCGTGCGCCGCTACCTCGGCGAAGAGCCGGCGGATGCGATCTCGCCGCGCGAGCTGACGTTTGCCCGACAGGTCGCGGAGACGCTCGACCGGCTGATGCACGAGCGCGCCCAGGACGCGGTGCTCTGGCAACAACACCCGGACGACGCGCCGCTGCCCCACCGCTGGCTGGCGCGGCTGCTCCATGCGATGGCCGCGCCGGACCTGCCGAGTCCCGCTGAACAGTTGCTGGAGCTGCAGCGCCTGACGCCGCGGCCGTCGTCGCACCGCCTGCACGTTTTTGGCCTGTCGACGATGGGGCCGGGCGATGTGCAGCGCTTGGGCAGCATCGCGCGCGGCATGGACGTGCACCTGTACGTGCTCGCGCCGTCGCAGGTCTGGTGGGCGGACGTGCGCACGCGCGCGGAACTGCGGCTGGCGCTGCGGGCGGCGAAGAACGACGTCCAGCGGCGGCAAATCGAGGCCGATTTGACGTCCCAAAATCCGGTGCTGGCGGCGCTGGGCGGGCCGAGTCGGGACCTGCAGATCCAGCTGGAAGAGCTGGGCTATTTTGAGGAGGAGCGCGCGGCGTCAGGCGATGCCCAACCCACGCGCTTGCTGGAGCAACTGCACGAATGGATTGGCCAAGCGGGACCGATGCCGCTTTCCGGCGCGTGGCCGACGGTGGCGGGCGATCGCTCGTTTGCGGCGCACGCGGCGTTTGGCCCGACCCGGCAAGTGGAAGCGCTGCGCGATGAACTGCTCGCGCTTTTCGCCGCGGACCCGGCGCTGGAGCCGCGGCACGTGCTGGTCATGACGCCGGATATTGAGACGTACGCGCCACTGGTCGCCGCGGTCTTTGCCCGGCGCGGGCTGGCGGTGGCGATGCCCGAAGGCGCCCGGCTTCCGGCGATTCCCACGGCGATCGCGGATCTGGGCCTGCGCCGCACCAATCCGCTGGCGGAAGTCCTGCTGCAGCTGCTGGCGCTGGCCGGTGAGCGCGTGACGGCGGCGGCGCTGCTGGAGCTCCTGACGCTGCAGCCGGTGCGCGACAAGCTGGAGTTGCAGGCGGAGGATCTGGCCGACATGCGCGACATGATGGCGACCTCCGGGATGCGCTGGGCCTTTGACGCCGCGGATCGCCACCGCCACGCGGATCAGCCGGAGCTGGACCAGAACACGATTCGGTTCGGCCTGGAGCGGCTGGCCCTGGGCGTGCTGTTGCCTGACGAGACGGATGCGCTGGACGTGCTCGGTGGTCCGCCGATGCCGCTGGTGCCCGAGCCGATTGCGGGGCGCGACCGCGTGGCCCGCGTTGGCAAGCTCATCGGCTTCGTGCGGACGATCCAGCGATTCTGCGAGACGCTGCAGGCGCCGCGGCTGGCCGACGTGTGGGCGCGGGACCTGACCGATGCGCTGGATTCCCTCGCGGCGACGGCGCCGACGCAGGCGTGGCTGCGCGCAAGCGTCGTGGACATTCTGCGCAGCCTGGAGCAGAACGCGCCGAGCCTTGGGCTCCCGTTGGCGCGGACCGCGCTCCTGCGCTGGCTGCAAGGCCGCTTTGAGATGCCGCAAAAGGGCGACCGCGCCGTGGCGAGCGCCGTGACGGTGTGTGCGCTGGAGCCGATGCGCTCCGTGCCGTTTCGCGTGGTGGCGCTGCTGGGCATGGACGATGGCAAGTTTCCGCGTGGGGCCCAGCCGCCGGGCTGGGATCCGTTTGCCGATGGCCGGAGGACGGGCGAGCGCGACCGGCGGGAAATCGACCGGCACTTGCTGCTCGAGGCGCTGCTCTCAGCGCGCACGCATTTTTGGCTGTTCTGGTCGGGTCGGGACGTGCGCACGGGCAAGCACCTGCCCGCCGCCGTGCCGGTGGAAGAGCTGCTGGAAACGCTGGGCAAACTGACTGGGCAACACCGCGATGCGCTCGTGCGCAGTCACCCGCTGCAGCCGTGGAGTCCGCTGGAATTCGCAATCGACGCGCCGCACGCCTTTGACCACGGCCTGCTGACGGCGGCGATGACTTTGCAGGCGCTGCGGCTGGGCGAGCGCGCGCCGCTGGAGTCGGGGCTGTTGGCGCTGGGCGACGCGAACCTGGCGGCGGAGCCGGTGCAGCAGATGCGGATCAGCCTGAGCGAACTGGCCGCGGGGCTGATCGCGCCCCAGAAGCTGCTCCTGCGGACACGGATGCAGCTGACGTTGACGGAAGACGACACCGCGTTGGCGACGCGGGAGCCGCTGGAGCTGGATTCCCTGAGCGGCTGGGCCGAGCGGGACCGGCTGTTGAGCGCGCTGCTGCGACCGGAGGCCGACGCGACGGCGCTGTTGGAACGCGCTGTGGCACATGCGGCGGGGCGCGGCGCGCTGCCGTTGCAGGCGGGAGGCCGGGCGCTGTTGGCGGGCGAGATGGCGTCAGCGCAACGAGCGGCGCAGCGCGTGGCGGCGGTGGCGTGGCCGCGCGTGGAGCCGCCCGACGTTGCAGTGCGGCTGGACGACGGCACGGAGTTGTACGGTGGGTTGACAAACGTCTACTCCCGCGAAGGCCGATGGCTGCTGCACTGGGTGACGGCGAGCAAGACGCCGAGCCGAAAACTGCAGCTTCAAGCGTGGTTGACGTTGCTGGCGGCGCGCGCGGCAGGGCTGCCGGCGGTTGCGGCACGCGCGGTGGGTGCGGCGGACGCGGACAAGGAAGCCGAGGTGTGGTTGATGCCGCCGCCGGCCGATGCCGCTCGGACGCTCCTGGCCGATCTCGTGGCGATTTGGCGGGCGGCGCGCTGCCAGCCGTTGCCGCTCTTCGCCCAAACGTCGCCCGCGCTGGCGGACGTGCTGGCCATGGATTCGGCGACGCCGGTGGGGGCGCTGCAGCGCGTGCTCGCCGACAACTGGACAGGCGGTGACAAGACCAGCGGCGATGCCGATGACGCCGCCGTGGCGCGGCTATTTGGCGAGGACGCGCCGCTGGAACTGGCGCGGACCGAAGGGCCGCTCAGCCTCCGGGCGTTGGCGCAGCGTGTGTGGTTGCCGCTGTTGGCCGCGTCGTTTGCGCCTGACGCGCCGGAAGTGGCCGGCTGGGTGCGCACCGCATCGGAGGCGCCATGAGCCATACGCCGCCGACCTGGACCGGACAGGAAGCCCTGCCCGACACGCAAACGCTGCTGCTGGAAGCCAGTGCGGGCACCGGCAAGACGTGGCAGATCGCGCATCTCGTGGCGCGCCTGGTCGCGGAAAAGAACCTGCCCATCGAACGAATCCTCGTCATCACGTTCACCAACGACGCCGCCGCGGAGCTGCGCGATCGCGTGCGGGCCCGGCTCCTGTTGGCGCGCGACGCGCTGGGGGATGACGCTGCGCCGACGGCGGATCCCCTGCTCGCGCTCTGGCAGATGCGCGCCGACAAGGCGCTGATGCGGCTGCGGCTGGCGGCGGCGTACTCGGCGTTTGACTTGGCGCCGATCTCGACGATCCACGGTTTCTCGCAGCGGATGCTGACGCAGCTGGCTTTTGAGTCGGGCCAGGAGGCGGGGCTGACGCTGATGGCGGATGTGCAACCGCTGCTGGCGGAGTGGGTGGCGGACCAACTCGCCAAGCTGTACGCCGCGACGGATGAGACGCAGGTGGCGTTGGCCGCGGACATGGGCTGGACGCGCGGCAGTTTGAGCGTGCTCGCACGCGCGGTGACCGGCGCCGTGATGCCGTTGGTGCTGCCGGACGTGGCAGCGCCCGTGACGGTGCTGGCGACGTTGGCGGCGTGGCGGGCGGCGGTGACGGCGTTCCAGCGCTGGTTGGACAGCGCGGACGGAACGGCGGCGTTTGCGGCGCTGCGCGATGCGATCGGCGGCAAGGGCGGGCGGCTCGACGGCCGCAAAATGGGCGCGCGGCACCTCGCGGACTATTGGCAGAGCATGCGCAATTGGCTGGCGATCGGCGGGCCGCGCAACCTGCGGGTCGGTTCGCGGGCGACGGCGTGGACGACGGCGTGGACGACAGAGGCGCTCAACGCGGCGTGGAAAAGCGCTGATTCCGTGGAATCTTTTGCCGCGGCGCCGCTCTTTGCCGGGTATTCCCGACTGATTGAGACGCAAGAGCGCCTGTGGCCTCTGCCGCGGGCGTCGGCGGCGCACGAGGCGCGGACCTACCTGGAGGCGGAGTTGCAGCGGCGCGGCGTGCTGACGTACGACGCCATGCTGTCGCGGCTGGCGGAGCGGATCAACGCGGAAGGCCCGCAAGGTGCGCTGGCGCTTGCGATCGGCAAACGGTACGACGCGGCGCTCGTGGACGAGTTCCAGGATACGGACAGCGCGCAGTGGACCGTGCTGCAGGCGGCGTTCCAGGCGGCGCAGAAGCCAATGCTGCTCATCGGCGATCCCAAGCAGGCGATCTACGGTTTTCGCGGCGCGGACGTGCACGTCTACATGGCAGCAGTCGCGTCGGGCGGCGCGACGTCGCAGCGCGCGACGATGCGGCAGAATTGGCGGTCGGACCCGGGCTACGTCGCGGCGATGAACCACTTCTGGCGCGAGGGCTCGAACGCGTTTGCGCTGCCGAGTGCGGACCCGGCGGACGAGCCGGGTTTTGACTACATCGCGGTGACGGCCGCCAAGGCTGGCGCGGCGATGCGCGTGGGCGTTGCGCCGGATCGCGATGCGGAGCCGCGCGTGCCATTTGAAGTGCGCTGGTTTGACGCGGCGGTCCAGCCCGGCGGCCAGCCCGGGCGGATTGGCTCGCGCGACGTGGGCGAGGACGTGGCGGCGCAGCTGTGCGCCCGAGAGACGTGCCTGCTGCTGGAGACGACGCAGCTCAATGGCGACGCTGGCGCGCGGCCGCTGCGCGCAGGCGACGTGGCAGTGCTGGTGCGGACGGGTCGGCAGGCGCGCAAAATCCAGCGGGCGCTCGCGCGGGTCGGCATCGCGTCGGTGGCCGCGGGTCGGCGCAGCGTATTTGCAAGTCCCGCGGTGACGTGGTTGCTGGCGTGGCTCGATGCGGTCGCGGCGCCAGGGCGCGACGGTCAAGCGCGGACACTGGCGACGACGCCGCTGATCGGCTGGTCACTGCGTGAGCTGGACGACGCGCTGCAGGCTGCCGATGCGCTCAACCGCCAGACTGAAGCCGCGCCGACGAAACGCGACTGGACGGCGTGGCTCACGCAGATCAGCCACTGGGCCAACCGCTGGCCGATGCACGGTTTCGTCCGGGTCTGGGAGAGCGCGCTGGACCACACGCAGGCGGTTGAACGGCTGCTGGCGGGCAGCGATGGCGAGCGGCTGGCGACCGACGTGCGGCATCTCGCGGAGCTGTGCCACGCCGAAGAGCGGCGGACGCGCCTGAGTCCAGGCGGGTTGGCGGCCTGGCTGCGGGCGCAGGTGCAGGAAGCCTTGAGCCAGCCGAGCGACGAGCAATCCCTGCGGCTGGAAAGCGACGCGGCGGCGGTGCAAATCGTCACGGTGCACGCGAGCAAGGGCTTGGAGTATCCGGTCGTTTTGCTGCCGTTTGCCTGGGCTGAGAATGGCGGGGCGGCCCGCGGGAACGAGCCGGTGAAATTCCACGCCGCGCACGGCATCGTTTGCCTGGAAATGGCGCCACCGGGCAGCGTGGCGCGCACCCGGGCCGAGTCGGTGCTTGAGCTGGAAACGCTGCAGGAGCAACGACGGCTTCTGTACGTGGCGCTGACACGGGCGCGGCATCTGACGGTCGCGTGGCTGGCCGCGGCGGGGCAGACGGGCGGCGATCCGCAAAGCAGCGCGTTTTCCACGCTGGCGTTGCGGCCGCTGCCTGGCGGGAGCGAAGCGCCGCTGCCCAAGCTGAAGAATCCCGGCAAGAACAGTCCGCCGGACGAATACACGACGGCCGCGAGCCGCTGGCACGAGCGGCTGACGGAGATGGTGAACGCGTCACGAGGCAACATCGCGTGGCGGGAGGAGCCGCCGCTGACGGAAGTTCCCGCGCGGGTGCAGGTTGCGGCGGAGATCGCCGCGCCGCTGGCCGCCCGCCACTGGCCGCTGGATCGGCCGCTGACGACGCCGTGGCTGGTGACGAGCTATTCCGCGCTCGCTGCGGGTCGCACCTTGGAAGGGGCCGCGCCGACGGGCGATTGGGAGCCGGGGCAAGGCGGCGATGCGCCGGCGAGCTTGCTGACGGCGGATGCCGAGCCGCCGTTGCCGGGGCAGCCGCCGCTGGACGATGGCGATTTTGCCCAGACGCCCGAGCCGGCGCAACCGACGCGCACGCAGGCAGTGGCGCTCGCGACCCTGCCCGGCGGGACCGACGTGGGCCAGTGGGTGCACGCCCTGATGGAGCATCTGGACTTTCAGACGGGCGGCGGCAAGGACGACGCCTCGCTTGCAGACCTTGCGCCGTCGCTCGCGGCGCGGGCGGGCGTCGCCTACAGCCCGGCGCATGAGCCGCTGCTGGCGGCGCTCCCGGCCTTTCTGGACACGCCGCTGCACGGCGGCGCGACAAAGCTGCCGCACGGCTTCGCACTGCGCGACCTGACTTCCGCCAACCGGCTGGACGAGCTGCATTTTGACCTGTCCTTGGCCGGCGGCGCGCAGTGGGAAGCGCACCTGCCGTGCGTCGCGCCGACGGCGATCCAGGCAGCGCTGGCGCATCGACTCAGCGACACGGCATGGGACGGCCTGCCGTGGCTGCGCATGGTGCACGACGAGACGCAATTCCCGGCGATGGCGGGCGTGCTGACCGGGTCCATCGATCTGGTGTTGCGCGTCGACGGCCGGTACTTCATCGCCGACTACAAGACCAACAAGATCGTCTCCCAGCGCAACCGCCAACTCTGCCTGCGCGGCCACTATGCCCGCGATTGGCTGGCGTGGGACATGGCGCGCCACGGCTACCATCTTCAGGCGCTGTTCTACACGCTGGCGCTGCATCGCTTTTTGCGGGAACGGCTGGCGGGATACGACTACGACCGCCACATCGGCGGCCATCTGTACCTCTATCTGCGCGGCATGGAAGGCCCGGACGCGCTGCAGGACGACGGTCAGGCCTTTGGCGTCTACACGGACCTGTGGCCCAAGCAGGTCGTGCTCGCGCTGGACGCCGCGTTGGCCGCACAGGAGGTTCCATGAGCCTGCCGCTGCTGAATGCCGCGTTCGCCGAGCGCGTGGCGACCTTTGTGCCCGCCGTGCTGCAGCCGACGGACGTGCTGCTTATCGACACGGTGGCCGCGCGTTTTGGTGAGACCGATCCGGACGTGCTGCTGGCGCTGGCTTTTGCCGTGCGCGGGCCGCGGGCGGGTCACGTGGGCGTGGACCTGCTGACCGTGCCGCAGACGATCGACGACGAACGGCTTGTGCAGCGCGCGGTGGATCCGCAACCGCCGGAGCCCGCGGTTGCGTGGCCGATCGACGGAGCGGCATGGCAGCTGAAGACGCTCTCGAGCGCGCTCGTGGGGCTGGCGGTAGGCCAGACACCGTTTGTGCAGCAGCGGCTCGCGTCGGGTCAAGTGCTGCTGATGACCCGGCGGATGTGGCGCGAACAGGAGCTGCTGGCGGCTCGGCTGTTGGCGCTGGCGGTGCCGGTTGCGAATCCGCTGCCCGCGGCGCTCGTGGAGGCGGGGCTGGCGAAGCTGGAATTGACCGGCGAGGCGGCGGAAGCCGTGCGCGTGGCGCTTGCCCGGCGGCTGACGGTGGTGACGGGCGGGCCAGGCACCGGCAAGACGTTCAGCATCAAACGGCTGCTGGCGCTGCTGCTGGAGAACGATGACCCGCTGCGGCCGCTGAACATCCAGTTGTCGGCGCCGACAGGCAAGGCTGCTGTGCGGATGGCGGAGGCGATTCAGGAGAGGCTGGACGAGCTGCCGGGCGTGAGCGCGCACACGCGGACGCGGTTGGGCCAACTGGCGCCGCGGACGCTGCACAAGCTGCTGGGCATGCGGCCGGACGGTGGGGCGCGGTTCCATGCCGGCAACCCGCTGGAGGCGGACGTCATCGTGGTGGATGAAGCGTCGATGGTCGACCTGACGTTGATGCGCCGCCTGCTGGACGCGGTGCCGCCGCACGCGCGGCTGATCCTGCTGGGCGACCGCGATCAGCTCGCGAGCGTGGAGGCGGGCACCGTGCTGGCGGATCTCGTCCAGGGCGCGCTGCGGGATGACGACGCGGCAGGTGCGCCGCTGCGGCAATCCGTCGTGCGGTTCACGGTCTCGCGGCGCTTTGCCCACGCGCCGACCATCGGTCAACTGGCGATGCTGCTCCAGCGCGGCGACAAGCCCGGCGAACTGGCAGCGCTGGCGCTGCTCAACGGCACGGGGCCCCTGCCGGCCGATGAGACGCTGCCGACGCGGGTGCAGCAGCTCGGCGCGCCGCAAAATGGCCGCCCGAGCGCTGGGCAATTGCAGGCGTTGGCGGCGCCCTATCTGGACGGCTACGTTGCGCCGCTGCGGCTGGCGCTGGCCGAACATGGACCGCGCGGTGAAGCGCTGCAGGATCCGCAGTTCCACGCCGCGCTCCTCCGGGCGTTTGACAGCTATCGCGTGCTCGCGGTGCATCGGAATGGCCCGCTGGGCGTGGCCGGGCTGGAGCGGGCGCTGGCGGAACGCGTGCGCGCGTCCCTGGGCGAGAATCTGCCGACCAAGCAGGGGTTCTGGCTGGGGCAGCCGGTGCTCGTGACGGCGAACGCGTACGACGTGGCGCTCATGAACGGCGATATTGGGCTGGTGCTGCCGACAGCCGACGGGCTGCAGGCGATTTTTGCCAAGACCGTGGCGGGCGTGCTGCGCACCAAGGCCGTGCCGCTGGTGCGGCTGCCGCAGGTGACGGGCGCGCTGGCGATGACGGTGCACAAGAGCCAGGGCTCGCAGTTCGAGCGCGTGGCGTTGGTGCTGGCGGACCGCGATTCGCCCATCCAGACGCGCGAACTTGTGTACACGGGCATCACGCGGGCGAGCGATCGGCTGGATTGGCTGGGTGCGCCGGAGCGGATGGCGGCTGCGCTGGCGCGGCGGGTGAGTCGCGCGTCGGGGCTGGCGGACCTGCTGTGGTAGAAAATGTGCTACCCTGCCGGCCATGAGCAAACTCAGCCCCAACGCCCACAGCCTGACCACTTACAGCCTCGACGACGTCACAATCGACGACGAACCGAGCTTTCGCCACGTCGGCCTTTACGCCGATTTGAAGAAGATCCTGCGCCTGCAGTCCTACCGTTTCCGCGTCTTGCCGCCGGCGATGGCGCGCTGGGATCACGCGGTGTTCCTCGGGCTGACGTTCTGGGGCGAGGCGGACGGCGACGTGCTCATGGACCGCGACGTGCCGGCGGACGTGCTGACGCACATCGCGTGGCATCGGCTCGCGGGGCAAGCGCTGACACCGGTTGGCACGCAGCCTTCGGCTGACGCGCTGTTTTTTGGCGAAGCGATCGCCAGCGCGTTTGATGTTTATCTAGTGGGCCGCCTGCTGCACCACGCACCCGAGTCGTCGTTCCTGGCGACGCAGGTGCCGGCGATGGCCGAATCCGCCGATGCCGCGGGCCTTTCTGAGGACGATTTTGCCGCGCTCCTGGAGACGATCGCGGCCGATCCCGAGCAGGCGTTTGAGGACCTGCGCGAGCTGCTGTTTGACGCCGCGACGTCGTTGCTCGCCTGCTCCGGCGTCGATGCCGCGCTGGAAGTGCTCGCGAAGCTCGACGGCCACCGCTTTGGCGCGCTGCTGCACCGCTACGAACTCTCCAACTGGCTGCTCTATGCCCGGGCCTACGCCAGCCACGCGCTGCAGCCGGATGCGAACGTGCGCGCGCTGGATCGGCTGCTGCGGGATGAGAGAGTGGCGCTGGATTGGCTGACGACGGCGTGGGTTGTGCCGGCGCTCAAGTAGCTCCAGCGCTTACGCCGGCGGCAACGGCTCCGTGCCCAGCTTGACCGGCCCGGGCTTCTTGCCGGCGAACAGTCGGGCGTAGAGGGCGCTGGACTTGACGGACAAATCGTCAAACAGCGAGTACGCCACCGGCGTTGCCAACAGCGTGAGCAGCAGCGAGAGCGACTGACCGCCGATGATGACGAAGCCCGTCGCGCGGTTGGTGCCCGCGCCCGCGCCCGAGGAAAACACCAGCGGAATCATGCCCGCCACGAACGCCGCGGTCGTCATCAGGATCGGCCGCAACCGGTCGCGGTTGGCGTGAATCATCGCGTCCCATCGCGTCTGACCGGCCGCGCGCAACTTGATTGTATGGTCAATCTGCAAGATGGAGTTCTTCTTCACCACGCCAAACAACACCAGAATACCCAGCATCGAGAAGATGTTGAGCGACTGCTGGAAGATGATGACGCTGAGAATCGCGAACGGCACCGTCAGCGGCAGGGACAGCAGGATCGTGATCGGGTGCAGCCAGGACTCAAACTGCGCGGCGAGCACGAGGTACATGAAGATGAAGGACATCATGAACGCCAGGCCAAAGTTCTTGGCCGCCTTGCCCAATTCCTTGGAGCGACCGACCGGGCTGGCTGAATACTCGGGCGGCATGTGCAGTTCCGCCGTCGCGGCTTGCAGGTTCTCAATGACCTTGGCTTCTGACGCGCCCTTGACGATGTTGCACATCACCATGGCCTGACGGCGGCGGTTGTACCGGTCAATCTTGGACGGACCCGCGCCTTCCGTGAAAGTCACGACGTTGTCCAACGTGACCGCACCGAGCTTGGCTGACGGCACGGAAAGGCGGCGCAGGCCCGCGGGATCGGCGCGATTGCCCGGTTCCGCACGCGCATGCACTTCATACTGCTCGCCATTTTCGTTGTAGTTGGTCACTTCATAACCGCCCACAAGCAACCGCAGCGCAGCGGAGACATCGCCGACGTTCACGCCCAGCTCCGCGGCCTTGGCGCGGTCGATGTGCGCGCGCAGTTCCGGCTTGCCGACGATGAGCGACGTGTCCGGGTCAACGACGCCAGGCATTTCCTTGAGCTTGGCCAGCAGCTTGCCCGTGTACTCGGCGATCTTGGTCATGTCCGGGCCGGTGACCTGATACATGACCGGAAAGTTCGCGCCGCCCGCGGAGAACGCCTGCACCATGCTCACGGAGATGCGATTGCCCGCGCCGTACTTGGGCAGAATCAGCGCGCGCGCCTTGGCAATCAGCTCCTGCTGCGACTCCTTGCGCTCAGACACCGGCCGCAGCTTGACGTAGATGCCGCCCAAATTCGGCGTCTTCTGCGCATCGTCGCCAATCGTCGTCACGCCATACATCACGCCCGGAATCTTTTGGACATCGCCGGCGATCCGCGTGGTCAGAAGCCGCATTTCGTCCAGGCTCGTGCCTTCCGCCGCGCGGACGGTGACCTGGAACTGCGATTCGTCTTCGTCTGGCAGGAAGTTCTTGTTGGCCGCCTTGCCCAGCGCGCCGATGCTCAGGATGGCCCCCAGCGACGCCAGGACGACGACCCAGCGGTGATGCAGGCACCACGCGAGGATCTTCAAGTAGCCGGCTTCAATCGTCCGGTAGACGATGCCCGACCCGCCCGTACCGCCGTGGCCGCCCTGCGCGTGCGCGCCGTGACCGGTCTGCACATGGCTCGCGACTTCCGCGACAAACGACTTCTTGAGCCAGCGCGCGCAGAGCATCGGCGTCAGCACGAAGGACACCAGCAGCGACACCATGATGGAGAACGACATCGTCAGGCCAAACGAGTTCATGAACCGGCCGACGATGCCGCCCATGAACGCGACGGGCATGAACACGGCGACGAGCGAGAGCGTGGTGGCGAGCACCGCCAGGCCGATTTCTTCGGTACCGGCGATGGCTGCCTCGTACGGATCCATCCCCTCTTCGTCGATTTTGCGCCAGATGATTTCAAGCACCACGATGGCGTCGTCGATCACGATGCCGACCGCGAGCGTGAGCGCCAGCAGCGTGATGGTGTTCAGGCTGAAGCCGGCGAACTGCATGATGGCGAAGGTCGAGATGATCGACACCGGGATGGCGATCGCCGCGATGATGGTGGAGCGGAAGTTGCCGAGGAAGACGAGCACGATGAGCGCGGCGCAGAGGGCGCCGAGGATGAGGTGCTCTTTGACGGCGTCGATCGCGTTCTCGATGAATTCCGACTGATCGCGCGCCACTTCGATGGAATAGCCCGCCGGCAGTCGCTTCTTCAGATCCTCCAGACGCTCCTTCACGTTGTGCACAATCGCGACCGTGTTGGTGCCCGACTGCTTGCGGATGTTCAGCAGGATCGTCGGCTTGGAGCCGCGATAGCCCACGGATTCCGGCTCCGCTGTGCCGTCTTCCACGCGCGCCACGTCGCGCACACGGACTTGCGAGCCGTCGCGGGCGCCCACGAACAGGTCTTCAAACTGCTTCACGTTCTCAACCCGACCGCGCGTCCGGAGCGTCAGCTGCCGCGCGCCCGACTCCACACGTCCCGACGGCAATTCCAGGTTCTGTGTGCGCAGCGTGCGCTCCACTTCCGCCGCGGACATCGCGTATTTGATGAGCTTCTCCGGGTCGATCCAAACGTTGACCTGGCGCGGACGACCGCCAATGAGCGTGACTTCACCGACGCCCGAGAGCGATTCCAGCTCGCGGCGCAGGGTCTTGTCGGCGAATTCCGTGAGGTCGCGCGGCGATGCGTTGGCGGAGAGCGCCAGCGTCAGGACCGGCGCAGCATCCGGGTCGATCTTGGAGATGATCGGCGGATCGATGCCCGGCGGCAGGTTGGCGAGCACCGCGCTCACTTTGTCGCGCACTTCCTGCGTCGCCGTATCCAGCGGCTTTTCCAGCGCAAAGGTGACGATGACCTGGCTCACGCCTTCAGTCGACGTCGAACGCAGCTCGTCGATGCCGCTGATGGTGTTCACCGCTGCTTCGATCTTGTCGCTGATCTCGGTCTCGACTTCCTCGGGCGCTGAACCGGGCAACGTCGTCAGAATGAGCACGGTCGGAATGTCGATCTTGGGAAAGCGGTCAACGCCGAGCGCGCCGTAGCTGAAAAGGCCGAGAACCGTCAGCACAAGCATGATGACGGACGCGAAGACGGGACGACGGACGCAAATTGCGGCTAGCCACTGCATGAAATGCTCCTACTTGACCGAGACGTTGGCGCCGTCGGTCAGCGCGTCCAGGGAATCAGTGGCGACGGTTTCGCCGGGCTTGAGCGCGCCGCGCACTTCCACGAGGCCCTGCCAGGAACGGCCGACCGCGACGATGCGCTCCACGGCGACGCCGCCCTGAATGACGAACACGCGCGCGGCGCTGCCGGACGTGCCAATCGCGGTGAGCGGGACGAGCAAAGCGGGGGCGTCCTTGCCGGGCAGCACCAAGGCGACGTGGGCAAAGAAGCCGGGCTTCAGCGCGCCATCGGTGTTGGTGACTTCAGCCTCAATGGCCAGCGCGCGGGACTGCGCCTTGAGCGCCGCGCCAATGCGCTTGATCTTGCCGTTGAAGACCTTGTCGGGGTACGCGCTGACCGTCAGCAGGACGTCGCCGTCGATCTGCACCGAACCCGCGTTCGTCTCCGGCACGTCCACGCGCAGGCGCAGCGGATCGGTGCGCACGAGCACGACCATGACCTTGCCGACCGTCGCGTATTCACCCGGCGCCACGCGCTTGGCGTCGATGACGCCGTCAAACGGCGCGATAACGTCAGTATCGGCCGAGGCCTTCTCCGTGAGGTCCTGCGCGGCCTTCGCCGCCTGCAGCGCCGCCCAGGACGTGCGCGCGCCGTTCAGCGTCGCCTCATACTGCGCCCGCGCCTGCTCTTGCCGCGACTTGGCGGTATCGAGCTGCGACTGCGGCGCGCTCCCACCTTCCACGAGCGCCTTCGCGCGCTTGGCATCGGTCTCCGCGAGTTCAAGCGCTTCCCGCGCCACCTGCACTTCCGGCACCTTGTTGGCGTTGAACGCGCCACCCGGCGCCAGGCCCAGTCGCGCGCCAGCCTGTGCGGTCGCTGCCGTCGCCTGCGCGAGCCGCATCGCCGCGTCGCGCCTGTCGATGCGCACCAACAGGTCGCCCTTCTTGACCTTGCTCCCCACGTCCACGGCGACTTCCGTCACCAGGCCAGCGATCGAGGACGCCACTTCACTGCGTTCATCGGCTTCCAGCGTACCGGAGAGTTCGATGACGGCGGGCAGCTTTTCCTCCTTGACGGCCGCCACGTGCACGGATTGCGTCACAACCGCTTTCTGCGGCGCCGCAACGGGTTGGGCCGCGGGCGGCGCACCTTTGCAGGCAACAAGACTGATGAGGGGCAGCAGGTACAACAAGCGCATGGCTCTTCCTTGGCGCGGTGGGCGCAGATGGGCAGCAGGAAATGGGGAGGTCTATTCGGGACGGACGTTGCCGGTCAGGTGACGCAGCCGCAAAATCGCGAGATTCAGGTTGATTCGCTCACGCTCGACGGTCGCTTCCGCAATCCGCAGGTTGGTGTCAGCTTCCGCGACTTCCAGGGACGTCGCCCCGCCGGCCGCTTGCGCCTTGCCGACGATCTCCGCGGTCCGCTTGGCCTTTTTCGCCTGGCTCAGCGCCACGTCCAGCGTGTGCCGGTCCACCGCGATTTCCGCGCGCGTCTGCGACAGCCCGGCCCGCAAGTCGCGCTCGGACTTGTCGACTTCCTGCGACAACCGCTGCGTCGTCGCGCGCCGTTCATCGGCGTCGGCATAGCGCACGCCGCGGTCAAAGAGCGGAATCACCAGGTTGGCCGTCGCCGACCACAGCCAGTTCTTGCCGATGAAGCCCGGCGTGTCCGTGTACCGACCCGTGAAGTTCGCCGTCACCATCGGCAGCCAACGCCACTGCGCTTCCGACACGCTCGAGTCGCCCGCCAGCATCGCCTGCCGCCGCGCCAGCAGATCCGGACGCCCGCGCAGGGCGCTCGACTCTTGCTCTTCCGGATCGCCGACCGGCGTCTCCAATTCCGGCGGGGCCGTCAGCGTCGCCGGCGTCGGCAAGTCGAGGAGCGAACCCAGCGCCATCATCAGCTGGTCGCGGGCCAGACGCGCGTGGGAGAGGTCCTGCTCGGCCTTGTCGCGCTCGCTCTGCGCCCGGAGGACCGTCACTTCGCCCTCCGCCCCCTGCTTCTGGCGCATCTGGGCATTGCCGATCCGCTGGTCCGCCAGCGACAGCGCGCGCTCCGCGACCTGAATGAGCCGATCCATGCCCGCGACGTTGTAGAAGATCTGCATGATTTGGTAGGTGATTTCCCGCCGCGTCGCTTCCAGGCTGAGCGACTGCGCTTCCACCTGGTGGCTCGCCGCGTTCCGCGCCAGAAACGGCGACAGCGCGAAGATCGTCTCATCGACCGTCAGCGCGCCGCCAATCGTGTCTTCCTTCTGGATGATCGACGGCGGAAAGGTGCCCGCCGGAATCAGGACTCCGGGCTGCACGACTGACACGATCCCCTGCGCGAGCGGCGTCAGATCGAACTTCGCCTCCGCGGAGTTGCGCGTGTATTGACCCACGGCCTGGATGTTGGGCAGGAACGCCGTCGTCACGCGGAAACGGGAAGCCTGCGCCTCCGCAAGCCGGGCGTGCGCGACGCCGACGTCCGCATTGCGGTCCAGCGCGCGCGCGATCGCCGCAGGCAGCGTCAACGGCGTCTCATCCGCGGAAGCGGAAGCTGAGGCAGCCAGAACAGTCAGGGAAACGAAGTAGACAGACAGCTTCACAGGGGACTCCCGTCGCCAACAGGGACGTTTGGGCGGCTGGCACGCGCGCCATTCAGGAAAAACTCTGCCATCTCGGCGGTGCCAATGAGCGGCATGCTCACTGCAGGTCCGATGACGGCCGTGCGCGCTAGATTCATCAGGAACGTCGTATACGCATCCAAACGGTCGCCGCGGATCACGCCTTCCCGCGCGCCCTGCTCCAGCAGCGCCCGCGAGAGGGCAAACCAGCTGGAGATCGTCTCGTCGCGCTGGCACTGCCAGGACCGCAGGCCGCCCGATTCCGACATCACAACGGCGAAAAACCGTCCATGGCGGGCGCCGGCTTGGGCAAAAATCTCAAAGAATGTAAGCAACTTCGCTGGAAAAGCAGCCTGCGAGTCGGCAACCAACTGTGCCATGGAGCCGGCGAGCGCGCGGCGGCGGTCCAGGATGACGGCGGCGACGAGCGCATCGCGATCGGCGAAGTGATTGTAGAGCGTCCCGACGGACACACCCGCGGCGTGGGCGATCGCGTCGATCCGGGCGAGCGGCGTGCCCTCCTCCGTGATGATGTGCTCTGCGGCGTCCAGGATCGCCACGTGCGTCTGCTCGCGCAGGCGGTCACGCAGGCGCAGCGGCGCGCCGGACCGGTCGGCAGCGTGCACATCATGCGGCGATTCGTGATCAGGTAGTGCTGTCATGGCTCGTACGAGAGGAAAACTGAGGAGAAAACGCAGATTCTGAGGCGACACGCACAAGGTGAACGCCCGCTCACTTTGTGAAGTCTAGGGCAAAGCTGACGCCTGTCAATAGTCTGTCGCACCGTGCATCCAAGTCCGCCGCGGCGCATCCAAGCAAGGGACTGCAACTACCCGGGACATCCCATGCCGTTCAAGCGTCGTGTTCTCAGCATCTCCCGGGCCTATGTTGCCCTTCTGGCCCTGCTCGCGCTCCTGCCGCTTCTGCTGCTGACGGCGATCGCCGTTGACGCGGTCCGCCGGCCCAAGTGGGTTTCCGTCAGGCTGCTGGCGTTTGGCGTGTGGTATCTGGCTGTCGAGGCGTGGATGCTGCCGCGGCTGGGCGCGACGTGGCTGCGGTGGCGGCGCGAGCCGCGGCAGCTGCTGGCGGAGACCGCGGATTTGCAGCAGCAGTTCGCGTCACTGCTGTTTTCCGCCCTGCGCTGGCTGTTCCAGATGCGGCTGGAGGTGACCGGCGCGGAGCTTGTCGCGCCGGGTCCGGTCATCGTGCTCGTGCGCCATACCAGCAGTGCGGACACGCTGCTGCCAACGGTCCTGCTCTCCCAACGCCACGGAATGCGCCTGCGGTTTGTGCTGAAGCGGGAGTTGTTGGCGGATCCTTGCCTGGACATCGCCGGCAATCGCCTGCCGAACCTCTTTGTGGCGCGCGACCGCAAGAACGCCGCGCAGGATCTGGCGGCGATTCGGCAGCTGGCGACCGGGATGGGCGCGATGGACGGCGTGCTGATCTACCCCGAAGGCACGCGGTTCACGCCGCAGAAACAGCAACAGGCGCTGGCGACGCTGCGTCGGGACCACCCGGAGCTCGCGGCGACCGCCGCCCAGTGGCCGCACGTGCTGCCGCCCAAGCCCGGAGGCGTGCTGGCGGCGCTGGCAGGCGCGCCCGAGGCGGACGTCGTCTGGATGATGCACACCGGGCTGGAAGGGCTGGCGGACCTCAAGGCGATTTGGCGCGGTGGGCTGGTCGGCCAGACGGTGCGAGTCGCGCTGCGCCGGACGCCGCGGGCGGACGTGCCCGAGTCAGCGGACCTTCAAATCCATTGGCTTTTCGCGCAGTGGGCACAGGTGAACGCGTGGGTGGCGGCGCAACATAGCGACGCGGATGCGACAGAACACGCGCCACGACACGGTAATGTCGATTGACGACCGCCAGAGGCGCGTGCAAAGTGGCGCTTTGGGGTCGCGCTGGAAGCGGCCACCGCGACCGCAGCGAACGAACGCACGCGGCCGCCGAGTCGCGCAACGCGCATTCACGATTGCAACTTCAACGTCGATCGCCACGGAATCCCCATGCAGTTGCCACAGACCGTCGAATACGCACTCCGCGCCATGGCGTACATCGCCAACTTGCCACCCGATGAGCCGGTCCGCGCCCACGACTTGGCGGCAGCGACCAACGTTCCGCCGCACTACCTGTCCAAGCTGATGCGCCGGTTGGTGGTCGCTGGGCTGCTGAAGTCCCAGAAGGGCCATCACGGCGGGTTCGTGCTGGCCATGCCGGCGCGCTACATCCGCGCGCTGGACATCATGGTCGCCGCCGACTATCGCCCGGATCCGACGCACTGCGCGTTTGGCTGGGGCAATTGTCGGCCGGCCGAGCCCTGCCCGCTGCATCCGGCGTGGAGCAAGCTCAACGAGGCGATTTGCACTTGGGCGGCGATGACGACCCTCTCCGACATGCTCGTCACGGGCGGTCTCCCGTCTCCTGGCGCCGTAGCGGCGGCGATCCCGAATCCGGGCGATGGCCAAGTGCTCCGCCACGCCCGCAAGCGCATCGCGGAAGCGGACAGCAGGAGCGCGCGCGTCGCCGCCAAGTCGCTGTCGATTGGCGACAAGTAGCAAATTCAGCCGACATCAGCAGATTTTCAGTTTCGCTTGACCTCGGGTCGGGTCGCGGCTAGCGTTTGCGCGTGCAGGCCAATCTGGATTTATTTCTGGCGCTTGCGGAGCCATGACAAACCCGCGACATTCGCTCGAAATCAATCGACATCGACATCCCTTGAACCGAAGCACGCGTGGTATCCTGTGATTCGGAGCCGAACGTCGGACGACGCGCGCTGAGAAGTGAAGTACCCGCTGGAAGGAGACGGAAAATGCAGACGCAACGGAATTTGGCGCCCTTCAAAGGATTGGCCGCGCTCGGGCTCGTGGTCATGACGGCTGGCTGCTACCCGGGCCCCAAGATGGCCGACAACGATTCGACCAAGGCCGCCAAGGGCGCCGTTGACGCTGCCGCAGTCCGCAAGATTGTCGCCGAGACGCTCGGGGATCCGCTGGTGACGCTTGCCGGCCACGGAGGCAGCGCCAAGGGCGATTTTGGCCCGCCCGTCGGGGAAGCCATCGAAGCCGAATTGACCGACGCGCCGGCGGTGCCCAAGGCGATCCACCGCAGCCAACCCGCCAAGATTGTCGTGCATCTGGCGGTAAAAGAACTGGAGATGCCGATCGCCGACGGCGTGACGTACACGTTCTGGACCTTTGGCGGCAAGACGCCGGGCAAATTCATCCGCATCCGCCAAGGCGATACGGTGGAATTCCATCTGCAGAATGATCCGGGCAACAAGATGCCGCACAACATCGATCTGCACGCGGTCACCGGTCCGGGCGGCGGCGCAACGTCGAGTTTCACCGCGCCGGGTCATGAGTCCCAGTTCACGTTCAAGGCGCTGAACGTGGGCCTGTTCATCTACCACTGCGCGACGGCGCCGGTGGGCATGCACGTGGCCAACGGCATGTACGGCATGATTCTGGTCGAGCCCCCCGAGGGCCTCAAGCCGGTCGACCGCGAGTACTACGTCATGCAGGGCGATTTCTACACCGTGGGCAAGTACCGCGAGAAAGGCCTCCAGCCGTTCGACATGCAGAAAGCCATTGAGGAAAACGCCACGTACGTCGTGTTCAACGGCGCGGAAGGCGCGCTCGTCGGCGACAAGGCGCTGCAGGCCAAAGTGGGCGAGACGGTCCGCATCTTCATCGGCAACGGCGGTCCGAACTTGACGTCCAGCTTCCACGTCATCGGCGAGATCTTTGACCAGGTGTTCACCGAGGGCGGCACGCGCGTTCAGGAGAACGTCCAGACAACCGTCGTCCCGCCAGGCGGCAGTTCGGTCGTGGAATTCAAGCTGGAGGTCCCGGGCACGTACATTCTCGTCGATCACGCGCTGTTTCGTGCGTTCAACAAGGGCGCCGTCGGGATGCTCAAGGTCACGGGCAGCGAGGACAAGGTGATCTACTCCGGCAAGGAGGTCGACAGCGTCTACCTTGGCGACATGGCGAACCCGACCAAAGCGACGGCGGAAGCGGGTGAGGCGACGGCTGCCGGCAAAGTGCTCACCAAGGACCAGCAGGTCGCCGCGGGCAAGTCGCTGTTCCTGGGCACCTGCTCGCCATGCCACCAACCGACGGGCGAAGGCCTCCCCAAGGTGTTCCCACCGCTCGCCAAGTCGGACTTCCTGAACCTGGATCGCAAGCGCGCCATCGAGGGCGTCCTCAACGGCCGCACGGGCGTCATCACCGTGAACGGGCAGGAGTTCAATGGCGTGATGCCGCCCATGAGCCACCTGCCGGACGACGACATCGCCAACATCTTGACGTATGTCTACAACAGTTGGGGCAACTCGGGCGGCCAGGTGACGGCCACCGACGTGACAGAAATCCGCAATTCCACGAAGCGGCCGCCGGGCGCGGGCCACTAAGCAGGCTAACCTGTGTCAGATGACGAACTTGGCCAGCCAAAGCAGTGGCATTGCGGACTGGAGCGCAGGCGCGCGCGTCCAATGGCTCACCGCGGGCGGAAGCCGACTTGGCTCACCCTGCGGTCACTGGGCGGCGCAACGTCCGGGCTCGTCGCGCCATCCCTGCTGGCTTGTTGGAGTTCGCTGCGAGGTCGCGTGATGCCGCATCTCCTCCGCAGCGTGCTTGGCCTCTCCGTCCTCCTGCTGACGCTGTCGACGGCGCTCCCCTCGCCAGCAGCGTTGGCCGAGGACTCGCCGCCGCAGCCGGGAATGCGCCATGTGGGCCCCGGGCTGTACAAGCCGTTCTATCCCGCCAACCCCAAGCAAACGACGGTGCCGTTGCGCGGCTTCTGGCTGGACGCACGGCCGGTGACCAACGCGGAGTTCCTGGCCTTCGTCAAAGCGCAGCCGACCTGGCAACGCGGGCACATCGCGCGGCTCTTTGCCGATCCCGGTTATCTGCGGCACTGGGCGGGGCCTCTGGCGCTGGGGAAGACTGCGCTGCCGGCGCAACCGGTCACGTGGGTGTCCTGGTTCGCAGCACGCGCCTACTGCAGGGCCCGCGGCGCGCGTTTGCCCATGACTGACGAGTGGGAATTTGCCGCCGCCGCGAGCGAACACGCCGTCGATGGCCGGGACGATCCAGGCTGGCGGGAGCGCATCCTCGCCTGGTACGGCAAGCCGGCTCGAGGTTCCCTGCCCGCCGTCGGAAGCACGCCCGAAAACTTCTGGGGCATTCGCGACTTGCACGGTGTCATCTGGGAATGGGTCGCCGATTTCCAAAGCACGTTGGTCGCGGCCGACGATCGCGAAGCCGGCGACAAGGACCGCCTGCGGTTCTGCGGGTCAGGCTCCCTTTCCGCGCGCGACACCACCGACTACGCCAGCTTCATGCGCATTGCGTTCCGCTCGTCGCTCCGTGGCCACTACACGACCAGCACGCTCGGTTTTCGCTGCGCCAGGAACGATCCAGGAGTACCGGAATGAAACGCTTGTTGTTGCCTCTTGTGCTCGTTGCCTGCGCGCGCACGCCGCCCTCGCCCGCACCCAGCCTGCCGACGACGGTTGCGCCGGTTCCGTTGCCTGTCGAGGCGAGTGCCGTCGCCTTGCCGACGCCCGCGACGCACACGATCCTGCCGACCGCGGAGGTCGCGCAGGACGCGTCGATCTACGATCTGCCGGCGGAGCTCGTCGACCAGAATGCCAAGGCCATCGACCTCGCGGTTTGGCGCGGGCAGCCCACGGTCGTGGCGCTCTTCTTTGCGTCCTGTCCCCAGGCGTGCCCGCTGCTCATCGGCAACATCCAGTACATCGAAAAGGGCCTGACTGCCGCCGAACGTGCGCAGCTCCGCGTGCTGTTGGTCTCCTTTGAGCCGGTGGACGACACGCCGGAGGTGCTGCGCAGAGTCGCCAAGAAATACGGGCTGGATACGACCCGGTGGCGGCTCGCGCGGACGGACGCGGACACCGTGCGGGACATTGCGGCTGTGCTCGGCGTTGCCTACCGCAAGCTCGACGACGGCAGCTTCAACCACTCGAGTGTCATCACCTTGGTTGATGCCGAAGGCCACATCATCGCGCGGCAAGATGGCATCGCGCGGTCCAACGAGCCCGTCGGGCCAGCGATCGCCAAGCTGCTCCAGCACAAGTGAGCGCCTGAGACACGCCGCGTGGAGCTCGGGAGCTTCCTACCCGATCGTCGGCGTGCCATGGCGCCGCTCGCCGGATGATCTCAAACGCTCACCACAACATCTGATGGCGACGTATTGGTCACTGAAATTTTGTCGTTTTGTCATTTCATCTTGACACAGCGGATTGCAGGATCTATTGATAATGGCGCCGCACGAACCGCGGCTCTGGAGCCTCGTCATGACGTTCTCACCCGCATCTACCACCCCCTCTCTCATCACCGTCGCCGATCTCGTGCGCAGCCAACCCGCCGCCGTGCGGATCCTGCAACGCCACGGCATCGATTTCTGCTGCGGCGGCAAGAAGCCGCTGGCGGACGCCTGCGCTGACGTTGGCGTGGCGACCGAGGCCCTCCTCGCGGAAGTGACCGCCGCCAGTCAAACGGTCACGCTCAGTTGGTCGACGCTCCCGCCGTCCGCGCTCTGCGACACGCTGGAATCGCGCTTCCATGCGCCGTTGGCCGAGGAACTGCCGCGGCTGCGCGCGATGGCTCAGCGCGTGCTGCTGGTGCACGGCCACAAGGATCCGGAGCGCCTGGAGGGCATCGCCGATGCCGTGGACGCGCTGATCGCCGACCTGGTGCCGCACATGCGCGAGGAAGAAGCCGAACTGTTTCCGCTGATTCGCCAGGGCCGGCGTGCGGATGCCGCGGCGCTGCTCGCGGGGCTGGAAGAGGAACACGAGGCGGTCGGCGCGATCCTGAAGCAACTGCGCCACCTGACCGATGCGTTCACGCCGCCGTTGGGCGCGTGTGGCACGTGGCGGGCGCTGTATCAGGGCTTGGCTGAGCTGGAAGCGGAGACGCATGAGCACATCCACATCGAGAACAACGTGCTGTTCCAAGGTCTTGCCTAGCGGATCCAAACGCGCTGACGGCTCCTGACTCGCGTGCGGTTGGACGCCCGCCGCGTTCGCGTGCAAACTCGCGCGCGCGGGCTCCATTCCGCGGTCAGCAAGCGCATGAAAATCGCCATCCAGTCGACCCTCGGCCAGCGCGCGCTGGAAAGCACCCGTGAACTGCGCAAGCTGTGCGACGCCGGCACGGACTGGGTGCGGATCAACATGTCCCACACCAAGCACGAAGACGCTGAGGACATCGTGGGTTGGCTGCGCCGGTCAGCCCCGCAGGTGAAAGTCCTGCTCGATCTGCAAGGCCCCAAGCTGCGCGTGGGCAAGATGGCGCGGGAACAGCGGATTCGCCCCGGCGACAACGTCGTGTTCTGCACGCAGGCCCTGTACAACTCGGCGCCGCCGCGCGATCGGGATGCCCAGCGGCTGGTGCCCATCGCGTCGCCATTTCCGTTCGCCAACCTGTTTTCCGCGGAACTCTTCCGGCTCAAAGACGGTCAGGTCGAATTCACCATCGAACGGCGGATTCCCGAGCAGGACGTGCTGATTTGCGAGGCGAAGGGCAGCGGCATGATCCGGTCAGAGAAAGGCTTGAATGCGCCCGGCATCGACCGCACGGGCGCGCCGTTGCCAGCCAAGGATCTGGCGGACATCGCGCTCGGCCAGCGGCTGGGCGTGGATGCGATTTGCTGCTCGTTTGTGACGACGGGCGCGGAGCTCGTGGAGGCGCGCGCGCACGTGGCCAAGCTGGCGCCGGAGTGGAAGCCGCAGTTGTGGGCCAAAGTGGAGTGCCGCGAGGCGATGGAACACCTGGACGGCATCCTCGCGGCCTGCGATGCGGTGCTGATTGGCCGGGGCGATCTCGCGGGGGAGCTTGGCGGCGATCCGGAGCTCGTCCATGCAGCCGCCATGCAGATCGCCAAGCACGTGGTCGCGGCGGGCAAGCCGTGTTCCGTCGGCACCAAGCTGCTGGAATCGATGCGCGCCTCGCCGGAGCCAAGTGACGAGGAAATCGCCGCGCTTTACGACTACCTTAAAGCCGGCGTGACGGGCTATCTGCTGACGGCGGAGACCTCCGTGGGCGATTACCCCGTTGAGGCGATCCAGACGCTGCGGCGGTTTGCCGACGGCGTTTAAGCGAACGCTGCCGACAGCGTCCCGGTGACGGGTCGGCCGCGCGATCCTGGCGCTTGCTTGAACAGACATCTCTGAGCACGCCCGAGCGTTGACCACCCAAGCGGGTCGCGATGCGACACCGTTTGTCGCAATGCGCGGCTACCTTGGGTTCATCGTCGTTTGGACGGCACGTCCATGATCGTCAACGACGACAGACACGCTCAGCGACATCCGCTGTCGCATAGAAACGATCCGCCGCAAGAAGGAATCCCATGGCATCCGATCCCTGCAAGACGCCGCCGGACGCCGGGGCAGAGACAGTCGCCGCCCCGCGCATCGCCGACGGGTTTCCCCGCCTCATTCTCCGCCTGATGCCCGCGGTCTATGCCCGCAGCAACATCGAGTTCACCGCCGACTCCGGGAACGTGGGCAGCGCGGAAGGTGGCGCGATTTTTCGCATTCTCGATCCAAGCCCCGACGCCGGCGAAACGCTGACGCCAGAACGCCGCCAAGCGGTCATCGACGTGGCCTCGCGCATGGCCAAAGGCCGCAACCACTGCGTCTGCGCAGGTTTCTCACCGCGCGACACGGTCTACGTCTGGCCCGGCATCGCGCCGGTCGCCTCGACGCATCTGCCGATCACCGACCTGACCTTCCCGGGACACGACGCTTTCCTGTCGTCCCCGACTGGCGACAACTGAACCGTCAATTCGCCGCGTAGCGCGCCATCATCGCCCGCGCGCTGTCCGCCAGCGACGCCCGCAGGTCCGGCGGACCGACAACCTCGACGTATTCGCCAAAACTGCGGAGCCAGGACCGCAATTGCACCGTGTCGGCCAACGTCGCCCGCAGCAGCACACGGCCGTCGGGCTGATCCTCCAGCTCCTGGCTCAGCGCCAACGGCGTCTCGCGGATGCGCACGGCGGCGACCGCCTCAAACAGCGCCTCCAGCAACACGGTTCCGCCGCTCAGGAGGAAATCAAACGAGCCGCTGGCAATTTCCGCATCGAGCGAAAAGCCGGGCAAGGCGCGGCGCGGCTCCTCCTCGATCACCACCGACTCCATCCGGTGCAACACAAACTGTTTCAAATCGTCGTATTTCCACAGCGTGCAGAGCAGATAGCCGACCGCGTCGCGCCACACGAGCGCCTGCGGGTGCACCACGTACGCGCGGGGCTCCGTCTCCCCGCGCTTGCGATACACGATGGTCAGCCGCTTTTCCGTCAACAGCCCCGCCTGCACGTTTTCCAGCACTTCGCGCGGAATGGCCGGCGGCAGGAGTGGCTGCCCCGCCGACACGACGCGCACCTTGTCTGGCCAATGCGAGAGCGCGTTGTCGTCCAGGTTGTCCAGCACCGTTTGGGCGCGCTGAAAGTGCGGATCGAGATAGCCGCGCGTCACTTCCGGCAGCAGCGCGCGCAGGTGCTCCGCCGCCATGCGAAAAGCCAACGCCGAGTGCACGTCCATCGCCGGGAGGTCAAACGCGACCGCCGTCGCCATCCACGACCAACCGTACGGCTTGTGCTGATCGTCGCACGTGACCGGAAAGACCGCCGACAGCTTGATGAGATCCCGCTCGATGGACCGGCGGGAGACTTCATAACCCGCATCGGCAAGCACATCCGCCAGCGAGGCCGCGTCGATCTTGCGTGGATAGCGCGGCAGATGGCGGAGCATCATCCAGTGCCGAAGGACAGTGTCAGACATGCGGGATCCTCAAGAGCGGTTGCGATGCGTGGCCGGAGTCTTGTCCAAGCGCGCGCCCGGCACAACTGGCCGTCCCACAATCGCGCCCGCCCGCGATCGGCCGTTGCAATGCGACTCCAGTTGTCGCAAGTTCGTGGGATGTTGGCGCGCCCTCTGCAGTCCGCTGCGTCCCTCCCCTGAAAGGCGACAATGACCCGCATCCTCCATACTTCTGATTGGCACCTCGGCGTCTCCCTGGAAGCTGCGTCGCGCGATGCCGATCACGCGCTGTTCTTTGAATGGCTGGCGGGCGTCCTGACGGAACGCGCGGTCGACGTCCTCGTCGTCGCCGGCGACATCTTTGATCAGTCGGCGCCGTCGTCGGAATCGCAGCGGATGTACTACCGATTCCTCCACCGCGTCGCGCAGACCTCCGTCCGGCAGGTCGTCGTCATTGGCGGCAACCACGACTCGGCGGCGCGGCTTGAGGCGCCAAGCGACCTCCTCGGCGCGTTTGACGTCCACGTCGTCGGTGGCATGCCCGCGGCGGACGACTCCCTGGATCGCTACCTCGTGCCCATCCGCAACGTCGCTGGCGTCGTGGAAAGCGTCATTCTCGCCATTCCCTACGTCCATGAATACCGCGTCGGCGTGCGCGCTGCGTTCTCGGCGAATGTGGATCTCGGCGCGCTGCTGCACCAGGGCTTCGCGTCGCTCTACACCCGCGTCGCGGATCATGCACATGCGCGCCATGGCCGCGTGCCGCTGGTCGCCACGGGTCACATGGCCTGCATCGGCAGCGAACGCGGCGACGCGCCGTTGGACATCCACCTGATCGGCACGCTCGGCGCTCTGCCGCCGTCCATCTTTGACCCGCGCATCCAGTACGTCGCGCTCGGGCACATCCACCGCGGCTTTCGTGTTGGCGGGAGTCGGGCTTGGTATAGCGGCACGCCGATCCCGCTGAACCTGAAGGAGGCGCAGACGCAGCGTCGGGTGCTCCTGATTGACACGCAGGCCGACGAGGGCGCGGAGCCCGTGGTGGAGAGCGTGGCGGTCCCGATGTTCCGGCAGATCCACGAACTGCGCGGCACGCCCGAGGAGGTCGTTGGGGCGCTGCGTGGCCTGACGTGGTCGACGCCATTGCCGCCATTGGTGCAAATCGTGGCGCGCGTTCCATCGTATCAGCCAGGGCTGGGACAGGATTTTGCCAAGGCGACGCCGCCGGGTGCGCAAATCGTCAAGGTGACGCAGGAACGCGAAGTGGGCGAAGCCCAGGCGGAGCCCGCGCCGCCGGTTTCCTTGAGCCAACTGGCGCCCGAGGAAGTGTTCCTGCGCCTGTGTCGCGCGCGCGGCGAGCCCGTGGACGAGGCGCTGCTCACAGCGTTTCACAGCCTGCTGGGCGACTACGCGCTGGCCGAAAATACCGGAGGTCGGCCATGAAGCTGCTGCGCATCGGTGTGGAGAACCTCAATTCCCTCTATGGCCGCCATGACGTCGATCTGGAACGGCAATTCCCGGGCGAGCCGCTGTTCCTGATTACCGGGCCAACCGGGGCGGGCAAGTCCACGCTGATGGACGCGGTCTCACTGGCACTTTTTGGCCAGACGCCGCGCCTGAGCGGAGGGCATGGGCAAACGGACGAGGCGCCCGGCCTCATCGTGTCGCGCGGCGCGGGCGAGGCGTGCGCGGAGCTGGAATTCAGTCGCGTGGAGATCGGCGAAGTGCAGCGGTATCGGGCGTCGTGGCGGTGTCGGCGGGCGCGCGGCAAGGCGGATGGCGAACTGCAAGCGCCGGTGCGCGCGTTGGAGAAGCAGCGGGCGGACGGGACGTGGGAGATGCTGGTCAGCGACACGCGCGCCAAGACGTTCCAGCCCTACTTCACGACGGTGCTGGATGGGATGTCGATCCAGGACTTCAAGCGGGCGGTGCTGCTGGCGCAGGGCGAATTCGCGGCGTTCCTGGAGGCGACGGAGGACGAGCGCGCGGCGATTTTGGAGCGGCTGACGGACACGGGCAAGTACCTGAAAATCGGCGCGTTGGCCAGTGAGCGGCGTGTCGCGGCGAAGACGGCGTGGGAAATCGCGGCGGCGGCGCTGGCAACGGTGCAGGTGATGCCAGAGGAGGAGGAGAAGCTGTTGCGCGAGGCCGCGGACGCCTTGGCCGGCGACGTCGAGAAGACCCGTGAGGCGCTGCACGCGGCGCGCGCGGCGCAGGTGTGGCTGACGCGGCGCGATGAAGTTGAGACTGCGTCGAGGAACGCGGCGACAGCCCGCACTGCGGCGCAGGCCGATCAGGATGCGGCGGCGGTTGAACTGGCCCGACTGACGGAGCACGAGCGGTGCATGCCCGCTGCCGACGCGCTGCGCGAGTTTGATCGGGCGGCCAAGGAACTGCACGACGCGACGGCGCTGCTGCCGGCGTTGACTGCCGCCGAGCTGGAGCGCCGGACTGAACTGGCGACGTTGCAGCCCGAACGCGCAGACAAGGCCGCGGCGCTCAAGGCGAGCCAGGACGCGCTGGCGGAGCAAGGCCCGGTCATCGGCACGGCGCGGGCGCTGCGCGGACAGCGGCTGGAACTGGCCCGGGCACACGACAACGCCTTGAGCGACAAGGCCAAGTGCCTGGAGAGCGCGGGGAAGGCGACGGCGCTGTTGGCCGCTGCGCGCGCCCACCACGAGCGGTCGGAGGTGGCGCTCGTGACGGCGGAGAATCGGCTGGCGGGCCTGAAGCTGGCGGAGCCGCTGGTGGTGGTGCAAGCCGCGCTCAGCGAGAGGTTCCAGACCCTGGAACGCGAAGAGAAGGACTTGGCCGAGCGCCGCCGCAAGCACGCGGAGACGGCAGCGGCGCTGGAAATCGCCGGCCAAACGTACGCGACCGGCAAGCTGGAAGCGAGCGCGCTGGAGGCCAAGCTGGCGCCGATGACGCGGCGGGTCGACACGGCGCGCACAGCGCTCGTGCAGGCGCTGGCGGGCGCGCCGGATGCGCGCGGTCGGCGTGAATCGCTGCGCAAGGTCGGCGAGGCGCGGGATGCGGCTCTGCAGGCGACGGCGACGGCGACGCGGTTGTTGGCGGCGCAAGAGGCGGCGACTGCCCGCATCGGCGACAAGCGCCGGGAAGCAGCGGAACACGCACAGCAGGTCGCCGAACTGGCAGTGATCACGGATAAAGCGGCGGAGCAGCAGCGCGCGTTGGTCGAGCAAGTGGGCAAGGATCGCGCCGATCTGGAGACGTTCCAGTTGTCCCTGAAGCTCGCGAGCGAGCGCAAACACCTGCAGGCGGGCGCGGAATGTCCGCTGTGCGGCGGCGTGGAGCACCCGTACGTGAACGACGGGCGCCACGCGGAACTGGACGCCCATTGGCTGGCCCGAAGCGCGGAGCTGAAGGCGCAAATCACCGCGCAGGAGCAGGAAGCCGCGGCCCTTGAAACGCGGCTCCGGCAACTGGCGGGAACGGTCGCGGCCGCGAAGGCCAACCAGACGCAGGCGAACGACCTGACGGAGCAGAGCCTGACGGAACTCCAGACAGTGACGCAGGATTTGCAGCGGACGCTGGATGGGCTGGGGTTGGCGCAGGACCCGCGGGCAGGCGACGTTGCAGCGCTGGACGCGACGCTGGAGAAGGCGAAAGTGCAGGCGAACGGCGCGATTCGCGCGCTTGACGATGCGGAAGCCGAGGAGAGCGCGGCAACCGCGGCGCTGCAGACGGCGCAGGAACACCTGAACAGCCTGCGCGCGGATCTGGCGGCGGCGGATGCGGCGCTTGGGGAACGGACGGCCGGCCTTGGCGAAATGGCGCGGGAACTGGCGGCGAGCGCGGCGACCCTGGCGGGACGGCGCGGTGATCTGGCGAAGGATTTGGCGACGTACGGCATCGCACCGCTGGGAGCCGATGGAAGCGCGGATCTTGGCGCTGCGCTGGCTGAAGTCGGACGGTTGGCGGGCGAAGTGCTGGGCGCGCAGGCTGGCTTGGCTGCGGCGACGACCGCGCGTCAGGAAGCGAGCACCGGTGTCGAAACGGCTGTTGTGGGGGATGAATCGGCGCGCGCGGCCTTGGCGAAGGCGACGGCGGTTGCCCAAGGCGAGGCGATCGCGACGCTCGACGCGCAGATTGCCGGGATCCTGGACGGGCAGGATCCCGACGGGGTGCAGCGGCGGCTCGACGACGCACTCAACACCGCGGACGCGGGGTGGCGCGCCGTCGTGGAGAAGATTCGGCTGGCTGAAAACGCGTGGGTCAAAGCACAGACGGAACACACGACTGCCCAGGCGCGGATTGCGACGCTCACGGACGAGCGCCGCGTGCGGCACGCGGAACTGACCGAGGGACTGCGGCAGTTGACCCTGCGCGACCGCGAGGATTTGCAGGCGCGGCTGCTGGACGCGGGTGTGCTTGCGGCGTTGCGCGCGACCCGGACGCGGCTGGAGAACGCGATGGCGGCGGCCAAGGCGCTGTGCGACGGGCAACAGGCCGAGCGCGAGCGGCATGCCGCGGCCAAACCAACCGCGCTGGATGGGGCGGCGAATGTCGCGGAGATCGCGCTGCAAGTGGCTGAACTGGAAACGCAATGGCAGGCGGACACTGGCACACTGGCCGGGCACAAGGCCAAGCTGCTGCAGACGGAAGCGAGCCGGGGGCAACGGGATGGGCTGCGCAAGGAACTCGACGAGAAGGACGCGCAGCACAAGCTGTGGATGCGGCTGCACGCGCTCATCGGCGTCAAGGATGGCCAGGCGTTTCAACGGTACGCACAGATGCTCAACATGGAAGAACTGGCGGGCAAGGCGAACCACCACCTCCAGCAGCTTTCCCCGCGCTACGCACTGGTGGCGGCGAATGCGGGCGGCGAGCCGCGTCTCGATTTTGCCGTGCGCGACACGTTCCAGGCGGATGAAGTGCGGCCGCTGACGACGCTGTCGGGCGGGGAAACGTTCCTGGTCTCGCTGTCGCTCGCGCTCGCGCTGGCCGACTACCGCGCGGTGCGCATGCCGGTGGAGACGCTGTTGCTGGATGAGGGCTTTGGCACGCTGGATCCCGTGACGCTGGGCATCGCGATGGGCGCGCTGAAAGCCTTGAACGCGAGCGGCGTGCAGGTGGGGATCATCAGCCACGTGGAGGCGCTGAAGGAGCAGATTCCCGCGTGGGTCGTGGTCGAGAGCCTGGGCAATGGCCGGTCAACGGTGCGGATGGAGCGCGGGATGTGACCTGAAGCGACGCCCGCGTCACTCAGAAGTGGACGGTCTCGCCGATCTTCAGTTCCTTGAGCGCCGTCTTCGCACCCGTTGACTTGAGCGCTTTCGCAAACGCATCGACCGTACCCGTCAGCACCGGGAAGGTGCCAAAGTGCATCGGAATGACCGTCGCCGGCTTGACCAGTTTCACGGCCTCCGCCGCGCGCCGCGGGCCCATGGTGAACCGATCGCCGATGCAGGCCAGCATCACGTCGACCTTGCCATGCTCGGCGACCAGCGCCATGTCGCCAAACAGGTCCGTATCGCCGGTGTGGTAAATGGCCGGACCGCCCTTGATGCGGATGAGAAAGCCGCCAGCAGTGCCCGCTGCGTGGCCGGATGCGTCTGAACTGTGCACGGCGGGAATGAACGCCACGCGCACGTCGCCGCCGAGAAGCTCAATTTCACCGCCTGCATTGCCCGTCGTCTCAAAGCCGAACTGCTCCTTGGGGTAGCCCGCGGCGACGAGCGCATTGCCAAGGTCAAACGTCGCGACAAGCTTGGCGCCGGTCTTCTGCCCGATCTCGATGGCCTCCCCGACGTGGTCAAAATGGCCGTGTGTCACCAGAACCAGATCCGCCTTGGCGATCGCGGCGAGGTCGGCATCACCGGTCTTGTTGGCCGGATTCTTGACCCAGGGATCAACAAACAGGGTCTTGCCCGCGGGCGTAACGATGCGGAAAGCCGCGTGGCCATACCAGGTGACAGCGGTCTTGGCGGCGGGCGGTGCCGGATCGGCGGCGTGCGCTGAAGCGGCAAACAAGGAAAAGCAAAGAGAAAACGCGAGAGCGAAGTGCTTCATGATGAACGTCCTGGCTCCGCATGGAGCGTGTGGCGCCCCAGTATTGGCGCGCGCACACGGACACGCAAGCGCGGGGTGGCGGACTTGTTGCGCAGCGCGGACCGCGGCATCGAACGAGGTCGGACTGGGCGCCGCGGCTGCCACGCTTGACGCCGCTGGAGGCGCGCCACACGCTGTCCCACCCTGCGGCCTTCGCCGCGCCGGAGCCCGTCATGCCCGCTCGCGATGTCCTCAGCCAGCCGTTCGCCCTGCCCTGTGGCCAGGTCGTCAAGAATCGCCTGCTCAAATCCGCGATGAGCGAGGCGCTCGCCAACCGCGAGGGCCATGCGACGCCCGAACTCGCGCGCTTGTACGGCGCGTGGGCGGACGGCGGCATCGGTCTGTGCGTCACGGGGAACGTCATGGTGGACCACCGCGCGCTCGGCGAGCCGGGCAACGTCGTCATCGAGGCGGACGCTGATCTTGACGCGCTGCGGAATTGGGCCCAAGCCGCCACGCGGAACGCGACGCAGTGCTGGGTGCAACTCAACCATCCGGGCAAACAGGCGCCCAAGGGCCTGAATCGCGAAACGGTATCGCCCTCCGCGGTGCCATTTCGTCCGGAAATGCAGCTGATGTTCGCCACGCCGCGGGCGCTGACCGAGGCGGAGATCCTCGATCTCATCGCGCGGTTTGCGACCGCGGCGCGGCTGGTGCAACAGGCGGGCTTCACTGGAGTGCAGATCCACGGCGCGCACGGCTATCTGGTGAGCCAGTTCCTGTCCCCGCATCACAACCGCCGCACGGACGACTGGGGCGGTACGCCCGAAAAACGCCGCCGCTTTGTGTTGGCGGTGCTGCAGGCGATGCGCGCGGCCGTGGGCGCAGCCTTTCCCATCGGGATCAAGCTCAACTCAGCCGACTTTCAACGCGGCGGCTTCACGGAAGACGAGTCCCTCGACACGATTCGCGCGCTCGCGGACGCCGGCATCGACCTGATCGAGATTTCCGGCGGCACCTATGAGGCGCCGGTCATGACGGGCGTCAAAGCACGTACGGCGGTCAAGGACAGTACGCGGCAGCGCGAGGCCTATTTCCTCGATTTTGCAGAGAAAGCGCGGCTGGCCGTGCGTACGCCGCTGGTGGTTACGGGCGGATTCCGTTCGGCACAGGGCATGGCGGAGGCTATCGCGTCGGGCGCTGTTGATTTGGTCGGCGTTGCGCGCGCGCTCGCGGTTGAGCCCGACCTGCCAAACCGCCTGCTGGCGGGACAAGACCCGCTCCAGGCGATCAAGCCGCGGACCACGGGGCTCCCGGCGATCGACCGCAGCGGCCTGATGGAAACCGCCTGGTATTCGGCGCAGCTCAAGCGCATCGGTCGGGGCCAGCCGCCGCGGCCGGGGATGAGTCCGTGGCGCGTGCTTTGGGGGATCGTGTGGCAGCAGCTGCGCCACGGCCGCGCCCGGGCGCCAATGCGGCTGCGGGCGGCGTAAGTGCGCGCGTGCCTGAGGGCGACGCAGCGCGCGGCGCGCACGGTGTGGCAAAAGGGGGCGAGCGCGGTGAAGCGCGCCCAACAGGATTCGAACCTGTGACCGTCGGCTTAGAAGTCTCAAATTGAGACACTCGCCGATCGCGTCTGGAAAACAATTTCAACTGGTTAGCGCTGGCTCCCGCTCGGAGACAACCGCTCGCGACGGGAAATGTAGTACCCTTTGTAGTACCCTGAGTGGACCGTCGGCTTGTGCAAGCGGCCGACGCAATACGTCGGTTTCAAATACCCGTCACCCACTCGCCCTGCCCGCCGCCATTTCCTCTGCCACAAACTTCGTGAACGGCGCGATGTCGCCCCGCACACTCGCCGCTTCCAGCGCTGCCAGGTACTCGGCCCTGCGCGCTACGCGAATGACCGTCCACGGATAGCCGCCCGACGCCAGCATCACGTTCATCAGGAAGCGGGCCACGCGACCGTTCCCATCCGGATACGGATGCACGAAGGCAAACAGGTGGTGGCCCAGGACGGCCCGCACCGCTGCCGAGGGCTCGCTGGAAAGCAGGTCGAACAGCGCGTCGGTGCAATCCGCAACGGCAGCGTGCGGCGGGGGCGTGTGCATCGAGCCGCGGATGTAGACCGGCCCGCTGCGGTAGCCGGCAAGCTGCGCCGCGCCGACCAGCCCCGCCTGCACTGACGGCGCAAACAGTTCGCCGTACCACGTGTGATGGTCGCGCCGAGCCGTGGGCCCCGCTGCTTTGCCGTCCAGGATCGCCGCGATGCTGCCCTTCACCGCCTCAAACGCCAGGTAGTAGCCACGGGCCGCCAGCGCGTCCCGGTTCTGCCGATCAACCGGATCCTCGTCCGGGTTCCAGTTCCCGGCCGCGACCCGGGCAATCAGCGCGTCAGTGACCTGATACCCCTCGATCGACAACGAGTTGTACGCGTCAGCAGCGTAGCGTTCGCGGACTTGCTCCAGGTACGCCGTCACGTCGCTCGGCACGCCGGACTCCACCGGAAATGCAGCCAGCACCGTCTCGCGCCAGTTGCCCCACATCGCCCGCAGCCGCAGGGCATACGGCGAGCGTTCAGTCCGCGCCTGCAGCGTCGGGGCCGCGATCTCGAATGGGTTGCTCTCGCGCACGCTGTACCGGGCCAGCGTCATCGCCGACAGGATGCGATCGGCGTCATCCCCACGTCCCAGAAATCGCAGCGCACCGGCGAGCCGCCCCGCAGCCGTTGGCAGCCCGTCACCAGCCAGCAACTCCGCCAGCAGGCCCCCAGGATCGCGCACGAGCTGCAGGGCAATCTGCGCGTCCTGTGGGTGGTTGCGGAAGAAGCCTGCGTCGACGCGACACAGCGCGGCAGCGAGCGGCCACACCTGAAGACCATTCAGCTCGACCCGCGACTTTGGCACCGCGCTCGCGCTCTCGTAGACCAGCAGCGACGTCCCTTCCGGCAGATCCAGCGTGGACGTCCCGCCCGCCATCGTGACCGCGACCGTCTGCTGTGGCACGACCGTTGAGCCCGTGTGCTGCAGGATCGAGCCAGCCGCATTCAGGCAGTAGCGCTTGCCAAACCGGGCACGCAGGTAGCCGGCGACGAACGCCCAGTAGCTCGCGTACCAGACGGTGCTGTCGCCAGGCGCATCACGCGGGTTGGCGCTGATGTACCAGCCCTTGAGAACCTGGCGCAGGAAGCCGGTGTCGACGAGCAACTGGCGGTCAGCGACCGGAAGGTCGGTGCCCTGGATCACCCCAGCCTGGCGCTTCTGCAGGCGTTGCAGAGCGCGGAGGGCAACGGCGAGTTTGGCGTGGGGCGCGGGCATGGGGGCTTTGTTTTGGGGCGGTTGGATACTTTGTTTTTGCTGAGTGCGCGAACTTTGTTTTGCCGGAGACGCCGGCTCTGCTTTGACCAGTATGGGCCAGTGAAAATGGCCTGTCTACTGGCGGTTGTCCGTCGCGCACTTGGGGACAGAGTTCCGACTCGGCGCAGCTGAAACCGTGAGCGTTGCCGATGTCCTGCGGTGCGCTCCTTCCTCCAGCGGACGCCGATCCGGCGGGAGAGAGCGACGCGGCATGGTCAGCGTTGGCGGGATGGGAGCGCAGAAGCCCTTGGTCAGGCTCACGATTTCTGATGTATCCGTCAAGATCCGGAACCGACGGATACGCCTTGCGCTCATGCGCCGATAATGGAAAACACACGTTCCGGCCGTCCTTGATGCGCGCAACCCTGCCCTGCCTGCCGCCTACACCAGCCCGGCCAGGAACCGCTCGTAGCTGAGCACGCGCACGCCGTCTTCCGCATACACGCGGTCGTAGCCGTCGACATCGACGACCTGGATGTTGTGCACCGTGCCCAGTTCCTTGGCAAAGCGCCGCAGCGCAGGCGCCGGCGCTGTATCGCCGCTCTTGCACTCGACCAGCATCCACGGCTTGCCGTCGCGGCTCACCAGGAAATCGACCTCGATGCCATCCCGGGTCCGCACGAACCACAGCTCAAACTCGCCGTGCGCCAAGTCGGTCCAGTAGTGGCACGCCTTGAGCAGGTGCAGCGCCATCAGGTTCTCGCGACGCGCCGGCAAGTCCGCGATCGGCAGCGGGTCGAACAGGTACAGCTTGGGCGCCGCCACGATCGACCGCGCGATGCGCTTGTCCCACGGCTGGATGGTGAAGCAGTGGTACAGCTCCTCCAGCACGGCCAGCCAGTCGCGCACGGTCGCGAACGAGATGCCCAGCACTTCCCGCAGCGCGTTCAGCGACAGCAGCGAGCCGATGCGCTCCGGCAGCAGGTCGGTCAGCAGGCGCAGCACTTGGAGATCGCGGACGTTGCGCAGGTCGCGGACATCTTCGGTCAGCAGCCGCTCTGCCCGCAGCCGTGACCAGCGCTTGGCTCGCGCCTCGCTGCCGTCCAGCAGCGGCTCGGGAAAGCCGCCCAGGCGCAGCAGGTCCGCCCACGCGTGCGCGGGCGTGTTGCCGAACTCCAGCGCGTCCGGCAGCACCGACTGCGGCCGCTCGCCCACGCTGAACGGATGCAGGCGGTACGGCAGGTAGCGGCCCATCAGGCTGTCGCCACCGCGGCGGAAGATGTCGAGGCGTGCGCTGCCGGTCACGAGGATCGGCACGTCGGCACCGCGCATGTCGTAGAGCCCCTTGAGCCGGTCCTTCCACTGCGCGTCTTTGTGGATCTCGTCCAGCAGCACGGGGCCCGGCCCACGATCCACCAGGGAGCCCACCGGATCGGTGATCCACAAGCGGCGGAACTGCGGGTTATCCCAGCTGAAGTAGTTCTGCGGGCTGGTGAGAAGCGCGCGGCCAAGCGTGGTCTTGCCGACCTGGCGCGGCCCAGACAGGAACGCCATCTTGTGGTGCGCCAAGGCATCGGCGGCGAGATCGGCTTGCAGATAACGCTGCGACATGCGGTTTCCGATGGCGGCTGATTCTCAGCCAAGTGAGAGATAGACGCGGCTATCTCTCAGTTCGGTGAGTATCAGACAGAAGGCTGCCGCGTCAATCACCAGCGCGACGGTGGCGCAAAACCGCATGCGCTTGTTGGCATAAGCCCCCGCATGCCGCGCGCCGCGGCACCCTCGATGCACGAAACTGGTAGCCTGCGTGTGGCGACGGCGCCGACGTCGATAGTTCATGGTGCTGCGAGCCCGTGCATAAGTCTGACGCGAAGTCCATGAGCACCCGGAATTGCTGCCGGCAGCCGCGAGGCGGTCGAGCGCGCTAAGTAGAATTCAACCACCTGGACTTCATGCCGTCGCCGCATGGAGGTGTCATGGAGGTTTTATACAAGCGTTGTGCAGGCTTGGACGTGCACAAGGACACGGTCGTGGCGTGCGCGCGGCTGGCCCAGGGCGACAGCGCACGGGCGCGCATGGAGACGGTGACGTTCGGGACCACGACCCGGGCGCTGCTGGAGCTGAGCGACTGGCTGACCAAGCAGGAGGTGACGCACGTCGTGATGGAGTCGACCGGCGTGTACTGGAAGCCGGTCTGGCACGTGCTGGAAGGCGAGTTCGAGCTGGTGCTGGGCAATGCGGCGTATTTGCGCAATGTTCCGGGCCGCAAGAGCGACGTGGCCGACGCGGCGTGGTTGGCGGACCTGCTGGCGCACGGGCTGGTGCGCGCGAGCTTTGTGCCCGTGGCTGAGCAGGCCGAGGTGCGCGACCTGACGCGGATGCGCAAGCAGTGCGTGCGCGAGCAGACGCGGCAGGTCCAGCGGATGCAAAAGGTGCTGGAAGACGCAAACATCAAGCTCGACTCGGTCATCAGCAACATCACCGGCAAGAGCGGCCGGGCGATGCTGCTGGCCATCATCGGCGGCGAGACCGACCCAGCCAAGCTGGCGGCGCTGGCCGATGGGCGGCTGAAGGCCACGCCCGAAGCGCTGACCGAGGCGCTCCGCGGCAAGGTGACCGAGCACCATCGCTTCATGCTCAAGCTGCACCTGGACCACTACGACGCGATTTGCCGGCAGGTCGAGAGCATCGACGCGCGCATCGAGAAGTCGCTGGAGCCCATCGCCGACTCGGTGGCGCGGCTGCAGACGATGCCGGGCGTCAGCGAGGTGGCGGCGTCAGCCATCGTGGCGGAAATCGGCGTCGACATGGGCAAGTTTCCCAGCGCGGGCCACCTGCTGTCGTGGGCGGGGCTGGTGCCGCGGATGGACGAGAGCGCGGGCAAGCGGCGCGACACCCGCACTCGCAAGGGCAACCCGGCGCTCAAAACCATGCTGGTGCAATGCGCCTGGTCGGCCGTGCGGACCAAGAAGAGCTACTACAAGGCGAAGTTCCATCGCATCCGCGCTCGGCGTGGGGCCAGCAAGGCCATCGTCGCGGTGGCGGCGTCGATGCTGACCGCCGCGTACCACATCCTGCGCGACGGGACCGAGCACAAGGACCTCGGCGTCGACTACTTCGACCAGCACGACCAGGTCAAGGCGGTCAAGCGGCTGGAGCGGCGAATCCGGGAGCTGGGGTACGAGGTTCAGGTCGCGAAATTGCCGGGGGCGGAGCATGCCGTGTGAGGAGCGCAAAAGTGAATAGTTCCGTGGGTATAAGGAAGGTGAAGCGGGAGATAGCCTCTCGTTGTTTCTAAGTAGCCTCCTTTGGAGACGGACCCAAACCCGGCCTCCGCTCCCTCGCGCGCGGATTGGCCGCGCCGTGGGCATTGCTCCTGCCACCATAACCCGGCTATCAACTGCCGGAAGGAAAATCCATGCGGCTCATCGGCATCTTGAACGAACACGACACCGTCCCCTGCGCGACCTGCAACCACCACTGGTGCGTCAGCTACCTGCTGAACGACCTTGGGCGCCACCGGCTGCGCGCGGAGGGCTTCGCGACCATCGTGTTCGATGATGGCGCGATCTTGGTGAACTGGTGCCCCAACTGCGACGTGCCGGCTGTGGCGCGGGTGCAGGTCCAGCAGCCGCTCCGTGCGGCGGCGTAGCCGGCAGGCACGGCGACAAACGGCAGGCCAGAAGCACGACGCCCTGCTGGGCGCTGTGTAGCTGGCCGGGCTGTTTGTTACCTGGCGCTCTTGCCCCGACGCTTTTGCCGGCAGTCCTACTATTGGCTAATACGTTAGAGAGCGGGCGCGTGAGGATGACGGCAGGTTGGCTGTGCGGCGTCCGCGGGGGCGCCGTGCGGTTGGATGGACCGTTTCTAACTACAGATTGAGGACTTCGGGCTTCATCGCATGCGCGCGGAGGACTTCACATACGATTGGTGCGACGACGACACCAGCGCGGTCGTTTGGTGCCCGCTGTGCGAAGTGCCCGTGATGGCGCATGTTCCGGACCAGGCACAGCAGCAAGCGGCCGCAAAAGCCGCTAAACCGGTAGATGACAAGCCCGCTGAGCAACGTCCACGCGGACGGTGTTCCGCGACCGCTCGGTCTTGCGGTAACCACCCGCTGACCGCCGCACTGACCGCATCGCCAGTCTGACCGACACTCCGTCCCGGAGGTGTCCGCCATGCTCGAGCTCAGCCCAATCCCCGACTTCAAACCGCGCAAATCCACGCGCCGCGACCCGTGGACCGAC
>CAIMLR010000046.1 GCA_903842345.1 uncultured Myxococcales bacterium
GCGGTCGCGCTGCGCGCGGTCCTCGCCCCGGCATGGGGCCGTATGGGGAAGGCCGCGCGGTGAGTGGCTTGCGCAGGCGGCCGGCGCGCTGAGGCGCGGACCCGGCCATGCACGCCCGCGCAGGTCCGGTGGTGGCCGCGCGCGGGTGGCTGAGCGTCGGGAAGATGGACGGCTCTGCGCTTCGCGCATCGCTGGCGAACTGCCTTGGCACTTGGTTTGCTGGGAGATGCTTGGCTCTGCGCATCGCGGGGCGCGACGGGTCAACTCACGGGCTGCAGCACAGGATGCCGGTCACCACGGCCCAGTCGGCGTTGTTCGTCTTGGAGCAGCCAAGCTGGGATTGCGTCGCGCCATCCGTCCCCGCGCCGGGTGTGCACGAGTTCGGCGTTGCGGACGACGAGAAGCCGCACGTTCCGCCCACTGCGGCGGCGCGCATGTCGTTGGTTTGGTCCGTGCACGTGTTGCATCCGCCGTTGCGGTTGGACGCGTTCATCACCCAGCAACCTGCCGCTGCGCCTTGGGCTGCGGTGACCGTCGCCAGGAGTGCCTTGTCCGCGGCGCTCGTCGAGCAGATGTGCCACCCGGTCTGGCACAGTGCCGCGGCGCTCGCGCCGTTGTTGACGGTGCCGGTGAACGTGCCCGAGCACGCGGCGATCTTCGGTTGCCCGGCGGGCGGCGTGATGTTCTCGCGCGTGCCGTCGGCGCAGCCTTCCTGCTTGCACGTCGACGAGCAGCCGTCGCCGTTGACCAGGTTCCCGTCGTCGCAGAACTCGCCCGTTGCGGCCGTCAGCACGCCGTCGCCGCAGACGCCGGCCACGCAGCTTCCGTTCAGGCAGATTTGGCTCGCGCCGCAGCCCGTGCCGTTGCTGACGTTGGTGTAGACGCAGCCGCCCGGCGCGACGCAGGCGTCGGTCGTGCATGCGTTGTTGTCGTTGCACGTGAGGGGCGCGCCGCTGCAGGTGCCGCCTGCGCACAGATCCGGCCCCGTGCACGCGTTGCTGTCGCTGCAGGCGACGCTGTTGGCCGTGTGCGTGCAGCCGGTCGTCGCGTTGCACGCGTCCGTTGTGCACAGTTGGCCGTCGTTGCAGTTCAACGCGCTGCCCGCCGCGCAGATTCCGCTCTGGCAGCTGTCAGAGACCGTGCACACGCTTCCGTCCGCGTCGCACCCGGTGCCGTTGACCACGGCGCTGAAGACGCAGGCGCCGTTGGCGGGGTTGCAGCTGTCCGTCGTGCAGCTGTTGCCGTCATTGCAGATCGCCGCGACGCCCGGGCTGCATGCGCCGCTCGCGCACGCGTCGCCCTGCGTGCAGCCGTTGCCGTCACTGCATGCCGCGTTGTTGTTGGTGTGCGTGCAGCCGGTGACCGCGTTGCACGCATCGTTGGTGCACGGATTGCCGTCATCGCAGTTGAGTGCGCCGCTGGCCACGCAGCTCGTTCCCTGGCAGCTGTCGTTGGGCGTGCAGACGTTGCTGTCGGCATTGCATGCCGCGCCGGTGTTCTGGGCGGTCAGCGCGCACGCGCCGGTTGCCGCGGCGCAGGTGTTCTTGGCGCATGCCGTGTCGCCGCTGCTGTCGCAGGTCACGACCGTCGCCGCGTTCACAACGCACGTGTGGCTGCTCAGTTGGCAAATCAACGTGCCGTCGCAGAAGTTGCCGTTCTCCAGCGGCGCGCAGTCGCTGGTTTTTTGGCACTGGCACGTGCTGGCCCCGCTCACGCAGGCACCCGCGGCGCAGCTATCGCCCTGCGTGCAGGCGTTGCCGTCGTCGCAGCTCGCGGTGTTGTTCGCGTGGGTGCAGCCGCTCGCCGGGTTGCACGCGTCGTTGGTGCAGGGATTGCTGTCGTTGCACGTTGTCGCAGCGTTGATGGCCGTCCCCGCGCACGTTCCGCCGCCGCAGACGTCGTTTTGCGTGCAGGCGTTGCCGTCATTGCAGCCGAGCGTGTTGTTGCTGAACACGCAGCCGCTGACCGGGCTGCAGGAATCGCTCGTGCAGACGTTGCTGTCCGCGCACACGATGCCGACGCCGCTGCACTGGCCGCTCGCGCAGGTGTCGCCATTCGTGCAGGCGTTGCCGTCCGAGCAGGAGGCCGTGTTGAACGCGTGGAGGCAGCCCGAACCCGCGTCGCAGGTGTCATCCGTGCAGGGATTGCCGTCGCCGCACGCCGTCGCGACGTTGACCGCGGTACCGGAGCAGACGCCGCTGCCGCAGATGTCGCCCGTCGTGCAGAGGTTGTTGTCATTGCACGCGATGGTGTTGTTGCTGTGCGTGCAGCCAGTCGCGCTGTCGCACGCGTCGTTGGTGCAGGCGTTGCCGTCGTCGCACGCGATGGGCGCGCCTGCGCACTTGCCGATGTTGCAGACGTCGCCCGCGGTGCAGGCATTGCCGTCGTCGCAGTTGCCGCCGGCGTTGAAGTTGTTGCACGCACCGGTCGCGAGGTCGCAGGAATCGGACGTGCACGCGTTGTTGTCGCTGCACGTCTTGGCCGTGCCCGCGAGGCACGCGCTCGCGGCGCAAACGTCACCGACGGTGCACGGATTGTTGTCGCTGCACGCGCTGTTGTTGGCCGTGTGGACGCAGCCGTTGATCGGGTCGCAGGTGTCATCGGTGCACGGATTGCCGTCGTCGCAGCCAATGCCCACGCCGGGGATGCACGCGCCGGAAATGCACTGGTCGCCGCTGGTGCAAACCGAGCTGTCGGCGTTGCACGCCGCGCCTTCGTTCGTCGCGACCATGCCGCACTGGCCGGTCGTCGCCGCGCACGCGTTGACGCTGCACGCCGTGTCGCCCGCCGCGCTGCACGCGATGACGGTCGCCGGGTTGACGACGCACGTATGGCTGGCGTCGCAAATCAGCGTGCCGTCGCAGAGATTGCCGTTCTCAAAGCCCGCGCAGTCGCTGTTGGCCTGGCACTGGCACGTCGAGCCGCCGCCGATGCAGGTGCCGCCGGCGCAGGAGTCGTTGGCGGTGCACGGGTTGCCGTCGTCGCACGGCGCGATGTTGTTGGTGTGGAAGCAGCCCGCCGTCACGTCGCAGCCGTCACTGGTGCACGGGTTGCTGTCGTTGCACGCGTTCGCCGGGTCGATGGCGTTGCCGGTGCACTTTCCGCCGCTGCAGAAGTCATTGGCCGTGCAGGCGTTCCCGTCGTCGCACGGGAGGATGTTGGGCGTGCTCACGCAGCCGGTTGCCGCCACGCACGTGTCGCTCGTGCACACGTTGCCGTCGTCGCACGCGATCGCGAAGCCCGCGCAAATGCCCGCGCCGCAGACGTCGCCCGTGCTGCACGCGTTGCTGTCGTCGCACGGCAGCGTGTTGTCGACAAAGACGCAATCGCCCACGAGGCTGTTGCAGACTTCCGTCGTGCACGGGTTGTTGTCGTTGCACACGACTGCCACGCCAGCGCCGCAGCCGCCCGCGAGGCAGGTATCGCCGGTCGTGCACGCGTTGCCGTCGCTGCACGCGGAGGTGTTGTTGGCGTGCTGGCAGCCAAGAACCTTGTCGCAACTGTCGTCGGTGCACGGGTTGCCGTCGTCGCACGGCAAATTGGGGCCGGCGACGCACGTCGTTCCATCGCACGTGTCCGGCGCGGTGCACGCGGTGCCGTCCGCGTCGCAGAATTGCCCGGCGTTCTGCGCGACAAAGCTGCATACGCCCGTGGCCGTAGCGCAGGTGTTTTTGGCGCAGACGTTGTCGGCGGAGGCATCGCAATTCACCACGGTCGTGGGGTTGACGACGCACGCGCCCGCGCTGCACATCAACGTGCCGTTGCAGAGGTCGCCGTCTTCGGCCTTGCCGCAGTCGCTGTCCACCGCACACGCGCAGGTGTTCACGCCCGCGCCGATGCACGTGCCCGCGCTGCAGATGTCCGCGGGCGTGCACGGGTTGCCGTCATTGCACGGTCCGGCGTTGTCGGTGTGCGTGCAGCCGGTGGCCAGATCGCAGCTGTCCGTCGTGCACGGGTTGCCGTCGTCGCAGCTGCCGGTGCCAAACGTTACGCCGCCGCCGCAGATCCCGGTGGCGTCGCACGCTTCATTCGCCGTGCATGGGTTGCCGTCGTCGCACGGCAGGCCGGTCGACTTGTGCACGCACCCGGTGTCGCCGTTGCAGCTGTCCTCGGTGCACGTGTTGTTGTCCTCACACGCCGTGGGCGCGCCGGGCAGGCACGCCGCGTCGCCGCAGAGGTCGCCCACGGTGCACGCGTTGCCGTCGTCGCACGGACTCGTGTTGTTGGCATGCTGGCAAGCGCCGGTGGCGTCGCAGGTGTCGTCCGTGCACGGGTTGTTGTCCAAGCAGTTCTGGGCGATGCCGGCGCAGAGGCCCGCGGTGCACGCGTCGTTGCTGGTGCAGGCGGAACCGTCGTCGCATGTCGCGCCGTCCAACGGTGTGTGGCTGCAGCCGCTGCCGTTGCAGTTGTCGAGCGTGCATGGATTCGCGTCGTTGCAGTCCATCGTCGTCGTGCTCTGGCAGCCGGCGATCTTGTCGCACGTTGTGGCGAGACACGGATTGCTGGCGTCGCAGACGACCGCCGCGCCGTTGCCGCAGAAGCCGCCGAGGCAGACTTCGCCCGTCGTGCATGCGTTGGCGTCGTCGCACGTCGATCCGTCGGGCAACAAGGAAACAGCCTGGCAGGTGCCGTCCTTGCACGTCGGCGCGCCGCATGCGGAGGCGAGGCTGAGGCAGTCGAGGTCGCTGGCGCACGTCGTTGGGCCGGCGTCCGTTGACGTCACGTCGCCGGAGTCCAGCACGTCGGCATCCACGCCGCCGTCGGTCGTCGTCGCGTCGGCGGTGAGGAGGATGTCGGCGGTATCCGGGAACAGCGCGTCGTATTCGATGCCGTCCTTCAGCGTGCCGTCGGACTTGGCGCCGTCGCTTTGCGTCGCCCCGTCACTGCTGTCGCTGTTCGTCAACTGGCCAACATCATTGAGGCCATAGCCTTTGACGTTGGTCGGATCCTGGACAGCCAAATCGTCGCTGCACGCCGCAAACAGCGCCAACAGCGCGGTCACGAGCCACGCATGACGCGATTTTCGGCCCAGAGTTCCCCGTTCAATCAACAGATTCTGACGACAATTCCGCATATTTTCCCCGCATATCTGCCAGATTGGATACTACCCACGCCCGCCGTGACGTCAAGGTGACAGAGGGCGGGAAACACGTATTGCGTCGGGTTGCGTTTGGTGCAACCGCCGCGATCAAACTGACATTTCCTCATCAAAAATACACTTGCCGCGGGCAACGGACGGGCGTAAGTTCCGCCGCGCGCGGGTCAGGTCAGGCTCGCGCAATCCGCTTATCAGCCGCCGCAGCCGCCCGAATGGATCGCGCAACCCCGTTGCGCCCGCCACGACAGCGACAGCAGCCGACTTGCCTGCGTACCAGGAGGTCGACATGCCACAGAACCCCGTGCATCCGCAGACGGCCGATACGTCGTTGGCGCTGGAATCCCTCGTCGTGCAGCTGGAACGCTGTGAAAGCGACACGTTGCGCCTGCTGGGGCCGACCTACAACAAGCGCCTGCAGCAGTGGCGCCGCTACCGCGAAGATCCGGTGCGCCTCGCCGCGTTCATGCGGGATTGCCTGCGCCGGACGTCCGTGAATGGCTGGGCGCTGCATCAGAAGGGCGGTTTGAGCCTGGAGGCGATCGCGATCGGTTTTGGGCCGCCGCTGTTCACCAAGCAGGACGTGGACCACGCCCGCGAGACGCTCGGGCTTGTCGCGGTGAGCGCGGTTGTGGCCCGGCGCTGACGGTCAAATCACCCAGGCGCGCAGTGCCACGACGACCGCGGTCAACACGCCGCAGATAACGTACAGCAACAGCACGGCTTGCCGCGGCGTCAAACCGCGGTCCAGCAGGCGGTGGTGAATGTGCTCGCGGTCGGAGTGAAAGGGCGACCGGCCGCGGATCGCGCGGCGGCCAAACGCCAGGAATGTGTCGGCGATCGGCAGACCCAGCGCGACGACCGGGAGCAACAGCGCGAGCGCCGTCGAACGTTTGGATACCGTCCAGAGCGACGCGACGGCGAACATGTAGCCGATGCCCATGCTGCCGGAGTCGCCCATGAAAATGAGCGCGGGCGAGAAGTTGTAGAGCAGGAAGCCGAGGCAGGCGCCGCCCAGCACCGACGCGAACAGCGCGAGAATCGGGTTGCCGTCCATGACGGCGATGATGAAGAGCGCGAGCGAGGCGAAGACGGCGACGCCGGCGGCGAGACCGTCCATCCCGTCGATGAGGTTGATCGCGTTGATGATGCCGGCGACCCAGAGCATGGTAATCGGCAGGGACAGGACGCCGAGTTCGTAGGCGGTGCCCATGAGGCTGAACGAGTCGAAACGCAGCCCAACTGACCACAGCAGCAGCGCGACGGACGATTGCACACCGAGCTTGGCCCACGCGCCGCAGCCGCGGATGTCGTCGTAGATGCCGAGCCCAAGGATGGCGAGCGCGCCGAGGAAGAACGCGTGGAGCCGGGTGTCATGCTCGCGCAGTTCGGTCGCAAACGTGTTGGTGTAAAACAGCAGCGCGACGAGCGGTGAAAGGTAGCCAGCCGCGAGCGCGATGCCACCGAGGCGCGGAATCGCGTTGCTGTGAATCTTGCGGACGCCGTCGGGCTCGTCAAAGAGCCGCAGCCAGCGCGCCAAATGCAGGACCGGCGACGTCGTCAGGGCGGCGATACCGAGCGCCATCAGGAATGCGACGAGGAAGGTGCGCAAGGCGCTGACACTCCGAACAGAAGGGACCGGCCGCGCCGGATGCCGCGGGTCCAAAACGGCCCCGCGTGCTATTGGTTGCCAACAAGGCCCGCGAGGATCTTACCGCACTCACACGCGCGCCGCCAGCGCGGCCCATGGCGCGGCAAAGCGGGCGGCTGCTTCATCCGCCTCGCCGCCGCCCAGCACAATCCAGGTGCCCTGCGTGTCCACCGGCGCGTGCAACTCGTGGCCGTCAACGACTTCACTGCGCCCGGAAAACCGCTTGCCCGTTGCGAGGTTGAGCGGCCGCGACGCGCTGATGGCGATGCGCTCCTTGCCGACCCGCAGGCGCTCCACGCTCTCCGGTTGCACGCGCGGCCCCAACAGAAGCCGGGAGATCGCCTCGCCTGGACCTTGCAGGGCGTCCGCGATCACGAGGCGGCCGCTTGGGTGATGGGCGCACAGCCGCACGTGGCGGTGACTCGCGTTGGGCCACACGTGCACAGCGGTCAGCCAGTCCCAGCCGTCCAGCCGCCCCGTCTCCACGTGCGCCACTTCACCGCGCGCGCCGACCCGGAACGCGCCCCACAGCTCCAATTGCGGCACGTTCAGCACTTCCACGGTGGAATGGCTGGGCTCGCGTCGGTTCAGTTCGCGCTGCGGATCGCCCTCGTAGCCGGCCAGCCCGGCGTCCGCGAGAATGCGCACGTCGTTGCGGCTCCATTCCACGGAGAGCGTGTCCGCGTGGGCGTGCCCCGGCTGGGGCGTCCAGACCGGCGGCGCCGTATGCACGATCGCAAAATGCCCGCCGTGCCGGGAGACCCACGCGGATTGGCGCGCATCTGTCTGTCCGCGCGCAGCGGACCCCAGCGCCGTGCGCGTCATCGCCAGGGCGTCCAGCGCATCCGGATCCGTATCGCCAAACGCCGGCAGCCGACCATCGGGATGCGCCACCGCGGAGAGCCAGCCGAGCGCCCGCTGCACCAGATGGTCGTACCGCATCCGCGCCGGACCTTGCGGCCAGAGCGCGCGCACAGTCAGCAGATCCTCCAGCAGCAGCGCATGGTACATCGGCGAGGCCTCGACGTGCGCGCCATCGCCGGGAAACTGCCGCTCCACTTCGTCCGTCAACGCCTCGCACGCCCGCGCGCCGCGCCCCCATGCGAGCTCCGCCACCGCCTGCGCCACGCGATCGACGAGCAGGTGATTGCCGTCCAGGTGCCTCTCCGCCAGCAGCGCCAGATCGCACGCGGCTGCCGCAGCAATCGCAAGCAGCAAGTCGCGCACCGCCGCATGGGCATCCGTCCAGCGATCGCGCCCGTGATGCTCCGCCAGCGTCAGCCGCGCCGCCGCCCGTGTTGCCGCCAACGTGCGCCGCGCCCGCGGATACGGCTCCCACGGCTTGTCGAGCCGCGCCGAACGCGCCGCCCAGGCTTGCAGCGTCACCAGCAGCGTCTGGATGCGGGCGTTGTCCTTGAGCAGCGCGTCAGTCAGCAGGGCATCGGCGACGAGCGCATCCGCCCAGTCCAGGTAGTGCGCCTCGTAGACCTCCAGCGGCCGCGCGCCCGGCAGCGCCCAATCTTCCGGCGGAAACGCCGAGACTTCCCGCCCCGCCAGCACGAGCTTGCCCGCGATCAGCGACCGGCCATCGGGCTGCGGCGCGCTGCCCAGCGCCGTGCCCAGCGCGACCAGCGGTTCATGACGCGCCAGCCGCGCCGCGTCCTGCCCGCGTTGCCGCCAGAACGCCACGAGCACCGGCAGGCCGGGCCGCCAAGCCGCTTTGCGGGCATCGTTCACGACGCGAAAGGCGTGCATCTGCACCGGCAGCGGTCCGAGCGTGCGCCACCACAGCGCTGCGTCGTCGGCGAAGCTCATGGGCGCGATCCTTGGCCGACGGCGTCGAGCAGCACCGTCCGAAAACGCTGGGCAATCGCCGCGCGGTCGTTGTGCACTTCCACGTAGCGCCGCCCACGCGCGCCCTTGGCATCGGCGGCAGCATCGTCCGCGAGCAGGGCGTCCAAGCCGGCCTGCAGCCCCGGGGCATCGCCCGCCGCTGACACACTCCCGCAATCTGCCGTTCGCGCAATCTTCGCCACTTCACCGTCCGCGCTCAAAATCACCGGCCGCGCCGAGGCCATCGACTCGTAGATCTTCGACGGCACCGTATGGTTGTCCTTGCGCGGTCGCAGGATCACAAGCGTCGCCCACGCGGCATGATACAAACCCGGCACCATCTTGCGATCCACCGGGCCGATCACGCTGACTTGTTGCAGGTTTTCCGTGCGCACGCGGTCCAGCAGGTGCTGCCGCAGACTGCCATCGCCGATGAGGCAAAAGTGCAGCCGCGCATCGCCCGCCGCTTGCCGTTGCCGCGCGATATCCAGCACCAGATCGAGCCCTTGCGGCGGGTTGAACACGCCGGCGTAGAGGACGAGTTTCTTGTCCAGCGGCACGCCGTGCTGCGCCAGCCACGCGCGCGCGTCCACGTGGGTCTCGCGCGCTTCCCGGTCAAAACGTTCCAGATCTGCGCCGTTGGAGAGCACGTGGACCGTGCCAGGCCGCGCACCCAACTCCTCCAGCCGCGACTTTTTGCCCTCGCTCACCGTCGTGACCGCCGCGGAATCTGCCAGTACCACGCGGTTCAACGCCTCCAGGGCCTGCACCGCCGGCCCGGCCTTGACGCGCCCCGCCGCGACGACCGCTTCTGGCCAGATATCGCGCACATCGAGCACATGGGGCACGCCAAAACGCTTCGCCAGCAGCCAGGACGTGTAGCCAACCGTCGGCGGCGGCGTCGTGCCAATCACGATGTCCGGCTTGAGGCCTGCCGGCAGACCGCGGAGCAACGCGCTGGCGGCAAACGTCGCGTACAGCAGCGCCTTGCGCGCCGGCGTGTGGCCACCGAGCGCAAGAATCGGCGTGCGGATCACGTGGATGCCGTCGATCGCCTCGGTCTGGCTCAGGCGTTGGTGGGCGTCCGGATAGATGCGCCCCTGCGGAAAATTCGGAAACGTCGTCAGCACCGTCACGTCGTCACCGGCTTGCACAAACGCGCGGCCAAGGTCGCCGAAACGCGCCGCGGGGGCGCCCATTTCCGGGTGAAAAAACTGCGAAACAATGAGGATGCGCACGGGCCTACTTCACGCGGCGCAGGTGGCCGGTCGCGCGCGGCGGGGCGGGCGCATCTTCGGGCAACTCAGCCCCGTTGGGCGATTCCGTCGTGACGGCCGGGAGTCCGCCCGTGATGACCTGCAGGCCGCGGCGGGGCGGCACTTCGTTGGACGTGTCCGGCAAGGCGTCCGCATCCACCATTTGCGCCTGCGCAGCGCGCTGCGGCTTGGTCTTTGGCGCGGCGCGGTGGGCGTCCTGCGGCAAGTCTTCCTGCCAGTGCTGGCCTTCCGTGCGCGCGTCGTCGGTAATCGCAAAAACCGCTTTCCACGGCACAATGCACAGGTGCGGCTGGCCGCCAAATTGCAGGGTCGCGCGGACTTCATTTTCGTCAAAGGTGAAATCGGCAACGTTGTAGCGATACGAATAGTTGAGCACCAACCACGGGTCCGTGCGCAGTCGCTCCGGCACACTCACGCCGGGGGCGCGTGCGTCAAAATGCAGCGCCGTCACGCCGTTTTCCAGCAGGTGGCGGAAGCAGCGCTGTTTGGCGCGATTGCGGTCGACAAGGCTCATGCGCCGTTACTCCCACTCGAATCGGAAATAGAAGCGCTCGCGGCCGAGGCGGCGAAAACCCAAGCTGCGATACAGCAGCGCGGCCGGCGCATTGCCGTGGTAGGCCTCCAGGTCGATGCCTTTGACGCCCTCCGCGCGCGCGCGCTCCAGCAGGTGCGTGACAAGCGCGCGGCCGTAACCGTGCTGCCGCGCGGTCTTGGCGACGTAGAGTTCCTCGATCCACAGCGACCAACCGGAAAATTTCACCGACGGGACGCGGCTCGCAACCAGCACGCCAACGGCCTCGCCGCCGGCTTCCTGGCGCAGGACCAGAAGCACGGAGCGGGAATCGCTGCACAGGGCGTCGTAGACCGTGTTGAGCGCATCCGGATCGACCGGCAGGCGCAAATCGGTCAGATCCTCAGAAAAGAGGTGCACGACAGCATCGCGATCAGCGGGCAATGCGGGTTCTATGACGGGCGGATTGGCAGCGTTCACGGGCAGCCTCCTGAGCGCAGTATACGCCGATTGCGGCTGTTCCGGTAGCGGCGGCGTGTTTTGAGTGTTAGCGTTGAAGCGCCGCACGCACGACTGCGTTGGCCAGTGTACAGCGCGTGGCGCGGCGGCGGGCTGGGACTTCGGGAGGACGCGATGCGAAGCAAGGGATGGATGATTCTGGCGGTGTTGGCGGGCACGGCGACGGCGGGCGCGGGTGAGGCGAAGCCGTCCAAGGCCCAGAAGCCGGCGGTCGAAAACAGGGCCCCCGAAAGCAAGGAAGCCAAGGCGGCGCGCGAGGCGGACGCCAAGGCGGCAGCGCAAAAGGCGGCCGACGAGGCGCAGGTGGTCCACACCTTTGCTGCGGGTACGCCGGAAGCGGCGCTGCGGGATATCCTCCATTGCGGCGCGGACATTGCGGACGAAGCCGCCGCGTTTGACTGCTGGGTCAAACTGCACATGACGAGCAACCGGGACACGGAGACGGCGGTCACGCAGCTGAAGCACTATTCCTGGAAAGTGTTCCGCAGCCGCGCGGACAGCTATGCCGTGAAGCCGATGGCGACGACCGACAAGGATTTTGCCATCCGGATTGCCCATCGCGAGCCGGAGAAGTGCGATGCCGCGGCCAAGGAGTGCAAGTTCTTTCTGGTCAGCCGCGTGCGCGACATGCCCGCGCCCGTGACGCTGCGGCTGGAAGATGGCCAGTGGCGGATCTACTCGATTTCGCTGTAGAACCGGCTAGCCCGCCTTGCCCTGCGCCTTGGCGATTTCATCGTATTCGGCCTGATACATCGTCATCGCGTCGCGCACAACCGCCAAGTGCAGCGCGTTGTCCGCGTCGTCCTGCACCTGATCGAGGCGCGTGATCTGCCGTTCCACTTCGTCCAGCCGATCGAGGATGTCAGACAGCCGGCCCAGGTCCCGCGTCCGCCGCGACTGGCCGGAAAAATGCTGGCCGTAGCTCTCCAGCTCGGCATCCGCCGCCGTCGCCAGATCCTTGACCATGCTGGCAAAACTCGCGGTCTGCCGCTCCGCGCGAATCGCCGCGAGCTCCTGGGTCCACAGCTGCAGCCGGTTCTCGACGATGCCGATGTTGGCGGCGTTGTGCTCGTCGTGCAGGCCCTGCGTCTGCAGCGCCGTCATGCGCTCGCGCACCGCGTCCAGCGCCTCGATCAGCCGCACCAGCAGCTCCGGCCGGCGGGACACGCGCGGCAGGCCGGCAAAGTGCACTTTGTACTGGTTGAACAAGTTGTTGGCGACGTTGGCCATCGCGCCCGCCTGCTCGTCCGGCGCCGCTTCCGTCTGCGCCGCGGCGATGTGCGTGCCTTCGGTGCGGAACTGCACCAGCCGGCCTTCCACGACCTCAATATCCGCGCGCAGTCCGTCGATGTCCTGATCCGCGAGGATCGCCTGCATCTGCGCGTGAATCGCCGCCAGCTCCGCGACCATGTCGCGCAGGTAGGTGCCATCCCGGCTTCCGCGGTTCTGCCCGGCAAAGTGGCGCGTGTAGCGGTGGAATACCAGATTGGCGCGCGAGCCGAGCAGCGACGCCTCCCGGGCAATCGGCCCCATCTGCGCCTGCAGTTGCACGATCGCCTCGCGCTCGCTCGTGTACAGGCTGCGCTGGCGCTCGGCCGACTGGGTAATCGCCTGCCGATCCGCGCCCGTCTTGAGCGAGCGCACATCGGTCAGGATCGCGCTCGCGTCGGCGATCATCGTCGTCAGCACGTCCGGACGGCGCGTCAGGCGCGGATGGCCGGCGAAGTGCAGGGCGTAACGGACGTCGTTGGCGGCAAGTCGGCGGTGCAGGTCAGAAAGCGTGGCCATGATCAACTCCAGATTGGGCCGGCGTTCGTGCCACGGAATCGCCGCGGTTGCAACTGCGCACTGGTCATTCAGTCGCCGATCTGGCAGTTTGCACGGCGGAGGTCGCTGTGCCCATTCCGCGTTCCATCGTTGCGTTGCAGGACCCGGAGACCGGCGAGTATCAGCTGCTCTCCGGCGAAAAAGCCCAGGTCAGCGCCTTTGACCGCAGCTTTCACTTTGGCGATTCGCTGTACGAAGTCGCGCGCAGCTACGACGGCATCCTCTTCGCGTTTGACGAACACATCACGCGCCTGCAGCGATCCGCCAGCCTCGCGCACTTTGAAGAGCTGCCTGATCTGAGCCAGTTGTCGCAGATGGTGCACGACGCGTGCCACCTGTTCTTTGAGCGCTACGGCAACGTGGAAGTCTACGTGCGGACGACGATCAGCCGCGGCGTCGGCGACGTGAACATTGACCGGCGGAGCAGCGGCAAGCCGTATGCGCTCGTGATCGTGAAGGACCTTGGCCGCGTCGCGAACACGCCGGTGGAGCCGCAGCAGTGGATCGTCGTCCAGCGCCGCCGCAACCTGGTGACCGCGCTGGATCCGGCGATGAAGTCCGGCAACTACCTGAACAGCGTGCTCGCGTTGGCGGAAGCGCAGAGCTATGGCGGTGACGACGCGCTGATGCTCGACCATCGCGGCTACGCGACCGAGGGCACGACCTCGAACTTCTTTGTGGTGAAACATGGCGAAGTCTGGACGGCGCCGCTCAACATCGGCATTCTGGCGGGCGTGACGCGGGCGCAAGTGCTGGAAACCTGCCGGGATCTGGCTATCCCTGTGCGTGAGCGCTTGATGAGCCGCTATGATCTGCAGCACGTCGATGAGATGTTCCTGTCGTCCTCCACGCGCGAGGTCCAGCCGATTGTTGCGCTGGATCGCAAGCCGGTGGCCGACGGACTGCCGGGGCCCATCACCCAGCGCGTCGCTGCGGGACTGCGGGATCGCATCGACGCCTGGTGCGTGGCGCACGCCGACGCATCGCTTTGGCTCTGACGCCCGCGGCGCCCGACCCAGCAACACAATTTCATGAGGAGCCAAGTTTTTATGCGGAAACAGCAGGTGGTGTGTGCGGTGATGGCGGCGTTGACGTTTGCGGAAGCGGCGCCGGTGTTCGCGGTGGATGGGCTGGAAGGCGAGAAGCCGCGCCACAAGGTCAAGACGATCGGCGAGCTGGATGAGAACGCGCCGAAGGACATCAGCGGCAAGGTGCAGTTCATCCCGACGGGCAAGGCGCGCGGGCAGATGCGCGCCCAGCAGCGCACGGAACGCCTGGTCAGGAAGGCCGAGAAGCGCAAGCAGCGGATCGCAGAACGCGCGCGGCTGCGCAGCCTGCGGCAGGGCAAGCGCGGGGAGAAGCACGCGCGCGAGGCGCACACCGCGCGGCCGCACAAGGTCAGGCTGCACAAGACCAAGGTCCACAAGGCCAAGGCGCACACCGCAAAAGTGAAGGAACACAAGGCGCGCGGGCATCACCCGGGACGCAAGCACAAGCACCGCACGCCGTAGCGTCAGCCCATGCGTGCGGCACCGCGGCCGAACACGCGCTCCAGCTTGCCAATCAGGTCGTCGGACAGCGCGACGTGCCATTGGCTGTGCGCGGCAATCGTGACCTCGCCAAGGCCTGGCGCTTGCACTTGCAGCTGCACTTTGGCGTGGCCCGGCGCGGCCTTGAGCAGTGCCTTGAGCTCCGCGAGCCGGCGCGGATCGATGTCCTCCGCCTTCAGGGACACCTTCAGCGCGTCAGATTTCGCCAGCATCGCGTCGTCCAGCGGCTTGGCGGCATCGACGGACAGCTGCACTTTCGTCTCATCCTGGCGATCCAGGCCCAGCGACACCGTCAGCAGCAGCGGCATGTTGCCTTGCAGCAGCTCGCCAATCTCGCCCAGCGTGCGCGGAAAAATCACCAGCTCGGTCTGCCCGCTGCGATCCTCCACGACCGTGTAGGCCATGCGGTCGCCTTTTTGCGTCGTCCGTTCGCGGTGGGACACGACGACAACGGCGATTTGCGCCTGCGGCCGGCGCCCGCGCCCGCGCTGATCCTGGTTGCGCAGCGCGTTCTGCACGTGCTCTGCGTCCTTGAGCGTGGCGATCTGCTGCACGTTGAGGCGGTACAGCTCCGCAGCGTAGCGATCCAGCGGATGGCCGGAAACGTAAAAACCGAGAATATCCTTTTCAAACTGCAGTTGCTGCCGGTCGGTCCACTTCTCCTCCGCCGGGCCGTAGTTGTCGGGAATCTTGACGGCCGGATCGTCGCCCATCAGGCCAAAGAGCGAGGACTGCGCGGAATCGCGGGCTTTCTGGTCTTCCTGCGCGCGCTCCACGGCGCGGCCGATGTTGGACCACAGCACGTCGCGCGGCTGGTTGAACCCGTCCATCGCGCCGCATTTGACAAGGCATTCCAAGGCTTTGCGATTGAGCTTGCGGGTGTCGACGCGGCGGCAGAGGTCAAAAAGGCTGGTGAACGGCCCGGCCGCGCGGGCATTGACGAGCGCGTCCACGGCGCTCTCGCCCAGCCCCTTGATGGCGCCGAGGCCAAAGCGAATCTTGCCCGCGGCCACGGAAAAGGACAGCGACGACTCGTTTACGTCCGGCGGCAGCACCGCGATGCCGGACGTCCGCGCGTGCTGGATGTTCTGCACCACGCGGTCGGTGTCGCCCTGATCGGCGGTCAGCAGCGCGGCGTAGAATTCCGTCGGGTACAGCGCCTTCAGGTACGCCGTTTGGTAGGTGATGAGCCCATACGCGGCGGAGTGCGACTTGTTGAAGCCGTATTCCGCAAACTGCGCCATCAGATGGAAGATTTCATCCGCCACGTGCGGATCGACGCCGCGCTCGACCGCGCCCGTCTTGAAGATCTCGCCCCAGTGGTTCATCTCCTCGGCTTTTTTCTTGCCCATGGCGCGGCGCAAATTGTCCGCTTGGCCCAAGGTGAAACCGGCGAGGATCTGCGCGACCTGCATCACCTGTTCTTGATAGACGATGACGCCGTAGGTCTCTTCCAGCACTTCCGAGAGCTTCGGGTGCGGAAACACGACCTCTTCGCGCTTGTGCTTGCGCTCGATGTAGCGCGTGTGCATGCCCATGCCCAGCGGACCCGGGCGGTAGAGCGCGCCCGCGGCGATCAGGTCGCCGAATTCCGTGGGTTTCAGGCCGACGAGCATGCCGGTGAAGCCGCTCGATTCCGTCTGGAAGATGCCCGCCGTGTCGCCGCGCGCCGTGACCGCAAAGGCGCGCTGGTCGGTCAGCGGAATCTGCTCAATCTCAAAGGGCGGCTCGCCCGCGGGCTTCTGCGCGTTGATGATGTCGACGCAGTGGCGAATCATCGTCAAGTTCTTGAGGCCGAGGAAGTCGAACTTGACAAGCCCCGCCTTCTCCACGTCGTCCTTGTCAAACTGCGTAACATTTTCGCCAGCTTGACCCTTGCCGACCGGCACGTGCTCCCACAGCGGCCCGCGGCCAATCACCACGCCCGCCGCGTGCATGCCGACGTTGCGGACCGCGCCTTCCAACAGCTGCGCGGTCGTCAGCAGCTTGTCGATCGTCGGATCGCTCGCCATCTCATCGCGCAGTTGCTGGTTGCCCTCAATGGCGTACTTGACCGTCTTGTGCTTCTCGTCCAGCGGCTCCAGCGCCTGCTCCATGAGCTTGGCGATGCGATCGACTTCCGGCAGCGGCACCGCGAGCACGCGCCCCACGTCGCGGATGGCGCCCTTGGCCTTGAGCGTGCCGAACGTGGCGATCTGGCCGACGCGGTCGTGGCCGTATTTGTCGGCGACATAGTGGATGACCTCGCCGCGGCGATCGACGCAGAAGTCGATGTCGAAGTCGGGCATCGACACGCGCTCTGGATTCAGGAAGCGCTCAAACAGCAGCTTGTACGGCAGCGGATCCAGGTCCGTGATGCGCAGCGAATACGCGACGAGCGAGCCCGCGCCCGAGCCGCGACCCGGACCCACCGGGATGCCCGCCTGCTTGGCCCAGCCGATGAAGTCCTGGACGATGAGGAAGTAGCCCGGGAAGTCCATCTTGGTGATGACGCCGATCTCGCGCTCCAGCCGCGCCTCATACACTTCCTGATCGAGCACTTCTCCCTTCGCGCGGTTCTCCTCCATGCGCCGCGCCAGACCTTCGCGCGCCAACGTCGCGAACAGCGTCGCTTCATCCATGCCCTCGGGCACCGGAAAGCGCGGCAGCATCGGGTCGGTCTTGCCCAGCTTGAAGTTGCAGCGCTCCGCGATCGCCAGCGTCGCCTCACAGAGCTGCGGCCAGCGGGCAAAACGCCGGCGCATCTCGTCGCCGTTGGCCAGATCCAGCTGCGCCGTCGGCAGGTCGCCCGCCTGCGCCTGGATGCCCAGACCGATGCACATCAGCACTTCATGCGCCCGCGCTTCCTCGGGCTTGAGGTAATGCGCGTCATTGGTCGCGACGCACGGCGTGTCGGTCTGTTCGCCCAGCGCGATGAGCTGCGGGACGACCGCGTCGTGCTCCTGCAGGCCGCCCAGCTGGCATTCCAGAAAGAAGTTGCCCGGCGCAAACAGCGTCTTGTAGCGCGCGACAAGCCGCTTGGCCTCGGTCGGCTCATTGCGCAGGAGCGCGTTGGCAATCTCGCCCGACAGATCGCCCGACAGGCCGATCAGCCCCTCCGAGCGCTCCGCCAGCATGTCGTGGCTGATGCGCGGCGGCGCGCCCGCGGGCGACTTCAGGTGCGCCATGGACACGAGAAACAGCAGGTTCTGCCAGCCGGTCTCGTCCATCGCCAGCAGCGTGACGTGGTGCACGCGCTTGACGTGCTCGCCGACGGGCCGCGCGTTGATGCCGATGCAGCAGCCGTAGATGCCCTTGACGCCATGCTTGGCGCACGCGTCGGCGAACTCCAGCGCGCCGTGGAGGTTGTCGTGATCCGTCAGCGCGATGGCGGGCATGCCCTCGGCTTTGGCAAACGCGACCATGTCGCCGATGCGCAACGCGCCGTCAGCGATGGAGAACTGGGTGTGGGTGTGCAAGTGGACGAAGGACATCGCGGGCGCAGCTTGCCAGAAGGCGGCGCGGGTGGCGAGGGGGCGGGTGCGGTGCTGTCCAAGCTATTGCGCGACCGCTGCATCGCTGCAGGCTTCGCACGCGTGGCCGAATGACGAACGGGACCAGTGATCCGCCGAGGAAGGCACCATGCAGCGCGCTCGTGCACACGTACACGCGGGTGCTGTGGCGTTTGCGCGCGGCGATCCGCGGTTTGGCCAAGGTGTGCCGAGCGTTTTGCAGCGCGATGCCGGCTTGGACGCGGTCGATCCGGATGCTGGAGCTGGGTGATCCGAGGTTTTTGCCGATCGATCCGCGGTTGTGACGAGTCGATCTGCCGTTGGCACGAAGTGGTCTCGTCTCGGCGGTGCTTGATCTCGGGTTTTTGCCGATCGATCTCCGGGCTCGGGTGATCGATCCGTGCTTTGGACAGCGCGATCCGACAGTTGTTGCGATCGATCCGCGGATTCGGCTTCGTGCACAACGTATGGGGCGGGATTGTCGACCGTCCGACCGGCGAGGGTATGGCTGGCGGCGCGAGAAGCTGACGATGTGGATGGAAGTGGGCGAGCGATGCGCGCAGTTGCGACTGCCGGTGACGGAGGATCTTGGGGCTGTCGGGCGTATTGGGTCATCGGCGCAGATGGTTCGCGCGCAGCGGGCTTGTCGGCGCACCACGGTCGGGCGACGACGCTGGCTGAGGAGCGGCAGCGGATGCGGAAGTCGGGCGGCGGTGCCGGGACAAAAGCGTAGCGTGGTGAGATGAGGCACGACTGGATGCAGACATCAGGATCGGCGAGTACGGGCCGTGGAGATGTACACTTGCGACACGACCGTTGGCCGCGGCGATGTTGCCGCGCCCGCGTGCGGGCTGCCGACCTGCCTGAAGTCGCGCGATGAGGCAGACGCGGCGGATCGGAAATGTCGCGGGTATAGACGAGTCGGGCGTGCGCGGGGAGTTCAAGCTGTGGCCATCGCCGAAGTTCCTTCTACGCCCGGCGCGTGCAGGTATTTCGGCCCGGCCAAGCCACTGGCACTTAGCGCGGAGAACTGGTCAGCCAAAACGTTGCGGAATCAGCACGGTGGCGCCGTCTGGTCTCGACTGCGCTGGTCCACAGACAGCAGGCGGCGGGGCCAGCGGTCTACCCGACTTTGGTCCAGAAGGCGGTGTCTAGGATTTGGCGCTTGGCCGCCTCCTGGCCAAGTCAGGATAGAAGCTCACGGCATGGGTAAGGGGCCTTATCTGCCTCTGGTACCTCGCGTGTTTGCAGGACCAGCCCAATGGTGGCGGGTGAAGCCTGACTGTTGAGTCTGTGTGCGACGATTCTGCTGGCCGCGTCAGCCGTGTGGCATTCTTTCGAGCTAACGCCGGTTTCGGCTGTTTCATCTATTTGTTTCGATATGTTGCAACTCGTCTCGTCCTGTTGCGTGTTCGGCGATCATGACGCGCACAGCTGCCGGGTGGCCATTGGGGTAGCAACTAGCGCGAATCGGACTAGCAAATCACACAATTTTTGTGCGCGAGACGTGCAATGCCCATGTGACTCCGCGCTGGCCCTCGGCGGCGTCGGACGATGCGGTGGGGGCTCCGGCCAGTTTGTCGGCCAGTATTCAAGTGTCGAGTCGTGCTCGCTCGACAGCATGGGCACTTGACGAACCTCCGTCACGCCCATCTACAATCCTCGATTGACTCACCGAGTATTCCAGACTACGGTGCAACCCATGTTCACTGTGGAGACGAAGATGACGCGGCATAGTCGCTCGGCCAACATCTGCGCAGAAGTTGCGGGACGCAATCTTTGGCCAGCAATTGGCATCACCTATAATCGGTTGTTCCGCTCCTGGGTTCGCTCGCACGCATTCGCTCTGTGCTCGCGGCGCCGTATAGCCGCCATCGCGTCAGTGTGGTTGCCCTGTTGCACACACGCGTGGGCGCTCGCTGTGGCAAACGTCTGCCTTGTCCTGCTGGGCGCGTGCGGTACGGATGCCGCGTTTGATGGTCCTGAACCGGCCGATTCCAGCGCACCATCCGATGCGGGGGGAGCGATGAGCCTCGATGGCGGCGTCCTGCTGCCGGACGGCGCAATCTTGGTCGATGCCGCATTGCTCAGTGATGGAGCAATTCTATTGGCCGACGGAGCACTTTACGGAGGAGACGGAGTCTTCGTCGACGCCACTCAACCAGTCGCGTGCAATTCTGACGAGGATTGCCCTGAAGTGGCTTGCCGGCAGGCAAAATGTCAGGCGAAGATATGCGCTTGGTCATCCAAAGGCGAGAGCACTTGGTGTCGCAGAGCTGCAGATTGCGATGTTCTTGGCCATTGCCGGGACGGTGTCTGCATCGCACCCAGTGGCCTGTGTGGAACGGCGTCTGGGCAATGTTGTTCACCGTGCGTGACCGACGTGGAATGTGATGACCACGCTGAGTGCACGACTGACATATGTGATCCGACAACGCACGCGTGTGCGTTCCAGCTCAAGGCGATGTGCAAGAAGGCCTGTGTGGTCGATGAAGAATGCGCCTATGCCGCGGGCCATGGCGCCTTCGCCTGCCTCGCTGGCTGGTGCCAGCTGAAACCAGCAAGCGGCCCGAGTACTTGCCAATCGCCGTCCGACTGTGACGACCAAGTTCAGTGCACCGTGGACGCTTGCGTGCAGACTGTTACTGATGTGCCGGGCCAGTGCGTGCACACGACCGTGCTCGACCAGTGCGGGTTGCAGTGCAGCGCGACCGGCCCAGATATCTGTCACGACGGCAACCCATGCACTCAGGATGCCTGCGCCGCGAACGGGAAATGTTTGTCAACCTGGACGACAGGCTGTGGGCCAGCTGCCTGCATCGGCGGGCAAGACTGCGACGATGGTAATCCGTGTACCAACGACTCGTGCATCTTGGGCGGCGACGACGTCCAGATCTGTGAGCACAAGATTGCAGCCGCCGTTATTGGCTGTTGTGCCGCCGACGGCGAGTGCGATGACGGCGCGGCTTGCACAACAGACGTTTGCGTCCAGAATCGTTGCGAACACAAGCCCGTTATCGGCGCACTAAACTGCGAAGTGGGATGCAAGGGGGACGCGGAGTGCTTCGACGGGCTACCATGGACGGCCGACACTTGTGTGGCCGCCAAATGCCAACATATGACAACTGCGTGCGAATGCGCTCAGGACAGTGACTGCCATACCGGGAACCTGGACTGGGGTGGTGCGGTGAATTGGTGCCTGACGCCCGGATGCTTCGAGTGCAAGTGCGGATTTCGTGAGCGCAACTGCAGTGATGGCGACCCGTGTACTGCGGACCGGTGTGAGGTCAAGAGTTGTGCCCCGAACGACCTTTCCCACTGCGGCGGTGGGCAGTGCGTTCACAACCTGGTCGCTGGGTGCGCAGAGAAGATCTGCAGCCAGAATGCCGAATGCGAGGATGGGAACGCCTGTACGACTGAATGGTGCAACGGCACGTGCCGCAGAAACGAACGATCCTGCGACGATGGGAACCCGTGCACGGTGGACGTATGCGATCCCGGCTCAGGCAGTTGCCAGCACGACATCTCAGGTAGTCTTTGTCCCCAATAAACACGCCATCAAGGGAGAGAATGATGCAGATTCAACATATGTTGGTTTCAAGAATGCTGATCGCGATGCTGATGAGTCTTGGAAGTGCCGCTGTGTTCGCAGCCTGCCCCACTGGGTATTCACTTACATGTCCAACACCGGTTACCGGCATCGCGACGGCCCCGGACGTTGGTAGCGCTGGTGGAGGGACGCCTATCACGGGCAATTTGACTATGGCTGTGGACATGCTCCCTTGGCCAGACAGCTGGACGTCGTTTCTAGACGTGCCTTTCACCGTGATGCCCATGCCGTTCATCGGCTTTGCGCAACTTTCGGCCGCGCGGTGGCGAGCGCAGAGCGGGGCAGCCCTGACAGTGAACGTCACAACGTGCGGTGGCGACGATTGTGGCATTCTTCACGACCCGTGTGATGTACACGGGAACGGGATAAGTACAGTGGGCCTCATTGATGGATACTTTACTTCGGGCGCAACAACTCATACTACGTGGGCATGCTGCAACGCCGATGGTGTTGCCGCAGAAGTCGATATTTGTCTCGCAGATGCGTCGTCCGCCGCAGCGGTCTTTGCATATTCAGGCGCAGCTGGATTGCCGTCTGGCGCACAAGATCTGGTGGGGGCGCTCGTCCATGCCTTTGGCGTTGCTTGGGGCCTCACTCTAGAGCCCAACACCGCCATGACGGGTGCCGAGCCCGCCGTATCGCTAGTACGCCAAGCCCGAAGTCCGCACCGCATTCTTGCCGCCTGATAGATCCCGTGAGATCTTCAGTGCATGCGCAAAACAGGTCCATCGCCGCTGCCACTGTTCATCCCTGACACCGTCCGGCCGGAGCTGGAGGACA
>CAIMLR010000047.1 GCA_903842345.1 uncultured Myxococcales bacterium
CCGCCGCCGCCGCTGCCGCCACGACCGCCGAAGCTGCGACCACCGCCGCCGCTGCGCTCGCCGTAGCCGCCGCCGCCGCTGCGCTCACCGCCGCCGCCGAAGCCGCCGCGATCACCGCCGCCGCCGCCGCCGCCCGGACGCGGAGCGCGCTCGAGGGCTTCGCTGACCTTGACGGTACGACCGTCAATGGCCTTGCCGTCCATCGAGGTGATGGCGGTGGTGGCTTCAGCGTCATTCGACATGGTCACGAAACCGAATCCGCGCGAGCGGCCCGTCTCCCGATCCTTGATGACTTTCGCGTCCGCGACCGCACCGTACTGCTCAAACGCCGCGCGCAAGGACGCGTCTTCCGTATTCCAACTCAAGCCGCCCACAAACAGTTTCTTACCCATCGAATCTTCTCTCTTACCGGGGCATGTGCCCCACTCTCGCCGGGGCTTGGTCTGAGTTCATGCCCGCGTATGCAGGCAGTGCCTCAGGCTTGCGCCCGTCTTGTCTCCCCCGCAACAACCAGTTTGCTCCAGAGGTACGACAAAAATAGCAGAAGATCCCGGTCTTGGGAAGCTTTTTCTTTTTGCGGTATTTGCTGGCGCGCAGACCGGCGACAAATCGCCCGACCGGCCTGCCGCGTCGCTGAATGCGACGCTACTTGGGCGCCATGCGCAGTGCGCCGTCCAGACGAATGACTTCGCCGTTCAGCATCGGGTTCTCGACGATGTGCTGCGCGAGCATCGCGTACTCGCTCGGATCGCCCAGACGCGACGGGAACGGCACGGTCTTGGACAGCTCGTTTTGCACCTGCTCGGGCAAGCTCGCGAGCATCGGCGTCTTGAACAGGCCGGGGGCAATCGTGCAAATGCGGATGCCAAAGCCGGAGAGGTCGCGGGCGATGGGCAGGGTCATCGCCGCGATGGCGCCCTTGGACGCCGCGTACGCCGCCTGGCCGATCTGGCCGTCAAACGCGGCGACGCTGGCGGTGTCGACGATCACGCCGCGCTCGCCGTCTGGACCGGCTTCCGTTTCCGCAAGGCGCGCGGCGACGAGGCGAATGATGTTGAACGTGCCCGCGACGTTGACGTTGAGCACGCGCTGGAAGGTGGCCAGATCGTGGGCGCCCTTCTTGGACACCGTGCGCGCAGCGACGGCGATTCCGGCGCAGTTGATCGCGACGTTGATCGGCTTGCCAAAAGCGGCTTCACCGGCGGCGATGGCGGCGAGGACATCGGCTTCGCTCGTCACGTCGGTCGGACAGAAGATCGCGTTCTTGCCGAGTTCGGCCGCGACGCTCGCGCCAGCGCTGGACGGCAAGTCGCAAATCACGACGTGCGCGCCGGCTTGGGCGAAACGGGTTGCAGTGGCACGTCCAAGACCGGAAGCGCCGCCAGTGACAAGGGCGATGGCGTTTTGCAGTTGCATGGTGAACCTCCCGCCGGAGTGTCTCCGGGGCGGCGGGAACTTGGCAGAAGCGGCGGCGGGATGCAACGGGCTGACGCGCAAGAATTGTGCAGCGCGTCAAAACAGCCGCAGTTGGCCCTTCTGCGGCGGGCGGAAGTGGTGCGTGGCCAGCTGCCGCTCGCCGCGGTCCAGTCCAAGTCGGCGGACCGCCGTGGCAAAACGCTGTTCAATCAACGCCGCGTACGCGCCTTGACCGCGCATCCGCACGCCAAAATCGCTGCTCCGCTCCGGTCCCGATCGCGTGTTGTCGACAAGCCCCAGCACGTGTCCCGCCTTGCCCGGCGCGTGCACCTGCAGCCAATCGCTGAACAGCGCCCGCACTTCATGCGGCAGCCGCAGCAACGTGTAGCTCGCCAACTGCGCCCCCGCCTCCTTTGCCCGCTGGAGGATCGCCTCCAGTTCGTGGTCGTTCAGGCCCGGAATCATCGGCGAGGCCATCACGCACACCGGCACGCCCGCCCGTGCCAGCCCCGCGATCGCCTCCAGCCGCCGCTCCGGCGTCGGTGCGCGCGGCTCCAGCTTGCGGGCGAGCGCGCGATCGAGCGTCGTCACGGTCACTTGCACCATCCCCAGATCCCGCTGCGCCAGCTCCTGCCACAGGTCCACATCGCGCAGCACCAGCGCGGACTTGGTGATCACGCCCGCCGGATGGCCGCATTCCACAAGCACTTCCAGGATTTGGCGGGTGATGCGGTGCTCGCGCTCGATGGGCTGATACGCGTCCGTATTCACGCCGATCACGATCTTCCCGGGCTTGTAGCTCTTCTTGGCCAGCTCAGCGCGCAACAGGTCGGCGGCGTTGACCTTGGCGAACAGCCGCGTCTCAAAGTCCAGGCCGGCCGATAGCCCAAGGTAGCCGTGGCTCGGCCGGGCGTAACAGTAGCTGCAGCCGTGTTCGCAGCCGCGGTACGGGTTGATCGAGCGGTCAAACGGGATGTCCGGCGAGTCGTTGTAGCTGAGGATGGACTTGGCGCGCTCGGGCGCGACGACGGTCTTGACGCGGCCCGCGTCGTCATCCAGCGAGCCCCAGCCGTCGTCAAAAGCGATGGACTCAAACGCCTCGAACCGACCGGCGGGATTGCTGACCGCACCGCGTCCGTGTTGGGCGCTTGGCGTGTCAGGTCTGTCAATGCGTCGCGCCATGCTGCCGAGGATGGCCGATCGGCAGCACGGCGCGCAACAGCAATTCGTTGCCCTTCAACCCTGCGCGTTGCCCGAAGTGTGGGAGCACGGCGGCCAGGCTGGGTGTCTGATACCGAACCGCACGCTAAACGGGCTTGGCCGCAGCGCGCTTCCGCGCTTTCGCGTGGCCGAGGAGCAGCCAACCGAGCGCGCCTGCCGTTACGGCTGCGGAGACTGGCAGCGCCATGTCCACCAAGCCGGGCGTGAACTTCTGGACCAACTGTTCCTTGGCGGTGTCGCCAAAATCCGCATCGTGTTCGACAACGGTGATCTGGTAGGCCGTCTGGTAGAACCAGCTCCGGCTGCCCAGCGGCACTTGCGACCACATCGTGTACCAGGTGCCGAAGATCGCGAGGTCCGCGAGGATCACAACGATTAGGGCTCGTTTCAGCCGAGTTTTGGCAGCATCCATGGCGCCTCCTGTGGGTAAGTTGGGATGACCGGGGTGACTACTTCGCCGCGGCGAACAGCGTGCATTTCACGGTGACGATCGCGGAGACCTTGTCGCCGACCGTGCCCGCGCTGCCCTTGATGCCGTATTCCAGCAGCGGCACTTTCAGGTCGGTCGTCACTTTGACCATGTTCTTCTCCGCCGAGTAGACGATTTCCACCGGCGCGGTGACGTCCTTGGTCACGCCGGCAAGCGTGAACTTGCCGTGGGCCTTGCCAGTCGCCTTGTTGCCGGTGACCTTGAGGTCGCTGACGTTGGCGATGGCGAACGTGATGGTCGGGTGCGCCGCGGCGTTCAACCATTCCGGCTTGCGCATGTGGTCGTCGCGCATCGCGTTGCCGGATTCCATCTTGGCGACGGGAACGGTGATGGTGCCGCTCGTGCCTTCCGGCGCCGCCGCGTCCGAGATGGAGAAGGAGCCGGTGATGCCCTTGGCGATGCCGCCGACTTTCTCCGCCGCGGTGTCGGCGTTGAACGAGAACTGCGACTTGGCCGCGTCCACTTCAAACTTCAGCGGTCCCGTCTTGCCGGTGAACGGCGAGTCAGCGAACGCGGGCAGGGCGACGAGGGAAGCCACGACGGTGGCGAGCGAGATAAGGAAACGGTTCTTCATGATTTTCTCCTGAGAAATGGAGCATTGCGCTCCTTGGTGATTGAACGCCGGGACGGTGCGGAAGATTCACCGCCCAGCAGGCAGCAGCTAGTAGAACAAGTGAATCTGCAGCGTGTACTGGGCCATGCGATAGGCCGTCGTGTCGAGGAAGCGGTATTCCGGCCGCAGCTCAATCATCGGGAACGGAATCCACTGGACGCCAGCGACAACGGCCTGCGCGTCCGTGATCTTCCCGGAGTCAGCCTCCGCGTGCGACGTTTCATACCGCGCTTCAAGCGCCAGCCACGGCTTGACGGGATAGTCCGCCTGCACCATCCACGCATAGCGGCTGAGCGCCAGGGTATCGTCGCGCGAGTGCGTCGCTTCCGCGAACACGGAGCCCCAGTACGTCTTGCCGACGCCAAAATGCGCGCCTTCAATCGCGAAGTTGGGCGTGTACATCGCCGACGCGCCCGCCCAGAAATTCATGCCCACGCTGTCAATGCGCGGCCAAAAGGTCACGCGCGCGCTCGCCAGCGGCTTTGCGGCGGCGTCAGTCTTGTTCTGGGACGCCATCGTGCCAAACCGCGCTTCGCTGAAGTTGCGCGGCCAATACGCGCCCGCGTCGATCGACAGCCAATGCAGGCCTTCCCAGTTCACTTCACCGCCCAGGTCGTTGTAGAACGCCGGGAGCACGGGTTGGCGCAGATTGGCCGCGCTGCCGTGAATCAGCATCGTGTGATCGTCGTGGCGGATGCCAAAACTGGGTTGCACCATGCCGACGCGCACGCTCGGCAGCCCGACTGGCGGTTCGGCGACAGCCGGCGCTTCCGGCGGCGGGGCGTCAAAGTCGTCGGCACCGGCTGCACCCTCGGCAGGTTCGGCGGCCTTGGTTTCAACAACCGCGGGGGCGGAGCGCTCCGGAGCCCAGCGGATCCAGCCGTCAAAATTGGATTGGCCAGGGTAAATGCTGGATCCCATCACCGTCTGATAATAAACACCCGCGAGATTCACGCTCGCCGTCGCTGAGACCGTCTTGACGATTTTCAGGTCCGCCGCGGGCGTCATCTGCATCGGCACCCACATGCGATCCGGCACCGTCGTGATGCCGGCGTCATTGATGACGGGCCGGCCCAAGCGCGCTTCCTGGATGCGCAAGTCCCCGCCGAGGGTCAACCTGCCATCAAAAAACGTGTTGCTCTCCGCCTCATGGACTTTTTTCAGGCCGAGCTTGTCCCACGTGACCATGCCGGAGCTGGTCGTGTTCATCATGTACCAGCCGGAATTGCTGCGCAGTCCGCCGCCTTGCGGATTGACGTGACAGTTGGAGCAGCGCGAGCCGGCGTCCAGGGTAAACCGCGGCAAAGCCTGCGCGGGCAGGGCGATCGCGACGAGCGCGACAACAAAGAGCGACTGCAAGAGGCGCTTGAACATCTGAACCTCCTGCGTCCTCAGACGGAAACCGAGCCTTTGCCGGTGGTGCTGTCAAACGTGACGCTGTAGCTCTTGAGCGATTTGCCCTTGGCCGGTCCGGACGTGCACATGCCCGTCGCATCGAATTTCGAGTTGTGCAGGTTGCAGGTCAACGTGCTCGTCGGCGCGTCGTAGCTGCCTTGCTGATCGGGCGCCAGATCCGCCTGCGCGTGCGGGCAGAGCCGGGAGAACGCCAACACGGTCTTGTCCGCGGAGCGCACCAACAAGATGGAGACGGAGCCGGAATCGAGACCGACCATGCCGCCGACCGTCGCGAGCGCCGAGAATTGCGCTTGCGTCGTGTCAAAGTCGAGCGACGTGCCGAGCGAAACGGCGCCTTTGCCCGTCGTCGCGTCAAACGTCACGCTGTAGGTCTTGAGCGACTTGCCCTTGGCCGGGCCAGAGGTGCACGCGCCGGTCGCGTCGAACTTGGAGTTGTGCAGATTGCAGGTCAACGTGCTCGTGGGCGCGTCATAGGTGCCTTGCTGGTCGGGCGCGAGATCCGCCTGCGCGTGCGGGCAGAGGCGAGAGAAGGCCGCGACTTTGTCTGCCGCCGTGCGGATCAGCAAAAGCTGCGTGGAGCCCGAGTCGACGCCGACCATGCCGCCGACGGTCGCCAGCGCGGCGAAGGTCGCCTGATTGACGTCAAAGTCGAGGGAACTGCCGCTCGCGGTGACTTTGACGGTGGCAAATTCTCCTGGCCACTGCGTGTTGCAGGCGGACAAGACCGCCATCCCCGTGATTGAAAAGCTGGTTTGCAGAAAGCTGCGACGACTTGGCAGAAGTTGTGCCAAGTCAGGGTGCGAGAGATTTTTTGACATGAGCTGGCCAGTTTTGGCGAGAGAGCGCCGGGTGGGACTGTCGGAATGCGCGACGTGTTGCGATTGCGAACACATTCGACTCGACGTTGGCAAATCTCGATCGGCAATGCAACCAGCCCCGACGCGTTGCATTGCACAGCGCTCACATAAAAACACATTTCACGGATTTGTCCATGGGCGGTGCGGACTATTCCGGGTCATGCGGCAAGGAGCCGCGGAGGCTGCGCAGGAACACAAAAGGCGTCTCGTAGAGAAAGTTGGAGACCCGCGAAGTGTAGATGTCCGCATGGTGTTCGATCTGCCGCGCCAGCAAGCTCTTGTCATTGCCTGTTCGCATGAGGAGGCCCCAATGGCGGTTGTGAATCTGGCCCGCCGCGGCCACCATCGGTGCGACACGGGCGTCGAGCGCAATCATCCTTTCGCGCAAATCGTTCATCGCTTCGGTCGTCGCGGCCACGGTCGTCAGGATCGGCCCGTAGCCCAAACGCTGGCGCTGGCGCTGGGCCCGCAGCTGCGAGAACTGGAACTCCAACGCCCCCTTCTCGGCCATCAGCGCGTCGATCTGCTTCTGCTTCGGGGCCCACTTGAGCTGCGCCTCCAATTCAGCCTCCAACTCCCGCAAAATCAGCGCCGTACGCCACTGTTGCAGCTTCTTGGAGTTCAGCACGTCCGTCAGCATGTGATCGCCCACGTACATGATCTGATCGCCGTCCACGCCCAGCGTCTTTTCCAGGCGATCCGCGTTGCCGCCAAAGTAGACCTTGCCCACTTGCAGATCGCCCTCTGCGAGCCGCAGCATCCCGGTATCCTCCATCACCTCAAACATCAGCGCCTGCGCCGAAAAGAAGCCCGGCTTGCGCGCGGAAACGACGACGTAGGAGAACAGGTCGCGCCAGGTCTGGCCCTCGGGGAGGAACCGGTCAAAGGCGTAGGACATCATCGCCTGCGTGTACGACCACTCGGAGTTGGTGATCAGCAGCAGCTTCTTGCCCGCCTCCCGCTGATCCACGAGCGCCAACGGCAGCTCCTCGTCGATCGCGACGTAGCGATCGGGATCCGCGAGGATCTCCGCCTTCAGCTCGCCTTCCACGTGCGCGCGGTCCAGCGTGAACCGCACGCGCCGGTACAGCGCCTCATACCCGAGCGTTTCCGGCAGCAGGCGCTGGTCCAGCAACTCCACGAGCTGCGCGAACATGCAGCCTTCCGAGACTTCAAACAGGGTATTCAGGAACACGTACCGCGCGCTGTCCGCGAGGTCCACGAGCGTGCGACCATAGGACTGCCGCTGCTCGTCCATCGTCAGCATGCGCGTGCCGTGCATCGACTGCTTGATGTAGCCAAAGCGGTTGACCTTGAGGATATTGCCCAGCTGCTTGTCGATCACCAACCCGCGCTGCACGCGATCGGGCTCAAAAACCAGGTGTTCCACCGGCCAACCCTGGGCGAGCAAGCGCTGGCGCAGGTGGGCATACGCGCGACCTTCCCACTCGTCCGCGTGGTAGTGAATCAGCGTGTAGTCCATGTCGTAGCCGATGACCTTGATCGACCGCAGGTTCAGCGTGCGGTTGCAAAACAGCCGGCGCAGCGGCGGCGGTGCGGTCAGCAAGCCGTGGGCAGAGTCCGGATCAGGCGGCAGGACGAGCTGGTCGGTCATGGGACGCTCCGCGCAGGAATTGCGCGCCTGCAGTGTGCCACGCGCCCGGAGCAGGGCAAGCGTCCGCGAGAGTGTAAAGAACTGTGAAGCTTGTGCGAAGTTCTGGGCGACAATCGATAGGCTTTGGACCGATGCAACGGCGTACGGCAGATTGCTGGGACGGTTCAGCGTCATGATTTGCGGGGGAAAGATGCGGAATTGGCTGGTGTGTCTGGGTGTCCTGACGATTGTCAGCTTGGTTGGCTGCGGCGACAACGCGAGCGTCACGCCGGTTGCGGAAGCGGACGGGATCGAGGGCGGCACGGACGCTGTGCTCGGTGAGGACGCTGCCGCGGACGCCCTGGACGCCACGTCGACGGTCGACGCCGCCGATGCCACGGTCGCGGATGCCGCGGACGCAATCAGCCCAACCGATGTTGGAGCAGACGCCACCGCAGCGACGGACGCGACGGTCGAGGACATCGCAGCGGGCTCCGATGCGCTGCTTGGCGACGGTGCTGCAGGAACGGATGCAGCAGCCGGTTCTGACGCGGACGCCGCGGATAGTGGCGCGGACACTGCGCAGTGCGCGGGCGCCGCGGGCTGCGATGACAACAACCCGTGCACGACGGACACCTGCGATGCGGGCGCCTGCAACCACGCGGCGATCGCCAACTGCGTCCTGCCGCCGTCCGCATGCGACGCCAGCCATCCATGCGCCAGCGGCAAGTGCGACCCGGTCTCTCACGCCTGCGTCGCGTGCCTCGCTTCCGCCGACTGCGGCGCTGGCTTCCTCTGCCAGGCAAACGCGTGCGTCGCCGCGCCGGGCTGCAAGTCCGACGTCGATTGCAAGGCCACCAAGCAGGTGTGCAGCGTCAGCGACGGCGTCTGCGTCGACTGCAACGCCACGAGCGATTGCGGCACCAACCAGATCTGCAGCGCGCACCTCTGCATCGCCGCGCCGCCGTGCAAGAGCAGCAAGGACTGCATCGCCGTGTGCGACACCGCCACCGGCACGTGCGTGGATTGCCTTTCCGACACGGACTGCAAGTTGGCGCAGTTCTGCAACCTCAGTACGCACGTGTGCGCCGCGGACGTCTGCACCGGTCCGGGCTGCGCGGGCAACACCACGTTCGCGTGCCTGCCCAACGGCAGCGGCTTTGGCCCGGCCATCGCGTGCGCAGACGGCAACGCGTGCACCGACGACTCCTGCAAGTTGCTCAGCGGTTGCATCCACGCCAACAACGCGGCGGCGTGCTCCGACGGCAGCGCATGCACCACCGCGGACGCGTGCAGCGCGGGCACGTGCGTGGGACTCACGCTGGACTGCAACGACAAGAACGTCTGCACTGCCGACACCTGCGATCCGGCGACGGGCTGCACGCACACCAACATCACCTCAACGTGTGACGATGGCCTCGCGTGCACCGGCAATGATGGCTGCGTCGCCGGCACGTGCGCGGGCACGCCGGTCTCCTGCGACGACGGCAAGCAATGCACCGCGGACGTCTGCATCGAAGGCTCCGGCTGCGCGCACACGGACTTGAGCGGCACGCCCTGCACGGACGGCAACGCCTGCACGGCCGACGACTTGTGCAGCGCGGGCATTTGCATCGGCGGCGCGGCGCCCAGCTGCGACGACAAGAACCCGTGCACGATCGACTCGTGTGCGATCACCTCGGGCTGCGTCCATGTGGACGCCATTGGCACGCCGTGTGACGACGCCAGCCTCTGCACCGTCAGCGACGCATGCAGCGCCGGCACATGCACCGGCACCGCGATCGTGTGCGATGACCTCAATCCCTGCACCGACAACACGTGCGCGCCCGCCGACGGCTGCCTGTTCACCCAGAACACCGCGCCGTGCAGCGACAAGGACGCCTGCACCGGTCCGGACGTCTGCGCCGCGGGCAAATGCGTCTCCGGCGCAACCGTTGTGTGCAACGACAACAACGTCTGCACCACCGACGCGTGCGATCCGGCCAAGGGTTGCGTCTACACCGGCACGACGGGCGGCGCGTGCGACGACGGCAACTTCTGCACGGTCAGCGATGTCTGCACGGCCGGCGTCTGCGGCGGCGCGCCCAACACGTGTGACGACGGCAACGCCTGCACCCTGGACAGCTGCGGCAGCAACGCGTGCGCCCACAGCAACACGGTCGACGGCACAAGCTGCGGCACCTTTGACGGCTGCACGGGCGACTTCTGCACCGCGGGCACGTGCCTCAAAGCGTCCGACCGGTTGTGGGAGAAAGCGATCGACGGGCCGAGCAGCACGGACACCTTTGCCGGCGCGGCGCGCACGAGCGACGGCGGCTTCATCCTCGCGGGCGAGACCGGCGTCGCGGGCAACAGTCAAAACGGCTGGCTGGTCAAGCTCGACGGCGGCGGCACGCAGAAGTGGGCGAAGAGCTATGGCGGCGCCTCGGAAGACCGCTTGCGCGGCGTGGTCGCCAACGCAGACGGCAGCATCACCGGCGTCGGCGCGCACGGCGGCAACGGCGGCGATGGCTGGCTCCTGCAGGTCGACAGCGCGGGCACCAGCACGATCGACGCGGTCTTTGGCTCCGGCAACAGCGACCAATTCCGCGGCATCGCGGCGGCGCCGGGCGGCGGCTGGATCGTCGTGGGCAACAAGTCGGTTGCGCAGTTCCCCAATTTCTACACCGACGACGGCTGGCTGATGCGCTTCGCGGCGGACGGCGGCACGACGTGGGAGAAGACCTACGGCAGCGGCCAGGCGGGGGACGTGCTCTACGCGGTCGTTGCGCTCGCTGACGGATCGTTTGTCGCCGCCGGCTCACGCGGCTTGAACGCCGGCTTTGGCGCGGGCTGGCTCCTGAAAGTCGACGCCAACGGCGCGCAGGTCTGGAGTCGCACGTACAACCAGAATTTTGGCGTGGACTTCCGCGGCCTCGCTGTCGACGGCGCGGGCTTTGCCATCGTTGGCTCAACAACCGGAAATAACGGCGCGGACGCGTTGCTGCAGTTCGCCGGCGCGGACGGCAACGGGACCGACCAGCGCACGTACAACAAGTCCCCCCAGGACGCGCTCTTTGGCATCTCACCCATCCCGACGGGCGGTTTCCTCCTTGCAGGCCAGCAGTCGGGCGGCAACGGCACCGGCTGGTTCATGCGCGCAGACAGCTTTGGCAACGAGCAGTGGAGCAGGACGTGGGGCGGCAACAACAACGACGCCGCGCTCGCCATTGAGGTCGAAGCCGATTTCACCGCCATCGTCGCGGGCGTTTACAGCACGGGCAACAACGCCGGCGATGGCTTTGTCCGGCACATCGACCTGTTTGGCAACGCCGGCTGCGCCGCGTCCGGGACGTGCATCAGCAAGCAGCCCAATGACTGCGACGACAAGAACCCGTGCACGTTGGACCTCTGCGGCGCGGGCGTGTGCTCGCACAGCAACCTCGCCAACGGCACGATTTGCGCTGCCGCTGGCGACCAATGCGACAACGGCGTTTGCGTCCCGAACTGAGCGATTCGCCTCAGATTTCCCCGCGGATCGCCGCGACCGCCCGCCGCACCTGGGCAACGCGCCAGCCGACATCCTGACTCGCGCGGAAGACGTGGTTCTGCAGCGGCGTGAGGATCTGCCCGGTTTCGTTGGCAAAGCAGCGGGTGTCTTCGCCAAACAGGTTGCCTGCCGCGAGCGCGTGGACGCGGCAGCCGCCGCAGTTGTGGCGCAACTGGCAACGGCCGCATTGGCCGTCGAGCTGGCGGTTGCGCAGGCGGGTCATCACCTCGCCAAACCACATCGCGGGCAAGTCGTCGACGTGGCCGACCCGATAGCCGAGGGGCCGACACGGATAGACGTCGCCGTCGACGTCGATGCAGAAATGGTTGCGGCCGGCGACGCAGCCTGCCTGCGCGTGCGCGTACACCGGCGAGACCGAGCAGTGCACGGGATCCTCGATCCCGACCGTCGACGCGCCCTGCCAGGCAATCGCCCACTCGGCCAACTGCCGCCGTTGCGTCGGCGTGATGACCTGCAGTTCCGTGCCGCCGCCCACCGCGAAGACTTCGCGGATGTGGAAATGCAGCTGCATCGCGTCCAGCCCGGCGACGAAATCAAAGAGCGACGGGAAGTTCTGCGCGGTCACGGTGATGCTGACCGTCAGGCGAAAGCCCAGCTCCGCCAGCATGTGAAGCGTCTGCATCGCCTTGGCGTACGACCCGGCGCCGCGCACGTCGTCATTCAGGGGCTCCGGACCTTCCAGGCTGATCTGCACGAACCGCAGCCCCGCGTCCCAGAGTTGCCGCGCCAGCTGCCGCGAAAAGCGCGTGCCATTGCTGAACAGCAGCGCGTCGCCTTCATGTGTCTGGAGGACGTGCTCCACGATGGCGACAAGGTCGCGGCGCAGCGTGGGCTCGCCGCCGGAGAGATGAATATCCGGCGTCACGCCGAGCTGATGGCCAAGCGCGTAGACGTTGTCGATGCGCCGCTTCACCTCATCGGTCGACGGCATGGCCAGCGAGGGATGATCGATGTCGTAGCAGTGCGCGCACGCCAGATTGCAGGCGTGGAGCAAGTGCATCTGCACGGAGAAGTACTCAGGAATGATGGCTTTGGCGAGGCGGGCGTCAAGGGACGTGGGGCGCATGTCAGGATCCGGCGCACAGGTCGCGCCTCAAGAGGCTAACGCACCTGCGCACCGGAAACTGTCAGCAAACTGTCACGCGCAACGGGTCAATACCAATCGCGCACGATGGGATCGCGCCGCGGGGCCGCTTCACCGCGCTGCGTCTCAGCCGGCAGGCGGGTCTCCTGCGGACGCTGGCGCGGCTGGCTGTCTGGACCGCGCGGCTGTTCCGGCGGACGCGGCGGCTGCTGCTGCTGCTGCTGTTGCGGCTGCTGCTGCGGGCGATTCGGCCGCGGACCGTCGTTGCCGCGCGGCGCATCGTGCTGCCGCGGGGCGTCCTGGCGCGGACCGTCATGCCGCGGGCCGTCATGCCGCGGGCCGTCGTTGTAGCGACCGCGCGACTCCTGCCGCGGACCCGGGCCATTGGCCGGGCGCTGCTGGTGCTGCGGATGCTGGCGCTGCTGCACATGGTGCACCGCGGGCGCGCTCGGGCCACGCGCGGAGGGCGCACCCGGAACAAACGTCTGCGGCGGCTGGTGCATGGAGCGGAACGGGTGGTCGGTAACCACTGGAATCGCCTTGCGGATCAGCTTCTCGATGTCGCGCAGGAACGGCCGCTCTTCCATCTCGCAGAACGCAATGGCGATGCCATCCGCGCTCGCCCGCGCCGTGCGACCGATGCGGTGCACGTAGCTGTCGGAGATGTTGGGCAGGTCGTAGTTGATGACGTGGGTGATGCCGTCCACGTCGATGCCGCGCGCCGCGATGTCCGTCGCGACGAGCACGCGCACATGGCCGTTCTTGAAGTCGTCGAGCGCGCGCGTGCGGGCGCTTTGCGACTTGTTGCCGTGAATCGCCGCGGACGGGACGCGCGAGCGCTCCAGACCTTGAACAACTTTGTTGGCGCCGTGCTTGGTGCGCGAGAACACGATGACGCGGGAAAGCGCCGGATCTTCCAGCAGTTTTTCCAGCAGCAAGCGCTTGTCGCCGCGTTCCACAAAGTACACCGACTGGTCGATGCGCTCCACGGTCGTCGCCGGCGGCGTAACGGAAATGCTCACGGGATTCTTGAGCATCGAGCGCGACAGCTGCTGCACTTCCGGCGACAGCGTCGCGGAGAAGAACAGGGTCTGGCGCTCGGTCGGCAGGACCGCGAGGATCTTCTGCACGTCGCGGATGAAGCCCATGTCGAGCATGCGATCCGCTTCATCGAGCACCAGGTAGCGCACCGTGGACAGGTTGATGAGCCGCTGCTGCATCAGGTCCAGCAGGCGCCCGGGGGTCGCAACGAGAATTTCCACGCCGCGGCGGATCGCCCGCACCTGCGGTTCCTGGCCAACGCCGCCGAAGATGACGGTATTGGTCAGGCGGGTGTACTTGCCGTATTCCGTGAAGGACGCGCCAATTTGCGCGGCGAGTTCACGCGTCGGCGCCAACACAAGGACAGAAATGCCCGGTGCGCGCTTGGGATCCTGGTGCAGACGCTGCAAGAGCGGAAGGGCAAACGCGGCCGTTTTGCCCGTGCCGGTCTGGGCACAACCAAGGATATCGCTGCCGGCAAGGGCCGGCGGAATGGCTTGGACTTGGATAGGGGTCGGAGTCTCGTAACCCGCTTCAGCAACCGCGCGCTGGATGGGCTCAATCAGGTCAAAATCACGAAAAAACATCAATACTCATGCGTGGCTCGCAGCCACCTAATTGCCCGAACGAATCTGCAAGGGCGCAGACAGGATAGGAGGCGCGACGGTCGCGGTCAAGGAAAATCGCCACTTGCACACGCGAACGTCACCCGCGGCGCGCTAGGGCGCGGTTGGCGTATTGGCGGCAACGGCGGAGGGACGGCACTCCTGACCGCGCAGGGACGGGCAGGGCGGCAGCAACGCCGTGGCCGGAATCGCCGTACCACTGAGCACCGGCAGCGCCATGCTCGACGGATAGGCCGCGGAGTGCGCTACGTCATACGTTGCGGGATGCGCGTAGGTCTGCAAGGTGAAACGCCAATCCGCGCGGCTGTCGCCTGGCGTGTCGATCGCGATGCGAATGCGGGTGCCCTTGCGGAACGCGTGGCCAAAACCGGCGATGGCGACGCGGACCTGCTGCCATTTGCCGATCTCCAGCGGCTTGATGTCGCCCTTGAGCAGCGTCGGCTCTGGCCAAAGCTCGGTCGATTGCGCCGTCAGCTGGCGAAAACTGGCGCGGAGCCAACCGCTCTGGATGTAGCGCTCCTGGCCGTCCGCGCGCACTTCCGTCAGGTTCACTTCAATGTCCGCGTCGGTCACGTCAGCGGCCAGGCTGCGAATCCAGAAGTCGACGCTGCCCGTGCCCATCATCACCAAGTCGTCGTCCAGCGGCGCGGACGTGAAGACGACCTCGTCACCCGTCGGCGGAATCAGCCAGTTGTAGTCCGGCAGCGCGCTCCACAAACCGCCCTTGGGTCCCATGATGCCGCGGTCGCCCGCCGTCGGATCGAGCGCGAACGTCGAGGCGCCATCTGCGACCGTCGGCGCCGTTGCACCCAGCGAGCCATCGGGCTGGAAAAACCAGCGCTGCGCCTTCGTCTCCTTGGGCGGCCATTGTGAAAACGCCAGGTCAAAGTTGTCGTGCGGCGCGCCCAACGGCGCGGTGGCGCCATTCTCAAAGAACGCGTGCACTTCCGGCTCCGCCTCCCACTTCGCCTTCGCGTCCTCATACGACGCGACGCCGGTCCAGCGATCCGGCGGCAGCGCCACTTCCACGCCATAGATCTGCTTGGTCAGCTGCGGCGCCAGGACGCCCATCAAGCCGCCCGTGCTGGGCTTCTGGTGCGCGACGTAGATGTCCAGGAACGCCTTCCATTCGACAAGCACTTCGGGCGCGAAACCGTCGGCGTGCACGCCGTTGTAGACCGTGAACCGACGGCTCGGCGAGGCGGTGAACTTGTCCAGGAGCGTCACGAAAAACGGCCCCGTCTGCTCGTCCTGCCATGCGCCGGCGAGGAAGACCGGGACGTTGATTTGATTGACCCATTTGGTTGGATCCAGCGGGTCGATGTTTGCGGGGTCGTAGTAATTCGGATCCTTGGCTTGATCGACGTTGTTGACGCGCTGATCGTGGAGTAGCTGATTCTCCTTGCAAATCATGTCGCCGCCGTCGACGCGCTCCTGTTCCCAACCCTGGCCGTACGGCGCGGCGCGCTTGTAGACCATGTTGATCCAATTGAGCGCGAAGCCGCTGTTCAAGATGCCGCCGGGTACGAGCGTGGTGACCGTATTGCCGATGACGCTGAGCGGTGTGATGGCGGCGAGGCTCGGCGGCTGGGTCTTGGCGACGAAGAGCTGCGTGATGCCGGGGTAGGAAAGGCCGGTCATGCCGACTTTGTGGAACGCGACCCACGGCTGCGCCGCGACGGTCTCGATGATGTCGTAGCCGTCCAGCAATTGCAGGGTTTCAAAGTAGTCGTACGCGCCGCCGGAGCAGCCCGTGCCGCGGATGTTGACGCTGACGGTCGCGTACCCAAAGACGGCGGCGATCATCGCGCTGGCGTCCGAGGGCGCGTTGCAAAGGACGGGGATCGCGTCGCACAGCGAGGCTTGGTCGCCACTGACGACGGCCTTGCCGGGGCGTCCCGGGTCGTAGCCGGAGTAGTTGACGATGGTCGGGTAGGGGCCGTCGCTCGCGGGTCCGGGCATCGTGGCGAAGTAAGCCAGTGTCGTGCCGTCGCGCGTTGTGATGTAGCCGTTCCCGGGGGCGATGACCTGCGAGGCGTAGAAGGATTGCGGCGGGAGGCTGGCGGCGACGTCCAGGACGGTCACGGGGCCGGAGTGGCGTGTCGCGGCGTTGACTGTGTAGACGCGATAGCCGGTGCCGGGGGCAACGTTGCGAAAGACGAAGCTGCCCAGATGGTCGGCCACGCCGGTCGCGACGGGCTTGCCTGCGGCGTCGCGCACTTCAAGTTGCAGGGTCGGATCGGCGTGCGTCACGAAGATCTGCAGGACGCTGCCCTGGACGGTGAAGGTTGCGTCACCGGGATCGCTGACGACGTCGCTGCCTGCGCCCGTGTCGTTGCTGGCTGTGTCCGCCGCGTCGCTGCCCGTCGCGCTGACGTCGTCGTCGGGGCTGGCGGTGGTGCTCGACGTGCTGCAGCTGGCAGCGAGGAGGCCGGTGGCCACCCAGAGGAGAGCGCGTGTCTTCATGGCATGGATCCTGTTGGATGACGCGGTTGAACTTACCACGCCATCCGGCAGGCTAGTGACTGACGTCGCAAAGGGCAACGATGCACTGTCATTTCTTGGTCATGGCGCGGCAATCCAGGGGTCCCCAGCGGACTTGGGCGGTTGGGATGGTCGGCTTCTGGGACTTTCGCGGCGATTCGGGCGGGGGGTGGGCTTTCGCGGCGGGGCCCACCCGTCTTTTGCGCCCACCCCGCCGAACGCGCCGGACCGACGTCCGGGCACGACTCATCTATGCGATCCCACGACGGTTTTACGCGTCGTGTCGCCCATCCTTCGGCGGCTCGCGGAGGTCCTTTGGGCCCCGCAGCCACGCCGGCTTGGTAGATGAAGGCAGGGCCTTGCGATCGGTTCGGCCAGCTGCCAGCGCGCCTCGGTCGACGCGCCAATCAAGTGTTCGGCGATTCCAGGATTTTGCCGCGGAACTTTCTGCTCCGCAGTGACAAATTTCCGCCGTCGCCGGGCCAGCGACCTACCCTTGACGCGCGCTTGGCTGCGGGCGGACGATACGCTGACCTCGCCACGTCCGATGCGGTGCCCGCAGGCCAGAGGAGCGCTCATGACCGATAACACGACCGATCCGCCCAAGCCCAGGAGCATTCCGTCGCCGGAGCAGCGCCCCGATCTCGACGGCGAGGGCAAGGATGCGCCATCCAGTCGGGGCGCGATCTCCCCGCGGTTGGCTGCGCTCATCGCGGGCAAGACCGCGCGAAAACACGCAGCGCGAGGCGGTGGAAGGCCGCGGCCGCCGGCGGATCCCGTACAGGAAGCCATCGCGATCCGTCGGGAAGGTGACCTCGTCGGGGCCATTCGCCACTTGTACGATGCGTTGGCGAGCAACCTGAACAACAGCCACCTGTACATCACGCTGGCGACGATGCTGGCGGAAAACGAGGAGTTCGACCGCGCTGAGCGGATTTTCCAGCGCGCGTTTGCCGCCGATTTGGATGAACCCCTGCTGCGTCTCAACTACGCGACTTTTCTCGCGGCGTCCGGGCGGGCGGGCGCGCAAGTCGCGGCCTTTCGCAGCTTTGGCGGGCAGATCGTGCGGGAGCTGACCGCGGTTGATAACGCCGAGGAAGGCTGGTCGCTGCACGCGTTGTTCAGCCAGTGGGCTGCGGCGGACTGCAACCTTGCGCGACTGCGGCTGAGTGAGAACAACGCCGATGCGGCGCGCGACTTGGCGGAGAAGTGGCTCGTGCACCCGGAGACCTGGCAAAAGGCCGACGAGGTCGTGGTGGGCTGCATTCCCAATGGCGAGGAACTTTCGACTTTCGCGGAGTTGCACGCGAGCCACCGCGCCTCCCCGCAGATGGTCGCCGCGCTGGTGGACGAGGCGAAGCGCGACGATCTGGGCCGCGCGCTCGCGATTGCCGCCGAGGCGTCGGCGTATTTGAGGTGGAATTGGGTGGCGGAAGTCGACGGTTTTGAAGCCGATTTGCGCGAAATTTTGGCCGACGTGGGGCGTGGCGCCGACCGGAGCGGCGCAATCCTGCGTCAGCTGCTGGATCCTCCTGCGGAGTAGTCGCGCCTGATTCTGAGCAGCCTGGGCGCGCAGTCGCCGCGAAGGCGCCGCCCGCAGATCTCAAGGCCGGCGCGGGCTATTCATGAAATGAAACCGCGGCGCGTAGCCCAGCTCCATTCCGACCACCCGTCCGGAATCCTGCCAGCCGCCCATTACGCCAACGCGCGTCGATCCCCACTTGCCGACGTCCAACTCCAAGTCCACGGTCGCAATTGCGTCGATATTGCCCTCGCCGTGCACGGTCATTGCAAGGGAAGGCGCGATGTCCCAGTCATCGTTGATGTCGACGCTCCAATCGAGCCCCGCAAGCAGTCCCGTCGGCCGTGCGTACGTGTTGACGTCCTGCGGATCGATGAAGCCGCCCAGGCTGAAAACGCCCTGCCAATGCAGCGCCCGCACGCTCAGCAAGCCGATTGCTTGGTAGCCAAAGCCCCAAGTGCTTGGGATGACGGCGAACCGCGGTCCATGCTGCACGCCAAGCGCCCACGCTTTGTCTTTGCCATGGTCATCCCAAATCATCTGCTTGAGAGAAAACCACAACTGATCCTGCGCCAGCCATTGCCCAGTCGCCAAATCCATGCCTGCTTGCGCGTCTAAATCCAATTCCAGGCGCCGATTGATGCCGAAATCCAGGGCAAAATCCGGCACGACCAGATTGGTCGTGTCCTGCGTGTGCAAGAAACCGATGCGCGTGTCGAGCTCCGCGTCGCCGGCTTCCTCCATGTCCAAGTCTTTGGGAAAAAACGTCGCGCGGCGCCGCGCCGCCTCCGCCGGGAGCGCGAGGAGCGTCAGCAGGAGCGTCAGCAGCAGCCACCGCGCGCGTTGCATTGCCTACGGACGGTCCAGCAGCTGGAGCTCGCCCAGATAGTCCGTCTTGCCGATCTCGACGCCGCCCTTGCGCAGCAGGTCATACGCGGTCGTCACGTGGAAGAAGAAGTTCGGCACCGCGCGCGCCAGCAGCGCTTCCTGCGCATGCATCGACTTGTTGGGCGGATACGGCACCGGAACGACGGTCATCGGCGTTGTCTTGGCGAAATCCTCGGCCTTGAACGCCGCAAGGTAATCGCGGCTCTTCTGGATGCGCGCGCGCATGTCAGCGAACGTCTGGTCGCCCTCGTCTTGCTTCGGGACTTCCGTGCCCGAAGTCGCCGCAGCGGCACCCTTGGCGGTGTCGCAGGCAATGCGGATCTGCGCGGTGAACGGCAGCATGTCCGGCGCCATGCGCATCGTCAGGAAGTTGTCTGGGCTGAATTTGCGCGCTTCCGCGTGCTTCTCCGCCTTGGCCAGGATGGCGTCCAGGTTGGTGAGGGTCTTGCTGAACTGCTGAATGATCTCGAAAAACATGTTGCGTCTCCTGTTTGCGCCAAAACGAGCGCGGATAGTGTCTGCGCTGTTCAGGCAGGTCAAGGCATTGCTACGTCGGCCACTGCAGGCCCGCCAAATCGCTGATGGAAGGGCCGAATGCTGCCTCCAACGCCCGTCGCAGCCCCGGGGAAGAGGGCGCGAACGGCCCGAGGCTCCGGCCGGCGTGCAGCACGACGATCGCGTCGGCATGGCGCGTCGCCAGCCGCAAGTCGTGCACCGCGGCGATGACCAGCCGGTGCTGGGCGTGCGCGACGTCCGCCAGCATCGCCAACATCTGCTCGGCCTGCGGCAGGTCCAGGGACGCGGACGGCTCGTCCAGCAGCACCACCTCCGCTTCCCGGGCCAGCACCATCGCGACGAATGCGCGCTGCAGTTGTCCACCGGACAGCGCGGCGCACGGCTCCTGCGCGCGGTCGGCGAGCTGACACTGCACAAGCGCCCGCTGCACCGCCAACAGGTCGTCCGGCGGCAGATCCGCGCGCCATGGCTGCTGGCTGAGGAACGCGGTGCGACCCAGCGCGACCAGCGCCTGCACCGTCAGCCCGGGCTCCGCACGCGGATCCTGAGGCAGGAACGCGACGTGGTCCGGGGCGCGCGTCATCTGCGTGCGCACGTGCCCGTGGTCGAGCACCAGCCCGGACGTCGCCGGCGCCACCCCTGCGAGTACCCGCAGCAGCGTCGACTTGCCCGCGCCGTTGGCGCCCACCAGCAGCAGCAACTGCCCGCCGTGCAGGTCGAGATTCACCTGTCGCAGCGTCGGCGTCGCCTGCCCGGGATGCTGCAGCAACAAGTCGCGCGTCGCCAGAACGCCGTCCGTTGTCGCACCCCGCGGCGTCGGTGTGGACCGCAGCACCGCCGTGCGCCGATGCAGGCCCAGCAGCACCACCAGAACTGGCGCGCCGGCCAAGGCAGTCAGGATGCCCACCGGCAACTCCGCGGGCGCCACGAGCACGCGGGCGAGCGCATCGCACAACATCAGGAACGCCGCGCCAAACAGCGCCGCGCCCGGCAGCAGCGCACGGTGGTCGCGGCCCAACCAACCGCGGAGCGCGTGCGGCACCAGCAGGCCGACAAAACCGATGATGCCGCCGAGCGAAACCGCAATCGCCGCCAGCGCGCTGGACCACCACAGCGCGTGCTTTGCCAGCGTCGCCTCGTCCACGCCCAAGCCGCGCGCTGCATCGCTCCCCAGACCCAGCGCATTGAGTCCAGCTGCCGCGCGCAGGGACCAAAGCAGCGCGGCGACAAGGAGCAGCGTCATCGGCACGGCGAGCCGCCAATCGGGCAGGGACACGCCGCCCATGAGCCACAAAGTCGCGGCGCGCAGGCGCATGTCGCTGAACTGGTAGAGAATGAAGGATGTGGCGGCGCCGGCAAATGCCGTCAGAACCAGCCCAGCGAGCAGCACACGCTCCGGCCGCAGCGGCCCGCCGGCCCGGGCGATTGCGAAAGCCAGCGACACCGCCGCCAGCGCCCCGCCGAACGCCGCAAGCGGCTGCAGCCAAGGCAGCACCTGCTCAAACGGCAGCGCGAGCAGCCCGGACAGCCACGCCGCCAAGGGCGCAGCGAGCACGGCTGCCGTCGTTGCGCCCGCGCTCGTGCCGACAAGGTAGGGATCGGCGACGGGATTGCGCGTCGCCGCCTGCAGCAGCACGCCCGACAGCGACAGGGACGCGCCGACGAGGAGCGCGGCAAACGCCCGTGGCAGCCGGACATCGCGCAGGATCGCCAGCGCGACTGGATCGCCTTCGCGGATTTGCTGCAGCAGGCGCCAAATCGGCATGTGGCCCGCGCCAAAGGACAACGTCACCGCGCCCGCCGCCAAGAGCACGGCAAAACCGAGGAGCCACGCGCGGATTGGACTGGACCGGACCAAACGAACTCCCTACAGCGGCGCCAAGAGCGGCAGGTCCAGCAGCGCCAACGGGTGCAGCAGCCGGGCGATTTCCTCCACGCCCAAAGCCAGCCGGGGCCCCGGTCGCGCCACGAGATCCGCGTGCAAAGCAAAGACCTGACCCTCGCGAACGGCCCGCAGGAGCGCCATCGTCGGCCGCCGGCGCAGCGTCGCGAGGGATTGCGGTTGGTCCTGCACGTCCGCGTCGCCCAGCAGCACGACGTCCGGGTCGGCGGTCAACACGGCCTCCGGCGAGACCTGAAACCATTCGCGCGGCTCCGCGCCAAAGAGGTTCTGGCCGCCGGCGCGCGTCAGCACCTCGTGGCCAAAGGTCGCTTGGCCGATCGTGTAGGGCTGGCCGCCAATCCCCGCGTCCATTTCGTAGAACACCACAGGTGATGCACGTCCTTGCACACGGGTCTCAATCACCTTGATTCGATTCTCAAAAGCGCTCGCCAACGCCTCGCCATTTTGGCGTTTGCCGCAAGCCAGACCGACGGCGCGCAGCGTCTGCGCCACCTCGGCAATGTGCTTGGGCGCGAACGCCAGCCACGGCACATGCGCGCCATCCAGCGCGGCCGCGAGCGCGGGCGGCGGAAAGTTGCTGAGCACCAGGTCCGGGCGCATCGCGAGGATCGCTTCCGCGCTCGGCGCAAAACCCTGCACAGCCGGGATCGCGCGGGCCTGCGCCGGATAGTCGCTCCACCCGTCGCGCAGCACGACCTGACCGCCACAGCCGACAGCAAACAGCGTCTCCGTCAGCGCGGGCGAGAGCGAGACAATGCGCCGCGCGGGCTGGGCGAGCGTGACGGAATGGCCGCGCTGATCGACGACGGTCGCCGGCCCGGTCGCTTCCACGGCCATCTGGGGCTGAGTTATCTTGTATTCAACGGGAGATGACGGCTCATTTCTCGAGCAAGCCATCACCAAGGATAGTCCAAGCAGCTGCCATCGCATCAGAAGACTCCAAAGTCGATGGCGCCGAGGCCGCCGGGATTGCTCGTCGTCGCGGGCTTTTCCACGGTGCCGGTGGCGGATAATTCAAAGACGCGCACGTCGCCTGCTGCGTTGGTGCGGTCGCCGACGAGGATGCGGTGGCTGGCGGCGATCGCGGTCATCCCGCTGACGGCAAACGGACCGCTGCCTTCGCCGATTTGCACGGGCGCGCCGCCGGTGAGTTCAAAGCGCCAGATGCGGTCGTGCGTGCCGCTGTCCGGTTCGCCGGGCGTGGCGACGAGGCAATGGCCGCCGGGCAGGCAGGCGACGTCCCGGCCGAGCGTTGTCGCGCCGCCGAAGTCCTTCGCGGCAAAGGCGAGCGTTGTGGTCGACGTCACGTCTCCCGGCGCGAGCACGACGATCCCTGCATGGTCGCCCTGAGCGGCTCTGTCGACATACGCGCCGGGGCAAACCGCCACCAGCCGCTGCAGATCCGGGAGCCACGCCATCTCAATGCAGTTCTTGACGCTTGGCGCGTCAACAATTTGAATGACCGTATCTTTCTTTGTTTCGATCGCCAGAAAACGCGTCGCCCCCTGATGGCTGAAATCCGCCGCCAACGACTGCAGCGGAATCCACACACGGTCGGCGATCCGCACCGCGCGGCTTCCCGCGGCGACGTAGCCGGGCAGCGTCGCCCAGGGGGAGAGGTCAATGCGCCCGAGCAGCTTCCCGTCGCTCGGGTCCACGATGAGCACGTCGTCGCCCTCATCAAAGTCTCCCGGATCCGCCGTCGGCTGCACGTTGCGCTTCATCCGCACGACGTACATTTTGTGCGCGTCGATCGGCACCGCGTCCTGCGGATTGCTGTAGAAGCCTGTGCTCACGGGGATCTGCTGGATCGCGCGCGTCAGTGGGTCCCAGAAGCTGACGACGGCCGACCCGCGGTCGATCACGATGATTCGGCCGTCGCTCATCGCCGTTTGGCCGAGCGCGACGTCGCCGGAAAGCGCCGTTGTCGCGGCGGAAACGAGCGATCCGGAATGCCAAAGCGCGGCGCCGACGCGTTGTTGCGAATCGGCGGCGAGGAGGGACAACGCGGAGCTCTTGTAGTCGGAACCGAGCACGGCGAGGCGATCGCCGACGGCCGGAACGGCAGCTTCATACGTACCGTCGCCACCGGCCGACCGCGTGTCATCGGCACATGCAGCCGCCCAGAGACACGCGAGGAGAGCCCATCTCATGGCGCGACCTCGGCGATATCGTGAGTCTGCGGTTGGGTCTCAACCGGCTGCGGCGTTTCGTCGTCTCGCCACATGTGCCAGCCCAGTTGCAGCCAAACCGTGCGCCCCGGCAGCGGATAGCCCACGAGGTCCACGACCGGCGCATTGAGCGCGTTGTCGACGCGCAGCTCCAGGAAGACCTGCCACGGCTTGTGCTCCACCCGCAGCCCGCCGCCCACCAATGTGTGCGCCGGCACCGCCACGAGGTTCGCCGCATCGAGGAAGTGCCCAGCTTGCCACTGCCCCGTCACAAACGGCCGCCACGCGAGCACGCCCGCGCGCTTGAGCCAGTCCGCCCGCAGGGACCAGCGCGTCCGCGGCCGCATTGGCAGCGCTTTGCCGTCATAGGCGGGCCGCCCTGACGTGTCCTCGGCAACAAGCGTCGTGTGCTGGCCGACCAGCCGCAATTGCTTGAACAGCCGCGTGGACGCCTGCACCTCGACGCCAAACAGCCGCGCGCTGGCGATGTTGTCAAACCGCGCCTGGTGGGCGTTGACGGACGAGAGCTGGATGAGGTCGTCGACCTGCTTGTAGAACCCGCTCGCGTCCACCGCGACGGTCCACTGGTCCGCCTCGTAGCGCGCGCCGGCGCCCACGTCCCACGTCATCGCCGTTTCAGGCAGCAGCGTCGCGTTGCCACGGATTACGCCGTCGTTGCCATAGAGCTCCATCAGCGTCGGCGCCCGCGTGCCCCGGGTCCACGCCACGCGCGGCGCCAGCCACGGCAGCACCTGCCACGCCGCCGCCAATCGCGTCGTCCACAGCGCGTTTTCCGCGACCGTGACTTCGCGCGTCGTGAACGGATAGCTCTCGTCCGTCGTGCGCCGGCTGTGCTGCGCTTCCACGCTCACGGACGGCACAATCTGGATGCCCGACTCCTGCCAGTGCAGCGGCAAGCCCAGACCGGCCTGCAGCGATTGTCGGGAGGACGTCGGTTGGTCCGTGCCCGTCAGCCCGTCGTGCGTCGCCACGTCGCCCGCCATTGCCGACAGCCGCGTCACCGCGCTCAGCACGCCGGCGATGGGCGTCTGCCACACCGTTTGCAGTCCCATCGTGCGCACAGCCTGCGTCGTCTGCCACGGCATGCCCAATTCGCCGTGCGGGTCATTCACGCCCGTGCCCAGCCAATTGCCCTGGAGGGACACGCGCACACGGTCGTCCTGCCGCCAGATGTTTTGCCCCAGCAGCGACACCGCCGCCAACTGGCGATCGCGCGTGAGGTTCGCCGTCGTCGATTCGAACAGCGCTGGACCGGGAATGCCTTGTTTCAGCCCGGCGCCAAACCAGCGGCCCTGCAGCGACCAGCGCTTGTTGATTTGCCACTGCGCGCCCAGCGTGCCGCCGAGGCGGTCCAGCGCGTTGTTCTGGCGGATGCGCGTCGCGTCGTCGCTGGTGTTGTAGAGCGTGCCGTTGTCAAAACGAAACGGGAAATCGCCGTCGGCGTGCACCCAGCGGATGCCGCCGGAGATGCGCAGCGCATCCGAGTGCCACGCCACCGCCGCTTCCGTTTGCCGCGCGCCGTAGCTGCCTGTTCCGCCATTCACTTCGCCGCCCACGCCGTTGGGCTGGCGCAACGTGAGGCGCAGCGTGCCGCCGACCGATTGGCTGCCCAACGCCGACGGCGTCATCCCGCGGTAGATTTCCAGCCTCTCAATTTGTCCCGACGGCAAGTCGGCAAGGTCCAGCGGCGAGCCGTCCAAGGACAGCACCGGCACGTCGTCGATGTACACGTCAACCTGCTCGGACGAACAGCCGCGGATGCTGAGCAGTGCCGGCGCGCCAAAGCCGCTCAATTGCTGCACGCGCAGGCCGGCCTGGGCATCCAGCGCTTCAGGTATGGACAGGTGGTGGTCGCGCAAGTCCTCCCCGGTCAGGACGTTGGCCGCCGCAGTCGGGTCCAGTTCCGCCGCGGGCAGGTCCGGCTTGCGGCCATGGACGCGCGAGGCAGGCAGGCGCCAAGTGGGCAGGGTGCTCGGCGTGGCTTGGTCCGGCAAATCCGCAGCAAGCGCCGCATGCGACGCGCAAGCGAACAGGCAAAGCAGCAAGGGACGGACGCGCAGCGACATGTGACCCTCGCGCCCCAATCCCCGGGGACGCAGTCCGTCCGAGTTCCCACTCGGATGGCAGTCCTTGCGCGCGACCGGTCTCCTGACTCGCAGCGTGGGTCCAACCGCCTTCCCGTCGCCCATTTTCATGGAGCTGCCCAGTTTGACCCGGGCCGACAGTGGCTTTGTGGTTGGCCGATGTGCTGCCTACAGTGGCGGGTCCGTGCCGGCTTGGGTCTTGGCGACCTTTCCCGGCTTCCCTCGTGATGTCAGGAAGATGTGACTCTCCACTGGCATCCGGCGTCTCCGTGGAGACGCATCGCGAGCGGGGCGCACGCTAGCCCGAAGTGCGGGGCTGCGTCAATCGCCAAAGTCCGGACCGGGGCTGCTACTGGCAGAGCGGATCGCCGCCAGAGCAAGCCTGCAGCGCGATCGGTGAATTCACCTTGGTCAGCTTGCCGTCGGACAGCCCGGTCACGTCCATCTTGGCGGCGTAGCTGATTGTGTTGTTGACGATGCCGTGCGCCTGGATCGTCAACTTGCTGATCCCATGGGCGTTGCAGATGACGAGGCCGGTCGCGCCGGGCGGCACGGCGCAGGCGGCCGGGGAGTTGTCGAGGTCGATCACGCGCTGCTTGTAGTTCATGCCCGTGAGGTCGCAAGGCTTGGTCGCGTCGGCATCGTTGAACGGCACGATGAGCTTGTCATTGCCGATGATTTGATACTGGACGTTGCCGACGCCATGGCTGCCGCAGGAACCGCCGTCGGCGAATGCCAGCGGGATCGCGATGAGCGTGCGCTGGCCGATGTCGATCGGCGTGGTGACGTTGCTGGTCTGGTTCGCGAGGATGGCGAACGGCCCGCCGAGGTTGACGTTGCCATACGCGGACGTGTCCGGCGGATTGGCTTCGTCGATGCGCAGGTAGACGTTGCCGGCTGGGAGGTTGCTGAAGGAAATCTGCCCGGAGCCGCAGCTCACCTGCGCAGATCCGAGTTCCGTGGTCCGGTCGGCGGCGAGCACGGTCACGTTCAGCTTGTCGATGGAGTAGGTCGTGCATCCGGACGCCGCGGCTTTGCCGAAGACGGTCCAGCCGAGCGAGAGCCCGCCCACCGTGGTCGTCGCGCCGAGCTTGGTGATGTCGAGCGGCGTGTTGAACGTCAGGTCCGTGTTGGCGCCAAGTGAGAGCGGGCCTTTCAGGCCGGGCGTGCCCCACGACGGTTGGCCGGACGCATCGCCGGCGGTGTAGCCGTCCAACTGCACGTAGTAAGTGCCGGAGCCGAGGTTGCCGACCGTCGCGTACCCGCTGGCGCAGTTGGCCTGCGCGGTTGCCAGCACCTTGGTCTGGCTGGCGTCGATGATGCTCAGCACCACGGTCTTGACGCCGTTTGCGCCGCAGCCGCTGATGGCCGATTGGCCGGCGATTGTCCAGGTTGCCTGGATGCTGCTCAGGCCGTTGTTGACCGGCGTCGTCGGGTCGAGCTCAAGGATGGCGGTCGAGACCGTCGAATAGGCGAGGGCGGGGACGCTGACGGTCGGGCTCACGGCGATGACGGTGCCGTCGTACGCGATGCCTTCCACGTGGACCGCGTAGGAGCCCTCGACGACCTCGATGGTCATCGCGCCCGCGGCGCAGGCGCCTTTGCTGAATGTGCCGTAGGGCATGCCGTTGTGGGCGACCACGACGTTGACGCTCGCGATGCCCATGGAGTTGCACGAGGTGCCCGGCGGCGTGTCCCAGTACACGAGGATGCTGCCGCGCGACGAGCCGTTGTCGACGATGCACCCTTGCAGCGGCAGGGCAACGGCGAGCAGGGCCAGCGCAACGGCGCGCAAACGACCCTGAAGCAAATCAATGACGGTATTCCACATGTTCCATCCTCCGCAGTTCAACTCGCACTTCCTGACTCGTTAACGCGTCGCGGCGCAGTGTATTCAATGCGCCGCCCAGCGCCAGCCAGTATAGGACGAACTTGACGAAAAAACTGACGGCCGCATTCTGTTGCGGTCGAGGCCGTCTCGACGTGGGAATGCTGACTTGCAGCAACCTTTGCGGAATCGCTTGCGCTTGGCCCTGATCGCCGCTGGACTCCTCGTCCTGCCGATGGCGCAGGGCTGTACCGGCGCGACCCAGGTCGTCGACGGCTATGCGTATGGCGCCGGTGCGTTGAACCTCGATTCGTGGGCCCCGCGTCCGCGCCCGCGGCCGTCCCACGCAGGTGGACCCGAGCCTGCGCCCGTGACCCATGCCGCGCCGCTGAAGGCGCCGCAGCACGTTGACACGGCACAGCATGGGGACCCGCTCCAGCATCCGGAGTCGCCGCAGCCGCAAGCGCGCGCCCAGCCAGCGCCCATCCAGAAAGAACATGTGCGGCCGGAAATGGCGCGCGCCGAACCCACGCAGCGTGAGCCTCCGCGCAGTGAACCGCCGCCGCGCGTTGTGGCTGCGCCGATCGCGGAATCGCCGCGTCCGCCGCCGGAGCCGCCCAAGTTGGATCCGCCGCGCGAACAACAGCAGCCGCTGGTGGGCACGACGCGGACGGAGGCGGACCTGCGCGGCATCCAGCGCGTGGAGTCGGCGTCCGCGCTGCTGGGTACACCTGGCTTGCAGGATCGCGCGTTCGTGGCGCATGTGTTGCGTGCGGCGGGGCAGGATCTGGAAGTCGACCGCAATCGGCCCTACGCGCCGGCGCTGTACGAACTGCTGCAGAAACGCGGCCTCCTCGTTTCGTCCGGGGTTGCGCTGCCCGGCGATCTTATCTTCTTCAAGAATACCGCGGATCTGAACAGCAACGGTCGCCCCGACGACGGCGTGACGCTCGTCGGCGTTGTGGAGCGTATTGACGGTTCGCGCATCGTGCTCATCGCCCAACGCGCCGGCAAAGTGCGGCGGCTGGCGGTGGATGCATCACGGCCTGAGCTCGTGCGCGATGCCCGCGGCGAGGTCGTCAATACGCGGCTCGTGCGCTGGCCGGGCTCAGAAGGGCCGCTGACCGCGGGGCAATGCCTCGCCGGATTCGCCCGCCCGTAGCCGCGTCCAGACACGCCAACCGAAGTTCGAGCGCAAACCGCTTCCATCCGCGGCGTCCCACCGGAGGTCCACGCGCGCGGATCCAGCCCGAAACGCAACAGGTCTGACTGGAAAAGGCTGGGGTTGGACACAGGTCAGCCTGGCTAAGCCAGCCACACGAACGTCGCTCCGTCGCCGCCTTCACCCTGTCGCCCGGAGCGAAACCGCTTCACCTGCTTGTTCATCTTGACAGCCTTGCGTGCCGCTTCCCGCATCGCGCCCGTCCCCATGCCGTGGACAATGCACAGCCCCGGCGTCCCGTGCAGCACCGCCTGATCCAGCGCAACCGCCAGCTTCTCCAGGCCTTCCTCCACCCGCATTCCGCGCAGGTCGATGGTCCGCTCGGGAATCCGCAGCGTCATCGTCTCGTCGTCCACCGGCTCCGGAACGTGCGCCGGCAGGCTCGACTGCTGCGTCCGCGCTTGTTGACGCGGCAAATCCGCCGGCAGGGCCACACGCAGCTCGGCAAAAGCCGCGTTGACGGACAGCGGCCCCGCCTGCACCTTGGCCTTCTGGCGAATCGCGTCGATCTCCAGGATCTGCACAACGCGTCCCAGCCCCTGATGCCACACGAAACCGTCGGGCCGCTGCTGCTGCGGCGTCCACGGCTTGCGCATCGGCCCCGTCGGCGGCGCGACGCCCTGCCGCAGTTGCGTCAGCTCCTGATGCCCCTGACTCAAGGCTTTTTGCGATGCCACGAGCGCCTCCTTGTCCTGTTCGCGCAGCGCCCGCCGCGCTTCGTCCAATTGCCGCTGCACGTCCGCGACCTGCGCCAACGCATCCGCCGCCGCACGCTCGATCCGCCGATCCGCCGCCGCCTTTTCGCGCTGCCGCTGGTCCTCCAGCATCGCCCGCTGCCGGTCCAACTGCGTCCGTTGCTGCTCCAGCTCCAGCAGTTGGTTGTGCACCAGCGCGCGCTCCGCCCGCAGCTTGTCCACCAATTGCGCCGACTCCCCGCCCGCGCCGCCCGCCAGCTCGCGCGCGCGTTCGACAATCGCCGGGCTCAGCCCCACGCGCGCCGCCAGTGCCAGCGGATTGGAGGAACCGAATTCGCCCAGCTGCAGGCGGTAGGTCGGCGTCAGCGTCCCCGGATCGAGCTGCAGCGCCGCGTTCTGGAACGCCTCGTCGCGCAGGGGCAGGAGCTTGAGCGACTCAAAGTGCGTCGTCGCCGCGCCATACGTGCCCGCCGCACCAAACGATTCCAACAGCGCCGTCGCCAGCGCCGCGCCCGCCAGCGGCTCCGTGCCGCCCGCGAGCTCATCCAGCAGCACGAGCACGCGCTCCTGTGGCCGCTGCGCCTGCACCAGCGCGTGCTGCACTGCGCGCAGGTGGCCTTCAAAGGTCGACAAACCGCGCTCGATGTTCTGGGCGTCGCCCAGCACGACCTCCACCGCGTCAAACCACGGCAGCATCGCGCCTTCCGCCGCGCACACCGGCAGGCCGAGCCGCGCCATCTGCACCGCCAGACCCAGCGCGGTCAGCACCACCGTCTTGCCGCCGCCGTTGGGCCCGCTGATCACAAGCCATCGCGCGCCGTTGTCCAGCTTGATGTCGTTGGCGACCACGTTGGCGCCATCCAGCACCAGCAGCGGATGGCGGGCTTGCCGCAGCAGGATCCGCCCGTCCAGCGCGAACTCCGGCCGCGTCGCGCGCAGCTCGTGCGCCAAAAGCGCGCCCGCGTGCCACAGGTCCAGGTCCGCCAGCACGCGCGTCGCCGTCGCCAGCGATTCGGACTCTTCCGCCACAAGCGCTGACAGCTCGGCCAGGATCCGCCGCTCTTCGCGCCGCACCGCTTCGTACGCCAGCGCCAGCTGGTTGTTGCCGTCGACCATCTCCTGCGGCTCCACGTAGACCGTCAGCCCCGTGTGCGACGTGCCGTGGATGATGCCGCCCATCACGCGCTTGTCCGACGACTTGACCGGCAGCACGTACCGGTCGTCCCGCAGCGTGAAATACTCGTCCTGCAGGATCCCGTCGTCGTCTGCCTCCTTGACCATCTCCGCAATCCGCTTGCGCAGCCGCGTCGCCAATTGCACAACCTCATGGCGCAGGCGCTTCAGGTCCGGCGACGCCGCATCCAGCAGTTGCCCGTCGTCGTTGAGCGCATCGCCCAGGAGCGTCGCGAGCAGGTCCAGCGCCGGCAGCGTCCGCACGTCCTCCCGCAGCGCGCCCATCGACTCGGGCCACGCCTGGGCTTCCCGCCGCAGCCGCGTCGCCACCCGCGCCACGCGCGCCACGGCCACGAGCTCCAGTCCGTCCAGCGAACTGCCGCGCTGCGCCCGCGCCGCCAGCGCCGCGAGATCCAGCACTTCTGGCAACTGCAGGCGCTGCGCCGCTTGCAGCAGCAGCTCGCACGCGGCGATCCGATCCAGCCGCAGCTCCGCGTCGGCGGAATGCCCAGCGGGCTGGAGCGTCCGCGCGCGGGCGTGCGCCAAATCCGTCTGACACAGCGTCGCGAGGCGATGGAGAATTCGATGGAGGTGCAGGGCGTCAGTCATGGTCGGGGTCATCCGCGGCGTCTTGCCGTTCAGAGCCGCCGCTTCTATCATTTCCCGCGCGTGTCGGGAACGATGGCCGAGGAAGAGCGAATGGCGGCAAAGCGAAACAAGAGTTCCCAGATGCCGCCGGCGATGCCTGCGCGTGAACAGTCTGACGTGCTTGAGCAAATCGATGTGACGTCAGAGGAACTCGTCGCGCTCGACGACGAAGAAATCGAGACGATTTCCGGCATCATCGAAATTGATTTCGACTCCGCCGACGCGCAGGCGATGGCCGCGGACATCCTCCACCGGAACGCGAGCGCTGAGCCGATCTTGCGCACGGAACAGCAGCCGATCGCGGCGCCCATGGGCTGGGGCGAAATTTCCCGCGAGCCGCTGCAGGCGAGAATCGCGCTGAGTGAATCGGCGCCGATCGATGACGCGACGCCGCTTGTGGCCACGCAGTCGCGCCATACGTGGACGGAATTCCGCGACGGTCACCGCGAATCGGAGCTGTTTGGCGGGCCGATTCCGCTGATCGGCCGGCGGGCGGAGATTGAAGCGGTCTACAACCCGCTGCGGGCGGCGCTCAATAGCCGGAAGTTCAAGGCGATTTGGCTCGTTGGCCCGAGCGGCGTCGGGCGTTCGCGCCTCGTGAGCACGGTGGAGCGCGCGGCGGCGCCGGAGAAGCGCGGGATTGGCTGGTACCGGATTGGCGCGGAGGAACAGCTCGTCGGTCCGCCCAATCTCGCCGGTCGCCTGCTGCTGGAGCTGATCGGTGGGCCCGATCTGCTCCGCGATGCCCAGCCCTTTGAGCGGGTGCGGCGTCACGTGGCGGCGCTGCTGGGCGAATCGAGCGCGGCTGTTGCGATGACGGTCGTGGCCCCGTTGCTGGGGCTGCAGGCGCCGGGCGATCGCATCAGCGGGGAAGTCGCGGTGGAAGCGCCGATGACGGTCTCCATGGAGTTTGTGGCGACGCTCCTGCGCCAGCGCGGCCGCGCGGGGCCGTGCGTTGTGTACCTGGACGCGGGCCAGACGCTGCATTTGGCCGAACTGACGGCGCTTGTGCAGGCGCTGCAAAAGGCGCTGTCGGCGTCCCCGGTGGCGCTGCTGGTGGACACGTCCGAGGAGCCTGATCCGGCGCTGGACGTCGAGCGCGTGGCGTTGCGGCCTCTCGATCAGGCGGCCACGCTGCAGCTGGCGCAGAAGCTGTTGCAGCGCGTGAGCAACGCCCCGGATACGCTCGCGGTCTGGGTTGCGGAGAAATCCGCGGGGCTGCCGGGGCGACTTGTGGACGCGCTGCGCGGGATGACGGCGGCGGGGGAAATTGTCGAGCGCGGCGGGCAATGGACCTGGCGCGGCGAATGGCAGTCGGAGCAGACGAGCTTCCCGAGCGAGAACGAGGCGCTGCCAGGGCGGTTGGCGCGCTTGCCGCTGCATTTGCGCGAAGTGGTGGACGCGGCGGCGATCTTTGGCCAGAACCTATGGTTTGGCGGGCTGTTGTCGGTCCTGCGCGGCAGCCGGCCGGACGATCCGGATATCCTGTCCGAGCGCGACCGCACGGCGCTGAAGGCGCTCCTCCTGCAATTGCAGCAGCTGGACGTGCTGAAGTTCGTGGAGCAGTCGGCGGTGGAGCGCGACCTGGAATTCGCGTTCGCGCATCCGGCGGATCCGGGCTTGCTGGTGCAGCAGATGCAGGACGAAAAGCGCCGGCTGCTGTCCCGTCTTGCGGCGCAATGGCTGGCGCGGCGGCCGCGGCAGGATCCGGTGGCGGAGAGCGCGCGGATTGCCGAGCTGTACGAGCAGGGCGGTCGGCGGCGGCTGGCGGCGCAGCATTTTCTGGAGGCGGGCAACGCGGCGCGGACGGTTGGCCAGGTCCACCGGGCGATTGCGCTCTTTGCTGCGGGCGCGCGGAGTGCCCACGCGGACAACGCGGATCTGGCGGCGGACCTGCGGCTGGCGCACGGCGGCAGTCTGCTGCGGTTGGGGCGGTATGCGGAGGCGGAGACCGTGCTGCTGGAGTCCCTGCGCATGGCGCGGTGCCTGGATGACGACCTCCGCTCGGGTACCGCGCAGCTGCGGATCGCCCAGGTGGCACGCGGCGCCGGTCGGTACGACGTGGCGGAGGAGTTCCTGGAGGCGGCGCTCCGGCATCTGCGCGTGGCCGGCGCGCATCGCTGGATCGCGGACGTGAACGACGAACTCGGCGCGGTGCACCTCATCCGCGGCGGCCAGGACGCGTACGCGCAGGCGCTGCAGCACTTCAACAAGGCGCTGGCGCTGCGGCGGCGGGTGGAGGATCTGCGGGTCGTGGCGCGCTCGCTGTGCCACATCGCGCGGGTGCAGACGGGGCGCGGGTACTTTACCGCGGCGATGGATGCGGTCAGCGAGGCGACTCAGCTCTGCGAGCAAGTTCAGGAGCGCTGGGGCCTGGCGGAAGCGCGGATGGTGATGGGCGAGGTCATGGCCGCGTCGGGCAAGATCAAGGGCGCGATGCAGATGTGGTCGCAGGCGTCCGAACTGGCGAGCGAAGTGGGTGACCGCGCGCGGCAGCTGGAGATCGCGGTGCTGCAGTCCGAGACGCAGTTGGCGCTGGGCAAGTGGCAGGACGCGGCGGCGCGGATGGTCGATGCGATTGACGTGGCGCGCGAATTGGCGAACCCGGAGCTGCTGTCGAGCGTGTACCGCGTGCTTGCCAACATCTCGCTGGCGCGGGAAGCGCTGGAGACGGCCGATATGGACAGCGAAAAGGCTGTGGAGATCGCCCGTGGCAGCGGCGCGCAGATGGCGGTGGCGCGGGCGCAGATTGTCCGCGGGTGTGTGCTGGGCACGCGCGCGCTGGCGGAGAAGGGGCCGCGCGCGACGGTGATTGACCGGCGTACGACGGAGGCGTTTGAGGAGGCGTTCGATACGCTGTTCCAGATGGGCGACCTGGTGCGACTGGCGGGCGGACTGCGGTCGTGCGTGGACTATCTGGCGCAGCGCGGCGGCGGGCCCCGTCTGACGGCGGTGCAGGGGCGGCTGCAGGAGATTGAGGGGGAGTTGGCGCGGGTTGGGGGGTAGGTTTGGGCGCTGGCCGCGCGGGCTTTTTGCGCTGCCGCGCGGGGTTTGGCGGAATGGCGGGTACGCGAGCCTGTTTATAGGGATTTTTCAAAGAAACTTTCGCGATGCGAGAGAGAAACCAGCTCGCCGCTGGTTTCTCTCTCGCGCTCTCTCTTCCTTGGCCCGGGCATCTGGTGGTGGGGAGGTCGGCTGTGCTGAGGGTGGCCTGTGCTTGCGCTGCGCGCAGTGCTCGGCCCGGCATGGGGCCGGTGCGGGGCATGTATGAACTTCGGTAGCTGCGCTTACCCGACGCGCTGCGCGCGGGGTGCTCGCTTGGGAAGGGCGCTCTTGGGGGGATTCGCGGCTGCGATGGGAGATGGGCGGCTCCCCGCTTCGCGTGTCGCTCACGGATTGGTGGAATGGGAGATGGGCGGCTCCCCGCTTCGCGTGTCGCTCACGGGTTGGTGGAATGGGAGATGGGCGGCTCCTCGCTTCGCGCGTCGCTCACGGATTGGCGGAATGGGAGATGAACGGCTCCTCGCTTCGCGCGTCGCTGGATAGGGTGGCGGGTCGGCGGATTTGGCTTGTCGCGGTGCTTTGGCCCTGCTACACCTTCTGGTCATGGCGAACTTCTTCCGCAACCGTATCCTCGATCCGCTTCTCCTTCAGCTCAAGGCCGGCATCACGCCGCAGAAGCTGGCGACCAGCGTCGCGATTGGCGCTGTCGTTGGTACGTTCCCGGTCCTGGGGTCTACGACGCTGCTGGGCCTTGCTTCTGGTTTGGTTTTTCGCCTCAATCATCTCGCGGTGCAGGTCGCGCTCAACGTCACTTATCCGCTGCAACTGCTTTTCCTGATTCCGCTTCTCGCGGCTGGGGGGACGTTATTGCATGCGCCGGTCCCGGCTTCTTTGGACGCTTTGCAGGTGCAGTTTCAGGCGGGCGTTTGGGCGACTTTGCAGACTTTTGCCATGGCGACCGTCGGGGCCATTCTGGTTTGGCTGGTCGTGGCGATTCCGCTCATTTTGCTTTTGCGGGTCGTGCTGTTGCCGGTGTTGACGCGCCTTGTGCCGCCGGCGGCGGCTGCGTTAGATGCGGACTTGTAGCTGCACGACGACGCGGGTGAAGTCGACGTCGTAGAAGGGTTTCCAGGTGCCTGTGTCTGTGTCGCCCGCGGGTTTTTTGCCCAGCGGCATCGTTCCGGAATCGACCCATTGGTGGGTCACGTCCAGGAGCAGACGCACGCGTGGGTCAAAGTCCAGGTTCAGGGAGCCGCTCAGGAGGAAGTGGTTGCCGACGTTGTGTTGGCGGTCGCTGTCCAGCCACTCGAATTTCACGCCGGGCATGACGACCGACTTGCCGACGGGGATGCGGTACAGGCCGAGGAGCCAGCTGCCGAGGTAGGACGTTGCTGGCGCGCTGAAGTCCGGGTTGAAGCGGTTCTTGACGTCCGTGCGATCGCCGCCGAGCACTTCGCCGCGGACGATGAAGCGCGGGTAATCGACGATGGCGTCTGCGCTCCAGGCCCAGCCATCGCTTTGGGCGCCGTCGGAAGTGCCGTAATCGGCGACGCTGGCTTTGCGGCGCCACACGGCGTCGGCGCCAAAGTGGATGTGCTTGGTCGGCGAGCTCTCCAGCCGCGCTGTCAGCAGCCCGTTCACCGCGGCGGTGACGTCCGCATGGCCGCCCTGGAACGCGCCGAGTGAGACCTTCAGGTATTTCTTGCGCGGCAACGGCGAGAAATCGACTTGCGCGCCGACGTCGCGGCCGCCAAAGCCGAGATCCTTGATCAGGCCATCGGTCGGACCGTTGTCGCCGAACTCGTATTCGCCGATGGGCAGCAGTTCCAGCAGCGAATAGGACCGTTTGAACAGGCCAGCCGAGAGCGCGATGCGCGGATGGAGCTGGATCGTCGCGTAGGCGAGCTTCACGCTCTGCGGCAGGTCTTCCGTGCGCAGCGCGGCGAAATCCAGCAGCACTTTGCCGCTCAGCCAGGACGTCGGCTTGGCGACGACGCGCAGGAATGCGCGGTTCAGCACCCAGCCATCGGGATCCTGGGCCAGCGCGCGCTCGCCCGGTCGCGAGGAACTCGGCGCGGTCTCGCCATAGCGCGTCTGGATGAGCACGCGCAGCTCCGTACCGGCATCCGCTTCATCGCCAAACGCATCGCCCATCGTCGTCGTGACCTTGGACGGGATGGGCAGGGCGTCTTCCAGCGCGCTCGGCGTCAACGCGACGGGCGGGACAGTCTGGGCAAGCGCGCAAAACGGCAGGGAAAGGAGCAGGGCGAGGAGGAAACGCATGGGCGGCCTTGGCATGCGCGCAGGATCGCGCGTTGCCGCAGCATTGGATTGGGTTTGCTGGAGTTTGGCAAGCGGAAAGGGCGGTCACACCGCGATGCAGTGCGGCCGATCGCGCGGCAATTTCTGCCGATCGGCAAGGCCCCGACTTTCTCACGCGGTGCAGGAACTGATCTCAACCTGCATCCCGGTACTTCGCATAGATCGCATCCCGCCACGCCAGCAAATCGGGATACTGCGCGGCAATTTGCCCATCCGTAAACGCCGCGCGATTGGCGTGACCGATCTTCAGGCCGCTGTCGGGCGGCATCACGAACGCGAGGACTTGCGTCATCGTGATGTCGGCGTAGGAAAACTCCGCCAACAGGGTGCGCGGCTCCGCCTGACTCGGCGACTGCGCCAGATCGCGGCGCAATCCGTTCAGCACGTCGACGAGCACCTCGGCGTTGCCTTGCGCCGTCGCCCCGTATTTGGCCAATGTCCGCTTCACGCCGGCAGCGGCGATTTGGGCGGCGCCGGGCATCGTGCGCAACGGTCGCGGAACCATTTCTTTGAGCGCCGCGGGATCCCGCAACACGCGCGCGAGCGACAAAGACCGTCCCGCGGCCAGACCGCGCTCGCTCTCCGCGTTCCACGCCGCAATCGCGCGCTCCTGACCCGCCGGAAACAGCGTCGGACCGTCGCCCTGCGCCGCGGCAAACTGCGCGATGCGCCAGGAATCAGCGAGCGCGCCCGTTTCGGTCAGCAGCACGGGCACCGAAACGGGTCCCGACCACTGCTTGAGCCGCCAACGCAGCTCCGGTTCACCCAGGAGCGGCGAGTAGGGCCGCAGCGTGAACGCCACGCCGCGGCTTTGCAGGGCCCACCGGGCGCGTTCAGACCAAGGTGAATAGGCAATGGCGAGGAGTTGGTTTGACATGCCGCGAGCCTAGGGGGATGCGCGCGGGTTGGCAATCCGTCTTGTCCAGGAGGCATGGCAAAACGAGGTGGTAACGGGCCTGGACGTGCGGCTTCGGCCGGCAATTCTGCGAAAGCATCCGAGCGGTGCGACCGCATGGCGTTGCGAACACTGATCTGTGCAAAAACCGCCGCGGCTCGATGACTTGGCGAAGTCCCGGCGATTGACACGGAGCAGAGAGATGGGAAACTGACGTCTCCTGAATCCGGCGATAGTCCAGGCAAGCGTGGAGAGTGAAAGTGACCTGCAACTCCGGCTCCTACGCCCGATCGGCGGTTTCAAGCGCGTGCGGCAGGTTGCCATTTGCATTCAGGCACCTTGGACTTGTCTGCAGCCTCGCGCTGTTCCTTTGCGCGTTTTCCGCATGCAGCACGCACACGGCCGGCCCTTCTGCTGATGCTGCCAAAACTGAGTCTGGTCATCCTGAGTGCGCCGCATGTGCCGATCCATTTCCCCGCTGCATCGGCGTCAAGGACGCGTGGTTTTGCGTTGGCTGCGTGTCTGACGCGGATTGCGCAGAAAACAACCGCGGCGTCTGCCTCAAGCCCAGCTACATGTGTTCGGGCGCCGGGACGCTGCCCGCGGAGTGCGCAGTCTGCACGGGCGCGACGCCGAGCTGCGTCTACATGGACAAGACTTGGTATTGCGCTGGTTGCGTGACAGATGGCGATTGCGCCGACAAGAAGCAAGGCTACTGCATGCCCGGGGTTCTGGCGTGCTCGATGGCGCCGAGCGGCTGCATGACGGACGGGGATTGCCACAACGTCGGGGCGAGCGCGTTTGACCTCGCGTGCGACGTCACCCGCCATCAGTGCTACGACACGGGCGGACGCTGCGATAACGTTTCGGCATTTTGTCGCGAGGATGAATGGTCAAACTGCCAGTTGCCCTCGACCGCGACGGGGACGACCGCGCCAATGGGCCGATGCACCTGCGGGCGCGCGCCTGGACCAAGCAGCAACCCGGCTTGTGCCATCGCTTCGCCGGCCTGCGACTGCTTCAAGGACGCTGCCGATCCGGCATGCCATCCAAATGGGGGCGATTGCTGTGCATTTGCCAAGCCCATCGCGCCGAGCTGCGCCGCGCCGGTTCCCGCGACCTCTGCCCCGACGGGCTGCTACGGCAGTTTGAACTGCGGCTGCGACTTGCCCGCGCTGGCATCCGGCACAACGGCCAGCTTGACCGGGTTCTGCGGGTTGTAGACCGGATGCGATGCCGTCGGGCGATGCTGGCCGGACTGTCAGCGGTGCGTCACTTCAGCCATGGCGCAGCGTGATGGCGCTTGAACCGCCAACGCAGCCCCGATCGTCCTCGCGGTGAGGTCCCCGCGCCTTGACAACCCCCGCGCGCCACTTTCCGTTGGGGCTGGCATCGACCACAAAAGCCGCGAACCGTCGCGTCGCCGGCGTGACCGTCCAGCATGACCAGCGGGGCTGAAAATGACGACGCGAACTCCTACGATTCTCTCGGCTCGCGCCATGTGGCGACGCGCGTTGGCCGTGGCCGTCCTTGCGCTGGCAGTCGTGGGCGGTCCAAGACCTGCCGCCGCCGCGGAGCTGGGCCCGCGCTATGAGCACAAGGAGACGCGCGACCTCGTCGCCTTGGTGACGGAAGCCGCCGACTTGGTCCAGACCCAAGGGGAGGCCGCGTTCTCTGACTTCCGGGCCACGGGTAGCCGCTGGCGGCAAGAAGCGACGTACATCTTCGTCCTCGATCTGCAAGGCAACATGCTCGTGCACCTCGATCCGGCCATGGAAGGCCGCAACCAGCTCGATCTCAAAGACATCAACGGCAAGCCCATCATCCTCGGCCTGCTGCAAGCGGCAACGGCGGTGCCGGAGAAGCAAGAAGGCTGGTTCCACTATCAATGGCCGATTCCGGGCGGGATCCTGCCGCGCTGGAAGAGCAGCTACGTGCGGCTCGCCATCGCGCCATCGGGCAAGCGCTACGTCGTCGGCAGCGGTGTCTACAACGACCGCATGGAGCGGATGTTCGTCGTGGACGAGGTGAATGACGCGGTCAACCTCATCGAGCGCCACGGCGACCAGGCATTTGCCCGCTTTCACGATCCGACCGGGCCCTTCCTCGTCAAGGACAGTTACATCTTCGTCATCGATCCGAGCGGCATCGAACGCGTCAATCCGGCGTTTCCCAATCTGGAGGGACGCGATCTCCTGGACCTGAAGGACGCGCAGGGCAAACCAGTGATCCGCTCCATGTTCAAGGCGGTTGAATCCGCCGACGCAGGCTGGGTCGACTACATGTGGCCCAAGCCGGGTGAGAGCGTTTCGACGTTGAAATCGGCTTATGTGCGCAAGGCCAAGTGGGGCGACAAGTGGTTCCTGGTCGGCTGCGGCGTGTACCTGGCCGATGCCCCCAAAGCACAGCGTCCTGCCGGCGAGATGACCGCGCCCAAGCTGGCGACGCTGGTACGCGAGGGCGCGGCGGTATTTGAGCGGAAGGGCGAGAAGGCCTACCCGGAGTTTCGCAAGAAAGGCGCCAAGTGGTTCCACGGCGATACCTACTTCTTCGTTTGGGCAATGGACGGCTCCCGCGAATTTCACGCCGCGGACGCCACGCTCGAGGGCCGCAATGGCCGCACGGTCAAGGACGCGCTGGGCCGGCCGTATGGCCAAATGTTCCTGGAGATCGCCGCGAGTCCAGCCGGCGAGGGTTGGATTCACTACATGTACCCGGAGCCGGGCGGCATCTTCCCGATCTGGAAGTCCGTCTTCCTGAAGCGCGTGACCTTTCCGTCCGGCAAGCAGCACCTGATCGGCTGCGGCGTCTACAACCTGCAGATCGATCAGGCGATTATCAAGGACGTCGTCGATCGCGCCGCCGCGCTCGTCGCAGAGCGAGGCAAGGGCGCGTTTGGCGCGTTGCGCGACAAGACCGGGCCATTTCTCTTCATGGACACCTACGTGTTTGTCGATAGTCCCGACGGCATCGAACTCGTGAACGCCGCTCAACCGAGCTTGGAAGGCAAGAACGTCAGTGACTTGCGGGACCTGAGCGGCAAGGCCGTGGCACGGGAGTATCTGGCGCTGGCTTTGCGCGACGGCGAGGGATGGGTGGAATACCACTGGTACAAACCGGGGCAGAATACGCCCTCGCTCAAGCGCACCTACGTGCGCAAGGTCCAGGCGGGCGGCGAGACGTACATCGTTGGCGCGGGGATCTGTGCCGATTGAGCCACGCCGCCGCGGTTGACTCCGCGTCGCGACGATTCGCGGCGCGCCCGGCGTCGATTGACAGCGATCCGTCCGCTCCGCATGCTGCCGGAACCTTCGCAATTTCCTGCCCGACACGGCGGCAGGTGGCCATTGGCAGAATGTCCGGGCCGCACGGCGATGGATCCTCGCAAGGATCGCGACACAGCGCGGCCGCCGCAACTTGAAACCGGCCACGTCCTGGCGCGGAGATGACCATGAACACGCTCCTTGTTGCCCTCGGTCTCGACGCACGCGCGGCTCAGCCTGCACATGCAGGCGTGCGGCTCCTGACAGTGCTGGCAGTCCTCGTTGGCTGCAGCTCCGGCACCGCTGCTGGCGGGGCGACCGCGACCTCGGGCAGCGATGATTCCAGCACGTGGCACGCCATCCCGCTGGGACCAACGGCCGACCTGTTGGGCGTCGCGCGCTCGCCGACTTTGTATGTCGCAACCGCTGAGGATGGCTCCGTGCTGACCTCGCCGGACGCCGTCACGTGGACATCGCGCAGTTCAGGCGCAAAGTTCGCCCTGCGCGGCGTCACCTGGTCGGGCAGCCTGTTCGCCGCCGCCTGCGCCGATGGCAGCATCTACACTTCGCCAGACGGCATCACCTGGACCCGGCGCGAGACCGGTTCGACGACGGAGCTGTTCGCCATTGCCGCCTCCGGTTCCCGGATCGTCGCGACGGGCTACAACGGCGCCATCGTCGCCTCAGCCGACGGCATCACCTGGTCGGTCCAGAAATCCGGCATCACCGACCCCAACATGGTGGACAGCCCGAACCTCGACCGCCATTTCCTCTACGCGATCGTTTGGACCGGCAGTCAATTTGTCACCGTGGGCGAGAAAGGCGCGGTCCTCACTTCCCCGGATGGCCTCAACTGGACCAACCGCACGACGTTGCGCACCTACACAAGCACGGGCTTGGCGTGGTCGGGCAACTTGCTCGTCGCGACCGGAGGCGTCGTCCAGACGTCGTCCGACGGCATCTCCTGGCAGGTCAGCTTCGCTGGCTTCAGCGGCTCGCCCACTGGCCAACAGCCCTCGTTCAACGCCGTCACGTGGGCCGGATCGGCGTTCATCAGCGTGCTTTCCAATGGCATGATCATGAGCTCACCCAACGGCGTCGATTGGACGCAGCGGAATTCGCCCAGCACCGTCGCGCTGAACGCCATTGCCGGCACGGACACGGGCGCGGTTTTCGTCGGCGCGGGCGGCACGGTCGGTTCGAGCACCGATGGCATCACGTGGAACGTCCGGCCTCTCGGCACGGATCAAATCCTCTACGCCATGGCCGGTTCGCCCGGTCACTACGCCGCCGTCGGCGTTGGCGGCACCATCCTCACGTCAAGCGATGGCACGAGTTGGACCGTCCGCGCGACCGCCTGGAAAGCCGATCTCCACGCGATCGCCTGGTCGGGTACGACGTTCGTCGCCGTCGGGAATTCGGGCGGCACGCTTGCCTCCAAGGACGGCGTCACTTGGCAGCTGTCCAGCACCAAGCAGGGCTTGACGTTGTTCGGCATCATCTGGACCGGAACCCAGTTCCTCGCGGTCGGCGGAGAAGGCTCGATGGTCACGTCCCTGGACGGGATCACGTGGAAGACCTTGCCACCGACCCAGCCCGCCGGCCTCGCTGCCGTGGCCACTTCCGGGCAAGTCATCGTCGCAGTGGGTGACGGCGGCACCATCCTCACCTCCAAGGACGGCATCACCTGGACAACCCAGATGGTCGGCCCCGTGGAACGCCTCGCCGCCGTGGTCTGGACCGGTACCCGATTTGTCACGGCTGGCGGAACCAGCGTCTTCACTTCGATCGATGGCGTCGTCTGGCAACCGGCGCCGATCGCACCCGCAACGTTCCTCGGCGGCGCGTTCGGCCTGGCATCATCGGGCAAGGGCGTCGTCGCTGTAGGCGCAGGAGGCGACATCGCCACGTCCGACGATGGCATCAACTGGAGCGCATCCGTACCGTTCCCCCATTCCTTTGACGGCCCGCCATTCTCCTGGTTCGGCGTGGCGTGGCTGGGCGATCGCTACGAAGTGGTTGGCGCGCGCGGCACGATTGCCCAGTCTCCTGCCGGCCTGTTGTAGGCTGCAGCGTAGCGGCAAACCGTTGGACGTCAGGTCAGGCCGGTTGCCGGTGCCCGCGACAGCACGTCGAACCGATCTACTTCCAAAACCGCGGCATCAACGCCCCCGTCCGCGCGACATACGCCGCATAGCCCGGACGCGCGGCCATGCCCGCCTCCAGCAACGGCACGCCGGACACGCGCATCAACAGGAACTGGATGAGCGCGGGGCCCAGAAGGCCCGGAAGGGCGCCCGGCGCGCCTGCTGCAAACAGACCGATTCCCCACCAGAGCACGATTTCACCGAAGTAGTTGGGATGACGGCTGAGCGACCACAGCCCGCGCGTCATCACTTGACCGCGGCTCGCGGGATCGCGTTTGAACAGCCACAACTGCGCGTCGGCGACGCTTTCCCACAGCCAACCGGTCAGGAAGAGCGCGAGTCCAAGGCCATCGAGCACGCCAAATGCCGCATCGCGCGGCTGCTGGCCCAGAACCAGCGGCAGGCCGACAATCAGCGTCAGGAAACCCTGGAAGAGGAAGACGATGAAGAAGCTCTTCCACCAAAACGGCTGGTTCCGCGCCCGGATGGCCATGTAGCGCTTGTCCTCGCCGTGGCCAAGGTTGCGCACTGCGAGGTAACCGGCCAGACGGATGCCCCAGAGCAGCGCCATCGCGGTCAGGACGTCAGCATGCCAGCCGCCGGGGACCTGCAAGCGGGTGCCAACGGCCACGATGCCAAAGCCGAGGCCCCAAAAGATGTCGATGATGCTGGCGTTGCGGATCGCGAGGCTGATGAGCCACAGCGCGGTCAGGCAACTGAACAGGGGGCCCGCTGGCAGGAGGTACAGTTGAAGAATCGCCACGTTCGACCCCATTTTGGCAAGGCCCACAACGCCGCGCTGTCCGCGCGCCGGATCGCTTTCGCCAAAGATAGGATGACACGAGTGCGGGCGCGATGCGCAGGAGCCTGAGACTGGACGGATATCCGCCTCGGCGCCCCTGCCGCCGGTGACACGCCGCCGCACCCGCGCTATCCTCACCCCATGCAGCAGACGCCCAAAGCCCTCTTTGCCCTTTATCACCTCGGACTCGATGCGGGCGGCGCGTATGCGTTCCGCAACATGGCGCAATGCGCGCGGCACCTGCAGATCGAGACGCAGCGGCTCCAGGCGCTCCTCGCGGCGGCGCACATCGACGCGGATACAGTCGGCCATGTCGATTTCGCGCTCTCCAAGTGGCACGCGCAGGCGCAATTCGTTACGCCCGAGACCGCTGCGGCGCTGATCGACGAGGCATGGAACGGCTATCAGGAAGCGCTCGCGCGCATCGACACGACGCAATTCTTCCACAGCGTCAACTACGACGACCTGTGGGGCGACGGCTGGGATAGCGACGACGACAATCGGGGGAATCGATGAAGCAGGCCATTGCCACAACGTCCGCTCCGGCGGCGATTGGTCCGTATTCGCAGGCGATTCGCGCCGGCCAGACGCTGTATCTCTCCGGGCAGATTCCGCTGGATCCGGCGACTGGCCAGATCGTGGAAGGCGACGTGCGCGCGCAGACATTGCAGGTGATGCAGAATCTTCAGGCGGTGTTGCAAGCGGCGGGCACAGGCTTCCCGTCGCTGGTCAAGACGACGATCTTCCTGCGCGACTTGGCGGACTTTGCCGTCGTGAATGAAGTGTATGCGAGCTTCCTGACGCCGCCGTTCCCAGCGCGCGCGACGGTGCAAGTGGCCCGCCTGCCGCGGGATGTCGCGGTGGAAATCGATGGGATTGCGGTGCTGGCATAGATCCGTTCGCGACGCTGCCATCGGCGCCGCTGGACGTCCGTTGCCCCTTTCCGTTCGCGTGGAGGCCTAGGAGGGTGTTGCCAATTGCAGACGCCGCACCGCGTAGCCGCACCGTAACCGCCCAAGCTATTGGCAGAAGCCCCGCCAGCACTTCACCCCGGCCGACAGCATTTCTGCCCGCACATCGATGAATACGGTCCTGGCGGCAATTTTGCGCGCCCTGAGGCCACTTTCAGGCCATCGCCGGGGACTCGCTGGCGCCAAACAGCTTGAGCAGGTTGTGTATCAGGCAAACCAGCGCCCATTCGCCGCGCACTTTTTGTTTGCCCCGCATCGAGAAGGTCCGGAAACCACGCGCTGACTTGATCTGGCCAAAGACCGGCTCGACCTCTGTCTTCCGCCGTCGATACAGCGCCCTGCCGGCTGGCGTCGAGAGCCTTTCATTCATGTTTGCACGTAGTTTGGCGTTGGCTGGCATCGCCTGCGACATCTCACCGTCCGCGTGGCGCTGTCGCCCGGTCGCGATGTACGGCGTCACGCCGCGCTCGATACAGCCATCGACGTTTTCGCCGCAGAAATAGCCCGTATCCGCCAGAATCGCTTCAGGAAATCGCCCCAGATTCTGCCCGATCCGCGTCACCATCGGCACCATGTGCTCGCTGTCCGGCGCCTGGTTGCTCACACCTTGCGCCACGATCACCTGCCCGTCGACCGCGACCTGCGCATTGTATCCCTGCACAAACGCACCCTTGCTCGTCATGATTCGGCTGTCGGAATCAGTAAAATTGCGCTGCGCCTTCGGCTTGGGCTTGCCGTCCGGCTCGGTGGGCACGCTGTGATGCGGCATGCCTTCGTCGTCGTCCTTGCGCTCGGGCGCGAGTTCGTCCGCCTGCGCGCGTGACTTGCCGGCGCGCGTGTACAGCCGCTTGACCTCAGTCGGATCGTCGTGCGATTGCGCTTTCTTCTCCAAGGCTTCGGCATTGTCGCGCAGTTCGTCCGCACGCGCCTGGGCCGCCTCTTCTTCGAGCGATTTCTGCAGCTGCGCGATCCGCTCCAGCCGCTTCTCGCGCCGCACCAGCTCCTTGGGCAAGTCGTCCTCGCTCACGCCCTTGCCGATGCGCCGGTCTTCGTCAGCATCCGCCGCTTCTGCTTTGCCCGTGAGCACTTCGACCTCACGCCGCAAACGCGCCTGCTCCTCATGCATCCGCTGGTAACTCATGGCTTTGTGCTTACTCGCCGACGCCAGGATCTTGGTCCCGTCCAGCGACACGTGGCCCAGCTTGCACAGCCCGGCGCGCGCGCAGAGCTGCAAGACCTGCACGAACAGCGCGTCGAACGCCGCGATGTGCACCCGGCGAAAGTCCGCGATGCAGCTGTGATCCGGCTGCGTATTGCCCGAAAGCACTCGAAATGCCACGTCTTCCCAGCAAGCCCGCTCGATTTTGCGCGACGAGTACATGCCGTGCGCGTACGCGTAAAACAGCACCGCCAGCAGCATCCGCGGATTCAACGGCCGAACGCCGCGCGGATCCTTCTTCTGGATGACAGTTTCAATCGCCGCGATGTCCAGCTGCTCGACGACGTCCAGGATGAACCACGCAACGTGGTTTTCCGGCAGCCAGTCAGACGGCGAGGGCGGAAAGAGGTAGCTTTGAGTGGGCGTCCAAGCGCGGTAAGGCTTCATGGGCGTAGGAGATCACAGGTCGGGGCGGCTGTCGATCCCTTGGAATCGGCGACACGCTCCTAGCTCGGCGGATTGTCGGCCAGCCGGTCATCGGTCGCGACCTTGGCGCGCAGCAGCACCAGCGCCCTGTCAAAGTCGAACGCTTCCACCGCGCGCCGCAGATCTGTCTCCGTCGCGCCCAGCGCTGCCCGAAAGGTCGCCGCATTCTCCCGAACGCTCTTGAGCGCCCGCACGTCATCGGTATCCAGCAGCGTTTCAAGTTCTGCCAACGCGCGGCGCGCTTGCGGCCAGTCCGCAGCTTCTGCGATGCCAACGGCGATCGGTGGCAGGGCGTGGCGCAGCGCGGACACAAGGGTCTGGAGCTCCATCTCCAGCGCATCCACTTGCGGCTGCAGCGCTTCCCGGTCGGTTTCGCCGCGGCTGATGGCCGTTTCCACGGCGAACGCGGCCCGACGCAGCGGCTCCGCACCCATCGTCGCCGCCAAGCCTTTGAGCGTATGGGCGATCCGCCGCGCATCATTCCAGCTACCCAGCTTCACTTCCTCGCGCAGGTCGCTGACGGCGTCGCCGCGCTCAGCGCAGAACCGTTGCAGCAGCCGCTGGTAGGCCTCCCAGTCGCCCTGAACGACGCTCAACCCCATCGCGGGGTTCAAGCCCGGAATGGCCCGCAGGACGTCGGCCACGCCACCGACCGGAACCGCGACCGGACGGGCCAGCGCGGGCGGACGCACCGGAAGCACAGTGCCGGTCCAGCGGCAAATCGTCGCGATGAGCGCGTCTGGCTGAATTGGCTTGGCGACAAAATCGTCCATGCCCGCCTCCTGGCAGGCTTCCTTGTCGTCGGCGAAGACGCTCGCCGTCATCGCCAGGATCGGCATGTTGGCGGACGCGTGGCGTTTGCGCAGCTCGCGGGTTGCCGTCAGTCCATCCATCACCGGCATTTGCACATCCATGAGAATGGCGTCGTAGTGCAGGGCGGCGGCGCGATCCAGCGCGATGGCACCGTTTTCGGCGACGTCGACGGAAAATCCGCGGGAGCGCAGCAGGTCCGTTGCGACCTCCTGATTGATGGGATCGTCTTCCACGAGCAGCAGCCGCACGTGTTCAGGCGACACCCCCGCGCGCATCGACCGCACAACGCCGCTCAGCGACGCATGCGCCGCCTGTTGCGCATCGTGCTGGGCGCGGCCGAACGGCAATTCGAACCAGAACGTGCTCCCCACGCCGGGCTGGCTGGTCACGCCAATCTCGCCGCCGAGCAGGTCAATCAGCCCGCGGCAGATGGCCAGTCCCAGGCCAGTGCCGCCATATTTTCGCGTCGTCGAGACGTCCGCCTGCTCAAACGGCTGGAACAACCGCGCGGTCTGCTCAGGCTCGAGGCCAATGCCCGAATCCTCTACCTCAAACCGCAGCCGCAGCGTGCCGTGCGCGCCCGTCGCCCGTTTGACCCGCAGGCGTACCGCGCCGTGCGCCGTGAACTTGACCGCGTTTGTGCCCAGATTCAACAGGATCTGGCTGAGCCGCAGGGAATCGCCGCACAGCCGGCGCGGCAAATCGGGCGCGGTCTCGACGGCGAACTGCAGGCCCTTCTCGTGCGCCCGGTCGCTCAGCGTGTCCGTGACGTTGCCCAGCACGTCGGCCAGCGTAAAATCCGCCTGCTCCGTGCGCAGCTTGCCCGACTCCACTTTGGACAGGTCCAGGATGTCGTTGACAATGGACAGCAAGTGCCGCGCCGACCTGTCGATCTTGCGCAGCCGATCCGCCTGATCCGGCCGCGGTTCCGCTTCCTCCAGCAGGTGCGTCAGGCCGATGATCGCGTTCATCGGCGTCCGGATTTCGTGGCTCATGTTGGCCAGGAACGCGCTCTTGGCCATGTTGGCCGACTCCGCCCGCCGCTGCGCTTCAGCCAGCTCTTCCGTCCGGCTGACGACCAGCTCCTCCAGATGCTGCCGGTACACGGCCAGTTCGTCGTTCATCCGCTTGCTGTCCGTGATGTCGTCCTTGATCGCGAGGTAATGGGTAATCCGGCCATCTTCCTGACGAATCGGCGCGAGCGTCGCGAGCTCCACGTACTCGGAGCCATCCTTGCGCTTGTTGATCAGCTCGCCCTGCCACACTTCACCGCGCAGCAACGTCGCCCACATCGCCTCGTACAGCTCTGGCGGCGTCTTGCCGGATTGCAGCGTCCGCGGGTTTTGCGCCATGATTTCCGCGCGCGTGTAGCCGGTCTGCCGCAGGAACGCCGGGTTCACGTACTCGATGTGCGCCTCCAGATCGGTGATCGCAATGCTCTCCGGGCTCTGTTCCACCGCCATCGACAGCTTGCGGTTCTCCGCCTCCGCCGCGCGCACGCCCTTCGCATCGCGCAGCGCCGTCAGGCCAAAGGCGACGTTCTCCGCGAGGCTGGCGAGCAGGCGGATTTCCTCGGCATCAAAGGCCATGGGATTGCTGGAATAGCAGGCCAGGCACATCGTCGCGTGGCCTTCGTGCGGCAGCATCGGCACCGTCAGGCTCGATCGATAGTCGTGCTCCAGCGCAGCGGCGCGCCAAGGGGCAAAATTCGTTTCGGTATCGATGTGCTGGGCGGCCACGGGCCGGAATTCGCGGATGGAAGTGCCGCTCGGCCCGCGGCCGCGCTCGTCATCCCGCCAACTGACGTTCAAGTCGCGCACGTAATCGGCGCCATTGCCGGCTTGGACAATCACCGTCACGGATTTTTCGGCATTGTGCTCCGCGCGTCCCGCCCAGCACATCCGGTAGCCGCCCAGTTCAACCATGGCGTTGCACACGGTCTGCAGCATCTCGCGCTCGTCCGCCGCATACAGGATCGCGCGGTTTGCCGCCGCCAACATCCGCTGCTCGCGGTTGATCCGCTGGAGCGTCGCTTCCGCGGCTTTGGCTTCCGTGACGTCGATCCAGATCGCGGCGAGGAAGACGTCCGTGCCAACCTTGATCGGCTTGGCGCTCACGCGGACGGTGCAGGGCCCGCCATCGCGTCGCCGCATCACCGTTTCCACGGTTCCGCCGTCCGGCCGCATCATGCGCTGGATCAGGCTGCGCAGTTCGGTCTCCGGCATGCGATCCAACAGCTCCCTGGCGGGCAGGGCGGCGAATTCTTCCCGCGAATAACCGAGGCTCGTGTGGGCGGCTTCATTGAATTCAACGATTTTTCCCTTGCGCGGATCGAGCATCACAACGGCGTCCCGCGCTTGACCGACGATGGCGGCATAGATCGCTTCGCGCTCTGCCAACGCTGTCCGCGCCGAGATTTCCACAGTAATGTCGCGGATCATCCCGACGGCGCCGATGAGCTTGCCCGACGCGTCAAAATTCGGCTTCGACCGTCCGTGGACATGGCGAACTTCGCCGTCGGGCTTCACGATGCGGTATTCATGCTCCCCTTCCGCGTGCGCGCTGACCGTTCCCGCCCAGCCGCGCTGCATCCTCGGCTTGTCATCCGGGTGGATGGCATTGAACAGCGCGTCGGGCGTCGCGCCATCCTTTCCGCGTTCCCAGCCGAGGATGCGGAACAGTTCGTCGGAACCGACGAGGACGTTGCGGGTCACGTCAATGGACCAGGAGCCGGTGCGGCCAATGGCTTCCGCGCTTGCGAGGCTCAATTCATTGGCTGCGAGGGCCTCCTGCGCGAGCCGACGCTCACGGCGCGTGCGCAGGGCCTCCAACTTGCTCATGACGTCCGCTGCGGTCTCCGCCAGGAGCTTCGCCTCCGTCTCGCCAAACGCCCGCGGTTCGGTCGCGTAGATGCTGAGCGCGCCGTAGACCTGACCGTCGAGGTAGAGCGGCAGCGCGATGGCCGATTGCACGCCGAGTTCGTCCAGCATCGCATGCCAGCGCGCAGGGACGTGGGCCTTCAGGTCTTCGCCAATCGTGACGATGCGGCGTTCGCGCATGGCGATCGCGCAGGGCCCGCGACCGACGTCGCCGTCGTCCCAAGTGGTGTCCTCGCCAGCGCCCGACGGTGGCCTTCCGCCCCAGCGCGCGACGCGGGTGATGGTGTGTGTCGCGTGCTCGGACGCGAGGCCAACCCATGCGTCCTTGTACTCGCCGGCTTCCACGATGCTCCGGCAAATGGCGGTCAAGAGGGCGGATTCATCCTCGCTCTCCGCGTAGGTCCCGCGCACTGCCAGCAGCACCTTGAGCGCCCGGTTGGAGCGGACCGTCACATCCATCCGCTGCAGCGATTCGGCCATCGCGTCAAAGGTTCCGCCCAGCGCGCTCAGCTCGCCAGCCTCGCTGTCAATCTGGGACCGCGCCGTCAGATCGCCGGTGCCGACGCGTTTGGCCACGTCGGTCAGCACGGCCACCGGTCGCACAATCAGCCGATCCGTCAGTCGCCAAATCATCATCGACAGCAGGATGAGCAGCACGAGCGCAACAAACCCGGCGACGGAAAGCGACGTCGGCATCGCCGCCAACATGCTGGAGGTCGGCTCGCTGAGCCACAGCAGCAACGGCTCGCCGCCACTCTTGCCTGCGAGCATGAACGCGAAGATGCGCGGCGTTCCGTCCAGTCCGCCCTCCTCGAGGACGCCCTGAAAGCCGCGCTGCTTCGCCTTGACGAATGCTGGAACCGTCTCGATCGAGCGCCCGCCCCAACCGCCGTCGGGATCGCGGAACAGCACGTGCCCGTCGGTTTGGGCGAGGCCAATCACGCGCTCGCGGTCAAATGGCCGGGTCGTCAGTGCGCCGCCCAGCCAGGTCAGGTCCAATTCAATCAGGACGAGACGGGAAGTCTGGCCGTCCGGCGCGACGACGGCGGCGACGATCGGCAGGATCGGCTTGCGTAGGATCGGTGACAGAAAGGCGTTGCCGATGGCTGGAGCACTGCCGTTCAACGCGGGCGCAAGCAAGGCTATGGGATTGTTGGCAACTGGCCCAGCCTGGCGAATGGCGCTGCAGAGCAGTTGGCCATCCGGACTCAGCAGCGCGATGTTGGCGATCTGGAATTCCCGGCCGATCCGCGCCTGCCTCAGCAGGTCGTCGCAACGCTCGGGATCCCGCTCCTGGGCCCGCGGGTCGATCGTGAGCATCCGCGCCACGTGGCGGCCAAAATCGACGAGGCGATCTTGCCGTTCGGCGAGCTCCTTCACTGAATGCAGGAGCTTTTCCCGCTCATAGTCAACCGCCTGCATCCGGCCGGTCTGAATGAGCACAAGGGTGACCACGACGCCCGGCAGCATGGCGAAAAGGAACAGCAGGCTCAAACGCGTGCGCAGACCGGTAAACCGGCTGTTCGCGCCAATCGGCATCCGCACGCCGGTCTTTGGCCTGTCAACGCCCCAGAATCCCATTTCTGCCCCTCACCGGAAGGCGTCCCACCGCCATGCACAGTCTTCGACCGCGCGGCATTTCGTGTAAACCTTCATGCCAATTGTTTGCCACAAGTCCGTCACAAATAGCCGTTGTCCTTGCGGTTAGACTACACGACGCACGAGTCCTGGACACCGTAAATTCGCGAAAATCGCCCGACTGCAGACAACCCTGCGCGCGCGGCCGGCGTGGCGTGCTGATCGGCGCTCTAGACGACTTCAATCGTCATCGGAACGCCGCGTCGGTCTGGCAAGTCCAACGTGTCAATGCGCGCCTGGAACCAGGACTCCAGCACGACGAGCGACCAAAGATGCCACGTGTGGTCGCGGTGGCCTTGCGCGTGCTCCGCCTGCATCTGCGCCACTGCCTCGGGACGCACCAGCCCGCGCGCGCGCAATCGCTCGGGCGAAAGCGCGTCCTCGGCGAGAGGCCGCAGCGGTCCGGCCAGCCAGGCGCCCATGGGCGCGACAAAGCCCTGCTTGGGCAATTTGGCCACGTCTTCCGGCACGTAGCGACTCGCGACGGCGCGCAGGACGCGTTTGGCGGCATGTTTGCCCGACGAACCGATGAGCGCGGCAGGCGTGGACTTGAGCAGGACCGGCAGGCGGAGGCCAAAATCGATGACGCGGCGGTCAGCGAACGGCACACGCAGTTCCAGGGCGTGGCGCATCGACATGCGATCCGAGAGCGCGAGCACGTTGTCCGGCAGGAACCCGTGGACGTCAGCGTAGCAAGCCGCATCCAGCGGCGCGGTGTGGGGCGGCAGCTCCGCGAGGACGGCGAGCGTGCGGCCCAGATCGTCCGGCAAGCCGCTGTACTGCGCGGCGATGTGGTCAAGCGCCGCCGGGGTCAACTGCGCCCAGAGGCCGGGCAGGGTGTGCTGACTCAGCCAATCGCGGTATGTCGCCGCGAAATTGCCGCCTGACGCGGTGAGAAAACGCCGCAGACGGCGGGCAAAGGGCTGGTCATCGCGGCCCTCCGGAAGATGCGCCGCGAGCTGTGGCAGCCACTGCGACCGCACCGTCGCCGGCAACCGCTGCCACGCCCACAGCGGCCAGGTCGCCCGGTAGCGCGGATAGCCGCCAAAAGCCTCGTCGCCGCCGTCGCCTGTCACCGCCACCGTCACCGTCTTGCGCGCCTGCTGGCACAGCACGTCGATCATCAGCGCGGTCGGATTGGCAAATGGCGCGTCAAAGTGCTGCACCACGTGAGCCAGGCCATCCGCGGCAATCGCCGCATCCACGCGCAGGATTTCATGTGCCACGCCCAGCTTGCGGGCAATCTCCGCCGCGCGCGCCGTTTCATCCAGCCCCATGCCCTCCTGACCAAAGCCGACGGTAAACGTCTGCAGCGGACCCACGGCGCCCGACTGCTGCCGCAGCCGCTGCATCATGGCCACCAGCAGGCCGGAATCAATGCCACCCGAGAGGAACGCGCCCACCGGCACGTCGGCGATCATGTGTTCTGCCAGCACCTTTTGCAGCAGCGCTTCAAGCTGGTTGGCGGCATCGTTCAGACCGCGGACCGCCAGCTTTGGCTTCACGGCGTACTGGGCAAAGCGCGTGACCGTCTGCACGCCGTTTTGCACCACCATTTTATGGCCGGGCAGCAGCTGGGAAAGCCCGACAAATGGCGTCCCCGGCGGCGGCACGTACAGGTAGTTGAGGTAGCCCGCCAGCGCCGCCACGTCCGGCTCACGCGGGCACTGCGGGTCAAGCAGCAGCGCCTTCATCTCGCTGGCAAACGTCAGCCCTTGCGCGGTTTTGCGCCAGAACAGCGGCTTGATGCCCGTCGGGTCGCGCGCCAGCAGCAGGCGTGTTTTCTGGCGATCCCAGAGCGCGATCGCAAACATGCCTTCCAACATCTCCAGCATCGCATCGCCATGCAGGGCATAGAGGTGCAGAATCACCTCCGTATCGCTGTGTGACTTGAATTGCCGTCCGGCCTGCTCCAGCTGCCGCCGCAGCGTCAGGAAGTTGTAGATTTCGCCATTGAAAGCGAGCGCCAGGTTGTTATCGGCCGATAACATCGGCTGTCGGCCCGCGTCCGTGAGGTCGACAATCGCCAGCCGCGCGTGCCCCAGCGTCAACACGCGGTCGTCGAGACGCTGCGTGTCGATCCACAGGCCCGCAGCGTCCGGACCGCGGTGGTGCAGGCTCTGCGTGGCCTTCTGGTCCAACGCGTCGTCGCGCTTGCCAATCCTGCCGTAAATGCCGCACATGCTTCTGACCCCGCCCGCGTTGGCTCTTGTGTTGCGTCAGCGCGCGTTGCGGATCATTTTGACGTGCGGGATGTTGGCCTCGTCGTAGACGTCGCCCACGCGCTGCCAGCCCACGCGGCTGTACCACGCTTCCAGGTGTGCCTGCGCGCTCATGGCCGCGGGGCGGTCGCCGATGATGCCGTTGACGTAGGTCATCAGCGCCGTGCCCCTGCCGCTGCGTTGCAGGTCCGTGAGCACCGCGACGCGGCCGACCTTGATGGGCGCCTTGCCGAGGAACAGCCGCGCGGTCGCGACAATCCGCCCGGCGTCGTCGCGGCCGATGACGTGGGTGCACGCCCGGTCCTCGCCATCGACCTCGCTCTCCGCGGTAATGCCTTGCCCGACGACGAAGACGATGTCCCGCAGCCACAGGACGTCATAGAGCTCGTCGAGCGTCAGCTCAGCGAACGGCTTGTGCGTGAACGTCAGCGCGTGCGCCATCTCAATACTCGTCGGCGTCCGCGCCCGCCGTCTCATCTTCCACGTCAAACGTGCGCAGCGGCGTGATGGTCACATCAAACTCACGCGTCGTCATGCGCTCCACAATCGTCGCGAGGACTTCTGCCGCCGGCGTCGTCGGCTGCTGGCCGTCGCGGTACGTGCGCAGGGAAACCGTGCCGTCCGCCGCCTCTTTTTCGCCCACGACGAGCATGAACGGCGTCTTGCGCATTTCCGCTTCGCGAATCTTGTAGCCCATTTTTTCGTTGCGATCGTCCACTTCCGCGCGAATTCCCATGTCGGTCGCCTGTTTGCACAGCTCGAACGCGTAATCCAGCACTTTGTCGGAAATCGGCACGATGATCGCCTGAACCGGGCTCATCCACGTCGGCAGCGCGCCGCCCGTGTGTTCCAGCAGCACGCCGATGAAGCGCTCGATGCTGCCAAAGACCGCGCGGTGAATGACGATTGGCCGCGCCGGCGCGTTGTCCGACGCCGTGTATTTCATGTCAAAGTTGATCGGCTGCTGGAAATCCAGCTGGATGGTCGCGCACTGCCATTTGCGGCCGAGGCAATCGTCGATCTTGATGTCGATCTTCGGGCCATAGAACGCGCCGCCGCCTTCCTCAATCGCGTACGTCAGTCCAGCCTTGTCCAACGCTGACTTCAGGTCGCTCTCCGCCTTGTCCCACACTTCCGGCTCGCCCATGAAGCTTTCCGGACGCGTCGACAGCGTAAAGCCGTACGTCAGGCCAAACAGGCTGTAGACCTCGCGGACGATGTCCAGCACGGCGAAAATCTCCGACTCGACCTGCTCAGGCGTGACGAAAATATGCGCGTCGTCCTGCATGAATTGCCGCACGCGGAAGAGCCCGTTGAGCGCGCCCGCCAATTCATTGCGGTGCAAGATGCCACCCTCGGCGATGCGCAGCGGCAATTCGCGGAAAGAGCGGCGCTTGCTGGTGTAGAAAAGGAAGGTGTCGGGGCAATTCATCGGCTTCAGGCAGTACTCGGTGTCCTCCTGATGGATGATGAACATGTCCTCTTTGTAGTGCGTGTAATGCCCCGATTTGATGTACAGGTCTTTCTTGTACAGCATCGGATTGAAGATTTCCTTGTAGCCGCGCTTGACGTTCAGCTCCCGCCAATACGTGAGCAGCGACTGGAAAACGATGAAGCCGCGCGGGGTCCAGAACGCCGCGCCAGGCGCTTCCTGATGGAAGTGGAACAGGTCCAACTGCTCGCCGAGCCGCTTGTGATTGCGCTTCTTGGCTTCTTCCAGAAAGTTCAGGTACGCGTCCAGGTCGTCCTGCGTCTCCCACGCCGTTCCATAAATCCGCTGCAGCATTGGGCGGGTCGCGTCGCCGCGCCAGTACGCGCCCGAGGAGCGCAACAGCTTGAAGTGTTTCAGGCGCACCGTGTTGTGCACGTGCGGACCCGCGCAGAGGTCGCAAAATGCGCCCTGGCGATAGAGCGTCACCGTCTCAGGCTTCTGCGTCTCGGCGATCTTGTCGATGACCTCAACCTTGTACGTCTGGTTGGTCGCGAGAAAGCGCTTGCGCGCCTCGGCGATCGGAATCTCGGTAATCTCAAAACGGTTGGCGCGCTTGGCGGCCTTTTTCATCCGCTTCTCAAGGTCTTCCAGATCCTCGGGCGTCAACGGCCGCGGCAGGTCAAAATCGTAGTAAAAGCCGTTCTCAATCGCCGGACCGGTGGCAACCTTGGCATCCGGGAACACCTGCAGCACGGCCTCCGCCATCAAGTGCGCGGCGGAGTGGCGCAGCCGGTGGAGGCGCTTGGCGCGGGCTTCCTCTTCAGCGGCCTTGGTCGGCTGGAACTCCAGGCCTTCAACAAGTTGCAGGTACTGCTGCGGGAGGGAAGACGACGGGGATTCGGGCTGCTCGGACATGAAACGCTCCTGGCTGGCGCGCAGACAATCGCGCGGCGCGGCCAATGAGTGTAGCAGAGGTTGTGGCGGGACGGTAGGCGCGGCCTACTTGGCGGTCAGCTCTTTCACGAGTCCATGGGCGCCATAGACCGTATCCAGCGCCTCCAGCAGCGCCGGCGCCGCGACGCTGATCGCGCGGTTGTAGCGCTCGTCATAGGCAAAATTGCCGGCGAGCGACTGGATGTTGCCGTCAAAAATCAGGCCAACCAGTTCGCCCGCCCGGTTCAGCACCGGACTGCCAGAATTGCCGCCGATGATGTCGTTTGTCGTCGCGAGGTTCATCGGCGTCTGCGGATTCAGCTTGCCGCTCGCCGCCTGCCACTTCTTGGGCAGATTCCACGGATGCGCGCCCTTGGCGGCGGCAGTCTTGGCAAAAAGCCCGCCAAACGTCGTCCACGGCGGAACTTGCTGGCCATTTTCCTCGTAGCCGGCGATCTTGCCAAAGGAAAGCCGCAGCGTGAACGTGGCGTCCGGGTAGGTGTCCGCCGTGCCTTTGGCGTTGCGCGCGGCTTGGATCTGCGCTTGCGCGCCCTTGACCTGGCCCTCGACCTCATCCTCAAACCGCTTGCGCAGCTGCCGCGCCTGCGGGTCGAGCAGCCGCGCCAGCGCGATCATCGCGTCAGTCGACGCCGCCAGCGCCTTGGGATCGGCCGCGAGCTGCTTGCGCACCGCCACATCCAGCAGCCCACAACCGGCGATGAGCTCCTTGGCGCGCGCGTCGGGCGTCTTGCCCGCCAGCACGCTGACGACGGCCGGATCCTGCGCGCCCAACCGCCGCTGGAAATCCGCCAGCCCGGAAGTCAGTTGCGCAATCTCCAGCTCCGGATAGATCGGCGCGGGTGAAAAGAGCGCGAGTTCCAGCGAATTCAGGTTCGACTCGCGGTACTCGCGCAGCCGCTGATCATTGGGCTTCTGCTTCTCGTCGCTGAGCCGGACGAGCTGCTTGGCGATCCCGAACAACTTGGAGCCAAACGTGTTGTTCTCCGTCTCGTACCACGGCACAAAGAACGTGCGGAAATTGGCCTGCGCCTTGGCGATTGTCGCAAACCCCGGCGACGCGAGCGTCGTTTCCTCCCCGCGCTTGCGGGCCATCAGCGTCTCGTCGTGCAGCCCGGTCAGGTAGCCCGTAATCGCTTTCAAGGCATTCTCCACGCCAAACAGCGGGGTATGCGCCTGCCGTTCGTAGTCGTCGCCGCGCGCCATGTAGTCCTGCAGCACCTTGCGCACGCGCGTCAGGTCCTCGTGCCGGTACGCGAGCGTCAGGTCGCGCAGCGCCTCCAGCTGCGCCGCGGTCAGGAGACGCGAGGTATTGCCCGGATTGCCCGACGTGAACACCAGCTCGCCGTCGTGCAGCGGATTCGTCAGCCATTTCAGGAAGTGCTGCGGCTTGAGCGGCTGGTCCTTGTCGTAGACGCGAAACAGCGCCATGTCGTAGTCAAAGCGCGGATACGTGAAGTTGTCCTCGTCGCCGCCAAAGAACGCGATCTGCCCCTCAGGCGCAAAAACCAGCCGCACATCCGTGTACTTGTGGTAGCGATAGAGATCAAACGCCGCACCCTGGTACAGCGTCACAACGTCGCAACGGTCGCCGCTCGCTTTGGCGCAGGCCTGCTCCAGTTCCGTCATCTTCTGCTTCTGCGCCTTATTGACGTCAGCCGCGGACATGCCGGGCTTCTCCACGCCTTTGACGTCCGCCGTCACTTCCGTAATCGCCGCCAGCACGTTCAGTTCCAGATCCGGGCAGCGCGGCTCGTCCTTCTGCGCGGCGGCGTGGAAGCCGTCTTCAATCAAATTCGCGTCTTTTCTTCCCAGCTTGTTGATGCAATCCGCGCCTACATGATGATTGGTAAGAACCAAACCACTTGAAGATACGAACGATCCAGATCCACCAGAATTGAACCGGACCGAGGCCAGACGCACGTGCTCCAGCCATTTCGCGTCCGGCTTGAACTTGTAGCGCTCGGCCATCGGCGCGAGCGGCGGCCGGTTGAAGGTCCACATGCCTTCATCCGCGAACGCGGGCAGGGCGAGGAAGAGCAGCGCAATCGGGGCGAGACGCATGAACAGACTCCAAAAGTTTCAAGGATTTTCAGCGGCGAGTCGGGATCGAAGCTTGATGACTTCCTCCGCAACACGTTTGATTTGCTTCAAATTAGCCACGCGCGATCCGCCGCCGTCCAGCCGTGGCAGGCTGGCGATGACGGAATCCGCGGTCCGGTAGCCCAGTCGCTTGGCGCGGACAATGAGCTCAAAACTGAAGAAAAATGTATTGGCGCCAATAACTTCCAGGCCAATCTCATCGCGGGCGACGGCGACCGGAAAGAGGTACGTGCCCTCCAGTGCGAAGTCGACGCCGATCGCCGCGCGCATGAAGAGCCTGAAACTGCGGGAGATTGCCGTGCGCACCGCGTTGTTCGGGCGATTGCCGTAGGTCGAGAGCACGATGGGCGCCTCAGCCAGCTTGGGCAGCATCTTGGCGACTTCCGCCGCGGGGATCTGGCCGTCCGCAGCCAGCATGCAGAAATAGGCCTTTGTTGACGCGGTGATGCCGGTCTTGAGGCCCGCGCCCATGCCGAGATTGCGCGGGTGCTGCAGCAGGCGCACGCGCGGCTCACGCATGGCGTATGCGCGCACAATCTCGGCGCTGGTGTCGGTTGAGCCGTCGTCGACGACAAGGATCTCCCAATCCGGCAGCTGCGCGCGACAATACGCGAGCGCCTCGTCGAGGGTTCGGGGCAGCGCCTGCTGCTCATTGAGGCACAGGTAGATGAGCGAAAGGGAGGGCGTTGACAACGTCTTGTGGCCTACGGGAGCGAGTCGGGAACGGGGACGGGCACGGTGCTGGCGGGCATTCCGGGGATGCCGCCAGTGCCCCAGCAGAAGACTGCGCCGTCAAAGCGTCGGGCGCAAGCGTGGCTTCCGCGGGCGGTGATTTGGACGGTGCCGGTGAGGTCGGGGACTACCAGCGGGCTGGCGTTGCCGGTGTTGCCGCCGTTGCCCATCTGGCCGAGCGATCCGTCGCCCCAGCACGCGACCTCGCCGTCTGTCGCCAGCATGCAGGTGAAAGCGTCGCCCGCGGCGAGTTGCGCGGCCTTGCTGCTGCCCGCCGACGTGGCACCGGCGAACGCGGGGATCCCGACCGTGCCGTTGCCAAGCTGGCCGACGTCGTTCGCGCCCCAGCAGCGCACGGTGCCATTGCTCACGATGCCGCAGCCGTGCTGTGCCCCAATCGCGAGGGTGGCGACGGTCCCGAGGCCGAGGACCGTCAGCGGCGCCGTCGAGCCGCCCGCCGCGCTGTTCCCCGTGTGCCACGCGCCGGCCATGGCGCCCCAGCACTGGACCGTACCGTCGGCCTGCACCGCGCACGAGTTGTCGCCGCCCACGCCGATCGCCTGGACGACGCCGAGGCCGGTGATGGCGACGGCCGACATCCCGGCGGAGTTGACGCCGCTGACTTGGCCGAAGTCCGACTTGCCCCAGCAGCTGACCGCGCCGGCCTTGTCCAGCGAGCAGCCGTGGTTGGCGCCGAGGCTGATGCTGGCGAAGGCGCCGAGGCCGCTGGCGACCGTCTGTGGCGTGGCCGTCATCGTGAAGGTGCTGGCCAGGGCGACGTCGGCCTGGAACGCGTTGCTTCGGCCCCAACCGAGGGCGCTGCCGTAGCCGTCGATCCACGCGACGTTGAAGCCGTTGCCCGCCCCGAGCACGACGCTGGATGGCGCCCAGTTGCTGCTGCCGGGGACTTCCAGGGGGATGAAGGAGCCCGCAACGTCAGAATCGCCGAGCGCGTGAAAGGCGTTGTCGCCCCAACAGAAGATCCGCCCGTCGGGACGCACGGCGCACGTGTGCTGGCCGCCGGCGACGACGTCTGCCGCCCAAGGTTGCACGCACCGGCCGTCCGCGATGCACAGGTTGCCGTTGCCGCACCCGACGCCGACGACCTGCGTCGCTGCGATGCTGCACGCGCCGGCGATGCAGTGGGTGATGGTCGTGCAGCTGTTGCCGTCGTCGCAGTTGGTGTTCTCGGCGGTCGGCGTGAACGTGCATCCGGTGGCGTCGCAGGCGTCCAGCGTGCACGGATTGTTGTCCTGGCAGGCGATGGTCGCCCCGGCGACGCAGGCCCCCGAGGCGCACTTGTCGCCGCCGGTGCAGGGATCGCCGTCCTCGCAGAGCGTGCGGGATGTGTGCATGCAGCCGGTCACGTCGCACCAGTCGTTGGTGCAAGGTTTGCCGTCTGAGCAGGCGCTCGCGGACGCACACGGAGCGCCGTTGCTGCACGTCTCCGCGCCCCAGAGGTCGGTGCGCGCGACGATGCCGCCGGTGCTTGCGGATGGCCACGGCGCCGTCAAAGCGCTGCTCGCGCCGGCCAGCCAGAGTCCGCTGTCGTCGCGCATGGCGTGCAGCCACGCGCCGGGTCCGTAGGTGCGCATGCCGATGAGTGTCGCATCGTCGTCCAGCCGCCACATCGCGGCGTCCTGGCCCGTGGTGCCAAACAGCCAGGAGCTGCCGTCGGTTTCCTGGATCGCGCCAAAGACTGCGCCTTGCGTGCCGCCAACCGGTGACGCGATCTTGAGCAGCTTGCCCTTCGCGTCGACGCCGATCAGCAGCGTGGGCGCGTACGCGTCGGATGCGTGGCCGACGTACCAGACATGGCCGTCCGCGCGCAGGGAGGCTGTGACCGCCGTAAACGCGAGCGGCACCGGCGGTGACGTCCGTTGCGTGGAAAGCACCTTGCCCGTCGCGCTGAACGTCGCGCGAAAATAGTCTGCGGAATCCTTGACGTCGCACGTGCCAACCAGCACGCCGTCGCGGATCAGGACCGCGACGCACCCCTCGTTGCCTTCGCCCAAGCTGTGCCACGCCGGCTTGCTGCCGGCCTCAATCGAGTAGAACGCGTGCCGCGTCGTGTTGCCGATGGTCGCGCTGTCGACCGAGGTGAACCACCGCGTGAATGACGCGCCGCCGCCGGGTGGCACAATCGTCAGGCCAAACGCCGTGCGCGGCATTCCGCCCGTGGCATCGGACGTCGGCGGGTCGTACGTGCCCGACTGGAACAGCTGATCGCTGTCGTCCAGCAGCCCGTACCACGGATGCGTGACGCCCGGGCTCTCCACGCGGAAACCGTGCACCAGCACGTCCGTGCCGTTTGTCGCCACGTGGTCGATCACCAGATCGTTCAGCGACGGCTCGACCTGGAGCGGCCCTTGCGGCTCGCCCGAACCGTTGATGCGCTGGAGGATCATCTGTCGCTGCGGAGGCGCGCCGGCGACCGTTTGCCACCCGATCAGCAGCCGCGTGCCATCCTTGCGCGGCGCGATGCCGACCCATTGACCGTTGCCGCCGGGCAGGGCGGTGGGCTTGAACCAATGGGTGACTTCGCCCTTGCACGTTCCGTTCGCGCACGCGTCCAGGCTTGTGCAGTCGTCGCCGTCATCGCACGGCGTCGCGTCCAGCGGGACGTGCGTGCAGCCCTGGCTCGCATCGCAGGCGTCCTGGGTGCACGTGTTGTCGTCGTCGCACGCGGTGGCTGCCAGTGGCGCAGAGACGCAGCCAGTGGGCGAAACGCAGACGTCGATCGTGCACGCGTCGTTGTCGCTGCAAGCGGTCGCATCGACGGCGATGTGGACGCAGCCCGTGGCGGCGGTGCAGTTGTCGACGGTGCACGCATCGGTGTCCTTGCAGTCCACGGCCGTGTGCGTACAACCCAGCGCGGGATCGCAAGCGTCAACGGTGCATGCGTTGCCATCCGCGCAATTGTCGGCTGGTACAAGGACGTGGCTACAGCCAAAGCCGGACGTGCAGACGTCCTGCGTGCACGCGTTGGTGTCGTTGCAGGAGACCGCGCCGTGGACGCAGCCGGTGCTCGCGCCGCACGTGTCGTCGGTGCAAACGTCGCCGTCGTCGCAGGCGCTTGCGGGTTGCAGGGCGTGCACGCAGCCGGTCGCGTCGTCGCACAAGTCTACGGTGCACGGGTCGCCGTCCTCACACGCGGTCGCGGACCACGGCAGATGCACGCAAGCGCCGCCGGCGTCGCACGTGTCCGTCGTACAGGCCTTGCCGTCGTCGCATGCGCTGGCGTTGGTGCAGCCCACGTCCGGCGTCGCGTCGGCATCATCCGCGGCATCCGTGTCGACCGGCGCAATCGCGTCGGTCGCCGCGCTGTCCAGTCCGGCATCCGTGGCCGCATCCGCCGCATCGACAGTCGTCTCCGCCGCATCAGGCGTCGCATCCGCCGCGGCGTCTGCCGCAACGTCGGCGTCCGGGGCGGCTGCCGCATCAGCCAGATCGCCCCCGACTTGACTCAATCCGCAGGCTGACAGCGCTACACAAAGCAGCGCAACCGTTGCGGAATGCGCCCATGCCACTGACCCTGCGACTGCGGAAAGTGCTCTCATAGCGCGCAATCTTGCAGCGTTCGCGGCTGAAACGGAAGCCCCTTTGCGGCCCGCGCGAAATCCGCGTTCTACCGCTGGACGCGCTTCTCCCTTTGCCGCAAAATGGGCTACCCCTATGCGGGTTGAGTTTGAGGGGCATGTCCACAGTCGCGGTCGTTGATATCGGTTCCAACTCGGTCTGCTTGCTCGTGGCGCGCCGCGAGGCGAACGGCCAGGTGACGATCCTGGACAAGTTGAAGGACACGCCCCGGCTGCGCGATGAGATCGACGCGGACGGCCAGCTCTCCGAGATCGGCGCGGCGCGCACGCTCGCGGCGCTGCGGCTGTTTGCCCAAGTGATCGGCCAGCACAATGCGCGGGTCCGCGTGGTGGCGACGGCGGCGCTGCGGGCGGCCAAGAACGCGCAGGACTTCATCGATCGCGCCGAGCGGGAAGCCGGGCTGCGGGTGGAAATCGTCACGGGCGACGAGGAGGCGCGGCTGGCGTTCCTCGGCGCGCTGTCCGGGCTCGGCGAATTGGACGGCGAGACGCTGGTGGCGGACGTCGGTGGCGGCTCGACTGAACTGGTGCTCGGCATCGATGGCCGCGCAGTGCAGACGATGAGTGAGCCGCTGGGTGCGCTGACCGTGACCCGCGATTGGCTGGGTCCGGACCCGGTTTCGCCCGCAGCCGTGGCGCACGCTCGGGCGGAGATTCGCGCGATGTTGGCGCCCGTCGTGGGCGCGTTCCGCAATCGGCCCCACCTGCGCGCGGTCGCGACGTCCGGGACGATCCAGCGGGTGGCGCGCATCGCGTGCGTGCAAGCCGGCGATCCGCGCGTGGACGTGCACGGCCTCCATTTGACCGCGCCGGCGCTGCGCCACGTCACGACCACGCTGCAAGCCGCGCCGACGCTGGCGGACCGACTGCGCATTCCCGGGATGGACGCAAGCCGGGCGGACATCCTGCTCGGCGGTACGTTGATCTATGAAGGCCTGACGGATCTGCTGGACCTGCCGCAGTGGACGGTGTCGATGGCCGGGCTGCGGATGGGCGTGATCTACGAGTTGCTGGGGCAATAGGCGAAGTTACACGACCGGCCCGTGCTCCAATTCCGCATCCAAGCGCCACGGTCCGGGCGGAAAGGGCATCGCGACCGCGCGCGCAACCTCCGCCAGAAACGCGTTCCGCGGCATCATCTGCGCGCCCAGAGCCGCCAGGTGCGGCGTCTCCACCTGCGCGTCCAGCAGCGTAAAGCCCCAGCGCGCCAATTGCTGGCACAGCGTCGCGAGCGCGATCTTGCTGGCGTCGTCGGCACGCGCGAACATCGATTCGCCGCAGAACATCCCGCCGATCGCGAGGCCATAGAGCCCGCCGACGAGGCGCCCATCGAGCCACGCCTCCGCGCAATGCGCCCAGCCGCGGCGATGCAGTTCCGTAAACGAAGTGCGCAGCTCCGGCGTCAACCACGTGCCATCCTGGCCTGGCCGCGGCGCTTCCTGGCACCCCTGAATAACCTGGGCAAACGCGGTGTCGAGGCGAATCTCATAGGGCCGCTTGCGGATGGCTTTGGCCAGCGACCGGTTGATGCGCACTTCCGCCGGTCGGAGCACAAAGCGATCGGGCGGCGAGTGCCACAGCAGCGGATAGCCCTCGCACGGCCAGGGAAAAATGCCGTGGGCGTAGGCCGAGAGCAGGCGCTCAGGCCGCACATCGCCGCCAACCGCCACGACGCCTGACGGATCCGCGCCGCGCGGGTCCGGGAACGCCATGTTGTCTGGATGAAGGCGATAGACCGGCATCGGGTGCGGCTACTTGGCCGGCGCCCGCCACGCGACGAGGAACTTCTGCGCGGCTTTCTGGGTCGTTTCCACGTTCTTGCGGTTCGGATCCTTGGGGCCGCGCTCGTCTTTCGGCGTCTTCTCATAGCGGTCGTAGCCCGCCTCGATGGCCTTGAGCGACGCGTCCACCGCGTTGAAGAACCCGTCAAATTCCGCCTTCTGCTTCGCGTCCGCGGCCACGCTGGCAAGGCGCGCGCGATCCTGCTGCAGGCGCTTGCGCGGGATCGCCACCCACGTGCGCAGGGCCGTCAGCTTGGGCATGTCGTAGCCTTCCCAGGACTTGTTGGCAAAGCGGTCGTACGCACCCAGGAAGTCGTCCACGAGCCAGCCGTAGTTGTCCACCAGCTGCGCCTTGAACGCCGCCGCGTCCATCGCCTTGGCCACCACGGTCGGATCGTCGTCCGGTAGCGTGCCGTCCGGCCATTCCGCGATCAGCCCCGCGGCCTTGTCCACGTCCATGCCCACCGCGCGCACGCGGTCGGCGCTCGTCTTGGCCAGGTCCGTCACCAACTGAATCTCCGGCGCGCCCACCTTCTTGGTCATGAACGAGAACACGCGGAAGAACTCCAGCTGCTCCATGCCGCTGGCGATGAAGCGATCCAGCTGCGCGTTCTTGCCCGTGTGCTCCAGCGCCAGATTGCGGAGAATCTTCAGCGGTCCGCGCTTCTTCTTCTCCGGGCTGCCGTCCATGCACACTTCGTCCATCTCGGTGATGCTGACGAATTCCACGTTGCGGCGGCGCATCTTGTCGAACTGGAACGGCACCAGGTACTCGTTGCGGCACGTCTGCAAGTCCGCCTCGGCCAGCTTGACCTGTTCCTTGATGGCCGCCGCCCACGTATGCGCGATCTCCGCGGGCTTTTCCTCCGGCACCGCCTCAATCTTGCCGATGTCCAACTCCAGCCGCTGCGGCTTGGAAAACGCCTGGGCCATCGGGTCGTTCTTGTCCATCGGCTTCTTGTCGCAGGCGCTCGCCAGCGCAGCCAAGGTCAGGCAGACGGAAAGATTGCGGGAAAAACGGCGCATCGGCTTCATCGCGGACTCCAAAGTAGAGGAGACGCGTTGTCGTCTGGACCGCTGGTGCTGTCAAGGGAGCCGCCGCGGCGGGCGTTCTACTTGCCCGCGGGGACGGGCTTGGGAATCGCCGTCGTGCCAATGTGCGCGAGCTGCGAGGTCTTGAAGCTGAACAGATCGCCACCCACGGCCCAGGCGCCGCCGGTCGGATCGACGAAGACGGCGTGGAATTGCTGCGTGGCGAGCGGCGCGGCGACGTCGTTGCTCCACGTGCCGTCGGTCGCGCGGCGCCACACGCTGTAGCCGACGCTGATTGCGCTGCCGTCGGCGTTCACGAAGACGCCGTTGAGCGGGTCCAATCCGGGCACGGACTTGCGCGTCCACTTGGTTCCGTCGTGCTCGACGATCACGCCCGACGCGTCGCCGCCGACCGCCACGCACAGGCCGCCGTTGCAGTTGCCGGTCAGGAGCTTGCTGGGGGCGATGGCGCTGCCGTCCGCGGCGACCGGGACCTCATCAGCCCATTTGCTGCCGTCCCAGTGGAGGATGTGGCCGTTCATGCCGCAGATGAAGAGGTCCTTGGGGCCGCGGGCAAAGACCTTGAACCACGCGGTGGTGTTCCAGCCCGCCGGCAAGTCCTTGGGCGCGGCCCAGTAGCTGCCGTCAAAGTGCCAGATGACGCCGCATGCGAGGTTGTCGTGGCAATCTGCCGCCTCGCCGCCGACCGCCCATACGTCGGTCTCCGAGAACGCCTGGATGCCCCAAAGCTGGGTTTTGGTCGGAATCGTCTGGCGGGTGAACACCTGGTCGAGCTTGCTCCAGCGGATGACGAGGCCATCGGTGCCGGCCATCCACAGGACGTCCTTTTCGCCGCCGGTGATCCACCACAGCGTCCCGACGACCTTGGGCAGGATCAGCCGGTGCCAGCCCGTTCCGTCCCAGTTGAGAATGGTCGGCGCTGACGTGGGCGACGCTTCCTGCGCGCCGCCGACCATCCAGATGTCGTTCTCAGACGAGCCCCACACGGAGAGCAGCGCCCCGGGAATGCCAACTTCCTTGGCGAGGTAGTCGCCGTCAAAGACCATCTCCCATGCCTGGATTTTCGCCTCGGGCTCCGAGCTGCAAGCGGGCAAAGTCAGCGCGGTGAGCGAGAGGAGCAGGGGCAAAATCGTATGACGCATGGGCATCTCCTTGTCAGGCGGCGCAGCATAGCCGATTGGTTGCCGCTTGTCCGCCCGGAGTTCAAGTGGCTGCAACATCCAGCAATGGTTGACGAACTGTGTCAGCATTTTTCACTTGCGCGGCCGCTGCCGATTGGTTAGCGTCATCGGGTGGACAACGTGGACCGATTCGGTCCTGTTCAGCATGGGCGGCATGGGGCACGCCGATGTTTGGATCGTGTCCGGGGGTTGGGGTATGCATCAGAGCAAGTGGTTTCGCGGACTCGCGATCGGCGTGTGGGCGGCGAGCGCAACGGGTTGCCAGACGACCCAACCCACGGCCAGCGACACGTGCGCGAGCGCGACGAGCGGCAGCATCTGCACCGTCGTCGGCGACGGCACCAAGGGCTACGACGGCGGCGGGCTGCACCGGCTGGACAGTTGGCTCTACTTCCCGGTCGACCTTGCGTTTGACAGCAAGAACACGCTGTACCTGCTGGACTGGAACAACCACCGCGTGCGCCGCGTTGATCCGGACGACTCGCTGGAGACCGTCATGGGCACGGAAGATCCAGGCGATGGCGATCCCGGCAAGAAGGACCTCACGCCTGCGGGCGCGCCGGGCCTGACGGTTGCGCTGAATCACCCGTCCGATCTGTTTTTTGCCACGCAGGACACGCCGGTCGCCAAGGCTGGCGATCTCGTCCTCGACGCGTGGCACAACCACCGTCTGCGCACCTGGACCCCCGCGAGCGGGCTTGTGCACGTGACGTGCGGCCAGAACCCGGGCTTCTACGGCGACGGCAAGCCCGTTGGCCTCACCACGATGTTCAACCAGCCGAGCAAGGTCATCCAGGACAAGGATGGCAACACGTACCTGATCGACATGCGCAACTGGCGGATCCGCAAGATCGCCAAGGACGGCATGGTCAGCAGCGTCGCGGGCAACGGCAAGCCAGGCGCAGTCGCTGACGACACGACGGCGTTGGCCGCGCTCAAGTCTTCGTTCCTGTTCTTCTTTCCTGGCGAGTGGTCCAACCCGGAGAATCCGGGCGGCGGCTTGGAAATCAGCGCGGACGGCAAGACCCTCTACATCGCTGACACCGAGAATCACCGCATCCGTGCGCTGGATTTGACCGCCGGCACGCTCGCCACCATCGCCGGCAGCGGCCCGTCGGGCTGCGTCGACATCCCCAAGAACGCCACGGGCTGCGCCAATGACAACCTGAATCCGCCGCAGAAGGGCGATTTTGCCGGCGACAACGGCCCCGCGACAGCCGCGCGCTTGAACGAGCCGCATGACCTCGCGTTCGGCCCGGACGGTCGCCTCTATTTCGCGGACACCGGCAACAACCGGATCCGCGCGATCGACCTGAAGACTGGCATCATCACCACGGTCGCCGGCAGCGGCAAGGCGCCCGACGGCGTCAAGCCCTTTGCCGCCAGCGATTTGGGCGACGGCGGATCGGCGCTCAACGCGGCGCTCAACCACCCGGAAGGCATCACGTTTGACAAGAACGGCACGCTCTACATCGCCGATACGTACAACCAGCGGATTCGCAAGGTCGTGAAGTAGGCCGGAGGCTTGTCCTTCGCCACGCACACCCCCGTCCCCAACATGAGGTCGAGATGAAGAACCTGAAGAACACCGCTTGGTTGATGATGCTCGCGACGGGCGCATGCCAGACGGCCACGCCGGTCAGCAGCAACGAGCCGCCGAGCTGCAGCGGTCAGTCCCATTGCATCACAACCGTCGTCGGCACGGGCCAGGCGGCTTTTGGCGACGACAACGTGCTCGGCTGGCAGAGCCCGCTCTACTCGCCACAGGACGGCGTCGTCGACGGCAAGGGGATGCTTTACTACATCGATTGGAACAACCACCGCATCCGGACGTGGGATCCCAAGTCCGGCCTGACCACGACCATCGCGGGCACGGGCGAGCTGGGCGACCTGGGCGGCGGCGAGCCGGCCATCGACGGCCGCATGAACCATCCGACCGGCCTCGCGTTTGCCGCCAACGGCGATTTGCTTGTTGCGGCATGGCACAACAGCAAGATCAAGCGCATCAACATGCAGACCGGCATCCTGGACGACATCTGCGGCACGGGCGCGCGGGCCTTCGCGGGCGACGGCGTCGTGGGCGGCGCGATGAAGGCGAAGCTCGATTTGCCCGCCGCCGTGGCGCTCGACACCCAGGGCAACATGTACATCGCCGATCAGGCCAACCAGCGGATTCGCAAAGTTGATTCGCAGGACACGATCACGACCGTCGTCGGCGACAACTGGTGGACCGACACCGGCCGCCAGACCGGCAAGCCGTGCGTCGACGCCAGCGGCAACTACACGAACTGCACGACCAAAGTCCTCGTGAGCAAGGACAAAGCGGTGTGGATGTACGACAGCGGCGCGGACACCGTCGGCCATGCGCAGACCGACGCGACCGGCGCGCCCGTTCCGTATACCGGCGCGATTCCGATTCCTGACCTCATCGGCGGCTACAGCGGCGACGGCGGTCCCGCCCTCAGCGCGCACATCCAGAGCCCCAAGACCCAAGCGGCCGTGCCCGCCGGGCGCATCGTGCTCGACACGACCAGGTCGTGGCTCTACATCGCGGACACCGGCAACAACTGCGTGCGCGTTGTCGATTTGACCTCCGGCATCATCAACACGTTCGCCGGCACCTGCGGCGGCGACAAAGCCGGCTACGCGGGCGACGGCGGCGATGCCAAGGCCGCGCAGCTCAATCAGCCATCGGACGTTGATCTCTTCGCCGACGGCAGCCTGCTCATCGCCGACAAGGAAAACCACTGCATGCGCAAGGTCGGCACGGACGGCAAGATCAGCACGTTCGCCGGCAAGTGCGGCCAGATCGGCTTCTCCGGCGACGGCGGCGACGCCAACGCCGCGCTTCTCAATCGCCCGTACGGCGCCGCCATCGGCCCCGACGGCACGGTCTACGTCCACGACACGCACAACCACCGCGTCCGCGTCGTGACCAAGTAGGCGCGCGAATCGTCCGTCGCGCACCCGGCTCTGAACGTGTACACTGCGCCGCGCGCTGCTGGCGCGTCCTGTTCAACTGAGGTGAGCGTTCATGTCGATTTCGAGTCAGTCGTCCCTGCCGGCCTGGACCGGTACTCCGTCCTACATCGCCGATGAGTCGCTGCAGGCCATCGTCAACGTCGCTGTCGGACTCGGTCGGCCGTTGCTGGTCAAGGGCGAGCCGGGCACGGGCAAGACCCTGCTGGCGTACGCGGTGGCAGAAGGCCTGAAACTGCCGCTGCTGACGTGGCACATCAAGTCGACGACCCGCGCCCAGGACGGCCTCTACCTGTACGACACGGTCGCGCGGCTGAACGACTCGCGTTTTGGCGACAACAACGTCCGCGACATCGCGCAGTACATCAAGCTCGGGCCGCTGGGCGAAGCGTTTGAGCGCAGCCAAAAAGGCGAGCGCGTGGTGCTGCTTATCGACGAGATCGACAAGGCGGACATTGAGTTTCCCAACGACTTGCTGCACGAACTCGACGCGATGCGCTTCACGATTGCGGAGACCGGCCGCGAGATCCGCGCGTCGCTGCGGCCGATCGTGCTGATTACGTCCAACGCCGAAAAGGAGCTGCCTGACGCGTTCCTGCGCCGCTGCGTGTTCCACTACATCGAATTTCCGGAGGAGACGCAGCTCGCGCGGATCTGCCGCGTGCACCATCCGGACGTCGACGAGAAGTTGCTGGCGGCGGCGCTGCGGCGGTTCGTGCAGATTCGCGCGGTTCAGGACCTGCGCAAGAAGCCGACGACGTCGGAGCTGATTGATTGGCTGGCCAGCCTGCGGCTCTCCGGGATCGATGCGGCCAAGCTGGAGGCCACGCTGCCCTTCGCGGGCGTGCTGTTGAAGCAGGAAAACGACGCGCAGCGCGTGTTTCGTGCCACGCTGCCGCGGCGCTAGGAAACCGGCATGTTTGAAGGCTTCCACTCCGTTCTGCGGCTCGCGGGCCTGAAAGTCGGCGTCGGCGAATGGCTGACGGTGACGCAGGCGCTTGACACGGGCCTCATCGGGCCGTCGCTCAAAGAGTTCTACAGCACGACGCGCGCGCTTGTGTGCCGCGATGAAGCGGACTACGACAAGTTCGATCAGGCTTTTGCCGCGTATTTTCAAGGTGCCCAGCTGCCGACGCCTGTGGCGCAGATGCTGCAGTCTTGGCTGGACAACCCGCTGAGCAAGCCGCCGCTGTCGCCCGAGGAGCTGGCGGCGCTGCCGGAGTACGATTTGGAGCAGCTGCGCAAGCTGTATGAGGAGCGGCTCAAGGAGCAGACGGAGCGGCACGACGGCGGTTCGCATTGGATCGGCACGGGCGGGACGAGTCCGTTTGGCCAGGGCGGCGAGCATCCGTCGGGCATGCGCGTGGGCGAGGGGGCGAGCGGGCGCGGCCAGGCGATCGCGACGGCGCGCGCGCGGCGGTTCCGCAACTACCGGGATGACGTTGTGCTGGACACGCGGCAGTTGGCGGTGGCGGTGCGGCGGCTGCGGCGACTGGAGCGCAAGAGTCGCCGGCTTGAACTGGACATGCCGGAGACGATTCGCAAGACGGCGGCCAACGGCGGTGACATCGAGATCGTCGAGAGGCCGGAGCGGCGCAACCAGGCGCGCGTGGTGCTGCTGCTCGATGCCGGCGGATCGATGGACCCGCACGTGCGCAGCGTGCAGGCGTTCTTCTCGGCGATGAAGCAGGGCGGCGGGCTGCGCGAGGTGGAGGCGTTCTACTTCCACAATTGCGTCTACGGCGAGGTGTACAGCGACATGGCGCTGCTGAAGAAGAAGCCGCTGGCGGAGCTGACGCGGAGCGTGCCGCCCAACACGAACTTGGTGATGGTCGGCGATGCGTGGATGGCGCCGCGCGAGCTATTTTCTCCTTATGGCTCAATCGAGTATGGCACAACAGATGAAGTGCCAGGTATCGATCGGCTGCGCGATCTGGCCGCAGCGTTCCCCAAGCGCGTCTGGCTGAATCCAATCCCTGAGAATTACTGGGGAGAGTCGACGATTCGGGCCGTTGCGGAGGTGATGCCGATGTTGCCGATGACCGTCGAGGGAATGGTTGCGGCAGTTCAGGTTCTATTGGGACGGGGCGAGCGCGTTGCGAAGCGCACGCCAAAGCGGCCTTGGCCGAGTCCTCAGGAGATTTTTTGACGGCGGCGGCGGGCGCGTCCTCGACAAGCACCCGTGGCTCCGTCATCCTGCAATGGCTTTTTGCTCTGGAAGTGCGCCGTATGAACATGAAACACACGTGTCTGACCGCCGTCCTCCTGACGTGGCCGCAACTTGTCGTTGCCCAGCCGCAGCCCGCGCCCGCGGCTGCACCGGCGGTCGCTCCGGAAGACGTCGACCAAGTGGAGGAAGCGCGGCTGATCCACGGCGTGCAAGCCTCCGTGCGCGTGTACAGCAAGGACGCCGCGGCGGGGCGAGCGGCGGCTCAGGCGGCGATGAATGAAATCGCGCGGATCTACGACAAGTACGACCTGCACACCCGTGACTCGGAAGCGACCGCGATCAACAGCGCGGCTGGAACGGAAGAAGTCCTTGTGAGCGAGGAGACGTTTCAGCTCCTGACCCGCATGCTGGACCTTTGCCGTCGGTCCAATGGCGCTTATGATCCGACGGTTGCATCGTATGACTTCTTGTGGAACTTTTCGATTCGGCCGTTTGTTCGCCCGCTCGCTGATGAAATTGCCGGTCGACGCAAAATGATCGGCTGCGACAAGGTGATCCTCAAGCCGGTCCAGCACGCGGTGCGGACGGCGACTCCCGGGACGCGCATCACGTTTGCCGGTGTCCTGCACGGCTTTGCCCTGGAGCGAACGTCAGAAGTGCTGCGCAAGGCCGGGCTCAACGACTTCCGCATCCGCATTGGCAACGATCAGTTCGCGCAGGGCCGCGTGGGCACCCGCCACTGGTTCACGGCCGCGCCCAATACGCGCAAGCCCGAGGACGAGCCCATGCAGGTCTACCTGACGAGCCAGGCGGCCATGACGGTGTCCGACAGCGACCACTTTGTCCTGCGCAACGGCAAGCGGTACCACGATGGCCTGGATCCGCGGACGGGCATGCCGGCCGAGGGGACGGTGCAGGCGACCGTCATTGGCTCGGATCCGACGATGGCCGGCGCGATGGCGCACGCGCTGCTGGTGCTGGGGCCCAAGGCTGGACTGGCGATGCTGGCGCACGACAAGCAGGCGGAAGGCTTTGTTGTCGACGCGACGGGCAAGATTTTCGTGTCGCCGGCGATGACCGAGTACGCGCACCTGCCGGCGAAAATGCCGGTCGAATAGCCGCCAATCGCGCCGGAGCTGCGGGTCATGTTCTTGAAACGCCATGCGATTTTGTTGCTCCTCGGGTTGCCGGCGTGCGTCGATGGGCTGCCGGAAGCGCCGGGCAACGCTGCGGGTTTTGCCACGTCGACTGCGGCGCTCACGACGGCCGAATATCCGCTGGCGACGTGGAGCGCGAGCCCGAATTTCGACGTGATGTCGCGCAAGCCGCCGGACGTGACGGTCATCGTCATCCACACGACCGAGGGCACGTACGCAAGTGCAATCAACTGGTTTGAATCGACCGCCTCGCAGGTCTCCGCGCACTACTTGATCTCCAAGACGGGGGAAATCACCCAGATGGTGCTGGAGAAGGACAAGGCGTGGCACGTCAAGGCGGCCAACAGCTACACAATCGGCATCGAGCATGAAGGGATGATCGAGGACCCGAATTGGGTGACCGAGCCGATGCTGGATGCGAGCGCGCAGCTGTGCTGCTACCTGTTGAAGAAGTGGCAGCTGCCCGCGACCAAGGACCACGTGATGGGGCACGTGGATTTGCCGGGGCAGACGCACAAGGACCCCGGCGCGTATTGGCCGTGGGACAAGTACATGACCAAGGTGCAGGCGTGCATGGGGCCCGTCGTCCCGTCATGCGGCACGTGCGACGACAAGAACCCGTGCACCATCGACACGTGCGTCGCGGCGACGTGCCAACACGCCAACGCCGAGGGCGCTTGCGACGACGGCGATGCCTGCACAGTCGGCGACTACTGTGCGCAGGGACTGTGTCTCGCCGGCGCGAACACGGGCTGCGGCGCGGATGGCGCGGGATCGGCGGATGCGGACGCTGCGCCTGACACCGCCGCATTGGACGCAAAGCCGGCGTCAGATGCCGATGGCGGCGATCCGAACCAGCACATTCCGTACGATGCGACGGCGCAGGCCAGTGACACGGCCGCGCTCGCGGGGGACGATGCCGGCTCGGTCGCCCCGGCGGCCAGCGCCCCGCAATCGGCAGCGAGTGGCTGTCAGGCCGGAGCCGGTGGCAACGCGTCGCCGATCGCCCTTGTCGCGCTCGCGATCCTCGGCCTGTGGCGTCTGGCGCGACGCCGGGCATGACGGTGCCCGTGGATCGCAACCTCCTGATTGGCTTTGCAGTGGCGTTGGCGTTGACCGCGCTTCTGGCGTTGGGCGTGCGCAGCATGCCGTTGCCCGCGTTCCGGCCACACCTTGTGGCGCCACCGGAAGCGCGGGCGTCCTCCGCGTGGGCTGAACCGCGCGACGTCGACTGGCGACCGCGCGCGGCGCAAAAAGCCCCGGAAACCGCGCAAGCCCCGGCACCTGCTGCCGCACCAATGGCGGCTGTCCGCCCGCGCGCAAGTGTCGACAAACCGGCATCTGCGGGCGGCGTGCCAGTCCAGGTCGCGCCGGCGGGCGCAGTTGCCGTCCCTGCTGCTCCGGTCGCGCCCGGCGTCGCGGGTCCCGGTCCGCTCGCTGCTGCACCGGCCGGACCGGGCGCCTCCGGCGAAGGCCACGCCGCTGTGGCCGCCGGTGCTGGCGATGCCGTCTATGGTCCCGGTGACGTCGATGTGCCGCCCGCGCCGCTGGCCATGTCGCAGCCGCCGTTTCCCTCGGCTGCGCAGAAGCTTGGACTCGCCGCCGAGGTCCTGCTGACGCTGATCATTGAAACGGACGGTCACGTCTCCCACCTCGACGCACACTGTGGCGACTGCGATCCGAGCTTTCTCCGCGCCACGCGGGAGACCGCGCGCACCTGGCGGTTTGCCCCCGCGCGCCTGCATGGCCAGCCCGTGCGCGCGCGCTTGGAGCACCGCATTCACTTTGAGCTGGACGAGTAACGCCTGATGGAATTGCGCATCAACGAGAGTCTCGCGGCGATCGACGCCGAAGCCTGGGACGCGCTTGTCGGCGCGCACTGGCCGTTCCTCGAGCACGCTTTCCTCTACGGCCTGGAGCTGACGCGCTGCGTCGGGGGCGATTCCGGCTGGCAGCCGCTGCCGTTGACCCTGTACGACGGCGATGCGCTGGTTGGCGCGGTGCCGCTGTACGTGCGCACGGACTCCTATGGCGAGTTCATCTTTGACTGGGCCTGGGCGGATTTCTACCACCGCAACGGCGCGCCGTACTATCCCAAACTGACCGTTGCGCCGCCGTTTACGCCCGCCACCGGGCCGCGCCTGTTGGTGCACCCGCAGCACGCCGATCCGGATCGGCTGCGCCTGCTGCTGGCGGAAGGCATCGAGGCGGTGGGCGCGCGGGTCGGCGCGTCGGGCGCGCACGTGCTGTTTTGCGAGCCGCACGAGGCGGAGCTGCTGGCGCAGCGCGGTTGGATTGCCCGCAAGACGGTCCAGACGGCGTGGAAAAACCCGGGCTGGCCGACCTTTGAGGCGTTCCTGGAGACGCTGCGGGCGCCGGCGCGCAAGGATATCCGCAAGGAGCGGCGCAAAGTGGCGGAGCTCGGGCTGGCGATTCAAACCGTGCGCGGCGACGAGCTGGACGACGCAGGCTGGAAGGCGCTCCGGCGGTTCTACGAGAACAACGTCGCGCGGCACGGCGCGGAGGCGTACCTGACACCGGCGTTTTTTGAGCATTTGCAGCGTCATTTGCCACATCGCATTGTCGCATCCATGGCCAAGGAATCAGGGGAATTTATCGCGGGAACGCTGAGCCTGCAAAAGGGCCAGCATCTGTACGGCCGCTACTGGGGCTGCGACGTGGATCGGCCGTTCCTGCATTTTGAGCTGGCGTTCTACCAGCTGATGGACGCGTGCATCGCCAACGGCTGGACGCATTTTGAGCCGGGCGCGGGCGGCGGCCACAAGATCAACCGCGGGATGCTGCCGGTCCTCGTGGACAGCGCGCATTGGCTCGCCCATCCGGCGTTCCGGCAGGTCATCGCCGATCACGTCGCCGGTGAGCGCACGGCGATGGCGGAGCACCTCGACGACATGGCGATGCGCGCGACGACAAAGCGGGACGGCCTGATTTCATGACGCCGACGTTATGCGTCGGATCCGACTTTCTGTTATCCTGCCAGCTGCACGGTTTCCGGCATTTTGGGCTGGATGCGCGAGGAGTTCGTATGAAGCAGCATTCTTTGCGGATTGGTTTTGCGTGCCTGATGGCGCTCGTCGTGGCGGCGTGTGGGACGACCACGGGCGGCGGCGCGACGACGGATGCGGAATCCGGGACGGACGCGGCCGTGGACGACGCGGTCGGCACCGACGCGGCGGCTGGCGACATTGCTGCGGATGTGACGGGCGTTGCCGATACCGCCGCCGATACCGGCGATGTGGCGGTGGCGGACGTGAAGCCCGGCGACGCTGCGCCGGATGTTGCCGGTGACGCCGCCGCGGATGTTGCCCTTGACGCGATTGGCCCCGTCGGCTGCGGCGGCAAGACCAATGTCGTCTGCGCGCCTGGGCAGTACTGCGCGGCGCCCGATGGCCAGTGCGGCGGCGTCGGCACGTGCACGGTCAAACCGCTGGCGTGCGACATGATTTACGCGCCCGTCTGCGGCTGTGACGGCAAGGACTACAGCAACGCGTGCGTCGCGGCGGGCCAGGGCGTCACCGTCCAATTCACCGGCACCTGCGCGACGGACAACACCTGCGGCGGGTTCATCGGCAAGACGTGCCCCAAAGGCGACTTCTGCGATCCGTCGGGCTGCGGCTTTGACATGACCGGCGTTTGCGTCGTGATTCCAACTGGCTGCCCCAAGAACCTCGCGCCGGTCTGCGGCTGCGACGGCAACACGTACGGCAACGACTGCATGCGCCAGGTCGCCGGCGTCGGCAAGGCGTCCGACGGCAATTGCGCCAAGCCCGGCGACTGCAACATCGGCGACAACACCGGCTGCGCGAAGGGCCAGTTCTGCAAGTCGCCGTTCGCCGGCCAATGCAGCGGCGTGGGCGCGTGCGCGGTGATTCCGCAGATCTGCCCGATGATCTTCATGCCCGTCTGCGGCTGTGACGGCAAGGACTACGACAACGACTGCGGCGCCAACGCCGGTGGCACCAACGCAGCCAGCAACGGCGCCTGTGCGCCCGACAATTGCGTCACAACCAAGGATTGCACCGGCGGTCTCGCATGCAAGGCTGGCGTTTGTGGCGCGTGTCCGGGCATCATGTGCACCGCAATCGCGTGCCCGCAGGGCCAGGTCAAAGACCAGTGCTGCGCCTGCTACACGCCGTAGGCCGGACCAGAACGGAGAGAACGATGGATGACATTCGGATTGACCAGCAGACGGCGCATCGTCTGGTGGCAGAAGGCGCCAAGCTGATCGATGTGCGCACGCACGACGAGAACGCCGGTGGCGCGCTGCCGGGCGCGATAAACGTGCCGGTGCAGGTGATTGGCGAAGAAATCGACAAGTACGCCAAGCCGGACGAGACGATTGTGCTGTACTGCCGCTCCGGCGGTCGCAGCGACATGGCCGCGCGGATCCTGCGCAGCATGGGCTACAGCAAAGCCTACAACATGGGCGGCATCCACGAGTGGTGATTGATGGTTGAGAATGGGCACCCGCTCCCGGCGGGCGGCATGACGCCGCACCGGGCTTTTGAAATCATTGGCATTGCGACTTTCGCATCGCTGGAACTGTGGCTGGTCGTCCGCCTCGCGCACGCGACGTCGTCCGAGGCGGCGGCGTTGACGCTGCTGATGGCGGCGCTTGTTGGCTACGTCGCGGCGGATTTTGGCAGCGGCATGGCGCATTGGCTTTTTGACCGCTACGGCACGGAGCAGACGCCGGTTGTGGGGCAGAACTTCATCAAGCCGTTTCGCGAGCACCACGTCGATCCCAAGGGCATGACGCTGCACGATTTTGTCGAGACCAACGGCAACAATTGCATCGCCACTGCGCCAATCGTCGCGATGGGACTGACAGCGGATTTGACGACGCTCCACGGCATCTTTGCCGCGACGTTCTGTGCGTCGATCTCGCTCTTCGTCTTTGGCACCAACCAGTTCCACAAGTGGTCCCACGAGGATCGCCTGCCGGGCTGGGTGCAGGGCCTGCAGCGCGCGCACATCATCCTCGGCGTGAAGCACCATGACGTGCACCACACCGCGCCGTTTGACCGCTACTACTGCATTACCAGCGGCATGCTGAACCCGCTGCTGACGCGCATCCAGTTCTTTCCGCGCCTGGAGTCGCTGATTTTCCGCGTGACGGGCGTGCGCGCGGGCCAGAGCGACGCCGCCTACGTGGCGACGCGCAACGCTTCCTGAAGTCGTCCAGGGTCATTTCTGCCGCGCCCAGCGCTGTCGCACGACCTTGCTGATCTCCAGACACGTCAGCGGAATCACCGCCGCGCCCAGCGCCAGCGCGGAATCCAGCCACGGCACTGCGCCAATCCCAAACAGCCGCTGCGTGAACGGCACGTGCTGGATGGCCACCTGCACCGCCAGTGATCCCAGCACAACGGCGAGAAGCCGCGGATTCGACCGCAGACCCAGCTGCCAGAACGGCCGCGTCCGGCTCCGCGCCGCCAGGGCCCGCAGCGTCTCCGCGACGACGAGCGTTGAGAACGCCAGGTTGCGCGCCTCCGCCAGCGGATGGTGGGTCAGCGCCTGCACGAAGATTCCCAGCGTGACGGTCGTTTCCAGCAGCGCGATGCTGACGATGGTCCGCCATTCAGGACGCCCGAGGATGGGCGCGTCAGGCCGGCGCGGCGGTCGATCCAGCACGCCCGGCTCTACCGGTTCCATGACGAGCACCAACGCCGGCAGGCCGTCCGTCACCAGGTTGATCCACAGCAATTGCAGCGGGAGGAGCGGCATCGGGAAGCCGAGCACCGCCGCGCCCAGCATCAGCAGCAGCTCGCCGAGGTTGCCGGACAACAGGTAAATCAGCGTCTTGGTGATGTTGTCCTGGATGCCGCGACCCTCAGAAATCGCCGCGACGATGCTGGCGAAGTTGTCGTCCATCAGCACCATGTCCGCCGCCTCGCGCGAGACGTCCGTCCCGTTCTTGCCCATCGCGATGCCGATGTGCGCTTCCCGCAGCGCCGGCGCGTCGTTCACGCCATCGCCGGTCATCGCGACTATCGCGCCCTTGGCTTTCCACTCGCCGATGATGCGGAGCTTGTCCGCCGGCGTCGCGCGCGCGTGGACAATGCCATCCGGGCTCTCCGCCGCGTCGAGGATGAACATCTCGCGGGCGATGGCGTGCGCCGTCGTCGCGTTGTCGCCGGTGATCATGACGGTGCGAATCCCGGCGCTCTTGGCCGCCGCGACGGCCTTGATCGCTTCTGGGCGCGGCGGATCCGCCAGACCGATGAGGCCGATCAGCCGCAAACCGCGCTCCTCCGGGCCCTGACCCGTCGCGACCGCCAGCACGCGCAGGCCGTCGGCCGCCAACCGTTGCGCCGCCGCATCCGCACCTTCCGTGCCTTCCGTGCACAGCGGAATCACCGACTCCGGCGCACCTTTCACGTAGAGCGTCCCGTCCGCGCGGTGAATCGCCATCCGCCGCCGCACGCTGTCAAACGGCGTCTCCGCCTGGCGCGGATTGGCGGCTTCAATCGCCATGCGGTGATGACCGTCCGCCGCAGCCGCTTCCAGCAGCGCCACTTCCGTTGGGTCGCCCACGCTCCTGGCCTTGCCGTTCGCGTCGTCCGGCTGCCAATCGGCATTGCAGCAGGCCGCGGCAGCGTGCAGCAGCGCGGAGCGATCCGGGGCCCACACGTCGCGGACGCGCATCTCGCCAGCGGTCAACGTGCCGGTCTTGTCGGTGCAAATCACCGTTGCGCTGCCCAGCGTCTCCACGGCCGCGAGCCGCCGGACCAGCACTTGCCGCGCGGCCATGCGCTTGACGCCGACGGCCAGCGCGATCGTCACGATGGCCGGCAATCCTTCCGGGACCGCCGCCACCGCCAAGGACACCGCGAGCATGAGCACTTCCAGCGGCGGCAAGCCGCGCAGGAGGCCCAGCACCGCGACAATCGCCACGATGCCCAGGCACAGCCACACGAGCGACCGCCCGACCCGCTCCAAGCGCGCCTGCAGCGGCGTCTGCTCGACCGTCACCGTGCCGAGCAGGTGCGCGATCTTGCCGAGCTCGGTCTGCCCGCCCGTGGCCGTCACTTCCGCGAGCGCGGTGCCCGTCGCGACGGCTGTGCCCAAATACACGTGGTCGTGGCGTTCAGCCAGCGGCGCGTTGGGCGGGCAGGGCTCGGTCTGCTTGGCGACCGGCTGGCTCTCGCCCGTCAGCGCGCTCTCGATGGTCTGGAGTTGCGCCGCCTCGCGCAAGAGCGCATCCGCCGGCACCGTATCGCCCGCCTCCAGCACAAGCAGGTCGCCGACGACGATCGCCTCGGCCTCCACAGTCTGCAGCCGACCGTCGCGCCGCACCCGCGCCTTGGGCGCCGTCATCGCCCGCAGCGCCAGCACGGCGCGCTCCGCAGCGTATTCCTGACGAAAGCCGACCCACGCATTGAGGATGAGGATGCAGCCGATGGCGATTGCGTCGCCCGTCTCCCCGAGGATGACCGAGACGACGCACGCGACGAGGAGCAGCCAAACGATGAGGCTGCGAAACTGCGCAAGGACAAACGTCCACCACGGCGTGGCGGCTTGCCGCTTGATTTCATTGCGTCCGTACTGTCGCAAGCGCGCGGCGGCTTCAGCAGAAGTGAGACCCGTGTTCCAAGCTGGCATGGCACCGTCTTTCTGGACAAAACGCCCGGCGCTCAAGATAGCCGCATTGGCCGCGCTCGCTCGCGGTCATTTGCCCAAAACGACGATGACCCACGCGTCGTAGAGCGCATGCGTCCAGGCCGCGACCGCGAAACCGCGCGTCAGGAACAGCGTGGCGAACAGCATGCCGGAGACCGTGCGGAAGACGAACGAGGTCAGCGCAAAGGGTTCGCCGAGGTAGTGCGCCAGCGCAAAGACGACGCTGGAGACGACAACGAGCGTCGCGAGACGCAGCGACGGCCGCTGCCAATCCTTGCCCAGCCACAGCAGCGCCACCAGGCCGATGCCGCCGAGCCGGAAGAACAGCTCCTCGTGCAGACCCGCGCCCGCGCTCACGATCAGGCCCGCGACGAGGCCAAAATGCCGCGCGCCTTGCGGGTCGGTCGCCAGCCCGAGCAGCGAACGCGTGGCCATCGACGACAGCATGCCCGTGATGAACGCGTAGAGCAGGCACTCGCCGAGGAGGGGCAGCAGCCACTGCGGATTCAGGCGATTCTGCCGCCGGAGCCAGAAGAAGAGGCCGATGTCCGCGAGCGCGAGGAAGCCGTAAAAGCCGATGTAGACGGCCGTCGGGTTGCTCGCGTGCGACATGAGCGTGTAGAGGCCGCTTGAGACGAGATCGACGCCGTTGCGCGCCTCCGGCACGAGCGTGATTCCCGCGCCGTAGAACAACAGCAGCGGCAGGGTCAGCACCGCCGACTGCGTACCGCCCGCGGAGTGGCGAAAGTAGTTGCCAAGCGCGCTCTGGGTCTTCGCAAGCACGGCCATCGGCGTTCCTTACAGCAGAATCGCGTTCTTGCCGGCCATTGCCTTGGTCAGCAAATCCTGATGCTCCAGCTCAAACTGGGCGTTCTCGGCGCTCCAGCGCATCGACGAAATCGCGTGGATGCCGTGCGCGTCGATGTCCAGGATGTTGAAGCGCGCCAGATCGCGGCCCTTCTTGGTCCAGGTCGACGAACCGCAGCCGAGGACCGGGATGTCGCCGCCCAGGTCTTCGATCTCGGACTGGATGAGCGTCTGCTCGTCGATCCGGTCCGTCGTCGCGTCTGCCATGGCCTTGCGCGCGGGCAGGTGGCCCTGATGCGGATGGTGCGTGTGGCCGTGCAGCACCGCCGTCGCGCGGATCTCATGCATCACGCGGGAGAACGCCTTGCGGTCGACAAGCGAGGCCACGTACTCCGCCGCGCCGATCCGGTGGTGGAGGTTGTGGTGCACGAGGCAGAGCCGCACCGTGACTCCCGGCGGCTCTTCCGCCACCAGCTGCCGCAACCGGTCGAGCTGATGGCGACCGACGTGGCCGAACGCCAGCAGCGGCGGGGTCGGAATCGCGCTCGACATGCCGTAGATCCGCACGTGCGGCGCCGGGGCGCGCATGAACGGGTAGTGCAGCCGCCCCTTGGTCAGCGCCGAATGGTGCTCGTCGGCGTCATCGACAAGGTACGGGCCAAACCACTTCTCAAAACGGTGGTGCCGCAGCGCGCCGCGCGTGTACATGTCGTGATTGCCGGGAATGACGGTCACGAAACTCGGTGGGCCGATCCGCTGCACGACCTCCAGCACGCGCTTGAACTCGGAGTCGAGCGCGAGGTTGGTCAAATCACCCGTCAGAATCACATGGTCAATGTCGCCAGCGGCAAGCCGATCGGCCAACTTCTCCGCCAGCGACACCGGATGCGCGTTGCGCCGCATGCCCGCGAGGTTCATCGCACCTGTCACACGTTTGTTGAGAAACTGGTGCCACTGCGTGCCCGCCAGATCCAGCACGTGCAAATCCGATATGTGGGCGATTCTCAGCACTTTTTCAGGTCCTTGCGGTCAAAGAGACCGGCCAGCGCGCAGGCGTTCCAGCGACTTGTTGAGCCGCTCGATGGCGAGCACAACTTGATCTTCCGGGACAGAAGTATAGCAGATTCGTGCGAAGCTCTCAAAATCACGGCCAAAAGCGTCGCCGGGGCTGATGCAGACGCCTTCGCGGAGCAGCTCCTGGATCCAGTCGATCATCGGCTTCCCGTTCAATTCCTTGGTGAAATCGGGGAAGACGTAGCCGCCGCCGTCGGCGTTGCCAAAGTCCGCCTGCAGGGTGTTGCGCACGATTGTCGCAACGCGGGCGTAGGCTGCTTTGGTCTCCGCGATCCACGGTCCGCCTTCCTGAATCGCGCCCAAGGCCGCGTACTGACAGATAATCGGCACGCTGTAGATCTGGTGGGTGCTGACGCGGCGGGCGACATCGAGCCAGGACGTGTCGCCGACCAGGAAGCCGGTGCGCAGGCCGGCCAGCGCGTAGCTCTTGGACGTCGTGAAGATCGACGCCGTGCGCTTGGCCATGCCCGGCTCGTTGGCCAGCCAAGGATGTGGCGTGTTGTCGTAGATGTAGTGGTGATAGGCCTCGTCGGCGATCGTCCACAGGTCGTTCTTGACCGCGAACGCTGCCGTTTCGGAGACCTGCGCGGCGGACAGGACGGTGCCGCACGGATTGTTCGGCGTGCAGACGTAGAGCGCCACGGTCCGCTCGGTCATGTACGGCTGGAGCAGTTGCGCGACGGGAACCCCTTTGCGAATGCCGGGATAGAAGGGCACTTCAACCGGCACCGCGCCGAGCGACGTGATCATGCCCTTGATGAGCGGCCAGTACGGCGCGCACACGAGGACCTCATCGCCGGGCTGCAGCCACGTCTGGAGCGCCACGTTGATGGCCTGCGAACCGCCCGCCGTCACTTGGACATTGTCGGCCGCGACGCCGGTAAACCCATCATCGGAGCAGCGTTGCGCGACGGCCGCGCGGAGTTCTTCCAGGCCCCACGGGTTGGAGTAGGCGTACGCCTTGGTCTTGGGCAGTTTCTGCGCCGCGCGATCGATGTGGGCCGCCGCACACGGTTCGCGGTACGTATCGCCGAGCTGCAGCGGAATTGGCGGCGCGGGCAGCAGTTTGAACTGCGCAGTCAGGGTCGAAAACACGGAAGGACGCAGGGAATTCGCGTTGGGCGAGGAGATGGGAAACTTTGGCATGGCGGCAAACTCAAACACGCGGCGAAGAGCGGCCGCGATGGTAAAGGGCTGGAAATTGTTGGCAAAAGTCGAAGTCTTCGGGCCTTGGGTCGCGCGCGGCGGCAGGCAGTCCCGGTTGACAAGACGGCAGTCTCGCACTACCACACGCGGCCTGCAAATCCTGAACGGCGCGACCGGAACCATCCGCAACGCCCATCGGGAGAGCCCATCGGAGTTATCACATGGCGACCATTCGGCGACCGCGCAAGACCAAGAAAGAGCAACACATCGAGTTGATTGCGCCTGAGATTGTTGAAGAAAAGCTCTGGTCGCTGAGCGAATGGGTGGAAGCGCACTGGAAGCCGGTCCTCGGCGGCATCGGCGCTGTGACCGTGATTTGGGGCGGCATTGGCGTTGCCAACCTGATCGCGGAGTCGCGCGCCAACACGCGGGCTGACGCGACGAGCATCGTGTTCCAGCTTGCCAGCAAGTCCGTCGTGCCGCCGCAGGAAGAGCCCAAGGCCGCGGAAGGCGATGCGCCCAAGGACGAAGCCAAGAAGAAGCCGCCGGTCAAGGACTCGTTTGACTCGGAGAAGGCCCGTGCGGATGCCGTCCTTGCCGCCGGCAAGGTCGATGATGATGCCGTTGCGCCCTGGGTGAACGTCGTCGTGGGCAGCGCGAAGGCGACAAATGGCGATTACGCAGCGCAACTCGCGGCCGTTGACGCCGCACTCGCGAAGGCCGCTGGCCAGCCGCTGGAAGGTCCGTTGCACCAGCAGCGCGCGGTTGCGCTCGCGGGCCTCGGCAAATCGGCGGAAGCCGCTGCGGAATGGGCGACCGTTGCCAAATTGTCCGTGTGGCCGTTTGAGAAGGCGCTGGCGCAACTGCGTACGGGCGACCTGTTCAACGCGTCGCTGGGCTCCAAGGCGGCTGACGCGGCCAAGGCCAAGGCGGCGTATGAAGAAGCCGTCAAGTTGGCGCGTCCGGGCGACAAGGATCCGCCCGCTGGCGGCCTCGCGTGGGTGGTTGCGGACGCGCGCGCCAAGCTGGCGAGCCTCTGATGCAGGTGAACAAGTTGCGGCTGGCGTTGGTCGCGCAGAGCTTGGCGGCCCTGTTGCTGCCCATTGCGGCCAACGCCCATGACATGCAGGTGCTGTGGCGCGCGCAGATGGCGACGCCCGCACCCATGGCGTGGAAGCCGCGCGAACACGGCGGCGTCGTGCTGTCGCCGCACGGCACGTGGCTGTATGCGGCGTCGGCGACTGGCCTGCGCGCGTACGTTGCAGGTTCGGGCGAGGAACTGTGGACCGCGCTGACGACGGAGCGGATCGACAGTCGGCCGGTCGTCGACAATGGCGCGGCGTATGCGGTGACGCGTGCGGGCGCCGTGTACGCGTTTGACGCGGTGACGGGGCACGCGCTGTGGCCGGAGCCGAGCCGTCTGCAGGCCGCGGTCCAGGCGCCGTTGGCGGCAGATGCGCAGCGGCTCTACGTTTCCGCGGATCCCGGAGCGATCGTGGCGCTCAATCGCGCGACCGGCAAGCCGGAATGGCGCTACAACGCGGAAGTGACGCGCGAGTTCCTCATTGAAGGCCAGTCCGGCGTGCTGACGGGCGGTTCGCTGGTGTTTGCCGGCATGCCCGGTGGCAAGCTCGTCGCGCTGGGCGCCCGCGACGGCGGTCTGACCTGGCAGGTTGACCTGTCCCGCCCGAGCCGCAGTCCGTACGCGGATGTGGACACGACGCCCGTGCTCATCAAGCGGCCGGCGATCGCCGACGACAAGCAGCCTGGCGATTGGCTGCTGGCGGCGAGCCATTCGGGCGGCCTGTATGCGCTGCGGGCGGCCGATGGTCATCAGGTGTGGCATTGCGACGTGGAAGGCATGGGGCCGCCGCTGGTGCATGGCAATGAAGTCTACGTCATCGCGGCGACGGGCACGCTCTACGTCGTTGACTTGACGACCGGCGCGGTGCTGCACAGCCACCGACTGCCGGGCAATCCGTCGGGTTACCTCGCGTGGTCGGATCTGGACGGCGGAACGCTGCTGATCCCGACGGAGCAGGGCATGGACGCCGTGCGCGCGACGACGGGTGTGGCGGTTGCGCGGGCGATGCTGGAATGGGGCTTCACGGCCGTGCCGCAGGTCATCGGCGACCGCGCGTTTGCGGTCTCCAACGGCGGAATCCTGTATGCTTTGGCGATGCACAACGCGCAAGGCGTGCGTTTGGGCCAGTAGCCGGAAAGTGACGCGAAACGGGGACCTGATGCGCAGACTTGTCATCCTTCTGGCGGCGATCATCGCCGGCTGCAGCGGCAAAACCGCAACGACCGGCACGACCGGCGACGCCGTGATTGGCCTTGGCGCCGACGTCACCGCGACCACGGACACGGTCGGCGACGCCAAGAACGGCGACATCGAAGCCGTCAAGTGCGTCGGTCCCACCGAGAAACACGTCTGCGACACCTTTGACGAATGCGCCAGCGGCGAGTATTGCGACCCGTGCAGCAAGACCTGCAAGAAGTCCCGCACGGTCTGCGATCCCTGCTCGGTCGATTCCGAGTGCGCGGGTGCGGAGAACGGCTCCATCTGCATTCCGTACGACAAGGGCGGCAACTTCTGCGGTCAGGCGTGCGTCGGCGACGCGGGCTGCCCCAAGGCGTTCACGTGCAAGGCGGTCACCGGCAGCGCGAGCATGCAATGCGTGCCCAAGGCGGGCTCATGCGCGCCCGGATCGGGCCTGTGCAAAGTGGACACCGACTGTCCGTTCCAGTTCATCTGCAACGCGGAATACGGCGCGTGCGTCAAAGGCTGCACCGCCGATCTCGCGTGCCCGCAGCCCGTTGACGCGCCGACCGTTTGCTCGCTTGGCCACTGCGTCTCCCCGTGCACCGCGGACCCCGACTGCGCGCCGCTCAGCACCGACGCCAAGTGCGTGGATCAGCACTGCAAGATTCCGGGCGGCTGCATCAGTTCCGCGGAATGCGCCAAGGAGCAGCACTGCGTGCTCGTCGCGCACAAATGCTACCCCGGCTGCGAAATCGACTCGGAATGCCAGGACGCCGGCCTGAAATGCGACAGCGGCAAGTGCGTGGTCAAGGGCTGCACCAAGAACTTTGAGTGCTCCTTTGGCAAGATCTGCAACCCCGGCAGCGGCTTGTGCGAAGACCCGACGTTGCCGTACTGCGGCCCGTGTGACGACCAGGATCAGGACGTCAAGGCTTGCGGCGGCAAGCCGGCGCTCTGCGGCAAGACCAAGGACAGCGCGGGCGCTGAACACGGTCCGTATTGCTTCCTGCCGTGTTCTGAGGACCCGACCGGCCCGTGCCCGCAAGGCTACGGCTGCCAGGAAGTCAAAGATGACAAAGGCGTCGTGCAGGCCAAGGTCTGTTTCCGCCAATGCCAGTACCAACCCCAAGCGACCACGCCCTGACAAGCGTGTTACGCAAGGCTCGCGGCCATGACAGCGCCGTGACTTTCGCCTTTTCAACCCGCGTATAGTTCCACCGTCGACGCGATTTGCGGCGTGTCTGCGTGAGAGAGTACAAAATGAATAATTCAGGTTTGATTGCCAAGCCCCTCGCGGCTGGCGAAATGTCTTGTCGTTCCCGAATGATGGCCGCGCTGGCCAACCAGCCTGTGGACCGGCCACCCCTTTGGCTCATGCGCCAAGCGGGGCGCTACCTCCCGGAGTACCGTGCTGTCCGCAAGGATCACACGTTCCTGGAGATGGTCCACACGCCGGAGCTGGCGATGGAAGTCACGCTCCAGCCGTTGCGTCGCTTCGGCATGGACGCGGCGATTCTCTTCAGCGACATCCTGACGATTCCGGAAGCCATGGGCCAAAACGTCCAGTTTCCAGAAGGTGGGCCGATCCTCGGTCCGGTGGTGCGCACTGAAGCGGACGTCGCGCGGCTGACGACGAACACGGCGGAGCGCCTTGGCTACGTCGGCGACGCGCTGCGGCTCATCCGCGCGGAGCTTCCGAACCACGCGTTGCTGGGCTTCTCCGGCGCGCCGTTCACGCTGGCCTGCTACATGATTGAAGGCAAGGGCAGCCGGCAGTTTGAACACATCAAGGCGATGATGTGGCAGGCGCCGGAGCTGCTGAAGAAGCTGCTGGACAAGCTGGCCGACGCCGTCATCGACTACCTGTCGATGCAGCTCGACGCCGGCGCGGATGCCGTTCAGCTGTTTGACACGTGGGCGAGTGAACTGCGCGCGGCCGATTACGACGCCGTCGTGCGGCCATCGACTGAGCGCATCGTCAAGGCGATCCAGGCGCGCGGCGGCAAGATCATCGTGTTTGCCCGTCACAGCGGACCGCTGCTGGAAAGTTCGCTCAAGCTCGGCGCGGACGCGCTTGGCCTGGATGGCCGCATCGAAATGGCGGCCGTGCGCAAGATCGCGCCCAACGCGGTACTGCAAGGCAATCTCGATCCGATCGAGCTGTTTGCCCCGGCTGCGCACATTGAGCGGCGCGTGCAGGAAATGCACGCGGCGACGGGTGGTCACGGCTGGATCGCCAACCTCGGCCATGGCTGCATTCCGGAAACGCCGATCGCGGGCGTGGAAGCGTTCGTGTCGTCGGTGCAAGCGCTCAAGGCTGTGCCATGAATTCGCCGGCTGCTGAAACTGTCGACGTCGCAATCGTCGGCGGCGGAATCACTGGCCTCGCAGCGGCCTGGGCGGCGCACAAACGCGGTCTGCGGGTCAAACTGCTGGAAGCGCGCGGCACGGTCGGCGGCAAGATCCGGAGTGAGCACAGGGACGGCTACCTCTTTGAATGGGGGCCCAACAGCTTTCTCGGCTCGGCAACGACGATTTGGCAGCTCGTCGAGGATCTGAAGCTGGAAGGTGAGCTCATCGCGGGCCTGCCGCCGGGGGATCGCTTCATTTACCGCAACCGTCTGGCGCGTCGACTGCCGAGCGGTCCGGGCGATTTCTTCAAGAACAACGACTTCATGACGCTCTCGGGCAAATTGCGCATGATGTGCGAGCCGTTCGTCTTTGGCGACGCGCGCGAGACCGACACGCTGCTTGATTTTGCCCGTCGGCGCCTGGGTCCGGAGGCGGCGCAGTACCTGGTCGCGCCGTTCGTGTCAGGCATTTACGCCGGGGACGCGGAGCAATTGGGCGCGCGCGATTCGTTTCCGCAGCTCTGGCAGTGGGAATACGAGGCGGGAAGCGTCGTCATGGGCGCGCTCCTCGGCGGCAAGAAGCGCGCCAAGGCCAAGGACGACAAGCCAAAACGCCGCGGCATGTTCAACTTCAAGAATGGCCTGGGCACGCTGCCGTTCGCGATCGCCGCCGCGCTGCCCCCGGACAGCGTGCGGACTGCGACCGTTGTCAATGAAGTGACAGGCAACCCGGATCAGACCTGGACGCTGCACTGCCACGCGACAAAGGACGAGGCGGCGACTTTTGAGGTGCGCGCCAAGCGTGTGATCCTCGCCGCGCCGCCGAAGATCGCCGCGCAGGTGCTGCCGCAGGATCCCGCGCTGGCGGCCGTGCGCGCGGCGCTGATGGACGTGCAGCTCTGCCGCGTCGCCGTTGTGCACTATGGCGGCGAGGACAAGTCGCACGTTGCGCCCAAGGGCTTTGGCATGTTGATTCCGCCGGGTGAAGGGCTGCGGACGCTGGGAATCCTGTTTCCGTCCAGCGTGTTTCCCGGTCGCGCGCCGGAAGGCCACTACCTGCACAGCGGTTTCCTCGGCGGCGCACGCGATCCCGATGCCGCGGAACTCCCTGACGAGAAACTGCTTTCACTGGTCCAGCGGGCCCAGGAGCAGGCGTTCCCGCAGACTGCGGGCGACGCGCTCACGCGCGATTTCAGTCAGGTCATTCGCTGGCACGATGCCATCCCGCAATACCGGGTTGGCCATCGCGATCGCATGACGCAAGCCCGCGAGACGCTGCATCAGGCCATGCCTGGCGTGACGCTCGCCGGCAACTATCTGGACGGCATCAGCGTCAACGACTCCGCTGCGTCAGGCATCGCGGCGGTGGATCGATTGTTCGCTGACAACAGCCTTGTGACCGCGCGGAGGTCCACATGATGCATCGAGTCGCTAGACGCCAGCCGGGCCGCCAGATTGCTGGCGACGCCGATGTGCCGCTTGTCGTCGCTGGCTGCGATTTTCGCGTCGCATCGGCGACGTGGCGCAACCGCTTGCTCCTGGACGGCGAGCAACGCGCGGAGCTCACGCGGGCGCTGGGTGAAGCGTGCGACGCCCAAGGTCTCGTCGTACTGGAAACGTGCAATCGCGTGGAGTGGATCGTCGCGTCGAAGTCGCCGCGCTGGGCCGGAGAGCTGCTGCGGGCGCAGATGGTCGATCGCTGGATGACGTCCGGCAATGACGGCGCGCATGTGCGGCAATTGCCAGCGCCGTACGTCTACACGGGCCGTTCCGCGGTGCAGCACCTGCTGCGCGTGGCCGTTGGCCTGGAATCCTTTGTGCTGGGTGAGCGCGAGATCGCCGGGCAGTTGAACCGCGCGCTGATGGGCGCTCGCCAGGCGGGCCACGCTTCCGGGTATCACAACGCGCTGCAGACGGCGGTTGGCCGCACCGTGCGCAAGGTCCAGCGCCTGACGCATTGGCGGCACCACACGCGCGGCGTGCACGGGCTGGCGATGGAGGCGGCGCGCCGTCACCTGCCGCACCTGCCGCACCACGAGAAGCACACGGTCGGCGTGTTGGGCATGGGCGAGATCGGTCGCAAGGCGTCGGCGGTGCTGGCGCAAGCGGGCCAGTTCAAGGTCCTGCACATCAACCGCACGGTCCCGCCGGAGAAGGCCGGCGACTGGCTGCCGTACGCCAACCTCGCGGAGATCCTGCCCACGCTGGACGCGCTTGTCGTCGCCACGGGCGCGCGCGTGCCGACGGTGGATTTTGACCTGCTGCCGCACCGGACCAAGCCGCTGCTCGTCATCGATCTGGGCGCGCCGCATCAGGTGCATTTCACGCGCGATCTCGATCCAGGTGAACCGTCGATTCATTGCATCGATCTGGATGACCTGCTGGCGGAGCCCGCGGCCTCGCCGAACCTGAGCGAATTGCCGACGGTGCAGGAGCTGGTGGACGAAGGCGTGCGGGAATTCCTGCTGGAATGCCGCAAACGCGAGTTGGCCGGCCTGCTGCGTGCCGCGCACGACGCGTATGACCGCCATGGGTATGAGTTGCTGCCGGCGCTCATCGACACGGAGCTGGCGGAGCTGCCCGAAGAGCAGCGGCGGCGCATTGAGGCATCCGTCCGCGGATTGTTGCGTGACATGACGCGCGAGTTCGTGCATCACGTGGAAGCAGCGGCAGATTCCGGGCGCAAGCCGGACAGTGAAGCGCTCGCCCCCGTTCGCATCGACGCGGACGCGGACGTTGTTTTGCCCGCTGGCTGATTCGCTCGACCGCACGGAGATCCTGCCCATGTCAGTTGCGCCGACCCTGTCGCCGGAAATTCTGGCCCAGCAGCTCATGATGCGCAAAGCCACGCGCGCCTCCTTGACCGTGGCGGTGAGCCTGATCGCGATCAAAGCCGCCGCCTGGTGGTGGACGGACGCGGTGAGCATGCTCGCCAGCTTGCTGGATTCCACGACGGATGCGCTGGCCTCGGGCGTGACGCTCGTCGCCGTGCACGCTTCCTTGGAGCCGGCCGACGAGGAACACCGCTTTGGCCACGGCAAGCTGGAGCCGCTGGCTGGGCTGGCGCAGTCCGTGCTCGTCCTCTGCAGCGCGATCTGGCTGGCCGTGTCCGCCGTGCAGCGCCTGCGCAATCCGCAGCCGATCACGATGGGCGTCGTCGGGATCGCGGTCATGCTCATCGCCTCGGCTGCCACGCTCTTTCTTGTCCGCTACCAGCGCAGGGTCTCGGCTGCGACGCGATCGACGGCGGTCAACGCCGATCGCCTCCACTATGAATCTGACCTGTTGATGAACGCCGTCGTCATCGTTTCGCTCGCCGCGTCGTCGTGGCTGGGCTGGCAGATGCTGGACCCGCTGCTGGGCATGTGCGTGGCGGTGCTGGTCGCCCGATCGGCGTGGCAAATCGCTTGGGATTCCGTGCAATTGCTCATGGATCGTGAGTTTCCGGATTCAGAACGCCACGTGTTGGTCGAGGCAGTGCTGGCGCATCCGGAGGTCCGCGGCATCCACGATCTGCGGACGCGCCGTTCGGGAACGCTGGCGTTCGTGCAGTTCCACATTGAACTCGACGCGGAGATGTCGTTGCGGCGGGCGCACGTCGTGACCGACGCGATTGAAGCGGCGCTGCGCGAGGCGTATCCGCACGCGGAAATCCTGATTCACGTCGATCCGGAAGGTCATCCGGCCGAAGGTCCGCGGCTCATGCGCGAGAGTGAACAGATTGCCGCGAGTCCCGCGCAGTCCTGATCCGCGGTGGCGCCGCGGCGGATCCGGAACCAGACCTGGCATCGACGCGCGCGTCTTGTCCCGCACCGCTGCGACGGGTACGCTCGCAGGCCAAGGCGGCGCCAGCAGGGCGTGCGCCGGAAGGAATGATCGCCGATGGTGAGGATGGGGACGAAAAGCGGGAGACAGGCACTCGTGGTGAGCCTCCTGTTGGTGGCGGCGATGTTGCCGGCTTGCCGCGGTTCGCACGCACGGGCGCGCACGCACGTGGCCGAGGCGTCCATCCAACCGCGCGTGGAGCGGTTCAACCAAATCAAAGCTGCGCCGGCGAGCGCGGCGACGGATGCGCCGGAACACGTGACGCGGACTGCGGCGGACGATTTGCCGTGCCATGCGACCGCGACGTGGCTGCGGGACGTCCTGCCGGCGGAGGAGAACGCCGCGGACTGGGATCGGCCGCTGGACAAATGGACGCGCGATCGCGCTGTGTCGCTGCTCCTGACTGCGGATCGCGTGCGTGGACCGGCGGTTGGCGCCAAGGGCCGTGTTCCGCCACAAGTGTGGGCGATGGTTGAACTGTCGCGCCAGCCAGACCTGGCGTGCGACGCGGCATGGATCCTCAAGCGGGCGCCGCTGCCGGGGCGGATCTACGCGTTGGGCGCCCTGTGGCTTGGCGATCGCCCGCATTTCCTGACCTTGTCTGTTGATTATGCCGAGTTGCCCGCGCCCGTGCCGGTGACTTTTGGCCTGATTGACGCGGAAGTGCGCGCTTCCGATCTCGTTTCGCGCATCCGCACCGGCGAACTGCCGGAAGCGTGGCGGCAGGCGACGGAGCCCCTCTCCGCCGAAGATGAATCCGAGCCGTAGCCAAATCCCGACCGCGCCTGTGTCCGGCGTGTAAAATTCTGAACGCCGCATGGTTTTTCGCGCACGACGGGTGACACCTTTGGCCGGAATCCGCATCCTATTGGAGCGTGCGCAAAGTCCGCATGGCAGGATCAACTTTCACTGGGGCCCCGCGCCGACGATTCGCCGCCCGCCTCTTGAGGTTCCGATGCGTTCCCGAATCCTTCGCTTGGTGTTTGCGCCCTCCTTGTTGCTCGCCGTCACCGCCGCGCCGATGGCCGCGTTGGCCGTTGGCGCTTCGATCTCGCCGTACGCGGCGATCCACCAGCGGGCGCAGCAGGCGTTCCGCGCGCTCCAGACCCGCACGCCGCAGGCTGAGGCCGAGTGGCAGTCCAACCAGCCGGGCATTCACATGCTCCTCGGCCTCGATGAGCCGCTCATCGGTGCGACGCCGGCCTTGCGCGGGGACGGCTTTCTCCGCGCCAATGAGGCGCTCATCGGCGTGCCGGCCGCGCAATTGCGCGCGATCGAGCCAAGCGTGAGCCGTCAGCGGACCGTCCTGCGCTACCAACAGATGGTGCGCGTGGGCGACAAGGAACTGCGTGTGCTCGACGGCGAGGTGACGCTGACGTTTGACAACGCCAACGGCCATCTTCTGCGCGTCGTGAGCGCCGCGATGCCGGTCCTGCACATCGTCCCGGGCGCGTTGACGCGCGAGGAAGCGGTGGTCAAGGCCCAAGCGGCGAGCGCGGGTTCGACCTTTGGCCGTGGCAATGCCCAGTCAGCGGAAGAGGCAGTGATCGCGCGTGCCCAGGGCGCCCGCCATGTGTGGATCGTGCACGTGCCCGGTGCGTCGCTCAAGGACCTGCGGACGCTCGCCGTGGACGCCCAGACGGGCGCCGTGACCCGGATGCCCAACCGCGTGATGGACTAGTCGCCACCGCATTCGCGCCTTCCGAATCTTTCAGGCCCCTGTACCCCGAGGACTGCATGTTTTCTCTCCTTCGAATCCGCTCCCGCGCCGCTCTCACGTTCGTCGGCGGCGTCGCCTGCTTCAGCCTCGGCGCATGCGGCGCGACGCCAGCCAGCGACGGCAATGGCGCGGCAAATGGCGTTGTTGGCGGCGAGGATGCCGCGTTGACCGGCGATGCCGCCGATGACGCCGCGGGCGACACCGGTCCGGTGAACAAGCTCGATCAGGCGAAGATCTACGTCAGCGATCCCAAGACGGATGCGCTCAAGACCACGCTTGTGACGCTCACGCACCCGACGGACCCGGACGGCCACTTGATCGGCGACTTTGCCTCCGTGTCGAACTGCCTGCAGCAGGACGGCGGCGCGCCGCTGAAATTCAACGGCTTTGAAGTGGGCGCGCTGTGCCTCGAGACGCCGACCGCGACGCGGGATGCCGACCAGAGCTACCTGAGCATCGTGCCGCCCGGCGACGACAGTGATCCGGAGGACAAGTTCGCCGAGCTGATGATGTACTACCACGTCAATCAGATTCACGACTTCTATCAGGATGGCTTTGACCTCGCGCTCAAGCACAACCCCATCGAGGCGCTCGTCAACGTCACGCTCAACAGCACCATCAACATGGGCGGCGGCACGGGCTGGCAGGGTTTCCCCAACGCGGCGTTCATGCCGCCGGAAGCGTTCACGGCCTACGGTTTGCCCAAGAAAGCCAATGGCGCCATTGTGTTTGGCCAGTATCAGTCAACTGATTTCTCCTACGACGCGTCGGTCATCTACCACGAATACACCCACGCGATGGTCGGCACGACGCGGCTCTCCGGCGTGCTCGTCGACGCCTTTGGCCTGGACAACCTGCCCGGCGCGATGAATGAAGGCTTCGCCGATTACTTCTCCTGCTCGCGCCGCGACAGCCCGATCATCGGGCCGTATGCGCTGACGTTCCAGGGCGATTTCTACGTGCGCGACCTCAGCTCCGGCCGCAAGTTCCCGGACGATTTGACGAGCGAGGCGCACGCCGACGGCAAGATCATCGGCTCGACGCTTTGGGAGATCCGCGGCGCGCTCGGCCAGCAGCAGGCGGACCAGATCATCCTGAACGCGCTGCAGAGCTTCAACGCGTCGACCAACCTCTACGGCGCCGGCAAGCTGATCCTGTCCGAAGCCAAGAAGGTGGACGCGGCGACCGGCACGACCGTCAACACCATCCTCAAGGCGCACGGCATCCTGAGCAGCGAGCGCGCCAAGGCGTGGGCGAAATTCTCCGTTCAGACGTCCGCTGAGCAGGTGCCGATCGCGATTGCCGGCACGGATCAGGTGCCGGCGGGTTCCGGCCTGAACGACGGCGTGCCGGGCTATTTCCAGTTTGTCGTCAAGGATATCCCCGCTGGCACGCAGGGCGTGACGCTCGCGTGGCGCGCGCAGGCGGGCCAGGGCGGCGGACTGACCGGCGGCGGTGGCGGCGCGCCTGACGTGCAGTTGGCCGTCAAGAAAGACGCGCTCGTGATGATTGGCACCAACCAGACCGAGGCCGACGCGATCGTGACCGGCAAGGCCAATGCTGCGTTCGGCAAGAGCTTTCAATCCGTCACGTTGACCGGGGCGTGCCTGCCGGCCAGCGGCGGCAAGCTGTACATCATGCTCCTGAACAAGGGCACGAGCGGCGACGTCACGGATACCGACATCCAATTTGTCAGCGACGCTTCCAAGTCGCTCAACGTGGTGACCTGTGCAAAATAAGAACAACCAGCGGTTTCTTGCCGCCTTGTGCTGCGCCGCCTTCGCGGCGGCTTGCGGCGGCACGACGACTGCCACCGTCGGCGCTGCCGTGGACGACGCTGCTGGCGCCGGTGATGCCGAACTGACCGCGGATGCTGATGCGTTGGCGGTGGGCACGGACGCGACGGCTACCGAGGATGCCGATGCGGCAGCCCCCGGAACCGATGCCGTCGCCGATGCCGGAACGGATGCGGCTGCGGGAACCGACGCGCTTGCCGATGTCGCGCCGGTTGACGCAACGGCGCCGGACACCGCGGGCGGGCCGATCGCTGACCCCAACGTGGACGGACCGTACAAGTTTGCAGAATTGGATGACAAACCCAAGTTGGCCACGGGCGACACGGTCGCGATCCACTGCGCCTATCCGACCGGCGGACCGTCCGCTGGCCCCTATCCGGTCATCGTCGTCGCGCACGGCTTCCAACTGACGCCGGACAAGTACTACGGCTACGTGCGGCGCTTGGCGTCGTTTGGCTATGTCGCGATGACCGTCGACTTTCCGACCAGCTTCTTTGGCAATGACAATCCGCAGGAAGCCAAGGATCTCGCGGCTGCGCTCGACTGGGCAGCCAACAAGGGCGGCGTCCTCGCCGGCAAAGTCGACGACAAGAACGCCGGCGTCTGCGGGCACTCGCTCGGCGGCAAGGTCGCCTTCCTCGCCACGACGATTGAGCCGCGCTTCAAGGCCGCCATCGGCCTGGATCCCGTCGACGGCGGCGGTCCAACCGGTTGCAATCCGCCGCAGTGTGTCGACGTGACGGACGCGATCGGCAAGCTCGCCATCCCGTCCGGCTTTGTTGGCGAGACGACCGATTCCTCAGGCGGCATGCAGCCCTGCGCGCCCAAGATGAACAACTTTGAGACGTTCTACACCGCTGTGCCGGGCCCGTCGTTCAAGGTCACCGTCAACGGCGCCAATCACATGAGCTTCCTCGACGACACCAACGGCTGCCTCGCGTGTGGCTTCTGCAACCCGGCTACGCTCTCGCAGGCCAAAGTGACCGACCTTTCGCGTTCGTACGTCGTGGCGTTCTTTGAGCGCAACCTGCGCGGCATCCAAGCGTACGACGACTACCTGACCGGTGCGACGGCCCAGGCGCGCTACGTGACCACCGGCATGGCGACAATCGAGAGCAAGTAGCCGCGCCTACGGGGCGACGGGCGCGCGCATCACCCACGTCACAAGGTGCAGCACGGACGCCAGCGGCAACGCCGAGGCCTCCAACCGCAGGCCATGCGTGTCGCGGCGGACGGCGGCCGACAGCGGCTCAAACCCCGCCAGCTTCTTCAGCCAGCCTTCGCCCGCCAGTTCCGCGGCATGCGGCGCCGTCGGCCGAAAGACCAGACCGAGCACGACATCGCCGTCGAGATTCGCCGTATCCGCCATCGGCTTGGGCTGGTGCAGCGCGCGTTCCGCTGCGGCAATGGACGGCGCCACGATGAGCGTATCCGCCACGCGCACGACGACAAGCGGCGGCGCCAGCAATTGCCAGCCCGCGTGCCCTGCGATTTGCGCCGCGCGGACCGGCTTGCCGCGCTGCACGCCTTGCTGCGCGAGGTGCGTCAGCGCGGCATCCGCCACGGCGCCATCGCGCACGGCCAGCAACGCGAGCCACGGGACCGGCGTGTCCGCCGTCGCCGGCGCGCTCAGGTCCAGCGCCAGGACCGCTTGGCCCGACAGCGCGCGCTCCAGTTGCGTCCAGTCCAGCCCGGTCATCGCCAGCATGCCCAGCCGGGTGCTCGCCAGTCCCAGGCGCGCCTCCAGCCATTGCGGCGGCAGCCACGTCATCAGGCCATCAAACAGCTCCTGCAGGTTCAGGGACACGCGCAGCGCCAGCACGCCATCGTCCGGCAGGTGATCGCTGAACTTCTGCTTGGGCGGCCCGTTGCCAAAGATCTGCCGCAGGGACTCAACGCCTTCACTGGATAGCACCAGGCGGCCAGCCACGCGCTCAGGCGCAATCACCAGCGCGAGCCCGCGCACACGCTGCGCGACATGCTCGAGGGTGGCGAGCTTGTTGCCCTCGAACTGCGGCTTCAGCAGGGCAAGCAGGCCGTCCGCGTGGGCATAGAACGCGGTGCGCGGCCCCGTGGGCATGTCGGCAAAAGCCGCGCGGAGCACGGGATCGCGGTCGAGCTTGGGACCTTCAGCCGCCGTCCAGGTCGCCGCCGGCGCCAGCGCGCTGGGCAGGGCGGCCACGGACCACTGGGCGAACGCCTGCCACTTCAGCGCATCCGCCTTGGCGAGCTTGGGCGGACCACCGGCGATCCAGAAGAACGGCGTCGGCATCGCACCGGTCGCGCCGCGGGCATCCAGCGTCATTGCGAGGCCGCGCTCCGGGTCCATTCCGGCCTTTTGCCAATCCGCTGCGCTCCTCGGGTCAAAGCCAAGCGCCGCGCGCCGGACATCGGGCGACAGCAGCGGCGCCAGGTTGCGCTTTTCCTCGTCGGACAAGCCCGCAGCGGCGCGATCAAGCTCCTGCAACCAGCGATCAGGCGACTCCATCGCAATGAAGCCAACCGTGTCGTGCGCTGAAAGCTGTTCGGCGACGTGCGGCGTCTGTGGCGCGGAATGCCAGAGAAATGCCGCGATCGCTGCAATAATCGCGCCTGCGAGTGCGGCGAGCGCGACCTTGCGGCGGGGCTGTGTCGGACCTTTTCTGCGCGCCGGAACGTTCATCGTGCCTCCCATGGGTTCCTCCTAGCACTCCGGACGGCGTCGCGGCAAGCGCGGTGATTGGCGAACGCAGCAAACACAGCTAGTCTCCGCCTTGTGTGGGATCGCTTGTGGGAGGGGCTGTGTCGAGTTTTGACCAGAATCCGGATTTGCTGGAGCGCTACGCTGAGTTGCAGGGCGCCCGCATTCTCGTGGTCGACGACAACCAGTCGATACGCATCGTCGTGCGGCGTTACCTGCAGAAATGCGGCGTCCACATCACCGAGGCGAGCAACGGCGAGGAGGCTGTGGAAATGGCGCTGCGGGATCAGCCTGAGCTGATCCTGATGGACGTCGACATGCCGGTGATGAACGGCCTGACCGCCTGCCGGATTCTGCGCACGCACGCATCCACGCGGTTTACGCCGCTGATCTTTCTGACGGGCCGCGATGACGAGGAGCGCCACATTGAGGCGCTGTCGGTCGGCGGCGACGACTTCATGCCCAAGCCGTTCACGCCGCCGGTGCTCGTCGCGCGGATTGCCAATCTTGTGCACCGGCACCGCGCGGAGCGGGAAGTCGACCGCTTGCTGCGGCTTGTGCGCCAGTACGTTTCCCAGCCGGTGCGGGAAGGTCGGGCGTCGGCTGAAATCGAGACGGTAGAGGCGACGATCCTGTTCTCCGATCTGCGCGGATTCACGGCGACGAGCCTGCACGAAGATCCGACGATGGTCTTTCGCGCCATCAGCGCCGTACTCGCCACCCAGACGGAAATGGTCGTGCGCCACGGCGGCTACGTCGACAAGTTCAGCGGCGACGGCATGCTCGCGGTCTTCGAGGGTCCCAACAACGCTGCGGAAGCCTGCCGCGCGGCCCAGGAAATCGTCGCCTGGGCGAGCACGTTCGAGGGCATCTCGTTCTGGAGCCCGCCGCCCATCGGCATCGGCATTCACTACGGCATGTTCCTCCGCGGCGATCTCGGCGGGGACAGCCAGCGCGAGTACACCGTCATTGGCAGCACGGTGAACATCGCGGCGCGCTTGTGCGGCGTTGCCAAAGCCTTGGAAGTCATCGTGTCTGACGCCGTGCGCGAGCGCTTCATCGGCGATTTGCACTGCGGCGAACCCGAGTACGTCAACCTCAAAGGCCTCTCCGATCAAGCGCGCATCTACCGGCTCGCGGGCGAAGGCGCGGTCGGCAGCGCGACCTGACACTGCGCGTGCCAAATCACCGGCAGCGCCATGTCCGAGAGCATCCAGAGCCCGCCGTCCGCCGCCCAACCCACCGCCTCGCCGTGCGGCTCATCGGGCTGCGGCCATCTCCGCCACGCGACGCGCGTCAGACCCGCGCGGGCCAGATCCGCCGGACCAGCCAGCAGTTCGCCGATGTCCGCGACCAACACGCGGCCGTAGGTTCGCAGCGCCAGCGTCTTGCCGTTCGGGTGCAAGTCCGCCGCCGTCACGCGCAGCGCCTCGCCGTGATCCGCCAGCTCATCGCGCAGATTCAGCGTGCCGAGCAGCTCCACAAGCGGCTTGTCGCCCAGCGTGACGCGATAGACGTTGGATGTCGCGTCGTTGCGCTTGCTGAACAGAAGGACCCGCGTGTCCGGAAGCACCGCCATCGCCTCGATGTCCTCAGGGCCGTTGGGCAGCGCAAACGTGAAGATCTCGACCTCGCCCTTGACCTTCAGCGTCTCGTCCTCGCCGGGCGCGGGCAGGGCGTGCGGCTCTGGCCAGCGCAGGATGTGGAGTTCAGTGCGGTCGCTGTGATTGTCGCCCGTGTCCGCGAGGTAGAGGCAGGAGGCCGCCTGCGCGCTGCCGACCGTGCCGCACGGGCCGATGGCGATGTCCTCCCAGTCCGTGCTTGGCACCTTCTTGAGCTTCCACGACGCCAGGCGCTTGCCGTTTGGCGCGATGGCGTAGACGCGCGCCTTGTTGCCGCTGTCGTTGTGCACCCACAGCACGTCGGGCAGCCGCCGGCTCGCCGCCACGCCGCTCAACTCCGCCAGCGCCGCATCCGTCGCCCGACCTGCCATCGCGACCTGCACGCTGGCGCACGGCGGCGCGAAGGTCAGCACCGGCGCGCTCGCACCCAAGGCGTGCGGCTCCGGCTGCGCGGCCGATTTATCCTTGGAATGGGCGTTCCTGCAGCCGGTCATCACGACCAACTGCGCCATCCATATCCACACTGCCAGATTCCGTCGCATGCCCGTGCCTCCGCTCGCCTGCCGCAAGCTTAGGCGCTCGCACGCGCGTGTCTACTGCCTCTCGTCCTGCGTTCAGGCTTGTGGCAGACTCCGGGCCCGGAGGCGCCCCTGCTGCAGCAATACCACCGAAAGCTGATGCTCGCGCTCCTTACCGCCTGGGCGCTGCCGGCTTTTGCCCAGGATGCGGAGGTCACGCCGCCCGAACTGCGGCATTTTGAGTCCGCGGCATGGCCCGTCGGCGAGCCGCACGCGCTGACCGCCGTTGTGCTGGAACTGCAAATCGACGCGTCAGGCCATGTCGCAGGCCTGACCGTGGTGGAGAGCGCGGGCGGCCAATTTGACCAAGCGGCGATGGCCGCGGCGCGCAAGCTGACGTTTCGGCCGGCGCTGCAGGGTGACAAGGCGGTGCCGGTGCGCATCCGCTTTCGCTACGGATTTGATCCGGACACCGATCACCGGCCGGTGGCGCCGTCGCTGGGGCGCTACGATCGCCGCGACGCGGAGCTCTCGCCGGCGGGCTTTGCGAGTGTCTCAGGACGCGTTCTGGAGCGCGGTACCGGGCGGCCGATTGCCGGCGCTCTCCTCGTCGCCCACGGTCCCAAGGGCGCGCGCGACGTTGAGCTGGTCAGCGACGGCGATGGTCGTTTCCGCTCCGGGCTGCTCGGGCCAGGATCGTGGACGTTGCAGCTGCCGGCGGGCGAGCACGAAGGTCAGACGCGCAAGCTGGAGGTCAAGGACGGCGAGACGGCCGAGCTGATTTTGCGCCTGCAGCGGGTTTCGGACGTGTATCGCGCGTCAGCCGAAGCGCCGCCCGCGCCCGGGGAGATGACCCGGCGCTCGCTTTCCGCCGACGAAATCCAGAAAGTGCCGGGCGTCTATGGCGACGCGCTGAAGGTGGTCCAGAACCTGCCAGGCGTGTCGCGACCCGCGCCGCTGTCCGGCGACATCGTGGTTCGCGGCTCCGCGCCGTCGGAGACGCTGCTGGCGATTGAGGGCGTGCGCGTGCCCATCATTTACCATTTTGGCGGCCTGTATTCGGTCGTCAATACGGACATTCTGGAAGCGGTGGATTTCCTGCCGGGCGGGTATCCGGTCTCCTGGGGGCGGCAGCTGGGCGGTGTGCTCAACGCGCGGCTGCGCACGCCGACGGACCAGCCGCGCTGGCACGGGTACCTCGAGGCCAACGCGTTCCACGTCGGGCTGTACCTGGAAGCGCCGCTTGGCCCGGACACGTCGCTGTCGATCGCCGGTCGTCGTTCACACATTGACGTGCTTCTGCCGTTGGTTCTTGGGCTTGTGGCGCCAAGCTCAAACATTCCATTCACAATTGCCCCGCGATATTACGATTATCAGGTGAAATTCGATCACCGGTTCAGCAAACACACCTCGATGACCGTGCTTGGCTTGGGCTCGGACGACGCGCTCGCGCTGATCTCCAAGGATCCCATCGACGGCGTCGATCCCAATACGGCGGGCAAAATCTCCAGCGTCACCCGCTTCGCCGGCGGCATCGGGATCCTGCGTCACGACGGCGGCGCGTGGACGTCCAAGACCACGCTGGGCGGTATCTGGGCGGAGTCGGACACGGCGATCGCCAAGCTCGTGCGGTTCAACCTGCAGGCGATGCAGCTGTCGCTCCGCCAGGACTTCACGTTCGGCAAAGGTCCGGTGCAACTGCGGACCGGCGCGGACGTGGAGCATCAACAGCTGTGGTTTGACGCCTATGCGCCGCTGGGGCGGACGACCGAGGAAGGCCCGGCGACGGACGGCTCCGCGGCGAACCAGGTCAGCACCTACATCAAGGACAAACTGCCGATGTTCTCCCCGGCGGCGTGGTTTGACATGGTGTGGAAGCCCGATGAGAAGTGGGAAATCGTGCCCGGCGTGCGGCTGGACGGCTATGTCGGCAATGCGTCGGACGTGACGCTGCTCCCGCGCTTCAATGTGCGGCGCAAGCTCAACGACCAGTGGCTGCTCAAAGCAGCGACCGGGATGACGTCGCAGCGGCCGCAGGTGTTCCAGATCGTCAACACGTTTGGCAATCCGTACCTGACGAGCCACAAGGCCTGGGAAATCGCGGTGGGCGCGGAGTGGGCGCCGACGAGCGCGGATACGGTCGACGTGCAGTTTTTTCACAAGCGGCTCTGGAACCTGACGGTGCTGGCGCCGGGGCTGTTCCCGACGGTGCCGTACGTCAACGGTGGGACGGGACAAGTCGTCGGCATGGAGCTGATGCTGCGCCACAAGATGTCTGGACGGTGGTTTGGCTGGCTGGCGTATACGCTCCAGCATGCGACGCGCGCGGATGGCCCGGGGCAGCCCGATCGGCTGTTCGATTGGGACCAGACGCACATCCTGACGACGGTGGCGAACTACAAGATCGGCGCGGGCTGGGAGATCGGCGGGCGGTTCCGGCTGGTGAGCGGCAATCCGTACACGCCGGTGGGCACGGCGATCTGGGATGAAAAGAGCGATTCCTGGAACGCCGTCGCGTCCAATTGCGTCAACTGCGCGCGCCTCCCGGCGTTTCACCAACTGGACGTGCGCATCGACAAGCGATTCACCTTCGACAGTTGGATGCTCAACGTCTACCTGGACGTGCAGAACGTCTACAACTACCGCAGCCCGGAAGACGTGACCTACAACTACAACTACACGCAGAGCATGTGGTTTTCCGGGCTGCCGATCATCCCTTCGCTCGGCGTGAAGGGCGAGTTCTGAGCGGACGGGGCGGTGCGCGCGCCGCGTGTGTGACATTTTTTCGCGGGCCGCGGCAAAAGTCGGCAGGACGCGAACACTCACCCGCGTCCCACCCGCGTTGACGGGGTGGGCGACCCAAGCGCAGCCGCTCAATCCTTCTGCAGCAGGAACGTCTGGTTGAACGCCTTGGCCTCCACCAGGATCGGCAGCCCGCGAATCGCCCGGAACTTGCCTTCGATGCACTCCGCCAGCCCGCCCTGCGCGCCGCTGACCTGGACGTCCGTGACGGTGCCGGCCGTGCCAACCGTGAAGTTGACGCGGATCTTGCCGCTGACGTCCGGATTGTCGCGCAGCGCGGCCTCGTAGCAGGCCTTGACGCTCTGGGCGCGGCTGGCGATCTTGCGGGCGATTTGGTCCTTCATGCCGTCGCCGTCGTCCGGTCCTTCCAGCGGCTTGAACGCGATCGGCTTGTCCACTTTGACGAGCGGCCGGGTCTTGATCACGTCGTCGTCCCGCGGCCCCAAGTCCGTCTTCTTCGCCACGATGCGCTCCACCGTCCGTCCCGCGCCCGGCATCCCCTCGATCACAAGCCCGGGGTGCCCCGGACCGCCCGTCACGTCCTCGGCTGGATTGCCAAAGCTCCTGGCCGCACGCGTCTCCGCCGCCGGATCCTCCTGAAACAGCTTCACTGAAGCGCCGGAACGGTCAAACAGCGCTTGGGCCACCGTGTTCTCGAGCGCCCGCGGGCTGCGTTCAGCCGGATCGCCCGCCGTGCGCGGCTGCGTGCGATCCAGATGCGCGTCCGCGCGTGCCTTCCGCGGCTCCGCGTGCGTGGGCGGCTCCAGCGGCGCGGGTTCATTCACCGGCTGCGGATCGCCGAGCGCCACCTTCGCGGGCGGCGGAACGATTTGCGGAATATCAATCTCAATCAGATGCGTGTCTGGCATTTCGTCAGGTGTCACTTTGCTCAGGAACTGCCCCTTGCTGCGCTCGTAGAGCAGCGATTGACCCACGAGCGCGCCCACGAGCAGCACGGCGGCGAGCAAGGACGTCGTCCAGATCGGTTCGTGCAGCAGCGGCGCCATCACGCGCTCCTGCCATGCGCGCGCGCGCGGCGCCGGCAACGTGACGGACTGCTTCACGACCTGAAACAGCAGCGTGTGGGCGCCCAGCGTGACGCGCCCTCGAGCGCCCAACCGCAGCGGACAGGTCAGCACACCGCGGTGCAGCGTGGCCAGGCCTTTGGCGAGCAGCTCGCTCTCGGCCATCGGCGTCGCCGCCAACGCCACGCGAAGCTCCTGCTTGATCGCGCGGCCTGCGGGCAGGGCGAGGGCAAAATCGCCGGCGCGGTTCCGGGTAAACGCCACCGGCGGCCCCTGGTAGTCGTCATCGGGCAGCACGATGTCCAGGTTCTTGTCGCAGCCCACCGTTACGCGCCTGGCGTCGGCGAACGCGCGGTCAGAAATCAGCCGTTCGTCGTGCACGAGGCCAAGACGCAGGACGATTTGCTCGCGCGTCACCTGTGGCGCCACGTCCGCCTGGACGAATTGGAAAAGCAGGGTCAGGTCGCCGATCTGCAGCGAACCGCCCGGCACGTCATCGACCTGCAGCAGGCGGCGCCCGTCGACGCGTTGGGGCTGCCGCGGCTCCGGCGCACCGCGCAGGCTCACGCACGCGTGCGGGTCCGCTGGCACAGTCAGGAAGTAGCGGCCGTCGTGCAGCGTGAGGAACTCGACGTGCTCCGGCGCCTCAGGACACTGCTTGGCCGAGAGCTGGATTGTCGACCCGGCGCGCAGGCCCACGCCCACATCGATGCGGCGGTCGAGAATCTCCTCATGGACGATCCGCCCGCGCCAGGCGATGCCGATGCGGACGTTGCGGGCTTGCGGGCTGGGCGTGCGGACCATCGGTTCCTCCGGGCCCGTGGAAATCGGCGGGCTGGAGGTTCGACGCGTGGCGGAATGGAAGGATCTGCACGGATGCGCCAGAGGGCAAAAACGCCAAAGGCGCCGGAGTTGCCCCCGACGCCTTTGGTCAAACTCAACGGAAGCTTACAGCTTTTCGCGCGAGCACACCGTGTTGGTAATGAGGCGCGTGACGACGTACGGATCCATGTTGGCGCACGGGCGGCGATCTTCGATGTAGCCCTTGCCCTCGATGGCGACCTGCCACGGAATGCGCACCGACGCGCCGCGGTTCGACACACCGTACTTGAACTGCTTGTAGCTGCAGGTCTCGTGCTTGCCGGTCAGGCGATCCTCGATGCCGTCGCCGTAGTTGGCGATGTGCAGGTCATGCTCTTCACCGAGCGCCTTCGCGGCCGCTTCACACGCGACGATCGAGTCGCGCATCTTCTTGGTGGAGAAGTTGGTGTGCGCGCCCGCGCCGTTCCAATCGCCCTTGACCGGCTTGGGCGCCAGCGTGGCGGAAACGCCGTAGTTCTCAGCGATGCGATACAGCAGCCACCGGGCCACCCACATGTGATCTGAAATCGTCACCGGGTCCGCCGCGCCGATCTGGAATTCCCACTGCGCCGGCATCACTTCCGCGTTGATGCCTTCAAACATCAAGCCCGCATCCAGGCAAGCCTGCATGTGTTCTTCCACGATGTCGCGGCCGAACACTTCGTCCGAGCCGACGCCGCAGTAGTAGCCGAACTGCGGGGCGGGGAAACCGTTGTCCGGCCAGCCGAGCGGCTTGATGCCTTCAAAGAACGTGTATTCCTGCTCGATGCCGAACCACATCTCGTGCGCCTTGTACTTCTCCGCGACGCTGGTCAGCTTGGAGCGCGTGTTGGTCGAGTGCGGCGTCATGTCGATGTTGAGGACTTCGCACAGCACCAGCTTGTCGTCACCGCCGCGGATCGGATCCGGGCACATGAAGACGGGCTTGAGCACGAGGTCAGAAGCGTGGCCTTCCGCCTGATTGGTCGACGAGCCGTCAAAGCCCCAAATCGGCGGCTCTTTGCCTTTCTTGACGATTTTGGTCTTGCAACGCAGCTTCTGGGTCGGCTCCGCGCCGTCCATCCAAATGTACTCAGCCTTGTAAACGCTCACGGTGGTCTCCTGTTTGACTTGTCCTGAGGACAAATTCGGGCAGTGTTGGGGGCGACCTGTGTCGCGAGACGGAAGCTAACAGCGTTATGTTTCTGAGTTGTGTCCAACTCCGTGACAAAGCTGTTTCTTGGCATGCCGCCATCCCGGCCGTAGCATAGGCGGCTTCAAAGGTGGTGCAACCCATGACCGACGCTTTCGCCCCGCCACAGCAGCCTACTCCGCCTCTCAAGCGTCCGGCGGGAGATGAGCAAATTCGAGCTGTTGCAGTTGAAGTGCGCGGGCAGGGCGGCGTGACGTCGTCGGCCACGCTGCAGATCGCCTCGCTGACCGACCGCGCGCGATTCAAGCGGGCGACCAAGACTTCCGCGATCCTTTTTGGCCTCGCCGTCGCCTGCCTACCCATTCCGCCGATCCACTGGGTGCTGGTTCCGGCCTTCCTGATCGCCGCGATCGTTTCCTTCTTTATCCGCATCGGCACGGATGAGCTGCTGGATGGTCAGATCGCGTGTCCCAAATGCCAGGGCTCGTTTGAGCTCGAGTCGCAGCCGCCGTCCTGGCCGCTCGACCTGACCTGTCACAAGTGCAAGGCGCAACTGACCGTCGCGCCGCTGCCGTAGCCGTTTTTGAGGTTCCGCATGACCAACCAACGTTTGCGCATCGCCGTGCTGCACGGTGGGCCGTCCTCTGAGCACGACATTTCCGTTTGGAGTTCGCGCGGCGTGCTGCAAACGCTGCGCGCGGCGGGTCACGAGACGATCGCGGTTTTTGTCGATCGCAGCGGCCGTTGGCACCTCACGCCGTTGGGCGATTCCGGCCTGGTCGTCGGCGACGGCGTCGATTTCCTCAACGCGATCGGCAGCCTGCGCGGCCATGTCGATCTCTGTTTCCTCGGGTTTCACGGCAACTACGGCGAGGACGGCAAGGTCCAGGCCGTGCTCGAACTCGCCGGGCTGCGCTACACCGGTTCTGGCGTGATGGCGAGCGCGCTGGCCATGGACAAGACCGTAGCGCGGCGCGTGTACGCGGGCGTGGGCCTGCCGATCGCCGGCGCGATGGAGTTGAGCACGGCGGGCCTCGGCACGTCCGGCGCGGCGCAGGTCGCCGCCAGGAAGCTGATCGCTGCGTTGGGCCTGCCGGTCGTCGTCAAAGTGCCGACGGGCGGGTCGAGCGTTGGCGTCGAGATTCCCCGCGACGAGGACGCGCTGGTGGCGAGCCTCGTGCGGCTGGGTGGCGACGCGCCGACGCTGCTGTGCGAGCAGTTTGTCAGCGGTGTGGAGATCACGGCGGCGGTGCTGGAGCGCGAGGACGGTTCGCTGGAGAGCCTGCCGATCGTCGAGATCGTGCCCAAGAGCGCGTTTTTTGACTACGAGTCCAAGTACCAGGCCGGGGGCAGCGAGGAGATTGTGCCAGCACGTATCTCGGCGGAGGCCACGGCGCAGGCCCAGCGCAACGGGGTGTTGGCGCACCGCGCGCTGGGCTGTGCGGGCTACTCGCGCACCGACCAGATCCTGCGGCCGGACGGTTCCTTGGTGCTGCTGGAAACCAACACGTTGCCGGGCCTGACGCCAGCGTCCCTCTTGCCCAAAGCGGCGGGCGCCGTGGACCTGAGCTATTCGGCGCTGTTGGACCGCGTGATCGCGGCGGGCCTGCGCACAGAACGCTGAACGCGAGAGGCGAGGCGTGTCGGGCGATTTCTGTTGACAAATTGCGCACTTTTGGGCCATCCTCGCCGCCGAACCCGAGGTCGCCCAGCATGCACCAGTCGATTGTGATTGATTCCGTCACGCCGTCCCTTCTTCAGGAAGGTGAGCCGATTCGCGTCTCGTTTTCTGTCGACCTGCCGGCCACGAGCGATGCCCGCGTCGTGACCGTGACCCTGCTGACCGACGATGCGCGCCTGCAGTTGGTTGAGCACGGTGGCGAAGATTCCCCGCCCGAGAAGCTGTTGCCGGCCCAGGCGGGCGTCAAGATTTCCAAGACGATGACCGTGACCATCAGCCGCCGCAAGGGCCTTGTGGAAGACGCGTCGACCAAGCTGATGCCGAGCCCGCTGCGCATCCTGGCGCGGCTGAAGACCGACCGGAACGAGGCGCTTGGCTTTGCGTCGTCGCTGGAAGTGCTTGTGGCGGGGCTGCCGCGCAAGAACGAGACGAAGATCTTTTCCTAGCGGCTACTTGCAGCGCACGGCCTGAAGCTGCGGCTTCCCCGCGCGATCAAACCACGCCATTCCAACTTGCTCCGCGCCCTTGGCCGCCAGCGCGCCCACGACCGCGCATGCGTCCGTAGCCGGCATCGTCGCGACGCTGAGGCCGCGGGCCAAGCTGCGTTCCAGCTTGCCGTCGTGCACCGCGATGGACGCGCGCTCCACCAACGCGCTGGACGACATCGGCAGCACCGCGCAGCCCTCCGGCGTTGCCGCCAGCGGCGCGCCCGCCAGCACTTTGGCCACCAGCGCGCCATTCTTGACGAGCGACTTGCCCGCGGGATCCCGCAGCGGCGCCACCAACTCCACCGGCTTGGCCTTCTCCTGCCGCGCCAACATCAGCTCGATGCCCTTGCCCTGGGTCGGCCGCAGCGCGAGCGCGTCCAGCGCGGTCCCGGCGAGCTGAAGGTCGCCCAACACGTCGCCGGCGTCCTGATCGATGACCGTCAGCTGCAGACTCCCGTTGAGGAACTGCTTGTCGGGCGCCTGCGCCTCGACAACGAGCAGCAAATCGGCCGCGCGCGCCACGCCCACCAGCTTGCCTTGCGCCTCAAAGGAAACTTCCGCGCGGTTGGCCCGCGGGTCAATCGCCGCGATCCCGGTCGGATACACAAGCAGCGGCGGATCGCCCGGCAGGATGCTTCCGGGCACGAACTGTTCGGCGGGAATCGCGCCCGGCGGCAGCGACACGGCGCCCACGCGCGCCCCGGTCTCGCCATTGCGCACATCGACCGTCCGCCGTGCGACCGTGGCCCCATTCAGCATCACCTGACAGACGCGCGGCACGAGGATCAGGTCACCCTGACGCACCGGCGCGCCGTGGACGCAGCCGGGCAGCGCCGCCATGGGCGAGGATCCCGCCAAAGTCGCGCATTCAAGCGCGTGCACCGAGGGCGCAACGAGGAGCAACAGCGCGAGGGTAAACAGACGCATCAGGCTTCCTTACGGCTCGTTGGCCTTCTTCATCATCGTGCCGGCGGCAAAGATCACCAAGCCGCGGTGCAGGACGGCGCTGAAAAACGCGTTCAGTTTGTTGATGATTCCCGGTATAATCGCCCGTTTTCGCTTGAACATCGCGTGGACGGCAATGTCCGCCACTTGCCGCGCGCTCAGGATCGACAGCGCCATCGCGCCCGGCGTCTTCGCCTCGGCGTGCTCGTTGAATTCGGTTGTCGTGATGCCCGGATACAGCGTCGTGACCGACACGCCGGTTCCCAGCAGCTCAAAACGCAGCGCCTCTGAGAACGCCAGCACGTACGACTTGGTCGCCGCATACGCAGACACGTACGGCGTGGGCAGGAACGCCGCCGCGGACGCAACCTGCAGGATGTACCCGTGGCCCTGCGCCACCATCGCGCGGCCAAACAGCTGCGTGAGGTGCGTGAGCGCGGTCATGTTGAGCGCGAACATCTTCTCGATGCGCGCCATGTCCATCTCCATGAACTTTCCGGCCATGCCAACGCCCGCGTTGTTGACGAGAATCGCCACGGACAGGTGCTGTGCCTGCACTTTGTCGTACAGCGACTGCGCCGCGCCCGCTTGCGCGAGATCGTGATTCAGGATGACAACGTCGACCTTGTGCGCCGCGATCAGCGCCGCTTTCAGCTCCTCCAGCCGCTCCTTGCGCCGCGCGACGAGGATGATGGGATAGCCGCGCGCCGCGAGGTTGCGGGCGATCTCCACGCCGATGCCGCTGCTGGCACCGGTGACGAGGGCATAAGCTTGTTGCATGGGGCCTTTGTGGCGGCTAGGCCGCCGCGCTTACCGGCTCAGGTGCGGGAGCGGCCGCGGGTTCAGCGCCCGTCATCGCGCGCTTCGTCGCGGGTCGCAATGGCTTGATGGGCAGCGAGATGCCGTGGTGGTGCAGGTAGTTGGATGAAAGGTCCCAGTTCTCATAGTACGTGCCAAACCAGCGATCCCACATCGAAAACGCCGCAGCGTGATTGATGAGATTGCCGCGCTTGCAGTGGTGGAACTTGTGCGCGTGGTTGTCCATGAAGATGTATTTGAGCCAGCCGATGTTGTACGTCACGCTCGTGTGGTCGGTCGCCTGGAGCGCGAGAATCAGCGCGTACGTCACCAGCGTTGGCCCCAGATCCATGCCCAGCAACCAGGAAATCACGATGAGGGACGGCTGGAACTGGCTGAGCGCGGTATCGACGAGCGACGACTGATTGCCGCGCATGAAATCCAGTTCCGTCACAACGTGATGCGCGCCGTGCTTGAGGCGGTAGTAACGCAGGATCGGGGCGCTGCCGACGCTGTGGCTCATCAGCCGGTGGATGGTGTAGTACGCAGCGTCGGTGCCCAGCGTCGCGATCGCGATCAGCCACCAGTTGTTGTACAGCTTGCCCCAGAGCGGCACGTGGGCAAGCGCCCACCAACCGAGCGTGACGAAGCCGCCGCCGACGGCGACGCCTTTGACGAAGACCATGAAGATGCCGTCCCACAGCTCTTTGCGGGTTGGCTTGGGAAGTTCAATGGATGCGCCGTGTTTCTCCGCCCAGACCGTCAAAGCGGCAAAGACGACCGACACGACCATGAAGACGCGAAAGGCGTTCCACGGGGTCACGCCGAGGATCGCGAGCGCGATCACGTACGTGATGGGCGAGCCGAGGTGGCCAAAGATGCCGTAGACCAGACCGGTCTTCTGCTCCTTGGGCACGTCAGGCATCTTGGTGACGACAAAAGTCTGGGCCATGTTCATCCTGAAGGTGATTCAGCGCGCGGGATTGCCACCTGCTGATGGTGCATGACGCCCAGCGCGCCCGTCAAATGGACTTCTTGTGAATTCCGCGCGATCTTGCCCGTCTGCAAGTCGTCGCGTCCGGACTTTGCACGCCCCGCAGACCGTGCCAAGCTTGCCCAGCGATGCGCCTTGACCGTTTCAAACCTGCTCCGCTTGAACTGGACCCGCCCGGCGCCCGTACCTGGATCGTCGCGCTTGCGCTTGCGGCGCTGGCGACGAGCTGCCTGGCCTGGGGGCTCTACCTGTGGGTGCGCTGAGATGACGCGAACGTCCCAGCGCGAAATGCGCGCCAACGCTGAACTGCATTCCCGTGCGGGCCTGATCGCCAGCGAGTACAGCCTGATTGGCCTGGGCGCCGCGACGCTGCTTGTGACGCTGCTTCTGCTCCTGCTGCCGGATTTTGCCGACCTGCAGCTCCTGCGTCCCGGTCTGGCGGCGAGCGCGGGGCTGCTGGGCTGCGGCGCGGCAATCAGCGTCGTGGGGCGGTGGCTGGATCTGGGCGGTTCACGGCGGCACGTCCAGCTCTCCCGGCTGTGGTGGCCGTTGATGACGTGCGCGCTCCTCGGCGCGTCCGGCAGCCTGCTGGGCCTGCATCGCGCCGGGCAAATTCGGGAGACTGCGGAGCACGTGCTGTGGCCGACGCCGCTGTTGGGGCTGTTCATCGCGCTCGGGGCCTTGGCGATCGTGACGCTTGCGGTGCTCGGGCTGCGCGCGCTGCTGGCCGTCGATGCCGGGGCGCCGTTGCCGCTCGTGCAGCTCTGGCAGGCGACGACCCATTGCCTTCTGGGCGGCCTCGGGCTCGTGGCACTCATCGGGTTTTCCGCGGACACGCTCCCGCGGGCGCTGCAGGTGTATTTGGCTACCGCGATTTCCGTGATGTGCGGCCACGCTGCACTTTCTGCCACGGTGCTGCTGCACAGTTCGCGGCGGACCCTGCGCGGCGTGCGCGCGGCCGGTTTGCGGGTGCAGCTGCTGGAGCGCGGGCACGCGCTGGCGTCGGCGACGCTGCTGTTGGGCATCGTCGTGCCCGGCTTGATGGTGCTCGCGCACCTGCTCCTGAGCCGCGATCTGCCGTTGATGCCCGCGTGTTTCATCGTCGCGCTCTCCAACCACGCCATGCGCTATGCTTTTGTGCTCCTGCCGCTCCATGCGCCGCTGCCGAGCCTTGTGTCGCATGCCGCGTAGCTTGCGCCCCTTGACAGCCGGCTCATGCGTCCTAGTCTGAGGCCGCTGCTGGCGACATGTGGCGAGTTCACTCTTCACTGTTCTTGCGCATCTCGCCGTCAACCCACCTCGTCTCAAGTAGATTGGAGCCCAAGGAATCATGAGCATTACACCGCTGTTCGATCGGATTGTCGTCAAGCGCGCTGAAGGTGAAGAGAAGTCGTCAGGCGGCATCTTTCTCCCCGACGCCGCCCAGGAAAAACGCCAGGAAGGCATCGTGATTTCCGTCGGCAAGGGCCGCGTCAACGAAGATGGCACCCAGTTTCCGCTGGAATTGAAGGGCGGCGAGCGCGTGCTCTTCGGCAAGTACGCCGGCAATGAGGTCAAGCTGGAAGGCGAGACCGTGCTGCTGATGCGCGAAGACGAGATCCTCGCCGTTCTCGACTAGTCGTTCGAATTCATCACTATTTTCAAGTTGAAACTGAACCGCAAGGAGTACTGACATGGGTGCCAAAGACATCATTTACGGCTCGGAAGCCAAAGACAAGATCCTCGCTGGCGTGAACGCGCTCGCCAACGCCGTCAAGGTCACGCTCGGTCCCAAGGGCCGCAACGTCGTGATCGAGAAGAGCTTCGGCGCGCCGACGGTCACCAAGGACGGCGTCACCGTCGCCAAGGAAATCGAGCTCGCTGACAAATTCCAGAACATGGGCGCGCAGATGGTCCGCGAAGTCGCGAGCAAGACCAGCGATGTGGCCGGCGACGGCACCACGACGGCGACCGTCCTGGCGCAGGCGCTCTACCGCGAAGGCCGCAAGGTCATTGAAGCGGGCGCGAACCCGATGGACATCAAGCGCGGCATCGATCTCGCGGTGACCAAGGTCGTCGCCGAGCTGAACGCGCTGTCGCGTCCGGTGGAAGGCAAGAAGGAAATCGCCCAGGTGGCGGCGATCTCGGCCAACGGCGATCACACGATTGGCGACATCATCGCGGAAGCGATGGAGAAAGTCGGCAAGGAAGGCGTCATCACGGTGGAAGAAGCGCGCTCGGTTGAGACGACGCTCGACACGGTGGACGGCATGCAGTTCGACCGCGGCTACATCAGCCCGTACTTCGTCACGGATGCGGAGTCGATGGAGTGCGTGTTTGAGGACCCGTACATCCTGATCTACGAGAAGAAGATCAGCTCGGCGAAGGATCTGCTGCCGGTGCTCGAGCAGGCTGCGCGCGAACAGCGCCCGATCGTGCTCATCGCCGAAGACATCGACGGCGAGGCGCTGCCGGTGCTGGTGCTGAACAAGCTGCGCGGTGCGCTGCAGGTCGCGGCGGTCAAGGCTCCGGGCTTTGGCGATCGCCGCAAGGCCATGCTGGAGGACATCGCCATCCTGACGGGCGGCACGTTTATCAGCGAAGAGCTGGGCTTCAAGCTCGATCAGGTGACGCCGGACCAGCTCGGTCGCTGCAAGCGCATCGTGATTGAGAAGGAAGCGACGACGATCGTCGATGGTGGCGGCACGCAGGACGCGCTGACGGCGCGCAAGAAGCAGCTCCGTGCGCAGATTGCCGAGACGACCAGCGACTACGACCGCGAGAAGCTGGAAGAACGTCTGGCCAAGCTGTCGGGCGGCGTCGCGATCATTCGCGTCGGCGCGGCGACGGAAGTCGAGATGAAGGAAAAGAAGGCGCGCGTGGAAGACGCCCTGCACGCGACGCGCGCGGCGGTGGACTCCGGCGTGGTGCCGGGCGGCGGCGTGGCGCTCCTGTGGGCGCAGCACGCGATTTGGGACCTGAAGGCGGACGGCGACAAGCAGTTCGGCGTCAATTGCGTGCGTCGCGCCATCGAAGAGCCGATGCGTCAGATTGTGGCGAACGGCGGCCATGAGGGCAGCGTCATCGTGGCGGCTGTCCGCACGGAGCAGCGCAAGGCCAAGGCGGCCGGTCAGCTCTCCGCGTACGGCTTCAACGCCGCGACGGAGGAGTTCGGCGACCTGCTGAGCCAGGGCGTGCTGGATCCGACCAAGGTGGTGCGTTCGGCGCTCATCAACGCGGCTTCGGTCACGAGCCTCATGCTCACGACGGACGCGATGATCACCGAGAAGCCCAAGAAAGAGAGCGGCGGCGGCCATGACCACGACCACGGCGGCATGGGCGGCATGGGTGGCATGGGCGGCATGGGCGGGATGATGTAGTCCTGTCCCGGCAGCGGATGTTTCTGGCGACGGCGGTTGGGCAACTGACCGCCGTCGGCGTTTTTGCGACCTGCGCGCGGCGGCTACATCGCGACCCAGCGCAAGAGCCCGTCCAGCACCGGCACCGTCACGAGCCCCGCGAGTGTCGACGCGAACACAACTTGCGTCGCCAGGTCCACGTCCCCGCCGTAGCGGTCGCAGAACGCACCGCAACTCACCGCCGCGGGCATCCCGGCGATCAGCGCCGCGACGTGGACCGGGATCGGCGCCATGCGCAGCCCCGCGCGTTGCGTCGCCGCGAGCGCCAGCACCATCAGCAGCGGCGTCAGGAGCAGCCGACCTGCCAGCACGCCCACGATGGGCCGGGTCAGCCGGAGGCCCCGCTCCGCCGCGCCCGCGAGTTGGCCACCCGTCACCAGCATGGACAGCGGCACCGTCAGCGACGCGACCATCTCCAGCGCGCTGAAACCGTTGCGCAGCACGAGCGTCGCGCCCGTCGCCGCGCCGACGCCTTTGGCCCACGACGCGACCGGCGCATTGGCCAGCAAGAGCAGCACGCTCGCCGCGGTCGCCACCAGCCCGGGATTCATCAGCAGCTTCAGCGTTGACGGCGTATCCGCGGCGTTGCGCGCCAGTCGCCACACGCACAGGGTCCACAGCAGCGCCTGCGCGCCGATGTTCATCAGCAGCACCGCCTGCGTGCCCGCCGCGCCAAACAGCGCCTGGGCAATCGGCAGCGGCAGGAAAGTCCAGTTGCTCAGCGCGACGAGAAAAATGACGGTCGGCTGCTGGAGCTTGGGGGCCACGAACGGCGCCAGCGCGCTTCCCACCAGCTGGCCAGCGAGGATGAAGCCCGCGCCCAGCAGCGGCACGTACCACTGTTGCAGCAGCACGGCTTGGTCCATCGTCTTGAGGACTTGCGTGAAGATCAGCGCCGGGAACGTCACGTCGATGATGAGGCGACCCAGCGCGGACGTCGATTCCGCCGACAGGTAGCCCCGCCGCCGCGCCAGCCAGCCGACGAGAATCACCAGGAACATTTGCGCGCTGACTTGCAGGATCATGGGCTTGAAGGCGACACGCGGGTCGCGGCGCGGACCTTCCCACTGGGCAGTCCGGGTGTCAACGCGCATCCGCTGCGGGCGGCGCGCATCAAACCTCCTAAGCTGACAGAAAGGACAGCGACGCGTGGGGCGGTGATGTGGCTGCGGACTTCAATGATTCTGGTGCTTCTGGCCGCTGGGTCGGGCTGCGGTATTACCGTTCCGGCCAATGGTCAGGTGACGGAGCCGTTCTGGCTCGATGGCCACGCGGGCGATGGCTACGGCGGTGATGCAGGCGCGGGTCTGGATGGCGGCGCGAGCGCTGGCACGGACGGGGTCCTGCCGGGCGCGGATGCGACGTCGACGGCGGACGGGCAGGGGCCGTCGAGCGAGTATTTCGTCTTCTGGAACCAGGCGCGCGTGTTGGCCCACAACGCTGCGCCGTTTGGCGCGGAGTGGCAGCCGAGCCGGACGACGACGTTGGGCGTGATGCGGATCGACTGGCTCGGCAACAAGGGGCAGGCATGGATGGTGCCGTGCGCGGTGCACAGCAACGAGGTCGCGTCGAGCACGCTGACCTACCCGTCGGCCTTCATCGACGCACTGGCTGAAGGGCCATTCCCGATGCAGCGCGACGGCGCGACGCTGACGCTGCCGGGCAAGACGCAATGGCTGGGGATGCTGGCGGGCTACGTGGGCGACATGCCCGATCCGGGCGACGGCAACCATCCCGCGCTGACGGACCCGGACGCGGACGGGCATCCCGGAGCGACGATCTTCATCAACATGCCGTTCTTTGGCGATCAGGCGATCTACGTGGCGGAGCGGGCGACGACGAAGTGGACGACGCAGCGCGCGGCGGACGGTTCCGCGGTCGCGTTGCCCTTGACCGACGGCGTCAAGGTCACGGTCGGGGCGACGGAGTCGATCCTGGTGGCGGCAAACCAGGACAAGGCGCTGCCCGATGAGCCGCCCGAGGAGCTGCGGCTGACGCCGACGACTGCCGCGACCGGGTGCATGGCGCTGATGGCGGCGCCCGCGCAGTTCACGGGCATCAGCTGGCCGCCGTAGCGGTCAGGGCCGGAACGCCGCCAAGTTCAGCCTTTGCCGCAGTCCCAGCACCGCATTGACGGTCACGTCCGCCGTCACCGGCGTCAGCAGGATCCCGTTGCGGTGATGGCCGCTGGCGAAAACCAGCCCTGCGACGTCGCGGTGCGGTCCCAGCAGCGGCAGGCCATCGTGCGATTGCGGCCGCAGCCCGCTCCAATGGTCCAGAACGCGCGCGTCCGTCAGCGCGGGCACGAACTCCAGCGCCAGACTCAGCAGCCACTGCATGCCGCCCGCCGTCACGCGCTTGTCGTAGCCAATCGCCTCGCTCGTCGCGCCCACGACAACCCGACCATCGGCGCGCGGCACCACGTACCCATGCCGTCCGCCGGAATGGCGACCCGCCAGCGTCGCGTGGAACTTCCGCTCGCCGGCGTGCAGCAGCAGCAGTTGCCCGTGCAGCGGTTGGATCGGCGTCCGGCGCGGCGCAAGCCCTGGCACCAGGTCCGTCCAAGCGCCTGCCGCGATGACCACCGCGTCCGCGTCCAGATGCTCCTTGTCGGTTTGCACGCCCGTCACGCGCTCGGCCATCGTCGCCACGCGCTGCACCGTCCGCCCGCTCAGGATCTGCGCGCCCGCCCGCGTCGCCGCCACCGCCAGCGCTTGGGCCAGGAGCGGCGGCTCGACTTGACCGTCGTCCGGCAAGAGCAGGGCGCCCAGGATCGCCGGTCCCAGCGCGGGCTCCATCTCGCGCGCCGTCTGCGCATCCAGCCACTGGGCGCGCAGGCCTTGCGCTTGCATCCACTGCGCGCGTTGCTGCCGCACCGCCACTTCCGCGGGCGACGTGCACACTTCCAGCAGCCCGTGCTGCAGCAGGTTCACCGCCATGCCGCTTGCCGCCTGCAGTTCATCGGCAAAGCGCGGCCACAGCGCGCGACTCGCCAGGCACAGGTCCAACAGCGGCCCTGGCGCGTCATTCTCCGTCTGCGCGCCCAGGATGCCCGCCGCCGCGCTCGACGCCTCCGCGCCCGGCAGCGCGCGCTCCAGCACCGTCACGCGGACGCCCGCCTGCGCGAGCCGCCACGCCGTTGCGCAGCCCATCACGCCCGCGCCAATAATCACGACATGCATGTTCAGCTACGGCTTCAGCAGCTCGCGGCCCGTCGCGCCTTCAGCCACCGCGGACGGGGCGTAGCGCATCGGAATCGCCTTGTTGGCCAGCCACAGCTTGGCCTGGTCGGCGAACAGCGGATTGGGCGCGCCGCTCGGCAGCGACGTCAGGCCCGATTGACCACCCGGCAGCACGTTGGCGCCATCGATCCAAGGCTTGCCGTCCTTCTTGCCCAGCGCCCACACCATGCGGAACACCGGCCCGGAGCCGTAATCCTCCGCGTTGATGCCGCCCGCAGCGTCCACCACAAACGCATCGCCACCGCGCGGGAACTGCTTGAGCCCCAGCCGCGGGTCGCCCGGCTTCAGGTTGTCCGCCAGCGGCAGCAGGTCCGGAGAAATCGCGAAGGCGTCCGTGATCGCCGAGTACTCCGGCTTGCTGCCCAGGAAAGACTTGAGAATCGAGTCAAAATGCACGCCGTGCCGCATGCCCCAGAGCCACTTGCTGTGATCGCTCGTCGCGAACCGCGCGTTCTCCGCCTCCAGGCCCTGCTTGAGCGCCATGAGCGCCACTTCCGTGCTCGTCTCGACCGGCGTCGTGTTCAGGATGTCAAAGAAGGCGCTCTCCTGCGTGTCCGGATTCCACGACGCCTGGCCCTTGGGATTGCCCGGACCGCGGCCATCACGCAGGAAGGACAGCGCCCGCGTGTGCGCATCGCCGCCCCACGGTTCCCACACGTCCATCGGCTCGTCGTTGAACACGAGGTCCATGAAGTGGCCAAACCACGACGCGAAGATCGTCGTCGCCACCGCGTGTTCCAGCTCGCCAGCGGCGACCGTGTGGTAGAACGTCTCAACGCCCGACAGCGCCGGCCAGCCCGCCGTCTGCCACGCCGTGATGCGCGCCTTGGCGTCATCCAGCTCCGTCGGCGTAATCGCGTTGTACAGATCCGCCAGCCGCTGTTCGGTCGCGGTCTTGGTCGGCTTGGCCGCCGCCGCCTTGCCGGCATCCATGGCATCCAGCAGGAACTGCGTCCAATCCGTGCCAGTCGGCGACTTGTTGCTCGCCTGCACCGCCTGCATCGCCGCGATATCGCCCGACTTCGCCGCGACGATCTGCTTGAGCGCGTCAGAAATCGTGCCCGCGCGGTAGCCATTGGCCCACGGTCCGCCGATGTACCACTTGTCGTTGAACAGGTTGTTGTCGGTGGAGAGATTGCCCGGATCGTTGTTGGCCGTGACGATGAAGCCCTGGTCGGGATCAATCGAATTCGGGTACTCGTCAAATGGCACGACGCACTGGATCGGGTCGTCCTGGTGCGTGTCGTCGACGCGGCCGTCGGCGAACTGCGGAATCGTGAAGCTGGGGTACTTGGTGCCGTCGATCAGCATCTTTGGGCTCGCGCCGGGCAGCCAGACCCCGTCCTTGTCGCGCGGGAGGTAGCTCCGGCAGGGCACGGCTTGAAAGCCCGTGTAGAACGCGTGGCCGTCGCTGTCCGCCGCGGCGATGTTCTGCGAGTAGCCCATCAAGTGCCGCGTGGCGTCGCGCAGTTCATAGACGTCGCTCGCGTGGCCAAAGCCGTCGACTGCGCCGATGAGGTCCGGGTTGAAAAGGCCGGTGAAGGCGAAGCTGATGGCGGTGATTTTGCCGTCGCCGTCGGTGTCTTTCGGGACGATCCATTTGCCGTCTACGTTGACGAGCGTTTCGCCCTTGGCCGGGACGTATTTCTCGTCGACGCTCGGGCCTTCAATGCCGTAGATCCAGCGATTGCCGCCGGTGATCCAGCGCGTGATCGTGACCGTGCGGCCGATCGATCCGAGCGCGGGGATGCTCGCGATTGTGTAGCTCTCGTCTACGTGGGAGAGCGCCACGTCCTTGCCCTGGAACTTGGTGGCGAGCGGCGCGCCGTTGGCGTCGAGCGTCAGTTCATCGCGGTACCAGTCGGTGATGTCGCCGACGAGCTGCGTCTGGTTCCACGCGACGTAGCCGTTGGTGCCGACCGCCTGGATCGGCAGGCCGGGAATCATGAGGCCGAGGGTGTGTTCCTTGCCGCCGCCGAAGACCTGGTCATCCAGGCCGATTTGGTAGAACAGGCTGGGCACGGACAGCGGCAGGTGGCCATCGCCCGACGCCAGCGCGCGTCCATCTTTGGTGCCCTTGGCCGAGAGCGACCACGCGTTGGAGCCAAAGCCGTTGGTGCGGTCATGGCCATTGCGCAGTTCACGCGCCACCGTCTTGTCGTGCAGCCGCGCCGCGAGTTCCTTGGGCAGCGCCTTGGGCAGGTTCTGCAGGCCGCCTGGCAGGTCCAGCGGCCGCCATTCCTTGGTCCCCGGCACTTTGCCCGGCTCCGTCTTGAGCACCGGCTTGCCGTTCATGTCCAGGCCAAGACCTGACGACGAGCTGACCGGCTTGATCGGCGCGACGTGGTTCTCAATGTCCGCGAGCGCGCCCTTGCTGCGCAGGTCCGCAAGCGCCTTGCCGGCAAAAGCGCCTTGCAGCGCCGCGAGGTGGTCGGTCCGGCCGATGTCGTCGGTCTCAAAGCCGAGGTTGTAGAAGATCGCCGCCGCCGCACCCGCAACCGCGCGCGCGTCCCACTTCTTCATGAGCGTCGCCGGCGTGCCGCCCAGCAAGCCGCCCGCGATGTCGATCTCCGACGGCACTTGCAGCTTGCCCGCCACCGCCATGTCGATGTAGTCGTTGATGCCCGCGGCAAAGCCGTCAAACACTTCCTTCTGCTCCGGTGTCAGGCGCTTGAGGATGTTGTCCGCGACGAACGCGCTGCCCGTTGCCCGCGCGTCCAGGTCCGTTGACAGCGCCGCGTCGCCCAGCAGCTCCGTCAGCGTGCCCAGGCCCAGCCGCCGCGCCAACTCCATGGAAAAGAAGCGATCGCGCGCGAGGATGAAGCCCGCCGCGTGCATCAAGTCCTTGCGATTGGCGGCGTAGATGTGCGCGACGTTGCTCTCGGTCCGCACGACCTGCACCGGCGCCGACAGGCCAGGCAGCTGGAACTCGTCCGTCTGTTTGATCCCGAGAATCGTCGCCTTTTCGGCCGCGGCCGGATCGGAGACATCCGCCGCCACATCGACCGCATCGGCCGCGGCATCCGCCACGTCATCCGTGCCGGCAATCGCGTCTGAATCCGTCGCCGTCGCCTTGGTGCCGCACGCGGCAAACGTCACAAGCACGCCAGTCGCCAAAAGGCGCTGCAGAAAATGGATACGCATGGGTTCTACTCCGGATTGCAGCCGTCGCCGCCGCAGAAGTCTTTGATTTCGCCAGTGTGGAAGAACCACAGGAGCTGGTCGTTGTGCGCGGTGAGGCCGTGCGCCCGATCGTGCGGATCGTCCAGGTAGCAGACCAGCTTGGTCGGGTCGGCGGTGGGACGGTCGTCGTTCTTGCATTCGTAGACCGGGAACTTGGGACAGTCGCTGGTTTGCGTGCAGGCGGGGCCGTATTCCGGGCCAGTGGGCCAGTTGCCGGGCTTGGCCCAGGAATTGCCAAAGCTGATGGAAACGAGGCCGGAGCCCGTCAGCGGATACTCCGTCTCCGTCAGGCCCCACACCGGCTTGCCGTAGTTCTTCATGACCTTGAAGCCGTTGTCGCCGCGCACGGTGATCTGGTCGGTCATCGGCGAGACCTGGAAGTCGCCCGGATGCGTGACGATGAGCGCCTGATGCGCCTGCGTACCCGCCATCGGATCCTCGGAGATGTGGTGGACGTAGGAGACCGGGTCAACCGTGTCCCACAACAGCTGGATCATGGAGAGCAGGATGACCTGGTCGGTCACGTCCGGCCAGACGCCCTTCAGGATGGGGAAGAACGGGTCGCTGAAGTCCACGCTGCGGTGCAGCAACGTCGAGTAGTTGATGCCCGCCTGACCGAGTTGGCCGCGCTGGACGAAGGGCGACACCGCGAGCACGACCTGGCCGTAGATGCCGCCTTGCGAATTGCCGGCGTAGTAGACGGGGATTTTGCCGCCGGCGTCCTTCACGAACTTCACGCCGTGGTTCTTCACGACGTCCAGCGCTTCAATGCGCTCACGCATCGCCAACTGCAGCAGCGTGTACTCCACGACGCCCGCGGTGACGCGCTCCGGCAGCGACGGCCAGTAGTTGAAATCGTTGAGCATCATCAGGATGCTCGGCTCATCCGCTTCTGACATGCCGATCATGTTGCACGCGAAGTAGATGAGATTGCGTTTGTTCATGTGCGGGCCGGCCCAGCCCTGGTAGATCTCATGGCCGGAGCCATCCAGGCCGTGGCCGTATTCGACGAGCTCCTGCGGCGTGCCCGCGACCGCGCTGCGCGGAATCCGCAGCCAAAACTCGGCGTCGTGCCAGCCATTCTGGGCGAGATTGCCGTCCACGCCGTAGTGGAACTTGTACATCGGCAGGCCGTTGGGTCCGGCGTATTTCTCCATGAAATCAGGCGCATGGAACGTGCCCGTCACTTCAAACGCGATGTCCGCATTCTCCGCGACCGTGTTCTCCTTGACGCCCATCACGTTGATTTCCGGGCCCTTGTCGCCCACCGCCGCGAGCGCCTTGTCCCGCATCTCCAGCATCCGGCCGTGCAGCGCCTCGTGGCTCGCGGTGTTGAAATCCCACGCCAACTGCAGCGTGTCCTTCTTGATGCCTTGCGCGTCCAGGATCGCAAACGTGTCGTCAAAGCGCGCCTGGCGTGCCGCGAGCGTCGTGCCCTTGGTGTTGCCCGCAACAAGCGCCTTGAACGCCGCCGACGGCGCGTAGACCTTGCCCGACGTGTCCTTCAAATTGCGCATCGCGATGATGTAGCGCGTGCCCTCGTGCAGCGTGACGCCTGCGCGCGTGAACAGGACGCGCTTGCTCAGGTCCGCGCCCTTGACGGTCTTGTCGTTGACCGGCTGCAGGTCCAGTTCGTTGAAATTCGGCAACTGCTTGACGCTCTTGCCATCCGCCGCCACTTCCAGCCACACGATCGGCGCATCGGGCTTCATCGACGGACCGAGATCGTTCTCATCCGCGAGCCCCGTCATGTCGATGTTCGGCCAAATCGTGAGGACGTGCGTGCCGACGTTGTACCCGTCCAGGCGCTTGTACGCGTCGGGCGTCAGTTGCGTGCCCGCGCCGCTCTTGGGCAAGGTCGTCGCGCCAAACGTCAGCGTGTAGCCGGTTTTGCGGCTCGCGTCCGCCTTCAGGTAGAGGTTGGACGGCCAGGGCAGCGAGCACGCCTCCGGCATCAACGGATCGCAGTCCGGGTTGCCGTAGTCGACGACCTGATCCGTGCCGTCTGCCGTCGCAGCGTCATCGGTCGTCGTCGTGGACGCGCTCTTGCCGCCACAGGCGGAAACCGCACAGACGGCGACAAAAATCCCCGAACGAAATAGCCATGATGTATGCATAGATGCCCTCCCGAGGCGGTAGCATCGTGCGATTGTCGCAACGTTGCAAGCCTCGGGCGGCCGCGGCGTTCAGTCCTGCGACAAACTGCAGAAATGCTCATAGTCGATGAGCCCGGTGACCGTCGGGTTGGTGCCGCACAGCGGGCAATGCGGGTCGCGGCGGGTCTTCAGCTCGCGGAACTTCATCTGCAGCGCGTCAAACGTCAGCAGGCGGCCCACCAGCGGGTTGCCCAGCGTCAGCACGTGCTTGATGGCCTCGATGGCCTGTGCGACGCCGACGATGCCCGGCAGCACGCCCAGCACGCCCGCTTCCGCGCACGAGGGCGCCATGCCCGGCGGCGGCGGTTCCGGGTACAGGCAGCGGTAGCAGGGCCCGTGATGCGGACGGAACACGGTGACCTGGCCCTCAAAGCGGAAGATCGAGCCGTGCACATTGATCTTGTTCAAGAAATAGCACGCGTCGTTGACCAGATAACGGGTCGGGAAATTGTCGCAGCCGTCGATGATGATGTCGTATTCCTTGAACAGATCCAAGACGTTGGAGCTGTCCAGGCGGTACTGGTAGGTGTTGACCGTGATGTCCGAGTTGATGCCCTGGATCGCCTTCTTGGCCGATTCCACTTTGGGCGTGCCCACGCGATCTTCCGTGTGCAGCAACTGGCGCTGGAGGTTGGACATGTCGACCGTATCGCCGTCGATGATGCCCAGCGTGCCGATGCCCGCCGCCGCGAGGTACATGGCCGTCGGACTACCGAGACCGCCCGCGCCGATGAGGAGCACCTTGGCGCCGAGGAGTTTGATCTGGCCTTCCTCGCCCACTTCCGGCATCAGCAGGTGCCGGCTGTAGCGCGCCAACTGGCTCTGCGTCAGCGACTTGCGCGTCTGCACCGGCAAACCGTGCTGCGCCCAGCGACCAAAACCACCGGCCATCGACTGCACGTTCGTGTAGCCCATCGACTCCAACGCCGCCGTCGCCAGCGCCGATCGCACGCCACCCGCGCAGTACAGCACCAGCGGCGTCTCCGCGTCCGGCGCGACCTTGCCGATCCGCGATTCCAGGAAGCCGCGGCCGATCAGCTGCGCGGTCGGCACAAAGCCGTTCTCAATCTCGTCGCGCTCGCGCACATCGACGATCACCGTCGGATCGCCGGCCTGGATCAGACCGTGCACCGATTCCGGCGAGATTTCCCGAACTTTGGCTTTGATCTTGGCGAGATGTTCCTGATACGAAGGCATCTTGACTCCAGGTTGGCCGGCAAGCGGTGACGGCGGGCGCGAAAGCGTAGCGGATGAGGGTGTCAGCGCAAGACCAAGGGCTCAGGGAGCCGATTGCGCCAGCATTTGTTCCAGCAACTGGAAACACTGGAACCAGCCCTGCTGCGTGGCGTCCTCGAGGACCTCCTGGCGCATGGGCACGTCAACGGCGGGCGTCGGGCTCAGGACGGTCAGCATCGCGCCGTTGGGATGCGCGGCGATCGCGAACTTCAGTTCGTCGTGTTCGGGTTCAGCCGGCGCCGCGTCCGCAGCGGGAATGACAACCTGCTGCGCGTCGGTCAGCGCCAGATCCGCCGCCGTCTGCACGGGCAACCAGCGCAGGGTCAGGCGATGCGGCGCGTCGAATTCGACCCAGATGCCCACGCGTTCCCACGGTTCGCCTTCCTCGTCGACCCAGGACGCGTGCACTTCGCCGCCCAGACGCGCGTCGCTGTCGCAGGCGTCGCAGAACCACTGCGCGAGGTTCTCGCCGGTCGTCAGGAGGGCAAACACCTGTTCAGGCGTGCCGGGCAGCGGACTGCGGATAATGACGGAACGTGGCATCGGCTTCTGTTTCCTCGGCTACTTGCCTTTCTTCTTCTTGGTCGGCTTGGCGCCCGGCTTGTCCTCAACCTTGATCGACGCGTCGTCGCTCTCCGCCGTCGGCAGCTTCACCGGCGCGATCGTCTCGCCCGGCACGCGGCCAAGCTGGTCCAGCAGATCGCCCGCGCAGTGGTCGACGATCGCCATCGCGCCCAACGACTTGTCCGCCGCGTCGATGACCGTCTTGCGCGCCGCGCCGACCGGCAAGCCCTGGTCGAACTGCTCGTAGATGTGCGCGGCATAGCCACCGCGGCGGCACAGTTCGACTGCAACCTGCGCGAGGCACTTTTGCACCGACGCCTGTCCAACGAGGAAGCCTGCGACTTCATTGGATTCCAGCAGCGCCGTCCGGCTCGTGATCGCCGTGCAATCGTAGCGACCGCGCGGATCGTCCAGGTGCCCGGTCTTTTCCAGTTGCCCCGCGGTCCAGCGCGCGAGGAAAAGGTCCCCCACGGACTGGTTGTCAAAGTGGTGGTGAGCGTCCTCCGCGTCCGGCTTGAACAGCGAGGACTGCAGCAGCCGCTCGCAACTGGCCTGCCGCGTCTCCAACTTGCCCGTCGCCGCCGACACGCAATCGGGCAGGGTAATCGCGAGGTTGCGCTCGCCATTGTCCGGCGATTTCGCGGCGATGATGCGGTCGATTGTCGCGAGCGCCTCGCTCGGCAGCATGTCGACGCCCTGCATGTCCTTGAGCAGCTGCGCGGTCAGGAAATACGTGTAGACCTGCGCCCGGCTCGCCTGGAACTGCTTGAAATCCGGCGTGTTCAAATCCGACTGCGAGTTGCGCGCGAGCCGCTGGACCACTTGCAGATCGCGGTGCGTGGACAGGTGCGGGTAGTAGCACCGATCGCCGGTCGTGACCTTGCGGTCGATGCGATAGCGGCTCAGAAACGCGTCGAACTGCTTGCGATCGTTGGGATCGGGCAGGGCGCGCGCGATCGCGGCTTCCGTCTCCACGCAGGTCAGCTGCGGGAGTTCCAGGCGGCCGTCGACCGTCTTCAGGCCGTAGTTGCTCGTGAACACCGGCGGCCTGGTCATCACGACCGCCCGCGCCCGCGGGCTCACGCGCGTGACAAAGTCGTCGATCGCCGTCGCGATCGTCGGGCGCTGCAGCAGCGGCACTTCATCGAGGGAATCAAGCACGACGACGTACAGCTGGTCGCCAACCGCCTGATTCAGCGCCGCTTCCGCGCCCGCCTTGATGTCCAGCCGGTTCTGCCGCGCCAGGAACACGGCGATCGGGTTCTGGCCCGACGCGAACTCGTCGAGGTGCGCCGCGATGTCCATGTTCAGGTCAACGCGAAAAACCGGCGCGGATTTGCAGCTTTGCGCGGCGATGGATTCCGCCAGCTTGGACTTGCCCGTGCCGCCGCGGGCCATGACGAGCGTGGTGCGCAGCGGCGGCCGGTCGGCGCGCTGGGGCGCCAAAAGGCCCATGATGAAGTCATTTTCCGTCAGCGTCGCCGACTTGCTGACGGTCTTTTCCGAGCCCGGCCAATCGTGGACGATCAGCTCCGGCGGGATGTACTTGCGCTCCGCGACCTCAATCGCATGTTCAGCCGAGGTCTTGCTGCACGCCAGATCGTACGTGCCCCCCGTCGTGCCAAACGCCGGACCGCCGTCGGCGTGCCCCGCGCCATTGCACCCCGCCGTGACGGCGAGAACCGTTGTGACGCCAGTAACGGCTTGGAACCACTTGCGAACGGACTGTCGACCTGTCATCTGCATCCCCCAAAGCTGGCTGCGAGTATGGTGTCGGCTGGTCCTCGCCGCAAGACCGCTCCCCCGAACCGCAAGAGCGTGGTACGTTTGCCGTCCCTTCTGCCCGAGGCTGCCGATGACGAGCCCCCTGCCGCTCCGCGATGATGAAGTGACCGCCCTGCAGGACGCGCTGACCGGCCGTCCGCCCCAGGAAATCCTGCGCAAGGCTTTTGAACTCTTTGGCGATTCCGCCGCGATCAGCTTCAGCGGGGCGGAGGACGTCGCGCTGATTGCGATGTGTCACGAGGAGGGGATCGCGCTGCCGGTGTTCACGCTGGACACGGGGCGGCTCCATCCCGAGACGCACGAACTGCTGGAGAAAGTGCGTGAAAAGTACGGCGTGCGGCTGGAAGTGTTCAGCCCGGACGCTGCGGCGGTGGAGCGGCTGACCGCGGAAAAGGGCCTGTTTTCATTCTACAAGGATGGCCACGAGGAATGCTGCGGCATCCGCAAGGTCGCGCCGCTGCAACGCGCGCTCTCCACCCGGTGCGCGTGGATCACTGGCCAGCGTCGCGATCAGAGCCCGGACACGCGCGCGCACGTGCCGGTCGTGGAGATCGATCGGCGTTTTGGCAGCGCGGACCGGCAACTGCTGAAGTTCAATCCGCTGGCTTTGTGGCCCTCGCAGCGCGTGTGGTCGTTCATCCGCGCCGCGGAGGCGCCGTTCAACGCGCTACACAGCCGCGGTTTCATCAGCATCGGCTGCGCGCCGTGCACGCGGGCGGTCCTGCCCGGCGAGCACGAACGCGCGGGCAGATGGTGGTGGGAGGAAAATACCAAGCGCGAGTGCGGGCTTCACAAATAGCACTTCCGCCCGCCGCTTGACCTATCCCCGCCATCCCGTTACGAAGCCACGACGTTTCCGCGCGATCCTGCGCATTGGAGCCTGATGAGCACGCACAAGCACACTGACATCGGTCGCGAGGAAGAGCTGCCCGCCGCCATCGCCACCGAACACGCTGGCAGCATTGACGACGTCCCGCAGTTGGGTCTCGTCGCCGCCATCGCCAGCCTCTCCTACGTCTTTTGGGTCGTCGGCGGCATGGAAATGATCGAGCGGCTCGCCTACTACGGCGTCAAGGCCGTCGCCACGCTCTACGCCAAGGATCCCGTCTCCAAGGGCGGCCTGGGCGTGACGATGACGGAATTCGGCACGATTCTCGCCACCTGGGCGCTCGTGCAGTCGATCCTTCCGGTCTTCACCGGCGGCCTGTCGGATCGCTTCGGCTACAAGCAGACCATCGCGGTCTCCACCGTCGTCAAAATCTGCGGCTACCTGGTCATGGCGGCGTTCCCCAGCTACTGGGGCTTCTTCGCTGGCGCGCTGGTCCTCGCGGCCGGCACCGCGGTCTTCAAGCCCGGCATCCAGGGCACGCTCGTCAAGGCGACGCATCGCAACAATTCCTCGATGGCCTGGGGCATCTTCTACCAGACCGTCAACATCGGCGGTTTCCTCGGCCCGTTGGTCGCGGGCTACATGCGCAAGATGGAATGGCGCTACGTCTTCCTGGCGTGCGCGGGCATCATCTCGATCAACTTCCTGATGCTGTTTGTTTACACGGAGCCGGGCAAAGCGGAGCGGTTGGCGCGCGCGGAGGCGGAGAAGTCCGCGGGCGTGCACAAGAAGAGCCTCGTCGCTGAGTCCCTCGATGAGCTGATGAAGCCGCACGTGTGGCCGTACCTGCTGATTTTCTCGGGCTTCTGGTTCATGTTCAATTCGCTGTTCGACGTGCTGCCGGCGCACATTGAAGACTGGGTCGATACGCGCGACATCGTGACGACTCTCTTTGGTGGTCAGGGTGTTGAGAGTCCAATCGTCAAGTTCTTCATCGTCATGAACAAGGACGGCACTGAAATTCTTCCGGAAGGCATGCTCAACATCAACGCGATGCTGATCATGCTCACGTGCTTCCTCTTCGCCGCGGTGAGCGGCAAGATGAAAGCGATCAACTCGATGGTGCTCGGCACGCTGCTCGCCGCGCTCTCGCTCGTGTTGTCGGGCGGCTCGGCGCTGGGTTGGTTCTCGATCGGCGCGATCGCGGTCTTCTCGGTCGGCGAGATGCTGTCGAGCCCGAAGTTCTCGGAATACATCGGCAACTTTGCGCCGTCCGACAAGAAGGCGATGTACCTCGGCTTCAGCCAAATCCCGCTGGCGATTGGCTGGACGCTGGAGGGCAAGGTCGGCACCAAGCTGTACGACCACTTTGCCTCCAAGGACACTTTCTCCCGTGAACTGCTTGTTCAGAAGGGCTTTGGCCAGGCGGCGGCGGACGCGGTGCCCAAGGGGGAAGCGTTCCAGAAGCTGTGCGAGTACCTCCACCAGAACCCGCACGACGTAACGGCGCAGCTCTACGCGACGCACAATCCCGGCATGGTCTGGTACATCATGGGCGGCATTGGCGCGCTCTCCGCCATCGGCATCTGGTGGTATGGCCAGTGGGTCAAGAAAATCATCAAGTGATTCAAAGATTTGCCGTCATTGTCGTTATGTTGTGCCTCACGTCGTCGGTGGCACGCGCCGACGACTGGCTGGGCTCGGACAAAGCCGCGCACTTTGGCTACAGCGCGGCGTTTGGCGCGGCGGCGACTACGACCATTCCGCTGGCGGGCGGTCCTGGGCCTGATTGGCGGTCGTTCGCACTCGGCGCCACGATTGGCTTTGTCCCGGGCCTGGCAAAGGAAGCTTGGGATCTGAGTGGCCATGGCGACCCGTCGTGGAAAGATTTGGCGTGGGATGCGGCTGGGACCCTCGTTGGCGCGGGCATCGTCTGGGCTGTCCAGGCGATCACGGCACCCGCGCACGCGCGCTGACGGCCGACTCTCGACGCCAACCGCGCGCTTTGCTACAACCGCGCGCCCATGGAAGTACTCGACAGCCAGATTGACGTCTCCTCCCCCTCCTTCGCGGCGAATCGCGCGCATCATCAACGCCTTGTCGACGACTTGCGCGCCCGCTTGGAGACGACCCGTCTCGGCGGTTCGCCGGTCGCCCGCGCGCGTCACACCGAGCGCGGGGCGTTGCTGGCCCGTGAGCGCGTGGAGGCCTTGCTCGATCCGAACGCGCCGTTCCTCGAGCTGTCGGCGCTCGCGGCCAATGGCATGTACGACGATCAGGCGCCCAGCGCGGGCGTTGTCACCGGCATCGGTCGCGTGGCGGGGCGCGAAGTCATGATCGTCGCCAACGATGCCACCGTGAAAGGCGGTTCCTACCTGCCGATGACGGTCAAGAAGCACCTGCGCGCCCAGGAAATCGCCTTTGAGAATCGCCTGCCGTGCGTCTACCTCGTGGACTCGGGCGGCGCGTTCCTGCCGCTGCAGAGCGACGTCTTTCCGGATCGCGAACACTTTGGCCGCATCTTCTACAATCAGGCCAACTTGTCGGCGGCTGGCATCGCGCAAATCGCCGTCGTGCTGGGGATGTGCACGGCCGGCGGCGCGTACATGCCGGCGATGTCGGATGAAGCCATCATCGTCAAGAACCGCGGCACGATTTACCTGGCCGGACCGCCGCTGGTCAAAGCCGCGACGGGCGAGGAGATCACGGCGGAGGCGCTTGGCGGCGGCGACGTCCACACGCGCATCTCCGGCGTGGCCGATCACCTCGCCGACGACGACCAGCACGCGCTGCACCTGGCGCGCGAGATCGTCGGCACGCTGAATACCGTCAAGACGCCGACTGGCGTGTTCAAGGAATCCGAACCGCCGGCGTATGATCCGTCTGAACTGCTCGGCGTCCTGCCACCGGACTTGCGCACGCCGTACGACGTGCGCGAAGTCATCGCGCGCATCGTCGACGGCAGCCGCTTCCAGGAGTTCAAGCCGCGCTACGGCACAACGGTCGTCACCGGCTTCGCGCACATTCACGGCATGCCCGTGGGCATCATCGGCAACAACGGCGTCCTGTTCAGCGAATCGGCGCTCAAGGCCGCACACTTCGTCGAGCTCTGTTGCCACCGCAAGATTCCGCTCCTGTTCCTGCAGAACATCACCGGCTTCATGGTCGGATCCAAGGCGGAGCACGGCGGCATCGCCAAGGACGGCGCCAAGATGGTCCACGCGGTCGCGGTCGCCAACGTGCCGAAGATCACCGTCATCATCGGCGGCAGCTACGGCGCGGGCAACTACGGCATGTGTGGCCGCGCCTACCAGCCGCGTTTCCTGTTCAGTTGGCCCAACGCGCGCATCAGCGTCATGGGCGGCGAGCAGGCGGCCAGCGTGATGGCGACCGTGAAGCGCGAACAGATGGCCGGCGTGGGCACGACGTTGAGCGCTGAGGACGAGCAGAAGATCCGCGCGCCGATCCTCGCGAAATACGAGTCCGAGGGCAATCCGTACCACGCGACCGCGCGGTTGTGGGACGACGGCGTGATTGAGCCGACGCAGACCCGCGACGTGGTTGGGCTGGCGCTTTCGGCGTGCCACAACGCGCCGATGGGGGAATGGCGGCCTGGGGTTATCCGGATGTGATCGGGAGAAGGAGCCAAAGTTCCTTCTTCCGTGCCCTCCTCCTCCTCTTGGCTCGCTGCGCAGCGAGACTGACGCCTCGCCAGGGTCGCCCGGGATGGGAGCTGGCGGCTGGGGAGCCTGCGTCCCGACCGGTACCCCGCGCTACTTCACCGCCGCCGCAAACACCGCCTTATACGTCGCCGGTTCGTCCAGCCACGCCACCTTGCCGTGCGCCTTGAGCGCGTTCAGCGCCTTCTGCCAGTCCGGCAGCAGCGCGTCGCGTTTGCCCATCGCCGCGGTGAATTCCGTCTGCGGCACGTCCAGCGCGGCGCGCGCGGGCTGGGGGAGCTTGGGGATTTGGGTTGTCTCAACGCAACACGTCTGGTCAGTGGCTAAAAGGCTATGTGTTGCGTTGGTCTGGCTCGCGGGATCGGGGCGAATTCGCGGGGGGCTTGGTTGCGATCGGGCTGGCGGTGCGACGTACTCCCGTCTGCCTCGGGACGACCTCAACACCCGGGACTGAAGTCCCGCGCTACGCTTCAAGATGTCCGCCTGCAGGCGGACCCGGTCAAGGCTTTGATCCCGCAAGGTATTTGTTGAACAATAGGCGCAGGCTTCAGCCTGGGGAGTCCCTGCTGGACCTGCAAGCGCGGAGCTTGCGTCCGCCCAACCCCCAACCCGCCCCCGTTTGACTGCACTTCCCCATCTGCGATACTCCGCGCGCGCCGGCACAGGCCGCCCGCCCGCAGGACCTGCCATGATCAACATCGCGCTCGCCAACGGCATCGGCCGCATCGAACTCGCCCGGCCTGAGAAGAAGAACTGCTTCAACGGCGACATGCTGGCCGCCATCGACGCCGCCATCGCCACGTGGGCCGACGACCCCGCCTGCCGGGCGATTGTGTTGAGCGCGCAGGGCGACACGTTCTCCGCTGGCGCCGATCTCGCGTGGATGGCGTCCCAGGCCGGCAACGGCCGTGAAGCCAACATCGCCAGCGCGCAATCCTTGGGCGGCGTCTTTCACCGCATCGCCAAGTCCAGGAAGCCGGTCGTCGGCCGCATCCAGGGCGGGGCGCGCGGCGGCGGCGTCGGCTTGGCCGCGGCGGTCGACATCGCGGTCGCGTCCGAGCGCGCCAGTTTCGCGCTGACGGAAGTGCGCCTGGGCCTGCTCCCGGGCGTCATCTCGCCGTTCGTCGTGGAGCGCATCGGTCCAAGCCGGGCGCGCGCGCTGTTCATGACGGGCGAGACGGTCACCGCCCAGGAAGCGTGGCGGATCGGCCTCGTGCATCACGTTGTGCCACATGACGACTTGGACGCCAAGGTCCAGGAAGTGCTGGATTTACTGGTGCTCGGCGGTCCCGAGGCGCTGCTGTCGTGCAAGCGCCTCGTCGACACCGTGGCGTACCACCAGCCGGAAGACGTCTTTGAAAAAACGGCTGAGCTGATCGCCGACGCGCGTGCGTCGACTGAAGCGCAGGAGGGCATGATGGCGTTCCTGACCAAGCAGCCGGCGCCGTGGGTTCCGAAGAAAGAGGGCTAGATGCAAAAAGTGCTCATCGCCAATCGCGGTGAAATCGCCGTGCGCATCGCCCGCGGGTGTCGCGTGCTCGGCATGCGGGCGGTCGCCGTGTACTCGGAGGCGGACGCACTGGCGCGGCACGTGCGCGCGGCGGATGAAGCCGTGTGCGTGGGTCCGGCGGAGTCGGCATTGTCGTACCTCAACGTGGCGGCGATTTTGGCCGCGGCCAAGCGCACGGGCGCGGATGCGATTCACCCCGGCTATGGCTTCCTGAGTGAGAACGTGGACTTCATGCGCGCCGTCGTGGCCGCGGGCTTGACGTGGATTGGCCCGCCGGCGGACGCGATTGCGCCGATTCAATCCAAGACTTCGGCCAAGGCTGTGGCGCAGGCGGCGGGCGTGCCGACCGCGCCGTCGGCCATTCTGGACGACCTGAGCGATGCAGGCATCGAGAAGGCCGCGGCTTTTGTCGGCTTTCCGCTGCTGGTCAAGCCGCAGGATGGCGGCGGCGGCAAAGGCATGCAGCGCGTTGACCGCATGGCGGACTTGCGGACCGCCGTGGACACCGCGCGGCGGATCGCCAAGTCGGCGTTTGGCTCGGACAAGCTGTTTATCGAGCGCTACGTCGAGGACGCGCGCCACGTGGAAGTGCAAGTGCTGGGCGATACGCACGGGACGACGGTGCATTGCTTTGAACGCGAATGCAGCGTGCAGCGGCGCCACCAGAAGGTGATTGAAGAGTCGCCCTGCAACGTGTTGACCGCGGTGGAGCGCGAGGCCATCTGCGAGTCGGGGCGCGCGTTCGCTGCGCAGGTCGGTTACGTTGGCGCGGGCACGGTCGAGTTCCTGTTTGACCCGCAGCGGCGCGAGCACTACTTCCTGGAAATGAACACGCGCCTGCAGGTGGAGCATCCCGTCAGCGAGACGGTCATCGGCGTGGATCTGGTGGTTGCGCAGCTGCGGATTGCCCGCGGCGAGAAGCTGCAGGACATCCTGGCGGGCGGCGTGACGCAGCGCGGCCACGCGATTGAAGTGCGCGTCTATGCGGAGGATCCGGCCAATGGCTACGCGCCGCAGGCGGGGACGCTCCTGCGCGTGCGCTGGCCCGATGCGCCGTTTGTGCGCGTGGACGCCGGTTTTGAGAGCGGCGATGCCGTGCCGATGTTTTACGATCCGATGCTGGCGAAGATCATCGCCTGGGGCCGCGATCGCGAGGAGGCGCGGCATCGGCTGATGGCGGCGCTGCGCGAGACGGTTGTGCATGGCGTGGTGACGAACGTGCCGATGCTGCTGGCGCTGCTGGCGGAGCCGGCGTACGTCGCGTCAGAAGTGCACACGGGCTGGCTGGACAAGCAGTATGGCAACGAGGCGCCCGGGATGGGCAGCGCGTCCGGCCTGACGGCGATGGCGGCATTGGCGGCGGCAGGCCAGGGCGGACCGCTGGCCAGCAACGGCGCGGCGCACGCTGCAATACAGGCAGGCCCTGCCACGAGCGATCCCTGGACGGCGTTGGCTGGCTGGCGCGCGGGCGGTGCGGCATGAAACGGATCTTTGAATCGCCCGACAACAGCCGCCTGGAATTGCTCGCGACGCCGTCGCCCGGCGGCTTGCTCCTATCCTGGAGCGCCGCGGACGGCATGACGTCCATGGAAGTGCTCGCCCGCCGCGCGCCCAACGGCGATTGGCTGCTGGAACACGACGGCATCACGCGTCCCGCGCTCGTCTCCATCGATCGCCAGAGCGTCTGGATTTCCAGCCTCGACGCCGGCGACGACTTGAGCGGCACCGTGCGTTTCCGCCGCATGGAGACCAAGCGCGGCACCACGGGCGTCGACCTTGGCGTGCGCTCGCCGATGACCGGCCGCGTCGTCGCCGTGCACGTGCAAGAGGGCGACATCGTGGAGAAAAATCAACCGCTCGTTGTCGTGGAAGCGATGAAGATGGAGCATGTGCTGCGGGCGCCGCGCGCGGGGCAAGTGCGCAAAGTCGCGTGCCAGGCGGGACAGTTGGTGGAAGGCGGCGCGGAGCTCGTCGAATTGCTGGACGCCGTCGCAGCGACTTGAGGCAGACAAATGACGCCGCAGCAGACGATCCCGCAGATTACCGGCAGCGGCCCCAAGCGCGTGACGATCGTGGAGGTCGGGCCGCGCGACGGCCTGCAGAACGAGCGCGTGCGCGTGCCAACTGCGACGAAGGTCAAGTTCATCGAGGCGCTCGCGGACGCGGGGCTTCAGCGCATTGAGGCGACGTCGTTTGTGCTGCCAACCGCCGTTCCGCAGCTGGCGGACGCGGAGGCGGTCTTTGCCCAACTGAAGCGCAAGCCGGGCGTGCGCTACTCCGCGCTGGTGCCCAATCTGCGCGGGATGCACCGCGCTGAAGCCGCAGACGTCAAGGAAATCGCGGTCTTCACGGCGGCGACCGAGACTTTTGTCCGCCACAATATCCGCATGACGCTCGACGAGTCGTTCCAGCACTTTGCTCCGGTCATCGCCGAGGCCCAGGAGCGGAACATGGCCGTCCGCGGTTACGTCTCCACGGTTTTTGGCTGCCCGTATGAAGGCGCGGTGACGCCGGAGCAAGGCATTGCGGTCGCGGAGCGGCTGTTTGCCCTGGGCGTGCAGGAAGTGTCCGTGGGCGACACGATTGGCGTCGCGACGCCGGGCGACGTGATGCGCTGGCTGCGCGCCGCGGAAGGGCGCCTGCCATTTGACCGGCTCGCCCTGCATTTCCACGACACCCGCGGGACGGCGCTCGCCAATGTGCTCATCGGCCTGGAATTCGGCATCCGCACGTTCGATTCGACGGCGGGCGGCGTCGGCGGCTGTCCGTTTGCGCCGGGCGCGAGCGGCAATCTCGCCACGGAGGACCTGCTGTACACGCTGCACGGCTTGGGCTACGAGACGGGCGTGGACCTCGACAAGGTCGTGGAAGCCAGCCAGATCATTGCGCAGTGTCTGGACCACATGCTGCCGAGCCGGGTCTATCAAGCCTCGCGCGTGAAGAGCTGTCTGCCGGTGGGGCACATGTAGGAGGCGAGGATGGCTGACGTGGCGCAGGTAGAACGCGAGATTCCGCTCAACCTGTACCGCCACGGCGCGCCGCTGCTGGTGCGCGTGCTGGCCAATCGCCGACTGACGCCGCTGGATTGCGCCAATGAAGTGCACCACGTGACGGTGCAGTTTCCCGACGGCGCGTTTCCGTTCCTGGAAGGACAAAGCGCGGGGATGGCGCCCCCTGGCTTGAACGCGCGCGGGCGGGCACATGTGCCGCGCCTGTACTCGATTGCGTGCGACCGCGACGGCGAGGCGGGCCTGGCGAACACGCTGAGCCTGTGCGTCAAGCGCGTCGTGTTCACGACCGAATCAGGCAACGAGGCGCACGGACTCGCGTCCAACATGCTCTGCGACGCGCAGCCGGGCGATGAACTGCCGATGACGGGACCCGCGGGCCGCGATTTTGTCCTGCCCGATGAGCCGACGGCAAACTACCTGCTGATCGCGACGGGCACGGGCGTCGCGCCGTTTCGCGGCTTTGCCGAGCGTCGCGCGAAATGGCCGCAGGAAGGTCGCGGCAAGATGTGGCTGTTCTTTGGCGTGCAGACGCACGGCGACGCGCTCTATGCCGACGAGTGGCAGGCGTTCGCGCAGGATCCGGATTTCCGCGTGACGTACGCGTTCTCGCGCGAGGAGCAGACCGCCGACGGCCGCCGCATGTACGTGCAGGACCGGATGCGCGAGGCGGGCGAGGCGCTGGTGGCGTTTGTGCGCGGCGGGAACACGCACGTGTACATCTGCGGCATCAAGGGCATGGAACTGGGCATCGAAGAGGCGTTTGGCGCGCTGGCGCACGCCGCGGGCGTGAGTTGGCCGGAACTGCGGCAAGAGCTGCGGTTGGCGGGGCGCTGGCATTTGGAGGTCTATTAGCGGTTGGGGCCTGCAGCGGCCGCTCGGGCGATCGCGTCGCGATTTGCCTGCACCTGCTGCCAGACGAACCACAGCGCGACGGGCAGCGTCAGCGTGAGCGTCATCGACAGCAGCGCCAGCGTCTGCATCCCGTGGAGGCTCTTGTCCGGCAGCGCGACGAGGACCTCGGACGACAGGAAGGCGCCACACGCCGCGGCCATGTGCTGGACGGCCGAGCTGAGCGACATGAAGCGTGCGCGCTCGTGTGGCGCCGGTACCAGCGTCATCAGCGTGTTGATGGGCACGTTGCGAAAGCCCATCGCGGTGAAGAACAGGACGAAGATCGCCCACACCGGCAGGATCGGCGGCGCGCTGCCAAAGCCCGCCCAGATGACCGCGACGGCCATCAGGCAGCCAAAGGTCGCGACGAGAAACGGCCCGTAGCGGTCGATGAGGCGGCCGGCGAGCCGCGTGACGAGAAAGCTGACGGCGCCGCCAGCGAGGTACATCTTGCCGAGATCGTTGCGCGGAAAGTGCAGGTTCAACTGCACGTACGGCGAAATGTTGGGGATGAGCAGGAAGCTGGACATGAAGAGCAGGACCGCGACAAGGTAGGCCAGGAGCATGACCGGGCGGGTAAAGAGCGAGGACCACGGCGTTTGCGCGTAGTCGACGGGGCGCTCCAGGTGCGTGGTCATGGGCGGCAACTGGCGGATGCCAAAACCGGCGACGACCAAACCGAGACCGGCGACGGCGAAGAACGGCATGCGCCAGCCGCCGATGCGCGCGAGTTCGAGACCGGCGGGGACGCCGAGCGTGGAGGCGACGGCAAACGCGCTCATGACGGCGCCCATGGCGCGACCGCGGCGTTCAGGCGGGACCCGGTCGGCGATGATGGCCAGGGCCAGCGACGTGGCGGGGCCACCGAAAGCGCCTGCGACGACGCGGGCGGCGATGAGGCTGGGCAAGTCCCACGCCATGCCGCCCAGCGCAGTGCCGATGACGAGGCCCAACATGGCGAGGCCGAGCGCCTTGCGGCGGTCGAAGTTCTCCAGGAAGAGCGAGCCGAGGAGGCCGGAGACGGCCGCAGCTGCGGTGTACGAACCGCCGATGTAGCCGAGGTGCGTCGGATCGATGCCGAGGCCCTTGGCGAAGTCGGGGCCAAGGGGCATGACCATCATGAAATCCAGCACATTGACGAACTGGACGGCACCGACGAAGAAAATGATGGAACGTTCAGACGTGGACGCGCGGGACATGCGGGGACTCGACGCGGTCAGACGCGCGGGGATGATGCTACTGGTCCTCGCGCGGCGTCACAACGCACTGCGTCATGAAGCGGCGGGTTTGCTGCGAAATGTTGCGCAGCCGCGGCTACTTCTTGAACTGCTCGGGCGCGCCGTCGGGACGATGGAAGCCCTGAAACGCCGGTATTTTGTCGTGCGGATCCAGCGGCCAGGTCGGTTGCTTGGCCAGCGACGAGCCGCCATCGACCCGGATCGTCGCGCCGGTGATGTAGGCCGCGGCGGGCGTCAGCAGGAACACCGTCGCCGAAGACACTTCTGATTCCGTCCCGAGCCGCGCCGACGGATTCATGCGCATCCAGCCAGCCGCCATCTCCTGCACCGGCTCCGGATAGTTGGCGAGGCCCGACGACAAAATGCCGCCCGGCGCCACGGCGTTGACGCGCACGCCGCGGGACGCCCATTCAATGCCCAGCGACTGCGTGAGGTTGACGACCGCCGCGCGCGCCGCGCCCGTGTGCGAGAGGCCGGGAAAGCCGTTCCACATCTCCGCGACGATGCTGACGATCGCGCCGCCGTGCTCTTCCATCGTGCGGTTGAACACGGATTGCGTGACCCAGAACGTGCCGTTCAGGTTGGTGTCGATGACGGCGCGCCAGCCCTTGGGGCGGATGCTCTCGGCTTCGCAGACGAATTGGCCGCCGGCGTTGTTGACGAGGAAATCGATGCGGCCGTACGTGGCGACAAGCTCGGCGATGACCGCGTCGACGTTTTCCTCGTCGCGGATGTTTATCGTGCGGAAGTCGGCCTTGCCGCCGTCGGCGATGATCTCGGCGACGGTGGCTTGGAGCGGCTCTTCGCGGCGCGCGGCGAGGATGACGGTGGCGCCCAGGCTGGCCAGTTCGTGGGCGATGCAGCGGCCGATGCCCGTGCCGCCGCCGGTGATGAGCGCGACTTTGCCGGCGAAGAGGTTGGGGCGGAACATGCTGTTGTAGTGGTCACTCATGGCAATCCTCGGGCTGCGGCGAAAACGGACGCGAAGCATAGCGACGTCGCCTGCGCGTGGCCATAGATCGTTGTCCAACGCGGCGCGTCCCACTCCCCAGCACCATCACCCACCTTCGGTGCGCAGGAGTCCCACCATGAAACGTCCTCTCTTCGCCGTCGTCGCGCTGATTTCCCTCATCGCCCAGGCTTGCACGCAACACACGAGCTACGTCAAAGCCGATACTGCCGCGCTTGGCCGCGTCGTCGTCTACCGCAACGGCATCGCGTATTACGAGCGCAAGGCCAGCGTCGACAGCGACAAACTGACGATGAAGGTGCCGGCGGACAAGGTTGACGATTTCCTCAAGTCGCTGACGGTCGCGGACGCCAGGACGGGGCTGCCGCTGCCGGTTTCGTTTCCCGCGCCGGGCCAGCAAAGCGCCGACGGCCAGGTGGAGATGACGATCCAGCTGCCGGACAAGACGCATCGGGATATCCTGCTGACGTACGTCACGGAGGCGCCGGCGTGGAAGCCGAGCTACCGCGTGATGGTGTCCGACGCGGGAAAAGTCGACCTGCAGGGCTGGGCAGTCGTGGACAACACGTCCGGCGAGGACTGGAACGCGGTGAAGGTTGGCGTGGGATCGAGCTCCGCGCTTTCCTTCCGCTTTGACCTCCACAGCATCCGGCTTGTGCACCGCGAGACGCTGCAGAGCCAGGACACCTTCGCCAAGGCGCCGCCCTTGGGGGGCAGCCTCATCGCGTCGGCGGGGGACGAGACGATTGTCGCGCAGCTGGACGACGCCGAGATCCTGCGCGAAGCGGGCCATCCGGACGTGGCGATGGAGACGATCGCGATGGCCAAGGCGCCGCGCGACGTGGCGATGCGCCGGGAGATGGCCAAGGCGGAGAGCCGGAGCAACCACGCGATGGGCGGTCTGGAAGGGCCGATGGCGGCGCAGGGCTTCATGCGCGTCGGTCCAAGCGTCGGGGCGCCGGCACCGCAGTACAAGATGGCCGGCAAGGACGCGGCGGCCAATGAGGAGCAGCGGCTGCGGAGCTTGGCGGATTCGCTCAAGGGCAAGAAGTCCAACATCGTGATCGAAGGTTATGCCAATGGCGGTGAAGCAGATGCCAACGACAAGGCACTGGACCGCGCGAATCTGCTGCGCAATCAGCTGATCGAGCGCGGAGTGGCGCCGGCGCAACTGCAGGCGGTCGCGCGCGGCGTTGTCACGGGACAGAAGGCCGGCGTGCGGCTTGTCGAGCAGAAGAACACCGCGGACGGGGCCAAGACGCCGGATGACAACGGCGCGCCGGTGGGTGAGAGCCATTTTGAGTCGGGCACGCCGATGACGGTGCTCAAGGGCACGTCGGCGATGGTCAGCGTCGTGCAGGGCGCGGCGAACGGCGAAGTTGTCTATCTGTATGACGCCGAGGGCACCCACGGCGACGCCAAGTACGCGTTCCGCTCCGTGCGCTTCATCAACCCGACAACGTCGACCCTGGAAACCGGTCCAGTGACGGTCTATGGCTCGGGTCGATTCATCGGCGAAGGCTTGACGGATCCGATCCCGCCGGGAGCGACGGCTGTGGTGCCGTTCGCCCTGGACCGCCAGGTCGTCGTCGATCGGGACGGCTCAACGGGCGATCGCATCAGCAAGCTCGTCAAGCTCAACCGCGGCGCGTTGACGGCCGAGGTCATGCATCAGAAGACGACCAAGCTGAAGATCACCAACCGGCTCGGGACGGCCACGACGGTGCTTGTCCGCCACAATGTTGCGCGCGGGTGGAACATCACGAAGTCGCCAAAGATCGTTGAGAAGTTTGGTGATTCGCACCTGTTTGGCCTGGAAATCGGTCCGCATGAGAGCAAGACCATCGAGATCGAGGAGGCGACGCCGCTCACGCGCACGGTCGATTTGCGGACGCCGATGGGGTTGGACCTCGTGAAGGTGTGGATCGACTCGGCCAAGGACGCGCCGGATGCGGTGAAGGGCCTGAAGCAGGTGCTGCAGTTCCACACGGACATGGCCAAGGCGACGGAGACGATTGAGAGCCTGCGCGAGCGCGCCGACGAATACCGCAACCGCTTGGATGAACTGCACGCGCAGTTGTTTAGCCTCAAGGCGGTGAAAACGGCCGGTCCGCTGATGACGCACCTGCAGCAGAAAATGAAGGAGATGAGCGACAAGGTGAGTTCGGGGACGCTGGCGATCGTCGCGGAGCAGGAGAAGTTGCTGCTGGCCAAGGTCAAGTTCCACGATGCGCTCGCGGAGTTGACGATCGAGAAATCGGCAGTCGCTTCCGCGAAGTGAAGAAAGTTTGGACGCGCCCCGCGGCAAAACCCGCGAATCCGCGAATACCAACTGCGGGGTCGAGCTGGGCCCCTGTCCATGCACCGACCCGCTGCGTACGGCCGGCGAAGGCGTGGACCCACAACTGGCTGCCGATCGGCGCGCGCGAACAACGCGACGCCGGGGATGGCAGGGCGGCGCAGCGGAAACGCTGTGGGTCCGCGTGAATTCCGGGCCGCGATGAGCGGCCGGGAGTTCCAGGTGGGGTGTATCCAGCGGAAGCTGGGTACACGGCGGGGGAGGCTTTGGCTGGGCCGTGTGGAGGCCCGGCGCGAAGGGCGAGTCAGCCCCAGCGCCCTCAAAACCGCAGCATCATCCCTACGCCGGCTGTGCCGGGTCCCCCCGTCAAGCTCATGGAGGAGGCGCCAAAGTCGCTGTTCCGACTGCGCCCCTGGGTGTCAAAACGCCGCCAGTATGAGATGTTGGCAATTGCGGTACCAAGCGCTGCGCCGGTGAGGACGTCGGAGACGTTGTGGCGGCCATCGTCGACCCGCGACCACGCCACGAAGGTCGCCAAGGCGACGATTGCGGCCTGGATGGGAATGCCCCATGCGCGCGTCGTGTCGGTGGCGTCCTTGCCCCAAACAAAGTGGCCGCCGGTCACGAGCGCCGCGTACGTGGCGAGCGCGAAGCTCGTGGATGCATGGCCGCTGGGAAAGCTGCGGCGGCCATCGGCCCAGATCTTCTCGACTTTGCTTGGGTCATCGCTGAGCGGACCTTCGGTGAAGCCCGTGCAGTCGATGTCCGCGTGATCCGCACGGTTGCAGTAGTAGCGCCGCGCCCGGTCCTGGAAATCCGGCCGCAGCCGGCCAAACGAGAACTTCAACACTTCCGTCGCCATGAGCGTCACGGACATCGCCTCGCCAAAGCCAACGAGCGTATCGTGCAGGTGCCGCGCGTCGCGGTTGCCCGGCAGGCCCTCCTGCAGCGCCAGCCAGCCTGCCACGACCGGAATCGCCAAGCCCACCCAGAGTGCCGGCACCGTCTCCTGCTTGTCCTCGACCAGGTATTTCTTGCCGATGCGGTCGCTCAACGTGGGGTCGAGGATGCTCGCCGGGTGCAGCGGGTCAAAGCGCGGACCAATGCCGGCTGAATCCAGCGGCGTCGCGAGGTGCAGGCCGCCAAATACGCCGAGCGATCCGGCGATGATGCCATAATCGACAAGATCGCTTGTGTGCCACCAACCAGTCTGCGGCTGCTGCTGCGGATCCGCGGACGCGGGCAGGGCCAGCACGCTGGCGAACAGGCAAAGAAGCGCCGCATTCCAAAGCTTTGGCAGTGCAAGGCGCATCTGTTACTTCACAAGCACGCCATTGGGCACATCGCGGGCCGGGTGCAGCGGCACGCGCTTGCCCTCGGCGTCCTCTGCGACAAGCAGCATCCCCCGGCTCTCCATGCCCATCATCAAACGCGGCGGCAGGTTGGCAATCACCAGCACCTGCTTGCCGATGAGATCCGCCGGCGCGACGGTCTCCGCGATCCCCGACAGGATCTGCCGCGGCTGGTCCTCGTTCAGGTCGATCGTCAGGCGCAGCAGCTTCTTTGACTTGGGTACCGGCTCGGCCGTCAGCACGATGCCCACCCGCAGTTGGCTGCGCGAAAACGTGTCGATGTCGACGAGATCGCTCGGCTCCTTCTCCGTGCGGAATTCGCCCGTGCGGAAATCCTGCAGCCCGCGGCCTGAGGTCGCCTGGGAAGCGCCCGCATGGGGCAGGGTCTCATCGATTGTCGTCATCGCTGGCTTCCATTCGTGCTTGGGAAAGAGGGGCGCGCCTTCAAGCAGCTGCGCACCGGGGTGCAAGATGCCGTCTTCCGCGCGCATCCGGCGCAGCATCTCCGCGCTCGCTGCCGGGATCACCGGCGCCAACAGCCGCGCGGCGACCACGATGCCTTGCAGCACATGGAAGATCGTCGTCGCTGCGGCCTCGCGGTCGGTCAGTACCTGCTTGAACGGCGCGTCGGCAGTGAGCACGCCGTTCAGTTTCTGCGTGAGCGCCATCGTGTCAGCCAGCGTCCGATTCAGGCGCGCCTGACCTGCCGTCACCGCCACGGGCTCAAAATCATCCTTCACGGAGCCAAGTTGCAGCTGTTCCGCGTAGGCCAAGGCGTCGGCAAGCACGTAGGACGGCGCGCGCGTGGCCTCCGGGATCCTGCCGTCAAACGACCGCGTGCACATCCCGATGACGCGCTGCAGCAGGTTTCCGAGATCATTGGCCAAATCCGCATTGTTGCGGCGCACAACCGCCTCTTCCGAGAAGTTGGCGTCCTGACCGACCGCCATCTCCCGCAGGAAGAAGTAACGCATCACATCCGCGCCATATTTGTCGCGCAGCTCAAGCGGATTCACCACATTGCCGATCGACTTGGACATCTTCGCGTCGTCCATCAGCCACCAGCCGGTCGTCACAAGCCGCCGCGGCACGGGCAGGCCGAGCGCCATGAGCATCGTCGGCCAATACACCGCGTGCGTCGTGAGGATGTCCTTGCCCAAGCAGTGCGTCACATGCGGCCACCACGTCTGGAACAGCGGGTGCCCCAGCAGGTGCGGCGTCAGGTCGTGTTCGTCCGCCGTGGGCGCCGGCAGGTCCGGGGCCAGCGCGGTGACGTAGTTCAGCAGTGCGTCAAACCAGACGTAGGCGACAAAATCGCGGTCGAACGGCAGCTCGATACCCCACGAGAGTCGCGCCTTTGGCCGGGAAATGCACAGGTCCTGCAGCGGTTCGCGCAGAAATCCAAGGACCTCGTTGGCGCGGTTGGCCGGGACGATCGCCATCTCGCCCGTCTGCACGGCGGCGATCAGGCGGTCCTGGAAGCGGCTCATCAGGAAGAACCAGTTCCGCTCCTGCAGACGCGTCACGGGACGGCCGCAGTCCGGGCACTTGCCTTCTACGATCTCTTTTTCCGTCCAAAAGCGCTCGTCCGGCACGCAGTACCAGCCTTCAAACGTCCGGTCCTCGATCAGCCCCTGGTCGTACAACTGCCACAGCGCGCGCTGGACGACGTTGACGTGCGCCGGCTCCGTCGTCCGGATGAAGCGATCAGGCTCGCACTCCAGCGTCGGCCACAGGTCCTTGAACGCGGAGAACAGCTCGTCGACGTGCTGCTGCGGCGTCACGCCGCGCTTGTCCGCAGCTTGCTGGACTTTCTGCCCGTGCTCGTCGGTGCCGGTGAGGAAATACGTCTCCCCGCCGTTCAGCCGCGTGTAGCGCGCGAGCGCATCGGCCAGGATCGTGCAGTACGCGTGACCGATGTGCGGCTTGTCGTTGACGTAGTAGATGGGCGTTGTGACGTAGAGGCGGTTGGTCATGACGCGGCAGGATAGCCCGGCGCCGCGGCAAAGCCAACGGTCGCCCCTACACAGGACGCGGCACACCTGCCACACTCGGGCTCCCATGCTGCCGAAAAACACCCGCGCCATCCTTGAAAGATTCCTCGTTGGCCAAGGTCACGACGCGTGGCAAGTGCTGGGCGCGCACGAGGACCGCGAAAAGGGCGTGGACGGTTGGCGCTTCCTGCTGTGGGCGCCGAACGCGCGCGACGTGGCGGTCATCGGCGATTTTACCGGCTGGAGCCGCCTGGCCATGCACCGGTGGTCGGCGTTCTGGCACGTCTTTGTCGCCAAGGCTCAGGCGGGGCAGCGCTACAAATTTCAGGTGACCGGCGCCGAAGGGACAATGGCCGATCGCGCCGATCCCTTCGCGGCTTTTGCCGAGCTGCGGCCGCACACGGCGTCCGTGCTGTGCCGCCGCGCCGAGCACGCCTGGCAGGATGATGCGTGGCTGCGCGATCGCCCGCAGAAACAGTCGCGGCAGGCGCCCATCGCCATCTACGAGCTGCACGTCGGCTCCTGGCGGCGGCATCCGGACGGCCGGCAGTACACGTGGCCCGAGCTGACGGCGCCGCTCCTCGCGCACTTGCAGTCGCTGGAATTCACCCACGTGCAGTTGATGCCGATCTACGAGCACCCCTACGATCCGTCCTGGGGCTATCAGGTGACCGGCTATTTTGCCCCGACGTCGCGCTGGGGAACGCCCGATGAGCTGCGGGCGTTCATTGACGCGCTTCACGCGGCCGGGATTGGCGTCCTGCTGGATTGGGTGCCTGCGCACTTTCCCAAGGACGGCCATGGCTTGGGGCGCTTTGACGGCACGCCGCTGTTCGAGCATCCCGATCCGCGCCGCGGCGAGCATCCCGATTGGGGCACCTGGGTCTTTGATTTCGGCCGTCCTGAGGTCGTCTCCTTCCTGTTGGCGGCCGCGCACTACTGGCTGGAGTCTTTTCACATCGATGGGTTCCGCGTGGATGCCGTGGCGTCGATGCTCTACCTCGACTACTCGCGGTCCGCGGGCGAATGGGCGCCGAACCAATACGGCGGCAACTGGAATCTGGAGGCGCTGGAGCTGCTCAAGCGCTTCAACTACCTCGTCCACACGAGCCATCCGGGCACGATCACGGTGGCGGAGGAATCCACGGCGTTTCCGCAGGTCACGGGCGATCTCCATCACGGCGGAATCGGCTTTGATTTCAAGTGGAATATGGGCTGGATGCACGACACGTTGCGCTACTTTGCGACGGATCCGCTGTTTCGCGCGCACCACCACGACACGATTTGCTTTGCCACGAGCTACGCGTTCACAGAAGCGTTCGTGCTGCCGCTGTCCCACGACGAGGTCGTGCACCTGAAGGGCAGCCTCTGGCGCAAGATGGCGGTGAGCGCCGACCAGAAGCTGGCGCAGTTGCGGCAATTGTACGGCTACCAGTGGACGCATCCGGGCAAGAAGCTGCTCTTCATGGGCGGCGAACTGGCGCAGGAGACCGAGTGGAACGCCGATGCCGAATTGCAATGGGGGCTCGCCGTCGACCCGCACCGCGGCCAACTGCACCGTTGGCTGCAAACCCTGAATCACCTGTACCGCTCGTTGCCGGCGCTCCATGCCGGCGATTGCCAGCCGGACGGTTTTCAATGGGTCGAGGGTGCGGATGCGAGCGCGTCGGTGCTCGTGACGCAGCGCCACGGTAATGGCCAGTCCGTCGTTGTGGTGCTGCATTTCACGCCGGTGCGGCGCAAGGACTACTGGCTGCCGTTGCCCGCCGATGGCAAGTGGCGTTGGCTGCTCCACAGCGATTTGCAGGTGTTTGGCGGCTCGCTGGCCAAGCTGCCGCCGCCGTTGACCGCCCGGACGGGTGAGTTGGCGCGGCCGATCGCCCATGTGGACCTGCCGCCGTTCGCGGTCCTCGTGCTGGAGCGTGAGCCATGAGCGCGCGTCACGGCCACGGGCACCCGCGCGGACACGGGCCAGCGCTGGGTTGGGCGCCCAAGGAGCACACGTTTCGCGTGCTCGCGCCCTTGGCGGATCACGCGTGGCTCGTCCAGCGCCGGCATCCTGACGACGCCGAAAGCGAACAGATCAAGGAGATGACCGCGATGACCCACCCGCACGGGCTGGGTTTTGAGGTGCATGAAGCGCACCCGCTGCGCTACTACCGCTATCGCATCGGCCAGAACGGCGAGCAGTTTGACATCGCGGACCCGCGCAGTATCGCCGTGGCGCGGCAATTCGCGCCGGGGCATCCGACCTGGTCGGTGGCGCAGACCAGCTCCTTCCTGTGGCAAGGCGACGTGCGGCCGGCGATTGCCGTGCACGAGGCGATCATCCTGGAAGTGCACGTGCGCGACTTCACTGTGCATTCGTCGAGCGGCGTGCGCCACCCCGGGACGTATCTGGGGCTGGCGGAGTCGGCGCCGGGTGCACAGGGCGGGCTGAATGCGCTGCGCGACCTGGGCGTGGATTGCGTTGAGTTGCTACCCGTGACGGCTTTTCCGCTGCTGGAGCCGCCGCCTCCTGACGGCGGCTACGTCAATCCAACCGGCAAGAATCACTGGGGCTACATGCCCAGCTTCTTCCTGGCCCCGTCGGAGCGCTATAGCCTGCGCGGCGCCCAACCGGAGCCAAACGCGTGGATCGGCGTGGACGCGGACGGCACCTTCCACGATCCCGGTGACGAACTGCGCGAGATGGTCCGCCTGTTGCACCGGGATGGGATCGCGGTCGTGCTCGACCTCGTCTTCAACCACGTGTCGATTCACGACGAGAATCCGCTGCTCAAGCTCGATCCCGGGAGCTGGTTCTGGCGCGAGAACGGCAATTTGCGCTCGCACTCGGGTTGCGGCAACGACCTGGACACGCGCGACCCGGCGATGGCGGCGCTGGTCCTCGACGCCGCAGTGCACTGGATGCGCGCGTATCACGTGGATGGCCTGCGCCTCGATCTGGCGGCGATTCTGGACGACGGGACGCTGCAGGCGCTGCGGGATGCGACGCGCGCCGAGTACCCGCGGTCGATCCTGATCAGCGAGCCGTGGAGCATGGCGGGCTATCGACCGGCGGATCTGGCGCGGATGGGGCACACGGTGTGGAACGACCGGTTCCGCAACGGCATCAAGGGGCAAAATCCGCAATCCAATCGTGGTTTTATCTTTGGCGAGGGGCAGGGCGGCGCCAACCGGCACGACATCGGCGCGCTGCTGGCTGGTTGGCCACGGAGCCTGGGCGGGCTGTTTGACGACGCCAGCTTGTCGCTCAATTACTTGGAATCACACGATGATTTGACGCTTGGCGATTTTGTCCGGCTGGCGCTTGGCGAAGTGCACGAGGGCCAAAAAGTCCGCCGCGACGCCGTCGCCCACGTCCAAGGTCAAGCGCTGCGGGTGCACAAGCTCGCCGCGGCCGCGCTGTTGCTGTCCCGCGGTGCGGTGATGCTCGCCCAGGGGCAGGAGTGGGCGCGCGCCAAGGTGCAGTACCATCGCAGTCAGCCGGGCTACTTGGACAACAACAGCTACAACCGCGACGATGCGACCAACCACCTGGATTGGCGCGAGCGTCGCGTCAACGCCGATCTCGTCGACCACTACCGGCGTTTGATCGCGCTGCGCAAGGCGTGGCTGATTCCGGCGCTGCTGGCGGGCGAGCCGATTCGGCTGCTCTGGGGCAGCGCGACGTTTTCCGCCGGCTACCGCATCGAGACGCCGCGCGGACCGCTTGTTGTGTTGCTGAACGGCATGGCCAGCGAAAGCAGCTGGTTTGATGTTGCCGGCGGGCCCTGGTGGCTGCTGCTGGGCGCGGACGACGGCCACATTGTGCCGACGAAGACGGGTGTCGCGGTGGAGGTCAAACCGACGTCCGCCGTCGTGCTGTATGCGACGCGTGGGTAGCTCCGCGTTGCATTTCCGGGTCCAGGGCGTGTACAAGTCGACGCATTCATCCACGCACGCGTGGGGGAGGCTAGCATGTTCCCAATGACGCTGTTCCGGTTCGCCATTCGAATCGGCGCGAAGTTTGCTTCCAGCCAACGGAATTCCATCGCGCTCGCCGCGTTGGCTGCGACGACGGCCTGCACGGGGCCTGCGACGTTGCGCGAATTCCTCGATACGGACGCGGCCGATTACACGGCGAATTGCCGCAAGACGGCGGGCGAACATGAGCTGGCGGTCAACGACCTGACGTACCTGCGCCCGCAGCTGCACGCCCGCGTGTGGCCGCTGACGCTGCGCCCGGATAGCGACCGCATGGTGAGCGAGCAGGTGTTTTTTGACACGCTGCGCGAAGGCAAGCTGAAGTTCGTGCTGCTGCAGGCGCGCGGCGGCATCGGCAAGTCGGAGTTGGCCAAGGCGCTGACCGCGGAGTCGTGCTCGCTGCCGGCTTTCCTCGTCAATCTGGCGGAAATCTATGGCGCGGACGCAGCGGCGGGCGGCGCCAATCTGCTCGTGGAGGCGATCGCGCGGCAAATGAAAGTCGCCGACGGCGGCCAACGCGAGACGATGGAACGGCTGCTGGCGGAAGGTCGCTGGCTGCTGGTTGCGGACGCCCTGGACGAAGTGCCGAATTCGCGGCGTCCGGCGGTGTTGGAAGCGTTGGCGGACCTGCGCAAGCGGTTCGTGACCGCGCAGGTCGTCGTGCTCGGTCGGCCGTCCGTGTTTGACGAGTACTACGGCATCAAGGGCCTGGACGCCGTGCTGGAATTGCCGCCGCTGGATTGCGGCCGCGCGCGGTCGAGCCTGACGCGCCAGACGGAATCCAAGGATGAAGCGACGCGGATCAGCAATTTCGCCCACGATTGGCACCTCGATCGTCAGGGAATGCTCGATTCCCAGTGCTATTTTCCGTACATGGCGACGTACCGGGATCTCCAGGTCGTCCAGAAGCTGGCCAAGGACTTCGCCACCGACGAGCGCCTGACCAACATGAGCCAGGTGCACGAGGCGATCCTGTCCGAGCGCCTGCAGAAGGAGCTGATTGAGCTGGAATGGGCGGGCGACAAGGCGCTGGAAGCCGTGGACCGGCTGGTGGCGACCGATGGCCTGACCGACGGCCAGTGGAACATGGAGTTGACGCTGCCGCGCTGCCTGAAGGCGATGGGCGGCGACTCGCCGGAGAATCACAACACGTGCGAGCGGCTGTTCCAGTCGGTGCTTTTTGAGCGCATCCAGGGCGCGCGGGTGTGGAAGTTCGCGCATCAGGCGATCGCCGATCTGTTCGTCGCGCGCTGGCTGGAAGCCCAGCTGGCCAAGACGCCCGGCCGCTGCGACGCCATCGACGCGCCGTCGTCCCTGCTCGCCGACAAGGATCGCAAGGAAATCGCCACGTATCTGGTCTCCCGGCCCAACGGTTCGCGCTGCCTGAACGCCGTGACGCACGCGCTCTGCGCCGCCAACGGCGGGCCGACAGGCTTGGGCCAGCAGCTCAGCCGCGGCTTGCCGATTGGCGTGGCCCGCATTGACGTGACGACGACAGCCAAGGATCAGGAAGCGGCGCGCGGTGACAAGGCCGATGCGTGCGTGAATCAGGTACTGGGGCAGCTGCGCAAATAGACGCTTGGGCTGATGCGCGGCTACAGCTTGCGCGTCACCACCCCCCGGCGGCGTTGGGCAATTGCGCGAGTCCAGGCGTGCCAGCGGCGATCGCCGCGTCTTTTGACGCGTGCGCGGAGGGATAGACTATGCGATACGCGAAGGCGCTCGCCTCGATGGGAATCTGGACCCTGCTCGCGGCTGCCGCGCCAGCGGCCCTGTCCCAAACTCCGCCAAATCTCCAGACGCCGCCGAATCCCGCGCCGCCGTCCAGTTCTGCGCCGCCGGTCGAGTTGCCACCGCCGCCCCCGCCGCCGCCGGTGATTCTGGACGCCAAGCCGGAGCCGCCGCCCGTGGCGCAGCCACCCCGCGTGGCGATGCCGCTGCCAGTGGCCGTGACGCCGGTCGCCGTGCCGGTGGTGGTGCCGCCCAAGCCGACGCCCAAGCCGGTTGTCCCGCCGTTGCCTGCGAAGGTCGTCGTCGCTCCGGCAAAGCCGGTTGTTGCCCCGACCGTGCCCGCCGCGGAGGATGCGAGCGCCGCGCCCGACGACGCCAAGGTCAAGAACGGCGAGGGCGAGAAGAAGAAGCACGAGTTCGTCAAAGGCGAGCTCGCCAGCGTCGGCTCCATCGGCCTCGTGCCCTGGGAAAATCGCGTGGGCGCGGTCGTTGGCATGGAGCGCATCGGTGACGTGTTCTACGCGGCCATCACGCCGAGCATCAACTACTCCACCGAGCTCAACGACCAGCCGTTCTCGATGAGCTTTGGCGTGCCCTTGCGCCTGGAAGTCGTGGACACGCGCCCGGCCAATGCCGCGACCGGGGACGCGCACGGCTGGTCGCACGCGGGGCGTTTTCGCAAGCAGGATTGGGATGAAATCGGCGATTTCGCCCAGATCATCCGGCAAATCCAATACGGCGGCAAGGAGAGCCACCTCTACGTCGACGTCAACGCGTTCAAGGCCAGCTCCATCGCGCACGGCACGATCCTCAAGCGCTACAACCCGAACTTGAACCTCAACTCGCGCCAGGTCAGCGGCGAAATCGACGGCTTCACGGACTGGGTCGGCGGCGAGCTTTTCGTCAACAACGTCGTGGCGCCCAACGTCATCGGCGGCCTCGTATTCGTCAAGCCGCTGTCGTTCGTCAATCGCCAGAACTACGTGATGCGGTCGTTCTCGCTGGGCCTGACCGCGGTCGCGGACGTCGATGCGCCGCTGCGGGCCAAGCTGGATCTCGCCGACGTCGACAACAACGGCATCCGCGAGCGGCAGTATCTCGTCGACCAGAACACCTACAAGCCGTTCTACACGGCGACGACGGTGCTCGCGACGGGCATTGACGCGGAAGTGAAGCTCGTCGACACCAAGAACACGGATTGGAAGACCTATCTCGACTACTCGATGCTGATGTCCGGGCTGCCGACCGACGGCAATCACCCCGTCGACGGCTTTCCGCCGACGCGTTACGTCAGCTCCGGCGGCTTGACGTGGGGCAACCTGATTCGCCTGAATTTTGGCAACGACACGGTCCACGCGCTGCGCCTGCGCGCGGAAGTGCGCCGTTATGACCAGAATTACCTGCCGAGCTACTTTGACGTGATGTACGAGGTCCAGCGCCTCCAGTACCGCATCGGCAGCCGCACCGCGGATCCCAATGGCACAAAAGTGCAGGCGATCCTCGGCCGGCCCATCACCAATGACGGCGCGGCGGTCATTGGCGCGTACTTTGAGGCCAGCTGGCGGATCGCGGAGATTTTCGCGATGGCGGTGGGCATCGAGGTCAATGACACGGAGCCGGACAACAACCTGTTCGTCCACCTTGAAATGCCGGAATACAAGAACTTCCAGTTCCTCGCGACGTTTCATCGGCGGTCGGCGACGACGGCTGGCAACTTGTTCGGCTTCAAATCGACCGGCCGGGAAATCTTCCTCGCCAAGGCGCGCTACCGCGTGGTCGATTGGTTCCACATCAACGCTGAAGCCATCACGCCATTTGGCATTGGCCCGGACAGCTTTTTCGCCAACACGCTGGACTTCAACGTCAACCTTGAATTCGGCTTTGGCTACGGAGCGAAAAAATGAAGAACCCGCTGCTGTTGCCACTCCTCCTGTTGCCGGTTTTCCTGCCCGCGTGCGCCTTTTTGGAGGCTGCGGGCGACGTGGAGATTCCGGCGGATTCGATTCCGCATGCGCAATTCCTGCTGAAATGGCCGGACGTGGACAAGCTTGTCGGTGGGACGCTCACCAAGGCGGGCAGCGGGCAGATGCCGTCGAGCTTCCCGACGTCGCTGCAGGATGGCTCGCTGGCGCACGTCCAGGGCATGATGACCATCGACGGCGAGTGCAAGCGCGCGTACGACCAGCCGGCGATGGACGATCCCAAGCTGCCGTTGCGCAACCTGCACGTGGACGTCATCAATTGCGGCATTGTCGGGCGCTGCACGGAAGCGTGCAAGGACGAGTACGGCGAGCCGTTCGTCGGCGTGCGGCTGTGGGCGCGCGTGCAGTTCAACCTGGTGAGCGCGGCGACGGCGGCGAAAATCACGGAGACGATGAAGGGGCAGAACAACCCGGAGATGATCGCGCAGATTCGGCTGCGGTTCAGCAAGCTGGCGTTCGTGCAGAACTTCACCGATCCGGCGACGGGCAAGACGAGCGTGGAGAACATTGAGTCGCTGTTCAGCGGCTATGAACTCGGCGTGGGCACGGCGTATCCGCCGGGCGATCCGACGGCGGTCAACGACGACACGCCGATCGTCAAGCAGCGCTACCTCTCGCAAATCAGTCCGGAGACGCCGCAGCGGTTTGAGCTGGATCCGACCTCGGATTTCAGCCTCAAGCTGCGCACGGCGATCGTCACGGGTGAACAGGTGTGGATCGCCGTCTACCAGCGGATCGACGTGCCAGAGCAGAATCTGTACGGCGTGCGCATGAACGGCGGCGGCGTGGATCTGGATTTCCAGCCGGAGATCGTCATCAGTTTCGTCAAGACCGTCACGGGCGCGCTGTAGGAGATGGCCATGCGAACACACATCGTTCTTTGGCTCGCGCTGGCAGGCGGACTCGGCGGCTGCGAATCCTACTTCACCCACGCCGGCGACGACGCGGGACCGACCGACCAGGACGTCTACGCCCAATTCGCCGGCGCGGGCATGGGCAAAGCCTGCACTGCCACGACCGATTGCCGCCTCGGCCTCGCGTGCGACGCGGGCGTGTGCAAGACCGAGGGCAAGACGCCCAAGGACGGCGCGTGCCTCCTGAGCGCGGAATGCGCGACTGGGCTGCAATGCGGCTGGGCCGGTTTCTGCGTCGACGCCGGCGCAGGCGACGTCGGCACGGAGTGTTCCTCCTCGAGCAACTGCAAGTCCGGGCTTTTCTGCAACCTCCTCAGCTTGTCCGGCGTCTGCACCGCGCAATCGGCCACCGCGGGCGATCTCGGCGCAACGTGCGCGCATTCCGTCGACTGCATGAACGGCCTGATTTGCTCGCCGGCGCGGCAGATCTGCGTGCCGGGAAGCCTGACGTTGAACCCCGACCTGTACCCGGGCGTCGAGTGCAACGATGAAGGCGACGATGCCGCACCGTTCCAGGCCGTCGTCGAAATTCCGGCTGCGGGCACGTACACGGATTTCTACACGCTGCCGTTTCCCAACGACCTGCTCAAGGTGAATGGCCACATCGACGTGTCCAAGCATCCGTCGCCGGGCGTCGGCTTCGTTGGCTTTGACGCCATCGCCGGCGTCAAGGCGGAGATCGCCAAAGAGATGACCGGTTTTGGCCTGACGACCGCCATCTACATGCGCTTCACGCGGCCGCTGGACCAGACGACGCTCTCCACCGATGGCCCGAGCGCGAGCGTACGGCTGATGGACCTGACGACGGGACAGCAAGTCGCGCCGTTGACCGCGAAATTCCATGCCGATCGCAACAAGTACATCTGCCGCAACTGGCTGTATGTGCACACGCGCTGGTCAGACCTGTTGGAACCGGGCCATACGTATGCGCTGATTGTGACGGACGCGGCGCGGCCCGATCCCAAGAAAGTGCCGGGGACGACGACGCCGGTGCTCGCGCCGTACCTGCACATGCTGACGGCGGACGCGGCGCCGACGGATGCGTCCGAGAAGCCGGCGTGGCTGACCTACCAGCCGCTGCGGACGTGGCTCAAGGGCGCCGGCGCGGGCGTCGCGCAGCACCTGCTGGGGGCGACGCAGTTCACGACGTGGGACCCGCGGATTGTGACGCAGCAGCTGGCGACCGCGGCGAACAGCGCGCTGGCGCCGAGCATCAAGGACAACCAGTGGACGCTGTGCGAAGCGGGCACGAAGTCGCCCTGTGGCGATCCGACCTGGACGGGCCCGGGCGCGGACCCGCGGCAATGCCCAGCGCAACCGTCGCCGCTGTTTTATGAGCTGCACGCGCGCATCATCCTGCCGTCGTATCAGGACGGGACGCTGCCGTATCAGGGTTCGGGCGGCAACTTGCACCTCGGTCCGGACGGCAAGCCCGCGCCGGCGGATTTCAAGCCCGTGTGCATGGCGCTCACGATTCCCAAAGGCGTGGCGATGCCGCCCAACGGTTGGCCGCTGGTCGTGATGGCGCATGGTACCGGCGGCAACATGCGCTCGATGGCCGATAGTTTTGGCAAAGCGCTCTCCGCCATCCAGGCGCCAAACGGCGAGACGGTGAACTACGCGACGCTCGGCATTGACCAACCGATGCATTTTGACCGGCGCGGCCCGGGCGTGACGACGGATCCGGGGCCGCTGTTCTACAACTTCGCCAATCCGGTCGCGGCGCGTGGCAACTTCTACCAGGGCGCGGCGGACAATTACGCGCTGTTCCGCTGGGCCAACACGTTCGCCAGCGCCATTCCGGGCGCGGGCATGGCGAAGTTCGACGCCCACACGTTCGTGTTCTTTGGCCACTCGCAGGGCTCGACGACCGGTCCGATGTTCCTGCCGTACCAGGCCAATCCGCCGCTGGCCGGCGCGATCCTCTCCGGTTGCGGCGGCAGCCTGCCGTTCGGCCTGCTGGGCAAGAAGAAGCCGTATGACGCGTCGGTGGGGCTGCGGATCGGGATGCAGGAAATGTCCCTGGACGAGCAGCATCCGGCGTTGAACCTGCTGCAGTTCTACTTTGAAGCGTCCGACCCGCTGCTCTATGCGCCGCAGATCGCGTGGCAGCCGGCCCAGGGGAAGGGCATCCACGTGCTGCACACGTACGGCCATGGCGACAGCTACACGCCGCCGGACACGAGCCGCATCTTCGCGGGTGCGCTTCACGGCGTGGCGGCGCAGGACGTCGATCCGGCGCCGACGTGGTTTGACGCGATGCTCGACCTCGGCATGACGGTCACCCAAACGTTTCCCATCACGGCGAACCTGACGAAGAACGGCAAGCCGCTCACCGTCGTGACGATCCAGGCCCTGAACGATCCGGCCAACGCAATCTCCGGGACGCCGTACGATGGCCACTTCATCCTCTTTGACGACAAAACGATCCAGCAACAGGGGCTGGCTTTCCTCGCCGGGCTCGCGCAAGGCGTGCCGAGCGTCGTGAAGTAGTCGCGCGTCCTGACAATTCACCGCTTGCGCGAACGCTTGAGATTCTGCACGATCCCACGCCGTGGCTGGACAATCCGCTGCGGGAGCCTGACAAGATGACAAGCGCGTTTTCAAGCCTCCTGTTGCGTTTGGTGGCCGTCGCCGGCCTGCTCCTTGGCGCTGTTGCGTGCAGTGATTCGTCGCTTCACAACGCGTCGTCCGGCACGACGGACCCCGACGCGGATGGCGTCAATGGCCTTTCTGACAGTTCAACCGTGACGGATGCGGCAGCCGAGACGTTGCCGCCAGATGTGACGCTCGCCGCGGACGTGACCGAACCGTTCGATGTCACAGCGTCGGTCGATGTGACCGCGGTTGCGCTCCATGACGTTGCGGCGGATGCCGAGCCGGCTGACATTGCCGCGGAAGTGAAGGGATTGGGCCCGCCGTATCCCATCGTCCTCGCGCATGGCTTCTTTGGTTTCAATGACTTTGCCGGCGCGGGCTTCCTGACGTATTTCTATCAGGTCAAGCAGACGCTGCAGAATCAGGGCGAGTTCCTGGTTTTCACGCCAACTGTCGATCCGTTTGGCTCGTCCGATGCGCGCGCGGCGCAGCTGCTCACCCAGATCGACGCGATCCTCGTGCAGACGGGCAAGGCGAAGGTCGTGCTCGTCGGGCATTCGCAGGGCGGCCTGGACGTGCGGATCATCGCCCACGATCATCCGGAGAAGGTCGCCGCCGTGCTGACGGTTGCCACACCGCACCAGGGTTCGCCGGTCGCGGATGCCGTGCTCATTCTGGCGCCTGGACCGATCTCCAAGGGCATCATTGACGCCATGGGCAAGCTCCTCGGCGGCGCGATCAATCCGAGCGGCGCCACGACCAACGACAGCGTCATCGCCGCGCTCAGCCAGTTCTCGTCCAAGGTCATCCCCGGCTTCAACGCCGCTTACCCGGACGCGCCGGGCATCCCGTACTGGTCCATCGCCGGACGTTCAGTGCTGGCGGGCGATGGCGGCGAATGCAGCGTGAACAACCCGCCGGCGTTCATGACCAAGTGGAGCAAGCACGTGGACCCGTGCAACGTCGCGCTCGTCGCGCTGACGCTGGCGATGGTCGGCCAGACCAATGACGGGCTCGTGCCGGTGAGTTCGGCCAAGCACGGCACCTTCCTCGGCTGCGTGCCGGCGGACCACCTGGACGAAATTGGCCAGATCCTCGGCCAGCCGCCGGGCCTCTTCAACACGTTTGACCACCTAGTGTTCTGGAGCGGAATCGTGCAGTTCCTGCGCGCCCAAGGCTTCTGAGGTCACTGCCGCCCGTCACTTCTTCTTCGGCTCTTTCTTCTTCGCCAGCGCGCCCGGCACCAGCTCATCCTTGCGCAGGATCTCCGCGATGAGCCGCGCTGCGTGATCCAGCGCCGTGCGCCCGCCGTGCGCTGAAATCGCCACGAGAAAGCGGCGATTGCCGTTGCCGCGGATGAACAGGTTGTCGCTGACCCAATCGTCGGCAAAGCCGCCTTTCTTGTAGACGTTGGACGGCGCGCCCGCCGCGGACTTCCGGCCGGGGAACGCGTCAGCGAAGGCTTGCCACGTGCCGTCAGGATGCTTGGTCCGCTTGGTCCGCAGCGCCTCGCGCAGTTGCTTGAGCAGCGCGGCGTCCTTGCCGTCGCCCAAATCCAGCCTGTGTTTTTGAGGTAGTTGCTCGTGCATCATGACGTGACACATCATGCGGGAGAGCTCCTGCAGGGACGTGCATGCCGCGCTCCGACAGCCTGGCGTCGCCTCGCCTTGCCGCGGCGGCACCTTCACCGCGCGCTTGCCGGCCTTCAGCGTAAACCCAGGCGAATTCTGGAACTGCCGGCTGTGGCCCTCAGCCTCCCACTCGTGCGTCTGATACGCGCGCATCACCGCCGATCGCGTCAGCCCCGCGCGCGCGAGCACGCCGTTTTTGCCGTGCAGACGGTCAAAGCCGGCAATTTGCATGAGCCGGTCGTGGGCGATGTTGTCGGACTCCCAGATCGCCAGCCAGAGCAATTGCCCAAATGAAAACGTACGCTTGCCGTGTGGATAGTCAAAGATGACTTCACCGCCTTTGGCAAAACCCCGCGCACGCACTTCCTCAATCGCGCCGACTGACGAGAAAATCTTCACGGTCGACGCCGGATTCCAGCCCGTTGGATCGTCGGCGCTGCCGTCCCAGTCAAACGCCTTGATCTGGCGGATGCCGTCGCCTTGCACGTCCAGCACGGCGACGAACGCGCGGAAATTGCTGGGCGGGCGAAAGTTGTGCGCCTTGAGCAGCGCCGCCAAGCGCGACTTGTCGACGTCGTCTGGCTGCCACGCGCACGTCTTGTGCTCAAAAGTCGGCGCCGCGACGGTGGCCTCAGGTGGCTTGATTTCCGCGGACTTGGGCTTGGGTTTGGGCACTTCAGCGACAACCCGCGTGGGCTTTGGCGGCGGCGGCTTGGGCGAGGCGTAGAGCGGCGTTGTCGACTGCGCGCCGGGGGCCAGCGTGCCGACCCAGTCGCAGCGACCGGGCACGGCGATGCTCACCACGCAATTGTGTTTGAGCCACCACTGCTTGGCGGTCGGCGTGGCGAGGCGCATTTCCGCCATGACGCCCGCGGCGGACGCCAGGTTGAAGGCGCGCTCGTCGCCGCGGACTTTGCACTGAAGGATCGTGTTCTTGGCGTTGCACGGCGTCGCGTGCGCCAGTGCGGGCGCGAGGCTGAGCGCGAGCACGAACGAGACGAGGTGGGGCAGGTGAAGCGGCATCCGCAGCGGGTTGTAGCCCGCGGGCAAGGGCACCGCAAGCCGGACTTCTGGCCGACCGCGTCCTTGACACCCCATCCTCCCATCCGGCACCATCCGCCTCCCCAACCTGCGGTGCAGCATCGTGTTTTTTCGTCGCCTCTTGCCCAGCTCCCGCCGCGCCTTGGTCGCGTGCATTGCTCTGTGCGCGCCCGCCGCGTTTGCCGACGACGTCAAACCGCTGACCGCTGCCGAGTCGCAGACTTTCTGGGGCAGCGAAGCGGACGCGGTGCCCGTCGTGCGCCACGCCTACAAAAAAGAGAACGAGGGCCAGCACTTCCTCTATTGCGACGAACTCCATCTGGAGCTCTTTGAACCCGCGCTGCGCGGCATCGGCGGCGGGTACGCGGGGGTGGGCACCGACCAGGCCTACCTGTTCATCGGCTGGATGCGCCCGACCTTCGCGTGGCTGACGGACTACGACCCGCTTGTCGCCGTGATGCACAAAGTCTACGCAGCGTTCCTGTTGGAGGCGGCGACCCCGGCTGATTTTCTGACGCTCTGGCGCGACCGCAAGGCCGGGCTCGCGGTGCTGAATCGACGCGCGGCGGGCGATCCGCAACTGCAGTCGATGCTGCACGTCTACGAGCAACAGGAATACTACGCGCTGCGCCGTCTGGAATACCTGGCGCGGCCGGTGGCCAGGAGCAAGGTCAGGACGTTCGTCAACGACGCCGAGGACTACGCGTACGTCCGGGCGCTGGTCGGCGCGCGACGGGTGCGGCCGATGCTGGGCAATCTGCTGGCCGACAAGGGATTCAAAGGCATGGGCGAGGCGGCGCGCAAGCTCGGCACGGTCATCCGCGCGCTCTACGTGTCCAACGCCGAGCAGTACTGGAGGTTCTCCGACCCGTACCGCCAGAACATCCAGGCGCTGCCGTATGATGCGAAGTCGTACATCGTCCGCACGCAGGCATCCAAGCCGTCCAACCACGACTACCGCTACTACCTGCAGTCCGCGACGCAGTTCGCCGCGCAGTTGGCCAATCCCAAGGTCACGTCGGTCTATGAGGCGGTGCCGTTTGTCGGGATCGACGATCCGACGACCGCGCCGCTGACGACGATTGAAGCCGATGGCAAGCGCACGCTGAAGTGGACAAAGCCGCCCGTGAAGCCGCCGGTTATCGCGCCGGTGCCGCAGCCGTGATCGCGCGCGCGCTCGCATGTGCCGTCGTGCTCGCATGGGCAGCGTCCGCGTGGGCCGACGGCGTCGCCGCCAATGGCAGCGGGCGTTGCACGTATGCGACCTACCAATGGGACGTCGCCAAACGCGCGCCGAGCCGTGGCCAGACGGTCGACAAGCCCTACGCCGAAGTCACGGATGATGAACGCGATCCGAGCGATCCGCGCTGCAGCGTCTGCCGCGAAGACCAGGTGCGCATCGAGCCCCGCACGCTCGGCATGCCACGCGTCCCCGCGTTCCAGGTCTGCCACGTCTACGCCGCCGACATCCGCACCGCACTCCAAGCCATCGCCGAGGACGGCGCGTTTCGCATCGACGCCATCACCGGTTATCGCGTCGGCCGCACGCGCGGCGCCATCGTCGACGGCCTGCGCACGCAGTGGAGCAACCACTCGTTTGGCGCCGCGCTCGACATCAACGCCGGCCACAACGGCCTCTACGGCAGCTGCGACATCGCCAGCGTCACGCCGCAAGCCCTCGCCACGTGCAAACTCCGCGTCGGCGGCCCGTGGGACCCGGCCAAGCGCCCCGCGACCACCGTCACGCCCACCAGCAGCCTTTACCGCGCGTTCCGCAAATTCTGGCGCTGGGGCGGGGAAATCACCGGCGGAACGCGGGACATGATGCACTTCTCGCCGACCGGCTACTGACGCCGCGCCGCCTCGCTGCGTGCCTTGAGCAGCGCCCGTTGCGCGTCGCGCCAAGCCTTCAGATCTGCCAGCAGCGCCGCGTGGTCCTGGCACGGCAGGGCGCGGCGCTCGTCCGGATCGCTCGCCAGCAGGAAGACGCGACAGCGGTTGTCCGCCACCGACCAGGACAGCTTGACGCCCTCGGGCGTCGTGACCGTCGCTATCCCCTCATTGCTCCAGGCAAACAACCGCCGCGGCGCCACCTCCTGCCACAGCGACTTTCCCTGCAGCCGCGTCCGGTCAAATGGCAGGCGCAGGGCATCCAGCAGCGTGGGCAGCACATCGATGTGCGACGTCGGCTGCGTCACCTTGCGCGGCTGGAAGAGACGGGGCTGCCAGAGCACCGCCGGCGTCTCGAAATTCTCCTGATAGCTGCCGCGCGCATGTGCCCAGTTGTGCTCGTGCTGGCCAAACGCCTCGCCGTGGTCGCCCGCGAGAACGAGGATCGTGTGGTCCAGCCTCCCGTCCGCGCGCAGTTGCTCGACGACGCGCGCGATCTGCTGATCCAGCAGCCACAGCGCGTTGTGGTAGTGGTCCAGCGGTTGATTGCCCGGATAGCGCCGCCATTTTGGCCCGTAGTCCGTGTACGGCCAATGCGGCGAGAAGCTGTAGTACACGCCGAGAAACGGCTCGTGCGCCGCGTGCAGGCGGGTAAGAAACGTCGTCATGGTCGCGACTTCGTCCTTGGACATCCGCTCGACACCGACGTTCCTGGCGACCGTCGTCTCGTCATACCCGACCATCTCCGTCAAACCCGCGTGCTTGAGAAACGCTTGCGGGAAGAAGAAGTTGAGCCGCCCCGGCGTGTACAGGAAACGCGCGTAGCTCGGCGGCAGGAACGCCGGCAGCGCGGGCACGAAGTTGTCCTGCTGCGTCGCGAACATCGCGGTCTGCGGATTGGGGTAGAGACCGCTCAACTGGGCAAAGATGCTCGTCGCGCTGGAATTGGACGGCGACTGGTGGCGCGCCAGGTACCAGCCTTCATCTGCCAGCCGCTGCAGCGTCGGCATTGGCAGCGGCTCCTTGTGGAAAGCGCCGGAAAAATAACGTGTTCCGGTCGACTCCATGATGATCCACACCACGTTGTACGGCTGGGTCGCGGAATCGGGCAGGGCGACCGCTTGTGCGGTGGGCGGCGCGGCCACGGCCGACGGTTCGGCAACGACCGAGGGCTTTGTCAGATCGTTGATCTCAAAAGCATCTTTGGTATTTTCCGGCGCTGTCAGCAGCAGCCCCGCCAGCGGATTTCGCCCCGCGTGCGGCGGCCAATCGACTGGCCGCGGCGCCGCCCACGTCCAGCCCAGCGCGAGGACCATCAGGCTCGCGAGCGCCAGCGCCGGACGCACCTGCGCGCGACCGTGCGGCGCGGATCGCAGGCCCACGAAGAGCACCGGCGGCAGCAACACGGCCAGCCAATCGCCCGGGCTCGCCGTTTGCACGATCTTCCAGTCATCGGATTGCAGCGCGTCGCGCAGCGTTTGGCGGTCCAGATCGATGCGCATCGCCGCCATCAGGTGGCCCGCGACCGTCGCGTCCAGCCCGGCGAGCAGCAGCAGCAGGATGGACGCGAACAGCGCCACCCGCGGCGCCACCGCTGCGATCGCCGCGTCCAGCGCGGTCATCGCCAGCATCAGCAGCACATCCTGCCACGCGTCGGCCCACATGAACGACTCCGCCAGCCGCGCGTGCATCGCCAGCCGGTACACGAGCGCGAGCGCCAGCCACGCCAGCGCGATGTCGACCGCCTGCTCCCGCCGCGTCATCTGTCCTCCACGCCGCGTACGCCACCATGATTTGCCGTTTCGCGCAACCGGCTTGCATCCGTCCAGCCCGCGCCGCATCCTCCGCACACGCGGCGCTTTGCCCGCGCCGGGATGCCCGCATGATCGCCACCACGCTCTCGGTCTTGTGCTTCCTCGCCGCCACGGGCGCGGGCGAATCCGTGCAGCCGGCATGTCCCGAGGCGCCCGGCGCGATGTCCTGCATCCCCGGCGGCGCGTTCATCCGCGGCAGCGACGACGGTCCGGCCAACGCGCGTCCCAAGGCGAGCATCGCGCTCTCGACCTACTTCATGGACCATTTCGAGGTCACCTACGGCGAATACAAGGCCTGCGAGAAGGCCGGCAAGTGCAACGTCGCCAATCCGCTGTATCAGGACTTCAACCGGCCCAAGCAGGCGATGACCGGCGTTTCCTGGTTTGACGCCGTGCGCTACTGCAAGGCGCAGGGCAAGCACTTGCCGACCGAAGCCGAATGGGAAAAGGCTGCGCGCGGCCCCGACGGCGCGATGTTCTCCTGGGGCAACGCGCCCGCAACGTGCCAGAACGCCGTCATCATGGACGCCTCCGGCCGCAGCTGCGGCATCCGCAAACGCTTCAGCCAGCCGGAGAAGGGCCGCGTGCTGGAAGTCGGGTTGCGCGCGCCGGGCGCCTATGGCCTCTACGACATGGCCGGCAACTCGTGGGAATGGGTCGCGGACTGGTACAGCAAGAGCTATGCGGCGTGCGGCGCGGCCTGCGAGGGCACGGATCCGCGCGGACCGTGCAACGGCACCGACCACTGCCCGGGATTCCGCGACAAGCTGGTGCGCGGCGGCAGTTGGTATTGGCCGGCGGAATACGCCACGGCGATCTACCGGCGGCCGCACGTGCCGTCCAACAAGCCGTTTCACCATTTTGGCTTTCGGTGCGCAGCCTCGACGAGCGAGGCGGAGAAGCTGTCCAGACGCTAGCGCGCCACCAGCCAGCCGCTCAGGCGCTCCACGATCGGCTGCGGAATCTCATGCCCGCCGATGAACTCGTGGTACTCCGTCGGCATCCCCGCCTCGTCAAAGAGCCGGTGCAATCGCCGCGCTGCCTGCACGTCCAGCAGCGGATCGCGCGTGCCGTGGCTCTGGAACACTGGAAGCCCCTTGTGCTTCTTGGCGCCCGCCTGCCACGTCGCTTCATCCACCATCGTGCCGGACAGCACCACGAGGCCCAGCGGCTGCCGGTGGGCATGCAGCGCTGCGGCAGTGGCGACCATCGCGCCTTGCGAGAAGCCCATCAGGATCGTCTTGGACCACGTCGCGCCGGCCTCGGTCAGCATCTGCATGATCGACTCGCGGGCGTGCTCCATCGCGGGCGGCGAGTCCTTGGACAGATCACGGTGTTGGCCGCGCATCATCGCCGCTTCCAACGCCGCCATATCAATGGCGAACCACGCGCGCCCGCTCATGTGCGGACCGAGCGGAACTTCCAGCGGCGCATTGGGAAACAGCCAATTCGTCCCCGGCGGCACGCGGATCACCTGCGCCAGCGGCACCAGATCCCAGGCATCGGCGCCGTAGCCATGCAGGACGACGAGCCACGGCCCATCGGGACTGCCTGGAATCACGACGGTATCGAGACCGCCCAGCCGTTGACGATGTGGGGAATTTTGCACTGCACTCACGGGAGACTCCATCCGCCGCCGAACGCGGAGCGCCTGTGTAGTCGGCGGCGGCTGGGACTGTCAATTGTTTGAAAAAGCCTGAATCAGAACGCAGTGTTGGGTCTGGTCCGGCGGATGTTCGTCGCAGGGCAAAGTCCGTGGCGACAGCAGCGCGGCGTACAAGTGCGGATATTGCTAGCTATTCTGCGCGGTGGGCCGCTTGGCGAGTTCCATGACCAACACGGCGGTCGTGGAAAAAAGCAGCGCGGCGACGAGGGAATGCGCAGTTGTGATGTGCGGCTTCAACTGCGACCACACATTCATCGCGCCGATGCTCACTTGCGCGAGGATCAGCCAGCCGAGGCCATTGGCGACGAGACCGAGGCGGCCGCGGCCGCGCAGGAGGAAAGCCAAGGACCAGCCCACGGTTACGAGCAGATACGCGTTGCAGCGGTGGAGGATTTGCACGCCGGTGTAGCCGTCCAGCGTTGGGAACCACAGGCCGCCGTTGCAGGTCGGGAATTCCGCGCAGGCCAAGCCCTGCAGGCTGCCGGCGATCGTGCCGCCGAGCACCATTTGCAGGAGGACGCAGAACGTCCACACGCCGGCGAGGAGCGGCACGAAGCGGGAGCGCGGGCCGGGCAGGGGCGCTTCAGGCGTGTCGATCTCCCGCAGTTTCAGCGCCGTGAGCAGCGAGAGCGCGCCAAAAGTGTTGCCGAGGATCAGGTGCGAGACAACCGTCCACGTCGCCGGCCGCGCGACGCCGGCGGATTTGTCGACAAGCAGCACCGTCAACCCGCCGAACACGGCTTGCACAAACAGCAGCAGCCCAAGGCCGATGAACAACCCGCGGAACCGCTGGCGCAGCGCCGGATCGCGCCAACCGAGCACTGCGCCCAGGAGGTAGAGCGCGGAGACGACGCCGGCAAACACGCGATGGCCGTATTCGTAGACGACGCCGGTGAGTTTCAGGTTGGGCACGAGCGCGCCGTGGCAAAGAGGCCAATCCGGGCACGAGAGGCCGGCCTGTTTGGCGCGGACCAGCGCACCGAAGGCGATTTGCGCCCAGGTAAAGAGCGTCAGGAGGAGGAAGATCCGCGCGGTGCGGGACGCCGGAGTTGTGCTCATGGCCTGGCCTGGCGGCAGGTGGGCGCCGCGGCGCGGGAGGATAGCACGCGGAGCGCGGGGTGCGACAGGTGGCGTCCAACTCCGGTCAGGGCGCTCAGAATCGCCCGCTCCAGCACACGCCCGCGGCGCCCGCCGGTGTGACGAACGCGCTCGGCTGGCTGGCCGATTCGTGGCCTGAACGCGCCGTCAGGATCGCGCCGACGAGGATGCCTGCCGTGCCTGCGCCCACGAGGCTCAACGCCGCCACGCGGTTGCGCAGAATCACGGCGCGGTCTTCCGCCAGTTTGTCCGCCGAGTACAGTCCCGCCGCCGACTGGTCCTTCAGCCGGCCATTGGCCGACTCCGTCATCACCGCCCACGCAGCACCGCCCGCCGCCAGCGCCGCGCCGCCGCCGATCAGCGTCCAGCCAAGCCAGCCGTTCGACTTCTGCCCCGGCTCGCGCACCGTCGCGACGGGTTCAGCCGCTGCGACAACTTGGGCCGGTGCCGCGGGTTCCATGGTCTTCGCCGGTTCCGCATTCGCCTGCGCCGCCTGGGCAACCGCTTCTCTCCGGGCCTTCTCGTCGGCGATCCGCGCCTCCAGCCGCGCCAAACGCTGCTCCACTTCGTCGTGATCCGGCCCGGACTTCACTTTGTCCAGGTATTTCTGGAACTGCGTGCGGGCGTACTCCAGCTTGCCCGCCTCCTCCCACGCACGTCCGGCGTTGCGCAGACGCACGATTTTGTCGGCACCCAGCGCGTAGGCTTTCTCAAAAAGTTCCGCGGCCTGCTGAAAGCGCTGGTCCTTGAAGGCGACCGCGGCGTCGTCCGCAATCTCCTTGCCCAAGTCCTTGGCGGGAGCGGCAAAGGCAACGTCAGGCTGCGCCGCGCTGCACACGGCGATGGCGATCCATGCGGCGAGCAGGCGGCGCATCATCACAGGGCCTCATCGCCATTGGGTTTGGCTGCGGCAGGTTTGGCGGCGCGGCGCGGCTTGGCTGCGGACTTCTTTGGTTCAGCCGCTTCCCCCGGTGCTGGTGTAACAGTCGGCGGCGCAACGGTTGGCGCAACGGCCGAGGGCGCTGGAAAGAGCAGTTGCGCGGATCGCAACGGCGCATCCGACGTCGGGAACCTGTAGCCGCGGATCGCCTTCGCGATGCAGGCTCCCACCGTGCTCTCGGCTGAACGTCGGCGAAACTCCACGTCAGTCGACCGCCCGTCAGCGCCGATGAGCACGGATGCGTCCACGGCACCGGCGGGATGGCACGCGCCCACGTCGGCCGTCAGATCGGCGACCGCCGCATCCACGATCTCTGTGTTCAGGAGCTTGGCCGCCGTCGCGCCTGCACCGGGTTCCGCCGTCGGTGCTGCTGCAGCCTCCATCGCCGGCGCCGCTGCGGGCTTATGGAGCGCCATCCACCCAACGCCCGCGAGGAGGAGCGCCGCCAGCGCGCCACCCAGAACTGGCAACGCCATGCCGCGCGCGGGCTTTGTTGCCACCGGCGCGACCGGCGTCGGTCCCAGCAGATCCAGCGTCGCGTCCAAGTGCATGGGCGGCTTTGGCTGTTTCCCCGTCACCTTCGCCGGCGGCGGCTCCCGGTCCGCGAGGCGCGCGGTGTCCAGGCCATCTTCCGTGTGCGGCGTCGCTTCCACCTTGACCACGGCCGGCTCTGGCCTCACCGCCACGAGTTCCGGCGCTGATTTCTCCGGCGTGCCAGTGCTCGCCGCGAACGCCATCGTCTTGTCCAGATCCGTCGGCGTCACCGCGCGCAGCTTGGCCGACCGCGCCTTGCGTCCCGTGGTCAGCCCCGCGGCCTCCTGCACGTCCTCCAGCGCCGCACGCATGTCCTCAGCATCGACAAAACGCTGCGCCGGCTGTTTCCGCAGCGCCCGCATCACCACGGCCTCAAGCCCCGGCGGCAGGACCTGCGCACACACCAGGCTCAGCGGCGCCGGCTCCTGCTGGACGTGCGCCATCATCGTTTCCACCGGACTCTGGCCAGACAGCGGCAGCTCGCCCGACAGGCACTGGTAGAGGATCACGCCGAGCGCGTACAGGTCGCTCCGGCCTTCCACGCCTTTGTTCAGCACCTGTTCCGGGCTCATGTACTTCGGCGTGCCGACGGTGAATCCCGTTCGCGTCAGACCGCCATCGTCGCCTTGCTCGATCGGCTTGGCGATGCCGAAGTCGATGACTTTGACGAAGTCGTCTTCGCCGAGCACGTTGCAGAGGAAGATGTTGTCCGGCTTCAAGTCGCGGTGCACAAGCCCCGCCTGGTGCGCTTCCGCCAGCGACTTGAGCACGCCAATCGCAATGTGAATCGCGCGTTCCGGCGGCAGCATGGCGTTGTCGATGAGGACCTGGCCCAACTCCTGACCGTGCAGCAGCTCCATCGCCAGGTACAGGTGTCCCGCGTCGGTTTGGCCAAAATCATACACGCGCACTGTGTTGGGATGGCTCAGTTTGGAGGCAGTGCGGGCCTCCTGGAGGAAGCGTTTGACTTGGGTCTCGTCGTCGCTCAAGTTCGGCTTGAGGACCTTCAGCACGAGTTCTTGATGGGTCACGATGTGCGTCGCGCGGAAGACTGCACCGAAGCCGCCTTTGCCGAGCAGCTTGTCCACGCGGTAGCGCCCGCCAATGATTTCACCTGTTTGCACGGTATCGACTGCGCCGGTAATCCGCGCAAGGGTCGGAATGCCGTGCTGCGGGCAGGTCAATTCAGTCGTCTTCAGGCCGCACTGGGGACAGATGCGCTCGGTTGTCGTGCGATCGCTCATCCATCGGCTCCTACCTCCAGAGCGTAGATGGATTCTCGCCGCGGGACAAGTGTGGAGGTGCTAGCGCAGTCGATCGTACGTCACCGCGAGCTCGCGCAGCCGGCCCGCAAGGCGGCCATCCAGCAGGCCAGATTGCAGACGCCACGACCAGTTGCCGTCCGCCACGCCGGGCACATTCATCCGCGCTTCCGTGCCCAGCCCCAGCACATCCTGCATCGGGACGATGGCGGTGTGCGCAACGGAAGCGAACGCCGTCTCGACCATGCGCCACGCAACCGTCGACGCATCCACCGGGCCAAGATAGCGCCGCACCCGGGCGTGCTGATCGGGCGAAGCCAGCCACCAACCGAGCGTCGTGTCGTTGTCGTGCGTGCCCGTGTAGACAACGCTGTCCGGCTGATGGTGATGTGGCAGGAACGGGTTGCGCGCGTCGTCGCCAAACGCGAACTGCAGCACCTTCATGCCGGGCAGCCCGGACTTGTCGCGCAGCGTCACGACCGCGTCGTCCACGACGCCAAGATCCTCGGCGATCAGCGGCAGCGCGCCCATCTCACGGCGCAGCGCGGTAAAGAGCGGCAGCCCCGGACCGCGGAGCCAGGAACCGTGCGTCGCATCCGGCGCCGTGTGCGGAATCGCCCAATACGCGGCAAAACCGCGGAAATGATCGATGCGCAGTGCGTCGACGTGCACCAGCGTCCGTCGGAGCCGCGCCGCCCACCAGCGATAGCGGTCGCGCGCCATCGCGTTCCAGTCGTAGAGCGGATTGCCCCAGAACTGGCCTTTCTCGGCGAAGTAGTCCGGCGGCACGCCAGCGACTTTCCTTGGCTGCCCGTGGGCATCCAGCTGGAACAGCTCGGGATGCCGCCACGTGTCGACGCTATCGCCGTCCACGTAGATCGGCACGTCGCCGATAATCCGGATCCCGCGATGGGCCGCGTGGTTGCGCACCCAGTGCCACTGGCGGTCAAAGAGGTACTGGAGCGCCACGTATCGCTGCACGTCGTCGGTCAGGGCCTCGAGCGCGTGGGCGATCGCCTGCGGGTCGCGCGTCCGCAGCGGCTTGGGCCAATGCCACCAGGCCGTGTGACCTTCCTGCTGGCGGATCGCGTGGAACAGCCCGGCGTCCACCGCCCAGTGCTGCTCATGGTAGTACTTCACGTAGCCGGGCCGAAGCGGATGTTGCCGGTCATGGATGAGCCGGTCCGCCGCCAGCCGCAAGAGCGGCGCCTTGAAGGCCTCCGCTGCGGCGAAATCAGCGCGCGCCTCGGGCACCGTCGGTTCGACGATCTCCGCCTTGTGCAGCAAACCGTCGGCGACAAGCCCGGAAAGCGCGATCAGCCACGTGTTGCCCGAGAACGCCGACGGACTCGCGTACGGCGAATGCGCCGCACCCGGTGGCACCAGCGGCAGGACCTGCCAAACCCCCATCCCGGCCGTAGCCAGCCAGTCCAGGAAAGCCGGCGCGCCCCCCAGGTCGCCCATGCCATGCGGGCCGGGCAGAGAGGTCGGATGCAGGAGCACACCGGCGGCGCGCGGAAACAGCGGATTGACCATCTTTGCCTACTCCGGCATGCGCCGCGCCATCGGTACACGCCGACCGCCGCCAAAAGCCTTACGGGTCACGCGCAGCACGGGCGCCGCTTGCCGACGCTTGTATTCATTGCGTTCCACGAGCCGCACCACGCGCTCCACGGTCGCCGCGTCGTAGCCTTCCGCCACAATCGCCGCCGTGGACCAGCGCTCCACAACGTGGCGCTGCAGGATCGCGTCAAGAATCGAGTAGGGCGGCAGCGAGTCGTCGTCCCGCTGATCCGGCGCCAGCTCCGCGGACGGTGGCTTGGTCAGCGTGTCCTCAGGAATCACTTCACGTTCTGCGTTGTAAGTCCTCGCCACTTCGTAGACAAGCGTCTTGGGTACGTCGCCGATCACCGCCAGACCGCCATTCATGTCGCCGTACAGCGTGCAATAGCCGACCGCCAGCTCGCTCTTGTTGCCCGTCGTCAGCAGGAGCGCGCCGGTCTTGTTGGAGAGCGCCATCAGCACGGTTCCGCGGGCGCGCGCCTGGAGGTTCTGGTCGGTGATGTCCGCCGGCGTTGAGCCATACTGGGCAAATTCGTTGCGCAGCGCTTCATGAAATGCGTGATAAGGCTGTGAAATCGGGATGATTGGACAGCGAATGCCGAGATTGTGTGCCAGCCGCAGCGCGTCCGTCACGGATCCCGCGCTGCTGTAGGGCCCCGGCATGGCGACGCCGGAAACCTGCGCCGCACCCAGTGCCTCGACCGCAAGCGCCGCCGTCAGCGCTGAATCGATACCGCCCGACAGCCCCAAAACAACCGTGCGGAATCCGCACTTGTTGACGTAGTCGCGCAGCCCCAGCACCAGCGCTTGCCGCACGTCCTGGGCGGACGAGATCTGAAACGAATCCGGCGGCAGTGACATTATCGGACGTCCGGGCGCTACAGCCTCAGGAAGGTCGACCGTCAAGTCTGCTTCCACAAACGCCGGCGCGGATCCCAACACGCGGCCATGGCCATCCACGGCGAAGGATCGACCATCAAACACGAGCGAGTCGTTGCCGCCGACAAGATTGCAGTACGCCACCGGGACGCCGTGACGCGCCGCAATGCCGCGCACCAGGTCAAGGCGCCGCAGCGGCTTGCCGATCTCAAACGGCGACGCGGACAGGTTCACGATGCAATCCGCGCCCGCCGCCACCAGTTCAGCCACGGGATCGACCGGATAACGCGGTTGGCCATTGTCGTCGTGGTTCCAGATGTCCTCGCAGATCGTCACGCCCACGCGGCGACCGGCGATCTCCAGGACCTGCGCGGTCGTACCGGGCTGGAAATAGCGGTCCTCGTCAAAGACGTCGTACGTCGGCAGGAGCCGCTTGTGAACCGTCGCCAGAAGCTGACCGTCCTGCAGGACAAGCGCGGCGTTGATGGCGGGACGCCCGGGCTGGTTGGTCGGCAACGCGACGCCGACAATCAAGGTCAGCCCGCGGGACGCCAAGGCCAACTCAGGGATCGCGTCGCGCCCAGCATCGAGGATCTCCGGACGTTCCAGCAGGTCAAGCGGCGGATAGCCGGTCACCGCGAGCTCCGGCGTTATCACAAGTTCAGCACCCAGGACGCGCGCGCGGTCACAAGCCGCGGTGATGCGCGCGAGGTTGCCGGCGAAGTCGACGATTGTGGTATTGAACTGGGCGAGGCTGACGCGCATGGGACGCCAAAGGTAACATCGACCGAACGCGCGGCCAAGCGCGGCAGCTGCGCTGGTTCTCGGCTTACATGAAACCGGCAAGCGGTCCGGCCGCGAACACTTGGAGCGGCGAACGCGGAGCGTTCAGGACTGCGCGGCAGCTGACTTGGTTCTCGGTTTACATAATACCTATTATCAGACGTCACACCATACCGAACACCAGGTCGACCGGCCGCGTTTCCGCCGGTGCCCTCCACGCCAAAAACCGCGCCGACGCGCCTGGACCCGCGCTGGCAACTTCACACTGAGTTTGCCCACCGGCCCGTTGCGCGGCTCATCCAGCGTTCGCATCGGCCCCTGAGTTGCGTTACACTCGCCGCCCCTTGGACGGGACCGCCGATGACCTTCGCATTGCCACAGTCTCACGTTCTGCCACAGCCGCGCGCGTTGCACGGCCGCGCGGATTTGTCGCTGGAGCTCGGCGGCGTGCTGCACGACGTGGCGTTGCGCGGCTTTGCCTATGGCCAGCCGCTGGGCGCCGCGCCGGTGTTTGTGCTGTCCGGCGGCATCACGGCGAATGCCCAGCCGCTGGGCGACGGCCACAAGCCTGGCTGGTGGCAAGCGCTGGAGGCGTGCAACTTGCTGCAGCCGGATCGCCACACGATCCTCGCGCCCGGGACGCTGGGCAACGTCAGCGATTGGCCGGCGCTGCGGCAACTGGATGGCACGGACGCGGTTGAACTGCCGCACCTGACGCCGTTCGATCTGGCGGAAGCAACCGAGACTTGGCTGCGGCAGAATGACTGTCCCAATGGCCTCACCTGGATCGGTGCGAGCGTTGGCGGGCTCGTCGGTCTGGCGCTGGCGCTGCGCTATCCCGAACGGATCAAGCGTCTGATAACGATCTCTGCCGGGCATCAGCCTGACGGTTGGGGTACCGGCGTGCGGCACCTGCAGCGGGAGCTCGTCCGCGATGCGCTGTGCACGGCTTGGGCCAATCCGTCGCAGCGCACGCTTGGCATCGCGACGGCGATGAAGCGGGCCCGGCAGTTGGGCATGCTGAGCTACCGCGGTCGCGACGAACTCAACACGCGCTTTGGCCGCCTTGAACCCGGTACGGCGCTGCCGCCGATCGCGAGCTATCTGGAACACAACGGCCAGAAATTTGCGCGGAACTTCTCACCGCAGCGCTTCTTGCTCCTCAGCGAAGCGATTGACCGCTTCCACATTGCCGACCATGCTGACCTGCCCGACGCGCTTCGCCACTTGCGCTGCGCCGTCACGGTCGTTGGCGTGCCGTCCGATTTGCTGTTTCCGCTGGCGTTGCAGGCCCGACTGTGCGACCTGCTGCTTGCGGCGAACGTGCCTTGCCAACTGCTGACCCTCGATTCGACTTTTGGCCATGACGCGTTCCTCGCGGACCAGGTCCGTCTGGCCCAACTGCTTCTCGATACTGTTGTTTTGCCTGAGGAATGAATGACGAAATCAGTGCGTACGGTGCGACTGGGCTTGATTGGCCTCGGCGTGGTCGGTCAAGGGGTGCTGGAGCTGCTGGCGCGGCAACGCGCGGACCTGGCGCAGCGTTTTGGCATCGCGCTGGTGCCCGTGGCCGCGTGCGTGCGGGATCCCAAGCGCGATCGCGGCCCGCACGCGGGTGGTCTGGCGCTGGAAAGCGACCCGCTGGCGCTGGTGCAGCGGCCGGACGTGGATATCGTCGTGGAGTTGGCGGGCGGACTGGCGATGTGGCCGGCGATTGAGCTGGCGCTTCGCGCGCATAAGCCCGTTGTGACGGCAAACAAGGCGCTGATCGCCGAGAAGCTGGGTGAACTCGTCAGTTTGTCGCAGGAAACGGGGACGCCGGTGCACTGCGAAGGTGCGGTTGCGGCGGCGCTGCCGATCCTGCGGTCCTTGGGGCGGCGCGTGGATCGCATCACACAGGTGCAGGCGATCCTGAACGGCACGAGCAATTTTGTCCTCACGCGCATGGAACAGGACGAGATGCCGCTGGACAAGGCGGTGGCGCTCGCGCAGCAGAAAGGCTTTGCGGAGGCGGATCCGTCGGCGGACATTGACGGCCATGACGCCGCGGCGAAGTTGTCGATCCTGGCGCACCGCGCGCTTGGCATCTGGTCCAAGCCTGGGACCTTTCCGGTGCGCGGCATTCGCGAACTGACGCCCGCGGATTTTGACCTCGCGGAGGCCATGGGCCATCGGATCCGCCACATTGCCCACGCTGAGGAACGGCCGGACGGTTCGGCGGAGCTGGCAGTGGAGCCGATGCTGCTCCCGGATTGGCACCTGCTGGCGAGCGTTGAGGAAGAATACAACGCTGTGTACCTGACGTGCGAATCGGCGGGCGACCTCAGTTTCTTTGGCAAGGGTGCGGGCGGCCTGCCGACGGCGACGGCGGTCGTTGGCGATCTGGTCGACGTGGCGCTGGGCACGCCGACGTGGTGGCCGACGCCGAACGCGCAACCGCTCTCGGACCCGGCGCTGCAGCAACGGCGGCACTACGTCCGCGTGCATGGCAGCCGGCAGTTGGTCGCGCGCCGGATCGAGGATCGCCTGCGCAAGGCCGGTTTTTCGGTGCAGGATCGCGCAACGTGCCTGTCGGCTGGAGAGTCGCTGGACCTCGGATTCATCATCGGCGCGACGCAAGCCGGGCCGCTGCACGAGATCGCCGGACAGCTGATGGAACTGGAGAAGGTGTCCTCCGTGCTCGTGTTGACCCTCAGCGAGTAGCGGCTTGGCCATTTGCGCGCACATGGCCGCCGGTGGTATCTTGTGCCCGTCCAAGCGCCCTGCCCGCGCCCGCGCGCTCCGCGTCTTGACGCCCCTTTGACGAGGACGAATTCCCATGAAACGCAGCGTTTTTTCCTGGATCATCCTGTTTGGCGCCGCGACGGTTGTCGCAGCGGGTTGCGGCAGCACCGTGGAGACGCATGCCGATGAGGATGCGGTGACGGACGCCACGACCGACGCCATCGGCACCGGCGAAGGCGTGACGGCGACTGACGCCAGCGACACGAGCAGCGGCAGCGACGTGGAAACCATCAGCGTCCCGACGACCTACACGCCGGTCTGCAAGGCCGATGGCGACTGCCCGGATGGCGCGTGCGTCACCGGTGTCTGCGTCCTCACGCCGACGGAAGTGGGCAATCTGACCGATCCCGCCAACGACTACGAGCCGTCGACGGAAGTGCTCGAAACAGGCTGCGTCGACCAGTCCGTCGCCGACCAAATCAAGGGCTTGCCGGACATCAAAACCGTGACAGCGTGGGGCCGCGTCGATCGTTTCGGCGGCGGCGACATCACGTCCAACATCGAAGTCGACGTCTTCAAGCTGAGCGATTTTCATCCCGAGGCGTGCGCGGGCATCGTCGATTCCGACCTGCGGCAGGCGTGCTTCAACGATCCTGCCAAGGTCGGCACGCCGCTTGGTCATACGATTTCGCTCGATCCGGATCAGCCTGCTGTCGACGCGAAGATCGACGTCCAGTCGAGCAAGAAGGCCGGCGACACGTGCGCGATGCACTTTGACTGCCCCAACGGCTACGAATGCCGCAAGGTGAAGACCGACACGTCCAAGATCTGCATCAAGGCCCACGGCGTGTTCGCGATCGAAGGCGTGCCGACGAACACCGAGCTGGTGTTCCGCGTGCGCAAGCACAATCAGGCGGACACGTGGCATGACAGCTACTACTGGGATATCGTGCTGTTTTCCGACCACCTGGACACCAAAGGCGCGGGCCATCAGCCGACCCGCTACATCGGGACGGACACGTACCACGTCAATCCGACGATCGTCGGCGAAGGCCAGTGGCAGCTCGTGCCGACGACGCTCGGCCTGGGCGACATCCAGGACGGCAACGGCGTGGTGGGCGGTCGCATCCGCGATTGCGGCAACCTGAAGCGCGGCGGTTACCCGATCCACGACGCCAAGGTTGGCTTGGGCATTCCGCCGACGGGACTCGCGTTCTTCAACGACAACGAAGATGACACGGTGCCGATCAAGAACAAGCAGTCGACGGATACGCTCGGTCGCTTCGCCGCGGTCGACTTGCCGCCGGGCGCGAATCGCGTCTCGGCGACGGTCATGGTCGGCACGCAGACCCTCAAGCTGGGCAGCCAGGACGTGTTTGTCGTCCCGGGTTCGCTGATGATTGTGTCGCTGCCGGGCCGCATTCCGGTGCTCACGAAGTAGCGCGTGACACAGCTGAAGGCTTTGTCATGTGCATGAAATAACGAGGAAAACGCCATGCGAATGCTGCTTCTGATGTCCGCCGCCGTGGCCATGATTTCCGCGTGCCAGTCGCCGCCGCAGACGGTCGAGCGCCCCAAGCGCGTGCCGACGGCGGGGACGGCAACCCTGCCCCCGACGCCGGACTTGAACCCGCCGCAGGCACCGGAGCGTTATCCGGATGGCGCGTGGTCGGTGCATGGCCTGCTTTCGGCTGACAAGGCCAAGCTCGCTGCGGTTGATCCGGCGAGCCAGGCGCCCGCGAGCCTGCAACTGCGCGGCACCGTTGCGTCGCTGCATCCGTGCCCGCTCACGGAGAAGGTCTGTCGGCCGGCGCCGTACTTGGAGCTGAGCGACAACAAGACCGGTCAGGGGCGGCGGTTGCTTGTGGCGGGCGAACGGGACCTTGACGCCCGGCATTTCTCGGTCGGCACGGAAGTGACGGTGACCGGACGCTTTGCCACCGCCAGCGCGGACGGGATGTATTTCGCCCCGGACGGCCTGATTCTCCTCGATCCGCTGACACCACCAGCCGATGCCGATGCAACCGCCGCCAAACCAGACGCCAAGTAGCCCGATGTGGCTGCGCCTGGCGCTGTTGGCGGTCGCGTTCACGCCCTCGCTCGCGCACGCGCAGGCGATCGACCGCGGGCGTGAGGCGGACGTTCTGCGGCTGCTGCTGCCGTACGTCGACGACGGTCCGGTGGGCGATGGCAAGCTGACGCGCATCGCGATTCGGTCGGATGCCATCGAGCTCGACGTTGTCGACGCGCAAGGCAAGGTGGGATCGCTGAAGCTGACGCCGAGGCTGCGCGCGGACCCGCAGTCGGGGTCGACGTCGTTTCGCATCGACATACCGCAAGCGCCGACGCCGCAGCTCGGTCAGGCGCAACAGCTCCTGCGCGCGGCGATTGTCCACAACGATAACGGGACCTTTTTCGCGGGTGCCTCGGCGCTGCCGGCCAAGGCGCTCAAGCCGCCGCCAATGATGGACGCCGAGAAGCTTGCGTCGACGCTGGCTTGGGCCGGCGCGCTGTGGCTCGTCCTGCTAGCGTTGCTCGCCTGGCACCTGTGGCTGGACCGCGCGCCGGTGAAATGGCTGTTCTGGCTGACGTTCGCGCTCATGGCCGCGCTGGTCCGGCGACAAGTGCCGTTTGTGCCGCTGCACGCCAATGGTCACGGTTTTGAGGAAATCCTGATCGCGATTGGCGATCCCGATTCCCGTGCCGCGACGGGTCGCTTCGTCGCCCAGTACGGCGCGACCTGGCTCGTGCCGCTGCGCGCGTTGACGCGGTGGATCGGCCAGTCGCACGATCAGCTGGCGATTGCCTCGTCGGCGCTTGGCGGGCTGGCCGCGGCGTTTGGGACGGCGGCGGCCTGGCGTCTCTCCCGGCAATGGCTTTGGACCGCCCTCGCCGCGGCGCTGCTCGTTTTTGCCCCGGTCGCCGTGCGCGTGGGTCACAGCGAATCGACGTTCGTCGTCGCGCAGCTCCTCGTGGCGCTGGCGCTGTGGCTCGCGACCCATCCGCCGCGCCGCGCCACGCTGCCGCTGCTCGTCACGCTGGCGCTGCTCGCTCTCGGTCATCCGATCGGCATTGGACTCGCGGTCGGCGTCTATCTGCTCGTGCTGGCGATGGCCCTGGACGGCGCGGACCTGACAAGCGCGGACTGGCGCCCTGCCCAGCATCTGCTCCTGCTCGCGGGCTTGGGCATCGCAGTCGCGCTGGAGCTGTCCGGGAGCCGTGCGGGCGTCGCGGATCGGCTGACCTATGACGCGCGCTTTCACGTCCCCGTGCCGACGATGCCGCACGAGTATTGGCTCTGGCTGCAAGCCGGCTATGCGCCGCGGATGGCCGCGCTCGCAGGTCTGCTCGGTCTCCTGTCGTTTGGCCACGGTCGCGTTGGCGGCATGCGGTGGGTCACACTGGCGACGGCGGTTGCAGGCACCGGTCTGGTGGCGGTCGCTGGCCTGATGGTCACGGCATGCGCGACCGACGGCTTGCGCTATCAGGCGCCTTTCGCACCGGTGCTGGCGCTGCTCATCACCCGCGTCGGCCAGGGGCTGTCCGCGCCGCTGCAAAGCCGGATGCTGGCCGTTGTGCTGTGGGTCGGCATCGCGTATGGGTTCACCGATCTGCGCGCAGGTCGGCGTCTCGATGCCCAAGGGCAATCGTACCAACACCTGCGCGAGAGCCTGCAAGGCCTCCGCGGCGACGTGTGGCTGGCAGCGCCGGACCGCGCGGAGGGCCACGAGCGCGTCGTTGTGCAGATGCCGGCGGGCCGACTCTCAGCGGGCGGCGTGACGCTCCGTGGTCTGCTTGCCGAGGATGTGCGCGACGCGTGCAAGGCTGGGACGCCGCTGCCCAAGCAGTCGTTCGTCTGGTTTGACCATGCGTGCAGTGGCCGGGTGCCGGCTGGGAGTCCGCCGCCGTGCGAGGCGTTGCGGCCACTCGCGGGCGACACCGTCCGGGAGTTTGAGATCCTGCCGCTGCCGCGCGTGAACGCCGAGGGGATGAGTGGCGAATTCAACTCATACCCTCCGGGCGGGGTCGAGTTGCGGCTGGCGCGGTTGAAATGTCCTTGAATGGGCACGGAAATGCTGCGTACTGGGGATTGGCTGGGGCTTCGCCTTGTTGCACAATCGTGGATGGAGCAACGGATCGTTGGAGAACGTGGCGCATCATTCATTTCACGCTTGTGCCTTGGGGCTGCTGGTCGTTGCCCTTGCGCTGACGGCTTGCGCGAAGACGCCAGCACAGCTGCGCTATGAGGCATTTGCGGCGCAGAATTCCGCGGGCGAGATCCAAACGCCGGTCTACCTGCCGGGGCGCATCGTGCCCGTCGTCGTGCTCCATGTCCGCGTCTTTGCCGACGACACGTTCCGTTCCGCCGTGCCGCTTTGGCGCGTCGCTGCGCGGCGGCGGTTGGACACGTTCTTTGCGTACGTGAGCAAGCGCTTTCCGGTCCGGTTTGAGGTCGATGCCGTCGCGGAATGGCATCACGCGGTGCCTTCGTCGGGGCCGCCGGGGATGGATGGGGCGCAGTTTCGCGCGCTGGACCGCGGTGATGGCGTGGATTGGGTCATTGTGCTTGTCGGACCCACGCTTGGCCGCGGTGGCGGCGAGGAGTTCGGTTCCACGGATCTGGCGACGAAGCTGGTGTTCATGCGGCCGGGCATTTCTGCGCGGGAGCGGCAGCAGGAGGAAGCCCTTAAAGGTTTCGATCAGGATGACTTGCGGGCAATAACCCACGACCGCGTGCGGCACCGCGAGCTGATGTTCCTCCTGCGGGCGTGGGCGCGCAGCCTGGGCGTGCCGTTCGATGCCGATTACGGGCACGTGCTGGCACCGGAGTATGAGCTGCACGCTTCCGAGTTCAGCGCCGCGTCGGGTCGGCTCATCGCGCTTGGGCTGCGGTATCGCCGCGATTGGACGCCTGCGGCGCGGGTCGCTTGGGGCAAGGAAGTCCTGCACGGCATCGCCGATAGCCCCGACGCGTACGATCCGCGTGCGAGCGATGAGGTTGGCGCTTGGTCGACGACCCTGCCCTAGCGGCTTGTCAGGCCAAGTTCGAGTTCGAGCGTGCGCGGTCGCCGGCTGAAATGCCCCACGGCTACCCGGTCAGGCGGCTCAGACCAGCCGCTTTTCCATGACAAAATCATCCATCACGAATCCGCGGCCGATCGGAAAGGTCGCCGATTCCCTCACGGTAAAGCCAAACTTGCGATAGATGGCGATCGATTCCAGGTTCTTCTTGTTCACGGTCAGCATCAAGGTCGCGCACCCACGCACGCGCGCGGCCGCTTCCACGTGCCGCAGCATCCTGCCGCCCAGACCCAGGCCTTTGTAGTCCACGCGCAGGTACAGTTGCTCCAACTTCAGTTCACGCGGCTTGGGCGTCAGCGCGTAGCTGCAATAGCCGATCACCTCGCCCTCCAGCTTGAGCAGCCGCAGCCAACTCTCCTGCTCGGGCAGGTACAGCCGCAGGCGCTCGGGCGTATAGCGACCGCCCAGCATGTAGTCGAGCTGTTCCGGGCTGACGATTTCGGCATAGTGCTGGTGCCAGATCTCCGCCGCGAGCTTGGCCAGCCCGGCGAAATCGGCTTCTGTCAGTGGCACCAGCGCGATGAGGGGAGTGTCGGTTTGGGGCATCTGGGCGGCTCCTCGGATGCAACGCTACACGGACGTCCCCCAGAGCGCCAGTTGAAAAAACCGAACTCAGCCCGGAAGGCCGTCGCGGCGCGGTTGGGTCAGGATCGGCCAGTACACTGCGGCGAAAATTCCGTAGCCAACCGACCACAGGATGCCGGAGAGAACCACCGCGTGCGGATGCGCGACCGCAACGCGCAGCAGCGCACCGGCGATCACGAGGACGTACGCGAGCACGGTCGCGCGCGAGACAACCAGCGGCCGCCCCGCGTGGCCCAGCGCCGCCCGCGACGCCACGGCGAGGATCATCACGCCAATCGCACCGGCGGTCAGCGCGTGCAGCGCGGCAAAATAGCCAATCGGCCCGCCCAGATCCGCGACGCCCTTGAGCGCCAGGCCCAGCGGCACGAACGCGTACCCCGCGTGCAGGATCCACACGATGGGCAGGTGCCGCGTCTGCCACGTGCGCCACAGGGTCATGCGCGCGCCCAGCACGACCGCCGCGAACAGCGCCGCGATGCCGCTCACTTGCGACATGGGCACGGCCAATTCCGTCACCGCTACCGCCAGCGCCGCCGGGACCGCGAGGATGTCCAGCCAACGCGGCGTATGGCACTCGTGGTTCGGGTCGCCCGCCATCTTCAGCGCGTTGCGGGTGAACGTCGGCACGATGCGTCCGGCGATGAGCGCGATCAGCGTCGTCACCACGTAGGCAGCGACCCGGAGCGCGAGGCTCGGTGAGCCAAAATGGAACAGCGCGTTCAAGCCCGCCAGCGCGAGCAGGATGAAGGGAACGCCGTAGTTGCGGCGGTTGCGCGCGCGGAAGATTGGCCAGGCCATGAAGCCGGCGAAGGTCGGCAGGAAGAGCAGATCGAGGAGCGAGAAGCCGGGCAGCCACATCGCCACGCGCCCCAGGAGCCACAGCGCGACGAGAAACGCGACGCGCGGGCCTTGATGCGGGCGGGAATCCGTCCACTTTGGCACTGCGGCGAGCAGGAAGCCGGCGATTGCGGCGACCGCGAAACCAAAGACCATCTCGTGACCATGCCAGGTGGAAATGAGCGGCAGGTAGCCGCGCCAGGCGAGCAGCCACATGGGAAGCGCGAAAGCGGCGTAAAGGCCGGCCAGCAGGAAGAACGGCCGGTGGCCCGCGGCGAGCAGGATGGGGCCGCGGTACGTCTCACTCGTGGGCCCAAGGGGAATTGGCATGGTCTGGCTGCGCTGCTGTGGCCGGGATGGCAAGCGGACTTTGCGCTCGCAGACCGGGTGGGTCAATGCGATCGGCAGGATGCCTTAGAACAGCGAGGCAAATAGTGCCAGCGCACACACCGCCATCACTGCGAACGTCACCATCAGCATGATGCGCGACATCCTGCCGCTGACCTGCTTGCCCATGATGTGGCGATCGTTGGCGATGCGCGAGATGAGGAAGACCAGCGGTACGGCGACGACGCCGTTGAGCACGGCGGCGAAAACGAGGCTGCGCATCGGGTTGATGCCGAGGAGCGTGATGGCCAGGCCGATGGCGATGGAGGCGATGATGACGCCGTAGAAGCCAGGCGCCTCGTGCGGTTTCTTGTCGAGGCCCTGGCTCCAGCCGAACGCCTCGCTGACGGCGTAGGATGCCGATCCCGCGAGCACCGGGATCCCGAGCAGGCCCATGCCGACAACGCCGAGCGCGAACAAGCCCTTGGCCCACGTGCCGGCGTGCGGAAACGTCTGGACCAGCGGCTCCAGCGCTTTGGCGGCATCCGCGGCCGTCGCGATGTTGGTCACGCCATTGGCATGCAGCACGGTCGCGGTCGTCACCATCATGAACCAGCTGCCCATTTGCGAGACGCCCATGCCCACGGCGTTGTCCGTGCGCAGCTGGCGGATCGTGCGGCGCTTGTGGTGGTTCTTGTCGGCGTAGTCGCGCTCTTCGACTTCCTCCGCGGCCTGCCAGAAGAACATGTACGGGCTGATTGTCGTGCCGAGGATGCCGACGATGACGTAGAGATAAGCCGTGTCAAACTGCAGGCGCGGCACGAACGTCGCCTCCAGAATCTCCCCCCAAGGCTCGTGGACCAGCAGCGCCGTCGCGACGTAGGACAGCAGCGCGAGCGCCAGAAGCTTGAGGAATTTTGCGTACTGGTGGTAGCCGATGAAGATCTCCAGCAGCAGCACGATGATCGTGAAAAGCACGCTCAGCACCGCCGTGGGCAGCGGAATCAGCAGCGCGAGCGACTCGCCCACCGCGGCAATGTCCGCGGCGATGTTGATGGTGTTGGCGATGACGACGAGCGCGACGACGCCGTACAGCACCTTGCGCGAGTACCGCCGCGCCGTGGCCTGCGCGAGCCCCTCGCCCGTGACGCGACCGATCCGCGCGGCCGCTTCCTGCACCGCGACCATCAGCGGCAGGCACAGGGTCAGCGTCCAGAGTTGGCCATAGCCAAAAGCCGCGCCTGCTTGCGAATACGTGGCAATGCCGGACGGATCATCGTCCGCGGCACCCGTGATGAGTCCTGGCCCCAGTCCGCTCAGCCATTTGGATAGCTTGGATTTCTTGGCCACGGGAACCTGCAAACGGCTTGCGCAGCGCTGAATTGGAGCACCTACGAGCCAGCTTCAATGTGGCCTGCAGGCCCCTTTCCGTCAAGGGCTGGACGGCGCGCTGCACATTACGCAACAGATTCTGGCGACGGGCCAAAGACGCGGCGATAGAGCACGCCGTTGGCAATGACAAACGTCGGCAGCGCCCAGATGAGGCCGAGGCCGAGCGGAATGCAGCTCGCGATGAACATCAGGCCGGTCAGGAGAAAGTAGCCAAAGAACTTCCACCACTTGTGGCCAACCGACTTGCGGCACGTCTCCATGGCGTCCCAAGGCTGCAGCCCGTGATCGGCCACCAGCAGCGGCGCGAACGTATAGCTGATGGCGAGGTAAACGCCCGGCAGCAGGAGCGCCATGAAACCGAGGATGATCGCGAGGTAGACAAGCACCTGCACAATCACGAGCTGCACGTTGTACGGGCTGAGATAGCGGAATACGTCGCTCGCCGTGATGGTCTCCCCGGCGGCGCGGCGCACGCCCATCTTGAAGAGCCCGATGTACAGCGGTCCGGTGATGGGCAGGATCAGGAGGCCGCCAAAGATCTGCGAAGCTTGGCCGTTGCCGAGCAGCGCCTTTTGCACCATGCCGCCAATGACGGAGATGAAGCCGATGAAGAGGATGGCGCCCCAGAATGCGCCCTTCGCGCCAGCGGTTTTTTCCCACGCCTCAGCGAAAATTTCGTTGACGGTGAAGTCGTACTCGCCGTTCAACGCGCCGTCCAGCGAGCCCGCGCCGGTCTGCGGCGTGAAGCTGGGCGGCTGATAGCCTGGCGTCTGGTATGGATTGGACATGATGGCGCCCCCTTGGTGTGCGGCAACTCTGCGCGCGCTGCTGCGGCGGGTCAAGGCCCGGGCGCGGCGTGCGCTCGGCAGTACACGCTCGCGGTGCCGGGCCAAAATGCCCGCAGTCCGCCCGTGTTCAAAAAAGGTCAGCCTGTGTAGCATCGCCACCATGGACAGCAACGCGCCCATTGTCGACTTGCCCGCTTCCGCCCGCTGGCGCGCGTACGCCATCAGCGTGCTGGGCTGGATGTTTGACTTCTACGACCTCGTGGTCTTCGCCTACCTCGCCCGCGCCATCGGCAAGGACTGGCACTGGGGCGCGGACTTCAACCGCAACAAGGCGCTGCTCGTCGGCATCACGCTCGCGGCATCGGGGATTGGCGGCATCGTCTTTGGCGGCCTCGCCGACCGCTTTGGCCGGCGCAGCGTCATGGCGTGGACCATCCTCATCTACTCGCTGAGCACGGGCTTGTGCGGCCTCGCGCCCAACATCGTGTGGCTCGCGTGCCTGCGCGCGGTCACGGGCTTGGGCGTGGGCGGCGAGTGGGCGACCGGGCACGCGCTCATGGCCGAGATTTTCCCCAAGGAAATGCACGGTCGCGCCGCGGCCTTCCTGCAGGCTGGCGAGCCCGTCGGCGTCGCACTTGCCGTCATTGCCGGCCTGTGGCTGGAGCCGCGCGTCGGGTGGCGCACCGTGTTCTTCATCTCCGCCCTGCCCGCCTTCCTGGTGCTGCTGGTGCGCCGCCATACGCCCGAGTCGCCGCTGTGGCTGGCGCGTCCCAAGCGCGCGTTTCTCGCGCCGTACAAGATCCTGATGCGCGACCATTGGCGGCCGGCGCTGCAGGGCTGGGTGCTGGGCTGTTCCAAGCTGGGCACGTACTGGCTGACGTACATTTGGCTGCCGGAATACTTCATGGAGCTGGAGCAGAGCGGCCACGCCAACGCGCATTTCTCGGCCATCCGCATCCAGTTCATCCTGGTTGCGCAAGGCGGCCAGCTGCTGGGGATGCTCATCTTTGGCTACGTCTCCGACCACTTTGGCCGCCGTCCCGCGTTCACCGTCTATTCGCTGCTGACCGCGGGCGGGCTGTTTGCGCTCTCGCAATTTGGCGACCAGATGCTGGCCAACCCGCAGTGGTTCTGGCCGGCGATGGCCGCGGTAGGCTTTGGCTCGGGCTGTACGGCGGGCTTTGGCGCGCTGCTGGCCGAGCTGTTCCCCACCGAGATCCGCAACACGGCGATGGGCGCGGTCTACAACATGGCGCGCGCGTTCCAGTTTGTGACGCAGATGGCGATGGCAGCGATTGCGGCGTACGCCGGGATTGCCCAGGGGCTGCTGCTGGCGATGGGATTCGCGCTGGTGACGGCGACCTGGGTGTGGACGTTCCGGGAGACGAAGGGCGAGGCTTTGGCGTAGGGGCGGGATCGGGCGCAGGATCGGGCGCGGGATCAGGTTTCGGAACGCTTACGTACGTGGCGGCGGCGCGGGAGACGGCGTGCGGCGCGCTGCGGGTAGCTCACGGCGGGGAGTTGCGCGCTTCCGCGCGCGGGCGGAGACGCCGACGATGGCATGATCCGGTGGCGACCCCGGAGAGAACTCCCGGGCTGCGGTTCAAGATGTCCGCGTGAAGGCGGACTCGCGCGGTCAGCACGCCAGCCGCGTTGGTGAGGTGATTGGGTGGGCGATGGGCGGCGTGGAGGCGGGCCCGAGCGCACTCGTTCAAACCACATGCGGGCCAGTTGACGATCGCGGCGTTCAAGTTCCCGCGATCGCATACGCCCCGCGCGGCATCCAGCTAGCTTGCGCCCGGCACAGTCAAAGCCCGCACGCGCTGAATCCATGTTCGAAACGACTTGGCATCTTTCGGCAGCTTCCGTTCGTCAAGCGACTCGAACGCCGCGACCTTTTCAGCCGTCGTCCGCAACTGGTGACGCTGCTCCAAGCGCAGCTTCGGGTGCCGATGCGTTTCTGACTTGGCCTCGCCCTTGGCCGCAAGGACCCACGCTTCCAGCGCTTCCGTGGCGACGCCGCCCGCCACACGCAGTTCGGCGAACGTTAGCGTGGCTTTGTCGATCGCGGCGAGGATCATCCGCTCACGTTCGACGTCTTCATCTCGATCTCGCACGAAGACCAGCGCGCCACACTTCGTCTCGCTGGCTTCAAGCGCGAGTCCGAGGACGTTGCGCTCCTCCGGGTTGCGGTGGTCGCCGGCCTTGAACTTCTTGATGTCCTTCCAACGCCGCGACCGTACGACCATAAGCCGGTCGCCACCGATCTTCCGGATCAGGACCTGAACAGCCCCATCGTGCTGATCCGGCCTGCCAATGTCGTTCGGTCCTTCGCCGCCGACGCACACGCGAATCGGCTCCGCACTCATGCAGCCCCTCCATTCAGCAGCGGGGCTTCATCCTTGCCGTTGGCATAGCTCAACCACAGTTCCCCGAGCGCGTAGACCTTGGCCCGTTCCGCGAAGTTGGGCGTGGCTGCGATCGGCGTGACTTTGGTGCCCTCAGCTTCGGTGCGGGTGACGATCGAGACTTCGTCGGGCTGGAGCTCGTTGATGACGAGCGGGCTGTGGGTCGTGAGGATGACCTGGATGCCGCGCTTGGTGAGTTCACGCAACATGCCGATGACTTCGGCCACACGCGCGGGGTGCAGGCCGTTCTCGGGTTCTTCAACGAGCACGACGCCGGCCTTGCAGACTTCGCAAAGTGCGGCATAGGCGAGGTAGAGGAGCAAACCCTCGGACATTTCTTGGGCACCGACCTCCTGGCCATTTTTGAGCTTGGCACCGAGCGTTTTCTGCCCGTTCTGGACCGGCAGCCGGATGTTGACCACCGATGGAAAGAGCTCACGCACCGACTGATTGATGCGCGCAAAGGTGTCGTCGCCCCGGTTGAGAATCGCGTCATAGATCCCGGCGATTTCGCTCCCACGGTCCGAAGGAAACACATCGACGGTGCGTGTGTCCAGCAAGCTGGAGCGCTGTTTCAACTGCTCGACATCGAAGCGGACCAGCCGGACGGAATCTGCTTTGCCATCTGGACTCTGGCCAACTACGCGGAGCACGCAGCCGTTGGCCGTTGTGGCTGATTTCAGGGCGTAGTCGCCTGTCGTCTCTGAGGAGCGCATGACCTTCGGCTGGAATACCCGGCCCTCCAGCAGGTCACGCAACGCCCGCAATAACGTGCTCTTGCCGCTATCGTTCGGCCCGATGAGCGCATGCAGCGGCGTCAGCTTGAGCGTCGCATCCTTCACGCAGCCATAGTTCTGAATCTGGAATTCGCTGATCACGAGGGTCTCCTGGCGGCTGGCGAATCAAGCGCCACACGCGCCGCAGTCTCGCGCCGGTTGGCGGTGGAATCAACATTCTGGGCAGGCACGGCCGCGTCAAACCCCCAACCCCGGCAACCCCTTCACCACCTTCATCGTCTCCAAACTCACCGTCACCACCCGGAGAAACAACTCCAGCGGATACCGCGCATTCCCCATCGTCTCCACCGCCCAGTCGTTCGCGTCATTCACAATCCCGCTGTCCTTGTCCGTCTTGACGCACTGCCGCTCCACGACCCAGTCCAGCGCCGGCTTGCCGTTGACCACGTACTCATACGCCGCCAGCGGGATGCCCTTGACGGCGATGCGCTCGTTGTAGTGCAGCGTCGTCTTGTCCTTGTCCTTGCCGTACTTCATCTTCTCGACGCGGTAGTCGGCGTCGTTCAGCGGCACCGGGCCCGTGTCGACGTGCGCCTCGTACATCGGCACGGTCTCGTAGTTCAGGTGCAGCTCCGCAAGCGCGCGCCCTGCCTTGCTGAACGCCTGGAAGTTCTCCGCGCCCGGCACGCACGGGATGCGCGGCAGCTCCTTGCTGAGGTTGTCGGCGTAGCGCTCGCGGTACTCGGGCGAGTGCAGCAGGCCGTAGACGTAGTAGAAGATGTCTTCCTTGCTGATTTTCGCGCCCGGGTAGGCGGCGTGGAAGTGTGCGAGGCCGGCGTCGGTGATGGCGTCGCGGCGCTTGGGGCCTTGGGGTGCGGGCGCAGGCGCGTCGAAGGAGAAGCCGACCTGGGGCTTTGCGGGCGTGTCGGCTGCGGGTTCGACGGTGTCGTAGAGGTAGAGCGGATAGCACTGAACCTTGCCGGGGCCCTGAAGGTCGGGCACGAGATTTCCCATGAAGCACGCGAAGTCCATGCTTGCCCCAACTCCAGTCACCCAGATTAGCCGGTTCGGGCCACCGCCGACTGGAAACATGCGCGGCATCTGATAGACGCAGTTGTTGAAATGCTGGTTGAAGTACATCCAACTGTTCGTGAATGGCCGATACGCCGACGGAACGATGCCGCGGGGGACAAATGCGCGCTTCGTTTGGCGCCCGAGATCCTCCTTCACTTCGCGGGTCCAGCTGAGTTTGGTCGTGCTGAAGTCGATGAAGTCATCGGGATCTGGCCATTTTGCCTTGGGCAAGCCCGTACAGGCGGCAATGTATTTGTCCACCTCCGCATTGTAGTGTTCGATCATGTGCTGAATCGTTGCGGTCAATGCTTGGCGTGAGAAGTTGTAGACCCATGCATCACGATTCGTCTTCACGCCGTTCGAGTAGTTCTCGAAAAGAACAAATGACTTGGCGTCCTTCTTGTCGCCGAGCGAGATGAAGTCACCAAAGCTGTCGTCACGCTGCCCGAGCCAATCGCCATGCGCATCGGGGGCGATGGCCTGCCATCCTTGCGCAACCGCGACGCCCTCGATGCTCTTGAACTCCGCCAGCGTCGTCAGCTTCTCTGCCCGAGACAGATAGTCGCCAATGTCGTGCCAGTGGATACGGCCTCGTTGCTGCGCAGCTGGGTTCTTCACCAGCAGTGTGATGGCAATGGGCGCACGGCTGCCGCTGCCAAAGATCTTCCCACCCTCCTTGCGCGACTGTTCGCCTTGAGTGCGCTGGTTGCCGCGCAGGTGGAACACATAGATGTCGCTGAACTCTTCGGCGAGAGCTTTGCGCAGGCCGTCCCCGGTGTTTGCCTCCAGAAACCCACCGTTGGTGACGAAGCCAATGACCCCGCTCGCGCCGATACGGTCCGACGCCCAGCGAATGGCACGGATATACGAGTCATATAAGGAGTTCTTGAGCGTCGCCGTCGACGTTTCGGCATAGGTCTTGCGAATCCGCTCGTCCAGATGCGGGTAGGCCACGTTCTGGTTGTTATCGTTGGCGCTCTCTTGTCCGCTCGAGTACGGCGGATTCCCCACAATCACCCGAATATCCAACCCCTTCTGCTTCGCCCGCCGCGTGCTGTTATCCACCAGCAAGTGGCTCACCAGGTCCGGCTTCTCATACAGCTGAAACGTGTCCGTCAGGCAAATCCCCTCGAACGGCACGTACTCCCCGCCCACGATGCTGTGGTACACCGCCTCGATGTTCACCGCCGCGATGTAGTACGCCAGCAGCACGATCTCGTTGGCGTGGATCTCGCCCTTGTACTTCTTGGCCAGCTGCTCTTTCGAGATCAGCCCGCTCTGCATCAGCCGCGTGATGAACGTGCCGGTGCCGGTGAACGGGTCGATGATGTGCACGCCATCGCTGCCGAGGCCATCCTTCTCGCCAAACTCCGTGCGCAGGATGTGGTCGACGCTGTGGATGATGAAGTCCACGACCTCCACCGGCGTGTAGACGATGCCCAGGCGCTCGGTCATGCGCGGGAACGCGTTGCGGAAGAACTTGTCGTAGAGCTCGACGATGATCTTCTGCTTGCCCTCGGCGTTGTCGATGCCCTCGGCGCGTAGTTTCACGGAGTCGTAGAACTTCTGCAGCGTGTCGGCTTCCGTGCTCAGGTGGTGCTCTTGCAGCACGGTCAGCACGCCCTGCATCGCCTGGGAGATCGGATTGTGCGTGGCAAACGAGTAGTCGGCAAACAGCGCATCGAACACCGGCTTGGTGATGAGGTGCTGCGCCAGCATCTCGATGACTTCGGCGTCCGTGATGCTGTCGTTCAGGTCGTCGCGGAGTTCATCGGCAAAGGACTGGAAGGCTTGGCGCTCGACCTTGTTCTCCGGGTTCTCGATGATGGTGCCGATGCGCAGGATATGGGTCTTGGCGATCTTGGCGATGTCATTGGCCCAATCCGCCCAGTGGTGGCGGTTGCCGCACTTCTGCACGACCTTGGCGTAGATGGCGCGCTCCAGCTCGCCGATCTCAAAGTGCAGCGGGATGGTCAGCTGCTCAGTCGCCGCCTTCTGCGCGTGCGGCCCATGGTTGGTGCCCAGATTTGCCGTGCCGTGGCCCGTGTTCGCCGTCTTGCCCCAGGACTCCGCCTTGCGGCTGAGCTTGTCCGTAACGGCGATGACCTCCATGCGCGAGGTGTCCTTGCCAATGAGGTCGAGCTTGTTGACCAGCGCGTCAAAGCGATCGTCGTGGGAACGCAGCGCCTGCAGCACCTGCCACACGACCTTGTAGGTCTTATTGTCGTTCAATGCGTCTTCCGGCTTCATGCCCGCGGGAATGACCACCGGCAGCACGACGTAGCCGCGCTTCTTGGCGTGTTTGTTTGTTGGCGACGCCGGCGCCAGCCGCATCACCCGGCCCACGGACTGCACCACATCGATCTGCGAATTCCGCGGCGTCAGGAACAACACCGCGTCCAGCGCGGGCACGTCCACGCCCTCGGACAGGCAGCGCACGTTGCTCAGGATGCGGCAGGCGTCCTCGGCCATGTCCGCCTTCAGCCAGTCCAGCTTTTCCTCTTTCTGCGAGGCGCTCATCCCGCCGTCCACGTGCGCCGCTTCACAGCGCAGCGTCGTCACCGCGCTGGTATCGTCCGGATTGTTGGCCTTGTACGCCTCAACCACCGCCGCAAACATGTCGGCAATCTTCTTGGAGCTGACCTTGTGGGTCTTGCCGTTGGCCTGGTATTCAATGACCTGACAGAAAGCCACCGCGCGTCGCATCGGCTCCCGGTCATCGGCCAGGTCCTCCGCCGTCCCTTGTTTGCTCAGCGCCTTCCAACAGCCGACAATCTTCGCGGCATCCTCGACCTTGAGCTGGCTATCCTCGTCCTTGAACAGGTTCTGCAGCTTCTGGCTGATGTGGCGCTCATCCACTGCCAGCACCAGCACCTTGTAGTCGACGAGCAGCTCTGCCTTGACCGCCTCGCTGAACGTGATGACAAACAGCTCCTTGCCATACATCGCCTCGTCATCCATGGAGCAGAGCGCGACGCTGCCCTTCTCCGCGATGGCCTTGGCCCCCTCGCCGAAGATGCGCGGCGTCGCCGTCATGTAGACGCGCTTGGCGGCGCGCAGGAAGGCATTGTCATGCACGCGCACAAACGCGCTCTCCGTCTCATCCTCAAAGGTCGCGCCCGTCGTGCGATGCGCCTCGTCGCAGACAATCAGATCAAAATCCGCCAACCCGTACTTGTGCTGCGCCTCGCTGATGACCGCGATGGAGTGGTACGTGCTGAAGACCACGCTCATGTGCGCGCTATCTGTGCGCTTGGCCATCTCATCGGCCAAGCGGAAGGCATCGGTCGTCGCCGGATACCGCAACTCATGGGTGAACGTCTGCACGACATCATCGTCCTGCTTGCGCTGCTTACCCACGTCGCTGTCTGAGCACACCGCAAAACTATGCAGCGGCGTCGCACTCTCCTGGGTCCATTCGGTCAACGTCTGGGACAGTAACGACAAGCTCGGCACCAGGAACAGCACGCGCTTGCCCGCGCCCGCCATCTTCTCGGCGATCTTCAAGCTGGCGAACGTCTTGCCCGTGCCACACGCCATGATCAGCTTGCCCCGGTCAGCTGTGGCCAAACCGGCGAGCGTGCCGTCCAGCGCCGCCTGCTGGTGCGGCCGCAGCGTCTTCTTGGGCTTGAAGACCACAGGCTGCTTGGGCTGGTACTTGGCCCAGTCGATCTGGCTGTTCTCCAGATCGTGGAGGTCAATCTTGCTGACTGGCGGCTGCTGATTCTGCAGGGCGTCCAGGGCATTCATCGTCCACAGCGGGGACGTCGTGACCACAACCCGATGGGTAAACGGTTTCTTGCCCGATGCGGCAAAGAAGGTGCCCAGATCACCCAACTTGACCGCGTAGTCTGCCGCGTAGAACTTGCATTGAATGGCATGGTACTCGTTGGTGCCCGCCGTCCGGGCGACAAGATCGATGCCGGTATCGTTCTCTGCCAGCCCCTGGAGCTTGGCCCACTCGCCAAACGTCCAGACATCGCTGTACAGATCCTTGTAGCTCGCCTCGTTGCGCAGGTAACAGGCGGTCAGATCCTCAAAATACTTGCCCTTCTCCTTCTCCGTGACTGCGGCTTTCCGATAGGCGGCGAGAATCTGGGCGAGTGCGGTCATGGGGCAAACCTGTACAGGTGGATGTTGCGGTACGCATTCCAGCACCCGCATCCGATGATGGCAAGGTCGCGCCGCGCATCACCGTCGTTGCCGCGCCATGGCTCCGTACAAACGGCCAATGTGGCGCAGTCCGGCGCGGCTGCCCCGCTGGCAAAATGACACCTACTTGTCACAGCAAGCCAACCCGGCCTTATCGATGAATTCGCCTTACCGCGCGCGTTCTATGCCAACCCCCAACCAATTTGACGCGCCCCCAACCCAGCATAAAAATCCACAAAGTGCCGCGCCATCCGGCGCATTTCTCCACTCCGCCGCATCCAAACATCCGGCCTTTCCCCGCGCTCGCACGCACCCAAGGAGCTACCTCATGTCCCTTCCTTCCCTGCAAGCAACTTCCGGCAACCTGATTCGCGATGGCCTGTACACGCAGGCGCAGATCCATGCTGATCCTGAGACCCAAGCGCTCGTCCCGACGTTAGAGGGCGCGCAGGCGACGCTGGAGAAGGCGGTCGAGGCGCGGCGCGCGGCTGACAAGGCGGCCATCATGGCGGCCGCGGCGGCCGACTACCGTTTGGGATCGCTGCAACGCGCGATTGTGGTCTTTGGCGCCAAGGTCTACGGCCACTTTGCCAACCGCACGGATGAGCAGTATCTGCGGATCCTGCCGCACGCCGCGTCCGAGATTGCGATGGCCAACCCGAGTGACCGCGCGACGACGTTCGCCATGCTGCGCAAAGAGTCTCTCGATCCGGCGACACCCAAGGAGCTGGCGCCCGCGGTCAAGGTGCTTGTCGCGGCCATCGATGAATGGACCAGCGCGACCGCGGCATCTGACAAGGCCGACACGGCGCTGAAAGCCGCGGGTAAGACGGAGGCGAGCGTCGCCGATGCGTGGCAGACGGCAGTCCGCAAGCTGCGCGGCCAGCTCATCGCGCTCTTCCCGCGGGATCTGCGGCGGCAGCGGAGCTACTTCCCCGCCGCCAAGGCGCCGCGGAAGCCCAAGAAGGCGTCAGGGACGGTGTGACCGCGCCGATACCGAAGTGATCAGCGGGCCATGCGTCGCGCTGGCGGCGCATCAACGCCTACTGTCGCTGCCATGCGATGCATGGATCTCACACATACAGGGTGCCCACGCCGCCATCGCACGTCATGACGTGGACAACAGGACCTGATCTGCACGCCACTGCACGTCGTGGCGTGCAACATAGGCTGTGTTTTGCACGCCACTGCATGTCGTGAAGTGCAACATAGGCCATGTTGTGCACGACAACGCATGTCGTGACGTGCAACATAGGCCCTGTTGTGTGCGGCAACACACGTCATGGCGTGCAACATGGACAATGTTGTTGGCGTTCCGTCGTGCCAGGAGGTGCCTGGGAGAAGCCTGAGCCACCCGGGAGTGAACACCCGGGCTACGGTTCAAGATGTCCGCCTGAAGGCGGACGCGCGCGAGCGCCTCAACCCCGTCAGGGGTTTCTTGAACAATAGCCGCGGGCTTTCAGCCCGGGGCGTCCACAATGACCCCATGTTTGCGGACTTCGCCATCACCCCGCCTCCGGCGCCACCGCACGCGTACCGCATTCCCGCTCGCCCCACCTCCCGCACCACCACGCACTCGCGCTGTTCGCCACCGCCCGCCCCAAGCCGCAACCCCCTACGCCGCATTCGCACGCAATTTCCCCTTGCCCCAACCCCGCGACCATGGCAAACCCATCCCCGGCAATTCCGCCCTCTCGCTTCCAAGGCCGCCATGTCGACCGCGCACCGCATTCCTCCTCCGCCCGGCTCCGTCTGGGACAACGTCGGCAACACGCCGCTCATCCGCATCAAGTCCTTGAGCGATGCCAGCGGCTGTGAAATCTACGGCAAAGCCGAGTTCCTGAACCCCGGCGGCAGCGTCAAGGACCGCGCGGCCAAGGGCATCATCGCGGACGCGGAGGCGCGCGGCCTGCTCAAGCCCGGGTTCACCATCGTGGAAGGCACCGCGGGCAACACCGGCATCGGGCTGGCGACGCTGGCGGGCGAGCGCGGCTACAAGGTCATCCTGACCTTGCCCGATGACCAGGCGCCGGAGAAATACGACCTGCTGGATGCGCTGGGCGCGGAAGTGCGCAAGGTGCCGGCGGTGCCGTTTGCCAACCCCAATCATTTCTACCACACGGCCAAGCGGCTGGCGGAATCGCTGCCCAACGCGTTCTGGGCCAACCAGTTTGAGAATCCCGCCAACGGCGATTTCCATGCGCAGACGACGGGACCGGAGATCTGGACGCAGACGGGCGGCAAGATCGACATCTTCACCTGCGCGGTCGGCTCCAGCGGCACCATGAGCGGCATCAGCCGGGCGTTGAAGGCGCACAACCCGGGCGTGCAGATCGTCATCGCGGACCCCGACGGCTCGGGCATCTTCAGCTACATGAAGACCGGCGAGCTCAAGTCAGAAGGCAAGTCCGTGACCGAAGGCATCGGCATCATGCGGATTACTGAGAACTTTCGGCAGATCGTCGCGGACGACGCGATGCGTGTGGACGACCAGGCGATGATCGACATGGTCTTTCACCTGGCCAAGCACGATGGCCTGTTCGTGGGAACGTCGTCGGGGCTGAACGTGGCGGCGGCGTGGCAGCTCGCGCTGGCGCACAAGGGGACCGGCAAGACGATTGTGACGGTGCTGTGCGACTCGGGATCGCGGTATGCGTCGCGCCTGCTGAATCCGGCGTGGCGCGCGGAGAAGAGGTTGTTGCCGCGGGCGTTGGTCTGGTGAGCGGAGGCGCGAAAGCGATCGTCACCCGCAGGGCGGAGGCGCGCGATGGCGCGTCTCCGGGAGCGCAGCGACTAGAGCGCGGTCGGGGCGCCAGCCCCGATTCGCCCAAACGAAACCGCGACTTCCCCTGTCGCGCCAGCCCGCCTCGTCACCCCGGCCACCGCCACTTCGCACCCAGCACCGCCAGCGCCAGCACCAGCGTCACCGCGTTGGCCCAAATCACCGGCGGGGACTCGATCCACACGCCGTACACAAGCCACAGCACCACGCCGGTTGAAAACAGCACGAACATCCCCAGCGACACATCGCGCGCCGATCGACTGCGGTACACCTGCAGCACCTGCGGCACAAACGCCACCGTCGTGAGAAAGCCGGCAGCATAGCCGAGCATTTGCGGGGTCATTTCAGCCATCGGTTATCGACGCTCCTTGGGCACTGGCGGTTGCGCATGGCGCGGGTCGTCCGGCCACGGATGGCGCGGATAACGCCGCTGCAATTCTTTCTTCACCGCGGGATAATGGCGCGTCCAGAAGCCCGCGAGGTCACTTGTCACCTGCACCGGCCGCATGTTGGGCGCCAGCAGGTGTAGCACCACCGGAATCTTGCCGCCCGCGACCTTGGGCCCATCAGCCTGGCCAAAGAAATCCTGCAGGCGGGACTCCAGCCACGGCGCCTGGTTGGGCGCGTAGTGAATCTTCACCTTGCGCCCGCCCGGCAAATGCGTCTGCTCCGGCGCCATCGCGTCCAGCCGCGCCTGCCCCTGCCCGGCGAGGCTCATGCTCACCTGATGCCGCAGGATGCTGAACAGGTCCGCCTCGCGCACCTCAGCCAGGGACGTCCGCGTCGCGCACAGCTCCGTCAGGCTCGCGGCCATCAGCGTCGGCAGGTCCGGCAGCGGCAGCTCCGCCTGCGTGCGGGCAAAATCCAGGCGGTTGCTCAGGCGTTCCAGCGCGTCCGCGTCGGCAATCGCGCCCAGCCCCGCGGCCTGCACCTGCTCCAGCAGCAGCGCGGCGGCCTCCGGACCCGGTTTCGCCGGCGCCACGCTCGCGTCCAGCACCAGTCCGCGGTACAGCATCCGCTCCTCGGCCATCACGCGACCGCGCTGGGCGTTCCACGTCAGCCGCGCGTGCGTCTCAATCGCGTCGCCAAACAGGTCCAGCAGCCAGGACGGCTCAATCGCCTGCGCCAGCCGCACCACCGTCGCCGCGCCCTTGCCATCGCGCCGCTCCTCCGCGTCGACCGCCACCAGCCACTCCGCTTCCGTCACGTGCGACCGCGCGTCCAGCTTGGCCGGTCGCCCGCCCGCCAGCTCCACGTCCAGCGCGCCCGCCTGCCGCCGCCGCGCGACACGGTCGCCAAACGCCGCGAGCACCGCCAGCGCCAGCGCATCATCGCGCGCCATCGTCTGCGGCGCGCGGTCCTTCTGCCCCAGCAGCCCGCGGATCTGCCGCGCCGCCTGCTCCACCTGCCGCCCCACCGGGTCGCGCCGCCGCCGCTGCTGCTCCAGCAGCACGATGAGGTCCGAGTGGCCATGCGTCGCCAGCACGCCCACTTCACCTTCCAGCCGCGGCGCACCTTCTGCCAGCAGCGCCGCCAGCACGCAGCCATCGTCCGCGATGCCGAGCTCCGCCGCCGCCAGCACCAGCCGCGCCAGCCGCGGGGACAGCGGCAGCCGCAGCATGTCGCGGCCCCGCGGCGTCACGACGTCGCCATCCAGCGCGTGAAGCAACTGCAGCAGCTCCACGGCCTGCGTCACCTGCTGCGGCTCCGGCGGCGTCAGCCACAGGTCGTTGCTCAGCGGCACATCCAGCGCGCGCAACGCCAGGAGCGCCTCCGCCAGATCCGCGCGCTTGATCTCCGGCACGTCAAAAGCCGGCCGCGTATCGTGGTCATGCTGCGTGTACAGGCGCAGGCAACGTCCCGCGCGCACACGCCCTGCCCGCCCCGCGCGCTGCGTGGCCGACGCCTGGCTGATGCGCGCCAGTTGCAGCGACGGCAGCCCCGACCACACCGCATGCTTGGCCACCCGCGCCAGCCCGCCATCGACAACCGCCACCACGCGCGGCAGCGTCACCGACGTCTCCGCGATGTTCGTCGCCAGCACGATCTTGCGCTGCCGCTCGGGCGCAATCGCCCGTTCCTGCTCCTCAATCGGCAGCGAGCCATGCAGCGGCCGCAGCGCCAGGTCGTGTTGATTGGCCAGGCCCGCCAGAGTCCGCTCACAGCGCCGAATCTCCGCCGCGCCCGGCAGGAACACCAGCACGTCGCCGTCCAGCTGCTCCGCCAGCAGCCGCCGCACCGCGCCCGCCACCTGGTCCTCCAGCGGCCGTTGGTCCAGCGTCGCCGCGTGCTCCACCGTCACCGGAAACTGCCGACCCGTGGCCAGCAGCACCGGCGCGCCGTGCAGCCACTGCGAAACGGCGGCCGTATCCAGCGTCGCGGACATCACGAGCAGCCGCAGCTCCGGCCGCGACGTCTGGCGCAACCGCCGCAGCAGCAGCGCCAGCAAGTCGCCAACGAGCCGCCGCTCGTGGAACTCGTCCAGGATCACCGCGTCAATCCCGCGCAGCTGCGGGTCCGCCAGCAGCCGGCGCAACAGGAGCCCGTCGGTCGCGTAGACAATCCGCGTCCTCGGGCCGATCCGCTCGTCCAGCCGCACGCGATAACCGACCGTCTCGCCCGGCTTCTCGCCCAGTTCGTCCGCCACGTGGCGCGCCGCCAGCATCGCGGCCATGCGCCGCGGCTCCACGACCCAAATCTCACCCGTCTGCTGCGGCGTGTCACGCAGCAGCGCCACCGGCACGCGCGTCGTCTTGCCCGCGCCCGGTTCCGCCTGCAGCACCGCGTGCCCATGCGCGCGCAGGGCCGCCAGGAGCGCGGGCAGCGTCGGGTCGATCGGCAGCGGTGTGAGGGGGCGCGTCAGCACGGGCGGTAGTGTCGGCGCGCGGCGGGGCGGAGGCAAGCGCGGCGACCGACAAAGCTGTGACACGCGGTGCCTGAGGCCACTTAGGTTGTTCTGCAGGAGGTCAATATGGCAAACACACCTGCGTTTTCCCAGATCCTGGTCGCGACGGACTTTTCAGAACCGTCGCGCAAGGCGCTGGAGGTCGCCGCGGACTTGGCGCGGCATTACGGCTCAAAGATGACGATTCTGCACGTGTATCCGGTGCCCGGGTACGTGTTGCCAGAAGGCTTCATCGCCGCGGGTCCTGACGTGCTCGTTGAAGTCGAGGACCGCACGCGCAAGACGCTCGAGGAGTGGAAGGCCGATACGGTCAAGCTCGGCGTGGCGGATGTGAACATCACGACGGCGATCGGCAACGCCGCGCCAGAAATCGTGCGCATCGCCAAGGCGGGCGGCTACGGCTTGATCGTCGTCGGCACGCACGGTCGCACGGGCTTCACCGGCTTTGTGCTCGGTTCCGTCGCGAGCAAGGTCGTCACGACGTCAGATTGCCCCGTTGTGACAGTGCCTTATCGCGGGTAGGCAAGCGTATGGCGGCACGGCGCCTTATCCCGGCACGCAGACAAACACCACCGCCGTTGTGTCCGCGCTGCCGGGCTGCTTCAGCGTGAGCGTCAGGCGCCAGACGCCGGCCATCGTCAGGTAAATCTCCTGCAGCTTCCACGTTCCGTCCGGCTGCTGCGTGATGAGCGGCGTCTTTGTACTGGAATGGCCATGGTCGGGCATGAACGCGGCGCCGGCAATCGCGGTGATGTCGGCCTTGGCGCCTGTCGCGGTCTGCACGGACATCGTCCAGGTATTCTCGCCGGCCAACGGCACGCTCGGGTCCGCCGACAGGAAGCGCAGCGTCAGCGCGCCGTCGTTGCTCGCGACGTCCATCGGAAACGCCGTGAGGTTGACGCGCTTGTCGCCGTTGCAGCCCACGTAAGCGTCCGTCGTCGCATCGCCGCCACTCGCCGCCGATGTCCCGCACGCCGTCATTCCCGCCAGAACTGCCAACGCCATCAATCCCGGGATCTGCATCGCCACACCTCCAGCGCCACAATACCCAAACGCGCCGGGTTCGGCCACCGCCGCCGCCACCCTGTTCGCGGCAGCCGCATCATGGCAAACTGCGGCGCATGGATGCGCGGCATCCGGAGGTCTTGATGCGTCGTTTCCTGCTGGTTTCTTTGACCCTTTGCGCGTGCGGGTCCGGTCACGCGATCGCGATTGCCGATCAGCCGCTGGCGACTCCCGTGGGCGAAGGCGCGCCCAAGCCGCCGGCGCAGCCGGAAGATCCGCTGCTCCAGCGCTGTCGGGAACGGCTGGATACGGCGCGTGCCCAGCGCGAACTGGTTGTGCAGCCGGGGATTGACGTGCAAGCGGTGCTCGCGGCGTACAACAAGCTGGCGATCGCGCTGGACAATGCCGACGCCGAGTCCGGGCTGATGCGCGCGGTGCATCCGGACGCCAAGGTGCGCGACGCGGCGAGCGAATGTGAACGGCTTGTGGCGGCGCGGCGCACCGAGCTCTCCCTGGATCGGCCGCTGTACGAGGCGTTTGCCAAGCTCGATGCGAGCAAGCGGCCAGCCGACGAGAAGCGGCTGATTGAAAAGACGGTTGAGGAGTTCAAGCGCGCTGGCGTCGACAAGGACGAATCGACGCGTGCGCGGCTGAAGGTGCTGAATGACGAGCTGGTGGAAGTGGGCCAGAAGTTTGACAAGGCCATCGCCGCTGACACGCGGAGCGTGGACGTGCCGGTGACGGCGCTCAAGGGCCTGCCGCAGGATTGGATCGACGCGCACAAGCCTGGCGCGGACGGCAAGGTCCGCGTGACGACCAATTATCCGGACTACATCCCGGTCATGAGCTACGCGGAGGACGACGGCCTGCGCAAGCAGCTGTACATCGCCTATCGCCAGCGCGGGTGGCCGGAAAACCAGCAGAATTTGGCCAAGATGCTGACCCTGCGCGCGGAGCAGGCCAAGCTCCTGGGCTTTGCCAATTGGGCGGAATACATCACGGCCAACAAGATGATCCGCTCGGAGAAAAACGTCGCGGAGTTTATTGCCCGGATTACCGCCGCTTCTGACAAGCGGATGCGCGCCGAATACGCCATTTTGCTGGCGGAATTGCAGCGGCTCGACCCCAAAATTGACGCGGTCGAGGATTGGCAGCAGGCCTACGCGCTGGGCTTGGCGAAGAAGCGCAAGTTTGAATTTGACGCGCAGGCGATGCGCCCGTACCTGCACTACGACAAGGTCAAGAACGGCCTGTTGGCGCTGACTTCCAAGCTTTTCAACGTGACGTACAAGCCCAATACCACGGCGCCAAAATGGCATCCGGACGTCGAAGCGTATGACGTGTACGAGGGTGACAAGCTGTTTGGAACGATTTATCTGGACATGCATCCCCGCGACGACAAATACAAGCACGCGGCGCAGTTCAGCCTGCAGAGCGGCATCGCTGGCGTGCAATTGCCCATCGGCGTGCTCGTGTGCAATTTTCCCGATCCCAAGACGAGCAACGGCTTGATGGAGCACAAGGACGTCGAGACGTTCTTCCATGAATTTGGCCACCTAATTCACCACGTCTTTGGTGGGCAGCAAAAGTGGGCGCGCTTTTCAGGCGTGGCGACGGAATGGGATTTTGTCGAGGCGCCGTCGCAGATCTTTGAGGAGTGGAGCAAGGACTACGAGACGCTCAAGAGCTTTGCCACCAATGACAAGGGGGAAGTTATCCCGAAGGCGCTTGTCGACAAACTCCGCGCGTCGGACGATTTTGGCAAAGCGCTGTGGGTGCGCCACCAGATGTTCTACGCCGCGCTGTCGCTGAACATGCACAACCGCGACCCGGCGCGGATCGATCAGGACAAGCTTGTCGAGGAAGTCCAGAACAAATACAGCGCATGGCGGTTCGTCGCGGGCACGCACATGCAGGCGTCGTTTGGCCACTTGAACGGGTATTCCGCGATGTACTACACGTACATGTGGTCGATGGTCATCGCAAAGGACATGTTCAGCGCGTTCCAGAAGGCGGGCGTGCTGGATCCGGCAACCGCGCTCCGGTATCGCAAGACGATCCTGGAGCCGGGCGGATCCAAGGATGCCGCCGACCTGGTGAAGGACTTCCTGGGGCGTCCGTATGGCTTTCAGAGCTACGAGGATTGGCTGAACCAGAAGAAGAAAGCCAAGTGAAATGCGCCTGGAATCGGAGCAGATGGGTCCGATAAATTGCCCGCTCGGGGCGATTGACAGCCGCTTTCACGGCAAAGTAGAGTTCTGCGCACCGGCACGATGCCGCAATCACTGGAGCGCAGATCATGGCAAGCCTCTACTTGGGTTTTGACGTCTACATCACCAACATTGTGAGCGCGACGGTCGTGGAGTTCCTCAACTCCGCTGACAGCACGCGTTACCGCGTCGATTGGAGCAGCGCGCAATTGACGGGCGACCGCAACCTGCCGGTCCACCTGGACCAACCGACGACGCTGCTGCGGCGGCTGTACGCGACCGGTCGGCTGTACCTGCTGAACGGCAAGGCAAAGACGCTGGCTGGCGTCGAGGTCGTGCTGCCGGGCGGCAAGGCGCCATTCTCGCAGCAGGAGCACCGCGTGTATGCGGTCGTGGCGGGCTCGCCAGGCGGTCGCTACACGAACATCACCGTGCGCTACAACGGTCAGCGCCTCGGCATCGACTTTGGCGATCCGACGCAGGCTTGGCTGGGTTCCCCGTCGACCTTGGCGCTGGATGGGAACGGCTATCCGGTCGCCAACTCGGTCGGCAACGTCGCGCTGCCGCAGACGTTTTGGGGACCGGCGGGTCTCGCGCAGAATGCCGGCGGCAAGTGGCCGGACAGCCTCGCTCGGGCGGTTGCGCCAGGGTCGATCCCGTGGGGTGGCAAGACGTACCTGCTGACGCAGGTTCAGCGTGCGCCTGGCCCCGGCAATCTCGTGGACTTCTGGCTCGATCTCAACAACTTCGCCGCGGAGCCGCAGGATCTGTTCCCCGGCAAGATGGAGAAAGGAATCCTCATCGTGCTGCCGGACGGGTACAAGTTTGACCCGCCGGATCCGGGAACGATGTACATCGAGAAGACGTGGCTGAAGAAGCATCTGGCTGCCTGAGAGCTGACCCTGGGGTGGGAGGACATCATGTGGTATCGCACGGAGCAGAAGGACGGGGTGACCCGCTACCGCTGCATGGTCTTCTCCAACCTGCCCGACGACACCGTGTTGGGACCGCTCATGCGCCGGTGCCCCTGGGCGGCGGTCACCGATTCGGTGGACATGTTGCCCGGCGTGCTTGAAGGAATTGTCGACAGCTTGCCGCCAGAAGCGGGCGGCAAGCTGGACCGGATCGACCTCGTTGGGCATGCCGGCAGCGCCGCCCTGCAACTGGGTGATGGAAGCGGCAATCCGAACGATGTGTCCGAGCACTTCATTCACATGAATGCAGACGCGCTGGCAACCGTGTCGACGGCGGTGCGGCAGCACCTCCGGCCCGGTGGCGAGATCCGGCTCCTCGGTTGCCAAACGGCCACGACGCCGGCGCGTGGCAGTGTTTCCATCGACAACGACGGCGCTGGGCTCTGCGGCACGCTCGCCCGGCATTCCGGACACATCGTCCAGGGTTCATGCCGGGACATCGTCACCGGCGATTTCGACGCTGACGGATTCGTCGACAAGGAGCAGATGCTCGTCGCGTTCAACCCGCTTGCGCTCGGTGCCAGCGATCCACTGGGGGGACCGGCGCCACCGGTCGAAGCCGCCGAAACATCGACGCCGCTCGTGCGCAGTGTGCCGATTGCAGCCACGGCGGCATGCGGCGGTCGCAAGGGTTTCAGCGTCGAGGATGGCGTGGTCCTCCTGCCGCCGGAGACGCCGCTTGGACCTCCGGACTCCCGGTGGCCGTGGTCGCGCACTCAACAAGAGCTGGTCGCCGCACTCGACGCCTTGACCGTGCCGACGCTGCTGGCGTTCCTTCAGGCGCCGCTCGCGCGTCGGGATCCCGCGCTTGGGCTGCGGCGCCGCGTCCGGCGGATCGTCGGGCTGAACGGGAAGCCGCTCGGCGAAATCGCGCTCATTGGCAACGGCGAATTGCTGCACATGGCCGACGGTCAGGAGGCCTGGAGCGTGGCCGGCAGCGCGTTGCTCGAGACGCTGCGGGCGCAATCCGCCGCGCCGGACGGGACTCTGGTGTAGCGCCCTGCTCGACAGTAACGCCCTACTCGACAGCAACGCCTTAGTCGACAGTAACGCCTTATTCGAGAATCGCGACGCAGTCCGCCGCGCGCTTGGCCTTTGCGCGCGCCTCGTCCGTCGTCGCGCCCAGCGCGAGCGCCACGCCCATGCGGCGGTACTTGTGCGCGCGCGGCTTGCCAAAGATGCGCAGGTCCGTCCCCGGCTCCGCCAGCGCCGCCGCCAGCCCGGTGTAGCGCGGCGCCTCCAGGGTCCGGTCAGCCAGGATCACCGCTGAGGCCGCCGGTCCGTACGTCCGCAGGTCCGGAATGGGCAGGTCCAGCACGGCGCGCAGGTGCAGCTCAAATTCGCTCATGGACTGGCTGATCAGCGTCACCAACCCGGTATCGTGCGGCCGCGGCGACAGCTCGGAGAACACGACGCCGTCGGCGGCAAGGAAGAACTCGACGCCGAAGAGCCCCGCGCCCGGGCCATGCTCGCCCTTGCACAGCGCGCCTGTCACACGTTCCGCCATGTCCTGCGCGGTCTTGAGCACGTCCGCCGGCATCGCCGCGGGCATCCACGATTCCTGGTAGTCACCGCGCTCCTGACGATGGCCAATCGGGTCGCAAAAATGCACCTTGCCGTCGCGCGTCCGCACCGTCAGCAGGGTAATTTCCAGGTCAAACTGGATGAAACCCTCGACGATGACGCGCAGATTCTTGGCGCGCGCGCCGGCCATCGCGTAGTCCCAGGCGACCTGCACGTCTTCGGGCTTCCTGCACACGCTCTGACCTTTGCCCGACGACGACATGATCGGCTTGACGACGCACGGATAGCCAAGCGCGTCCGCCGCCGCGCGCAGCTCCTCCGCCGTCGTCGCGTACGCATACGGTGCCGTGCGGAGGCCCAGATCCTGGGCGGCAAGCTCGCGAATCATCTCGCGGTTCATCGTGATCTGCGCGGCTTTGGCGGTCGGACTCACGCGAATGCCCTGCGCCTCGAACTCGGCGAGAACGTGGGTCGCGATCGCCTCGACTTCCGGAATGAGCACGTCCGGCTTCGCCGCCAGAATGGCCGCCCGCAGCGCGTCGGCATCGAGCATGGAGACGACGACGCGCTCGTTGGCGACCTGCATCGCCGGGGCGCCGTCATAGCTGTCCGCGGCGATGACATACTGGCCCAAGCGCTGCGCCGCCAGCGCAACTTCCTTGCCGAGCTCGCCCGAACCCAACAACATCAAACGCTTGGGAAACACAGTCTGGTTCGCCATGGTCAACCTCCGCGGCGCCCTTGTAGCCGGTGCGCGGCTCAGCGGACAGGGGGCGCGTGTGACGTGTGGGTGAAACTGGCACGCCGCCGGCGGCTGTCAGGACTTCTTGCCGCGCGCATCCGCATGGAACACCCGCCGCTCGCGCAGCATGGCGACGACGACCGCCAGCCGCTTGACGCGAAGTTCCGGCTTGGTCGCTGTCTGCAGGCGAAAGAGGATTGCGTAGCGGTTGGCGCCGCTGAGTGTGGCGAAGAACGCCGCGACTTCCGGTTCAGCGTCCAGGACCGCTTGCAGGTCGGCCGGAACAGTGGAACGCGCGCCGCCGTCGTAGGCTGCAGCCCAGCGGCCGTCGCACTTGGCCGCGTCAATCTGCGCTTGGCCCGCTGGCGCCATGCGCCCGTCCCGGGTCAGCCGTTCCGCGTGGTCGACGTTGATGCGCGACCACAGGCTGCGCGCCCGCCGCGGCGTGAAGCGCTGTTGAAAGTGCGTGGCGTCGTGCGTCTTTTTGAGGCCGTCGATCCAGCCAAAACACAGCGCCTCATCGACCGCTTCGGCATAGGTGACGCTGGGAACGCCCGAGCCTTTCTTGGCAAAACCGACCCACACCTCCTGGGCCATCGCGTGATTTTCGCTGAGCCAGGTGCGAAACGCGGCGGCCGTGGCAAAGAAAGTAGGTTGCATGCGGAACCTCCGTTGGCGGGGCGCGCCTCACCGCGACGCAGCAATGGGCGGGCGTCGGCCCGCGACAACAGCGACAAGTGCATAGCAGGCTGCGGCCGCCAACACGACCGCCGCCGATCCGACAAATGCTGCAAGCAGGGCTGCCAATCCGCCGCCAGCCACAGCGCCCAGGCCATCGACGGCGTAGAGGGCCGCGCGATCTGCGCCATCCGCGCCGACTTCGCGCTGCAGCAGCGCCGGGAAACAAGGTCCCATCGCGAAACCCAGTGGCAGCACCAGAACCGCCACGGCGAGGTGGACGAGCGGTGGCGGAATCGGCAGCGGATGGTTCGCGGTCGGGCCGACAAGCGCCAGCAGGAGCAGCCCAACGACCGTGGCCAGCGCTGCGCCGACGAGACGCTGCTGGGCCGTCACGGGCAGCGATTGCCCCAGGATCGCGCCCAATGCCGACGCGGCAAGCAACCCGCCGACGGTCCAGGCGACCGCCAGTGGCGGAAATCCCAGCAGGAACTGCGCGTCGGCGAGAAGCGCGCCCTGGACCAGCATCAGCCCGGCGCCCAGCAGCAGGGCCTGGACAAAACCGCGACGCGCGAGCGGTTGGGCGCGGCGACGCGGCCGGGCAAACAGCAACCACGCCATGAGCAGCGCGGAGGCCGAGAGCGCGGCGTAGAGGATGGCCAACAGCGGGTGGAGCGGGAAGAAGAACGGGCGGGCGTCACGCGGCGCGGTAGACGCGTGCGTCAGGGGCGGGATCGCCCGCGGCTGCGCCCCCACGAGCGCGGCGCGGGCGAGCAGCGTCGCACGTTCCTGTGCGCCAAATGGCTGTTGTCGCGCCAGCAGGAGCTGGGAAAACGGGTTGCGTTCGACATCGGGCAGCGCGACGACGAGCAAATGCGCCGCCACCGCCTCGGGCGCCACCCCGCGGGCAACGAGCGCGGCGGCGAGCGTGTCGATCGTTCGGTCGGCGATCTCCCGCGTGTTCTGGACGACCGCCAGCGTGCCACCTCGCGCCAAATGCTGCAGGTAGATCTCGGCCGCTTCGCGGGTCATCACCCAGTTCTGCACGCCCGCCAGGCTCCGCAGCGACGCAGAATCCGTCTGCATGAGGGAAAGTTGCACCACATCCCACGGCGCGTGCCCTGCCCGCAGGAACCGCCGCGCTTCGTCGGCGTGAACGTGGACCGCCGGCCGATCATAGACGTGGCCGCAAAATGCCCCGAGCTCGTGCACCATCGCGATCATCGCGGCGTTCACTTCCACCGCGTCGACCGCCGCCGCGCCTGACTGGAGCGCCAGCGCGACATCGGAACCACCACCCGCGCCGAGCACCAACACGCGCTCCGGGTGCAACACCGCGAACGGCAGGCGCTTGAGGCGCATGAGCGCGTTCGCCACCGCGTCGGGAAATTCTGGCGACTGGCCATCCCAGCGGACGACGCGCGCCGCATACATGCGGTCGGTGTAGAGATAGCGGACCCATCGCTCGTCGGTCTGCACGAGGTCCGTGCGCGCGTAGCTGTCCGTGCGCGTCTGCAACACACGGCCGTGCAGGGCGCGCGTCTGTTCGACGAGGTGCGGCCGAAAGCCCGGCGTGGCGAACGGATCCAGCCGCAGCAGGCCACCCGGCGCCGCCAGTTGTGCCGGCAGCAGGACCAGCAGCGGCAGGAGCAGCCAGAGCGCGTGGCGTTTGCCGCCGCGGGGAAGCAGCACGAGCACGGCGGGAACCAGCAAAGTGAGCGCGAGGAGCGCGGCGCCGAGGTCGCCAAACGCCGCGACGAGCCAGGGCCCAAGCACCGCGCCTGCCGCGCCGCCGAGGGCCTCCAGTGCGAAAATGGCCGTCGGGGACGGCGACAAGCGGTACGCAGCGGCGGCAAACGCGCCTGAGAGGAAAAACGGCCACGCGAACGCGCCAGCCAGGAACAGGAATGGCGCATGGACGGCGCAAAGGAGCGCCAGCACGCCCGTGAGCGCGCCGAGCGCGGTGAGCCAGACCAGCAGCTCCGCGGACACCGGCCGCCGCGCGGCATAGCGGTGCAGGAAAGCCGCACCCAACCCGAGCGCGGCCAAGCACGCGGCGAGGAGGAGCGTGGTCAGATGCGTGAAGAAGAGCGCGGAGGCGATGCGGGTCAACGCGACCTCAAACGCCAGCGTCGCCACGGCGCTGCAGAACACGGCCAGACCGAGAGAGCGCGCGGGCACGGGAGGCGATTGGGGCGGCGTCATGGTGGCTTTCAGAGGCAGGCGGCCACAGCGGCGAATCGAGTCTGACGGCGGCAAGCAGGAGCGTCAAGCGCGGTGCTGTCGGTCGCCAACGGGAATCAAACGCCGTGACATTCCTGAGACATACCGCGATTGACCGCCCTGACCTGCCAGTTCAGGCTCGTGCCTACGGATCGGTCGGGCGCGCAATGCGCCGGTCGGCGGCGTGCGACGGCAAATTCATCGGTCGCGGGGGCAGGCAATGCAGCAATTCGGGTCGATGTGGTTTCTCGCGTGCGTTCTCGCCCTCGGCGCGATGGCCTGTACCAGCGAGGCTGCGTCTGGAACCGATGCGGGATCCGGCGCGGACTCCCAAACGTCGCCGCTCGTCGGCTCACCTTGCACATCGGCACCCGCCACGTGCGTCGGCAACAACGTTGTCGCCTGCGTCGATGGCTACGAAGCGAGCACGCCGTGCGGGGCCGCCGCCTACTGCAACTACGGCGCCTGCGTCGAGACCAGCATCGTCCTGCCGCGCGACGCCGGACCGCACAAGGAACGCTCGGAATGGTGGTACTACACGGGGCACATCGACTCCGGCGCGCACCATTGGGGCTTTGAAATCACGGTTTTTCAATATGACATGGCGTCACTCCTCGGCCAGCCCGGCTTGGGCTACATGTGCCACGTGGCGGTCGTCGACAAGGACATCCGCCAGCACTACCACACTGACACGATTTCCATGGAACCGCAGCAGTGGCAGGCGTCGCCCATCGCGCTGGAGGTCGACAATTGCCGGTTTGAGCTCGGTGGCGATGGCCACGACCATATCCGCGGGCAGATTCCCAAGGGCGCCGAAAAGGACCACATGGGCGATCCGTGGCTGATCGACCTGACGGTGACCCCGCAGAAGCGGCCGGCGTTCCACGGCGGCGACGGCATCATTCCGATGTCCGCGGGCGCCGGCTCCAGCTGGTACTACTCCTACACGCGCCTCGCCGCGCAGGGCACGCTGACCACGCCCAACGGCGACTTTCCCGTCACCGGCCAGGCGTGGATGGATCACCAATGGGGCGCGTTTGACATCCAGGACTTCAAGGGCTGGGACTGGTGGAGCATGCAGTTTGACGACGGCCATGAAATCATGCTCTTCCAATTCACCGACTGGAACGGCCATCTGGCCAGCCAAGCCGGCACGATTGTCGATCCGGCAGGCAACCTGACGCCGCTGGAAGGCCTGGACGCGTTCACCGTCAAGAGCTTGCGCAAGTGGCCGAGCCCGCACACGGACGGCATCTATCCGCTCGACTGGGACATTTCGATTCCCAAAATGGCGTGGCAAATCGGCGTCAAGACGTCCGTGGACGATCAGGAAATGTACAACGTCGCGCAGAACTACTGGGAAGGCGAGACGACGCTGGGCGGCTCGCGCGGCACGACGCCGCTCACCGGCGTGGGCTACACGGAATTGACCGGCTACGCGACGGATCTCATGGACCCCAAGAAGTAGCGCGTCCGGTCCGGCCGCTTGCCGCGATCCCCGCCTGTGTGCCAGCATCGCCGCGGTTCTCGCGAGCCGCGGAGGTTGTGTGGAGCTCCTGTTCGTCGCCATCTTGCCCGGCTGGACGTTCGCCAAGAACGGCGGCGTCACGTTGCCGGAAGGCCTTCCGCAGCGCCTCATCTGGCGGCTGATGCTGACCGTCGCCGTGTGCGATGCGTACGCCCTGCTCCGCCATGGCCGCCTGCTGCGCCTGCTGACCGCAAGACGCCGCCAGCTGCTTGTGCAATCGCTCGCGACGCATCCGTGGCCATGGCTGCGGCACAGTCTCGCGTTGGCGCGCAACACCGCGCTGCTGGCGGGCCAGCGGAGGATCGCGTGAATCCGACCGCAGGGGCGTTGCACAACGGCGCGCAGTATCACGTCAAGGAAGAAGCGGACTTTGTCATCGTCGGCGCTGGCGCTGCGGGTGCGACGATGGCGCGCTGGCTGACGGCGGCGGGGCGTTCAGTCGTTGTTGTGGAGGAAGGTCCGCCTGCCAAGCCGGCGACGGGCGATGGCCTCAACGCGCTGCGCGACTTGTACCGCGATGCCGGCACGACGACCGCGCGTGGCCCCGATCCGCTGGTGCTGCTGCAAGGTCGCACGGTTGGCGGTTCCAGTTTCGTCTCGGGCAGCGTGCATGCCAGCCTACCGGAGGCGACGTGGCAGGCTTGGGCGGCGCGCGACCCGGTGTGGAAGGAGCGGCTGCCGTGGCACAAGCTGGAGGCGGCGCGAGAGCGGATCGAGCAGGAACTCGCTGTGCAAAAGACGCCGCGTTCGCTGCTGAGCGACGACGCGGACGCGCTCGCGCGGGCCATGCCGGGGTCGGCGATGGCGACGTGGCGGGGCACGCCGGGCTGCGTCGGCAATGGCCGCTGCTTCCAGGGCTGCCCAAAATCCGGCAAAGCCAGCGTCAACGTGACACTCCTGCCGTTCGCCATGCAAAAAGGCGCGCGCATCTACAGCCGCTGCGCCATCCTGGGCATCGACTTCAAGGGCAAACGCGCGGTCGGCGTCCATGGCCGTTTCGACAACGGCTTTCGCTTCAAGGCGCACGCCAACGTGGCGGTCATCCTCGCGGCCGGCGCGGTGGAGACGCCCGGGCTGCTCCTGAAGAGCGGCGTCGCGAACGTGGGACACAACTGGACGTGCCATCCGACCGTGGTGGTCAGCGGCCTGTGGAACAAGCCGCTCGGCGAAGTGGGCGCGACCCAAGGCGTTGACGTGCAGACGGGCCAAGGCGCGGACGTGGACATCGAGACGTTGCGGCTGCCCCTGGCGTGGCGGCGCTTGACGGTGCCGGGTTACGGCCCGCTGCTGGCCGAGCGCCTGGAGCAACTCTCGCAGGTCGTGACCTGGCAGGTCCGGCTGCGGCCGGAGGCGACGGGCCGCGTGCGGCTTTCCAAGGTGACGGGCAAGGTCTTCGTGGAGTTTGCGCTGACGCCAGCGGATCGCCGCGCGATGGGCACGGGCATCGCGCTTGCGGCTGAGGGGATGCTGCGCGCTGGCGCGCTGGCGGTGTGGCCGCAGGTGGCGGGTTGGCCCGAGGAGATTGGCGCCCTCAAGCAGGTCCATGAATTGGCCAACCGGCAAATCCAGCCCGGCGCGCTGCCGATGATCGCGAGTCAGCTCTTTGGCGGCGTCGCGACGGACGCGCGCGGTCAGGTCGTCGGCTACGAGCGGCTGGTCGTCGCCGACGCGTCGATGCTCCCCGGTGCGCCGGGTGTGCCGCCGCTCTCGCTGATCCACGCCGCCGCGACGGTGCTCGCTGAGTACTGGACGGACGCGAAAGCCTGACGCTACTGGCAGACGCCCGCGGTGCACGTCTGGCCATTGCCGCACGACGCGCCGTCAAATGCGACCTGCGCTGCGCAGCCCTTCTTGGGGTTGCAGCTGTCAATCGTGCACGGGTTGCCGTCGTCACACGCTTTCTTGACGCCGACGCAGCCCTTGGGCGTGCAGGTCGCGTCCAACACGCACACGCTTCCGGGATCGCACGCGGAGCCGTCGGCCACATCGACGTGCTTGCAGACCGCCGACGCGCCGTCGCACGCGTCCGTCGTGCACGGGTCGCCGTCGCTGCAATCCTTGATCTCGCCCACGCACGAGCCGCTGAGGCAGACGTCATTCTTTGTGCAGTTGTTGCCGTCGCTGCACGGTCCGTCGACCGCGGCATGCAGGCAGCCAAGCTTGGCGTTGCACGTGTCGGCGGTGCAACTGTCGTCGTCGTCGCACACAATTGGCTTGCTCTCGCAGTTGCCGAACTTGCAGACGCCGCCCACGGTGCAGGCGTCGCCGTCCTCGCACGGCGCGAGCTGAAGCGATGTGTATTCACAGCCTTTCGCGCCGCATACGTCGTTGGTGCACGGATTGGCGTCGTCGCATTCCGTCGTGCTGGCGACTTTGCAGAGCCCCGATTGGCATTTCCACGTGGCGCACGCGTCGCCGCCTTTGCAGATGTTGGCGTTGTAGCCATGGACGCAGCCCGTCTGCTGATCGCAGGAGTCGTCCGTGCAGGCGTTGGCGTCTGAGCATTGCACGAGCGCGCCTTTGCACTGGCCGAGCGCGGTGCACGCGTCCCCGGTCGTGCATGCGTCTTTGTCGCTGCAGGCGCTGCCAATGGCGTGCGGCGTGCCGACGCACTGGCCAAGGACGCAGGCGAGGTCGAGGCACGGTCCGCCGTACGCGCAGTCTGCAGGGACGTCGCATTGAATGACGGGTTGAATATCCGGCCCGGAATCAGGCGTTGCGTCATCGCCGTCGGTCGCGGCGTCGTCGCCGGCAACGTCGGACTTGAGGCCCACGTCGCGGTAGTCCGTCGCCAGGACTTCGTCGTCGCACGCGGTCATCGCCAGAACGATCCCAGCCAACGCCGCGAGTCGCAGGCAACACAAAAGTGCCGACACATCCTGTGGTTGATTGCGAATCCGTGATGCGTTTGAACAACTTCGCATGGCGCCATCCTACCCGACCACGACCGCACCTGTCGACGATTACTTGGCCAAACCGCGCGCTGGGTTCACGGAATCTGCAGCAACAGCCACGCGGCGACGTGTCGCCACAGCGGCTCGGACGCGGCGTCGGTTGCCAGGGCCATGTGCCCCGGCACACATCCGGACAGCGTCTTGATCTCACAGGATTTTCCCAGCATCAGCACCTGACGATTGGGCAGCGCGGCGGTATACGCAAGCCCGTCGGACGGGCGGGTAAAGAGCTTGTCGCCCTCGCTGAAAACGCAAAGTATCGGCACTGTTACCTTGGCCATCCCGATGTAGTAGTCCGCGCCAGCGCGCGATTCCCAGCGCGTCGTCGCCATGCGCGTCAGGTCGCGCCAATAGTCGATCGCTTCGTCGTGGTTGCCCATCCGCATTTGCCGCGCCGGCAGCCGTCCGTTGCGCTCCGCCGCCACAAGCGCCGTCTTCAACATCAGCGACTTGAACAGCCACAGCGCCGGATTTGGCTCAAAGCGGCGATTCCACACGTTGACGGCAAGCGCGACAAACGCGTGTGGCTGCCGCTCCGGGTGCTGGCCGAACCACGCGAGCGAGGTATGGCCAAACAGGCTATGACTCAGCCAGAGCACCGGCAGGCCATCCGCCAGATCGTCTGCCAGGGTCCGCCAGACCGCCGTGTCTGCCACGAGTTGGTCATAGCTCCAGTTACCGCCATCCGCCGCGCGCGGCCCACTCGCGCCATGCCCGCGCAGGTCCGGCACAAGCACACGCAGCCCCGCCTGCACGAGCGTGCCCACGAGGCTCGGCCGGTCCGGGCGCCACAGCGTGCGATTGTCGACCATCATCGCGTGGCCTGCGACGACGAGCGCGCGCGGCGCACCATCGGGCTGGATGTCCAGCGCGCGCAGCTTCCAGCCGTCCGGCGCCGTCACTTCTCGTTGCGTCACTTGCATGGGGCCTCCGGGCGTCTTGCTACAGGGCGGCGCGGCGCGCGTCAACCGGCCCGCCCCTTCCGCAAGGCTGCCGTTCGTGGTTCACTGCGCGCCGCGAACCGCTGCAAGGAGCCCCGCCATGTCCACCGCCCCCTCGCCCATCATCCCCGGCCAGACGCCACCCGCCGTGATGAACGCCATTGTCGTTCCGGAATTCGGCCGCTGGGAGTACCGCACGGACGTGCCCGTGCCCGAGCCCAAAGCCAATGAAGTGCGCATCGCCGTCGCCGCGTGCGGTATTTGCGGCACGGACGTCCACATCGCCAAAGGCGACGCGTCGCTCAAGTCCATGCTCAAGGCGCCGTTCATCCAAGGCCATGAATTCTGTGGCCATGTCGACAAACTCGGCAGCGACGTCACGGGATTCACGCCCGGCGAGTTTGTTTCCGCGGAAATGCACGAAATCTGCGGCCATTGCCCGGCGTGCCTGGACGGCAAGAAACACGCGTGCGCCAACACCCGATCGCGCGGCCTGAGCGCTGACGGTTCGTTTGCCGACTACGTTTGCGTCAGCGCGAGCAACGTCATCAAGCTACCGGCCAAGGTGCCGGTCAAGCTCGCGGCCTTCCTCGACCCGCTTGGCAACGCCGTCCACACCGCGTGCAAGGTGCCGGTCAAGGGCAAGAAAGTGCTTGTCGCCGGCTATGGCGCCATCGGTGCGATGGTCGTGGAAGTCGTGGCTTTTCTGGGCGCGGCCGAAATTCACGTGACGGACGTGCGCGGCAAAGCGCTGCGCAAAGCGGAAGAACGCGCGGCAGCGGGCGGATTTGGCAATCGACTCATCACGCATCGCGTGATGAACGAGCACAGAAACAGCCTTGCTGAATACATTTTGTCGATTACCGGCGGCGGCGTTGACGTGTCGATGGAGATCAGCGGTCACCCGGACGCGATCAACGACGCGATCCGCTACACCCGCGCGGGCGGCGACGTCGTTCTGTTGGGCCTGCCCACGGATTCTGCTGTCACGCTGCAGGATTTTGGCAAGAACATCATCTTCCGCGGGCTGACGCTGCACGCCGTCATCGGTCGTGAAATGTTTGCGACATGGGACAAGATGCTGGAGCTGATTGAAGCCGGCCTGGACACGTCGTGGCTGGTGACGAGCGAGCTGCCGCTCTCCCAAATCGGTGAAGGCTACCAGCGGATCGCCGCGGGCACGGAGCAAAAAGTCGTGCTCTACCCGTCGTGGGATCGCCGCTGACCGTCACAGCGTCCGGGCGCAGCGAAAACCAATGAATTCGACCTGATTGGCCGGTCCGTAGGCGTTGCGAAACGCCGCGCGGGCCTCCGCTTCAGGCAAACGATACGCACCGCCGCGGAAGACGCGATTTTCGCCGTTCGCCGGGCCCTGCGGATCCGCGACCGCGACCGTTGGATAGTCGCCCTGCCAATCGTGCACCCACTCGTGGGCGTTGCCGAGCATGTCAAAAAGCCCCCACGCGTTGGCTTTTTTGCCTTTGACCGGCTGCGGCTGCAGCTGCGTGTTCGCGTCCACCCACGCGATGTCCAACGTCTCACCATACCGCGGCGTCGTCGTGCCGGCGCGGGCGGCGTATTCCCACTCCGCCTCGGTCGGCAGCCGGTAGCCGCGGCACGCCAGGCCGACAAAGCGCAGCTCCTTGTCCTGGCCCTCGTAGCAGACCGGCAGGTTTTTCAGCCGGGACAGCGCGTTGCAGTAGCCCGTTGCCTGGAACCAGGACACGTTCAGCACGGGACACTCCGGGCACACCTTGGGCTGCACCGGCACGTTCCCCGCCATGACGCTCTTGAAAGATTGCTGCGTTGTCTCCGCGACCTGCAGCTCAAACGGCCGGGAAATCGTTACCTCGTGCTGCGGCGCGTCGTTCCAAGCGCCCTGCTCCAGTTCCGCGGCAGTCGCGCCCATCACAAACTTGCCCGCCGGGATCACGACGAACCCTTCGGACTTTGCGCCTGTGCTCGTCGCCACGGCTTGCTGCTGCGCCACCTGCGCGGGCGTCGGCCCTTGCGGCTTCTCCGCCACCGGCGCGGCGATCACTGCTGGCGGCGGGGCTCGCGGCGGCGGGGGCAGCGGCGGCGCCTTCTGGCAGGCAACCACGAGCAGAATCAGCGGCCACGGCAGTTTCTGAAGCGTATGCACATCAATCTCCATGACAGCCAGATGACGGTTCTGTAGCATCCTCGCGTCGGTCTGGGGAGGCGCGCGATGAAAGCCTGGTTGTGGATACTTACGGGACTCTTGGGATGCGGCCACGCCGCAACTTCCGCACAAGATAGCACTGATGCGGCGAGCGCGGACAGCGGCGCGGACGTGACGCCGGCTGCGTGTGGCGGCCTGGAAGACACGCTGCGACTGCATCAGATTCAGGCCAAGGCGACGCACAACAGCTATCACGTGGCCCAGGAGCTGGTGCCAGAGCTGAACTACTTCCACACGCCGCTGGACGTGCAGCTGCAGAGTGAAGGCGTGCGGTCGTTTGAGCTGGACATCCATCCGCCCGATGAGCCGCCGGGGCCGCTGCAGGTCTACCACCTGCCGGCGATTGACCAGAATTCCAACTGCGGCAATTTCCGCGAGTGCCTGACGGTGCTGCGGACGTGGTCGGACGCACATCCATGCCACCACGCGCTGATGGTGATCATCGAGCCCAAGGATCAGCTCCTCGACACTGGCGTCGTGCATGACAAGCTGCCGCTGGACGACTATTGGGACCAGTTTGACGCGGACATCCTGGCGGCCTGGCCGCGCACGCGCGTGATTGCGCCGGACGACCTGCGTGGGACGCACGCCAGCCTGCGCGAGGCGGTGACGACGACGGGCTGGCCGACGATGGCGGAGAGTCGCGGCAAAATCGTGATTGTGATCATGGATGAGAACGGCCACGGCGCTTGGTACAAGAAGGGCCATCCGCAGTACGCGGGCCGCATGGCGTTCGTTTTTGGCCCGGCGGACGCGACGGATACGGCGGCGGTGCAGTACGACGACGTGAGGACGCCCGATGACGTGACGACCGTGCAGGCGCTGGTCAAGCAAGGTTTCCTGGTGCGCAGCTTTGCCGATGGCGACGTGCTCAAGAACCCGACGGATTTGACGGTCCAGCAGCGGGCGCTCGATTCCGGCGCGCAGATGCTGTCGACGGATTATCCGGCATCGCGGCCGCGGGCGCCGGGCTTTGTGTTCCAGATCCCCGGCGGCACGCCGTCGCGCTGCAATCCGGTGAACGCGCCGGCGGGCTGCAAGGCGAGCGACGTGGAAAACCTCGGGCTCAAGTAGCCCCGGCCATTCTCAGTTCCGCATGTCAAATGGACACGGCCGCTGGCCGCACTCGTTGCTGAACGGCGAGTGCAGCGGCTGCGGATTCGGACCGCCAAACAGGTGCTGCAGGAAGTGCAGCACGCGCGCCTCAATCGACGTCTGCTGCGGCTCGTCGTGAATCCCCGGCGGCGGCGGCAGCGGGTTCCACGTCGGCAGTTGGCTCCCCGCGGGCGGCAGCGCCGTCTCCACGCGGCGCGGCGCCGGACGCACCTGGGCATCCACGCGCGGCGCGAGCGTCAGCCCCAAACCCGCCAGCACCGTCAAAGTCACGACCCACTGCTTCATGGCGCCCTCCTGGGCTTTCCCGTCCGCGTTCAGCCTCTGCCGATGCACCGCAAGCGTCAAGCCGTGTGGCTACGCGCCGGTCGCCGCGCGCGCCATCGTGTCGGTCACGCGCTTGGCGAACCGCGCCGGATGCTTGAGCGGCGAACCTTCGGCAATCAACGCCTGATCGACAAGCATCTCGCCAAAATCCTTGAGCCGGTCGTCCGTTCCGGGCTTTTCCGCCAACTGGCACATCGCATCGACCACCGCATGATCCGGATTCAACTCCAGAATCCGCTTCTGATCGGGCATTGCCTGGCCCATCGCCGCGAGCATCCGCTCCATCTGCGCGCTCATCCCGCCTTCATCCGCGACAAGGCACGCCGCCGAATCCGTCAGCCGCGTCGTCAGCCGCACGTCCGCCAGATCGTCCGCCAGCAGCGCCTTCAACTTGCCAAGCAATTTCTCATACTTGCCAGCATGTTCTTCCTGCTTCACTTTGTCTTCCACGCTCTCCGGCAGGCCTTCCAGCTCGCCGCGCGCCGCCGACTTCAGCTCCGTCTCGCGGTATTTCTCCAGCGTGCCCACGAAGATCTCATCGACCGCCTCGCCCAGCAGGATCACTTCCACGTCCTTCTTGGCGAAGACTTCCAACTGCGGCGCCTCGCGCAGCACGTCAAACTTCTCACCCGTCAGGTAGTACAGCGCCGTCTGACCTTCCTTCATCCGCTCAACCACTTCCGCGAGCGTCGACCACCCTTCGCCTTTGGTCGTCTTGACCAGCAGCAGGTCGGCAATCTTGTCCTTGACCGCGGGGTCGTAGTGGAATGCTTCCTTGATGGCCTGGCCGTACTCGTCCCAGAACATCTCGTACGCCGGGCGATCCTTGGCGAGCAAGTCCTTGAAGAAGTTGATGAGCTTGGTCGTCACCGTCTTTCTGATGCGCGCCACAACCGCGTCCTGCTGCACCACTTCGCGCGACACGTTCAGCGGCAAGTCGCTCGAATCCACGAGCCCGCGCATGAAGCGGAAGTACTCGGGAATCAGCTCCTTGACGTCCGCGCCGATGAACACGCGCTTGATGTAGAGCTGCAGTCCGCGCTTCTGCTCGCGGGCGTACAGGTCCATCGGCGCCTTCTCAGGCACGTACAGCAGCGCGGTGAACTCCTGCGTGCCTTCCACGTGGAAGTGCAGCGTCTGCATCGGCGCGTGCCAGTCGTGCGTCAGGTGCTTGTAGAACTCGTTGTGCTCTTCCGTCGTCACTTCCGCCGGCGTCCGCGTCCACAGCGCTTTTTGTGAATTGATTGTCTCTTCAATGGTCTTCGTTTCCGTCTTGCCGCCCTCGACCACCTTGCCGTCGGCGTCGCGCTCGACTTCGTGCTTCTCGACGTCCAGGACGATCGGATACGCGATGAAATCGCTGTATTTCTTGACGGTCTTGCGCAGCGTCCACGGGTCCGAGAAGTCCTCATCGGTGTCCGGCAGCGCCTCGTCCTCGGGCGCCGCCAGCGCGCGCAGGTGCAGGGTCACGCTCGTGCCGTGCGGACGCGCCGGGATGCGCGTGATCGTGTATTCGCCATCGCCGCGGGAGTGCCAGCGCACGCCGTCGGCCTCGCCAGCCTTGCAGGTCTCCAGCGTCACTTCGTCCGCCACGATGAAAGCACTGTAGAAACCGACGCCAAACTGGCCGATCAGGTCGGGCGCGGACGCGTTCTTGCCCAGCTCCTTCAGTTTCTCGGCGTAGGCCTCCGATCCGGACTTGGCAATCGTCCCGATGTGCTCGATGACCTCTTCGTAGGTCATGCCGATGCCATTGTCGGTAATCGTCAGCTTTCGCGCGGTGTTGTCGGGAATCAGCTTGATCTTGCCGTCGGTCGCGAGCTCGGGATTGGTCAACGCTTCAAATCGGACTTTGTCGATTGCATCTGAGGCATTGGAGATCAATTCGCGAAGAAACACATCCTTCTGCGAGTAGATGCTGTGAATCATCAGATCCAGAAGCTTTTTGGTCTGCGCCTGAAAACTGCGCGTCTCGATCGTCGGCTGAGTCATCTGTTCTCCTCAAAAAAGGTCGTGAGCCAGATTCAATGAACCGGCGACGCAACGAAAGGTCGCACCAACAGGATGTCAAGGAGGCAACCTTTTGCCGAACCCCGCCGAATGCAGTTGACCTTCGCCCCGGGGTTGCGGACGCTAGTTGCGCCGATGCGGGCAAAAAGAGGGATCGATGCGCTGTTTGTGGACCGTAAGAGTGATCGCCATGGGGGGCTTGACCCTCGGTCTTGCCGCCTGCAGCTCGCCATCCGGCACCGGCAGCACCGGCGCGTTGGAGAGCGACGTCAAGGGCGACGGGATGGTCTATCAGGACGTCGCCAAGACCGACGCCAAGGACGGCGCCTCCACGGCGGCGCTGGACGCAGACGACGACGCGTTGACCGACGGCACGGACGCGATGGACGACGCGGGCGCCGACGCGACGGATCAGCCTGACATCGCGGGATTTTTTGATGACGTCTCCGACGACGCCCAGATCGTGTGCGGCGACTCGGGCCTCGTCAAAGGCGTCGCTTGCGCGCCCAAGGCCGGCGTCAGCGTCGCGTTCGCCAACATCAGCATCGACATCACGTCGCCCTGCCTCAGCAGCGGCACCAGCTTCCACGCGGACACCGTCGCGGACGCCAAGGGCGGCTACACGTTCAACGCGGTCCCGCCAGGCATCGGCAACGTCAAGATCGTCAAAGGCTCGTTCCAGACGTCCATCCCCATCACCATCGTTGGCGGCAAGACGGTCGACTTGACCCAGCCCACGAGCGACCGTTGCTTCAAGTCCGGCGGCGTCAAGATCGCCGTCGTCCAGGGCGATGCGGACCAGATTGAATCGCTGCTCGACGATTTGGGCTTCAGCCACGACAACTTCGCGACGGCCACCGGCACCACCTCCGCGGGCGCCAAATTCCTCGCCGACGCCAAAGCCATGAGCGCGTACGACGTGATCTTCATCGACTGTGGCAGCAAGCTCGACAGCATCTTTGTCACCACAGCCAAGGCCAGCATCATCGCCAACGTGAAGGCGTTCGTCGCCGCGGGCCACTCGCTCTATGCCAGCGACTGGGCCTGGCAGATTGTGGAGAACGCGTTCCCGGACGCCATCGACTTCTACGGTGACGACTTGAGCATCAAGAAGTCGACGACCGGACCGAGCACGACGACCGGACCGCGCCAGGGCCCCGGACCCACGCTCGCCGCGAAAAAGGCAGGCGCCGCGAGCTACACGATGACCGGCAACATCGTCGACAGCGGCCTGAGCGCGGTGGTCGGCAAGGCGACGACGACGATCTACGAGGACTTGGGCACATGGGTCGTGATGCAAGCCGCGGGCACCGGCACGACGGTGGAGATCGAGGCGAGCGTGAAAGACATCGCGCCGGCGAAGGGCGATTGGGGCACTGTGCCGCTCGTGGTCCGCTTTCCGTCCGGGACCGGGCACGTTGTGTACACCAGCTTCCACAACATCGCGGTCAAGGATGCCGGCGGGTCGGTGGATGATATCAAGGCGATTTTGACGTATCTGGTGTTCACGCTGTAGCGGGCGATGCTTGAAAATTCCCGGCAGTTGCTCGCGCCCGGATAGTTTGCCAAGCTGTTCCCCGGACATTTCCGGGGTGCCTCATGTTCTTTCGCCATGCCCTACTCGCCTCCTTGACCCTTGCCGCTGCGGCTTGCTCGTCCACCTCGGGCGGTGGCGGCGGCGGCTACTACGCGAAAGACGCGGGCAGCGACGTCAAAGGCCTGGTTTTTGACGTCAAGGGCGGCGAGGTCGATGGCCTCGGCGACACGCAACCTCCGCTTGCGGATGGCTCCGATGGCGATGCGACCGATGCGCCGCCCGACGTTGTCGATTCCGACGCACCGGACTTTGGCGGTTTTTTTGACGACGACACCGTTTCCGGCCCGGATGCCGCGGTCAATCCATTGCTGAATTGCACGGCTGGCACGCTGGTTTGCCAAGGCAAGACCGCCGTCGTGTGCGATGGTCAGGGCGGCGCTTCCGACAGCAACATGTGCCCGGACGCGTGCGCGCCGGGTTTGGGCTGCGTCCTCTGCGTCCCTGGCGCCACGACGTGCGACGCCAGCGGCGCCAAGAAATGCAGCGACGACGGCGCCGCGTGGCTCAACTCCACGTGTGACGCGGAATTGGGCCTGACGTGCGACATGACCTTGGGCAAGTGCGTTGGCCCGTGTTCGGCGTCCACGCTGGAGCGGTCGTACATCGGCTGCGAGTATTTTCCCACCGTGACGAGCAATGGCCAGCTCTACAACGGCTTCCATTTTGCCGTCGCGATCGCCAGCGCGTCCAAGGATGTCGCGGACGTGGTCGTGTACAAGGGCACCCAGCTCGTCAAGACCGTGAAGGTGCCCGCGGGCGGCGTCGTTGCGGTCAACCTGGACTGGGTGATGGACCTCAAGCACGACGCGTCCGGCGTCGCGAGCAAGGCGGCGTTTGATGCGGTGTTCGCGAGCGCGCTGGTCAAGCAAGGCGCGTATCACTTGAAGAGCACGCGGCCGGTGACGGTCTCCCAGTTCAACCCGCTGGAATTTGAGATTCCGTCCGACGGCGTGTGCCCGGACGTGATGGGCACCGGCCAGTGCAATTCCTACACGAACGACGCGTCCATGCTCCTGCCGGTCAACGCGCTCGGCAAGACGTACTTCGCCGTGTCGCTGCCGTCCGGCGGGTTCTGGAATCCGACGTTCAAGCTGCTCTCCGCGCCCGGCTTCGTCTCGATTGCGGCGACGCAGGATGGCACGCAGGTGCACGTGACGGCCGCGGCCAAGGTGCGTCCGGGGACGGGCGTGACGGCGATGACGCCGGGGACGTCTCAGGATTTCCTGATGAATGCCGGCGATGTGCTGCAGTTGATGACGCAATCGCCGCCCAATCCTGCGAACACGACGACGTGTGCGGCGCAGCCCAATGGGTCAAAGCTGTGCCCGGCGCCGGCGGGCTACGACCTGTCCGGGACGCAGATTACGGCGACCGCGCCGGTGCAGGTCATTGGCGGCCACGATTGCGTGAACGTGCCGTCGACCGTCGCCGCGTGCGATCACATCGAGGAGTCGCTGTTCCCGATTGCGACCTGGGGCAACTCCGTGCTCGTCGCGCCGCCGCAGTCGGTTGCGGGTGCGGCGACGGGCAATGGCAAGGCTGACGTGCAGATGATCCGCGTGCTGTCAGCGACCGATGCCAACCAGCTGACGTTTGATCCGCCGATTCCGTCGCTGGGCGCGCCGACGCTCAAGGCCGGCGCGTACATCGATTTGCCGATGGACAACAAGGGCTACCAAATCAGCGGCAGCGGGCCAATCCTCGTCGCGCAGTTCATGGCCAGCGGCGACAAGGTTGACCCGGCCAACTCCGGCACGCCGCAGTCCAAGGGCGATCCGAGCCTCTCGTTTGCCGTCCCGTCCACGCAATTTCGCAAGGAATACGTGTTCCTTGTCCCGGACAGCTACACCTACGACTTCGTCAACGTCATCGCCCAAACCGGCGCGGCCATCACCCTGGACGGCGCCACGCCCAAGCAGGCGTTCACGCCCATCGGCACCAGCGGCTACGGCGTCGCGCGCATCAAGCTGACCGGCGGCAACCACGCCATCAGCGGCGACAGCGCTTTTGGCATCGCGGTCTACGGCTACGGCGCCTACACGAGCTACATGTATCCGGGCGGCTTGAATTTGGCGGTCGGCAAGGGTCCGTAATTGGCCAGAATCGCCTCGACCTCGCTGTCCTCAACCTGCGCGAAGTTCTCGTAGAATTGCCCCACGGCGTAGAATTCCTCCGGCATCGACAGGCACACGAGCGTGTCGCACAGCTGCCGCACACGCGACGCTGCCCCGCGCGCTGCCACCGGCACGGCGCACGTCAAGCGCGCGGGGTGACGGGCGCGCACGGCGTGCAGAGCGGCAATCATCGTTGCACCGGTCGCCAAGCCATCGTCCACGACAATGACATCGCGCCCCGCCGGGTCAATGGGCGGCCGCAACGGCGTGTACCGCGCGCGCCGTTCGTGGATCAGCGCCAACTGCTCCTGCCGCGCCTGTTCGATGTAAGCGTCGCTTGCGCCCGCCGTCTGCGCATGGCGGTTGAGCCACGTCCAGCCCGTCTCATCGATCGCGCCGATGGCAAACTCCGGGTTGTCCGGCGCCGCCAGCTTGCGCACCAGCACGACGTCCAAATCGCCGGCCAGCGCCTGGGCGATCTGCTGCGCCATGGGCACGGCGCCGCGCGGAATCGCGAGCACCAGCGGGTGCTTGCCGCGATGCGCCGCCAAGGCGCGAATCAGTTGTTGTGCAGCATCTGCGCGGTCGCGGAACATCGCTGACCTCCAGGGCCCGAGGGACAGGACACGAGCCGCCAATCAGCATAGGACGCTTCGCGTGATGCGCACGGGCTCAGGGTTGCGGCGTCAAACCTGCGGATTTCTTGCGCTGTCTGCAGGCACTGGGGGGCCTGCTCGCCAAAGTCACGCACGCGCATTGAGTTCCCGGCGCCCCTGAATGCAAAATCTCCGCGCTGGTGTTGCATTTTTGCGCCTTTCCAGACAATCGTCAGGCCTGCGCTTCGCCATCCGGACGCTGATGAGGACCCGTATGTTTCGCTGTGCCACCGCCGCGCTCGACCGCCACCGCCTGCCCGCATTGGCGCTTGCCATGGCGCTTGGCGCGTGCGGCACCCCCAAGGCCAGCGAGTTGGCTGGCGCCCTGGCCGACGTCACGGAAGCCTTGACTGACGTCCCGAGCGCGGCCGACGTCACCACGGGCGATCACGGCGGCGATTTGAGCGTCGTGGACAACAGCGGCAGCGACGCCACCGCGCTCGGCACGGACGCGAGCGGAGGAGATAGCGCCAGTGACGTCACGGCGGGCACCGACATCGCCGACACCGGCGCGGCTGGCTGCGAATTTCCCGCCAATCCCCTGCCTGGCGAGTCCGGCTCAACCTGCAAGACCGCCAACGACTGCGACAGCGGCGCGTGCATCGACGGCCCGACCGGCAAGATCTGCACAAGCGCGTGCAGCGCGTGTTGCCCGACCGGCTTCAAGTGCGCGCCGTTCACGGGTTCTGGCGGCGACGCCATCCAGGTCTGCCTGCCCAAATGGAACGCGCTCTGCCGCCCCTGCCTGACCGACGCCGGGTGCGGCGCGCTGGGCAAGGACTCGTTGTGCGTCGCCTACGCCGGCGGGACGGGCAGCTTCTGCGGCGGTCCCTGCGGCGACGACAGCGACTGCCCTGGCGACTTCAGCTGCCAGGGCGCGCAAGGCGAAAAAGGCGCGGGCCAACAGTGCGTGCGGACAACGGGCGCGTGCAGCTGCTCGCCGCAAGCCATCGCCGCTGGCGCACAGACCGTCTGCAAACACAGCAACAGCGCTGGGACGTGCAGCGCGGCGCGCAAGTGCACGCTCGCTGGCCTCGAGGCGTGCAGCGCGCCCACGCCAGCGACCGAGACATGCGGCAACGCAACCGACGACAACTGCAATGGCCAAACCGACGAGAACGGCGCCAGTGGCTGCACGACCTTGTGGAGCGACGGTGACGGCGATGGCGACGGCAAGCTCGGCAGCGCCGCGCAGTGCCAGTGCGCGCCCAGCGGTCTCTACACAGCCATCACCGCGACGGACTGTGATGACAGCAACAAGGCCGCCAACGGCTCCGCGATCGAGGTCTGCGACGACGTCGACAACAACTGCGACGGCATGACGGACGAGGGGTGCGACGACGACGGCGACGGCTGGTGCGACGCGGACATGGCGGTCGTCGGCGATCCGGTCGTGTGCAAGAAGGGCAAAAAGGATTGCGATGATGCGAGCGCGACGGTCAACCCCGGCGTGCCCGAGGTCTGTGGCAATGGCGTGGACGACGACTGCGACGGGCTGACCGACAGCGGCCCCAACGTCCTGGGCTGCGTGCCGTTCTACGGCGACGGGGACGGCGATGGCTACGGCGCGGGCGACCCGGTATGCCAATGCGCCGCCAAAGGCAGCTACTCGGCAACCACGACCGGCGACTGCGCGGACAGCAACCCGGACATCAGTCCTGCGGCGACGGAGACGTGCAACGGCTTGGACGACAACTGCAACGGGACGGTCGACGAAGCGGGCGCACTGGGCTGCGCGACGTATTTCATTGACGGCGACGGCGACGGCTTTGGCAACTCGTTGACGGGCTTGTGCTTGTGCCAGACGACGGCGCTCAACACGACTTCAATCGGCGGCGACTGCAACGACGGTGCGACGAGCGCCCATCCGGGCGCGGCGGAAATGTGCGACGGGCTCGACAACAACTGCGACGGCTTCACCGACGAGGCCAACGCCACCGGCTGCATGGTCTACTACGCCGACGCCGACAACGACAGCTGGGGGGACGGCACCAAGAGCGCGTGCCTGTGCGGCGGCAACGCGGCGTTCAACGCCTCCAAGCTCGGCGACTGTGACGATGGCAACGCCGCCATCTATCCCGCCGCCAAGGAAGTGTGCGACGGCGTGGACAACAACTGCGCGGACGGGACGGACGAAGCGGGCGCGCAGGGTTGCAGCGCGTATTTCCGCGACCAGGACGGCGACAAATTTGGCGCCAGCGCGGATTTCCAGTGCCTGTGCGCGTCCAGCGGCGAATACAACGTCAGCCAGAGCGGCGACTGCAACGACGGCGATCCGGCCATCAACCCCGGCGCCAAAGAAATCTGCAACGGCAAGGACGACGACTGCGACGGCGTGAAGGACCCGAAGGACGCCGGCGGCTGCGTACCCTACTTCGTCGATGCCGACATCGACGGCTACGGCGTCAGCGGCGTCTCGCAATGCCAGTGCGGCGCCGACGGCGCGTTCAACGCCACCTTGAGCGGCGACTGCAACGACGGCAACGCACAGGTCAACCCGGGCAAGGTCGAACTCTGTGGCAACAGCGTGGACGACAACTGCAACGGCGGCACCGACGAGGGCTGCGGACCCGTGTGCGCGAATGGCATTGCGTACGACTTCAACGCCAGCTCGCAGGGCTGGACGTTGGCCTCCGGCTGGGGCTTGGCCAACTGGCTGACGCTGTATGGCGGCTCCGCGTTGACGTGGTTCACCCCGGGATTTGGCTACGCATCGGCGCCCACGGGGGCGTCCGCGTCGATCCAGTTGCTCGTCCCCAACGGCCTGAAGACCATCACCATCTACGCCACGGTGCAAAACGTCCTGAGCGACTACTGCGCCAGCTACGCCTCAGGCGTCTGCGTCCAAACGGGCTACGTCGTCGACGCGGACGCCACGTTCTCCGCCAGCCTGGGCGTCAACAAGGTCAGCATCGGGCCGTACACAACACACTTGATCCTCGACGCGCGCAAACAGCAGCTCGTGATCAACGTCGATCCAGCGATGTGGAATACCACGCAGACGCTGGCGATCACGGTAACGACGCCGAACACGAGCGTCAGCAGCTACGGCGGCTATGCCTTTGACAACGTCACCTGGACTTGCCAGTAAGACGCAATCCGACCCTGTACGCGCATCCAGAAGATGTGCTGGACGAGTGACCATGAAGCGAATCCGTGCCTGCGCCATCGTACTCCCCTCCCTCCTCCTCTTCGCCTGCGGTGCAACCCCGGCAGCAACCGCCGACGGCGCGGACGCCACAGCAGCCGGCACGGACGCCACTGCCGATACGGCGGCCGACGTCGCGCCGGTTGACGTGGCGACGGACGCGGCCAACGCCACGGACGACGCAGCAGCCGGCGATACCGCGATGCCATCGGGCGATCCGCTCGCCGGGCTCGGCGCGTGTGTGGGCTCCGCGCAGGCGCTGACGGTCTCAGCCCTCATGCCCTACGCGACCGTGGGTATCGGCGCAAATAGCGAGGCGTCAGGCGCCTTCGTCCTCGATTTTTCGTCGACTTTTTCGAGCATCGACCTCGCCGCCTTTGTCACCCCGCCGACTACAAGCGGTTGCGACGCGACGGTCCTTGGCAGCACCTGCACCGTCGCGGACTTTCACGTCTTTGGCGCGGTCTACAAGGCTTCGCTTGTCCTTGAGAATTTTTCCGGCCTCGCCGGTCCGCTGCGTCAGGCCGGCATCGTCGGCACCGACTTTCTGAGCATGCACGTCGTCAGCCTCAGCTACGCCGAGAACAAGATCTTTGCCGCACCCGCCGCGACGGCTTGCACTGGCGATGCGCTCCACCAGGCTGGCCTTGTCGCGCTGTCGACGGCGGGCTACTACCAGCACGACCTAACGCTGCTGAACCCGTACACGATTGTCGACACGACGGCGACGCCCGGCGGTCACGTGCCCAATGTGCCGACCGTGCCCGTTCGCATCGCCGGCGTGTCGGCCCTGGCGCAGCTCGACACGGGCTTCAGCGACGCGCTTGTCAATCATTCGGTCAACATCAACACCGCGTTCCTGGCGGCGCTGCAGAAGGCCAACCCGACGGCGCTGGTCCGGGACGCCAAGCTCGATACCAAGCTGACGACGTGCATGGCGAACGTGCAGGAGCCGGCCGAGGCGTACCATCTCGCGAGCGGCCAGCAGTTCGAGCTGATTGCCGACGACGGCAGCGTCGCGCGCGTCTGGGCGGACGCGACCATTTTCGTCAAGAAGACGCCCGTCGCGGCGCACAGCTGTGGCGGTATTGGCACTTGGACCGTGCCGGCAGCGCAAGTTGGCGCTTCGTTCTATGTTGGCTTGGGAACAGTGGTTTTCGATCCGTTCGCCGCCAAGGTTTGGCTCCCCAAGAACTGAGCGCTTACCGCAGCCCGACCAGCCGCGTCATCACCATCACCGTCGGCGGGATGACGATAAGCCCGGTCAAATCCAGCCAAATCCCGTTCTTCATCATCGTCCGCAGCGGCACTTTGCCCGAGCCGTAGACAATCGCGTTGGGCGCGGTGGAAATCGGCAGCAAGAAGCCCATCGACGACGCCAGCGACGCGGCAATGCACGGCGCGACCGGCGATACGCCGAGCTGTTGCGCGGTCATCACCGCCAGCGGACACGTCATCGCTGCCGTCGCGGTATTGCTTGTAAATTCAGAAAGAACGAGGGAAACGGTCGAGAACAGGATCACCAAGCCCCACTCGGATTTCACCTGCGTCGCGTGGAGCACAAGTTCGCCGATCCAGTTGGACAGCCCGGTCGAGAACACCTGTTCGCCCAGCGCCACGCCGCCGCCGAACAGCAGCAGCGTGCCCCAGTCGATTTGCGTCGCCTCCGCCCAAACGAGCACCGGCCGCGGACGGGGCACGCCGGCCACCACGCGCGTCGCGGCGGGCAGCAGGAACAGGAGGGTCGCGCACACAATCGCCACAACGCCTTCAGGCAACGCCGCCTTGCACCACAAATACGCCGGGCTCTGGCTGCCCAGCACAAGGTCCAGCACGCCCGGCGTCATCCAGCCGATACCCGCCAGCACAATCACCGCGAGCGTCCCCGCCTGCCCGCGGTCCAGCCCCCACAGTACCGCGTCACCCGTGCGCAGCCGCAGGAGGTCCGTCGGCATCGGCTCATCGCTCACCGTGCGCCCGGCGGTGTGCAGGCGCTTGCGCTCGGTCTTGACGGTAGCCAGCAGGATGACGATCCACACGCCCAGCACCGCGGCGGCCATCGGCAGGGCGATCAGCGTCCATTTGAAGAACGGCACGTGCTTGTGGGCGTACTGCGTCAGCGCGGCGATGGCCAGGAGGTTGGGCGGCGTGCCGATCGGCGTCAGCACCCCGCCAATGGACGACGCAAAGGCTGCCGACAGGATGCCGACGGACTGCGCGCGCGGGCCAAATCGGTCCACGGCGGCGCGAATGACGGGGACCATCATCGCCGTCGTCGCGGCGTTGGAAAACAGGCTGGAGATGCCCGCAGTGACGAGGGTCGTGCTGATGAGCGTGCGCTCGGGCGACGTCTCCGCGGTCGGGAACAGGCGCGCGGCGAGCACGCGATCCAGGCGCGTCCGCTCGGCTGCCTGCGCGAGAAAGAACGCGCCCATGAAAAGAAAAAGCAGCGGATTGCCGAACGCCGCGAACATGCGCTCCGCGCTGCCGATGCCCATCAACACCGCGATGGACGGCGCGAGCACCGCCGTCATCGCGACCGGAATCGCCTCGGTGACCCACAGGACGAGTGTGGCGAAGAGCAGCGCCAACATCCGCGCGGCTTCAGGCTTCAGGTTGGACGGGGCAAACGCGAGGACCAGAATGAGCGTCAGCGGCGCGCCGAAAATTCCGACGAGCCGCCGACGTCGCTCAAACCTGACTTCAGCGTCGGAGACCAGGAGCTGCTCTGCACCCATGCGCATCTCCGGTTTCAGCGCACAGCTGCGTCGCCGCGCGTCGACCAGCGCTCGACGACCGCCAGGTCGCCTTCCCGCCGGCCGTCACTTGCGCCTTGGCTTGCATCCGTTACCGGATCGCGCAATAAACCAAGCCAGAATCAATAGTTCGACAGCTTGTAGCCCAAGTCGTCGATCGTCTTCTTCGCGATGATGCGACGCAGTGGCAGGATCGCCGCCGGCACATGCGCGCCCAACTGGCTGGCCTTGCTCGCCCACGGCGCCAATTCGTCGCCACTGAAGCAGTTCTCCAGGACGCGCCGCGCCGTCGCCGACGCCCGATCCAGCGCTTCCACCGCCGCCACCGTGCAAATCGCCGACGTCACGGTCTCATCGCCGCCCGCGGCCTTGCGCTGCTGGGTGCGCGCGATGCCCGAGTCAATCGAGAAGCAATCGATGACCAGATCCGACAGCTGCGCCAGCGTTTCCTGCTCGCCGTCCAGCGCCATCCCGAACTTCGTCGAGGCCGCTTGCGCAACCAGCAACGTCAGCCACTTGAGGCGCTGCAGCGCGAATTCCGCCAGCGCGGTGCCTTCCGAGGACTGCGGCGCGGTGCCCAAATCGCCTGTCGCCAGCAGCTTCTGCATGACCTTGATGGCGCCGAACAGGTCCAGACGCGACTGCATCTGGCGCTTGAACAGCGTGCCGGGGATCAACATGCGGTTGATCTCGTTGGTGCCTTCAAAGATGCGGTTGACGCGCGCGTCGCGGACGAACTTCTCGACGTTGTAGTCTTCCACGAAGCCGTAGCCGCCGTGCCACTGCAGCGAACGGTCGAGCACGCGGTCGAGCACTTCCGAGCAGTACACCTTGGCGACGGACGCCTCGATCGCGTACTCCTCAATCGCCGCCATCTGCTTCTCGACGTAGTCCGGCGCGTCGGATTGGAGCGCGTGCAGGCGAGCGTCGATGTCACCGGCGATGCGGTACGTGATCGACTCGCCGAGGTAGATGCCGATGACGGAATCGACGGCCATCTGGCGAATGACGCCAAAATCGGCGATGCGCGTGCCGAACTGCTTGCGGTCGTTGGCGTACTGGAGGCCCTCGCCGATGGCGCGCTTGGCCGACGAGATGACGCCCGCGCCGAGCTTGTAGCGACCGAGATTCAGCGTGTTGAACGCGATCTTGTGGCCCTTGCCGATCTCACCCAGCACGTTCTCAACCGGCACGTACGCGTCGTTGAAGATGAGCTGGCAGGTCGACGAACCGCGCAGTCCGAGCTTGTGTTCCTCGTTGCCGACCGTGAAGCCCGGCGTGTTGCGCTCGACGATGAAGCCGGTGAACTTATCCCCGTCCACCTTGGCGAACACGACGCCGACGTCCATCCAGGTGGCGTTGGTGATCCATTGCTTGGTGCCGTTGAGGATGTAGTGCTTGCCATCAGGCGAGAGCACCGCGGTCGTGCGGGCGGCCAACGCGTCTGAGCCAGAGCCCGGCTCCGAGAGCGCGTAGCACGAGACCATTTCGCCCGAAGCGATCTTCATCGCGTACTTGCGCTTCTGGGCGTCGTTGCCGAAATAGAGGATCGGCGCGAGGCCGATGCCGGAATGCGCGCCCCAGGTGACGCAGAAGTCGCCCGACGTGCCGAGCTTGTCCGCCAGCAGCAACGACGTGACTTTGTCCGCGCCGATGCCGTCGTACTTCTCTGGCACTTCCACCTGGGCAAAGCCCAGATCGCAGGCCTTCTTCAGCACTTTGACCATCTCAGCGGCGGCCTTGCCTTCCTTGGATTCGAGGCGGCGCTCTTTGGGCCACACTTCTTTTTCCATGAAACGCTGGGCCTCAGAGGCCATGGCACGCTGGTCTTCGTCCAAGTCTTCGACCGTGAAAATGCGCGACGTGCCGACGGCCTCGGTGAGGAAACTGCCACCGGCGGGCGCCGTCCTCTGGTCTGCAATGCTGGAATCTGCCATGGTCGCTCTCCGTGATGCGCGCCAAGCGGGGTCGCGCTGCTGTAGCTCAATCGGTTTGGCTTGTGCCCAAAACGTCGGGCATCCCGTCCGACGGGGCGAATCGTAGACCCGCGTGACGTTCGCTGCAATGGGACGCAGGTGGCTGGAGGTCAAGCGTGGCGCAAATGCACAAGATGTCTCTACGTGTCGCGTTCATCGCCCTGTCCGGCTGCGCTGCCGTGCAGCCGCAAGTCGTGGAAGCGGGGCCAGTTGACCTGCCCGTGACCGCGACGCCCGTCGTCGTCCTGACCGCGCCGTTCACCGCCGCGGAGATCGCGTTGCCGCAGGTCGCGCAAGTACAAGTGCCGCAGGTCGCTGACGCCAGGCATTTCGCCGTTGCGACCGCGCATCCGCTTGCCACGCGCGCCGCCGCGGACGTGCTGCGCCAGGGAGGAACGGCGATCGACGCGCTCGTAGCCGCCAGTTTCTTGCTGACCGTCGTCGCCCCGCAGTCAACTGGCATCGGCGGCGGCGGTTTTGCCGTCGTTTTGCCCGGCGATTCGCGGCCCGCACGCGCCTTTGATTTTCGTGAGACTGCGCCGGAAGGGATGGTCCTGAAGGAGTACCTGACCGCTGACGGCAAGGCGATCGCCGAGCGGACCCAGCACCACGGCTTGGCGGTGGCGACGCCGGGCTACGTCGCGGGACTGTGGCGCCTGCACCGCCGGTATGGCAGCCTGCCATGGGCGCAGTTGGTGCAGCCCTCGGTGGAGGTGGCGCGCCGCGGCTATCCGATCGGCAAGGACCTCGCACGTTCGATAGCGCTGATTGCCCCGTTCCTGAATCCGATGGCGCGTCAGGTGTTTTTCAAGCACGGTCAGCCGCTCCAGGCGGGCGAAGTGCTGGTGCAGCCGCAGTTGGCGGTGACGCTGCAGCGCATTGCCAATGAAGGGCCCGTCGCGTTCTACGCCGGCCCCGTCGCGGCTGACATCGTCGCGACGGCGCAAGCGGCGGGCGGCAAGTTGGCGGCGAGCGACATGATGAAATACGAAGTGCGGGACTTCCCGCCGCTGGCTGGCCACATCGCGGGACTGGAAGTGTTGACGATGCCCCAGCCGTCGGCCGGTGGTGCGCAAGTCCTGACCATGGCAGAAGGTTTCGCTGCCCTGCCCGCGCACCTGCGGGCGCATACGGACCCGGCACAGTTGGCGCACACGCTGGCTGAGGTGATGCGGCGGTCGTTCGTGCTGCGGCTGGCCTACAGCGGGGACGTGACGCACCCGGCGCAGACGCTCGACCAGGCGTTTCCCGCCGCGGCGCGGCAACTGCTGAACAAGTCGTTCGATGGCCAGCACGCCACGCCGACGGCAACGCTGCCCGCGCTACCCGCGTCGCCCAGCGGGCGCGTCGGCGAGAACCACCAGAACACCAGTCACGTCGCGATTGTCGACGGCAGCGGCATGGCGGTTTCCTCGACCCACACGGTCAACCTGTACCTGGGAAGCGGCTTGATGACCGACGGCGGCATCGTCTTGAATAATGAGATGGATGACTTCACGTTTTCCATCGAATCTGCCAATTTCTTTGGTCTCGCGGGCAGCGCGCAGAACCTCGCACGGCCAGGCGCGCGGCCGGTCTCGTCCATGAGTCCGACCCTCGTGCTGAAGGACGGTCAGCCGCTGTTGGTCGTTGGCTCGCCGGGCGGGACGCGCATTCCGACGACCGTGTTTCAAGTCCTCGCGCGGCACCTGCTGCTGGCTGAACCGTTGGACGCGGCCATCGCCGCCGTGCGCGTGCATCATCAGGCCAAGCCCGACGCGGCGTTCCTGGAGGAAGGCCCCGTCGGCGATGCGCTGGCGAAGGCCCTGCAGGCGCGCGGCCACGAGGTTCAGCGCGCGCCGCCGTGGTGCAATGTCCAGGCCGTGCGGCGGGCGTGCGACAAAGGCACGTGCACGTATCAGGCTGTCAGCGATCCGCGCCAGGAAGGCGGCGCGATCGCCGAGTAGCGGCTACTCGCTCGCGTCCCGATGGGCGAGGAAAAAGGCAATGCCCGCGGTACCTTCCAGCTGGCGCGACGCTTCCGCCAGTACCCGCTCGACCAGCTCGCGCTTGGACGTGTGGTACGTCACCGTCAGCGCCGACATCGCGAATTTGTTCAGGACCGGCACCTCTGCGGCCGCCTTCAGGAACGCCTGTGCATCCTTGCACGTCTGGAAACGATCCTCTGGCCGCTTGGCGCACGCACGCGCGATGAACTCCGCGAGGTCCGCGGGAATATTCGGCACCAGCGCGTGGATATCCGGCAGCGGCTCCTGGACATGCTTGGCCAGGAGATCCTGCAGGCGGTCCGCGTCGAACGGCAGCTCGCGCGCCAGCAGCTCGAATGCCAAAATACCCAGCGAATAGATGTCGCTGCGACCGTCCACCGGCAAGTTGCAGATCTGCTCCGGCGACATGTAGTACGGCGTGCCGATGATCTTGCCGCCCGACGTCCCGCCCGGGCGCGTCGCGATCCCAAAGTCCAGCAGCTTGACCTTGCCGTCCGCCAGCAGGAACACGTTGGCCGGCTTGATGTCCCGGTGAATGAGCCCGTGGGCGTGCGAGTACGCCAGCGCGCCGCAGATCTCGCGCAAGATGCGCCGCGCGTTCTGCCACTCCAGCTGCGGTCCATTGTCGATGAGCGACTCCAGCAGGTCGCCCGACAGCTTCTCCATGACGATGAACTTGGTCCCGTACGCGTGCTCCACGTCCAGCACGCGCACGATGTTGTCGTGGTCCAGGCTCGCAACGAGCCGCGCTTCCTCGTCAAAGTGGTCGCTGAACGTCGGGTCAAACACCAGCGCGTGGGACAGCATCTTGAGCGCGACGGGCGTCCCGAGCGTCGGGTGCCGCGCCTCAAAGACCGTCGCCACGCCGCCGGATCCCAGACGCCCGACGACCTCGTATTTGCCCACCTTGCGGATGCCGGACGTCTCCATCAGCCGTTCGCCGACGAGCCGCGTCAGGAAAACGCCGGTCTCCGGGTGACGGATGAACAAGTCGCTGAGCGTCGGCTTGGCGATCCGCAGGCACTGGACGTCGTCTTCCGCGACGATCGTCGCTGTGCGCGGCTCCTGCGTAATCAGCGCCATTTCACCAAGAATCGCCGGCGCTTCCGCAATCTTCTCAAAGATGACGACCTGTTGGGCATCGCGCACCACGATCCGCACCCTGCCTGATTCCAGAACGAACATGTGCTCGCCCGGCTCGCCTTGCTTCAGGATCTGCTGGCCTCGGGCAAACGCGACGGGCTCCATTGCCGCCTGGAACCGCGCCAGCGCCTCCTCCTCCATCCCGGCAAACAACGGCAGCGCCTGCCACTGCGCGGCGGGCGAGGGCTGAGTGCGCTGCGGCTGGGCGTCGTCGAGGCCTTCAAAATGCTGGGTGACCGAGTAGCCCGCCGACCTGGGCGCGGACTGCCGCGGCGGCGGCGAGCTGGGCGGGGGCGGAATCGTCAAAGGCGCCCCGGGCAGGCGCTGGGTGGCATGGTGTGGATCGCGCAGCTCGGGCATCGTGGACTCCAGCTTCAGGAACGGCGGCTGGAAGTGGAGCGCAAGTGCGCCGCGGACGCAAGCGCGCTACCGCGCAACGCCCCGAATCACGATGAAAGTCCAGAAGAGGAAGGCCACGGCGATGACCGCGACCGTAGCGCCGCAGCCGAGCAACATCCACCGCGCGACAAGAACCGGCACCGGCGCTTCGATCTTCCCGGGCGGAATCGCCAACGGCGGCTGGCGGGACGGCTGGCTGCGCTGCGGATCGGACATGCGGTTCGGCCATCGGGCAAGTGGCGCAGCAACGGTGCAACGCAGCGGCATGCTCGCGCGCAGGCGGGCGCGGCGTCAAGCCATCTTGCACCGCAGCAGCCGCCCTGCCACCATCCGCTCCGCCATACCACGGAGCTGCTGATGTCCACGCCGATTCTTGACCAGAACCTTGTGACCGATTTGAGTGAACGGCTGTCCTATCCCGGCTACCTGCAACTCGACACGCTGTTGGCGGCGCAGCAGCCGCTTTCCGCGCCGGAGCACCACGATGAGCTCCTGTTCATCATCCAACACCAGACGACGGAGCTGTGGTTCAAGCTTGTGCTGCACGAACTGGCCGCGGCGCTGGATTTCATCCGCCGCGACGAACTGGAGCCGACGTTCAAGATCCTGGCGCGCATCAAGCACATCCAGGCGCAACTCGTGTCGCAGTGGTCCGTGCTGGCCACGCTGACGCCGACCGAATACTGCCAATTCCGCTACGTGCTGGGGCCGGCGAGCGGCTTCCAGTCGCCGCAGTACCGGCTCGTCGAGTTCATGCTGGGCAACAAGGACGAGCGGATGCTCGCGGTCCATCGCCACCGGCCCGAGGATTTTCAGCGGCTGTCAGACGCGCTGCTGGCGCCCAGCCTGTACGACGAATTCCTGCGCCACCTCGCGCGCCGCGGGCTGCCGGTGCCGCCTGAAGTGCTGGAACGCGACCTGTCACAGCCGCACGTGCGCAGCGTAGCGTTGGTTGAGGTTTTCAAGGCCATCTACGCGGATCCACAAGCGCATTGGGATGCGTACGAGATGTGTGAGAAGCTCATCGACATTGACGAACACTTCCAGATTTGGCGTTTCCGGCACATGAAGGTCGTGGAGCGCATCATTGGCATGAAGCGCGGTACGGGCGGCACGAGCGGCGTGGGCTACCTGCGGCACATGCTGGACGCGCAACTGTTCCCGGAGATCTGGGACGTGCGTACGGAGCTGGGCGAAGTCGGACGGTAGGAGCCGAACATGCCACCGGTCTGACCGAAAAGATTGGGTATCCGATCAGGTCAGCCCGTCAGGCTTCCTTGGCCTCTTTGGACGTCTGGTGCGCGTGCAGCAGCGTCACGCCCGCCTGGTGCGAAAGGCGCTTTTCCAGGTCCGCGAGCGCGTCCGCCACCATCTGCCGGCGGCTCGGGTGGTAGGAAATCGCCACGGTTGACAGCTCAATCCGGTGCACGACCGGCAAATCCGCGGCGAGCTGCAGGAAAGCGACCGCTTCGTCGCACGTTGCGAACCGATCTTCTGGCTTCTTCGCCGTCGACCGCAGGATGAACTCGCGCAAGTCGTCCGGCAGATCCGCCACCTTGAGTCGCGGATCCGGCGTCGCCGCCAGCAAGTGCAGATCCAGCAGCTCTTCAATCGTTTCTGCATCAAACGGCACGTCATGCGTGACCAATTCGTACGCAAGAATGCCCAGCGAATAGAGATCGGAGCGACCGTCCAGCTTGCTGCCGATGATCTGCTCCGGCGACATGTAGTACGGCGTGCCCATCAGGCTGTTGCCGCCGTGCGCGGACGCTTCCGCCGACACCGCAATGCCGAAATCCAGCAGTTTCACACGGCGGTCGTCCGCGGTCAGAAAGACGTTGGACGGCTTGATGTCCCGGTGCAGCAACCCGCGCGCGTGCGAATACGCCAGCGCGGACGCGATTTCCCGCAGGATGCGCCGGACCGTGCCCCAGTTGAACTGCGTCTTGTTGCGGATGACGTCGTCCAGCGTGAGTCCGGACAGCTTCTCCATCACGATGAAGTGCGTCCCGTAGGCCTTCTCCGTGTCGTACACCCGCACGATATTTTCATGGTCGAGCTTGGCGACGAGCTTGGCCTCTTCCTGAAATTGCCGCGCAAATTTAGGGTGATAGACAAGCGCGTGCGACAGCATCTTGAGCGCGACGTTGCGGCCAAGCCCCGGATGCAGCGCTTCAAAAACCGTGGCGACCGCGCCGGCGCCCAGACGACCGACGACCTGGTACTTGCCCACGTGCTGGATCGACTTGGACTCCAACAGCCGATCGCCGACCGCACGCGTCAGGAACGCAGCGATATGCGGATTCTTCTGCACGAGTTCGTCAAACGCCGCGCGGGACACCCGCAGGCAGCGGACATCGTCGACGGCCGTCACCGTGGCGTTGCGCGGCGTCGCCGTAATCAGCGCCATCTCACCAAACAGCGCGGGCGCTTGCAGGACGCGCTCAAAATGCGTGTCGGCATTGGCGACGTCGATCACCACGCGCACTTCACCCTGATCGAGCAGGTACATCGCGTCGGCCGCATCGCCCTGGCGGACAATCGACTCGCCTGGCGCGAACTTGCACGGCTCCATCACCGCGCGCAATTCGGCAATCGCGATCGCGTTCATGGCGCGAAAGACCTCAAGATCCGCCCATTGCGGCCGACCACCGTCGTCAATTCGGGTTTCCCGCATTCCCTGCTGCGCCTGGGCGAGCGCCTTGTTCGGGTCCACGGCGGCCATCGACGGCATCGCCCCTTGGCCGCTGCTGATGTGCGACAGCGGAACGGCGATCTGCGGAATCGGCGACGCGCGGTAGGTCTGCTGCGTGCCGGGCGACGGCGGCATCGGCGGAATGAACGCGATCGTCTTGGCGAGCGACGTTTCTTCCTGCGCAGGCGTTTCGGCGGGGGAATGGGGATCAGTCGACATGGTGCTCCGGCCCTGAGGAAGTCGAGCGTAACCCGCGCCGCGTTGTCCCGCAAACCTTCATTGGCAAAAGGCGAATCACACAACGCTTGCCAGCGCGCGCGGACCTGCGCATTCTGTGGGGCAGTGCGGCAAACGAGCCGCAGCGGATTGGCCGATGGCACGACGACTGAAAACGATGCAGCAGACCGGAGTGACGCCGCGGCGTTGGCTGCGTCGCGTGCTTGTCGGGCTGCTCCTCGCCAGCGTGCAGATGCTCGTTGCCGCGCCCGCTTGGGCCGATGATGAGAGCGATTTTCGGGCAAAACCGACGGCAGCACAGGCAGAAAAGATCACGCGAACCGCGCTCAGCCGCGATCAGCCGGCCAAGGCGATGAACTGGTTGGAGCGCATCGGGCAAACGCCGGGCGCGACGCAGGCGCAGCTGGTCTGGGCGGCGAAGACACGCACGGAGCTGCGGTGGCGCCTGAATGACGCGCACGTGGCGCCCGTGCAGATCCGCGTGACCCCGGCGGCGGCGGATGTGGTCATCGACGGCATGTTGGTGCCGTTCCATACGGGGATGCACACGCTGTGGCTGCCGGAGGGCGTGCACAGCCTGGAGGTCATCGCGCCGGACTTCGCGACGCATACGCAGTCGATTGGCGCGCGGCTGGGCGAGCGCGAGGTGTATGAAATCGAACTGGAGTCGTCAAAGCCGCCGGTGCTGCAGGTGCACATGATTCCGGATGGCGAGGTGCTGCTGAACGGCGGGCTGCTTGGGCCGTCGACCAAGGTGCGGTTCGTCGTGCGATCCGGCCGCCATATGCTGGAATTGCGCGCGCCGGGCCACGTCAGTTGGCAGCAGGAAATGACGCTGCGGGCGGGCGACGTCAAGTACGTCGACGTGCAACTGAAGCCGAACGTGCCGCCGGTTGACCCAGCGGTCGCGCGGCGGGCGCATCAAATCGACCGTCCCCTGCTGCCTTCCGAGATCGCGCAGTCCAAGGAGCGGAGCTTCCAGCGGATCGACATCGGCGGGACGACGTTGGACCGGAACATGGGAACGCGGGTGAGCGGCGACGCAGCTTCCCCGGAATTCCAGCGGAAAGCGCGGGCGGAAGGCGCGGCGCAGGCCGCGGGGACGCCCAAGCCCGATGAACTGACCGACGTGGCGGCCAAGCCGATGAACGTGGAGCAAGTGCGCGCGGACCGGCAGGTTGAGGCGCCGCGTCAGGTGGCTGAACGCGCGGAACCGTCGCGCGTGGCGCAACCCGAGGAGCGCGAGCGCGAGACGACTGTGACGGAGCCGGCTGCGCCGTCGGGCCCGGGCCTCTCGCGCACGACCAAGGGGTGGATTTACGGCGGCGTCGGCATTGCAGCGGTGGGCGCCGGCCTGGCCCTTTCGTATCTGGGCGCGCAGGACGCCGAAACGGCCAATCAATTGCCGCGCGGCGCCAAGACCTACGCGGACGACTACGCGGCGGCATCGGGCAAGACGTACATCGGCTATGGCGCGGCGGGTCTCGGCGCGGTTGGCGTTGGCGTCGGCGCTTACTACCTGTTTGGCGACGGCGGGCTTGGCCGCAAGGGCAAAGGCTGGGTCGTCACGACGCTTGGCACGTTGACCGCGGCGGCGGGCGGCTGGCTGCTCCTGGACGCGATCTCACTCGCCAACGACACGGACGCCAATGTTTCGCCCAAGAGTGCCGAGTACACGCGGCGGTTTGATTTGGCCGAGCGCAACCGCTGGATCGGCATTGGCATCGCCGGCGCGGGCGCGGCCATCATCGGCACGGGCATCGCGCTCATCGCCACCGCGCCTTCCTCGTCCGCGCACTTGGGCGCGCCGGATCCCGCGACAAAGCCTGGCCTGGCGTGGAACATCCACCCGTGGATCGGCGGCGGCCTTTCTGGCGCGAGCCTCGCCGTGGGCTGGTAGCAGCCCGCGCCAGTGCCGGATCGCGCAAGCTCGCCCCTACGCAACGCATTTGTCCTTGACCGGGTCGTTGCCCAACCCGCATGCTTCGGCGCTCAATCCTCAGGGGCCGCAAGCCTTCTGGAGCTTCCATGTTTGCGACCCGCCGTGTTGTGTCCGCCGCTGCCGTTCTAGCGCTTTGTTCCCTCGTCGTCGCGTGTGGGGATGACACGGGGACCGTCGGTGGCGTCGTCGTCGTTGACGTGGGCGCCGACGTGGTCGCCCTGCCCGATGCGGAGACCGCTGACGCCGCGGCGGACAGCGTCGTCGCGGCTGACATCGCGGCTGACGCCACTGCGGATGCTGGAGGGGATGCAGCCGCCGATGCCGGGACGGACGCAATCGCACTGGAAACGACCGACGCAGCGGACGATGCGGCCACGGACGCGACGATGGATGCGGCGACGGATGCCGGCGTTGCCGAGACACAGGACGACGCTGAAGTTGCCGGAACGGACGTCGCCGACGATGCGGATGCCGTGACCGACGCAGCGACGCCCGATGATGCGGACGCAGCGACCGATGCGGTGGACGATGCCGTTGACGCAGAAACCGACGCGTCCGATTCGGCGGATGCCGTTGACGCCCCCGATGCCGCCGATGTTCCCGTCGTCGCCAAATGCGCGTCATCGGCCGATTGCGGCGGCGACACGCCGTATTGCGCGGCGGCAGGCGTTTGCGTCGCGTGCATCTACAACGCGGAATGCCCCGGCGTTGGCGCGCTCTGCGTGAACAACGCGTGCAACACGCCGATCAACTGCGTATCGGACAAGGACTGCACGCCCATCGGCGCGGTCTGCGACACCGGCGCGGGTGTGTGCCGCGAATGCCTGAGCGTGAAGGACTGCAGCGCGGGCCAAATGTGCAAGGCCAACCAGTGCATGCCGCTGACCGCGTGCCAGAGCTCCAAGGAGTGCCCCGGCTCGCTCGTGTGCGCGGCCGGCCAGTGCGTGGAATGCGGCGCGGACACCGATTGCCTGGGCTCGCAGTTCTGCAGCCAGAACCTGTGTCTTCAGGACGCCTGCAAGCCCGGCGCGCACTGCGAGTTCAACGCAATCGCGACCTGCAAGCCCAACGGCGGCGGCTGGGACTACACCGATTGCGGCCTGACTTCGCTCTGCCTGGGCGCGAAGTGTGAGCCGGTCGTCTGCATGCCGCTTGAAATCGGCTGCAAGGACGGCAACCTCGCAACCTGCAATGACACCGGCACGCAGCAGACGCTCACCGCCTGCCCCGGAACGCAGACGTGCGTGGGCAAGGCCTGCGCGGACGTGATTTGCACCGCCAAGGCCACCAAGTGCGACGGCAACGGCGGCCTCCTGACCTGCAGCGACGATGGCACGCAGTGGCTCGGATCCGCGTGCGCGGACGGCTACGCGTGCGCGGGCGGCGCCTGCGACCCGCAGATTTGCGCGGTGGGCACGACGATGTGCAGCGGCCAGAAGCTGCTTGCGTGCACCGCTTTTGGCCTCGCGTGGAGCGTCACCGCCACGTGCACGGACACCGGCTTCGTCTGCGTCAAGGACAAGTGCGTCGCGCCGGTTTGCACGCCGGCCAGCTTGAAATGCGAGAGCGGCGTGCTTTCCGTGTGCAACGGCGACAGCATGGGTTGGTCGGCGATGTCCTGCGATGACAACGACGCCTGCACCACCGACAGCTGCGACGGCGGCACCGCGACCTGCACGCACACGGCGGTCAACTGCGACGACGGCAACAGTTGCACGCTCGATTCCTGCAGCGGCGCTTGCCAGCACGCGGGCGTGACGGGACCGAGCTGCGAGGACGGCAATCCGTGCACCACCGGCGAGACGTGCAGCGCCGGCAAGTGCGGCGCGCCCATCGCGAGCGCCAACGTCACGACGGTCGCCGGCAGCGGCGCGGTCGGCGGCACCAACGGCGCGGGCTCCAGCGCGAGCTTCAATCGCCCCTACGGCATGGCGCGGATGTTGGACGGCAGCATGGTCGTGACGGAATACGACAGCCACCGCCTGCGGCAGGTCCAGGTCGACGGCACCGTGAGCACGCTCGCAGGCACGGGCAGCAGCGGCAGCCAGGACGGCGCAGTGGCGATCGCGACGTTCGCCAACCCGACGAGCGTCGCCGTGGACGCGAGCGGCACGCTGTTCATCGCCGACTACAGCAACAACCGGATTCGCAGCTTGAGCGGCGGCAACGTCGCGACGTTCGCCGGCAGCACGGCCGGCTTCAAGGACGGCGTCGGCACCGCGGCGCAGTTCACGTCCGTGCAGGACATCAAGTTCGACGTCAACGGCGTCTTGTGGGCCGCCGACCGCGGCAACCACCGCATCCGCCGCATCACGCCCGACGGCGCCGTCACGACCGCCGCGGGCACCGGCGTCGCCGGCTACCTCGACGGCGCGGCCAGCAAAGCGCAGTTCAACGAACCGTGCCGCATCGCGCCCGCCGCGGACGGCAGCATCTACATCGCGGACTGCAGCAACTACCGCATCCGCAAGCTCAGCGCCGACGGCTTGACGGTCACGACGGTCAGCGGCTCCGGCAACGGCTACATCGACGGCGCGGGCGCCAGCGCCAAATTCGCGTGGATCGGCGGCCTCGCGTGGCTTGGCACCACGCTCATCGTCAGCGACAACGGCAACAACCGCATCCGCGCAGTCGCCAGCGACGGGTCGGTCAGCACGCTCGCCGGCAGCGGCTCCGCGGCGTACATCGACGGCGCGCCGACCTCGGCTGGCTTCAGCGCGCAGTGGAACGTGGTTCCGGACTGGACCGGCGCGGTCTGGATCGCCGACGGCACCAACCAGCGCATTCGCAAGCTCGCCTTCAGCAACCTCCTCTGCAACGACGGCAACCCTTGCACGACGGACAGTTGCAGCAACAAGGCGTGCAGCTTCACGCCGCTCGTCCAGGGCGCCGCGTGCAGCGACGGCAGCGCGTGCACGACGGGCGACGCCTGCAGCGCGGGCGGCAAATGCGTGGGCGCGGGAACGACGTGCAGCGACGGCAACGTGTGCACCGTCGACTCATGCAATCCGGTGACCGGCAATTGCCAGTACTTGCCCGCAGACGGCCCGTGCGTTGACAACAACGTCTGCACCAACGGCGAGCACTGCGTCAGCGGCGCGTGCCTCGCAGACGTGAACACGCTCTCGACGGTCGCGGGATCGGCCACAGCCAGTTACGTCGACGGCGCGGGCAAGGACGCGCGCTTCAACGCGGCGTTCGGCCTGGCGCCAACCAAGAACGGCGGAACGTACGTGAGCGACGCCACGGGCAACCGCATCCGCTTCGTCGCCGCGGACGGCACAACGACGACCGTCGCCGGCAGCGGCACCGCGGGCTACCTCGACGGCGCGGCATCGACCGCGCAGTTCAACAACCCCACGCGCCTCGCGCTCGATGGCCAGGGCGCGCTGCTCATCGCCGACGCCGTCAACAACCGCATCCGCAAACTCAGCGGCACGACCGTCAGCACCGTCGCGGGCAGCGGCACGACCGGCTTCCTCGACGGTGCGCCGACGAGCGCGCAGTTCAGCAGCCCATTTGGCCTCGTCTACACCGCCAGCGGCCTGGTCTACGTCGCGGACTCCGGCAATCACCGCATCCGCACGATCGCGTCAGACGGCACCGTCGGCACGCTGACCGGCAACGGCACGACCGGCAACACGGACGGGACGCTCGCCAACGCGACGTTCAGCTCACCGCGCGGACTCTGCCAGGCCAGCGACGGCACGCTGTACGTCGTCGACACCTTGAACCACAACGTGCGCCGGATCGCCAGCGGCCAGGTCAGCACGCTCGCGGGCAGCGGCACGTCGGGCGCGCAGGACGGCATCGGCAAGGCCGCCGCGTTCTACCAGCCGCGGGACTGCACCGTGGACGGCGCGGGCAACGTCTACGTCACCGACACGTTCAACAACCGCCTGCGCAAGATTACGCCGAGCGGCGTCGTCACCACCGTCGCCGGGATGACCATCGGCGGCGGCACCACGCTCACGGGCACAGACGGCAGCGCGCTCGCGTCCGTACTCGCCTACCCGGCCGTACCCGCGTGGACGCCCGGCGGCACGATTTGGCTCGCCGACAACAACGCCATTCGCAAATTCATCCCCGCCAACGTCGATTGCAGCGACGGCCAGCCGTGCACCCTGGACGTCTGCAACGGCACCAACGGCACGTGCAGCAGCGCGGCGATGCCCAATGGCAGCGCGTGTGACGACGGCCAGGTGTGCACGGTCAGCGAATACTGCACCGGGAGCAGCTGCGGCGGCGGGACGGCCAACACGTGCAACGACGGCGACGTGTGCACGCTGGACACCTGCGATCCAATCGGCGGCTGCGGCCACGCGTGGCAATACGCGCAGTCCGGCTGCTGCAAGCCGACGCTCTGGCAGACCGCCTTTGAGGGCGACGGCGGCAATGGCATCACGACGAGCGTGAGCGGCGCGAGCCCGTGGTCCATCGGCCAGACGTCCAAGACGCACGCGGGCGTGGGCGGCATGGCTGTGACGTCGCTCTCCGGCGCAGCGACCGCGATCGCCAAGCTGCCGTCCTTCACGTTGCCCACGGGCACGACCTCGCTGGCGTTTTGGCTCTACTTTGACGCCGTCTCAGCCAACTGCACCTACGCCACGTTCTACACCTATCCATGCGGCTCGGCGTCGTTCCAGGTGAATGTCAACGGCGTCGTCGCGTTCACGCAGACCGGGGCGACCAACGGCTGGACGCAGGTCACGCTCAACACCGGCCTCCTCGCCGGCACCACGCCCGTGGTGACGCTCATGTACAGCGCGCAAAATAACGCGAATTATGGTTTGACTTACAGCAGTACCGGGACCGGCGTCTTCGTCGATGACATCCAGGTGACGTCTACCTGCCAATAAGCCTGACGCCGCAGCAAACCGTGCTACGCTAAACGCGGGAGAAGGGGAGGCGCGCGGAGGTTCAGATGGCTCGGACATTGGTCATGATTCTCGCGGGCGGCAAAGGCAGTCGTTTGGCGCCGTTGACGTCGCATCGCGCCAAGCCGGCCGCGCCGTTTGGTGGGCGTTATCGCATCATCGATTTTGCCCTCTCCAATTTTCTCAATTCCGGCTACACGCGGATCAAGATCCTGACGCAGTACATGTCCTCGTCGCTGATCGAGCACCTCTCGCGCGCGTGGAATCTGTCGAACGCGCCGGGACATTTTGTCGATCCGGTCCCCGCGCAGATGCGCCGCGGCGAGCATTGGTACGTCGGTACCGCGGACAGTGTGTTCCAGAACCTGAACCTGATTTCTGATCAGGCTTCTGAGAACGTCGCGATCTTTGGCGGCGACCACATCTACAAGATTGCCGTCGATCAGATGGAAGCCCACCACACGCAGATGAACGCGGACCTGACGGTCGCCGCGTATCCGGTGCCGCGCAAGGAAGCGTCGCAATTCGGCGTCATTCAGATCGACGACACGGGGCGGATTATCGGTTTTCAGGAGAAGCCCAAGGAAGCGGACGCTATTGCGATTCCGGGCAAGCCGGACATGTGCCTCGTGTCGATGGGCAACTACTTCTTCAAGCGGCGGATTTTGGAGGATTTGCTGCACGACGACGCGGAGGATCCGAACTCCAGCCACGATTTTGGCAAAGACGTGATCCCCAACATGGTGCGCGACGGCTATCGCGTGTTCACCTACGACTTTTCGACAAACACGGTGCCGGGCGAGGCGCCGGACGCGGTCCCGTACTGGCGCGACGTGGGGACGCTGGATTCCTATTTCGACGCCAACATGGACCTGCGCGCGGTGCTGCCGGCGTTCAACCTGTACAACCGCCAGTGGCCGATTCGCACGACGCAATACGACCTGCCGCCGGCGAAATTCGTGCTCGCGGGCAAGCAGCGGGAGTTTGGCCAGGTCGTCGATTCGCTGGTGTGCGAGGGGACCATCGTGTCCGGCGCGCAATTGGTCAACGTGATCGCGGGCGTGGACTGCTACTTCCACCGATTCGCCACGATTGAGAACAGCGTGATCGCCGGTCGCTGCCGGATCGGCCGCCAGACGCGGGTGCGCAACGTGCTGCTGGATCACAATGTGGTGATCGGCGACGGCTGCGTGATCGGCTTTGATGAAGTGAGCGACGCCAAACGCTTCCCCTTTCGCTCGCCAAAGGGCACGATCGTTCTGCCCAAAGGCACGTATGTGCCACCGTCCGGGCCCATTGAGATTCCGCACGACATGGCGACCATGCTCTTGCAGGATCCAGCGGTAGCGGACGACTTCAAAGCGCGCGCGGGAACTTGGGTTTCAGTCCGCCGCCACAGCAACGATCCGGTCCGCAATGGCTCACAACGTTCGTAATTCAGGCCACAAGATGCGGGTATTGTACGTCGCAGCGGAGTGTACGCCCTGGTGCTCAACGGGCGGCCTCGGCGAAGTAACGCACGCGTTGCCCCAGGCGCTCATGGACATCGGCGTGGAAATCGCTGTGTGCATCCCGCTGTACCGCGACGCGCACCGCAAGATCCTTGAACGCGGCGGCCGCCTGGAAGATACCGGCGCGACGGCGAGCGTCTGGATGGGCGGCCATCGCTTCGACAGCCGCTGGTTCCGCATCATTCCGGCAGACGGCGACAAAGTCGCCTCGCGCGCGCCCACGTTCGCGTGCGACTGCCCGCCGCTGTTTGACCGCGACGGCTTGTACGGCCACGGCGACGACGAAGCGCGCTTCTCCACGTTCTGCCGCGCGGCGCTCAGTTGCAGCGTGCAGTTGCTCGGCGGCAGGCCGGACATTGTCCACGCCCATGACTGGCACACCGCGCTCCTGCCGATTTACCTGGCCAGCGGCTACCGGCAGTTCCTGCCCAAGACGCGGTCGGTGCTCAGCATCCACAACATCGCGTATCAGGGGCTGTACCCGCCGTCATCGCTCGCGACAGTCGGCGTGGGCCCGGAGTGGTTCAACCCGGACGTGCTGGAGTTCTTTGGCGCGGTGAACCTGATGAAAGGCGGCATCGCCATGGCAGACGCCGTGACGACGGTGAGCCCGCGCTACGCCCAGGAAATCCAGACGTCGGAGTTTGGCGAACGGCTGGAGGGCGTGCTCCGGCGGCATTCTGGCAAGCTGACGGGGATCCTGAACGGCATCGACATGGACCTGTGGAATCCGCAGACGGACCCGCACCTGCCGTTCCATTTCAGTGCGGACGACCTGGCGGGCAAGGCGGCCAATCGCCGGCATCTGCTGGAAGTGGCGCGCATGGACCCGGATGACCCGCATCCGGTGTTCGTCGGCGTGTCGCGCCTGGTGGCGCAGAAGGGGTTTGACCTCGTCGCGCAGCTCATTCCCTACCTCGCGAGCCGCAGCGTGCGGTTCATCCTGTTGGGGCGCGGCAGCGAGGCGATGGAGCACCAGTTTCACGAACTGGAGCGTTGGCACTGGCCCCATTTCCGGTTCCACCCGCACCACGACATGGCGATGTCCCACGTGCTGTACGCGGCGGGCGACGCGGTGCTGGTGCCGAGTCGCTGGGAGCCATGTGGGCTGACGCAGCTGTATGGGATGCGCTACGGCACGGTGCCGATTGTGCGCGCCGTCGGCGGGCTGCGCGACACGGTTGTCCCGACGACGCAGCACACGCTCGGCAACGGCACGGCGAACGGGTTCGCGTTTGAGCACGATTCGCTGACGGGCCTCCAGTGGGCGGTGGACCGCGCGCTCGACGTGTTCTACGGCGCGCCGGATACGTGGCGGCAGATCCAGCTCAACGGGATGCGACGGGACTCGGCGTGGCGCGGCGCCGCGGAAGAATACGTGCGGGTGTTTGAACGGGTGCTGCGATAGTTGGGATTGTGCTTTGAATTCATCAATCTGACAAAGCCTTCGGTCGTGTCTGATCCGATGACGAGCCGGCCCTGACAGCGACGCTCGACGAATGACTAGCCCCGCCGCTCGGTCGGCTCAGCTGCGGCAGGACGTGGCCACTTCTTCTTTAAATTCATCGATCTGACAAAGCCTTCGGTCGTGTACAACACCCTACGGCTCTGCAACCACGACAACCTGCCCGCCCGCCACCGGCCCCAGCTCCGTGACCATGCCCGACGGCCACCAGACCCGCACCTGGTCGACGGTCGCGACGTTGCCAAGCCCAAACGTCAGGACACCGTCGTCGTGCGCGCCAAAACCGCCCGCGAGCTGCTGCCGACGCTCCTGGACCGCACCCGCCTTCCACACCTGCACCACCGCGCCTACGACCGACGCCGCCGTCTTCCCGTTCAGCCGAACCCGCAGCCAATGCTGGCCCTTGCTGTCGTTGCGCCAAATCGTCAGGCGCCCCGGCGGCGACTGCGTCAGCAAATCGAGGTCACCGTCGCCGTCGAGATCGCCCGTCGCCAGCGCCAGCTCCGTGAACGACGCGTAGGCATCGCCCGGCCACAGGAGCACCTGCTTCTGGAACGCACCGCCGGAGTTGTGGCCAATCGCGTGGTACCCGATGGAAACGTCCGACGGAATCGCCTGCCCCACGCCGATCAGCTTGCCCTTGGCCGCGACGTAGGATTGGGTGTTGACGACGTCGAGCCAACCATCCGCGTCGAAGTCCGCGAATGCGTAGGCCCACGGCACGGCGTTCTCCGTCAGCCACGCCAGGCCGCTGCCGTCGCTGATGTCTGCGAACCCGTCGACCTGCCCGGCGTACAGGATCGACGGCCCCCACGAACTGAGCAACAGGTCGGCGCGGTGGTCGCCATCCACGTCGCCAAGTGCCGATCCCATGGCGTGCGCGTAGGGCCGCATGCCGAGATCCGCGGTGTGCGCGGCGAAATGGCTGTTGCCCAGGTTGCGATACCAGCCGTGCGGCCCCAAATCGTCGCCCCAGAACACGTCCAGCCAGCCGTCGCGGTCGATGTCAAAAGCCGTGAGCGTCTGCGTGTTGCCCGTCGCGGTGATGCCGCTGGCGGCGGTGACGTCGGTGAAGCTGATGCCGGTGTTGTGCAACAGGTACTTGGCCGACGGTGCGAGCTGGTTGTCGCAACACGTGTAGACCTGCTCAGTGCCCGCGAATTGCGTCGCACAATTGGGCAGAATGGCGACGCAGCACATGAGGTAGCCCTGGTCCGCGAGCAAGCACGCGCCGCCGTCAGCACTCTGCGGCAGCGGCTGTTTGGCGGCGAGGAGCACGTCCAGTCGGCCGTCGCGATCGGCGTCAAAAAGCGCGAGCGCGCCAAATGACGTCGCAGTCACACTCGACGGCAGCCACGTCGCGGTCACGTCGACGAAGGTTCCGCCCTGATTCACGAGGATCCGCACGCCGTTTTGCGTCACCAGGACCAAATCCGCGGCGTTGTCGCCGGAAAAGTCACCGGCCGCACAGTCAACCACCCGGCCCAACGCCGCCAGCGGCTGTGCCTTCGTCGCGTATTGACCCGGCGCGGTCGCAACCGCCAAGCGCAGCTCAGGCGGCGCGATGGGGCTCGTCGGCTCAGCGACCGTCAGGATATCCGCGACGCCGTCGCCCGTCAGATCCTGCAGCAGCACACACGAGTCAATCACGCCGGCGTTGGCAAGACCCAGGCTCGCCGTCACGTCCGTCCACGCCAGCGCCGTTGGCGATGGGTCAGACGGCCAGCCCGCAGCGGCACAGGCAACGCCGGGTGGGCGCGCAGATGGATTGGCTGGCGAATTCACCGCCGCACCCGCCCACGGAGGCGGCGCGTCGGGCGGGCATCCCGTCAGCGTGACATCCAACGCGGCGTCCGAGGCGTCCGGACTCGCGGCATCGGCGGCTGGCCCCACATCGCCCGCGTCGACGGCCGCGGCAGCATCCTGGAGGGAGTCGGCATCAGGCGGGGCAACGTCAGCGACCGGCGTGCCAACCGCGACGTCGGGCGCATCACCGCCAGCATCGGCGGCATCCATCAGCAGGGGCAGCGCGGCAGTCTTGCCGGAACAGGCTGCAAGCGCTGCCGCAGCCGCCCAGATCGCGATAGCGGCGAACGGCGCCACGGCCCGGCGCGAAGGCGAGGCTGCCAAATCAGGCGAATGCAACCGCTGGTTACCGCACGCAACGGATGCTGATGTTGCCCGTCACGCCGGTGTAGCCGCTGCCGCCGGAGGCGAAGTTGATGCCCCAGGCAATCGTCGGGCCGTTGCCCGGTCCGCCCGTCAAAGCGTCGGCGCGTGGCGTGGCCGACCAGAACCAGTTGGACGGCTCATTGGCGAAAACCGCGTCCATCGCCGGCTGCGCGCGCTGGTGGTCGACGAGCGATTCCAACTGCGTCAGCGTCGGCAGTTTCCAGCCACCGCCTTCCAGCGTCAGGCCGGCGCAATACGCGGCAGCGTCGGCGAGCGTCGCGATTGTCGTCGGCGCGACACGCTGCCACGTCAGCTTGGTCAACGCGTCAGCAACCGTTCCCGTCGTCGCGGAAAAGCGCTGCGCCGGTTGCGCGGCGGGCTGCTCAGCTTGCGGCAGGGCGCCGCGAATGCAGCGCGCGCGGTAACCGAACAGCATCTTGTTGTCCTGACAGAATCCGCCGTAGTCCAGGGCAAGCGCCCAGCTGTGGTCCGGCTGGCCGATTTGCGGCACCGCGGTCCAGTACTCGCTCGGATTCGTCGCGGCAAATGCGGCGGGCACCGACGGCTTGGCCGCGGTCAAGTCGCGGATCGAGTTCAACTCCGCAACGGTCGGCAGGCGCCAATCGCTCTGGCCGCCAAGGTCGAGGTCCTGGCAATAGCCGTTGGCCGCACTCCAGCTCTTGGCCATGTAGGAGTCGCCCTGCTGCCAGGTGAGGCCGATCTGTACGTCCGTGACGGTGCCGTCGCCGTTGTCCTTGTACAGACTGCCGGGCGCGTCCGGGCGGATGCCCCACACGGGCGTGTCCGCGGCGCAGACGGTCGCCGCGTCGACGGCAATCGCCAGGTAGCCGCGCGGGCACATGCAGCCGGTCGCGGCGGGGCAAGCCGGGTTCATTTCGCACGCGCTGAGCGCATCGCCGACGAAGCCGCTGGAGCACGCGCAGCCGCTGCCCTCGACGCACTCGGCGTTCTTGGCGCACGTCACGGCGGTAAGCACGCACGCGCCATTGCTGCAGGTATCCGTCGTGCAAAGCTTGCCGTCGTTGCAGTCCGCATCCGTCGTGCACGCGGGCGCCGTCGGAACATCGGCAGTTGCCGGCACGTCGGGCGTTGCCGGCACGTCGGGTGTTTCGGCGACATCCAGCACATCGGGCGCAGCAGGGACATCGGTGGCACTCGGGAGATCGGGGGCACTGGCGACGTCGGGCACGTCGGCCGCTGCGACGTCCAGACCAGCCGTCGCGTCGACCGCGGCGGCATCCGTGCCCGCGATGTCAGGCGTAGCCGTTGCGGAATCCGCTGCGTCGTCCGTTGCCGTGGCGCCTGCCGCGCCGCCCGTGCCGTTGCAGCCCAGCGCGAGCAGCGCAAGACCGAAAGACGCCAGTTGCACCGGCTGAAGGCGCTTGACGCGTGAAAGCGTCCGCTGGACATGGGACTCGGTCTGCATGCGATTGCCTCAGCGATTCTTGGGACCGATCCCGGCCCGGTGATGCGATTGCAATACCGAAGTCCGAGTTCATGATCAAGCCAGAACTATACGGGCCGACCTACCGCGGGTCAAGGCAGAAGTAGTGCAAGATTGCGGAACTGCGCGCGCCGGCTCGGCCACCGCAAGCAGTCCGCCGTTGACCCGTGCCGCAGCCGCGTGTAGCGTCAAAGCAGCGCCACTTCCCTCGTGGCCATGAGTCGTCCATGTCGTTCTTCCGCACCCTGCCCGTCGCCGCGATTGTGATTTCCGCCCTGCCCGCTGCGCCGCTCTACGCCCAGGCCGCCAAGACGCCGATGCAACAGGCTTCCCCGATTGTCGACACGCTGGCCGCGCGCCTGACCAAGCTCGTGCGCGACGTAGAGGCTGCAGGCGCCGACCTGCCGAAGATCCGCGGGTTGACCGAGAAACACCGGCAGGACAACGAGCGTCTGGAGGGCCAACTCACGGCGCTCAAGGCGCAAATGACGCCCGCGGAGGCGAGCGAACTGGAAGTGTACACGCAGCTGAAGACCGGCAAGACGCCGGAGAAGCTCAAAATGGCCGTCGACAAGGCGACAAAAGAAGCCGCCGAGCTCGCGGCGAAAGTGGGTCCGGCGACCATCGCCAAGTACCGCGAGACCATCGCCCAGTCGGCGGCGGAAGGTGCGGAGCACGTCAAGCATCTGCGCGACGCGAGCGCCGATGCGGCCAAGCGCGAGCAGGCCTGGAAGCCGTTCCTGACGTGGGACGGCAAACGCCATCCGCTGATTCACGCGATTCGCAACGATCCCAATGTGATGGATCCCAAGCCGCTGGTTGACGAAGCTGAGAGTGCGCTGCAGCCGCTGGCGGTGCATGCGTCGCGATTGTACCGCCTGGGTGCGCAGCCGGCGTGCGCGGAGCTGCAGAAGGAACTCGCTGCCGCGCCGGGTCGGGCCAAGGCGATCGCTGAACTGGAGCCGCTCTTCGCGAAAGCCAACACCCACGGGCAACTGGAAATGGCCAAGGCGCAGCTGCGGGAGGCGCGCGACGCGGCGCTCGAAGTCAGCAATCCGGAGCTGACGCGGGACGAGGCGGATGAAGTGCGCGATACGGTCGCCGAGGCCATGGCGCCGATGTTGAAGCACTTGAAAGAGGCGGAGTTGAAGGCCGCTGCCAAGGTCAAGAAGTAGCGTTCGCGGTCAGACGACCGGCGGCCGACCTTTGCGCGCATCGGCATCGCGGTAGAAATACCAGGAAGCGACGCTGCGCCACGGCCGCCATGTCTCGGCAATCGCCAGCGCCTTGTGCGGAAAATCGGCCTTCTGCAAACCGTAGTGGTGCATAAACGCCTCGCGCACAGCCAAATCGCCCAGCGGCAGCACGTCGGGACGCTGCAGCGTGAAGATCAGGAACATGTCCGCCGTCCATCGGCCAATCCCGGGCACCGCGACGAGCGCATCGGCAACGGCGTCATCCGGCAGCGCGTCGAGTCCCGCCAGATCGAGGCGCTGATCGACGACGAAGGCCGCCAGCGCGTGCAGGTACTTGGCCTTTTGACCTGACAAACCGGCGGCGCGCAAGGACTCCGGGGACTGCGCCGCAATCGCTGCGGGCGTCGGCAAGCCGTCGGGCAGCAGCGCGCAGAGGCGACCGTGAATCGTCTTGGCCGCGGCGCTCGACACCTGCTGCGAAATCACCGCGCCGACCAGCGCGGCGAAGCGATCCTCGTGGAACCGCATGACGCAAGGCCCAACGGTCTGGATGATGCCGGCGAGCGTCGGATCGACCGCCGCGAGATGCGCCGCCGCGTGCGGGTGGGCCGCCATCAGTAGCCCGTGCCGACGATCTTGGCGCCAACGGCGGAGAAGCGCAGGCCGATGCTGCTCGCGTCCTTGTTGCCGTCGCCGTCCGTGTCGATATCGACCGCCAGCAGCTGCTTCACGAGCGCGAGCGCGTTGGTCTTGCCGCCGAGCGACGTGAACACGCTCTCGTCCATCGCGTTGATGATGTCCACGACGACCGGCGAAGGCACCGCGCCGCCCAGCGCGCCCGCCATGCCCTGTACGGCCTTGCCGTCAGGCGTGAACGTGACTTTGGCCTCGACCCGCGCGCCCTTCACGTACAACGTTGCATTCTTGGCGCCAAGCAGCGATGCATCCATGGCAAACAGCGTATCGGAACCGCCCGCCGTCAGGACGCCGCCTTTGACGAGCGCGTCCTTGAACGAGAATTTTGGCAGGCAACCGGCCGTGAACGCCGTCTGCATCGCCAGCCAATTGCACACGTCCTTTTGCTGATCGCAGTTCACGTTCTTGCTGGAGATGTCCATGTTGGCGTAGTAGAGATTCAGCGTGAACGGAACGTTTTCCCCTTGATAACCGGCCATTTCCGCGACAAACGTGAACTGACCGTTGTTGACTGAATCAATCAGCGGCTGGTTGACGATGAAGGACAGCACGGACGCGGCATTGTCGATGCCCGCCGAGCAATCGCCGTCCGGCGCGCACGTCTTGGGATCGCCGTCCACGTCGATGCCATCGCCTGGATTGCCGCTCGTGCCAATCTGGAACTGCGTCAGCTTGCCGTCAAAATCGCTGAAAATCTTGTTGCAGATCGGGCACATGTTGGACTTGACGCCGATGCATTGGCCGCCGGTGCACAGGTCCGGGTACGTGCAGTATTCGCCGTCGTCGCAGGACAACGTGTTGATGGCGTGGATGCAGCCTTTGTCCGACTTGCAGAAATCGTCGGTGCAGATGTTCTTGTCCTCGCAGACGACCGGGTTGCCGCCCTGGCATTTCAGCGCCGACGAGCACGTGGAACCGGTCACGCACAGGTCGCCGGTCGAGCAGGCGTCGCCGATCTTGAGGCTCGTGTGTTTGCAGCCCGTCGCGGGATCGCAGCTGTCGATCGTGCAGCCCTCGTTGTCGTCGCACGCCATGGGGTCGATTTCCGCCTTGCAGCCGGTCTTGGGCTCGCAGAAATCCTTGGTGCAGGGGTTCTTGTCGTCGCACTTCAACGCGTCTTTGCCCGGTGCGCATTTGCCGGCCTTGCAGCTGTCGTTCACCGTGCACGCGTTGTTGTCCTCGCACGCGCCGACGTCCAGGCTCGTGTACGTGCAGCCGTCCGCCGCGTTGCAGGCGTCCAGCGTGCAGGGCTTGCCGTCGTCGCAGCCGATCGCCGCGCCCACGCAGCTGCCGTCCTGATGGCAGGAGTCGAACTGCGTGCACGGGTTGCCGTCGTCGCAGTTGAGCTTGATGTCGACGGTCCAGCCGGTCGGGTCGACCTCTGGCTGGCAGCGCTGACACGCGACGGTCGGCGAGTTGCTGCCGCCGCCGATGCAGACGCCGCCGATGAGGCAGCCGTCGATCTTGTGGACGCAACCGGTTGACTTCAAACAGCTGTCGGTGGTGCAGCTGACGTCGTCGGCGCAATCGACGGGCACGCCCGCGCAGACGCCGCTCGCGCATTTGTCGGTGTTGGTGCACGCGTTGTTGTCATCGCACGTGGCGCCGTTGTTGTCCGCGCTGCAGGTCACGGTTGCAACGCCGTCGCCCAATTCGCTGAAGGTGCCGTCGTTCGTTGCGTCGGCAGAGGCGCCATCGCCACCCGTCGCTGCTGTGGTCCCGCAAGCCGCGCCAAGGGCCACGAGGAGGAGAAACCAGGACTTGGAAACAATCGAACGCGTCAGCATGGCAAACTCCGTGGCGGGGGATGCCAAGGATAGCGAACTTCCGCTGCCGCTGCGAGTGGGCGCGCCTACGCGTCCGTTTCGTCGGTTCCGGCGGCGAAGTCGTCCGGCATGGCGGTGTACGCCGACGAGGCGCGATAGTCGGTAAGCGCCTCGTCCAGCAGGATGCGCGTAATCGCCATCAACGGCAGCGCGAGCAGAATCCCCGTCAAACCAGCCAGTTCGCCCATCGCGATGATACCCAGCAACACTACGACCGGCTTCAAGCCCACGCGATTGCCGATCATCCGCGGCGTGATGTAGATGAGGTCAATGCTGTAGAACGCCACAAAGAGGAGCGCGACGCCGCCGATCTGCCAGGCCGAGTGATCCGTGAGGAGCGACATGATGACGCACAGCGTCCCGCCGGTGAGCACGCCAATGTAGGGCACGAGGTAGATCACCCCGGCGATCGGCCCCATGACGAGCGCATACGGCACGTCGAGCAGCAGCAGTCCGACCGAGAACGCCACGACGGCGCTCGTCATGAGCAGCAGTTCGCCGCGCAGGAATCCGGCAAGCGCGCCGTCAATCCGCCGCACGACGTGCGCCACGCGCGCGCTGTGGCGACGTGGCACGAGCGACGCAGCGCCGCGTACGATCTTCTCGTAATCCTCCAGAAGGAAGAACGCGACAACGACGATGAGCACCACGTTGCCCACGGTCATGAGCAGGTCGCGCGCGCTCGAGAGGATCCAGCCCACCGTGGAGTCTTCCGGACCGACGAATTCCTTGGCCAGCGCTTGCAGCACTTGGCTCAGGTTCTGGTACGGCACAAAGTCGCTGAGCTTGCGGGCAAAATGCGCCTCAAACCACGGATCCATCTTCAGGACCGTGTTGTACATGAGCTGCGGCAGGTGCGAACTCGCGTACTGCAGCTTTTGGGCCATCTGCGGTACCACGACGGTGAAGAAGACAACCGCGAGCGAGACGAAGAGCAGCACGGGAACCGTCAGCGCCAGGAACGGCGGCACCCGCCAGCGGCGCAGGCGCACGACAACGGGATTGAGCGCGTAGGCGACAAAGAAGCCAAAGAGCACCGGCGTCGTGACGATCGACAGGCGGATGACCAGCCAAATCAACAACGTCAGGCCGGAACCGACGAGCGCAAATTGAAAGAACCGCGCTTGCCAGTGGGACAACGGCGACTTGGGCTGCGGGATGTCACGGTCCTCAGGCACGAAACGGGGCTCCTCTGACGGCAAAGGATAGCGGCGCGTCTTGGGGAATGCTACTTTCTGGACCGGCTGCGGGCGCGCGGCCAAGGAGATGCGATGGCAGCGTGGCTCACGGGGCTTGTTTGGCTGGCCCTGACCAACAATCCGGTGGCGTTGCAGAGCATGGATTTGGCGTGGGTGCCGCCGCCGTCAGCGGGCGTGCGCGTGCCGGCGATGGCGCGCGTGGCGACGGACCGCGGACTGGTCCGCAAGCCGTGGTGCAGTTTTGGCCGCCATGCGCAGCGGACCAGCAGCGCCGCCAATGGCCCGGACGTGTTGTTTCGCAGGCTCTCGCCAGAAGTGCGAAGCGCGCTCAGTGAAATCCACGAGGCCATCCTCAATCCCAGCGACTACAGCGCGCGGGCGACGGCTGAAGCGCGGTTTGCCAAGCTCGTGCAGACCGTGGACGGACCGGCGCTGATCCGGACGACGCTGATGGACACCGACGCGCGCGTCCAGTTGATGGCGCTCAAGGCGGCGCAGCTGATCGTCGCCCGGCAGCCTCGCCTCGCGGCGTTTGCCACCGGCTATCTGGGCGCGGGCGATCCGCAGCTCTCGATGGCCGCGCTGGATCTGCACTTTGCCAGCGGGTGCGACACGGCGGCGCAATACGCGCTGGACGGCTTTCGCCACCCCGATGAAGGCGTGCAGCTCACGACGCTGCGGCTTGTCTACGCGTACAGCCGGGACCACGAGAACCTGCGGCTGGCCGATCGGATCGGCGAGTTCGTCGCGCAGGGCAAGGGAACGCCGCGCGCGCGGGTGGTCGCGCTGCGCATTCTGGGCCGGCTGGGCGTCTCCGCGACGACGAGCTACGTAGAAGCGCTGTTGAACGACAAGCAGGACGCGGTCGCGGCGGAGGCGCTGGCAACACTGGCGATCCTGCAACCCGGTGCGGCGGAGAAGCTGCTGGGAAAATGGCTGAAGGACAAGTCCCCGCTCAAGCGCGCCGGCGCGTTGCGGGCGTTCGCGCAGGTGCACGCGTCGCGCCGCGATTTGGCCGAGAAGGTCCTGCGGCCGATGCTGAACGAAGCGACGCCCGTCGTTGACGTGTACGGCGTAGGCGCAGCGCCGGGCAGGACGCTGGGCGAGGTGGCGCACGCGGCGCTGGACTACATCGAGATGCCGTAGCGCGGTCGCAAGCCGGAGCTCAGGCGGCGCCTACCAGAACTTCATCAGCAGCCGCGCGCCCGCCATCAACACATCGGTCGCGCGCGTGTTGCGGCCCGGAATCAGCTCCTGCGTCAGGTACGCCCCGTAGAGCTGGAGCGGCAAGCCCAGGCGCATCAGGCTGATGTCCGCGCCCAGCCGCACCGTGTTCTTGTCGCCGGGCAACCACAGCTTGTTGTGATCCCAATCCCACATCGCCGACTGCGATTGCCAGGTCGACTGGTTCACATGCGCATACTTGAGCGACGCCGTCAGCGTCAGGAGCGCGGGCCACTGCGCGGACTTCGCCGGATCGTGCTGGTTCATCCACGTCGAGAGGGTCGGACCGATGAACGGCATGCCCTCGACGAGAAACGTCGCGCCGAATTGGTCGCCCGGGTCAATCGTGTACGTCGGGCCGATGTACGGCGCGAACGTCATCAGGAGCGGCGCCTGCGCGCCCGTCGCGGACTGGTACGTGTGCTTGAGGAACGCGGCATAGTGGAAATCGACGCCGATGTTCAACCGGGTAAAGTCGTCCCATTTGAAGGGCTTCTCCAGCGCAAAGTGAAGCTCCGCATCGCCATAGTTGTTCAGGTCCCAGACGGTCGTGCCGGCCGCCACCAGGTTCTCCGGATCGGCGGGCTTGCCCGTGGGAATCGCCACTTGCGCACTCACGGCGGCGCGCAGCCCGTTGTTCTCAAACGCCTTCAGCTTGGACAGGCTGTAGCGCACGCCAAGCACCATGTCCGCGGGCGTCCAGTTGTTGCCGGAAAAATCGCCCGGCTTGTCCTGGCCCATGCTCTTGGCCCACTGCCAGAAATCGGACTCGCTGTACGGCCGGCCAAGATTGTTCTGGTAGTCGCCCGGCGTCCAGCCGAGATTCGGCTTGATCGACGTGTGCACGACCGTTGGCATCGCCAGCACTAGCGTCAGGTCGTCGGTCACGCCGTACATGACTTGCGGCACGAAGAGCTGGTATTTTACATACGGATTCGCGGTGATCGCCCCCTGCAGGCCGCCGCCCGGCTCGTAGCGCTGGATGCCGTCCATGAGCGGCCGCGCGACGCGGGAATTGTCAAAGCGCGTCGTGGTCGTCGTGTCAAAGTACGCCGTGTCGACGACAATCGTGCCGGTCGGCAACGTCGCGGTGTTGTTGCCCGCGTGCGCCGGCACAGCGATGCCCAACAGGAGAAAAACGAGCAGCCGCAACGACTTCATGGCGCACTCGTCAGGTCAAAGGTGTCAAAATCAGAATCCGTCGCAGGCTCAGTGCCCAGCGCGGCGTGCAGCTTGCCAAGACCGGGCTCAATGACCACCGCCGTCATCGAATCGTGGGCATCGACAAGCTCCGGCACACGCAGCGTCGCGATCATCGTCGCCAGGTCAAACTTGCCGTAGTTCGCGGTAATCCGCGCGGCGAGGTTGGCCATGGCGCGGACCGATGAGAAATAGTAGGAACTCCAATCGCGCTGCGGGCGCAGATTGAAGATGCCGAGGTCCATGGCAAAGTCGTTGGCGAGCGGCCGGAAATGGGCGCCCACGCGCATGTCGTCCTGCTTTTCAGACGCCCAGGGCACGCCCCACTGGTCCACACCCGCGGCATCGGCGTCGGGGGTCCAGTTGGCGCGCCCCTCGCCGGGCTTGGCAATCACGCCGCCCATGCCAACGTCCCGCCGGACTTCCACGGCGCGCAGCTTGCCGCCCTTGTCCGCGAACAGAAAGTTCCAGCCAAAGGTTGGCGTCGTGTCGTACGCCAGCGTCGCCGCTTCGTCGGCGTTGTGCGCCTGCGCGAGGATGTCGCGCAAGAGGAAACCAATGGGCTCGCCGCTGGACAGCAGCTTGGCGTCAAAGAAGTCCGTGAGGAACGCGCCCGCGAGCGGATTGTTCAGCGTGTCTGAATGGTTGCAGCCGTACGCGACACCTTCGCTATTGAGGCCAGCAAAGCCGTAGGCGATGCCCACCCAGCCGACAAACGCGTAGCTCGGACCGGTATCCGGATGGTGAATCTGCACAAGCGTGTGTTTGTGGGACGTGCCCGCGTCGAGCAGCGAAAAGTGATGCGCAAGTCGCACCTGGCCATCGGGCGTCGCCGACTTGCGCACGGCGAAGCCGATGGACGGCGGCTGGCTCGTCCCGTCCGAAACGCCCTGGTTGGGCACGAGATGCGGCGGCTTGCCGTACCCCTTCGTGCTCACCGTGAACTGCTCCGTGCGCATCCGGTGCTCGTGACTCGGCGGCGGATTGATCGAGAGCTTATTGTCGCCCGCCTGCACCTGCACCGTCACGATCGGCTTGGTCCAAGGCGCCGCCGGCGTCACCGTCACGTCCGTGTCATGAATCAGCGGCAGACCACCCGCGTCGGTCGGGGTCACCACCACGAGTTCCGGCGAGTCGAGCGTGTAGACTTTTTCGTCAACGATGACCCGCACGGACTCCGGGTCGACCTTCGCGTCATCGTCGTGCAACCGCACGCGCACCTTGGCCGTCGAGGGAACCTCCACCCACATCGCGTGCGGCAGGGATTCATACGGCGCGACGAGCGATTCCGTCGGTTCATCGGTCGTGCCATCGCCGTTGTTGTCCACGCCGTCGCCGACGAGGCTCGCGCCCAGCCACTCGACCTGCGTGACGCGCGGCGCGCCCGCCTGCTGCAGGAAGTAAGTGATGCCGCGCGCCGCGAGCACGGTATCGACGAACGTGTTCAGGACCAGGATGTCCTGATAATTCATGCCGGAGCCGTCGGCGATGCCGTGCATTTCCTCGACGAACTGCGGCGGAATGGACGCCTCCAACGACGCCGCCGACTCGCGCAACAGCAGCAGGGAGAACTGGCCATTGCCATACTCGGGGTGCAGAACGGCGTCGTAGTTGTGCAAATACGCAGCGATATCGGGCTGATTGCGGTTCAAGTACGGCAGGAGCGACGTCGCCAGGAGCGTCGAGTAGAACGACTTGATGAGGCTCGACATCTGCTGCCCGTGCTGCAGTCCGCGCTGGTACGAGGTGCCAGACAGGTGCACGACCTGATAACGCGGCGGCTGCTCGGCGGCGCACGCAGTCAGAAGTACAGCAACGGTAAGGGCGATGGACGAAGGTTTCAGCATCCGCAACATCGTGCCCGCAACATCCCGGGTATGCAAGCGGCCGACTCGGTGTTCTGCCAACGGAATCCGCGACTGTCCTCGCAACGGCCTTCGTGGTATAGAAACGCTGAGGAGGAGCCCATGAGTCAGTCCAGCAGCTACCAACTTGTGCAGGCCAGCCACGTGGAAATGGCCCAGCGCTGGCGGCATCACCACCACGCGTGGGGCGGCGGAATGCCGCTGGAACTCTACCTGAAGCGCGAGGAAGCGCTGAACGACGGCGAGCTGTGCCGCAAGTCGATGCGGTTGTGGCTGCTGAAGAATGATTGTGATGAAATTCTGGCGAGCTGTGAAACCTACGCGGCGCGCATCTGGTATGGCGAGGCGGAAGGCGACCTGAACGGCCTGAAGCTGGAAACCGTGGCCTCCGTGCTGGTTGAACCGCGTTTGCGGATGCAGGGTTACGCCGGTCAGCTGCTGGCGGAGCTGGGGGCGCGCCTGAAGTTCGAGGGCGTCGCGGCGGCGGCGCTGTATTCCGACGTGGGTCCCGGGCTGTACCGGCGCGCGGGCTACTACCTGCACCCGGCGCGCGAGTCGATCCGGGTGGTGGCAGGCGAGCCGTGGCCGGCGACGGCCGACGAGATCACGCTGGCGCAAGTCGCTGATCTACTGAAGGAAGAGACCCGTCATGTGCATGGTCGGCTGGCGATGACGTCCGTGCCGGCCATTTTGGAGGTGCCGACGGCCGAGCGCATCGCGTGGTTCAACGTGCGCAGCCAGTTCCGCGCCTGGTCGCGCGGGCAGCAGCCGCCCGTGGTGGTGGGCGCGCGCGGGCCAGATGGCGGCTATGTGCTGTGGACGGCCGATGCGGGCGACCCCGTGCTGCACGCGCTGGTGTGGCGCCCGCGGAGCCCGGAGGACGCGGCCATCCTGGCGCAGGCGGCGGTGGCGCAGGCCCTGGACCAAAATCTGCAGCGGGTGATTTGGTGGGACGCGGACCGGGACACCGGACTTGACCCGTACCGCGCGCCGCAGCTGCAGCCGCCGCTGGCGATGGCGCGGGAGCGCGAGTCCTCGCTGCCGATGTTGGCGTGGCTGGACGATGCGCGGCCGTTCCCGCTCGTTTGGGGCGGCATTGAACGCTTTGGGTGGTGCTAGCCGACCGCCCGGGGCAACTTTCACCCGCCGCGCGCGCATCCGGCTTTGGTGGGCGGCTGCCCGGCCGAAGCGGCCGGTCACCGGGCTCGACTCGCTCCAGGGCGCAGCGCGCCCCTCCGCTCACGGAGACTCGCTGCGCGAGCCTCCGCCCTGCGGGTGACGATCCCTGCCGCGGCTGACAACCTGCTGGACGGCTTTCCGCCGCCGGATCACCAGCATTCCGGCCCACGCCAGCAGTGCCGCAACAGCGCCCGCCGATCCCGCCGTGCCCGCCGAGCAACCGGACGACGTGCCGCTGCCGCCATCGGACGCGGTGCCGGTGGTGCCCGCAACGGCGGCCAGCAAGTAGCAGCCACCCACCTGGGTGTTGACGGCGGCGCACCCCTGCCCGGCGGCGCATTCGTTGTGGCTCGGGTCGCACGGCGTCTGGCAGCGGTTGGCGCCGTTGGCGGTGAAGTCCGGCGCGCAGAACAGCGTCGCGCAATCGGCGTCACTCGTGCATGGCTGGTAGTTGTCGGCGCCGCCCGCGGCGTGGCAAATGCCCGCGACGCTGTCGGCCGCAGTCCGCTGACAGCTGAGGCCAGCCGCGCAGGTGCTCGGCACGGAAGTCACGGTGCAGGCGCCGCCCTCGCCGGTCGTGCCGCCAACCGGGTCCGGCTGCTTGCCGCCGACGCACTTGCCCGCGGAGCACATGCCTCCGGCGCACTCGCTCGTCGCGACGCACGCGCCGCCCGCGGGCACGCAGGCGACCTTCTTCCCGGCAAAACACAAGCCGCCCGCCGTGGTGCTCAGGCACTCAAAACCGCACGGGCACGTCGTCGCGTCGCCGACCGTGCAGACCTGCGTGCAACTTTGCTTGTTCTGGCCCGCGACGCACAGGCCGCTGTCGCAGCTGTCTGACGCGTCGCACGCGTCGCCCAACTGCTTCTTGTCGGCCGCGGCGGGAATGCACGCCAACGCGCCGTCGGCCTGGGCCTTGCACACGTCCGTGCCGCCGCAGTCGCTGGTCTGCGCGCACGGCTTGCGGCACCAGCTCTGCGGATCGCTGGCGTTGAGCTTCTCGCACGTGGCGCCCGTGATGCAGTCCGTCGTCGAGGTGCACTGCGATCCGACCGGCAGCTTGCCGCCGGTGCCGGGGACACAGGCCGAGTACCCTTCCGGCTCCGCTGTGCACCCTTGGCCGCTTGGGCAATCGGTCTTGTTCACGCACTTGGCGCGGCAGAAGCCCGCGACGCACGCGCCCGACTGGCACTGCGTTGAATCCGCGCACGTGCTGCCCACGGCGTTCTTGCCGCTGCCGGGAACGCAGACGCCCTTGCCCGTGGTGCCGGTCGATTGGCAGTCTTCGGTCGGGCCGCACTGCGTCGGATTGGCGACGGTGCACGCGACGCGGCAGATTTTGTTGAAGCACGTGTTCGTCGTGCAGTCGGTGTTCGCCGCGCACGGGTCGCCGGCGTTGGCGGTCGGCGTCGTGGTGCCGCCGCTGGTCGGGACGCACGCGCCCTGCCCGTTGCCGCTCTGATACCCGATGCACTGAAAGCCTGTGCCGCAGTTGGACGCCGCCGTCTGGCAGAGTTGGCTGCAGTACGACGTCGTGTTGACCGGCTGGCAGAACAGCGGCGAGGTGCAGTCGGCGTCCAGGCTGCACACGGCGCCCATCTTGCCGCCGGTCGTCGTTGTCGTGCCGGCGGTCCACGAGCACTTCGACGTGCCCGTGTCGCAGCTCATCTTGGCCGCGTAGTACTCCTGGCCGCTGCTGTCGGTTTCGTTGATGTACGGGCAGTCCGCGTCGTTGGCGCACGTGTACGCGGTCTGCGGGTTGAGAAAGCAGATGATCTTCTGATCGTCCGCGGAGAGCGTCGCCGTCGCGCCGTACGGATCCACTTCCGGCGCCATCGTCGGCGGATCCGACTGCGAATAGTTCTTCAACACGTGCTGCGCGCCAAAGAAGTGGCCCTCCTCGTGGATCGCCACGCTCAGGATGTGCATCTTGGTCTTGCTCGTCGGCGTCGGCGTCTGGCTCCACGGCCCGGCGTCGGCAAAATTGGCGACCCAATTGTAGTAGTAGCCGTTGAATGCGATGTCCGCCTCGTAGATCTTGCCCGACTGCGGATCGAACGACGGCGACGTCACGCCCAGCACGTACGCGCCAAACGTCCAGGCGTTGGTTGTGACAAAACCAAGCTCATTGCGGCTGTTGGTCGTGCCAAGCGGCGTGAGCTTCAGGTTCTTGGCGCTCGGACAATCCGCGTCCGTGGCGCACGTCAGGCCCTTGTCGTAGGTGCACATGCCGGCGGTGCAGTGGTGGTTGAGCACGAACTGCAGATTGCCGCACGCGACGTCCATCCAGCCCTGAAAGCCAAGCTGCAATTGGCCGTTGGCGATGTCCGGCGTCGTCCCCGGCGCGCCCGACGGATGCAGGTAATACGGCACGCTGGTTTGCGTCCAATGCAGGAAATTGTGCGACCCGGCCTGCGGCACGCCCACGGAAAACGCCAGCAAGGTCTGCGGCAGGACGGCCAACGCGAGCAGCGCGGCCGGAATCAGAAGCTTCTTGAACGTCCGCATGGGCGTCATCTCCAATGGCTGCGCGAAACGCGGTCGGGGCTACTTGACGCGGTGGACCGGAATCGGCGCGACGGCAGGCTGCGGGGCGGCTTTCTGCGCCGCGAGCACGTCAGCCTTGAAATCGCCGAGCAGCTTCATCGGCTGGAGCGGCGCCGCGCCCGGCGTGACCGCGCCCGTCTGGCGATTCTGCGTCAGGAAGTGAACGTCCGGCATGTCCCGCTGCACGGTCTTCTTGCCCTGCTTGTCTGTTTGCACAGTCCACTTGCCCTGCGGCCCGCCGCACACGACGTAGCCTTGCGCGGTCTTTTCCAACGCGACAACGACCTCTTCGCCCACCGCGAAGCTCGGCATGCCCGGGACGGAAACCATCAGGCCATCAGAACGCAGCCCACCCGGGTGCGCCCACGTGAAGCGCTTGCCCGCGCGCGCGGGGCTGACCTTGAGGACTTCCTCGCCTTTCCAGGCGTCGGCGATTTCCAGCGTGAACTCGGTCCAGACGCCGTGGCCATCGGCGCGGCGATCGCGGCTCTGCACCGCGACGACCTTGCCGTGCAGCACAAGCTCAGAAGTCTGCACGAGCTGTGGCAATTCAACCGCGAGCACGGTCATGGCCTGCGCGGGAACGGCCAACGGCAGCGCGGCGACCGTCAGGAGGCCGACCAGGAGGAAACGGGGGAAGGTCAACATGGCAAAATCCAGTTTGCGCGGCGGCGCGCAGCGCATGAACGATAGCCGAATCCGCAGCGGATTCAACCGTTCATTGGCCAACCGCGGATTGTGCAAGCTGCAGCGCCGCTTGCGTCGCGCCCTTGAGCGCCACCGCCGGATCGCGCAGCGCCAGCACCGGGAGTTGCTGCATGACGGCGACGTAGCGGCCCTTGGCGTGGAAGCCCTGCAGGAACGCGCCTTCGTGGAGAATCGGCCACAGGTGCGCGGTCAGACCGCCGGCGATGTACACGCCGCCCACCGCCCAGGCCGTCAATGCGAGGTTTCCGGCCTGCGCGCCGAGGAGCCGCGTCAGCCACCGCACCGCCTTGCCGCAGGTCGCACAGTCGCCAGCCACGCCGTGTTGGCCAATCGCCGAGGAGGGATCGCCGCCCTGCGTGCCGTGCGCGCACGCGGGTTCACCCCGCCGCTCGGTCAGACACCGCCAAATCAGCTGCAGCCCAGGACCTGAGACGACGCGCTCCCACGACACATGGGGCCACGTTTCCCGCGCGAGCAGCCACAGCGCGACGTCCGCGTCATCGCTCGGGGCAAAATCGACGTGCCCGCCCTCGGTCGCCTGCACGTGCGCGCGCCCGTCCGCCTGCCAGACGATGGCCTGCCCGAGGCCCGTCCCCGGCGCGATGACCACGCGCGGCCCCGTCCGCGGCGTGCCGACCTGCAGTACGTCCAGTTCCTCCGGCGCCAAAGCCAGCGCGCCCAGCGCCGTCGCCGCGAGGTCGTTGAGCAACTGCACCGGCACGCCCAGCGCCGCCTGAAGGTCGCGCTCGGTCACAAGCGGCCACGGAAGGTTTGTCGTCTGCGCCGCGCCGTCCAGCACCGGCGCGGCGATCCCCAGCGCCGCGGCCTGGATCGCGTCGCCCGGCTGCAGGAACCGCAGCAACAGGTCCTGCAGGCTGGCAAAGTCGCGGCTCGGCAGCGTCGCCTCGCGCACGACCGCAAGCTGGCCTGCGTCGGCACGCACGAGCCGCAGCCGGCCATTGGTGCCGCCAATATCACCAGCGAGAATCAACATCTGGACCACCTGGCCGCGGCGATCCGCGCGCGCCCCATGGGCGATGTCGTGGCGGGAGTGGAACCGCGGCAACTGCCCAAACACTTGAACTTGCACGCCATTCGCATCGCTCCCGTTGCGGGGGTAGAATAGCGGCGGAAGTCCTTGGCGCGCAACCATTCACGGTCGACGCGCTCGACTTTTTGGCCGGTGGCGCGCATCCTCGCCTGTGCTTGGACGGACGCGGACGTCTGCCCGATCTCACCCTCCCGGAACGGAACGCCGTCGGCTGCCCGACGGTCCCATCGAAACTCCATGAACCTCACCGATCCCCAAGACCTGCTGACTGGCGCGAACCTCGACTTTGGCGAGGAGCTCTACGCGCGATTCAAGCTGGATCCGCGCAGCGTTCCGGACGACTGGCGCAGCTTCTTCACCCTGCTGGACCTCGAGCCGCTGGCGGCGCCGCTGCCGACGACGGGTGACGCGCAGCCGGCGGGCGGGCTGCACCTGGCCGCGCGGCAGGAGGCGGTGGACCTGCTGATCCGCGTCTACCGCGTGCGGGGCCACGTCATCGCGCAACTGGATCCGCTCCAGACGGTGCAGGCGACGCATCCTGAGCTGGAACTCTCCGCTTTTGGCCTTTCAGAAGCCGATCTGGACGCGACGTTTTCAGCGCGGACGATGCACGGCGTGCCGACGCTGACGCTGCGGCAGATTGTCGCGTATCTGCGGACCACGTATTGCGGGCCAATTGGCGTGCAATACATGCACATTGACGATCCGGACGTGAAAGATTGGTTGCAGACCCGGATGGAAACGTCCCAGAATCACTGCGATCTGACGCGTGATGAGCAGCTCCGCATCTTCACCAAGCTCGTCGACGCCGAGACGTTCGAGAACTTTCTCCAGAAGAAGTACGTGGGCGCCAAGCGTTTTTCCCTGGAAGGCGGCGAGTCCCTGATTCCGTTGCTGGATCTGGCGCTGGAATCGGCGATCGATCACAACATCGACGAGGCCGTCATCGGCATGGCCCACCGCGGCCGCTTGAACGTGCTGGCCAACATCATGGCCAAGGATCCGCAGCAGATCTTCCGCGAATTCGACGACAAGGACGCGGATCAGAACATCGGCCGCGGCGATGTGAAGTACCACAAGGGGTACGCTGGCGTGCGCAAGGGCCGCAACGGTCGTTCGCTCAAGCTGCAGTTGTGCTTCAACCCGTCGCACTTGGAGTTTGTCGGTCCGGTGGCGACCGGGCGCGTGCGCGCGCGGCAGGATCGCTTGGGCGACGCCCAGCATCGGCGGGTCATTCCGATCGTCATCCACGGCGATGCGGCGTTTGCCGGTCAGGGCGTTGTGCAGGAAATGCTCAACATGTCGCAGCTGCACGGCTATCGGGTCGGCGGCACGCTGCACATCGTCGTGAACAACCAGATCGGTTTCACGACCCCGCCGGAGTCTTCGCGATCCTCGCATTACGCGACAGACGTCGCCAAGATGCTGCAGATTCCGATCTTCCACGTCAACGGTGAGCACCCCGAGGGCGTCGCGCAAGTCGTTAAACTCGCGATGGATTTTCGCGAGAAGTTCCAGCGGGACGTCGTCATCGACATGTACTGCTATCGCCGCCACGGCCACAACGAAGGCGACGATCCGACCTTCACGCAGCCGCTCATGTACAAGTCCATCCGCGCCCGCAAGTCGGTTGTGGAGGGGTATCTGGACTCGCTGCTCGCGTTGGGCGGCATGAGCCGCGATGAAGCGCGCGAGATCGGTTTCCGGAGCCAGCAGCGGTTGGAAGAAGCGCTGTCGCTCGCCCGGACGGCGGATGCGCCGTCAGAAAGCGACAATTCCGATTCGCCCTGGCAGAAATACGTCGGCGGTCGCGACCGCGCGGTGCCGGAGGCGGTGACGGCGTTGTCGCGCAAGCGCCTGACGGAAATCATGGAGGCGCAGTGCAAGGTCCCGAGCGGCTTCACGCCGCACCCGAAGATCGAGAAGCTGCTGCAGACGCGCCTGGAAATGGCCAACGGTCGCAAACCGCTGGACTGGGGCGGCGGCGAGCTGGCGGCGTTTGGCTCGCTGGTGGCGGAAGGTCGACCGGTGCGTCTCTCCGGTCAGGATTCCGGTCGCGGCACGTTCAGCCATCGCCACGCGGTGCTGCACGACTACGAAACCGGCAAGGAATACATCCCGATGCAGAGCCTCGCGACCGATCCGCGGCGCGTGGGCATTTGGGATTCGTCGCTGTCTGAGACCGGCGTGCTGGGCTTTGACTACGGCTATTCGCTGGACATGCCGGACGGCCTCACGATTTGGGAAGCGCAATTCGGCGACTTCTCCAACTGCGCGCAGGTCATCATCGATCAGTTCATCAGCTCCTGCGAGGACAAGTGGAACCGCCTGTCCGGCATCGCGATGTTCCTGCCCCACGGTTTTGAAGGCCAGGGACCGGAGCACAGTTCCGCGCGGCTGGAGCGTTTTCTCAACAACGCCGCCGAGGACAACTATCAGGTCGTCAACCTGACCACGCCGGCGCAGCTTTTCCACTGCCTGCGGCGTCAGGTGCTGCGGCGGATCCGCAAGCCACTGGTGGTGATGTCGCCCAAGTCCTTGCTGCGCCATCCAGAAGCGGTGTCCTCACTGGATGATCTGGCCACTGGCACGTTCCAGCGCGTCATCGCCGATCCGACCGTGGCTCCGGCGACCGCCAAACGCGTGCTCATCTGCACGGGCAAGGTCTACTACGACCTGCTCGCCGCGCGCCGCGAGCGCAAAGCGACGGACGTGGCGATCATCCGCATCGAGCAGCTCTATCCGCTGAGCGACGTGGAACTGCAGGCGGCGCTCAAGCCGTTTGCCGCGGACGTGCCGGTGTTCTGGGTGCAGGAAGAGCCGCGCAACATGGGCGCGTGGGTGTTCATGCGCATGCGCCTCGGCAAGAAGCTGTTTGGCACGTGGACGATGCACGGCATCACGCGTCCTGAGAGCGCGAGTCCGGCGACGGGATCGCACGGCGCGCACAAGCTGGAGCAGGATCGGCTGATGGAAGACGCGTTCACGCTCGACACCGCCAACGACTGGTAAGCAGCGGACGATCGGCAACAAGCGAACTTACTACACGTTATCGTTCAGGAAGGTCAATTCATGGCAGTCAACATCAAAGTGCCGACGGTGGGCGAATCGATCACGGAAGTGGTGATCGGTGAATGGCTGAAGGCGCCGGGCACATGGGTCGCGATGGACGAATCCGTGGTGTCGCTGGAAACGGACAAGGTCAACGTCGAAGTGCCGGCGCCCGTCGCGGGTATCCTCGGTCAGCCGCTGAAGAAGCAAGGCGAGACGGCGGGAATCGGCGACATCCTGGCGACGATTGAAGAGTCGGCGCAGCCAGCTGCGGCGGCTCCTGCGGCAACGGCAGCGTCGGCTCCGGCGGCGGCCTCCGCACCAGCGCCCGGGGCTGCGGCGACGGATGCGACAGTGATGCCCGCTGCGCGGCGGGTGCTCGCGGAGGCCGGCGTGGATGCCCTGCTCGCGCGCGGCACGGGCCCGGGCGGTCGCGTGCTCAAGGAAGATGCGCAACGCGCGGTCGCGGAAAAGCCCGCAGGGAGCTTGTCCGCCGGCACGGCCATTCCGCTCGTTTACGCCGCGCCGCCGACGCCTGCGACCCCGGTAGCGGCCAAGCCTGCGCCGACTCCAGCGCCAGCCGCGCCCGTCGCTGCCGGCGATCGCCGTGTGGAAGTCGTGGCAATGACGCCGCTGCGTCGCCGCGTCGCGCAACGCCTCGTGGAAGCGCAGCACACGGCGGCGATCCTGACGACGTTCAATGAAGTCGACATGACCGCCATCCAGGACCTGCGCAAGAAGCATCAGGAAGCGTTTGTCGCGAAGCACGGCATCAAGATCGGCTTCATGAGCTTCTTCATAAAGGCATCCGTCGCCGCGCTCAAGGAATTCCCCGGCGTCAACGCGCAGTTGCGCGGCACGGACATTCTCTACCAGCACTTCTACGACATTGGCGTGGCGGTGGGCGGCGGCAAGGGCCTCGTGGTGCCGATCCTGCGCGACGGCGACAAGCTCGGCCTGGCGGGCATCGAGAAGGCATTGGCAGATTACGGTGCGCGCGCCAAGGCCGGCACGCTGAAGCTGGACGAGCTGACCGGCGGCACGTTCTCCATCTCCAACGGCGGTGTGTACGGCTCGATGATGTCGACCCCGATTCTCAATCCGCCGCAGTCAGCGATCCTCGGAATGCACAACATCATCGAGCGGCCGATCGGCCTCAATGGTCAGGTTGTGCTGCGGCCGATGATGTATCTGGCGCTGAGCTATGACCATCGGCTGATTGACGGCCGCGAGGCGGTGAGCTTCCTGGTCAGCTTGAAGCGCAGCCTGGAAGCGCCGGAGCGCCTGCTCCTGGACATCTGAACAAGGAAGCCAAAATGAGTGAGCTGCAAGCGTTCGACGTGATCTTCATCGGCGGCGGTCCAGCGGGATACACCGGCGCCATTCGGGCCGCGCAGCTCGGCCAGAAGGTCGCATGCGTGGAAATGGAGCCACGCCTCGGCGGCACGTGCCTGCGCGTGGGATGCATTCCCTCCAAGGCGCTGCTGGAATCCAGCGACAAGTTTTTGGAGACCAAGAATACGCTGAAAAAGCATGGTATTGTGGTCGACAATGTGACGTTGGATCTCGCGACGATGCAGAAGCGCAAAGAGACAATCGTGACCCAGCTCACGGGCGGCATTGCCGGGCTGTTCAAGAAGAACAAGGTGACGCGGTTTCTCGGCCAAGGTCGGCTGGACGGTCCGGGGCGCGTCATCGTCAAGGCGGCGGATGGCGTGGAAACGGCGCTGGCGGGCAAGCACGTGATCCTCGCGACTGGCTCGGTTGTCACGCCGCTCAAGGGCGTCGACCTGGATGACAACCGCATCGGCACGTCGACGGAAGCGCTCGCGTGGGCGGAAGTGCCGGAGCACCTCGTGGTTATCGGCGGCGGCGTCATCGGGCTGGAGTTGGGCAGCGTGTGGCTGCGGCTCGGCGCCAAGGTGACGGTGCTGGAGTACATGGACCGGATCCTGGCCGGGACCGATTTGGAAGTGGCCAACGCTGCGCAGAAGCTGTTCAAGCGCCAGGGCATGGATTTCCGGCTCGGCGTGCGCGTCACGGGCGCCAAGCTCGACGGGGCGGAGGTGGTCGTGGAAATCGCCGATGCGGAGTCAATCCGCTGTAGCCATGTATTGTTGGCTGTCGGTCGAAAACCCAATACATCAGGATTGGCACTGGAAACCTGTGGCATCACGCCCGATGCACGCGGTCAGATCCCGGTAGACGGTCATTTCCAGACCACGGCCGCGGGCGTCTACGCGGTGGGGGACGTGATCCACGGGCCGATGCTCGCGCACAAGGCGGAGGAAGATGCCGTGGCGTGCATCGAGCAGATCGTCAAGGGTTATGGCCATGTGGACTACAACCTCGTGCCGGGCGTGGTCTACACGGAGCCGGAGATTGCGACGGTCGGCAAGAGCGAGGAGGACCTGAAGAAGGCCGGGATCGCGTACCGCAAAGGCAGCTTTCCGTTTGCCGCCAACGGCCGCGCGATCGCGCTTGGGCACACGGACGGCTTCGTCAAGATCCTCGCGGACGCACAGACGGACCGCGTGCTTGGCTGCGCGATCCTGGGCCCGCGCGCTGGCGACCTCATCGCGGAAGTTGCCGCAGCCATGGCGTACGGCGCATCGAGCGAGGACATCGCGCGCACGTGCCATGCACACCCGACGCTCGCGGAAGCCGTGAAGGAAGCCGCGTTGGCGGTCGATGGCCGCGCGGTCAACATCTGAGCGGCGCTTGGCAGTTCGGCTGCGGTCGGCGATGATGCCCGGGCGAGGTCTCTGTGAAACGTTGGCTCATCCTGGCTCTCTGGTTCGTAGGCTGCAGCGGCGGGCAAGTCACGTCTGACCCCGAGACGCCCGAGGGCATGCAGGCGCTCTGTGACAACGGCGACGGCCCCGCGTGCGCGCGCCTCGGCATGAAACTCTACCGCGGCGACGGCGTGCCGACCGACCTTTCCCGGGCCGCCAGCCTGTTCGAGCGCGGTTGCGCCGGCGGCCAGGTCTACGCGTGCGGCGAACTCGGCAACATGCTGCGCCACGGCGAAGGCGTGAAGAAAGACACCGCGCGCGCCGCCGTCCTCCTCACTGGCGCCTGCACGGCCAGCCACATGGCCAGTTGCACCCGTGCGGGCATCCTGTACGAGACCGGCGATGGCGTCCCGGTCGATCAGGTCAAGGCCGCGCAATTCTACCAAGCTGCCTGCAATGACGGGGACATGCGCGCGTGCACCAACCTCGCTGGCCTGTTCTCCGAGGGCCAAGCCATTGCCCACGACGACCGGCGTGCCGCCCAGCTCTGGACCCAGGCCTGCGACAACAACTACGGCCCGGCGTGCGCATCCTTGGGCAACATCTATGAACGCGGCGCCGGCGTGGAGCAATCCAGCGCCAAGGCGCTCGGGTTCTACACCAAGTCCTGCGAGGCGCTGGGCACCGGCTCCGGCTGTTTCCTCATCGCCATGGCGGCCGATCGCGGCGTGAGCGCGCGTCCGGACATGCCCCGAGCGCTGACGTACTTCAGCCGCGCCTGTGAGAAAGGCCACGCTTTGGGCTGTCATTACGCGGGGATCGCGTATGAACAGGGAAGAGGCGTCAGCGTTGATGAGAGCAAAGCCCTCAGCCTGTATCAGAAATCCTGCGATTTGGACCACGCGCCAGCGTGTGTTCGCACCGCAGAGTACTACGCGAGCGGCAAGGCCGTGCCGTTTGCCACGAGCTGGCACTACCTGGACAAAGCGTGCACGGCAAGGTCCTGGATCGCGTGCGTGAAGCTCGGTACGGCGTTGCGGACTGGCGACCGCGACCTCGCGGCCGATCCGGCGCGCAGCCAAGCGCTGCTCCACAAGGCCTGCGAGGCCGGCGAGAAGTTGGGCTGCGAGAACACGGCGCCCACACCTGCGACGACCCCGGCCAAGAATGCGCCCGCGCCGGCCAAGCGCCCGACCAAGAAGCGCTGACATCTTGACGATTGGCGGCACCCGGTCAACAGTCGAGATCGGGAGCTGCAATGACCGCGTCCGCTGAGAATCGGTACTGTCCGCGCTGTGGCCTCGCCACCGAGGAATCCCTGTGCGCGCGCGACGGCACGGCGACGATTGCCCGCTCGACGATCGACCTGAACGCGATGCAGTTCCGCCCCGGCGACGTGCTGGCGTCCCGCTACCGCATCGTCAAGCTCCTGGGGCGCGGCGGCTACGGCGCGGTCTTTGCCGCCGAGCACACGGGCACGGGCCAGCCGGTGGCGTTGAAGCTCCTCGCGTCCGATCCAGGGCAAGGCGGCGATGACAATCAACGGCGCTTCTTTCGCGAGGCGGCGATCACGGCGCGGCTGCGGCATCCCAACACGGTACGCGTGCACGATTTTGGCCAAGCGGAGAACGGCGCGCTGTTCATGGCGCTGGAGCTGATCGAAGGCCCGACGCTGGCCCAGAAGGCGCGCGAATACGTGAACCGCGGCAAGGCCATGCCGGAGAGCGCGGCGATTGACATGGCGATCGCCGTGCTCCGCTCGCTCGGCGAAGCGCACAATGCCGACCTCGTGCACCGGGACCTCAAGCCCGCGAACATCATGTACGCGTCCGTGCCGGGCGAGGATCCGGTGGTGAAGGTGCTGGATTTCGGCATCGTCCGGGCGCGCGATTCGTCGCTGACGGCGAGCGGAACGGCGCTTGGCACGCCCGAGTACATGAGCCCGGAGCAATGCAGCGGCGACCCGATGGACGGCCGCAGCGACCTCTACTCGCTGGGCGTCATCCTGTTTGAGTGCGTGACTGGCCGCCTGCCGTTCATCGACGAGAATCCGTTGCGCGTGATGATGATGCAGCTGTCCTCCCCGCCGCCGAACGTCGCGCTGTTTGCGCGCACGGCGCTGTCCGCGGGTTTCGTCGACATCGTGATGAAAGTGTTGGCGAAGAACCCCAATGAGCGGTTTGCCGACGCTCGCGAGATGCGCGCTGCGCTGGAATCCGCGCGCGGAACGACCACGGGGCGCGGTCCAGTGAGCGAGCCGACGACGATCAACGCGCCGACGCTGCCAGCCAAGCGGCCGGGAAGCCAGGGCGTTGCGCCGCAGACGGGCGCGAGCACCACGATGCGCACGCCGGAGCCTGGGCCAACGACCGAGGCGTACGCGGCCGCACAGACGCGGGCGCAGCCAACCGCGCCGCGGTCCCAGCTCGGCAAGTGGCTGGACAGCCGCGAACTCCGCATCGCCGCGCTGGGCGCGGGTGGCGTGCTGGTCCTGCTGGCGATCTTTGCGGGCGGCTACTTTTTTGCGACGCGGCACGCCGCGCCCAAGCCGACGGAGCCGACGGATGTTGCGACCGACGTCGCGGAAGAAGCGCTGGAACCCGTGGCAGTGCGCCCGACAGCGCGGTTTGTGCCGTCAGAAAACGGCAAGACCGTCCGCGATAACAAGACGCGCCTCACGTGGCAGCGCGATGTGCCGGCCAACGGCCAAACGTCGGCGCAGGCGGGGCACTATTGCAGCGCGCTGAACCTGGACGGTCACGGTTGGCGGCTGCCGAGGAAGGACGAACTGGTCGGCCTCGCCGTCGCATTTGACCCCGCAGCGTTTCCCAACGCGCCCACGGCGTGGTTCTGGACCGATTCGCCGTATCAAGGTTCGGCGACCAACGGCTGGGGCGTCGACTTCGCGGACACCAACCCAGGACCGCACGACGTCACGACCCTGGGCCGCGTGCGCTGCGTGCGGTAGCTGCGTTCACAGCGTGAAATACGGGTCCCAAATCTCCAGATACTGGCCCGCGTCGCCCAGATTCATCTGCCGCAGCGCGCCCATCGGCTCCTCGACAACCAACCGACCAGCCATCGCTTCCAGGCACGCCAGGACGCCGTCGTGCAGCGCGCTCAGTTGGTAGCCGCCCTCCAACACAAAGAGGATCCGGCCGTTGCAGAGCAAATCCGCGGCGTTGAGCAGATGTCCGGCGATGCGGGCAAAGCCTTCTGTGGAGACGTTCATGCCGCCCAGCGGATCGGTCGCGGCGATATCAAAACCCGCTGAAACCAAAATGATTTCAGGACGGAAGCGCTCCAGCATCCGGGCGATGAGCCCGCCGTAGATGGTGTCGTATTCGGCGTCGCCGTGGCCCGCAGCGAGCGGAATGTTGACCGTCCGACCCAGGCCCAGACCCTCGCCGATCTCCGTCGCCGCGCCTGAACCGGGATAGAGCGGCGCCTGATGCGTGGAGATGTAGAGCACGTGCGGATCGCCGATGAACGCCGCCTGCGTGCCGTTGCCATGGTGGACGTCAAAATCGACGATCGCCACGCGCCGCAGCCCCAGGACGTCGAGCGCGTGACGCGCCGCGAGCGCGACGTTGTTCAGGATACAAAAGCCCATGGCGCTGTCCGGCATCGCGTGATGGCCCGGCGGCCGTACGAGCGCGAACGCCCGCGGAATCGGCGATTGCAAGATGGACTCCGTCGCCGCCAACACGCTGCCCGCTGCGCGAATCGCCGCGCGCACGGAATGCGGCGAGGCAACCGTGTCGGCGTCCAAGTGCACGCTCTGTCCCTCGATCGCGTGCAAGAACGCAATGTAGTCGGCCGTGTGGACCCGCGTCAGTTCGAGGTCCGTCGCGTCGCGCGGGGCGATCAGCTCAGGTGCCAACGACTGGACCGCTGGAGAACCAACCAGTTGCAGCAAAGTCTGCAGGCGCTGCGGACTCTCAGGATGGTCCAAGCCCGGATCGTGCTGCAGACCCAGTGTGTCGTAGACGAGAGAAATTGGCCGCATGGGCACCTCCGCTACCAAAAGATTAGGCTCGCCCGGCCCGGTGCGCCAGCGACCGCAGGCACAGTTGCCGCGGACGGCCGACTGAGGCAACCTCACGGCAGAGGGCCGTCGCCCGGGTACGCATGCTGTGACGTCACCTTTTGAGACATCTTTGCCGCGCGTCACGCTGATCAGCGCGTTTGATCGGCCCTACGAACAAGCAGTTGCGGCGGCGCGAACGTGCTACTCCGGCGGCGGGATCGTGACCGCCGATCAGGTCAGCGGCGTCGGTCAGAGCCTGGAGAAACAGGCGACGCGCGCCGAGCAGCGTGATCGCATCGCCCATTCGACGTTCAAGGCTGGCCACCACACGACGCTTCAGCACGGCCACGTCAGCTTTGGCCTGGACGCGATTTCTCGGCATTTTGTCTGGTCTTTTCTGCACAGTCACCCGTTCTACAACAGTGAGCAGGTCAGCCAACGCTACGTGGAAGTGAAGCCCGATCGCGTGACAGTGCCCACCCTGCCCGAGCCGGCGGCGCGCATCTACCGCGCGTGCGTGGAGCGGCAAATGCGCGACTACCGCGACCTGATCGCGCTCCTGGAGCCGGTCGCAGCGGCGGAATACGGCCAGGTATTCCCTGCGCGCGGCAAGAACATTGACCGCTGGCAGGGCGCGATCCACAAGCGCGCGCAGGAAGTGGCGCGTTACGTGCTGCCGGTCGCGACGCACACGTACATGGTGCACACGATCAGCGTGCTGACGCTTCTCCGTTACCGAAGGCTTTGTCAGGAGCCTGATACGCCTACGGAATCTCGTCTTGTTGTCGACGAAATGTGCCGCCTTCTGTTCGAGCGCGACCCGCTGTTGCGCAAGCTCGAAGTCGAGCCGCTGGAGACGACGCAGGCCACGCCCTGGCTCAAAGCGCCGAGCGATCTGGCCGCGCACAAGCGGTTTATCGCCGAGTTCGAGCAGGATCTCGCCGGCAAGACGGCCGCGCTCGTCGACCGTTTTGGCCACAACGAGCGGCGCGTCGCCGATGCCGTTCGCGAAGTGCTGGGGCTGCCGCGCGATGCGCTGTCGGACGCGGACGCGATCGCGCGCGCGCTGGACCCGGCGCAGAATCCGCTGCTGGGCGAGCCGATGAACACGACGGTGCACCAGAAGCTGGGGCGATCGCTGCACGCGGCGCACTACGCCTTCAAGAAGCGGCTGTCCCACGCCGCGGACAGCCAGGATCAGCGCCACCGCCTCACGCCGGCTTCCCGGCCGACGGTGCACGCGTATCTGACGCCGGAGCCGGATTTTGTCACGCCGCGCTTGGTGCTGCACGCCGGCGGCGAGGCGGCGAGGCGCTACCAGCAGTCGATGGCGGAGACGTGGCAGGCCATCGGCCAACTGCGCGATCTCGGTGTGTCGGCGGAATGGCAGGCGTACTTGCTGCCGAACGCGGTGACGATTCGCTTCACGGAGACGATGGATCTCGCAGCGTTGCGCCACAAGCACGCGATGCGGCTGTGCTGGAATGCGCAGGAGGAGATTTGGCAGGCGAGCGTTGACGAGGCCGATGCGATCGCCGCGGTGGAGCCGGAGATCGCCCAGTACCTGCTGCCGCCATGCGGAGTTCGCCATCGCGCGGGGCTGCGGCCGTATTGCCCTGAAGGGGACCGGTATTGCGGCACGCCTGTGTGGCAGCTGGAGCGCTCGGCGTGGCGCCGCGTGCTGTAGGGGAATGCCAAGGCGCGCAGCGGGATTGAAGAAGCGGCGGAAGCGCCTTTTCCCCCGGCGCTGCGGCGGCCGATAGACCAGACGATGATGTGGCACGTCCAATCGACGTGGCATTCGCGCCACAGGTTGGGCACACTGCGTTCCCGCGCTTGGCCAAACGCGCCCGACGAGACGACAGCCACCGGCCGTGGCCGGAAGCAGGACGAATGGATACAGTCGGGAAGCGTGAAAATCACTGGCAACGGCGACACTTCCTGACGCTGCTTGGCGCCGTTCCGCTGCTCGCGTCGCGCTCGGCGCTGGCCACGGCGCTGAACGACAGTCAGGTTGCGCGCGCTCAGAACGGCAGTGTGGAGACGCTTTCGACCGCGGAAATTCAAGGCGGCATGAAAGGTTACGGCCTGACGGTGGTGAAAGGCACCAAAGTTGAACGCTTTGACATCGAAGTCATTGGCGTGCTGAAGAAGGCGATGCCGCAGCAGGACCTGATCCTGATCCGCTGCGCTGGCCTTGGCCTGGAGCACAGCGGCGTGGTCGCGGGCATGTCCGGTTCGCCGATCTTCGTCAACCATCCGCAATTGGGCGAACGCCTGATCGGCGCGCTGTCCTACGGTTTTCCGTTCAACAAGGATCCGGTCGCGGGCGTCACGTCGATCCTGGACATGCTGCCGGAGTTCGACCGCAAGCTTGGGCCGATTCCGGTCAACCAGCAGATCACGGCGATGAACGCGCCGGCCGTCACGATTCCCGGACAGGGCGACATGCTGCCGGTGGCGTTGCCGTTGACCGTGGCGGGCGTGCATCCGGACGTGCTGGCGGCGATGCGCCCGCAGTGGGCGGAACTGGGCTTTGCCCACATCAACGCGGCGGCGGGATCGGGCGGGAGCACGACGGACAGCAAGCAGGTGGCGAAGCTGGAACCCGGCGGCTCGATCTCCGTCTGCCTGGCGCGGGGCGACATCTCCATGGCGGCGATCGGCACGGTGACATGGGTGCGCGGCGACCGCTTCATCGCTTTTGGCCATCCGTTCAAGGGGCTCGGCCAGCTGCACTTGCCAGTCGGTTCGGCGGATGTGCAGTGGATTCTCGCGTCGCAGCAGTCGTCGTTCAAGATGGCCAATGCGTTTGGCGACGTTGGCGTGCTCGATCAGGACCGGCAGCCGGCCGTCGCTGGCCGCATCGGACCCAAGGCGCAGATGGTGCCGATCGACATCGCGCTCACCAACCGCGATCGCGGCCAGAAGAGCGTGTGGCACGTGGAGGCGACGGACCAGCCGTCTTTCTTCCCGATGGTGCTCGCGATGGCGATGGGTACGGCGGTGCGCGTCTCAGAGCCGATCGCCGAGAATGCCGCGGTGACGATGACCGTGCGCTTTGACCTGCCCGACGGCCACGCGCCCGTCGAGTTCAGCGAGACGATGACGGGACTGCAGGGTTCGGCGTCGCTCTCCGACGTCAGCACGCTGGCGCAGAACGCGGCAAAGGCCATCGTGTTCAATGGCTTTGAGCGGCTGCGCGTGGAGCGCGTGGCGGCGACGCTCTCGCTGGCGGACGACCGCAACATCGCGTTCCTGGACAGCGCGCGGACCCAGTCTGAAGAGGTGGACGCCGAGACGCCGGTGACGATTCAAGTGACGCTGCAGCTGGCCAACGTGGGCCCCAAACGCGTGACGCTGACCCTGCCGCCGCTGCCGCGCGAGCTGATGGGCCAAACGGTGACGGTGCAAATCGGCTCAGAGAAGGCGATGGCGCCGGAACTCGCGGAGCCTGCCAACATCCACGACTATCTGAACGCGCTGCGCCGGCAGATCCCGCGCAACCGGCTCGCCGCGGTGCTGAACCTCCCCGAGCCGACCGTGCTGCTGCGCGGCGTCCGACTGACGCAGTTGCCGCTCGGCGTGCGCGACGAACTGGCCGGACATACCGCGACGTATCGCGCGGGCAAGGAGACGCTGCGTACGCACGTCGACACGCCGTGGACGCTCAACGGGACGCTCTCGCTCAAGCTGCGCGTGCGCCAGACGCCCTAAATCTCCCTCGCTTTTGCGGAGTTCCGGATGACCCTGCCCCGATCCTTGACCAGTCTTCTGCTTGCCGGCGCCCTGCTGGCGCCATCCGCGCACGCCAGCCAGCCGACCGCTTGGCAGTTCGCCGACGACGCCGACTTCCGCCGCGGCAATCTCGATGGGCTTGCACTGCATCCGACGCTCGGCCTGACCGCAGCGCCAAAACTGACGCGACTGGACGTCGATGCCGAGTTCATCCACTGCTGGCTGCGCGATGGCCAGCGGCTGTGGCTGGGCACGGGCTTGAACGGCAAGCTGTTCAAGGTCGAGAACGGCGCCGTGACGGAAGTCGCGAAGGTCGACGGGCCGCTCATCGCGTCGCTGGCCAGTGACGGCAAAGGCGGCGTCTACGCAGGCCTGGTCGGGACGGGTGAAATCCTGCACATCGACGCGGCCGGCAAGAAGGAGACGTTTGTCAAGTTGACAGATGTCCAGCATATCTGGGCGCTGCAACTGCGGGGCCAGGTGCTGTACGCGGGTACTGGGCCGGGCGGCAAGGTCTTTGCCGTCGACGTCGCGACGAAAACCGCGAAGTTGTTTGCTGAAACGACGGCGGACCACGTCCTGGCGCTGCTCTGGGACGGCGAAGCGCTGCTCGCGGGCACGTCTGATCCGCCGCTGCTGTTGCGCATCGACGGGGAGAAGTCCGTGCGCGCCCTGGCGTCGTTTCCCGGCGTGGAAGTCCGCAGCCTGGCGCGGAGCGGCAAGACGATCTACGCGGTCGTGAACGGCGGGCAGACCGCGGTGCCATTGGCCTCGATGAAGCCGACGCCGGAGCGTCCGGGGACGGGCACGGTGGCCAAAGCGCCGGGCGCGAACAAGGGCGCGAAGGACACGGCGGCCAAGGGCAAAGGCGCGGTGTGGAAGCGGACGCCAGATGGCATCGTGTCGCGCGTGCTGGTGTCGCCGGAAGGGATGCTGAGCGAGGTTGGGATCGTCGGCAAGCAGGTCGTTGCGGGCGCGGCGCGCGGCGGGCGCGTGGTGCTGGGCGATGAGATGGGCGACGTGCAGAGCCTGTTTGACGTGAAAGAAGAAGAGATCCTCGGGGTGGAAGTCGGCGCCAAGGGCGTGCAGACGCTGTTTACCGGCAAGGCGGCAGCGGTGTACGTCGTGGGCGAGCAGCCGGCGGACGCGGTCTTTACCACGGACGTGCTGCAGGAGACCGGCACCGCGCAGTGGGGCCGCATTGACGCGATCGGCGAAGGGACGCTGGACGTCGAGACGCGCTCCGGCTTCTCCGAACTGCCCAACGACACGTGGAGCCCCTGGCAGCCATTGCGCGCGGTACAGGGCCAGAGCGGCCAAAGCCAGAGCCCGCCGGCCAACGCGCTGCAGGTCCGCGTGAAGCTCGCGAGCGCGGGGGCGCGGCTGCAGGAGCTGAAAATCTTCCGTCAGGTGGCCAATCGCGCGCCGACGATGGCCAAGATCGACGCCACGCTGAACAAAGGCAAAGGCACCGTGACGCTGGCGTGGACGGCGGAGGACGTGGACGGCGATACGCTGGGCTACGTGGTGCAATACCGCCCCCGCGGCAGCAAGCAGTGGTTGGTGCTGCACGATCGGCTGTTCGACAAGAAAACGATGGACCTGAGCCCGACGGACATGCCCGATGGCTGGTACGAAGTGCGCGTGGAAGCGACGGATCTGCCGAGCAACGGCCCCAAGAACGCGAAGGCGGTGGCGCGGATCTCCAAGCCCTTCCTTGTCGATCGCGGCCGGCCAGAAGTCATCGCGGAGCTGAAAGGCCGGTCGGTGCACGGGATGGCGATGGACGCGATTTCCCGCATCACGCGCGTGGACATCTCGGTCGACGGCGAGCCGCCCATGCTCGCGGCGGCGGTCGACGGCGTGTTTGACCAGTCCTCCGAGGCGTTTGAGCTGGACCTGCCGGAGAGCGTCGTGAAGGGCAACCACACCCTGCTGCTGCAGGTCACGGATGAAGCCGGCAACACGGGCGCGTTGCGGCTGCCGATCGGCCAATGAAAACCCAACGACTGACGCGGGAGCCGCACATGAAGCGACTGGATGGGATGAATCGGCCGTTGGCCTGTGCTGCGCTGCTGTTGGCGATGGCTGGATGCAAGAAAGAGACGCCGCCTGCGACCAAGGCAGCGCCCGCCGCGGATGCGCCTGAAGCCGCCGCGCCTGCAGCCGGTTTGCCCGCAGCGGCGACGCCGTCACCGTTGCCCGCGTTGGTTACCGTTACCGCTGAGCCCGCGGAGGCCCCGCTGACCCAGCGGCCGCGCGTCTCCGTGGACATGCGCAGTGGCCCGCAGTTGACCGCGGGCTTGCCGACGGTCGGCGAAGCGGCCTCGTTTCGGATGACGCTGCGCGACGCGGATGGCCAATTCGTCAGCAACCTCGATCCGCTGCTCGGCGGCAAACTGCTCTTCGTCGTCGCGCGCGCGGATCTGGGCTGGACGACCGTGCTGCGCGCCGATGAAATGTCCGACAAGGTCCGCGGGACGCACGATTTCCGGATGATCTTCCCGTTCGCCGGCATCTACCGCACGTGGTTCCTGTTCAGCTACGGCGGCAAGACCTACAGCGAGGAAATGGCGTTCTCGGTCGAGGGCAAGCCGTTCGTCGGCAAGGAACTGCCTGAATCCACGGTGCAATGGCAGGACGACAAGGGGATGGCGGCGCGCCTGAAGATCGAGCCAGGGGCGCCGCAGACTTGCCAGCCGTTTCAGCTCGCGACGGCCTGGACGCGCAAGGACAAGCCGCTGCGCATGACGGCCGAACCGGATGCGCCGACGACGTGGTACATCGCGATCGAGGGTGGACTGGGTGAGATCGTCACGAGCGCGCAGGAGAAGCAGCCGGTTGACCCGCCCAAGGGCGCGACGGAATCGGTGGCAAGCAAGATGGGCGGCGACCTCGGGACGCTCGCGGCGCTGAAGGTGGCCCGACCTGGTCGCTACCGCGTACTGGCCATTGCGACGCCGCCCGGCGCCAAGGCGGGCCAGAAGGACGCCACGGTTGTCGCGTCGTTTGCGATCACGGTCCAAGGCGAGAAGCATGAAGGCGGCTGCCCGAAGTAGGTGCGATTGCATCAATCGACTTGCCAGACCGACCGGTTGCGTCTAGACTTCCAGCCCCGCCGCAGAGGCGCTATTTTTCGAACTGAACCCGCTACGGATTGCACGATGAACACGAAGAACCTTGCCGATCGCAACCTTGCCAAGGCGCTCAAGCGCGCTGGCCGCGCCCGTCTCAAGCTGTTGGAAAACGGCCTGACGACCGAGCAGCGCAAGGCCCTGCGCCGCGCCCGCAAAGAAAAGACCATTGGTTTGAAGACCTTCTTGGCCAAGGCCAAGTAATTTCGGGTCGATCCAGGAATCGACCTTCCGGCGGTCCAACATGGGTTTGCCGATCGACTTCTGGTTCGACTTCTCCTGCCCCTACGCCTATCTCGCGTCCACGCAGCGCCACCAGTTGGCGCGCGAGGCGCAGTCTGTCGTCACGCCCCAGCCGTTCCTGCTCGGCGGCGTGTTCCGGGCGATAGGTCAGGCGCAGAACCTCTCGACGACGCTCTCCCCGCCCAAGGCGCGCCACAACCGCCTCGACGTCATCCGTTGGGCCGCGTGGTTTGACGTGCCGTTGGCAACGCCGTTCCGCCATCCCAACCGTCCGGTGGAAGCCCTGCGGGCGCTGCTCGCGACGCCGCTGGAACATTGGGATGCGGTCATCGACGGCTTTTACCGGCTCTATTGGGTCGAGTCGCGCGACATCAGCGACGTCAACGTCTTGCGCCAGCGGCTCATGGAGCTGAAGCTGGACGCCGACGCCATCCTGACATTGGCGCAGACCGACGCGATCAAGGACGAACTGCGGCAACGCACGGATCGCGCGATCGCGGCGGGCGTTTTTGGCGCACCGGCTTTCGTCGTCGGTGATCAGCTTTTTTGGGGCCAGGATCGCCTGCCCTTCGTCGTCCGCGCGGCTCAGGGCTGGCAGCCCGAATTGGGTCGCGAAACTTTCACTTTCTGAACCGGAGTCATCATGAAACGCGTTGAATACTTTTATGATGTCTCATCGCCGTACGCGTATCTCGCCCACGATGAGATCGGCAAGGTCGCGACGGCCCATGGCGCGGAAGTCATCTGGCGGCCCTTCTTCCTCGGCGGCCTGTTCAAGAGCCTGCAGGCGGAGATCGTGCCGTTCACCAATGGCTCCACGCAGAAACAGGACATCCTCAAGAAGGACATGTACCGCTGGGCGGAGGTGCGCGGCATCCCGTTCAACTGGCCGACGACGTTTCCGATGATGACGATCCGCCCCATGCGCGTGCTTGTGCAGCTGGAAGGCGAGATGCAGATCGCGGTGGCGCGCCACTTGTTCCGCGCGTACTGGGCGCACGACGAGAACATCGGCGACCCGCTGGTGCTCCACCAGTTGCTGGAAACCCAGGGGCTGGACGCGGAGGTGCTGCTGGCCGCGTGCGACAGGCCCGAGGTCAAGCAGAAGCTCGTGGATGCCACGGCGGAAGCGCTGCAGCGCGGCGCGTGCGGTGCACCGACGTTCTTCGTGGGCAACTATCTCGTGTGGGGCCAGGACCGGCTGGATTTCGTTGGCCGCCTGCTGGACGGCTGGCAGCCGAAGCACGGCTAGCCGCGTTGGCGCGCGGAACCGTGCGAAATGGCGCAGCGCCGCCGGGCTGATTTGGCTCGCCTCTGGCAGCCGGGTCGACTAGTTCAACGCCATCGGATCCGCCAGCGCGAAGGCCGCGATCTCCACGTCAAACGGCTCGCCGTCCTCATCGACCATCTGGTACGCGCCGGCCATGGTGCCGACCGGCGTGTCCAGCGGGCAACCACTGACGTACTGGAAGCCTTCGGACGGCCGCAGCACGGGCTGTTGGCCCACCACGCCGGGGCCGCGCACGTGTTCCGTACGGCCGTCGGCGTTGGTGATCCGCCATTCCCGCGAGACGAGCTGAACGGTGCGCTCGCTGCGATTCAGGATGGTGATTTGATAGAGGAAGAACCAGTGCCCTTCTTCGGGCGCGGACTGCTCGGCAGCAAAGCTGGACACGACGTCAACACGGATTCCGTGGGTTGTGGCGCTGGACTCGGGCATGACGGGAACTCACAAGCGGCGACAGGACCGACTCAGTGAGCTTGGACAGCCAGCGGCTTCTTGGCAACGACCGGCGCATTTTTGCCAGCGGCCACAGGGGCTTTCGCCGTCACACCCAGCTTGGCCGGACCGGCGGGCTTGGCGGGGACGACGGCCGACTTGCCAACCGCGGCCGGCTTGGCCACAGGCTTCGGCGCGACGGCGGGCTTGGCGCCAATGACCGGCTTGGCGGCGACGACTGGCTTCGCGCCGGGCGTAGGTTTGCCCGCGACGGCCGCTTTGGCGGCAATCGGCTTCGCAGCCACGCCGGCGGGCTTGGCGGTGGGCGCGAGCGGCTTCACCGCCGGTTTGGCAGCCGCAACGGCGGGCTTGGCCGTCGGGGCAGTCGGCTTCGCGGCGACAAGGGGCTTGGGCAGTGCGGGCGCCTTGGCCGCAACGACGGGCTTGGTGCCGACGACGGGCTTGGCCAACGCCTGCGCTGGCTTGGCCGGCGTCGGTGCGCCCTTGGCAACGGGGACGGCCGGCTTGGCCGCGCCCACAACTTTGGGAGCGACAGCCGACGCAAGCTTCGGCGCGACGACGACCGGCTTTCCGGTGAGGGCCGCCACCTTGGGCGCGGGCGCTGCAGCCTTGGCGACGGCGACCGGGGCCTTGACCACCGCAACGGCCGGCTTCTGGTTGGCCGGCAACTTCACGGCTTTGGCATTCGCCGCGTTGACGGGCGCCACCGGTGCCTTGGCCAGTGCGCTGGGCGCTTTCGCGGGAACCACGGCCGGCTTGGCCGCGGCAACGACCGGCTTGGGCACAATCGGCGTCGCCTTGGCAGCGTTGGCCGCCGTCGGCGTCGCGGCATCGGCAGGCACCGCGCGCTTCGGCTTCACCGGAAGGTTGGGCATGCCCGCCACGAGGTAGCCCAGCTTGCTCGCCGCATCAATGGCACCGCGCGCCTCGGCCAGCGTCACCGGCTTGGCCGGCTTGCCCGGCTTGTCGCCGTGTTCCGGCACGCCCGGACGCTCCACGTGTTCCACCGGCCGACCTTCCCAGGCCACCCGCTCGGCGTTGTGCGCGACCGCCGCTTCCGCATGCGCCGCCTCCATTTCTTTCTCCGCCGGCGGCACGGGCATGTCCGGCATCACGCCGCCCGCCACTTTGCGCACCGGAATCGCCGGCGCTTCTTGCGCCGCCACGACGTCCTCATGCGAGCCCGCGTCTTTCTCCGTGAGCACGGTCTTGCGCACCTGCGGCTTGGCCACATCGATCTTCGGCGGGGCAGCATGCGGCCCCGAACGGGCTACAGCATCGGTGCGCGTCGGCGCCGGCTCATCGTCCCACAGGCTCGCGACGCGCAGATCCTGGGCTTCCGGCATCTTGAGCTGCGCGCCCATCAACTCCTGCGTCACCGCAAACAGCAGCAGCGCCGCACACGACCACGCCACCGCGCTCGCGAGCGCCAGCCCCGGCTGCTCCTGCACCGGCTGCGGCGTCCGCTTGGCCTTGGGCTTTGGCGGCGGCGGCGCGACCTCCAGCTCCGGCTCATCGTCCATCCGCCGCGGCGAGGCCAGGCTGCCCGGCGTCAGCGCTTCCACGTGCGCGCCTTTGGCGACCTTCACCGGCACGTTGTCCGGCGCGTAGGACTTGCCCATCGCCGCTTCCGCCGGCATCAGGTCCTTGCGCACATGCACGCGCTCGACCTTGGGCCCCATGTCCCGCACAACCGTCACCGGCCGCATCTGGACGTCGCGCTTGGCGTTCCAATCGACCTTGCTGTCGCCGCGTTCATGCCCCAACCGCGACACGCGCTGATTGGCGTCCAGCTCCACGCGCGCACCGGTCGGCACCACCTTGGGCGGCAACGCGTTGGCCTGCATGACCGCGCCCGGCTGGATGCGATTGGACGCCGCCGCATCTTCCAGGATCAGCCGTTGATTCTTCTCTTTGCCCTTGGACCGCCGGGCATCTTCCATGTCCAGCAGCTTCACGAGCGCATCGGGCTTGTAGTGCGCGCGGGACGCCTTCGCCAACTGCTCCATCGCCGCGAGCATCGCGTCGGCCGTCTGGAAGCGCATCTCCGGCACGTTCGCCAGGCACCGCTTCAGCCACGTCTTCACATCTTCCGGCAGGCGCTCGAACTTGGGGCCATACTCAAAATCGCCGCGGATCGCCCGCATGTGCAGGACTTCCGTCGTGCCTGGGCCAAAAAGCGGCTGTCCCGTCAGCATCTCGTACGCGACCGCGCCCATCGCGTACAGGTCCGCCCGGCCGTCCACGCGCTCGCCCGACGCCTGCTCCGGCGCCATGTAGTGCATTTTGCCTTTGATCGTCCCGGTCCGCGTCCGATCGCTCCGGTGATCGCCGCGCGCGATGCCAAAGTCCGTCAGCTTGATCAGCGGCTCCCGCGAAATCAGCAGGTTCTGCGGCGACACGTCGCGGTGGACGATGCCCTGCGAACGGTTCTTGTTGCCCTTGTAGTCGTGCACATAGCGCAGCGCGACGAGCGATTGCCGCAGGATCTCGAACGCCACCGGCGACGGGACCTGGATGTGGTTCAGGCGGTGCGCCAGCAGGACCTGCGCCAGATCGCGGCCGTCGATGTACTCCATCGCGAGGTAGTGCATTCCGTCGCACTCGCCGACTTCAAACACGTGAACGACGTTGGGATGGTCCAAATCGCGGACGATGCGGCCTTCATCCTTGAACATGCGGACGAATTCCGGATTCTCGGCCAGATGGTCGTGGAGGATTTTGATGGCGATCGGCCGGCCTTCCAGTTCATCACCGGGCTTGGCGTCGGCGCGAAAAACCGTCGCCATGCCGCCGGACGCGATCTTGGCGATGAGCGTGTAACGGCCAAAATCACGCGGACTGTCGAGCTTGCCGGAAATCATGCGCTTCCCCCAAACGCTGTCCGAGAGGCGCGACCGGGCGCCCGGGAACAGCTGGAGGGAACGGTAGCTTAGGGCGCAAAGGCGTCCAGTTTTTGACCGATAATCTTGGGCCTAAATCACGACCGGCTTCACCCACCGCGGCGTCGTCCGGACCATCGCCTCGATGTCGTCGGGCTGCTTCACGCAACCGCGCGTCAGCACGTCCGGACCGTCCTCCGTGATCAACACGTCGTCCTCGATTCGCACGCCGATCCCGCGCAGCGCTTCCGGCGCGCCCAGGTCGTCGATCGCAATGTACAAGCCGGGCTCAACGGTCAGGACCATGCCGGGCACCAGCGGCTTGCTGGCCTTCTGCGCCTCCAGGCTCGTCACGTCGTGCACGCCGCCGACGTCGTGAACGTCCAGCCCCAGCCAATGGCTTGTGCCGTGCATGTAGTATTTTTTGAAGGTGTTTTCCTTGATCAGCGTCGCGACGTCCCCGTGCAGCAAGCCCATAGTCACCATGCCTTCGGTGAGCACGTGAACCGCCGCGTCGTGGACGTCGTGAAACGTCTTGCCGGTGCGACAGGCGTCGATCGCGGCCAGCTGGGCGGCGAGCACAATGTCGTAAACCGCGCGCTGCGGAACGGAAAACTTGCCGTTGGCGGGGAAAGTGCGCGTGACGTCGGCGGTGTGCAAATCGACTTCACAGCCGCCATCGACGAGCACCAGCGCGCCGTCCGGGATGATCATCCGGTTCTCGGTGTAGTGCAGAATCGTCGCGTTGTCCGCGGAGGCCACGATCGAACCGTAGCCGACGCGTTCGCCGCCGCCGGCAAGAAAAACGTACTCGAGCGCCGCCTGCAACTGCGACTCATTGCGACCCGGTTCACAAAGTCTCATGACTTCGTGATGCGCCTCCGACGTGATCTCGCTGGCCTGCCGCAGCGCCTCGATCTCCGCGGGTTGCTTGAACAAACGCAGCGGCCAGAGCGCCGCGGACAGATCGGTCAGGCGATCCGGGCCGTTGATCCGCAGCTTGGGATGCGTGCGATGGCGGCGCACCGCGCGCAGCACGAGGCTGTCAAACGCCGCATCGCGGCCAAACACCCACGCGACCTCCTGCGCACCCTCGCACAGCCGGCCAAGCTCCTTCTCCAGATCCGCGATCAGATAGGCTTTTTCCGCGCCATGGGTCGCCACCGCGCCTTCCAAACCCGCGCGACGTCCAGTCCACGTCTCCGCGTCCTTGTCGCGCGGACGGACAAAAAGGACGTACTCCTCGCCGCCGCGCCCTGGGCTCAGCACCGCGACGCTATCGGGCTCGTCCAGACCGGTCAGGAACCAAAAATCGCTGTCCTGCCGCCACGCATGGTCCACGTCGCCGTTGCGCAACGCGTGATGCGCAGACGGAATGAGGAGGACTGACCCCGGCGAGAAGGTGTGCATCAGCCGCTGGCGGCGTTCATTGAGGAGGTTGGTCATGGGCGTTCCCGGATGCGCGTGGGCGCGTTGCCGGCTGACGGTAACTGCGTCCAACGATGACGGCAACTGCGGTTGACTTGAGCACGCGCGGCTCCCATCATTTCAGGTCCGTCGCAGCTGGCCGATTCGCTCGGCCGGCGGAGGTTTGGATGACTCGCGGTTCGAAAAAGTGCTCTTCCCCTGCCCCTCTTTTTCACGTCCGGACTCGTCTGGCCGCGCTCTCAGGCGCTTTTGCCGTGCTGCTTGCTGCGTGCGGAGGCGCCGGCTTCCAGCGTGCCGCCAACGCGCCCAAGTACGGACCGCTTCCCGTCGGCGCCAAAGTGCGTATCGCCGCGAGCATGGCCGACTTGCCGCCGGACTCACAGGTGATCGGCACGCTGCACACCACGACGCGCGGCGATCCGGCCAACCGGATCGAAGCGGAACAGTCGTTTCGGACCGCTGCGGCGCGTTACGGGTGCGATGCGGCCGCGAACCTGGAGTCCAAGCGCCACGAAATTCGTTCGACCAAGAAGGTGCGGACGATCGCGAACAACGGCGCGACCGTATGGGTCGATGAAGCGGTTGTGACGGCGGAACACGATTGGACCGCGCAGTGCGTCCACACGCCGGACGCGCCAGCGCAGTTGATCGCCGCGGCGGTGGCACCCAAGGACGAACCCGACGAAGTGAAGCCCGAGCCCGTGCGGCCCAAGAAGCGCACCCCCGATCCGAAGGTCGAGCCGAAGCCGGAGCCGCGCGTGGAGCCGAAGCCGCGGGTTGAGCCCAAGCCCGAGCCGAAGCCGGAGCCGCGGGTCGAGCCCAAGCCGCGCGTGGAGCCGAAACCGGAACCCAAGCCGGAGCCGCGCGTGGAGCCGAAGCCGCGTGTTGAGCCCAAGCCCGAGCCGAAGCTGGAACCGAAGCCCGAGCCGCGGCCCGTTGTCGTGGAGAAGCCGGTGGTTCGCCCTGCGCCGCAGCCGGAGAAGCCGACCGTCGCCGAACGCCCGACGCAGCCGGAACGGCCGGCGCCGCAGCCGGAGAAGCCTGCCCTGCCGATCGTCACGACGAATCCGGCGGACGCCAAGACCGGCAGTGAAATCGCCAAGATGTTCATGCAGTGGAGCGCCGCGTGGACGCGGGGCGATGCGGACAAGCTGTGCAGCAGCTTTGAGGAATCCGTCGTGTTCAACCTGTCAGCGAATCAGCCCAAGCTGAAGCTGAAGCAGGAAATGACCGCGGCGGATGCGTGCACGTCGCTCAAGGAAGGCGAGCTGGCCAGCTACATTCGCGAACTCGGTCCGGCGGAAGTGCACGCGGAAGTGGCGACCCTGATTCCGACGCTGTTTGGCATCCACGGCGGCGCGTTCCTGAACCTCGAGCCGGACGTGCAGAAGCGCTACACGGACGCGGTGGCGACTTCCCGTGCTGGCAAGAAGCCATTGGCCTGCACGATGTACACGGTGACCCCGCGGGATGAAGGCAACTACCAGATTTCGCTCGCCTGTCAGGGTGTCACGTCGTTCAAGGTGTTTGTCGCCAAGGGCGCAGATGGCACGTGGAAAGTCAAAGCGTTCTCACACGTCCGGTGACAAGCAGTTATGGCTATTCTTGAAATATCACACGGAACATCCTGTTATATTTGTGGAACCGGCCAGTCGCACGTCGGCGGGATTCAGGTCATGTTCATGTGGCATGAGGACGTGCAGAAGATCCTCGCGGACGCGGTCATGGGGCCGGATTGTCAGGGCGCGCCGGGACACGCGCACGGCGGCGCGCTGTTTGGCCTGCTGGATGAAGCGATGGGCGGCGCGTGCTGGATGTCCGGCCACCGGGTGATGACGGCGCACGTTGGCATCGACTACCGCAAGCCCGTGAAGTTGGGTGAATCCATTCAGATCGCCGCTTGGATTGAACGCATCGCCGGCCGCAAGGTCCACACGCATGGCGAATTGCGCGTGGATGGCGCGATCGTGACGGAGGCCAAGGGCCTCTTCATCAGTTCAGATCGCCACGCCTGGGACTTCAGGCCGCCAGAAAACGACAAGACTTCCGAACCTTTGTGAGGCAAATCATGGCGTCTTACGTCAATGGCCGGCGTCTGGTTTCCGCGGCGCTGATGTGCGCGTGTGCGCTCGCGACCCGGCACGCGTGGGCGCGCGATCGTGCGCTTTACCTCCCCGGCCAGACGCAGGCAACACCCGATGGTGCGCTGTCCATGGCGAGCAATCCCGCTGGCTTGACGACGACAAACGGCTGGGACATGCGCCTTCAATTTGCAGCCGGCGGTCCCGACTCGCAACCGCGCGGCGCTGGTTGGGGCGCCTTCCTCAGCACGGCGCCCGTCGGTCCGCTGGCGTTTGGTCTGTCCCTGGAGCACGACGCTGACCCGGCTTTCGGCCTCGGCTACGTCAGCCCGACCAAGCCCGCTTGGTACGCCACCCAGCGCCTTGGATTCGCCGCCGCGGCCAAGATTAGCGAGCGATTTTCCATTGGCGCCACAAGTCGTTGGGTAGCAGCAAATGGTGTAACGCTTGACGGTTCCTGGCAGGTCGGCGCCCTTTACCGCCCGTGGAGTTGGCTGTCCTTCGCGCTCCGCGCCAGCGACCTCGGATCCAACACCTTTGGCTACAGCCAGAGCCATTTTGGCGTCGGCATCGCCGTGCGTCCGTGGTTTGGCACCGACCGCGTCACGTTGGCGGGCGACGCCGACTGGCGCCTCGGCGGCGACCTGGAGCAAGCCGCGTTCACCGCGTGGGTCCGCGCCACGGACGGTTGGTCGCTCGCGCTCGACACGCGCAACATCTTGAGCGCCAACGGGCTTGCCACGCGCGAGCAGCGCACGTCGCTCCTGCTGCGCTTCTCGTTTGGCCACATCGGCATGGACGCAGGCGTGAACAACGCGCAGTCGGCCAACTCCGGCGGTATGACGCTGGGCCTCCGCGTCTCGACCGACCACCTGCCGGGACTCCGCGAAGACGGTCCGGAAGTGGCCAACATCCGCCTCAAGGGCCGCCTGACTGAGAGGCAGGACGACGCGGGCACGCATCTGGGCAAGCTGCTCGTGGAACTGGATTGGCTGGCGGAGCAGAAGGGCACCAAGGTGGTGGTGCTGCAGGCCGTTGATCTGGAAGGTAACTGGGCGCAGATCGAAGAACTGCGCGCGGTGATCGCCAAGCTGCGCAAGGCCGGCAAGAAGGTCGTGTTCTACAGCGACAACCTCGGCACGCGCGGGCTGGCACTGGCGGCGGCGTGCGATCGCATCGTGTTGCCGCCCGCGGGCATGGTGTCGGCGCGCGGCGTGGCGACGGATTTTATCGGCCTGCATGAATCGCTGGAGCGCATCGGCATCGTCGTGGAGACCGTGCGTTTTGCCGATCACAAGACCGCGCCGGAGGCGTTGGTGCAAGACGAGCCGTCGGCGGCGTTGAAGGAACAACTCCAGCGCGCCGTGACGCGCAGTTGGCAGAATTTCACCGAGGCCGTGGCGCTCGGGCGTGATCTGACTCCGAGCGGCGTCGAGGCGATTCTGCAGCGCGGGGCGACGTTCCCGGAGGACGCGCTCGCGGCGCACCTGATCGACGCGGTGACGGCGGAAGCGGATTTGCCCAAGCTGTTGAAGTCCTGGGGCTGGCGGCAGGAGGCCGACAATCTGGTTGAATTCCAGCAGCCTGCCGAACGGCAGCGGCGTTGGGGTACATTGCCGAAGATCGCGGTCGTGGAAGTGGCGGGCAGCATCGCCGACCACAAAGGCGGCGCAGGCCTGATGGGCACGTCAATCGGCGGCACGGAAATGGCGGAAGTCATCGCCAAGACGAGCAAAGCGCCGGGCGTGCGGGCGCTCGTCGCGCGGATCGACTCCCCGGGCGGCGGCGTCATCGGCAGCGAGGCAATGCGCGATGCGTTGGAGCGCGCTGGCGAGCGGATCCCTGTGATTGCGTCGATGGGCGGCGTCGCGGCGAGCGGCGGCTACTGGACGTCGCTTGGCGCGGGTACGGTATTCGCCGACCGCACCACTGTGACCGGCAGCATCGGCGCGTTCGTGCTCAAGCCGAGCCTGAGCGGCCTGTGGCAGAAGATCGGACTGCACGTGACCAACACCAGCGCGGGACCGTGGTCGGGCGTCACGACGATGAACCGGCCGTGGACTGCGGAGGAGCGCGCGACGGTGACGGCGCAGCTGGGCAAATTCTACGGGCTGTTCCTCGACCGCGTGGCCAAGCGTCGGCATCTGGCGCGGGACGTCGTCGAGCCGCTGGCGGGCGGTCGCATCTGGTTTGGCAATGAAGCGCTGGACCACAAGCTTGTGGACCGCGCGGGCGGCCTCCTGGACGCGTTGGCGCACGCGCGGGATGTCGCAGGGCTGGAGGCGCACGATGAGGCGCAAGTGATCTTCGTGCCGCGCCTGAGTTTGGCGCAGAAACTCCGCAAGCAAGTGATGGGCGTGCTCGGCGCGGACGAGACGCCGACGGCGCAAGCCGTGATGGACTCGCTGCGCGTGGCCGTGGGCCCGTGGCTCGACGCGGCGGCGCTGGCAGACCTCACAGCAGGGCCGCTCGCGCTACTCCCGACCAGCCCTGACGCTGTGGGGCCTTGAAATCCAACTGCGTCTGCAAATCCCATAGTTTCATCGGCTGCAGATGTGTATGCTGTGCCCTTCGGTCCGCGAGGACCTCGCCCGAGCGGAGCCGATGACCCTGCCCCTGCTGCCAAATTTGCGTCACTTTCTGCCCGCACTCGCTGTGCTGGGCGCGCTGGCGGCGTGTTCGCCGGGCACGCATGTGGACATGCAAAACGCGACCGACGCAGACAGCGGCGATCCTGGGTTGGACGTCCTGCCGGCGCAGATTGGCGCGTTGAAGCTGCTCTCCGTGACGCCGGATCGCGGGCCGTTGGTTGGCGGCGGGCAAATGGACGTGAAGGGCGTTGGGTTCGCGGACGACGCGCGGGTTTTCCTCGGCGACAAGGAATGCACAATCGCTTGGCGCGGCGGCAAGACGCACCTGTACGCGGTCGTCCCGGCGGTCGACGCGCCGGCGACGGTAGACGTCAAAGTGCAAAGTGGCTTGGACCTCGCGGGCAAGCCGCGGTTTGTCGGCATCACGCACGGGTACGCCTACGTGGGCGAGACGCACGCGGCGAGTTTTGAACCGGCGCTCGGCCCCGTCGAGGGCGGCACGCAAATTACCGTTCATGGCAGCGGTTTTCGGCCCGGGGACAAGGTGCTCGTCGGCTGGCGCGAGGCGAGCGCCAACCAGGTCATCGATGACAGCACGCTCGTGGCCTTGACGCCGCCGGCGACGAACATCGGCACTGCCGACGAGCAGAAAGCCATCGTCGCGGTGCGGCATTCCAGCGGCGTGACGGTGCTGAGCGCGTCGTTCCTCTACGGTCGCGCGCCGACGATTGCCCACGTGGAGCCGAGCACTGTGCCAACGGATGGCGCCGACGTGACGCTGCACGGTCAAGCGCTGGGCCATGCCGATGAGCTCTACGCCGGCGGCCTGACGGCAGAACTGGCTGCGGGTACCGCGAGCGAAGTGCGTGGCGCCAAGATTCCGGCGATGACGACCCTCAGCGCTGCGGCGCAACCCGGCGTGCGGGACATGCTGGTGAGCAGCCCGTTTGGCGCGACGCTGCTCTCGCCCGCGTTTGCCTACGCGGGGCCAGTGACGTCCGCGCAGCTCCTGGGTGTCGCGCCGGGCAAAGGCCCGACGACGGGGGCGACGAACGTGACGCTGCTGGCAGCGCTGCCTGCGGGTGCCAAAGTGACCGGCGTGACGTGGGATGGCAGCCCGGTCGCGTTCCAGCAGAACGGCGCGGAGGTTGTCTTGACCACGCCGCCGCACGCTGCGGGCGCAGTCGCGGTCGCCATCCAGACCGATCACGGCGCCAGCGCCCTGCCCGCGGGCTTTGCCTACGTCAACGTACCGCACATCGACGAAATCCTCCCCAACAGCGGCCCTGCCGACGGCGGCACGGGCATCCTCCTCAGCGGCAGCAACTTCGCCGGCGATTGCACAGTCCGCATCGGCACGTGGCACGCGCAAATCCAGAGCATGGACGGCAGCACCATCCACGCGACCACGCCGCCCGGACCGCTGGGCAGCGTGGATGTCGTCGTCACGTGCGATGGCGAGGCGACGACGCTCGCCAACGGCTTCCAGTTCACCGACGGCACCGCGCACATCAACGCGGTCGTCCCGGCCCAAGGCGCGACCGGCGGCAGCACGCCTGTCACCGTCTACGGCAGCGGCTTCAAGACCGGGATGAAATTCTACTTTGGCGGCAAAGTCGCGGCGAGCATCGCCGTCCTCGACAGCGGCCGCGCGGCGATGCTCACGCCCGCGCATGACAGCGGCGCGGCGAACGTCGACGCCGTACTCGCCGGTAACTCCGAGACGTTGCTCAACGGCTACAGCTACTTCGACCCCACCGCGGCCGATGGCGGCACGTGGGGCGAACAGATCGGCGGCGCGCTCAACGTCACAGTCATCGACTACTACGCCCGCGCGGCGATCCCGGACGTGACTGTCGTGCTCGGACAGCCCGGACAGCCGATTTTTGGCAAGTACAAAGGGATCACGGATCAGGCCGGTCAGGTCGTATTCAGCGGCCCGGACGTCGTCGGTCCCATCACCGTTTCCGCGGGCAAGACGGACTATTCCGCGAGCTCCATCGTTTCTTTTGACGCGCGCAACGCGACGCTCGTGCTGTTCCCCGAGCATCCATCCGGATCCGGCGGCGGCGAACCGCCCGTCACGCCCCCCGATCCTGTGCTGAAAGGCCGCGTCCGCGACATCGAGAAGTACATTTCCGTACCGCCCGCCAACTGCCTCAAAGGCTCCGACGCCGGCGACAAGACGTGCGACACCTGCCTGACCAACGCCGATTGCGTCGGCTTGCCCAGCGCGGTCACGTTCGCGTGCATCGACAACGGCATCGCCGGAAAGCGCTGCTTGCCCGACTGCACACAAGCCAACGTGTGCGGCAGCGGGTTCTCCTGCTACGCGGAGCCGAGCTGGCCCGGGCACGCGGTGTGCAAGCCGCAGATGGGCATTCGCAAAGTGCTGTGCGCGACGAGCCAGCGGGATACGGATACGCCGAACCAGACGCCGCCGGGGACGCCGCTTGAGGTGCTGTCGGGCGTGCTGCCCTATGACGTGATCGCCGTGGACGAAGCGACGGGCGATTTCACCCTGGATGGCCGCCTCGACGAACTGGCGATTGTCTGCGTGGGCGGCTATGTGACAAACGACACGCAGAAATTCGTGCCAACGGCGATGGGCGTTCGCCGCCACGTGTTCCCGAAGCCGTACTACAAGCCGGGGGATGAGGTCGCGGGGCTGGACATCAAGCTCGACATTCCGCTGACGCGCAACCTGCCGACACGGCTGGATCATCCGCAGCAGAACTTCCCGACGGGCCAAGGCGGGACGCAGGAAGTGGATGTGTGGCTGGACCTCGGATCGGACGGCGTGGTGCCGCTGCTGGCGCAGATCTCAACGGGCGGCGCGGGATTTTCTGGCGTGCAGGACGACGCGATCCTGGCGCACCTGCCGATGTCCCTGCCCGATGAGCTGACGGACACGTCGTGGATCATCCAGGCAGCGGTGAAGTACGGCACGGGGACGGCGGGCATTCCGCCGGAAGCCGGGACGCGGGCATCGGGGCTGAAGACGCCGGGCGACCTGAATGTGCGCGTGCGATCGGTGGACGGCGAGTGGACGGACCGCGGGCTCGGCGTGGCTCAGGAGCTGACCGGCGTACTGCACGGCATCGATGACCAGCTGCTGGTGGTGACCCGGCGGGGCCTGCTCTACCGCGGGCAACTGGAGACGCTGAAGCCGATCTATCAGCCCGTGATTCTGGACCCGTACGCCGAGCCGCTGGCGGTGCTGGCGGCGGCGGGAACCCCGACGGACGCGACGCTGGTGGGCGAGATGGGGCTTATCCGCCGGCTGCACGGCCAGAAAGTGCAGGAAGAGGCGGGTGCTGTGGCGACGACGCTGCGGGCGGTCTGCCAAAGCGACCTGCTCCGGGTTGCCGTGGGTGACAAAGGCGCGCTCGAGGCGAACACCGGGGCAGGCTGGCAGCAGCTGAACGTCGCGTCGCAGGCGGACCTGCGGGCGGTCGTGTGCACGCCCACGGGCGCGCTGGCCGTGGGCGCGGGCGGAACGGTGATCGAGGTGCTGCTGAACGGGACGCAGGCGGTGGCGACGGTGACGAAGCTCGACGCGCTGCTGGACCTGTACGCGGTGGCGCAGACCGACGACGGGACGCTGTGGGCGGGCGGTCAGTTGACCAACGCAGGCCAGCAGACCGTGATGCCCGCGCTGTGGAAACGCGCGCCGGGCGGACAATGGCAGGAAAGCTGGCCGGCCGGCGCGAGCATCGTGGACGTGCGCGGGCTGCGGCTCCTGGTGGCGCTGCCCAATCAAACGCTGCTCGCGGTGGATCGCGAGGGCGGGCAATGGCGGATCGATGCGATTGGCGTCACGAACGAGTCGCCCGACCACCTGGACCAGCGGCCATCTGCGGGCGTCGCGCTCGCCGATGGATCCGCGGTGCTCGTAGGCCAGCCGGGGCTCTGGATGGGCCCGTTCCTGACCGTGCCGGCAATTGCCAAGCCGGATGCGCAGAGCGTCTACCCGTTCAGCGTCGTGTGGTCGGCGGCACCCGGCCGGCTGCCGTCGTGCAACCGCGTGCACCTGGACGGCAGCAACTTCCCGTTCTGGTGGATCTACGTCGCGCCGGATGTGACAACATTCACCCTGCCCGATTTCGGCGCCATCGACGGAATCCAGGTCTTCCCGTCCAATCCGCAGTACCAGTGGGTCGCCCGCGTGGACCGCGTCTACGTTCCGGGCACGACCATCAACAGTTTTGCAACGTTCGACCTCGAATTCGGCGCGTGGCGGTCGTGGGCGAGCAACGCCGTGCCGTTCCACCCGTAGTCGCCATTCATCTACTGGACATTCATCAATCTTATGCGCATCCTGAACGAACGCGACCTCGCCGCACTTGACGCTGCTGAACATCACGCAGCGATCTTCGGCCGCGATGACCTGCAAGTCATTGAAGTAACCGGCAAAGATCGAGTGAAATACCTCCAGGCGATGCTGACGCAGGACGTCACGGGGCTGCCAGAGAACGGCGTCACGCAAGCGTGCTTGTGCGACGCGCAGGGGAAGATTCTGGCGATCTTGACGCTCCTGAAAGAGGCGGAGCGGATCTGGATGTGGACGGATTTTGGGACGGCGGAGTCGCTGCGGAATCATCTGGATCGCTACGTCATCATGGATGATGTGGAGCTGGAATTGCGGCCGGAGTTGGCGGCGATTGCGGTTGTTGGTCCGGAAATGTCGTTTGTTATCAGCGATCTGACACAGCCTTCGGTCGTTGCAGGGACACTCACGGAAGCGACGCTGGCGGGGCATCCCGTCCGCACTTGGGAGGACACGACCGGGGACCATCGGCCCGGCGGGCAGCCCCTGCCGCAGCGGTGGTTCATGTTGGCGCGGGACGCGATGCCGGATGCGGTGGCGGCACTGACGGCGGCGGGCGCGGCGATCGGCTGTCACGCTGCGCAGGACGCGCTGCGGATTCTCGCGGGGACGCCGCTGTTGGGGCGGGACATCGAGGAGGGCAGCTTGCCACTGGAAGTCGGCCTGCGCGACACGGTGAGCTACCGGAAAGGCTGTTACGTGGGCCAGGAAGCGATCGCGATGATGACGTATCGCGGCCAGCTGCGGCGGCACTTGTGCTGGGTCGCCATCGAGGAAGGCCAGCCGCAGCCGGGTTGGCAGCTGCGAACGGAGGACGGCAAGCGCGCGGGCAAGATGGGCACGGCGGTGCAGATGGCGGCAAATCGCACGCTGGGACTGGCAACGATCGCCCGAAAGGTCTACGTTCCGGGCGGCGTCCTGCTCGCGCAGGACGAAGCGACAGGTGAACAGGCGCGGCTACGCGTGCTGGCGACCACCAAACCAGACGTTTTTCCGGCAAATGAGCGTGATGCATGATCGTGGGACTCACTGGACGCAACGCGTCAGGCAAAGGCACCGTCGCCGCATGGTTGGAGAGCCGGGGCTTTGGCTACACGTCGCTGTCTGACGCGATCCGACTCTACCTGACCGACAGCGGCAGCCAGACGTCACGCGACAACCTCATCGCGGCGGGCACCGCGCTGCGGCAGGAAGGCGGTCCGGGCGTGCTAGCCGAGCGGACATTGCCGCGCATTCCGATCGGCGTGGATTTCGTCGTTGACAGCATTCGCAATCCCGCCGAAGTCGAGGTGTTGCGGCGCCGCTCAGACTTTGTCCTGCTGGAAGTGGCCGCCGACGAAGCGATGCGCTACTCGCGCTTGGCGTTGCGGAGCCGCGCCGGCGATGCCCAGAGCTTTGCGGAGTTTCGCCGTCAGGAAGCGGCTGAACTCGCGTCGGGCGATCCCTCCGCGCAACAGCTCGTGGCAACGGCCGCGATGGCCGACGTCGTCGTGCAAAATGACGGTGATCTCGACGCGTTGCACGGTGCGCTCGAGTTGCTGCTGCCCATGCTCCGCAAGCGCGTCGGCGAGTGACCCCTTTGCCCACGCCCCATTCCCCGCTACACTGCGCGCGCCGATTGCCAGTCGGCCAGAGGTGATTCGTGAAACTTTCAGTTGTTATGCCGTGTTACAATGAGAAAAAGACCATTCGCGCCATTGTCGCTCTGGTGCTCAAACAGCCGTTCGACATCGAGCTCATCATCGTCGACGACTGCTCCAAGGACGGGACGCGCGACATTCTCGCTGAACTGGCGGCAGATTTTCCGCAGGTTCGCGTGCTGTTGCAGGACGTGAACCAGGGCAAGGGCGCGGCGCTCCGGCGTGGTTTTGCCGAGGCGACGGGCGATGTTGTGCTGGTGCAGGACGCCGACTTGGAATACGACCCGGGAGAGTACGCGCATCTGCTGCAGCCGATCCTGGAAGGCAAGGCCGACGTTGTGTTTGGCTCGCGCTTTGCCGGTTCGACGCATCGGGTGCTCTACTTCTGGCACTCGGTCGGCAACCGCGTCCTGACGACTTTCTCGAACATGGTCACCGACTTGAACCTCACGGACATGGAGACTTGCTACAAGGTGTTCCGACGCGAGGTCATCCAGTCGATCAAGTTGGAGGAGAACCGCTTTGGCATTGAGCCGGAAATGACGGCCAAGCTCGCGGCGATGCCCAACCTGCGCATCTACGAAGTGCCGATCTCGTACGACGGCCGCACGTATGCGGAAGGCAAGAAGATCGGCGTCAAGGACGGCTTCCGCGCCCTCTACGCCATCACCAAGTACGGCCTCCGCACCAAGCTGGCGAAATAGCCGGAACGGCTCGGGAACAGCATGGTTTTTTCCTCGACCCTGTTCCTGTTCATCTTCCTGCCGATCGCGGTTGGCGGCCATCTGCTGTTGCCGCAAAAGCTGCGCAATTTCTGGCTGTTGCTGGTCAGTCTGCTTTTCTACGCGTGGGGCGAACCGCAGCTGGTCTGGGTGATGCTGGCGACCATCGCGAGCAACTACGGCTTTGGCCTGTGGATCGGCAAGTTGCGCGGCACGCCGGCGGCCAAGCGCGCGCTTGCGGTAGCGGTGACGGTCGATCTGGCGGTCCTGGCGGCCTTCAAGTACGCCGCATTCGCAGCGACGACGGCCAACGCGCTCGGACACGCGCTCGGCTTGCCCGCGCTGCCCGTGCCCGATTGGGTGATGCCGCTTGGCATTTCGTTCTTCACCTTCCACGCGATGTCCTACGTGATCGACGTCTACCGCGGGGATGCTGAACCACAGAAGAATCTCGCGGACTTGGCGCTTTACGTCACGCTTTTCCCGCAGCTCGTCGCGGGGCCGATCCTGCGCTACCACGAGGTCGCGTGGCAGTTCCTCGGCCGCAAGATGTCAGTGGCGGGCGCAGCGTATGGGATGCAGCGTTTCCTGGTGGGCATGGGCAAAAAGGTCTTGATTGCCAACACGTTGGCAGTACCGACCGATCGCATCTTCGCGTTGCCGCCGGAGCAGCTGGGGCTGGGGACTTCGTGGCTCGGCATCCTCTGCTACACCGGACAAATTTACTTTGATTTCAGCGGATATTCGGACATGGCCATCGGCCTCGGGCATATGCTCGGCTTCCGCTTCCCTGAGAATTTCCGCTGGCCCTACGCTTCGCAGAGCATTCGCGAGTTCTGGCGCCGCTGGCATATCTCGCTCTCCAACTGGTTCCGCGATTACTTGTACATCCCGCTCGGCGGCAATCGCCGCGGCGATTGGCGCAACGCGTTCAACCTCGTCACCGTGTTCTTCCTCTGCGGCCTGTGGCATGGCGCAAGCTGGGCGTTCATTGCTTGGGGCCTCTACCACGGCACCTTCCTCGCGCTCGAGCGCACGCGCTGGGGCCGCTGGATGGACGCGCTCCCACGGCCGCTCCGCCATGCGTACGCGCTGCTTGTCGTGATCATCGGCTGGGTGCCGTTCCGCGCGCCGACGCTGACTCAGACCTGGCCGTTCCTCAAGGCGATGGCCGGGCTCGGCGGTCCGCCGGAAATATGGCCGATTCTGCAGTTCCTCACGCTGGACGTCGCTGTCGCGCTGGTGCTTGCGGTTCTCGGTGCAGCGCCGCTCTTGCCGTGGCTCGGAGCGCGGATCGAGGCGTTCGGCAAGACGGGAGACTTTGGCCTGATTGTCCGCCACGCGAGCGCGCTGCTCGCGATTGCGGCAATGATGGCGATGCTGCTCGCCTGCTCCGTCATGTTGGCGGCGTCGACCCACAACCCTTTCATCTACTTTCGGTTCTAGCCCATGGCCCGCGTGCGTCAGAAACAGCCGGCAGAACCGACGACGGAACCCGCGCACGCGTGGCTGCCGCGTTGGGCGCAGTACGTGCTGCTGGCCGTGAGCCTCGTCGGGCTGCTGGCGCCGGCGGCCGACATGCATTGGCACTTGGACACGACGACGCCGCCGCAAGAGAACCGCAAGCTGGCCGATTGGCCGCCGCTGACCGCGAATGTGACGGCGCTGCAGAAATGGCCGGCGCAGTATGAAACGTGGGTGCGCGACAACTTCGGGTTCCGGAGCGCGCTGATTCAATGGCACTCGCAGTTGATGCTGGACGTGCTGGGGATTTCGCCGCGCGCGGACGTCGTGCTCGGAAAGGACGGCTGGCTCTTTCTGGGCACCAACAAGTCCATCGATGCCTACCGCTGTATTTTTCCCTACGACGCCGGCGGACTGCAGCACGAGATGGCCTCGACGCGCGAGCGGACGGAAACCCTTGCCAAACGCGGGATCAAGTACTTGAACGTCTGGGCACCGAACAAGGAAAACGTCTATCCAGAATACCTGCCGCTGTGGATTCGGAAATCCGGCGGACCGTGCCGGATGGATCAGCTGGGGGCGACGCTGCACAAGGCTGGGCTGTCATTCGTCGATCTTCGCCAGGCTGAAGCCACAGCGCGCGCGCAGGGCGTGGCTTACCACAAGACGGACACGCACTGGAATGCGATTGGCGCGTATTTTGGCTATCGGCAGATCGCCGTGGAGTTGCTGAAATGGTTCCCGAAAATGCCGGTCTTGGCGCTGCAACACGTGCGGTTCGGCGAGATTCCGCGGCCAGGTGGCGATCTGGCCAGGCAGTTGGATCTGGAGCAGCGGTATGCCGGGCCGCAGACGTTGGCGCAGGTCATCGGTTCACGTTGCCATCGCGTCTCGCCCAGTGTGACGCGACCGAAGGGGACGAAACTCGAGGCTTTTGATTGCCCGGGAAGCGACGGCCCGCGCGTGCTGATGTTCGGCGATTCGTTTGGCAACGGCCTGATTCCGTACCTCGCGGAGAGTGCGAGTCACTTCCTGGCGGTGGAATTTGGGCCGCCGTTTGACCCGGAACTGGTGGACGTCGAGAAGCCTGATGTGGTGATTGACATCCATGTGGAGCGGCAGCTTCAGCCGGATCGATGAGTCAGCGACACGACCTAAGGCTTTGTCTACTCATGGATATAAAAGGACTTTAACTCGGTTTCGAGCGAACGCGGTCAACATTCGACGGTCCTCGCCGCGGCAGAAACCGACAATTCCCGAACACCTTCAGACCGCGGTCCGGACGCCGCGGCTGGAGGTACCGTGCCCGCCATCCGTCACTTCACGCCGACGCTGCTCCACGAGGTCTCGCAGCGCGTCAACGGCGGCGTCTGCTGCTTCGACCCAAACAACGCTGAGCTCCGTGACGCGTTCCTCGGTGCCCTCGCCAAGTCGCAGCGTCGATATGGCGTCAAAGTGCTCGCCTTCCACTTCACGAACAACCACTACAACGGCCTGTTCCAGATACCGTCGGCCGGCAAATTCTCGCGCTTCCTTGCGCATTTCCATGCCGGACTCGCAGCGGCCTACCACCGCGTGTGCCGAACCGACGGAAAGTTGTGGGGCTACATGACCTGGAATCCCGTGGCCACTGACGAGCGGTCGGTGTGCAAGCGGTTGAAATACATCATGGGGCAAGCGGTTGCGGAGGGCTTGGTGTCACATCCCGGGCGGTTCCCCGGAGCGTCGTCGGTTGATTGGATGCTCAATGGAGCGCCGCTGGTTGGCACTGTCTTCGACGGCACTCGCAGGTGCCGTGACCGTAGGCGGAAGGCGGGGCCGGATGTTATGGATGGGTATGTTGAACGACTGAACGTCCAGATGACTCCGCCGGACTGCTGGGCGAGCCTGCCAGATGATGCGCTGAGAGTGCGGTACCGACGTTTGGCTGACGAACTGGCCGGACTCCCTGCCACCGACCGAAGGCGGTGTCATCACGTTGATAACAAATCGAAAATAACAATTGCGAGCCCAACAAGCGCCTACCGCCTGAGCCCCGTCACGCCCAAGCTTCCGGATGCGCCGACGGTGCACGTGCGCCGTCCCAGAATTCTCGCCGTGGACCCCGCGGAGGTTGCAGCGTACGAAACCGCCTACGCCAAGATCGTCGCAACATACCGTTTTGAAAACGACTACTGGCTTCAAAAGATCCGCCGACGTGCGGGCTCAGTCCGGTTCGGCGCGCTCAACCTTCCAGCCGACACCTTGGTCGGGACAATGCCGTTCAATCCGCGAGCCCGGCCACACCGCGCGCGGCAGCATCCTCAGCGCCCCGGTGGCCCCAAGGTTTCGGAGAGCGCGCAACGTGCCGCCCGGCGGCTTGTCCACGCTTCGGCCGATTCCGTGATTCCATCCCGTGCCTTCACGGCCGCGGAATCACGTGGGGGCCGCGACCGCCGATCACCGGCGGCCGCCGTGCCGTCGTTCACAAACGTTGACTGTTCTGCGCCGGAAAACCTGCGTAGACTCAAGGCTTCTGCCGTCCGCGACGTGGTTCCGGGGGCATCCCCGTCCTTCGTAGTCCCGGAGCGTCCACCGATGTCCATGAACCCCGGTCTGAGCAAGGATGGTAGCGTCCATGTTACCGATGAAATCTACAATACGCGCATCTCCACCCTCGGCGCGATCCTGACCCTCGTCGGCACCAGCTTCCTCCTCTGGCGTTCGATGGACAGCCCGTTGCGGCTCGTCAGCTTCAGCATCTACGGTTTCGGCGTCCTGAGCGTTTTCGTCACCAGCGCCCTGCACCACGGCGTCGACGGCTCACCGCGCACGAACCACATCCTGCGCCAACTCGACTACTTCGCGATCTTCTTGATGATCGCCGGAACCTACACGCCGTTTTGCCTGCTCCTCGTCAAGAGCGCCTTGGGCACTCGCGTACTCGCCCTGGTCTGGACGCTCGCCTTCGCCGGAATCGCATCGAAGGCGCTTTACCCCGAACTGCCGAAATGGGCGACGCTCGCCATGACCATCGGCATGGGCTGGCTTGCCGTGCTGCTCGTCGAGCCAATGTACACTGCCCTTCCCGTCCAGGGCCTTGTCTACCTGCTCGTTGGCGGCCTGTTCTTCACCATCGGCGGCCTGATCTTCGGTCTCGAGCGCCCCAATCCGATCCCCGGACGGTTCGGCTTCCACGAAATTTGGCACTGCTGCGTCGTCGCAGGTGCCGCGAGCCACTTTGCCACAATGTGCCTTTGCCTCTAGACATGCAGACTTCTGGGTGACGCCAGGGTTCGCCTATCAGACCTGCTGCATTTCGGCCTTGGACCGCGCGCGACCACCTCCGGCTGCACGCCGCGGATCGGGTGCCGATGATCTCGCACTTCGGTCAGAGTGTGTCGTTCAACGACATGGACATACGCCAGAAATTCCCGCAGCATCGGGCCCGGGGGATCGATGTCGGAAGCGCCGGAGCGTCTGGAACGTTCGCACATCGTGCTCATCGCGCTGCTGTCGACCGCAACGTTCTTTGAGGGCTACGATTTCGTCCTCCTCAATCTGGTGCTGCCCTACCTGCGCAGAGACTTCGGTCTCACGCTGCGGCAAACCGGCTACGCGGCCTCGGCAATCGCCATCGGCACCATCGCCGCGTTCTTCGTGGTCCGACTCGGCGACTCGATTGGCCGACGCGCCATGCTCTTGTGGACCGTCGTCGGCTACACGCTCGCCACAGGCTTGACCGCCGTAACCACAGACGTCGCCGGCTTCGTCGCCCTCCAGTTCATCGCGCGCGTCTTCCTCGTTGCGGAATGGGGAATTTCGACCGTCATCCTCGCCGAGGAGCTCCCCGCAACCAAGCGAGGCTTCGGCATCTCGATCGTTCAGGGCGCAGCCGGCGTCGGCGGAATCGTGGGCAGCGCGCTGTTTCCGCTCGTCACGCGGGCCGCGCTCGGCTGGCGCGCGATGTATCTCATCGGTCTGGCGCCGCTCATCCTGGTGTTCGTGATCCGGACGCAGATGACCGAGACCCGGCGCTACGCGGCCGTGCGCGCTGCGGCGGTCGACTCGCCCGGCTGGATGGACGTTCTCGCGCCACCACATCGCAAGCCCCTCATCGTCGTGGCCTTGCTGTGGTTCTTCATGTACCTCGGCTACACGCCGATTCTGACATTCTGGACCACGTTCGCGCTCACCGACCGCGGGCTGACACCCGGCCAAATCAGCCTCGTCATCGCGGTCGCCTACACGCTTGGCCTCTCCGGTTTCGTAACGGCCGGCAAGCTCATGGACGCTTGGGGCCGGCGTCCGACGGCCGCGCTGTTCTTTGGCCTCGGCGCGCTTGCCACCGCCGCGGCGTTCATGGGACCACCGTCGGTGTGGGCGATGGGCATCGCGCTCGTCGTGCTCATTTTCTTCGCCACGGGCTATCTCGCCTTGTGCGCAACCCTGACAGCTGAACTTTTTCCCACGCGACTGCGCGCATCCGCCGCTGCATGGAGCAACAACACGGTCGGGCGGGTTGGCATGGTGCTTGCGCCCACGCTCGTGGGCGTCCTCGCAGAGCGATTCGCCGACCCACATGGGCCCGCCGGTAGTGGCCTGGGCCCCGCGGTCGCGCTCCTCGGCCTCGCTCCGCTGGTCTGCGTCGGCTTGGTTCTGGGGTTCCTGCCGGAGACGCGCAACCGCGAACTGGAGGAAATCGGCTGATCACCTGACTGCGATCCGCAGTCTACCGCGACACTTGCAACGACCTAAGGCTATTGCATGCGCGTGTAATCAAAACACAATCAGCCAAGACTCGACGCCACGTGACGCGCTTCTCCGAGAGCAGTCGCTTGACACGCCCGCGCGGCGACGTCACAACCGCACGCGTCGGCCGCAGCGTGGCCGCGGATTCGGGATGATTGCGATTGTCGACTACGGCGCCGGAAACGTCGCCAGCGTGCAGAAAGCCCTCGCGCACATCGGTCGCGAGAGCGTCCTCAGCGCCGACCCGGAAGTGCTGCGACACGCCGACTGCGTGGTCTTTCCCGGTCAGGGCCACTTTGGCCAAGCCATGGCGCGGTTGACTTCTACCGGTCTGGACGACGTGCTGCGCGAGATCATCGCCAGCGGCAAGCCCTTCGTCGGGATTTGCCTGGGCCTGCAATTGCTGTTCGAAGGCAGCGACGAAGCGCCCGGCGTGCCGGGCCTTGGCGTACTTCGCGGTCGCTGCGTCGCGTTCACGGCACCGCTCAAGGTCCCGCAGATTGGCTGGAATCAGGTCGACCGTACACGCACCGGATCTGCCATCGACGCCGTCCCCGACGGGCAGTTCTTCTACTTCGTGCACACCTATCACGCCGTCGCCGCCAATTCGCATGACGTCGTCGCCACCGCGGACTACGGCGCTCCTTTCACCGCCGCCGTCCAGCACGGCAACATCTTCGCCGCGCAATTCCACCCAGAGAAATCCGGCCAAGTTGGCCTCGACTTGCTCAAAGCCGCGACGGAGGCCGCATGCTGACCCGCCGCGTCATTCCTTGCTTGGATATCGAAAACGGCCGCGTGGTCAAGGGCGTCAACTTCCTGGGCTTGCGCGATGCCGGCGATCCCGTCGAATTGGCCGCCCGCTACGACCGCGAAGGCGCCGACGAGCTCACCTTCCTCGATATCCGCGCGTCCGACCAGGGCCGCGCGACGCTGCTGGACCTCGTCAACCGCGTGTCGCGCGAACTCTTCATCCCGTTCACCGTCGGCGGCGGCATGCGCACGCTCGCGGACATGCGCCAGGTCCTGCTCGCCGGCGCGGACAAAGTCTCCATCGGCACTGCGGCGACGAAGGATCCCCAGCTCGTTGCGCAGGCGGCCAACGAGTTCGGCAACCAATGCATCGTCGTCTCCCTCGACGTCCGCCGCATCAACAACCGGTACGAACTGACGAGTCACGGCGGCCGCACGCCCACAGGCATCGACGCGTTGGAGTTCGCCAAGCTCGTCGCATCCCTCGGGGCCGGCGAACTCCTCATCAACGACATGGACGCCGACGGCACCGAGCGCGGCTTCGGCAATGAACTGAACCGCACCATCGCCCGCAGCGTCCGTATTCCCCTCATCGCATCGGGCGGCGCCGGCAAGATCAGCGATTTTGCCGATGCGGTCCTCGAGGGCGAAGTCGACGCGGTCCTCGCCGCAAGTGTGTTCCACTTCTGCAAGTTCACGATTAGCCAAGTAAAAGAAGCCATGGCAGCGCGTGGGATTCCCGTCCGGCGCGTCCAAGTCTCAGCGCAGACGTCAGCCAGCTATACACGCTGACCGAATTCCAACGTCACAGCCTCCGGCACCGCGGCGCGCCACCGGAGGTGCACGCTCGCGGTCTCAGTCCGAAATGCAACAGGTCTGCCCCGATCCAGTTTGGTATCCAGATTAGCTCAGCATGTTTAGTCCCGTTTTGGCGCAATCGCGCCCATCCGGCCGGTCTGGTAGTCGCGAAACGCCTGCACGATCTCCTGCTGCGTGTTCATCACGAATGGCCCGTACCGCGTCATCGGCTCGTTGTGCGGCTGTCCTGCCAGCAGCAGCGCGCGCCCGTTCTCATCTGGCCCGCCGCGCAGTCGCACCGTATCGCCCGCGCCCAGGATCGCCATCTGGCCCTCGCGCACGACCTGGCCCGGCTCGCCCACCTGCAGGCTCCCCTCAAACACGTACACGACTGCGTTGTGGTTCGCCGGAACTGCAATGATCGCCTCGCCATCCGGCTGCAACGCCCAGTCCTGACAGATGATTGGCGTGTGCGTCGCGATCACCGCGCGCACGCCGAGCGCCTCACCCGCGACCACGCGCACGTGCGCCTTGCCGTCGGGCGTCGTGGCTTGCGGGATCTGCGCCGCCGGAACGTCCTGATACCGCGGCGCGGTCATCTTCAGCCGCGCCGGCAGGTTCACCCAAACCTGGAAGCCGTGCATCCGTCCACCCACCTCCTGCATCCGCCGCGACGGCATCTCCGCATGGACAATCCCCGCGCCCGCCGTCATCCACTGCACGTCGCCGGCGCCCAGCGAACCGCGATGCCCCGCCGAATCGGCGTGCTCCGTCTCGCCCTTGAGGATGTAGGACACCGTCTCAAAGCCGCGATGCGGGTGATCCGGCGCGCCGACCGCCTGCCCCGGCGCGTAGTCAATCGGCCCCAGTTCATCGATGAGCAGAAACGGATCCACCATCTCCAGCCCGGCTACCGGCAGCGGACGCCGCACGATGAAACCGCCGCCCTCTGATTGGCGGTGCGCGGTGATGATGTGGTCAACGGGGCGAATGTGCGCGGTCATGGTCTTCTCCATTGGGCAGAAAAGCAGAGTAGGTCGGGCGAAGGCGTGAACAAGGTGTGTCTGGGCGATAAGACTGTTCGCACGTGAGGACAATCGCAAGGCAGGTTCGCAGGCGCCAGAAAAAGCGGCAAGTCGGCTGAAATCACGTCGATTGTATCGCTTGACGGACCCTGCGCTGAGGGTCAGACTCCGCCCCACTGCGGTCGGCCAACTGCCTTTCCATTCTGCAAAGGACCTCATCATGCACCGTTCCCTCGTCGTCCTCGTCGGCGTACTTCTCTCCGCCTGCTCCGCCACGTCCGGCGGCGGTGGCGGCGGCGCTTCCTACGTCGTCGGTGCCACGTGCGCCGCGGCGCTCGTCACGGACCAGTGCGGCGCCGCCGTCGGCCACAATGCCGTTGTCCACTGCACAAGCGGCGTCTGGAAGTCGGTCAAGGACTGCAACGTCGGGGACACGTGCGCAGTGAAAGGCGGCGTCGCGACGTGCATCGCCGGGTTGGCCGGCACGGACGCGAGCTCGGGTGACGACACGGGCTTCGTCTTTGACGCAATCACCCAGCCCACGGACATCCAGAACGGCAAGGACTCGGCGACGCCCGACGACGTCCCCGTGGTCGAAGACACATTCCAGCCGCAAGACGTGCCCGCGAAGGACATCGGCAAGGACACCGGCAAGGACATCAAGCTGGACACGGGGCCCGCAGCCGCGACGTGGGGCTCGTGCGCCCTGAACGACACGGCCTGCTTGCAGAGCTGCGTGCAGACCAGTTGCGCCGCCCCAGGTCAAGCGTGCCAGAACGACCCGAACTGCAACACGCTTCAAGGCTGCATGTCCGATTGCGGCAAATCGCCCATCGTGATGCCGTCCCAAAGCGGCACGCCGATTCCCAAGAATTCCGGGGAAACGCAGCAAAACTACTGCTACCGCGTCTGCCAAACCCAGGCGGGCGCGAGCGGCGTCGCGCTGGACGAGGCGTACATTGAGTGCGTCATCGGCCTTTGCGTGGACTGCGGCACGTCGGCGAACCAGAACATCTCGCAAGCGCAGTGCCAATCTTCGTGCGGCTTGGAGAACTACTGCGCAACGCCTTACAACAACTGTCTGCAGGACAGCGACTGCATCAGCCTCTACGGTTGCATTCTGACCGCTGCCGACGCGACCGCGCAAAACGACTGCGTGAACGCCAGTTCGACCAACGCGCAGTCGCTCTTCTCCGCGCTGAACACCTGCCTGACGGACAACAAGACCAGCTGCGTCGCGCCGTAGCGCACGTCGCCGCCGGGAAAGCGATCAGCGGCTTCCTGTAGCCGGCAAACCGAGCGCCCGTGCCGCAATCGGCGGGTGGTGGATGATCTGCACAACCACGCCATCCGGATCGCGGCAATACAAGCTGCGCGCGCCGTCGCGATGCGTCTTGGGCGGCGCCACGATCGGCACATCGTTGGCGTTCAGGTGGACAAACCACGCGTCGACATCCGCCGCTTCTGGCACCGCGAAGCCGATGTGGTCGAGCCGCTGCGCGCCATTTGACGGCTCTTTCTCTTTATGAATCGCCAAGTTGTCAAAGCCTTCGGTCGTTACATAAATGTTGTCCGCGTCCGGCTGCCACTCCACCGTCATCCCCATGACCCGCACGTAAAAGTCCGCCGTCCGCTGCGGGTCCGGCACGTTCAGCGCCACGTGGCGCAGCCCCAAAGTTCGCATCGCCTGCCTCCGGACGCTTTCAAGCCGCGTCGCGCACAGGTATCGTACACGCCCCGCGAGGTGCGGCGTCATGGTTCTGAGATGATCATCCCGAGTATTGACCTGTTGGGCGGCAAAGCCGTGCAGTTGCGCCGCGGCAATCCCGACGATTGCGTCGTGACTGTCGACGATCCCGTTGGCCTCGCGCAGGATTTTGCCCGCTACGGTGAAGTGGCGGTGATCGACCTGGATGCGGCGCTGGGGCGCGGGGACAACGCCGCGGTCATCGAGCTCATCACCGCGAAGGTCGAGACGCGCGTGGGTGGCGGCATTCGCGATCATGCGCGGGCGGATCGCCTGCTGCGCGCGGGGGCCAAGAAGCTCATCCTCGGCACGGCTGCGACGCCGGAGTTCCTGCAGCGCTACATGCCCGAGCAGATCATCGTTGCGCTGGACGCCAGGAAGGGCCAGGTCGTGACGAAGGGCTGGACGCACGCGACCGACGAGACGCCGCTGTCCCGCGTGCGCGCGCTTGAGTCCTACTGCAGCGAGTTCCTGTACACGATCGTCGACCGCGAAGGCATGATGGGCGGCACGGATCTGGAAGCCGTTCAGGCAGTCGTGGAAGCGACGCGAAATCATGTGGTTGCGGCAGGCGGCATCACGACTCAGGCCGAAGTGCAGGCGTTGGACAAAATGGGCGCGTCGTGCCAACTGGGCATGGCGATCTACACCGGCCGCCTGGACTTGGCGGACACGTACTGCAGCCTGCTGGACTGGAAGAAGGTCGACGGGCTGATCCCGGTGGTGGTGCAGGAAACGACGGGCCAGGTCCTGATGTTCGCCTACGCCAACGAAGCAGCCGTTCTGCAAACGCTGCGCACGGGTCAAGGCACGTTCTGGTCGCGCAGCCGCCAGCAGCTGTGGCTCAAAGGCGACACGTCTGGGCACACGCAGAAGGTGCTGGAAGTGCGCTGGGATTGCGATCGCGACTGCCTGCTCTACCGCGTGGAACAGACCGGGCGCGCGTGTCACCTGCCGCAGCACGCGTGTTTTGGCGACGCGACGTTCAATCTGGCACACCTCGAGCAGATTTTGCAGGAACGTCGCACGACCGCCGATCCAGCTTCCTACACGGCCAAGCTGTTCTCCAGTCCGGAGCTGCTGAACGCCAAAATCATGGAAGAGGCGCAGGAATTGACGGAAGCCAAGACGGATCGCGACGTTGTCTGGGAAGCGGCGGACGTGATCTTCTTTGCCATGACCAAGCTGGCCGCACACGGGCTGACGCTCGCGCAAGTGGAAAAAGAGCTGCGTGGGCGGCATGGCCGTCGCCGTTCGTGAAACCCCGTGAGGCGCGCTTGCGCGACGGCTGGGCGAGTCCGACAATGCAGAGCGTGCGTCCGCGATGACGCACTGGGAAAGCAGCATGAAGACGTCTTTGGTGTTCCTCGTTTGCGCCGGCTTGTTCAGCGCCGCGGCCTGCAGTTCGCCGTCCACACCTGGCACGGGCTCGCTCGCGGACGCCAAGATCGGCCTGCCTGACGGCAGCACCGCGACCGACGGCGACGCCAGCGACCCCGGCGACAGCTTGGGCGACACCGGCGGCAAGGACATCGACTCGACGTTCAAGTGCACGACCGGGGCGATCGCGTGCTTCAACGACAAGACGTCGAAAATCTGCGTCAACGAAGCCTGGCAGATCAAGGAAACCTGCGCGGACACGGCGATTTGCGAAGACGGCAACTGCCTCGTTCCCGCGGACTGCACGGCCAACCAGCTCATCGGCTGCGACGGCTTTTCGCTGGAAGTGCATTGCTCCGCCAACGGCAAATCGGTGTTCAAGACGCCCTGCCCGGACGGTCAGCTCTGCGCCGACGGCAAATGCCAGAAGGTCATCTGCACGCCCTACTCGCCTGAATGCACGGGCAAACAGAACTACCACGTCTGCAATCCGGACGGCCAAGCGTGGGGCGATGCGGTCGACTGCAAAACCGGCGCGCAGTGCTTTGGCGGCAAGTGCCTGAGCTTGTGCGAGACCAACCTCAAGATCTCGTCCAACGTCGGCTGCGAGTACTGGTCCGTCGATCTCGACAACTACCCCGATCCGTTCTCGCTCACCGGCGGCGCGACGCCGGAGATGATCCCGCACAGCATCGTCGTCTCCAATCCCGGCATCATCGACGCCAGCCTGACGTTCACCGTTGACGTGACCTGCGCGGACGGCACGCCGTGCAATCCCGCTGGCTTGTGCCCGGGCAAGAAGGCCTGCGAGACGCCCGCGACCAAGCCGTATGACCTCATGATCGCCGACGCGACGGTCAAGGCGGGCCAGACCAAGGAATTCAAGATGCCGGTGATGAACGCGTCCGGCACGTCCAAGCTGCCCAAGGGCATTCACTTGAAGAGCGACCAGCCGATCATCGCGTGGCAGTTCAACCCGTTCAACGCGGAAGGCGCGGCGTCCAATGACGGCTCGCTGCTGCTGCCGCAGAACGTGCTGGGCAAGAAATACTATCCGGTGTCGCGGCCCTCGGGCATCTCCATGATGGGCGGACTGCCGGCGCAATCGGGCTACGTGACGGTTGTGGCGGCGTGGCCGGGAACGACGACGGTGACGGTGACGCCGTCTTGCAACCTGAGTCTGACCAAGGGCGGGAGTTCCCCCGTGCCAAAGATGCCAAAGGGCGCGCCGACGCAGATCCAGCTCCAGCAGTACGACGTGCTGAACCTGCAGGCGGCTGAGGCGGCGCTCATGTCCGGTGGGAATGACCTGACCGGGACGTTCATTGAAGCGGACAAGCCGATTTCAGTTTTTGGCGGCCATCAGGAGGACGTGGAGTCCTTTGACGGCACGACGGACGACAGCTGCTGCGCGGAGCACATTGAAGAGCAGTTCATGCCGCTGGAACAGTGGGGCAACGCCGTCAACTGCGTGAAGACCAAGCCGCGCGGCAGTGAACCGGATCACTGGATCTTCATTGCCGGCGACTACAACGTGACGCTGACGACGAATCCGCCGAACCTGGCGGTCAAGGGCGTGAAGATCAACGGCGTCGCGAAGAGCGCGTCGCTCGATGGCCATGTGCTCGCCAAGCCGGGCGATTCGATTGAAGTGGAGACGCCGCAGAGCTTCAACCTCACCGCGACCGGCAAGATCCAGGCGACGCAAATCATCGTCAGCCGCGGCGTGACCAACACGTTCACGGGCGATCCGTCGATGCAGATTGTCCCGTCGCCCAAGCACTACCGCACGGACTACGGCATCCTCACGGCGCTTGGCTACACGGACAACTACGCGACGGTCGTGCGCCCCAAGGGCCTGGCAATCCAGTTGGACGGCACGCCGATTCCCGACACGGAATTCCAGTCTTTTGGGGATGGCACGTGGGACTACGCCTACGTGGTGTTCAAGACTGGCGCGCACAATTTCACGTCGACCAGCAACTTTGGCCTGCAGGTGTATGGCTACGGCAACGCCACGGCCTATAGTTATCCGGGCGGTATGAATCTCGCGGGCGCGGCGTCGACTACCGCCCCTTGACGGTGGACCATGAAAATCGTTGAACATCTTCCCATCGTGCGGGGCGCGCAGAGCAGTGCATCGCCCGCGCGGGTCCAGGCCATCGTTGAGGACGTCCGCGACCGCGGCGACTCGGCGTTGCGCGACTGGAGCGAGCAGCTTGACCGCGGCGTGCCGCCGGCCTGGACGGTGCCCCACGAGGTGCTGGCGGAAGCTTGGCACGGCCTGCCGCAAGTCGATCGCGATGCGCTGGAGCACGCGGCGCGCAACATCAGGACGTTCGCCGAAGCGCAGCGCCTGAGCCTGCAAGGCATGGAAATCGAGATCGAGCCGGGCGTTTTTGCCGGCCAGCGCGTCGTCCCGGTGGATCGCGTGGCCTGCTACGTGCCCGGTGGGCGGTATCCGCTCCCGTCGACGGTGCTGATGACGGTCATTCCAGCGCTGGCGGCGGGCGTGTCGCACGTTGTGGTGTTGACGCCGCCGCGCGCGGACGCGTGGCCGGACCGGCATATCCTCGCCGCCGCGTATCTGGCGGGTGCGACGGCCGTGCATCCGGTTGGTGGCGCGCAGGGCATCGCAGCGGCGGCGTATGGCACGGAGTCGATCGCCGCGGTGGACCTCATCGTGGGTCCAGGCAACGCGTGGGTCACGGAAGCCAAGCGGCAAGTGTATGGCGTTGTGGGCATCGACGCGCTCGCGGGACCGTCTGAAGTGATGGTGCTGTGCGACGCAAGCGCGGATGTCGCGACGGTGGCGGCGGATTTGCTGGCGCAGGCGGAGCATGACCCGGATGCCGAGGCGATCGCGGTGACCGACGACGCGATCTTCGCGGAACAGTTGCGCCTTGAAGTTGAACGGCAACTGGACGGGCTGCCAACGCGCGAGATCGCCGCGCAATCCATGGCGCGCCATGGCCGGATCGTCGTTGTCGCGGATCGCGCGGCGATGGTCGCGCTTGCCAATGCGCGGGCGCCGGAGCACCTGGAAATCGTCACGCACGACGCCGGGGCGCTGGCCGCGCTCTGCACAAGCTACGGCGGGCTGTTCATCGGCCACGACGCCGCGGAAGTGCTGGGCGATTACTGCACCGGGCCGAGCCACGTGCTGCCAACCGGGCGGGCGGGGCGCTACACGGGCGGTTTGTCGGCGCTGACTTTTCTGAAAGTGCTGTCGACCCAACGCGCTGATCCGGGTGCGGCGCGCAGTCTGGCGGCGACCGCGGCACACCTTGCGCGGCTGGAAGGTCTTGAAGCACACGCGCGGGCGGCGGAACACCGCAAGTAGCCGCTCGCTTGCCAACGCCCCTCGCTGCGCGTCATGCTCAAGCCTTGTCCGTGGATGGTGAACGTGAAGCAGTTTGTCGGTTTGGTTTGCGCCCTTCAGGCCCTCGCGTTGCCGGCTTGGGCCGACACGTTCGCGGTCGACGCCAAGCAGATTCGCACGCTCGTGCCGGGCGCCCCGCGCATCGACGAGGGTCGGATCGTCGTGGAGGATGGCAAAATCACGTGTCTCGGCAGTCAGCGCGCGGGTGCCGGCAAGATGTGCACCCTGCCCGACAAAATCCGCCGGTACGACTACAGCAAGGACGGCATCGTGACGCCGGGATTCATCGAGACGCTGGGCCGAATTGGCCAGGTCGAGGTGGACGCTGAAGACGGATCGCACGATGGCATCGCCGCCAAGGACAGCAACCTCGCGCACGTGCGGGCGGTCGACGGCATCGCGATGGCGTCAAGGGCGATGGACGCGGCGCGACTGGGCGGCGTGACGACCGTGCTCGCACGGCCGCTGGGTGGCGCGCTCATCAGCGGCCAGAGCGCGGCGTTCCGCACGTCCGGGCTGACTGTAGATGCCGCGCTGGTACAGACCCCGGTGGCGATCCACGTGAATCTGGGCGAGGAGGCGCGTCAGGACATGCCGCTGGTCGGCGCGCGGTCGGGGCAAATCGCCGTGCTGCGCACGCTGCTGCAGAACGCCCAGCGGCTGGCAGACGCCGACCGGAAGAAGCCCAAAGAGGCCGCAGAAAAGGAGACGATTCAGCGCCTGCGCGACGACCCGGGCATCGCCGTGCTGGCGGACCTCGTGTGGCGCAAGAAACTCCCGCTGGTGGTGCACGCGCACCGTTCCGATGAGATTGCGGCGGCGATGCGGCTGCAAAAGGAACTGGGCTTCAGGCTGGTGATTGCCGGCGGCGCGGAGGCGCACCTGCTCGCGGCGGAGTTGGCGGCGCAGAAAATCCCGGTGCTGCTGGGGCCGGTGCGGGTGGCGCCGTTTGGCTGGAATACGCGGCAGGCGCGACCTGAAGCCGCGGCGATTCTCCATGCCGCCGGCGTGCAGCTGGCGTTGGCGACTGCCGAGACCCACAACGCGCGCAACCTGCGCTTTGAGGCGGGCTTTGCGGTTGCGCACGGCCTGCCGGCGGACGTTGCGCTGGCGGCGATCACGCGTGAGCCGGCGGTGATTCTCGGCTTGCCAGCAGCTGGCACCCTGGGTGTTGGCACGTTGAAAGAAGGCCAACTCGCTGATTTTGCAGTTTTTGACGGTGAGCCACTGACGTATGACGGCCATACGCGCTTCGTCGCGGCGGCTGGCCAGGCGATCGACGCGCCGCAACAGCGCTAGCTGCTATGCGCTCAGGAATTCCAGGATGCGCGCAATCGCGTCCGTGAGCCGCGCCAACGGCCAGGCAGCGCTGACGGGCGGCAGGTGCACAAACAGCACGCGGCGGTCCGGATACGCGTGCAGCGAGCTGAAATACGTCGCGTTGCAGACGTACCGCCCGGCGTTCTCCGAGCGCTCCACGCCCACGCCCAGCTGCTGCAGGTGCGCCACGAGGCGCGCGACCGCCACGGGCGTCGACAGCGTTGCAGGAGCGGCTGGCTCGACTTCCCCCGCCTGCGGCTGCGCGCCGTCCACGTCGGCGACGCGAAACTGCAGATGATTCGCGCCCTGACTCTCAATCCGCACCACGGTAGCATCCGTCGCCACGCCGAGGTGGACGATGCACACGGGCGCATGCGCGGCCACGAGCCCGGCCACCTCCGCGCGCGCGCGCTCCCACGCAACTGGCAGGACCGCCCCGTGCACGCGCCAGCCCGCGATCGGCAAACCATGCAGCGATTGGGCGACGCGCGCCGTCGGGTTATCCGCCACGCCCGGAAACGCGCCGAAGCCGGTCAGCAGCAGCACGCGCTCAGGCATCGCCAACCACCGACGCGCTCAGCGGCTCCACCTCGTGGAAATGCCGCAGATCGATGTATCGCTCGCCCTTCTCGTTGCTCCGGATGATGTCGACGAAGCGGTGATTCCAGCAAATCTCATCCGGCACGTACGACCAGCGGGCGTGGACCGTCTGGGACATCGTCTCATCCATGCCGACGAGTGAGACGACGACTTCAACATCCGTATTCGCGAGCGTTTCCGCGGTGTGGCCAAAGAGCGGGCTCGTCTCGTCGATCACGTGCATCGCGGTCCAGGAAAGCGCAAAGATGATGTTCTGGTGTCGCACCATCTGCAGGTCAAAAAACCGCCGCATGGTCTCGCCTTCCAGGGTCCGCTCGGACATCGCGACGGCGACTTGCACGCGCGCCTCGACGATCTGGTTGGCGCGCTGGTTGGACATCCGGAACATCAGCGTCGGCACGCCGTTGCGCGGGGCGACAATCGCGAACTTGCTGAATTCAACGCGCGCAGTCGGCCGGGAAAACTTGGAAAACATCAGGCCGGTGACCATCGCGACGGTCAACATGCCGATGAACGCCTCGATCGTCACGAGCCAATGCGCCCACAGCGTCCGCGGCGCCATCACGCCGTAGCCAATTGTCGCGAGGGTCTGCACGCTGAAGAAAAAACAATCGGTAAAGCTGCCGGGCTCGGCGTTCTGGATGCAATCGCCGCCCAGCAGGTACAGGCACGCGAACAGCGTGTTGAGCGCAACGTAGAGCAGGATCACGAATACCATCAGCTGCGACCACGGGATGGTCAGCAGAAAGTGGTAGACGTCCGTCAGCGGCCGGCGCGCCAAGCCCAGCATCGGCGTACGCCGACTCCCCGCATCGCGCTGGATCACGCGGAAGCGGCGGACCGGCGGCGGATTGGGCGGTATGTGGACCGGCTGCGTCACGGGCACTCCTCAGTTGGCGACATCCATGCCCAGGCTGCGCACAAGCGCCGCGAGGCCATCCCGCAGCGGCAGCGGATCCCGCACGTGCAATTCTTGCTGGAGACGCCGCGGCGCGACTTCTGAAAGGCGCACCTCGCCCGAACGCTCCGGCGCATGGAGCACCTGGAGCGGCTGACCGATGACCTCGCCGAGCACGCCGATCAGCTCAAGGAGCGTAATGCTGCGGCCCGACGCGACGTTGACGACGCCCGTAACGTTGCTCTGCAGCGCCGCCAGGTTGGCGCGCGCGACGTCCCGCACCGAGACGAAATCGCGGGTTTGCAGGCCATCGCCAAAGACGGTTAGCGGCCCGCCGGTCGCCGCCACGGAACAGAACTTGCTGATCACGCCGGAATACGGCGAGCGCGGATCCTGGCGCGGTCCGTAGACGTTGAAATAGCGCAGCCCGCATGCGGAAACGCCGTAGAGTTGGCCAAAAAGCGCGGCGTATTGGTCGTCAACCAGCTTCTCCAACGCGTAGGGCGAGAGCGCCATCGGCGCGGTTTGCTCCGTCACCGGCAAGTCCGTCGCGAGGCCGTACACCGCCGCGCTGGACGCGTAGACAATCCGCTTGTTGCCGAGGCGCCGCGCGGAATCCAGCACGTTGACGAATCCGGCAATGTTGACCGAACCCGAGAGAACGGGCTGCTCAATCGACGTCGGGACGAACACCTGCGCCGCCAAATGCAGCACGTGCGTGACGTCCGCCATCGCGTCCGCCACGGTCGCAGCGTCGCGAATGTCGCCGTCGCGCACTTCAAGCAGCGCATGGGGCTGGAGGTTGTCGCGCTTGCCCGAGTAGAAGTTGTCCAGGACGCGCACGCGGTGGCCAGCGGACAACAGCAAATCCACGGTGTTGGAGCCGATGAAGCCTGCGCCTCCGGTAACAAGAACTTGCATGTGCTGCTCGTTTTTTCGGAAATTCGACCGCGTCGCACGGCAAAGAACGCCGATTCTAGCAGAGAACGCCGGGCCTGCCAGCGCGGTACCGCCGGGCGTTTCTCAGGACGTGCGGACCGACCGTGAGCATTTGTGAAAGTTTGCTTGCCTGACGACGGCGGAAACACTAAGGTCCACGATGCCAAATGCTGCGGTTCTGCCGCGGTTTTGGCACGAAATGACCGAATGCAATGCGTCGGTTTTTGCCCCCGGGCCCACGGTTCGTCCGCGTGACTCGGGTGGCTCGTCCTTGTGCCGGCACCTAACAACGGCCGCCGGTCTCGCCCTCGCGCCCGCGATGGCACAGTTGTCAGGCGCAGGCGTGTCTGACAAGTCGCTGCAAGCAGAGCGCCGTTTCTTCGGCAAACTCGATCTCTCAGGCAAGCTTTTTGGAGGATAGACTCATGGCGCGTACGTGGACGGCAAACAAGTTGTCACTGAAGTTTGAAGGCCTTGGCCGCTTGGTCGGCGTGGCCGCGATGGTTGCCTCGTGCGGCCTGGCTGCGTGCAGCACAACGGGCGGCGGCGCGGGCGGAAGCGGCACCAGCGCGGCGGCTGCGGGCACCCCGTGCAATCCGGCATCGCAGAACCAGGGCTGCTTCAACGGCGTGCGCATGCAGTGTACGGCGGACGCGTCGACGACCCTCGGCGGCAAGTGGGCGCTCTCCGGCCCGTGCGGCTTGAACGAGAGCTGCGTGGAAGCTGCGGATCCGACAAACGCCAGCAAACACATCGCCCAGTGCAAGGCCAACGGCTCGACCGGCACGGACGCCACCACGGGTAGCGACGCCACCACGGGTATGGACGTCGCCATCGTCGGCGGCGACGACACGGGCACCGGCACCAAGGACACCGGCGGCACCATCGGTTCCTGCGGCGACGGCTTCTGCAACACCGGCGAGACGGCGGCGAGCTGCCCGGCGGACTGCGGCACGGTCAACAACTGCGGCAACGGCACCTGCGACGCGGGCGAGACCAAGGCCAACTGCCCGGCGGACTGCACCGGCGGCACGACCAACAAGTGCGGCAACGGCACGTGCGACGCCGGCGAGACGACGGCCAACTGCGCCGCCGACTGCCCCGCCGCCGGCACCGACCCGACGGCGTGCCTCCAGGCGAAGTGCGCGAACGAGTACGGCGCGTGCGGCAATGACCAGAAGTGCGTGGACCTGCTCACCTGCCTGAACGCGTGCACGAGCGCGAGCGACACCGCGTGCATCAACGCGTGCGCGGCGACGGCCGGCCAGGGCGCGGTCACGGAGTACACCAACCTCGGCAACTGCGGCACGACCAACAAGTGCTTCGCGGGCGGCGGCACCACGCCGACGTGCGGCGACGGCACCTGCGACGCGGGCGAGACCAAAGCCAACTGCCCGGCGGACTGCGGCGCCGCGACGACGGGCAACGTGTGTGACGCCAACTGCGGCAACCAGGTCGGCGGCGCGAATGGCTGCTACTGCGACAACCAGTGCAACCAGTACGGCGACTGCTGCGACGCCGCAGGCAGCGCGCCCAACAAGGCGACTCCGCACACGGCGTGCACGGGTTCGACGTGCGCGGACTGCAACGGCGGCACCACGACCGGCCCGGTTTGCGGCAACGGCACGTGCGAAGCGGGCGAGACCGCGGCGAACTGCGCGGCGGACTGCGCCACGTCGACGCCCGTCTGTGGCAACGGCAAGTGCGAGACCGGCGAAACGACGGCGACCTGCCCCGGCGATTGCCCGGCCAAGACCTGCACGACCTACACGGACGTCCAGGCGATCTTCCAGAACAACTGCAACGGCTGCCACAACCACAAGTTCGGCAACGGCTGCTCGTCGGCGACCAGCTACTCCTCGATCGCGGCATACGTCGCCAACGGCTCCATGCCGCAGGGCAAGTCGCTGAGCTCCGCGGACAAGGCCAAGATCGCCGCGTGGGCTGCCGCCAAGAACGCGTGCACGACGGCGAGCTGCCCGTAATTCCAGCGTATCAGGCTGACGCCATGACAGGACCGTGACAGTTCCGGCAGAAACCTGTGCCGCCTGGATCACCGGACCGCCGCTGGCAAAAACCAACAAAACAACGTTGTTCGCGCTCCCGGGTGACGCAAGCCGCCCGGGAGACGCGAATGCGGAGCCAACAGGGCAAACTTGCGGGTCCGCGCAACGCGGCGTAGTGTCGGGCGCGGCTGCTGGTCTGGCAGCCTACGCGTAGCTATGTCCAGCGGGAGCTATCCCGCCACCATTCGATTCGGAGGATCCATGAACGCAAACAACAGCAGCCGCCGCGAATTTCTGTCGCGCCTCGGCATTGGCGCCCTCTCCATCGGCGCGATCGCTGCCGTCCAGGCGTGCGGCAAGAGCGAAGGCGGCGCCGCGCCCAAGTGCGACGACATGACCGGCGTTGACGACGCGGCGAAGGCCACGCGCGCTTCGCTCAAGTACGTCGACAAGTCGGCCGACCCCACGAAGACGTGCGGCAAGTGTCTCCAGTACTCGGCCCCGGAAGGCGGCGCGGCGTGCGGCGGCTGCAAGCTGTTCAAAGGCCCCGTCTCGGCCGATGGCAACTGCCAGGGTTTCGCTCCCAAGCCGGCCTAAGCCCTCTGTGATTTCCGCCGCGGCCGACCCGGAGCAATCCCGGTCGGCCGCGGTGTTTTTGCCTAATCTTCGCTTGCAGTCCGGAATGCGCCCGGTACCATGGCCACCCGTTGCGGAGCGTAAAATGGCGAGTCAGATGCGTACCTGTGTTCGATTCTCCTTCCTTGGCCTCGGCGCGCTGACCGCGCTGGCGATCGCCGCGTGCAGTTCGCCCGCGACCGGCGGCGCGCTCGCCAATCAATCCGATGCGGCGACCGGCGACACGCAACTGCAGGTCGACGTTGCGCTCACCGGGGACGCCACGGCAACGCAGGACGTTCCCGATGGGACCGACGCGGCGACCACAGCCGACGCCGGACTGACGGACGCGACCGCCGATGCGCTGGATGCCGTGGCGGACGTCAAGGACGTGGCCGTTGACGTCAACACCAACCCGAAGGGCGTCCCGAGCGCGCTGATCACCGCGCCGACGCCCGGTGCGGTCATCGAGGACGGCAAGCCGGTCGTGCTCGCCGGCATCGCCACGGACACAATCTACACGCCGGACCAGCTCACCGTGCAGTGGGCGTCAGACGTCGACGGCGTGCTCGGCACTTCCATCGCGGACAGCACCGGCAAGGTCTCACTCAACCTGCCCAAACTCAGCCCTGGCAAGCACATCATCTCGCTGACCGCGACCGAACCGAGCGGCCTGCAGAGCGTCGATACGGTCAACCTCGGCGTCTGTTCGTGGAGCAAGCCCAACACGTTTGACACCGCGGTCACGAGCAGCAAGTGGAAGACCTACGGCGACGCCTATTTTGACCCGGGCGGCTGGCTGGAGATGACCGGCAACGTGCAGAGCAAGAAGGGCGCGATCTTCAACACCGTCGATTTCGTCGCGCCGGGCGACGTGCAACTGAGCTTCAAGATCGCGACCGGCGGCTTCCTGACTTCCAGCGGCCAGCCCAAGGGCGCGGACGGCTTTGCACTCACGGTCATCGACGTAAAGACCATCGCCGAGCTCGAGACCTACATCGCGACCGCGGGCGCGGGCGGCTGCCTGGGCTATGGCGTCGCGGGCGACTGCGCGCAGCCAAGCGGCTCAATGGCGATCGAAGCATTCCACATCGAAATCGACACCTGGCACAACACCGGCGACCCGAACTACGACCCGACGGCCGACAACCACATCGGCATCATGCAGAACGGCGACGCGAGCAACCACTACTTGTGGGCCAGCGTGCCGTTCATTGAAGACCTCACGTGGCACGCCGTGACCGTCGAGATCAAGGGCGATGTCGTGCGCATGACCCTGGATGGAACGGAAATCATCAACAAGGCCATTCCGAACTTCAAGTTTCGCGGCGGTTTTATTGGCTTTTCCGGCACAACGGGCTGGGCTACCAACTACCATCGTTTTGACGACCTGCAGATCCTGCAGCAGTGCATTGTCCAATAGCCGACCTGACCAACGAGGCTGAATCCCCATGAAAGTAAATAGCAATCTGACGACCGCCCTGCTCCTCGCCCTCGTTGGCGCGGCCTGCTCCAACACCACGAGCAATAGCGGCGGCTACTACAACGCCGACGGCAAGGGCAGCGACGTGAAATTCACCGCGGATGGCAGCGTGCTCGTGGAGGACGGCAGCGGCAGCAGCGATGACGCCACCGCGACCGACGGCGCACCCACCGGCAGCGACGGCCTTGGCGGCGACGTCGGCGTGAACAGCGGCACGGACGGCGGCGGCCAGGACACGGGCATCAGCGACACGGGCGGCACGACGACGGACACTGGCCCTGACGTCATCGACTTCGACAGCTTCTTTGACCCCGACACCGGCGCGGTCGACACCGGCGGCGGCTCGGACGTGACGATCGGCGGCGGCCTCGCGTTCGTCTTTGCCCACAGTTCCGATACGTTGTACCGCATGGACAAGTCGGGCTTCGTGAAGATCGGCTATTTCTCCTTCAACATGAACCCCGGCTCCATGACCGACATCGCCATGGACAAGAACGGCGCGCTCTACGGCGTCACCTTTGACGACCTGTTCAAGTGCGACAGCAAGACCGCAAAGTGCACGTGGCTCGCGTCCCTGCCCGAGTCCTTCAACGGCCTGACGTTCGTCCCCGCTGGCACCGTCAAGCCCAGCGATGAAGCGCTGATCGGCATCGGCAACAGCGGCACGTGGAACCTCATCGAAGTCACCGGCAGCACCGCCAAAGTCACCAAGCTCGGCGCCTACAGCGGCTATTCGTCATCGGGCGACGCGTTTTCGGTCGAATCGATCGGCACCTTCGCTACCGTCAAGAGCTCCAGTAGCTTTGGCGGCACGGACATCCTGGTGCAAGTCGACCCCAAGAACGGCACCGTGCTCAAGACGATCGGCGACACCGGCGTCAGCGACCTCTGGGGCTTCGCGTGGTTCGGCGGGAAGTTCTATGGCTTCTCCGACGACACCAACGTGTATGAAGTCGACACGACGACCGGAAAAGCCACGTATTCCAGCGCGTTCAAGGCGCCAACCGGCGTACAGTGGTGGGGCGCCGCCGTCTCCACGCGCGCGGCATTGGATTGACGTTTGGGCCATCCGCGTTGTCGCGGCCGGCGCTTGCGTGTAGGCTCTATTTCACTGCCGACTGAAAACTCAGGCGCGCAGCCCCACCAACGCAGAATGAGGAAGCCCATGACCATCGCCTGGGAAAAGGCCGGAGATTACAGCGATATTCTCTACGACAAAGCGGAGGGAATCGCCAAGATCACAATCAACCGTCCAGAAGTGCACAACGCGTTTCGCCCCGAAACGACGCAGCAGCTGATCCACGCGTTTGCGCAGGCGCGCGACGACGGCGACGTGGGCGTCATCATCCTCACCGGCGCAGGCAGCGACGCGTTCTGCTCGGGTGGCGACCAGCGCGTGCGCGGCGCCAAAGGCTATGTGGGCGGCGACAAAGTCCCCCGCTTGAACGTCCTGGACCTCCAGCGCGACATTCGCACCCTGCCCAAGCCCGTCATCGCGATGGTCGCCGGGTACGCCATCGGTGGCGGCCACGTGCTCCACGTCGTGTGCGACCTGACAATCGCCGCGGACAACGCGAAGTTTGGCCAGACGGGTCCCAAAGTCGGCAGCTTTGACGGCGGCTTTGGCGCCAGCTACCTCGCGAGCATCATCGGCCAGAAGAAAGCCCGTGAAATCTGGTACCTGTGCAAGCAGTACGGCGCGGCGGAAGCGCTGGAGATGGGCCTTGTGAACAAGGTCGTGCCGGTCGCGGACCTGGAAACGGAGACAGTCGATTGGTGCCGGCAGATCCTGCAGCATTCGCCGCTGGCGCTGCGCTGCCTGAAGGCGAGCTTCAACGCGGCGCTGGATGGCCAGGCGGGCGTGCAGGAGCTCGCCGGCAACGCGACGCTGCTGTTCTACATGAGCGAAGAAGCGCAGGAAGGCCGCGATGCGTGGCTGGAGAAGCGCAAGCCCGACTTTGGCAAGTTCCCGCGTTTGCCGTAGGTGGAAATGGCGCAGATGTCCCGCGTGAAGATGTGGCTGGTGGCCTCGCGTCCCGCGACGCTGACTGCCGTTGTGTCGCCGTTGTTGATCGGTGGTGCGCTGGCGCTGCGGGAGCCGGGGGCAAATGGGTTGGCCTGGCTGGCGGCGTTCCTCGGCGCGCTGTTCATCCAGCTCGGGACGAACTACGCCAATGACGTCTTTGACTTTGAGAAAGGCGCGGACACGCACGAGCGCGTCGGTCCCATGCGCGCGGTGCAGGCGGGCTTGGTCACGCCGCGGCAGATGCGCGTGGCGATGATTCTGGCGTTCGCGCTGGCGACGCTGTGCGGCACGTACCTGGTGTGGCTGCGCGGCTGGCCGTTGGTGTGGATCGGCGTCGCGTCGATTCTGAGCGGAATCGCCTACACGGGCGGGCCATTTCCGCTGGGATACAAAGGTCTTGGCGACGTCTTTGTCATGTTGTTCTTCGGCTTTGTCGCGACGATGGGCACCTACTTCGTGATGACCGGCACCGTCAGCGTCGCCAGCGCGCTCTGGTCCGTTCCGACGGGCGCCACGTGCACCGCCATCCTCGTCGTCAACAACCTGCGCGACATGGACACCGACGCAAAAGTCGGCAAGCGCACGCTGGCGGTGCGTTTTGGCGCCAAATTTGTGCGGATCGAGTATGCGATCCTGGTCTTCGGCGCGATCGCGTGGCCGGTGCTGATCCTCCTGCACGAGTGGCCGGTGCCAATCCGCGCGGGGTTTTACGTGCGGTATTTCATGCCCGTCGGAATTCTCGGGACGGCGCTGAAGCTCAATCGCACGCTGTGGTCGACGCGCGAACCGGCGGTGCTCAACCCGCTGCTTGGCCAGACGGCGAAATTCCACCTGGCATACGGCATTCTGGCTGCGGCCGGGATCCTGTTGACGCGCTGGGCCGGCTGACATGCCGCTGCACTGGCTGCCACCGCGTCGTTACCGCATCCCGGCGCGCCACCTGACAACCGCGCGCGGGCAACAAACCAGCATCGGCGGCACGCTTTTCTCCTGCACCGATGGCGTATTCACCGGCTGGGGCGATGCGCCTGATGCGGCGAGCCTGCGCGGCAATGGCCAGCACCGCGACGCGGTCGAACAGTTTGCGGAGGCGATGGCGCAACTGCATTTGGAGGCGCAGCAGGAAGGCGTCTCGCTGGCGGCGTGGCTGCACGCGGAGTTTCCGCAATGGACCGTGCCGCCGCGGGCGGAGATCGAGCTGCAAGGGCTCGTCGATTTTGCCCAGTTGCGGGCGGATCCCGCACAGGCGGAACTCGCGGCTGTGGGGCTGCGCTGCCTGAAGGTGAAGCTGGCGGGGCGGGAGCCGCCCGACGTCCTCGCGCAGGCACTGCACGCGGCGCGCGCGCAAGGGTGGACGCTGCGCGTGGATGTGAATGGCGGCTGGCTGCACCGGCTGGACCTTGCTGAACTGTTCGAAGCGTGCCGTGCGACGGGCGTGGAATATGTGGAAGATCCTTTGCCGATCAAGGACATGACAAAGCCTTCGGTCGTGTCCATTGCGGCCGACGCCATCGACAGTTCCGTCGACGCCGTCCTCGCCGCAGCCCGCGCTGGCCTCTGCGAAGTGGTCGTGGTGAAGCCGCCGCTCTGGGGCGGCGTTGCCAAGCTCCTCTCGGACGTCGCCGCGCTGCATGCGGGCGGCATTCGCGTCGTCCTGAGCAGTTCCTTTGAGGGCCCCGTCGGACTTGCCCACCTCGCCCAGCTCGCCGCCGTGCTGCCCACGCCGCAGCCAGCTGGCCTGGCGACTCACCTGCTGTGGCCGAGCGCTTGGCAGCCCCCGGAACTGCAGGTGACCGCCGGCCGCTGGCGCCTTCCCGCTGCCAAGCCCAGTCCGCTCGCGCTCATTCACGCGTCGGCTGAAGGTCTCGTTCCTGTGGCGCTTGGCGTGCTGTCGCGGCAGGCCCACGCGCTGGCGGCACACCTGGCCGGGCTCGGCGTCAAAGCCGGATCGGTCGTCGCGACGTGGGCCGGCAACGCGCCAGAAACCGTCGTTGCGTGGCACGCCGTGCGTTTGCTCGCAGCGACGTGGCTCCCGCTGCATCCGCGCCTGACCGCCGCGGAAGTCCTGCCGCTTTTGGCCCGCGCGCTCCCCGCCGCACTGCTCGTTGACCGCGATCTGGATCCTGATCTGTTTCACGACATTCTACCCGTCATTGATTTGAAAATGCTGGGTTCTCTGCCAGAGGCGACGACGCTTCCGCGCTCTCTGGATCAGGCCGCCATCGCCGCGCTGCTGTTCACATCGGGCAGCACTGGGCCGGCCAAAGGCGTGCAGCTCTCCTGGCGCGCGCTGAACGCGGGAACGGATGCAGCGCTGGCGCAATTTGGTCGCCAGCCCGGCGGAAGTTGGCTGTGTTGCCTGCCGGTGTGCCACGTTTCCGGCCTGATGGTCCTCCAGCGCGCAGAACGCCTTGGCATGACGGTGCTGCTCTCGGATCAGCCGTCGACCCGCGACCTCGCTGAACTGCTGCACGCCATGGAGCCGCGGCTTGCGTCGTTGGTGCCAGCGCAGTTGACCCGCCTGCTGGACGAGCAGGTGGCGGCGCCGCGCGAGCTCCTGGCCGTCATCATCGGCGGCGCGCCCTGCCCGGCAGATTTGGTCGATCGGGCACGTGCCGCCGGGTGGCCTGTGCTTCCGAGCTTTGGCATGACCGAGACGGCCGCGCAGGTCGCCACGGCGCCGCTGGAGACGCGGCTGGCTCGAACACCCTGGCCGCGCGCGGACGATGCGACGTGCGTCGGTCCGGCGATTCCCGGCGTCGAGTTGCGCGTCGTGGCAGGCGAAATTCACGTCCGCGGCGCGCAGTTGCTCTCCGGCTACCTGGGCGAAGACTCCCCGGTGCACGAGGGTTGGCTCCACACCGGCGATCTCGGCCGGATCGACGCAAACGGATGGCTGTGGGTCGCCGGTCGGCGCGGCGAGATGATCCTGCGCGGCGGCGAGAACATTACGCCGGACGAAGTCGAGGCGGCGTTGTTGGCGATCCCGGGCGTGCGCGAGGCCTGCGTGGTCGGCGTGGCGGATCGCGTGCTGGGCCAGCGCGTCGCCGCGTGGCTGACGGTGGCTGAAGTGCTCGATGGCGATGCGATCCCGCGCCACCTTGCCCATCTGGCGGCGTTCAAGCGACCGGAAGTGTGGCTTGTCACGCCGGCGTCCCTGCCGAGGACGGGGCCGGGCAAGGTCGCCCGCGGGGAAGTACGCGCGCGGCTGCAGGAGCTGGCGACGCACGGTTGACGCCCCCGATTGCGCCGTCGCTCGGCGCCTCGACAGGGGCGGCTGCGTCTGGGTCGGCAAACGGCTGTGGCCTTGAACGCGCGCGCCGCAACGTCTATCGTCGGCAGCGGAGGTTCCATGACGCGCAGAAGCACGACGGTCAGTTGGTGGCTTGGCATGATGACGGTTTGCCTTGGCGCGTGCGGGGCCACGGCATCCGGCGGCGGCACGGCCTTGGCGGACAGCAGCGGGGACACGGCGCATGACGCGGTTGTCGACGCCGGGGACATGCCCAACGACGTCACGGTCGCCGACGTCAGCGACATCCAGAGCCCGGCCGACACGAGCGCGCTGGACAGCGGCACGGACATCGGCGTTCCCGACAGCGGCCCCAAGCTCGGCTGCGGCGACGGCCTGTGCACAAGCCCGGAGACCAGCGTGACCTGCGCCACCGACTGCAAGAAGCCAGTTTGCGGCGATGGTTTCTGCCAGAAACCCGAGAGCGGCATGACGTGCGAATTGGATTGCGCGCCAGAAGCGGTCGCTGAGGTCGGGTGCATGAAGAAGCTTTGCCCCAGCGCCGTCTCCGTGTGCAGCCAGGACCCGACGTGCGCGGACGTCCTCGGCACCGCCTTGATGTGCGCGAGCGACGCCAACGGCGACACCGGACAGCTCGAATTCTGCGCGCAGAATCTCGGCAACAACACCCTGAGCAAGGCGCTTACTGCGCCCGCGTGCGGGTTCACGACGTGCGCGGGCACAACCGCCGGCGCGATCTGCGGCGATGGCGTCTGCCAACCCACGGAATCGAGCGCGAGCTGCGGCTATGACTGCCTCGGCGTCGCGGGCAAATGCGGGGACGGCACGTGTTCCGGCAGCGAAACCAGCAGCAGTTGCCCAGCCGACTGCAAGGTCGCGTCCGTCTGCGGCAACAATACCTGCGAACCCGGGGAAGACTCGGGCAACTGCCCGGCGGATTGCCCCGTCGTCGCCGTGTGCAGCGACGGCGTGTGCGACAAGACCGAGAGTGCCAGCACGTGCCCGCTGGACTGCGAGGCCGCACTCAAGGCGAAAGCCGATTGCCTCAAGGCCCAGTGCGGCGGCGAATTCGACGCATGCTCGCCTGATCCCGCGTGCGTGAAAGCAATCACCGCCGGCCTGCAATGCGCCGCCAAGTGCGCCACCGGCGACATCGTCTGCTTGCTTGGCTGCCAAAGCGCGCTCGGCGGCATCCAGAACGCCAGCGCGCTCGCCTCATGCAGCGCATCGAAGTGCCCATGAAGCGCGCCTTGCTCATTCTCGTTGCGGTGCTGCTCGCGCTGCCTGCGCACGCCGGCACGCCCAATCCGCCCGCACCCAGCAAGCTCTACGGCTGGGGCCACTTTGCCGCCGAGGCGCAACTCGGCTTGGGCACACCGATCGGCGCGGCGGGAGCGATGTTTGACGCTGACATCCACCCGGACGTCTCGATCGGCGCAGGCGCTGGCTGGGGCTTTGGCCCGCAGTTCGCCGCCATGTTGCGCTACCGCCGTGGCCGCGTGCCGTTGCGCTGGGGCTTCGGCCTCGGAGCCACCCGGGGCCGCGCTGGCGACCGCGTGACGGATTTCATCATGGGCAGCCCAACTTACGGTCCACATTGGGATCCGGGCTGGTGGGTCAACCTTGAGCTGTTCGTCGAGACGCGGTACGAAACCGGCATGCGCTGGCGATGCAGCCTCGGCGGCACCGCCGTCGTCAACGTCACGGACTGCGTCTGGCAATCCGACGACCGCCTCAACGGGTCGCATTGCTCGCGGAGCCTGCCCTTGCCGTACCTCGGGTGTGCGATTGGCTTTGGCCGCTAGTCGGCGATCGCCCGATCCAGCGCCGCCAGCACGGCCCGCGGCAGCAACGTGCCCGCCACCAGCCGCTCCACAAGGCTCCGCCCCAGCTCCGCCGCCGCGATCAAGCCTTCGATCCGCCGCAACCGGAATTCCACGGCGCGATCTTTGCGACCCGACGTCTGCAACTCGGCGCGCGCCTGCTGCAACGTGCGCGCCAGCGTGCGAATCTGCTCCAGTTCGCGGTCGCGGAACACGCGTGAGACCATCCGGAACAGGTTGGTCTCCGGGCGAAACCACGTGCGCCGGCTCCCCGGCACGTGTACGCGGTGAATCGTGCCCCAGTGATCCAGATCGCGCAGCGCCATCGACACCTGGCCTGCGCTCAGCCCCAGCGTCGCCGCGAGTTCGCCGGCGTGAAGTTCGCGTTCCATGAGGAACAGCAGGGCCCAAATGCGACCGTGCGACCGTTGGAAGCCCCAAAAAGCCATCAGATCGCCAATCGCGTCGCAGACGGCTTGCGCCGCGGGGCCAATGTCGCCGATCGCCGCGTCGCCAAAATCCTGAACGCCTGCTTCACCTTGCGGATCGGCCCCAGTCGCACGCGCATCACTCTCCGCCATTGTCAGCGCCTCCAGCCGTTCAGTGTGCAACGGCCGGCGCTGCGGCGCAATCTACCGGTCCGCATGGGCATTCCGCCGGACGGCACGCCTCAAAGACAGGAGGTCGTTGCGCAGATGGCCAAGAAAGTGCATCGTACATGCCCCATGGCTGACGCGGTAGACCATCACTGTCCCTTCGCGCCGCTGCACCCGCTGCCGCGCCTGACCGCCGACCTGCCCGGTTGCGGCGGCCGTCTGCGAGTGGAACTTGAGGATTTTCAAGTAGAAGAGATTCCGCTCTACCTGCCAAGCGGTCAGGGCGACCATCTGTACCTGTGGATCGAGAAGGTCGACGTCGCCGCGGAATCGCTGCGCCGCCACGTGTCGCGGTCCCTGGGCGTTTCCAACCGCGACATCGGCATGGCTGGCCTCAAGGATCGCCGCGCGATCACCCGCCAGTGGCTCAGCGTGCCGCGATCGGCGGAAGACCGCATTTCCCGCATCGACACGGACCGGATCCGCGTGCTGGAGGTCAAGGCGCACCGCAACAAGCTGCGCACGGGCCACCTTGCCGGCAATCGCTTTGTGCTGCGGCTGCGGGACGTCGTTCCGGATGCGAAAGCGCGCGCCGAGGCCAAGATCGCGGTGCTGCAAGCCAGCGGCGTGCCGAACTTCTTTGGCAGCCAGCGGATGGGCCACGGCGGTTCGACGCTCGCGGCGGGCTTCGCGCTGACCCTTGGTGCGCAACAGATGACGCGCGTGCAGACGCCCGATGGCACGACGCACGTGCTGCACCTGGGCGATCGTTCGCTGCGGCGGCTCGCGGCGTCGGCGCTGCAGGGCGAAGTGTTCAACCGCACGCTGGCGGAGCGGCTGGCGCGCGGCTTGTTTGACCGCGTGCTGCCCGGCGACGTGTGCCAGAAGCCGGATACCGGCGGCACGTTTACGACGGACGACCCGGCACGCGAGCAGGCGCGGCTTGAACGCCGTGAAGTGACGATTACCGCGCCCATGTGGGGGCCGAAGATGATTCGGCCGACCGGCGAAGCTGCGGAACTGGAACACGCCGTGCTGGACAGCATGGGCCTGACGGAAGCGCAGTTTGCGGTGCTCGGCTCCCTGGCCGAAGGCACGCGGCGGCCGATCGCCATTCATCCGACGGAAGTGACCGTTGTCGAAGAAGTCGACGCCAACGGTGTTCCCGCGCTTGTCCTTTCTTTCATCCTGCCTGCGGGCTCCTTCGCCACCGTGTTCGTGCACGAGATGGCTGGCCCGATCCCGGGCGAATCGGCTGACGACGATCTGGACGACGGCCCTGCCGCCGACAGTCAGCCCGATGACGCCCCTGATTCAAGTCCTTCTGCCGAGACCGATACATGCGATTGAACCTGAGTTTATTGGAAAGCAGCATTGGCAACCGTGCGCGATTGGCCGGTGCTGAAGCTTTCCGCAATGGCCTCGTACAGCGCATCGTTCGCCAGGCGCCCGACAGCCCGCGCTATCTGGTGCTGGTTGGACCCGAGCGCGAAGGCGCGGACGAGGTGAACCTGACGCTGGAGCAGACTTCCGAAGGCGCGCTGCTGGATGGCTGGGATTGCTCCTGCGAGGAAGGCGACGACGCGTGCATGCACGCGATGGCGGCGGCGCTGGCACTCCAGCACAACCTGGCGGCAGCGGGTGCGGCCGATCCGCGTCCCGGGCAGCGTGGTGGCTGGCGGCAGCTTGATCTGCCGACTGGCGCGCCCAAGGTCAACGATCTGCGCGCGAGCTGGATCGGCTACGACCTGACGCTGCATCAGGCGCAAGGCGAGACGACGGTGGGCGTGGTGCGGCGCAAGCGCTCGCTTTCTGATCGCGGCAAGAAAACCGCTGGCGTGGTTCTGGGTTGGACGCCGAGCGTCGTGGGCCATTTTGGCTATCGCACCAAGGACGATCCGGCGGAGAACCGCGACGACCTGATTCCCGTGCTCTGCCTCGTCAACCGGCACGACCTGCGCGTGCGGACGATCCAGCCGGGCTTCGTCGACGTGTTCCTGCGCCTCTTTGTCGACGCCGAGCCGTTTACGCTCCGTGTGGACAGCGAAGATGCGACGGTCGACGGCGTGCTGCGGCCTGTCAGCGTGCTGATCCAGGACACGCCAGGCGGCGGCATCGAGTTGCGCGCGCAAGTGCAATCGAGCGTGCCGGGGCGGACTGGTGACGATTTTGTGTTGATGCCCGGGCCGTCGCCGTGGCTGTATCTGCGCGGTGAAAAGTGCATGGTGCGCCCGGATTGCTCCGCGCCCGCTGTGCTCAAGCTGCTGCGGACCGGCGCGGTGCAAGTCGCCGCTTCTGAAATTCCCGATTTCTCCCGCGAAGTGCTGCCGCAACTGCGCAGCGACGTGACGCTCGTGGAACGCACGACGGCCTTGCCGCAGGCGCGCGTTGCCGTGGCGATCGCCGTCATCAAACTGGAAGAGTTGGACGAGCAGCTGACCGTCTCCCTCTGGTTCCACTACCGCGCCGACGACGGCGAGGCCGGCCGCCGCGTGGAGCACCACGACGTCATCGAGTTCATGGCCGGCAGTGGCCCCAAGGTGTTTGCCCGTTCGCACCATCCGGACACGCACGGTCGGCCCGTGCCGCCGTCCCTGTGGCAGCGCGACACGAGCTTTGAGCAGCGTTGGCACACCCGCGTGGCGCGCGCGGTTGGCGCGGTGCTGCCCGCGAGTCTGCCCGCCGATGAGGCGCTGGACTTTCTGCTCGACCACCTGCCCGCGTTTGAACGCGACGGTGCCGAGATTCAGGGTCAGGAAGAGTTGACGCGCCTGCGCGCCAGCCGCCGCATCGTCGTGCCGCAGGTCAAAATCCGCAGCGGCATCGACTGGTTCGGCGTCCGCGTGGAGATCTTCGCTGGCGATCTGGAAGTCGCGCTCTCGGACGTCATCAAGGCGTGGAAGGCCGGCGCGCGCTACATCCGCTTGGCCGATGGCGAAATGGCGCGTTTGCCAGTGGCGTGGCTGCGCAAGCATGCCGCGGCGCTGACGGACCTGGACGAATTGGCGCCGCCCGATGCGACGGGCGAACGGCGCGTGGATCCGTATTTGGCCCCAGCGCTGGTGCAGTTGGCGGCGGATCATGAAGCGGGCGACGACGGTTGGCAGGCTTTTGTCGACCGGCTGACGGCGTTTGAGGGCATTGAGCCGCGCGCGCTGCCGGCTGGTTTCAAGGGCGAACTGCGGCCCTACCAGCAACGCGGCTACGAATGGCTGTCCGCGCTGCGGGAGCTGATGCTCCACGGCTGCCTCGCCGACGACATGGGCTTGGGCAAGACGGTGCAGACGCTGGCGCTGATGCAGGGCGAGCTGGAATCGGGCCGCAACGGCGGCAATCCGAGCCTTGTGGTCGCGCCGACTTCCGTCGTGCAGAACTGGGCGGATGAAGCCGCGCGCTTTGTGCCGGACATGCGTGTGCTCGTGCTGCGCGGTGGCGTGCGCGAGGATCGCCTCGACAAGCTGAAACAGCTGGGCCAGTACGATCTGGTCGTCACGTCCTACGCGCTGCTGCGCCTGGATCAGGAGACGCTGTCCGCCCAGCCGTTCCATTACTGCATCCTGGACGAAGCGCAGGCAATCAAGAACGCGAACTCGCAGACGGCGCATGCCGCGCGGTCGTTGAAGGCGCGCCATCGGCTGACGTTGACCGGCACGCCGCTGGAAAACAACCTGATGGAGCTGTGGAGCCAATACACGTTCCTCATGCCCGGGTTCTTTGGCACGCGCGCGCGGTTCCTGCGTCGCTATGGCGTGGAGAAAGTTGGTGAATTGCAACCGGAATTGCTGGATCAACTGCGCCAGCGTCTGCGGCCGTTCCTGCTGCGCCGCTTGAAGACGGACGTGCTCACGGAGCTGCCGCCGGTGACGGAAGTGACGCTGCGTTGCACGCTGAGCCCGCCGCAGCGGCAGCTCTACGAGAAGGTGCGCAACACCTACCGGTCGCAGGTCATGCGGTTGGTGGACGAGACCGGGATCGAACGCAACGCGCTGACGGTGCTGGAAGCCCTGCTCCGCTTGCGCCAGGCGTGCTGTCACCCCGATTTGCTCCCGTTCGACGAAGCGCGGGTGGTGACGGCTTCAGCCAAGACCGAACTGTTCCTCGAGACCGTGGAAGAGCTGCTGGCGGAGGGCCGCCGTGTGCTGGTTTTCAGCCAGTGGACGACGATGCTGAAAATCCTGCGCAAGCAGCTGGGCGACCTGGGCGTGGAGACGGCCTACCTGGACGGCGCGACGCGCGACCGTGCGGCCGTGATTGCCCGTGCGCAGGCGGACGACGGACCGCCGGTGTTCCTCGTGTCGCTCAAGGCTGGCGGCGTGGGCTTGAACCTGACGGCGGCGGACGTCGTCGTGCACTACGACCCGTGGTGGAATCCGGCGGTGGAGCAGCAGGCGTCAGATCGCGTGCATCGCATCGGCCAGACAAAGCCCGTGCTGGTGATTCGGTTTGCCGTGGAAGATTCGGTCGAGGACCACATCCTCGTGCTGCAGGAGCGCAAGCGCGCGCTGGCAATCTCTGCGATTGAGTCGCAGGCCGACGGCGTGAAGCACCTGACGCGCGCCGATCTGGAGGCGATCTTTGGGACGGGACCGACAGGGCCGCTGCTGCGGACCGCGCCAGGGCTGCTGGGGCTGGAAGAAGAAGAACTGTAGCGTTGTGCGGGGACGCGGGCCTGGACGGTAGGCTCGCATTCGCTCGATGATGTCCGTTCGCCGATTTTGGCGTGTGCAGACTTCAGCGAATGCTCCGCGCAACTGGCCGCGCGCACGCGAAGGTCTGGGACCTGATCCGCTGCGCATGGCGGCTGGCACGAGGCCGGCGGACCGACGAACTTGCGCGAGCAACACCAAGTTGGCCACGCGCCGATGGCGAGCGTTGCGGTTTTCTTGGCGTCCGAAGCAGAAAGTTCCGCGGCAAAGTCCTGGAATCGCCGAACACTTGATTGGCGCGTCGACCGAGGCGCGCTGGCAGCTGGCCGAACCGATCGCAAGGCCCTGTCTTCATCTACCAAGCCGGCGTGGCTGCGGGGCCCAAAGGACCTCCGCGAGCCGCCGAAGGATGGGCGACACGACGCGTAAAACCGTCGTGGGATCGCATAGATGAGTCGTGCCCGGACGTCGGTCCGGCACGTTCGGCGGGGTGGGCGCAAAAGACGGGTGGGCCCCGCCGCGAAAGCCCGCTTCACGGCACACCCAGCCGCGCCCGCTCCACGCACGGGCGCGGACCAAGTTCATCGCGTGAACCGCTAGGGGTGCAGCGGCGACGGCGGGAAAAGGAAGAACGGCGCCAACTTTGGCAGCTCGTAGCAAACGAAAACGCCCACGCACGCGCCAAGTTTGCAGGTGGTGTTCACGGTGCAGGGGTCGCCGTCGTCGCAGGGCGCGTTGGCCGCGAGCGGCTTCAGGATGCACTGCCCCTTGCTGCACATCGCCAAGTTGCACGCGTTGCCCAACGCCTGACACTCCTTGTCCATCGAACACAGCCACGGTTGGGTGCTCTTCTCCACGCCCGTGTCATCGGGATCCGTCACCGGGATGTCCTTGCCGCTGGCGACATAGCCGTCTTCACCAACCAGTGCCACATCGTCGCTGACCGCCCCGACATCCCCGCTCACCGCGGTTGCGCACGATGCCGCCAAAAGCGTTGCCACAGCCACCAAGCTCCATTGAATCGTCTTCATGGCCACTCCTCCTTGATTGGCGCCGGGGACGAAAACACGCCTCCCCCGCCGTTCCGGCAAGCTGCATACGCCGTGCCACGGCCAATCCTCGCGCGCTGATCCCTTGATCTGCTTGATGAAAAATGAGGCAAAGGCACCCAGCCAGTACCGTAGCTGCCTCCGACTCTGCGGAATCCCGCGCACTCCTGCCGCGCAATTGCCCGCTTTCCGCGGTCGTTGACGCCCGATCCCCATCAGTCCAGACTGCCGTGGCCGCGCCATCAGCCCGGTCGTGAGGTCACCCGTGGACCGGAAACTGCTGAACGCCGCGCCGCCGCGCACCTCCGGCAAGCTCGACTTGAAGGTCGGCTTCCGCTGCAACAACCACTGCACATTCTGCGTCCAAGGGGACAAGCGCGACCACACGGCCGACTTGACGACAGCCGAAGTCAAAGAGCGCCTCGCGCAAGCCCGTTGCGAGTGCGACCGCGTGGTTCTCACCGGCGGCGAAGCGACGATTCGCGATGACATTCCCGAAGTCGCTGCGTACGCAAAATCGCTCGGCTACCACACGATCCAGCTGCAGACCAACGGCCGTCGGATGGCGTATCGCCAGTACTGCGAGTCCCTGATCGCCGCGGGCGTCAACCGCTTCAACCCCTCCGTCCACGGCCACAACGCCAGCTTGCACGACAAGCTCACCGGCACGCGCGGATCGTTTGACCAGTGCATTCGCGGCATCCAGAACCTCGTGGCGCTCAAGCAAATCGTGCTGACACAGACGGTGATTGTTCGCGACAACGTCGCCCATTTGCCGGAAATCGCCCAGATGCTGGTGCGGCTGGGCGTGTCGCAGGTGCAATTCGCCTTTGTCCACGCGATTGGCACGGCGGCGGCGACGTGGGATGACACGGTGCCCCGCTACCGCGAGGTCGCGCCGCAAGTTGCCAAGGCTGTCGCCATCGTGCGGGCCGCCAATCGCCACGCACTGACCGAGGCGATTCCGTTCTGTTTCCTGCAAGGCATTGAAACCGCCGCGTGCGAACTGCGGACGCCGTCCACGCTTGTCTACGACGGCCAAATCACCATCGGCGACTACGGCAAATACCGGCTGGAGGAAGGAAAGGCGCGCGGCGAAGTCTGCAAGTCCTGCTCCTGGAACGGCCGATGCGAAGGCCCATGGCGCGAGTACCCGGAGCACTACGGCTGGGAAGAGTTTGTCGCTCGCACCGATCCGCCGCTGCCGTCCTAACATGGCCGTTGGGCAGATGCCCAAGGGGTTGGCCATGAAATATGCCATCAATCAGGACATCGCGGGTCGCTTGGACGAGGTCGCCCAGGTGCTCGACGAACAGGGCGCCAATCGCTTCCGCGTTCGGGCCTACCACCACGCCGCGGCCGTGTTGCGCGACCTCCCGGTACCGATTTCAAAGATCTACGCGGAACAGGGGCTGGAAGGGTTGGACGCCCTGCCCGGCGTTGGCGAGAGCATCTCGCACGCGATCCGCGATATCTTGCGCCACGGCAAGCTGGCGATGCTGGACCGGCTGCGCGGCGAGCACGATCCGATTGCGTTGCTGACGTCAGTACCGGGCATCGGGACGGCCTTGGCGTGGAAGCTGCACGACGATCTGGGCTTGGAGTCGCTGGAGGACCTGGAGACGGCGGCGCACGACGGACGCCTGGAGCAGTTTGGCGGGTTTGGTGCCAAGCGGCTGGCGGGGATCCGCGACTCCCTGGCGCAGCGGCTTGGACGCGTGCGGCGCCCGACGGTCGCGGGAGAGAGGGCAACGCAGCCGACGATCGCGGAGCTTCTCGACGTCGATGCCGAATACCGCCGCGCCGCCCACGCTGGCACGCTGCCCAGAATCGCGCCGCGCCGCTTCAATCGTGCCGGCGAGGCGTGGCTGCCCGTGCTGCATACGACGCGCGGCCGACGCCACTACACCGCGCTTTTCTCCAACACCGCGCGGGCGCACGCGCAAGACCGGACGCATGACTGGGTCGTTCTGTATTTTGACGGTCCGGAGGGCGAACGGCAGTGCACCGTCATCACCGCGGAATTCGGCCGACTGCAGGGGCGCCGCATCGTGCGCGGTCGGGAGGCGGAGTGCGAACAGCATTACGGCAGGCACAGCGCATGCGCGGCGTAGGGCCGGCTATTCGCGACGTCGCTGCCATTCGTCGGCGAAACTGAAAGGCGCGCACCACGGCCGATTGGCCGCGCAGCGATCTGAGGTTGGCGGCGAGTCAACGACACCCAGCGCGCCGAGATCGCGGAAGACGTGCGGGTCAAAGATCGCCGACTTGCGCGCCTCGGAGCGGGCGAACACAAACAGCAGGACCCACGCGAGCACAGGCAGCCAACGCAGCCACCACTCGGGCCGACCGGTCGGCGGCGGAGTCCCCGCTGGCCGCCGCAGCACACACGCGTCGAACCACTGGCCAAAACGGTCAAAAAGCGGGACGGCGAGGTTGCAGACGACAACGGGAAAGACCTTGGCGAAGTAGTCGAGGCCCGTCACTTGAACCAGCAGCCAGGCAAAACCGGAAACGCCGAGGCCGAGGCAAATGCCCTGAAGCACGCGGCCGCTGAAATGGCGGGCAGCGGTCATCGGATCGCCGGCGAACAACGTGATGGCAAGAAACCAGGCGGGCCAGAACGGGGTCGGCAACCGCCAGGCTCCCGGCACGACTGCCAGGACGGCCAGCATCGCCAACGCGGCGGGCAAGCTCAACGCGCCGAGGCCGAAGCGCACGATGGGAATCAGCGAGAGCAGGAAAATCAGCTCCAGCATGTTGGGCGGCAATTGCAGCTGGAGGGCGATATCCTGGTAGCGGACGCCGGTGTGCGCCACGGCCAGCACGCCGATGACGGTGATACCAAATGCCGATGGATTGAAGATGTGTGTGCCATTGGCGCGGCGAAACAGCCACTTGGAGCCGATCGCCAGCGCGACGACGAGGAAGCCGAGCCACAGGAACTCGCGCGGGAACCAGATGAAGAGGTTGGTGCTGAGCACGATGGGAAAGACGGCGAAGCCCGCCTCCCACGCGCCGCGCAACGTCAACGCCAACAGCGCGTCAAAGACGAGGCCAAAAGCGAGCTGGAGCGGCACGTCGAACAGCATGTGATCGCGCACCGGCGGCCAATACAGCGCCCAATAGGCGAAAAACACCAATTGCAGGACGGACGGCAGGATGTGGTGCATGCGGGCCGCAAACGTGACGCGCAGACGCCGGACGCGCCCACGCAAGGCCACGAGCAGCGCGATCGCCCAGGCCAGGAGGCCGCCAAACGCGATGCGCAGTTGCGGCAAGGGCGAAAAGCGGTGGTAGAGGTCGACGGTGTCGCGCTGCTGGATGCTGCGGACCGCCCGCGCGACGAGAGCCTGCCCGACGGCATCGGGCCCGAGCATCTCCGCGCGGATGGCAAAAGAGGCGCCCGTTGGCTCGCCCGACCGCGCATCGCCACTCGGCACCAAATGGATGCGTGCGACGGCGTGCCCAGCCTTGTTGAGCACGCAGACGATCGACGAACGGCCAATCTGGATGCTGTCGAACACGTACCCGCCGGGCAGCGGCACCTCAAAACCGGGATCCGCCAGGAGCGCCACGACCTGCGCCTCGATGCCCGGCGGCAGGCTCAGCGCCTCGGATGGCGGCGGATCTGCCAACGCCACAACCGGCGTAAACAGCAGCGCAAGCGCGGTCCAGAGGAGCAAACGGCGAAAACGTGGACGATCCGGGGGCTGCCGCATGCGTTGCGTCCGCGAACGCCGCGGGATGCGGCGGGTGAAGCGTAGCGGGTGCAGCGCCAGTGGGAAAGCCGGAAGCTGGCTCAGTAGATGTTCAGGCCAAACTGGACCGCGGGCGTGAACGCGCCCGACCACGGCGCGTTGGGCTGCCAGAGCCCGCCAGCGCGGATGCTGAACGCCATGCGGGTGGTCATGGCGATCTCGGATTCGACGCCGGCCGTGATGAACGGATGGGTTGCGGAGATGTACGGCCAGTCGCCTCCGCCGGTGTTGATGTACTGCATGCCGACGCCGAGGCGCGGGCCAAAATGCCAGACGCCGACGTGGACGGGCAGCCAGATGAGGTCCGCGCCGTAGCGGACAAACCACATGTCGCCGGGCGTCATCACGTCGCTGGCGGCGCCGGCGTCAAAAGTGCCGACGAGGCCGAGCGATTGGCTGAGGAAGCCGCCAAAATTGGTGTGGAAGACAAAGCCGCTGAGCGCGCGGTCTTTGGCGACCTGCTGCATCATCCAGCCGCCGCCGAATTGCCAGGTGAAGCCGGTGTGATCGAGCGGCGCGCGGCCACGGCGCCATAGGCCAGCGCCTTCGTCGGCGACGATGATGGCGGAACCGCTTGGATCGATGTCGGCACGTGTCAGATCGTCCAAGCCGATCAGCCGCTCGGCGCCGTTGGCGCTCAGCATGTGGACGGGATGGTGCGGATGCACGGCGACGATGCCGTCGTAACGCGAACCTTCGCTGGCGGCAAATCCAATCGTCGCGACGAGAGCAGCGGCGACGGCGGCAGCAACGAGGCCAGCGACGGCAGACTTGCTATCCCCGCGCGCATAGTTCGAGCCGGACGGACCGAGCGCCCCATAGTAACCTGGCCCGCCGACTGGCCCAACGGGGCCGCCAACCGCTGGCGATCGCGCGTAATACGTTGGTTCACCAAATCCCAGGTAAAGTGGCGGCAGCACGTAGAAATAGGTGACATGGCCCTGCGGCTGATAGGGCGCATAGACCGTATCACCGCCGTCCAACGCCCCGCCCGGTGGCACATCCTGCGGCTGCGGCGCCCAGGAGGGTGCGCGAGGCGGTTCCGTCGCGGTACCCAGCCGCTGGACGGCGCGCACGACTTGACCGCGCTCCTGCGGCGGGACGTCAACGAGGCGCTGCAATTCATCGGTCGGAATCTCATAGCTCTTGGCCAAGCATCCCTGCAAGGCGAGCAGCAACAACAACGCCGCAATCAGTTTCTGGGCTCGGGCGCGTCGCATCTTTGGCCTCCTGCCATCCATGATAGTACGCGCCGACGGTTTGCGGTATTCAGACGCACGCGAGGCGACCGAAGCGTGCGCGCGCTTGACAGGAAGCGGCGTTTACGTCACTCTGTCGCCCGCTTCAAGCGTGCCTTGAAGCAGTGCGAGCCGGCGCAGAGCCGGGTGCGATGCGCGCATAACTCAGCGGTAGAGTATCACCTTCACACGGTGGGAGTCCTAGGTTCAAATCCTAGTGTGCGCACCAAGAAAGCCTTCGGAAACGAAGGCTTTTTTCGTTTTGACTGACAGCAAAACCGCGATTTGGTGCCCCCGACGGTCGATCTGGTGCCCCCGCTGGTGCCCCCAGATGGTATTCGTGAGCAGCTGCCCGGATCGTCCGGAACGGGCGCGCAGAACCAGCCCGCACTTATGGGCTGGGCCGCTGGAACTGGCTGCCCGCCCCCGCCGCTTCCTATCCCAGCACCCTGCCCAGCGCCGCCGCCTTGTCCTCCATCGGGATGCTGGCGTAGCGCTCAGTCATCTTGATCGAAGAGTGGCCCATCAATTCCCGAATGGTTATGAGGTCAACGCCCTCGGAGACGAGGATCGTGTTCAACGACCGCCTCAACACTTGCGGTGTAACCCGCTGACCGACGCCGCGTGCGCCGCTGCAAATGCGGCACGGCTTGGCCAAAGACTGCTCGACGCGATAGGACTCGCCCTCGGACGGGAACACCAGCGCGCCCTTCCCGTCGTCCCACTGCGGCAGGTCTTTCTTGAGCTGCGCCGTGTGATGGGCCTTGAGGATCGCAACTAGCTTGGGAACCAGTGGCACCTCGCGCGGCGCGTCCGTCTTGGTGAGTTCCAGTTTGCCGTTCGTCGCGCTGAACTGCAGCTTGGCGCTCGGATGCGGCCCGTCCAGGCGCACGTCTTTCCAATGGAGGCCGAACGCCTCGCCGGACCGACACCCGGTGTAGGCGAGGAATGTCAGTTCAGCATGTCGCAGCGGCTGGTGGACCTGGACCGCCGTCAGGAAGGCTTCCAACTGCGGCCTCTTCAAAGTCTTGGTCTCGCGGACGCGGGGTGCCGTGACCTTCGGGGCCGTCACGCGCGCGGTCGGGTCGTGCGGCAACCGGTAGCGAGCGACCGCGTCGCGCAGCATGTGCGTCATCGTGCGCCACCAGCCCATCACCGTGTCCGGGCTGTATGGCTTGCCCGACTTCTGCTTGTGCCCTTCCGCCCACGCGACCCATTCCTCGACATCCTCCATGTTGACCTCATCAAGGCGCAGGCTGCCAAGGTCCCGTCCGGCGCGCACCAGGACCGGCAGGCAGTGTTCCTCCAGCCGATGCTTCATCTCAGAGATCACGCTCTCACGGTTGCGTTTCTTCTTCCGTGCCAGCCACGTGTCGCAGTAGTCGACCACGGTAGGGATTTCCGGCGGCAACGCCGGGTCGTTCGCTGCCAGCGACTCCTTCAGCTCGGCCACCAGCCGGATCGCGTCCCGCTCGCTCGCGCCCACCGGCAGCATTTGCCGCTTTTCCACCTTCGCCCCGTCGACCAGGCACGATACGCGGACGAACAGCCTGCCGTCGGGAGCCCGAAACACGTTGCTGTACTTTGTCTTCTTTCCTTTCATTCAAGTTCTCCTTCACGTAAGCGTCGAGGGTCTCGCGGGCGAAAAGGTAGCTGCCGCGCCTGCCATTGCGGCCATCGGGCACGAGCAGCCCTTTTTGGACCAAAGCCCGGATACTGCTGGTCCCGGCAAGCCTGAGAAATCCAGCCGCATCCGCAGTCGTGTAGTACGGCTGCGCGCCGGTCGGGGACGAGACGGACAGCGCATGCTCGCGACGAGGCTGCTTGGGAGGGCCTTTGATGGCGGTCGCATCGTCCCGCGCAACACACTGTTTTGCGTACCTATCCAGGGTTTCGCGACTGAAGAGCCAGGGACCGTTAGGGCCTGCACGACCGTCAGCCTTCAGCTGGCCGCTCTCAATCGCGAGGTGGATATGCTCGACAGAGTCCAGCCCCAGGTACGCTGCTGAGCACGCCGGGTTGAACCACGTCGGGACGCCATTCAGGACCGGCGGCTTCTTTACGGCGACGAAGCGCCGGCGTGGCGTCTCCTGCGGAGGCGGGGAATCTGCGCCGGCGATGGGTGATGCCGCCGTGCCGGTCACGTGGGCGTAGAGGCTGGCTTCCTTGTTCAGCATCGGGTTCAGACCTCGGTGGAGCTTGGCTGCGTCGCGTTCACGCCGCACGGCGACGTACCACGACACGATCCCGTTGCGATACCGCGTACTTGGAAACGAGATCGAGATCCAGTACTTACAGGTGCCAGCCATGAGTGCCGGAACCGGCCACACGGACAGCCTGCACCGCAAGCTCTCGATCTGATTTCTGATTCTGAGGAAAGGCGGACTTGAACCGCCAGGACGGGGTCGACTTGACGCCCATCGGGCACGCCGCGGCCTACTGCTCGGCCCGGTGCTGCGGACGATTGTATCGGCGACGACGGCGCGCGTCACGCCAGAAGTGGCGGTGAGATAGCACGCCTTGCAGGCCGGTAGCTGCGCCTCTACCGCGTGCTCACCTTCGTCACGCGTTTGCGCGGCGCGACGGCCGCCAATCTCGCACTGAGAGAGCCACAGCATGGCGTGTGACAGCTTGATCTGCCGGCGGTCACGGAGGTCAAGCCGGCGGCACAGCCGGGGCGGTCACGTTGGTCGGGGTGCTCAAGGCGGGCAGGTACGGTCAGCGCGGTAGCCGCCCAACGCCGGCACAGCGTGGGTCTCGCGCAGGTCTGGCGCGGGTCGGCCGGAGGCCGTCGGCGCGAAAGGCGCGTGGCGGCACGCGCCGAACTGTGTTCATCATCATCATTAGATTCAATTCCTTACAACACTTCACTTCCCTACGTAGAACATCCACGTAGGGGGTAAACAGATAGGCGGCGGCGGCAAAGCAAGCCGTCGCCAATAAGTTGACCTGCCTACGCGGACGTCGGGCCGGCAAACTGCCGTGACCGACCCGACCGACCTTCCCGGTAGCGCGTGGCCGCGCAGGCGCGGACGTGCGCATGTACTCGTTATCGTCGGGCTCGCGCGGCTGATGCCGGCGTTCGTCCGCGTGCCGCGATAACCGTACTGCGGACATGCTGTTGGCGACGTCTCTGAACTCGGCGGAGGCTTGGTAAAGGTGTGAACGGCACAGCCGATTGTCCCGTTGCAAGAATGACGCAGTCGTTCGAGCTTGGTTATCCGCCTTTCGCTGTTAGGCTCGTTGTGCCGACCGCGATCGGCTCTTTGGATGTGACACCTTGCACCTTCTCCTTCATCAACGCAGCCGCCTGAACGTGTTCGTTGCCCTTGCTGGTTGTCCAGGGTCTGCGTGTCGCGCTCGTTCAGGTGGCTGCGTTGACGTTGGAGGCCCCGATGGGAACTCGTCGCTCGTACGCTGATGACCTGCTGGACGCGCACCTGCCGATGCCCGAGGACGCGATGTCGCGCACCGTTCGCGTGTTCGGCCTGGAGCTGGTGCCCACGCAACCGCGCTGCCTGCTTCAGTACCGGAAGGGCGTGTACGCGCACCGCCTCCAGTTCGACGTCGGTCTTGCCGGGCCTCCGGTCGACGCGCTCTTCCGCGACCACGTGCTGACGCACCTGCAGGCGTCTGGCTGCAACGTCCGCAAGACCGATTCATACGTCTCCCTGCTGCAGAACCTCTGCTTCACGCTGGCGCAGGCGCACGCCGATGCGGTCGCCTATGGCGTGCCGGTTGTGGTGACGTTCCACAAGAGTCGCTCGGCCTACACGCGGCAGATTGGTACTTCCGACGCCATGCCCGGCTTCTGCGTCGTCGACACGCTGTTCCGTGCGCTCGATGAACTCGGACTGGCGGTTGTGACGCCGTCGACGGTCGACGGACAGCTTTCTTCCATTATCAGTACTGATAACTTCCTTTCGTTCGATCAAGACCTCTCGCCCGTCATCCTCAGCCGCAACGGCCAGGTCTGCGTGATGTCGGCGCGCGCGAAAGTGAAGGGCGAGAAGGTCCCGACCGGCGAGATGACCAAGACGGGGCGCCGGGCGATGCATACGCCCGTTACCAAGGGCGGGCACCAGCGCATCGCGATGGCGAAACTCGTGCGTGCCGAGCAGCGCTTCCTGCAGCACGAGTCGGACAAGTTGACTGTCGCCAACACGCTTCTGTCGCGCTGCCGCCTCGCCTTCTGCGATGGCAAAGGTCGTTGGCACCGGTACTTCGCTGGCAACCTGCTGTATCGCGCCGTGTGGAATGACGGCGACACCGACCACGGCGGCCGCAACTTCTGCCGCGGTCAGAATCTGCCACAGCGCTGCATGGTGCCGATTCGCGAGACGCTGCACATGGCGCTGGAGGGCCAGGTGATGCGCGCGCTCGTGGAAGTCGACTACAAGAACTTGCACATCAGGATGCTGTACGCGCTGGTCGGCGACGTGCTCGCTGACGACTTCGATTGCTACGACATCCCGATTCCCGGCTGGCCCAAGTGCAAGGCCGTGCGCGACTTCCTGAAGGTGCTGCTGCTGGCGCTTCCCAATTGCGGCAACAAGAACGCGGCACCGGAGAAGAATCTGCAGACGGCGCACGCGATGGCGCGCAAACAGTACCGGGATTGGCAGGGCGCGGCGGTCGAGAACGACCCGGACGGCAGCCTCACGCGTGCGCAGCGGGCGGAGCGCCGGTTGCCCGATGGCGTCACGCCCGCCACCGTCATCCACGCCATCGTCGCGGCGCACCGTCCCATTGCTGAGCACCTGTACACCGGCAAGGGTCTGGAGCTGCAGGCGGTCGACGGACAAATCGCCCGCAACATCTTGTACCACTTCGCGCTCAAGGGTGTGCCGGTCGTCTGTATCCACGATTCTTTCATGATTTTGCCGGATTACGCCGACGAACTGCGCGCGCTCATGGTTTCCGAGTACCGCGCCCAGATGCAGGCCAGCTATCCCGACCTGTACGACGGCAGCGCGCCGGTACCTGAACTGAAGGACAAGAAGCGCAAGTGTTTGCAGCCCATTCCCGCGGACCTGTACGAGTCCATCGCCAACCGGACTGTGCCGCGCAACGAGGACGCCGTGCTGGCAATCGCAGCGGCTGCACCCGCGGCCGCCGACTCGGTCATGGTCGAGGCCGCCACCGTCAAGCCTGCTGCCTTCGAGGCCGCCGCGGTTCACCCGGCCGTCGTTTCACACGCAATCGTCGTCGTGCCACCGGCCGCAGAGGTCTTGCCACGCGCTCGCCTCGCGTCGCCCAATCCCGGTGTGCTTCAGGTCACGACGTCTGTCCTGCCCGCGGGCGCCGGACGTCTTTTCAGCCGCTTCGGCGCGTTCGACCCGTCGCTCGAGCGCCACTTGGCGTCCCGCGGCACAACTTTATCAGCGCTGATAATGAGATCTGTAACCGCATACACGGCCGAACCGCCGTCTGGAGCATCCGATGTCTGACCAAATCGTGTTGACCAAGGACGCGCCGCCCGCGCCGGAAACCGTACTGCGCTGCCCAACCGTCCGCGCCTGCGTATTCCTGTGTGGCGAACAGATGTTCGCCCGAATCGAGTTCGCGGCCACCAGCAAGTTCGCCGTCACGATCGAAGCGATCTCGTTCGACCTGACGCTGGCGCATGACGCGGTCGCCGTCACGGTCCCGCCGCTCAACATGGCCACCACGTACAACGAACTGTTGGTGGTGGTACAGGCGCGCATCGCGTTGCTCGAGCCGCACGCAGCGGCGATCCGGCTGTCCGGCGATTTGGCCGTGGCGGCAAAGGCGACGCACGCCACCCGCACCACCATCACGGCGCCGGGCGACGTCAGGAAGAACGACCGGCTGGAGGCGACGATTGCGTGCAACATCGACCCGACGTGGTTGCCCGTGCTCGCCGCGATCGACGCCGAAGCGCTGCACAACGACGGTGTGTTCGGCCACATCCAGCTCACGCGGCTGCTAGTCGGCAAGCCGTATCCGCCCGGCACGGTCGTTGACTTGGCCGACGCCGTGCAGTGGCCGCGCATCCCCGTCGCTTTTCGCGACTTCTTTCCGCCGGTCAGCCAAGGCAAGCGCCTTCCGGCCAAACGTTGGCAGCGGCCCGACGGTAATGTTCCGGCGAAGCGGTGATGGAACAGGTCCAGCGCGGTACTTGCCAGGCCAACGGTCGACATGCCCGCGGCGCATCCCGGCACCCGGCCTCCTGCCAAGACGTTTGCTCCCGGCGACTCCGACGTGGAGTTTCAAGGCAGATGCGCACTTCCCACTCACCGCGAGGCCAAACCATGCACCAGCCCTACTACCGCGCGCCCACGTCGATGCGCTTCCTGGACCAGCCCACGCCGGACGCACCAAAGCGCGGCAAGGCCAAGAAGCGCCGCGCCACTCGACAGGTCGCGCCGTTCCCGCTGACGGTGTTGGCCGAACTGTTGGGCTGCCACGCCGCCACGCCATACGGTGCGGCGAAGAAGTTCCGTCTGGCTGTTTGGGTGCGTTCGCGTGTGCGCGAGCAGTTGACGGTCGGCGCCGGCTACGCGGTTGGCGTGGAGATGGAGCGTGCGGTCCGGTTCCGTCGCGCCGAGCTCGAGCGCCATGCGCGCTTCGTCCTGGCGCTACGCGCCGACCATCAGGGAAAGCCACTGGACGGCGTAGCGCTCGCGACTGCTTTGGAAATGCCTTCCTGGCGGAGCGGCCCCGACTTCAAGGTGGTCTGGCTGACGTACGTCGGCGCGCTCGCGGAAGAGTTGGTGGGCATGTGCCGCCTCGGCAACCTGGAGGACTTGCCGCGGCGTAAAGCCGAAGCCTACCTCGACCAGACGGTGGCGCCGCGCGTGCGGTCGCTCAGGCGAGTGGACCCGGACGCAGAGTCGCCGCTACCCAACAGGTTTGGTGGCCTCCGGCGTACCTGGAGAATCGTGAACGGCTTGACGTCCGCGAACCCCGAAGTCGTGACGGCGACGCTGCGAAGCTGGGAAGTCGAGCGACTGAACTGGCTGGATGCGCCGGATCCCAGCGGATGGGAAGAATGGGGCGACGAGGCAGATCGCCCGCGCACCCAACCCAGCGACGCCATCGACGGCGCCTGCGCTACTGAGAGACGACGTTGACCGCAGCGCCGGTAGCGGCGTAGCCTGCGCTCCGAACCGCCGGAGGTCAGGTCGTGATTCGCCAATTGCCCATCGAACCCGTGCCTCTCGGCGCGATTATTGACACCGGTGGTGGGCTCGAACCCTTCTACCGAGTTCTCGGCGACTTGGGTCCGCTCAAGCAATCCATCCGCAAATACGGGTTGATGGTGCCCCCCACCGTCTGGAAATTGGATGGCGACGCCTCGCACGGTGCCGGCGCGCAGTACGCCATCATCGACGGAGCGCGCCGAATCGCAGCGCTGCGGGAACTGAGAGCGGAAGCTGACGACCTATTGCAGTCACCGGCAACTGTGGCCTGCAGCGTGTGCGCAGCAGACCTTGCGACAGCAAAAATCCTCAGTATTCACGCGCACGAGGAGCGCAAGCGGGCCAAGAAGGCACGCCCCGGCCACGTGGCCGAAGTGGTGCAGCGTTTGCTGGAAGAAGGAAAAAAGCAGCGGGAGATCGAGAAGTTGCTTCATATTTCTCAAGCGACGGTCTCGACGCTCAAGACGCTGTCGGACTGGTTGACCTCCGACGCGATGCACGCGCTGCAATCTGGCGACATCACCATGAACGACGGACTGCGCCTTGTCGCGATCAGCAAAGAGCGACGCATCGCCAGCCCGGCCAACAAGATGTGCAGTAACCAAGAGATTGAACTGTTCCAGAACAAGCAGCTCGCCGCAGTCGTGGCGCACAATCGCAGCCGCACGTGGAAAAGCTCGCGCGAGAACGGGAGAAAAGCGCGCGCCTAGTTCAAGTCAAGGCGTTAGGAGCAGAGCTGCCCCAGCGCGCGACATCAGCACATGCAGGCGCACGTCGTCGCTGACGTGGTTGAGCGAGGCCGGGATGCTTGTCGACGCCGCCCGGGAGCACGACGAGCTCGTGCTGCTGGTGGCGCGGAACGCGACCCGGACTTGGCAGACGGCGCGGGCCAAGGGCGTGGCGGGAAGGCCGCCGAAGGACCTTGGAGACCACGCGAAATGACGTGGTTACCGTCGATAGCTCAGCCATTCCTGGTAGGGCGGTTGCATCTGGAGGCGATTGGCGATTGCGGCATCCGGGACCCCTATCGCTTGCAGTAGCGCAGAATGCAGCGTCAGGCCAAAGTGCCCTGTCACTCTCACGATTTCCCGAAACGGGGGGACGGGCGACGTCGGGTCGCGGTGAATGAGCGCGTTTCGTGCGTCCACCATCTCGTCCACCACGCCTTGCCACTTACCGAATGCATCGCGAAGCGCCGGCGGCATGCCGCGCATGAGGTCTCGAGTCCGACGGCGCAACGACACCTGATTGCCGAACTCGACGCGCTTCTTGAGCGAGGTGCGTAAGCCGTCGACCCGCGTGAGGCCGTTTACCTGCCCTACGAGCCCTGATTGAACTTGGGCATAGTCGGCGTCGGGCACGAAGGTCTGCGGATGCGTGCTCGATCGATGAAATGCCTCGAGCGCCTGAGCGACGATGCCGAGTTTTGCCTCCCAACTTAGGTCCCTGTCCCACGTGTCCACGAGGAGCTTTGCCGCCACCCGCAGCGAATCACGACGTCCCAGCCAGACCGCGAGGACGTTGGACAGGTCGGTCGGGTACGAACCGGCCGTGAGATCGTAAAAAAAGTCGCCGAAAGACTGCCGAGTTGCGGCATCCGACCGGACTGAGCCGACCAACGACGCTTCAAAATCGTGGTGGGCGTGACGGGGCTCCTGCAGATCGGGCGCGTGCTGTGACGCCAGTGCAGCTACGACGTCCGACCGGGTTCCAGTCAACAGGCTCCACAGCAGGGCGAGGTCGGTCCAGAACTGTTTGGCATCAACGAGACTGACCTGCGACGGGAACTCGACGATGACGTCAACCTGCGGCTTTACCGTTAGGTGGTTGCCAAGTCCGCCGAAGGATTGCTCCACGGGGGCGTACACAAAAACGTCGACACGGGTGCCCCCGTGTTCCGCGGACGCAAGGTGCCGGGACGTCTGAAAGTGATAGGTGAGGCGGGCGTTGCTTCCGCCCGGAGTCGTCGTCTTGTTTGATTCCCAGAGCTTGGATGGCACGAGGCGCTGCAGATTTGTGAACCGCAGAACTAGTCGGCGGAGTAGCGCGCTCGGACTCACGTGGTCGTCGAACAGGACCGCATCACACACGATCGATTGACCGCGAAAGCCCGGCTCCGCGAATGTGTCAGCTCGGACGACGACGCAACCGATCAACGTGAGTTCGCCCTCGCGCGTCAGGCCGTGAACGGACTCGGCCTTTTCAGGTCCGCCGTGTATCAAGACGTCAAATGTGTCCAGCACCGGCCAGTTCCCGGCCTTCAACCGCAAACGGCCCTGCGTGCGGCGCTCAGGCGTCCCGGGCAGGTAGAAAGTTCCGTCGAACGAGTGTTCCTCTGTCCAATCAATGAATTGTCCGGGCATCGGGTGCATCTCCTTGGCAGCACTGCTGGCCTCTGCGCGTGTGAATCCGTTGTCGCGTCACTGTCCGAGCATGAACAGCCGGCCTTCCAGCTGACGGGAACCGAAGCCGGCGAACCACGCGGTCGCGAAACCGGGGTCTTCTCGGCCAAGGCGAAGGACTTCGTGGACGACCGCGGAGGCGTTCAGCATCGATGCGCTCCACGCCCTTGGCAGTCCCGCACAGCCGGAGTAGCGCGGCGTGTATCGTTCACCGCCGAGTGTCGACGTTTGCCGGAGTCGCAGACGGAGACCACGGAGCGTCCGCCCCTGAGCGATTTCCTCTGCCAGGACCCGTTCGGTAAACCACGCCGACACCCGGCTGTCGTACATGATGAAGCGCCCGTCGTCGAACGCGACTGCATAGACCTTGGTCCATCCCGCGTTCATGCGCGTCATGCCGTCCGGGTTCTCGTTCGCCAGACAGCGTAGATTGGCACGGACGGTGGAAACGAGCAGTCCATCACGGGCGAGCTCGTTGACCCTGTCTTTGTTGCCGCTGATCGCTCCACGGTCATACCAGACGCCACCCCAGTCCATTACGACGCGGACCGCATCTAACGTCCGCTGCTCATCATTCGTATCCAATCCCGCGTGGAGTTCCTGCGCCGCGGTCGTCAAGAGCAGGTCGGCCTGCGCCTGAGTTCTGCCGGTAGCCAGCGTCGCGGGCACCCAGGTCGGTGCCTCACGCAACCGAAACGGCCACCTATAGCCGGGATCAGGAAGCGCCGCCAACGCTTCAGTCGCGCGGCGCGCCAGTGTCTGCAGATCGGGATCCATCAGGCCCTCCGGGAGGCAAACGTTTTACTCCAGGTGCGTCGGCTTGAACATGGTCCAGAAAAAGGACGCGGAGGGCTTGGAGACCCGGATTTCCGACCCCGTGTAACGCCAGCACTTCGTGTTCGCCACCGTCGAGAAGAAGGGGCAACGACCGCACCTCGTTCATTTGGTCGCGGCCGTAGGCGAGTAGCCCTGCACGAGTCCCAGAGTCCCGTCGAGGTTACTTCGTGCGCCGACTCCGCATGTTGGGCCGAGCGACAACTTCGACCAAATCCAAGCAAATACGGCAATGTTCAGCTACAGAAAGCCCAACAACAACTTGTGACGCCCTGCCGCGCTTCGTGTTGGATGTTCGATTATCAGCGCTGATAAACTCATATCGCAGCTTCAGACCCACTGGCGCAACACCGGCACACCGGGTACAAACCAGGCGCTCGCTCAGGACGGTGCCCGCATGAAACTCGTCAGCAACTCCGGTACCAACCGCGTCGTCGACGAACTGCGCGGCGCGCTCGTGAAGACTTCCACGCTCGACGTCGCGTCGCCCGACTTCTCACTGTTCGCGTTCGAGGAGCTGAGGGATGTCCTGCGCGGCCTGTCGGCGTGCCGCCTGGTCTTGCCCGCCGCCGCGCTGGCCGAGTTGCGCCTGCTCGGTGGTGTCGAAGACCGGCAGTTCCGCAACCGCCTCGGCGCGCGCTTCTTGGCCCGCCAGTGCGCGGTGTGGCTGCAGGACACCGTACAGGTCCGGAAGGCGCACGGGCCGCTGCCCCAGGCCGCGCTTGTGGCAGGGCACGCCGATGTCGCGCGCCACAAGGCATTAGCCGGCAACTGCCCGCTAACGACGGATGGCCTCGGCGTCACGCCCGGCAACCAGTTCAGCCTCATCCAGGCGTCCGAGAACGACGTGGAGTGGCAGGCGTACGCGGCCTGGTTCGCGGGCCTGTGGAACGCGCTGCCCGCGTCGCAGGACGCCAAGAACGAGCTGCTGGCGCGCCTGGACGAGCTCATCCAGCCGAAGCCGCCATCAGTCATCTACTTCGCGATGCTGCTGCACATGTTCCGCAACTTCGGCGGCGAGCTCGACGAGGACCGCGTCATCCGCGCTGCCACCGGCATCCGCAACACGGTCACGTGGAAGAAGCTGTTCAAGTTCCAGCGCGACGGCGTGATCGGCGCCATCGACAAGCTGGAGCGGTTCGGCGGCTGCATCATCGCGGACAGTGTGGGCCTGGGTAAGACGTTCGAGGCGCTGGCCATCATCAAGTACTACGAGCTGCGCAACGACCGTGTCCTGGTGCTGTGCCCGAAGCGGCTGCGCGACAACTGGACCCTGTACAAGGCCAACGACCGCCGCAACGTGCTCGCGCCCGACCGGCTGCACTACGACGTGCTCAACCACACCGACCTGTCGCGCGACGGCGGCATGTCCGGCGACATCGACCTGTCGTACGTGAACTGGGGCAACTACGACCTGGTCGTCATCGACGAGTCGCACAACTTCCGCAACAAGGCCGCGCTCAAGGACCGCGACACGCGCTACGACCGGCTCATGAAGCACGTCATCCGCGCCGGCGTGAAGACGCGCGTGCTGATGCTGTCGGCGACGCCGGTCAACAACCGCCTGTCCGACCTGCGCAACCAGATTGCCTTTGTGACGGAAGGCGACGACGCGGCGCTGACCGAGCACGGCATCCCGAGCATCGCGACGACCATCCGGCTGGCACAGGCGCAGTTCAACCGCTGGTCGGCCTTGTCGGAGGCGGAGCGTCGCCCTGCACGCCTGTTGGAGATGCTGGGCTTCGACTACTTCAAGCTGCTGGACCTGCTCACGATCGCCCGGTCGCGCAAGCATGTGGTGAAGTACTACGGCACGAGCGAGACCGGCAAGTTCCCGGAGCGCCTGCCGCCCATGAACCTGCGCTGCGACGTGGACCTCGGCGGTTCTTTCCCGCCCATCGCCGAGATCAACGACGAGATCCGCCACCTGAACCTGAGCGCCTACGCGCCGCTGCGCTACGTCCTGCCGCACAAGCAGGCCGCGTACGACGCGAAGTACAGCACCAAGGTGCGCGGCGGCGCCGGCTTCTTCCGCCAGTCCGACCGCGAGGAGAGCCTCATCCACCTGCTACGCGTGAACATGCTGAAGCGCATGGAGAGCTCGGTCACTTCGTTCGGCCAGACCGTCGCCCGGCAGCTTGCCGACGTTGAGATGCTGCTGGGCAAGCTGACCGAGCAGGCGAGCGAGATGGAAGAGCTGGCGATTGACGACGTCGACATCGACGACCCGCTCTACGAGACGCTCCTGGCAGGGCGCAAAATCAAGGTGCTGCTGCAGGATGTCGACCAGATCCGCTGGCGGCAGGACCTGCTGGAGGACCACAACCGGCTCGCGACGCTCCACTCGGTGGCGCAGCACGTGTCAGTGGCGCGCGACCTGAAGCTGGCGAAGCTGCGCGAGGTGATTGCGCAGAAGTGCGCCGAGCCCATCAACGCGGGCAACAAGAAGGTCATCGTCTTCACCGCCTTTGCCGACACCGCCGCGTACCTGTACCGCGAGCTGCACAGCTGGGCTCAGCACGGGCTCGGCCTTCACAGCGCGCTGGTGACGGGCGCGAGCGGCATCAAGACGACGCTCAAGACGGTGCGCCTCGACCTGGGCAGCATCCTGACGGCGTTCTCGCCCCGGTCCAAGGAGCGCGGCGCCGAGTTCGCCGAAGAGGGCCAGATCGACCTGCTCATCGCGACCGACTGCATCAGCGAAGGCCAGAACCTGCAGGACTGCGACTACCTCATCAACTACGACATCCACTGGAACCCGGTGCGCATCATCCAGCGCTTCGGCCGCATCGACCGTATCGGCTCGCCCAACCAGCAGATCCAGCTCGTCAACTTCTGGCCCAACCTGGAGCTGGACGAGTACATCGGCCTGGAGCAGCGTGTCAGCGGGCGCATGGTGCTGTTGGACATTTCCGCGACCGGTGAAGAGAACGTCATCGAGCATCACGCCGGCAACCAGATGAACGACCTGGAGTACCGGCGCAAGCAGCTGGAACGCCTGCAGACCGCCGTCATCGACATGGAAGACCTGTCGAGCGGCATCTCCATCACCGACCTGACCTTGAGCGACTTCCGCGTCGAGCTGGCCGACTTCATGCGCGCGCACACCGGCGTGCTGGAGCGCCTGCACCCGGGCGCGTTCGCCGTGACGAGCGTGCGCGAGATGGGCGACCTGGCCGTGCCGCCGGGCGTCATCTTCTGCCTGGAAGCCGTCGACGAGACGCTGACGCAGCTTGCCGAGCCGGGCTACCCGCTGGCTCCGCACTACCTGGTGCATGTGGGCGAGGACGGCGCGGTGCTGCTGCCGTACACGCAGGCGAAGCAGGCGCTGGACCGGCTGCGGCGCGCGGCGGTGGGCAAGGACCTGCCCGACGCGATGGCGGTCGCGCGGTTCGACAAGCTGACGAAGGGCGGCGCCGACATGACGCAGGTGCAGGCGCTGCTGTCGAAGGCGGTCGCGAGCATTCTGGGCAAGCGCGAGGAGCGCGCGGTCGCGAGCCTGTTCTCGCCCGGCGGGACGTACGCGCAGAAGGGCGAGTTTCAGGGGAGCAACGCGTTCGAGGTGGTGGCCTCGCTAATCGTCCTATCGGACGCGCAGTGATGCAGCCGTGATCGTGGGGCGCACCAGCCCGAAGGAAACGACCGTGAAAGAAAATGACATCGAGTTTGCCAGCGCATCGGATCCATTTGCCGCCGTTCTCGGCGAAGAGGCTCCAGAACGACCTTTGCCTGCAGACCGATGGAGGGCCCGCTTCGAAGCGGCGGCGCTCCACGAGGCGAGCCACTTGATCGTGATCTGGTACTACTCGAGGCGTCGCGCAATGCATCCCCCGTTCAGTGGCGTGACGCTCCGGGATGACAAGGGCACACCAAACGGTTGTGTGAGCTGGGTTGATGCCGAAGTCGCCGGTGGCGAAGAGGCCATCTCGGCGATGATCTTGGCTGGTCTCTACGGGCAGAAACAGCTGTGGGGTTCGGCACTCACGATGGCTGACTGGATTGGACACGTCTCGGCGAGTGCCAGCGACATCGCGTTCTCGCACGATTACAAGGTGCTCATTACCAGGTTTGGCAAGCGGAGCGCCCAGTTCCAGACCGCTTCCTTGCCCTTGCTGCAGGCTGTGCCGCAGACGTTCTGGGCGGTCGCAAGTGAACTCGCGGACCTCATTTTCGCCGGACAGGGGATTTCTGCGGCGAAAGCTGCAGAGCTCTTGTCACGGCACTTCCCTCCTACGACCTCCAGCGCGAAGGCTCCTGCCCGATCCAAATCATGATTTCCCTTACGGTTGCCACGTTCCAGCTGCCCCCTGCCGCCTTGGTCCACCAGCGCGTCCCAAAGAAGCTCCTGCTTGAGCACGGCGCCCCCACCGCAGCCGACAAGCGCCTGCTGCAGGACGGCGTCGAAGAAGTGCAGTGGCTCGCCGCGCTCAAGCCCTCTACCATCGGCGTGCCCGCCTACCGCGACGACGTGCGCGAGTACTTGGAGATCGCAGTCATCTCCGTCGAGCTGCGCGCCGACGCCAAAGCCGCGCGCCTCACTGAGCTCATCCACCGCGCCATCCCCTACCCGCTGATCCTGTTGACGGCGCAGGCCGGCGCGACCACGCTGTCCTTCGCGCACAAGCGCTGGTCGCAGGTGGAGAACCGAGCGGTGGTGCTCGATGGCGCCGTCGTCGCCGCTGTGCTGGCGGTCGCGGAGCCGACGCCGCAGGACCTGGCGTTCGAAGCCTCGCTCGCTCTGGGTGCGCAATCAGCCGCCGACCTGCACGCGCTCTACCGGGGCTGGGTCGATCGCGCCGAGGCGCGTGCTGCTGCCGCTTTGACGGGCACCTTCGCGCTCGCCAGCACGCCGGAGGCCGCACACGCGCGCCGTGAGGCGCTGCAAGAACACGCGCGTCTGCAGAGGGAAATCCGCGACCTACGAGCTCAAGCGGGAAGGGAGAAGCAAATCCGCGCGCGGGTGGAGATCAACCTTCGCATCCGCGTAGCTGCGCAGCTCTTGTCGAAACTGGCCGAGCGGCTGTAGGCTCGTCAAGGCGTCGGCCTTCAGCGACCATCCGACTGGGCGGTGGCTCCTGGCGCGAGTGTTGCGTACGGGCCACATCGGCGGATGGGAAGCATTTGCATTTGCACATCAAATCGCGCGATCGGTTTGCCTGGCGGGGTCATGAATCGCGTTGAGCACAAACGATGGTGGCGGCGAGCGCGATCGGCACGAAAGCGCCGTGTTCGGAACGGTTGGGTTCCGGACAGCGTCGAGGCATCCCGGTATCACCTGACCAAGACGTTCTGGGGGATGCGCGTTCCCGGCGTGAAGTATGTTGATGCGCACGGACGGGGGATCGGCGCGACGGGCCTAATCCAGATTCCGCGAGTGTTTTGTCTGGATGACGCGCCGGAAGAGACGCTGTTATTCCTCGAAGAATTGGCTCGCAACCTCAGGTCGACTCCTACCCGAAACTTTCACATCAGCCACAAGAAGACGGAAAAAGTTGGACTCGGGGCCTCCTACCTGTTTGACAAGATTGTCCTCGACGCTGTCGCGTCGTGGCGGCGTCTTCGCCTCCCGTTCGCTCTCGGCGGGACGATCTCCAAAGTGAAGTCCGTAAATAACTTCCTTTTGGCATTTGGGTGGTTCCGGCAGATCGGACTCGACACGGTCGGGATGGCAAATGTCGACCATGACTACGAACGGCGTTTCGTGTCGTTTCTCCGCCCCGGGTCGTCGATCGACCCGTACGACAAGGGTCTTGCCACTTACGAGCTCGTTGGATACTTTGATTCCTGCTTGAAACACAATGGGCGGCAGCTTACTCCGCAGGGGCGACGACGCTTGCTCGATGCCATCGGTGAGTTGATCTGCAACGCTGAGCAGCATGCCGGTGTTACACCTGCCCACTGGGTTGCACTAGGGTGTTACAGCAAAGAATTGAACGAGTGCCGTTTTTCGATCCTAAACAAAGGCCAAACAATCACCCAGAGCTTGTGGAGCGAGGACTCGACCGCGCGTAGCGCGCTGACTTACATCGTCGAGACCCAGAAGCCCGAGTTTCGCGACCGTCTGATGGAATGGATCCGGACACGGAAGCATGAATCGTACTTTAACGAGGCGACGTGGACGGTTTTCGCCCTGCAAGAAGGTGTGAGCTCCAAGCGGACTGACGAAGGCTCGGGTGAAACTCGCGGCAAGGGATTCATGGATGTGATTGAGTTCATTGAGCAAGTTTCGGATGCCGTGCGGGAACGAACAGTCACAATCTTGTCGGGTAATGCGCAAGTGAAGATCGACTACGAATATCCAGTTTTCTGGACTAAACTTCCCGAGGGAGCCGATGTTCGACGGATCGCCTTCAACGAGGCCAAAGATCTGCTCGCTCCTCATGACAACCGCAAAGTGCGGATTCTCAATAATTTTCACGGCGGGACGGTCATCTCCGGGGCCTTCCGTTTTCGAAGTGACTATCTAACGAATGAGGCAAAGTAGTATGGCCTGCACGATTGACATCAAAGATTATGTCCCGCAGCACGTGCCCGTGCTCGTCGGCCGAAAGAACGGCGAGACACTCGTGGAGAAGCTTGCTGCCAAGGGCATCACGTGGAATGCGCTAGAAGCCACCGAGGATACGATTGAAATCATCGTGCCAGAACGCATCGAGACTATGAACGGTTCATATTTTCTAGGTGCATGGGGGAATCGGGTTCGCGCACTGGGCGGGGCCGCGGCGTTCTTTGCCAAGTACCACTTCCATGCGTCGCCGCACATCGTCGACGCGATTCACCTTCACGCAGAACGGGCGATGGTCATGGGGAGCCAGGTGGACATCCTGCTCGCCAAAGGTGAGGGAAAAGATGGCTAACCCTCCTACCGGAGTCACACTTCGGCCACCCGACCATGCGACTTGTGTAGTTCAACAGACCGCGCCTGACCACTTCTGGGGCCTGCCGCCAGCAGTCGCGGGTGCCGTGATCACGCTGTTCGCAAACCTGGCTTTCCTGATCATCAGCTACAAGCTGACGAGGGGCGGAAAGTACGATGACCGACGCTACGATGCCGAGCTGGAACGCTTCAAGGGCCTTGTCGGGATCGGACTGACCAAATATCTCGAAATAATTCGACAAATCGACACCCATTTTGAGGCGTTGCTGCGAGAGGCTTCCCTTCCGCTGACGGACATCCTCAAAGCCAAGCACAGGACTTTCGACGAGTTGTACGCGCTAGATTCTGATTTTCGCGACTCGACATTGCGCTTGGCGAGGGTTTATTCCGCGAAACTTCATGCAGAGCTGGAGACGAGATGGGAATCGTATGTCGACCAAACGACGGAGGCGTTGGCAAGCGTTACGAACGTACCGCAGCAACACCGGATCCCTCGTCAAACTCATTCGGGGAACTCGGACAGGTTTCTGGGCGATGTCTCTGCGATTCTCTCTCGATACGAACCGCATCGCTCTGATGCGCCATCGACTTGGCAAAGGATTACGTCATGGTTCCGGTCCAAAAAGACGACCCGCTAACAATGTCGGCGGACGTGAGTGCGCACAACGTCGACGCTCTGCGCGCGCTGTTCCCCGACGCCTTCATTGAAGGGCACATCGACTTCGACGTGCTCAAGCAGCTGCTGGGCGGCGCCGTAGACGAACGGGACGAGAAGTACGGGCTGAACTGGCACGGCAAGCGCAAGGCGCGGCAGATCGCGCTGACGCCTTCGACGGGCACGCTGCGACCGTGCCCTACCGAGAGCGTCGACTGGGACACGACGCAAAATCTGATGATTGAAGGCGATAACCTGGAGGTGCTCAAACTGCTGCAGAAGAGCTACGCCAGGCAGGTTAAGCTCATCTACATCGACCCGCCGTATAACACTGGCAACGATTTTGTTTACCCGGACGACTTCCAGGACAGCATCAAGAACTACCTCGAGCTGACGGGTCAAGTCGATGGACAGGGTCGCCGGATTGGCACGAACACCGAGGCGTCCGGGCGGTTTCACACAGACTGGTTGAACATGATGTATCCGCGGCTGCGGACATGTCGGCAGCTGCTCTCGTCGGACGGCGCGATCTTCGTTTCGTGCGACGATTCGGAGAACGCCAATCTCCGGCAGGCCCTTGACGACGTCTTTGGCCCGGAGAACTTTGTTGCGCAGTTCGTCTGGCGTTCACGCCAGTTTACTGACGCGCGCGCAGTCACGAACGTCTCGACGGATCACGAGTACCTTCTTTGTTACGCGCGCGACTCCGGCTTCGCCATGAGAGGTGTCGAACGCGACGAGTCGAAGTTCGCGAATCCGGACAACGACTCACGGGGGCCGTGGATGAGCCGGAGTCTCCTCGGGCTGGCAACACGTGAGCAACGTCCGAACCTTCACTACGACATTGTCGAGCCGGGAAGTGGCCGGCGATTTCCGCCAAACCCATCGACTGGATGGCGTTATTCGCCGGACAAGATGCAGTCCCTGATCGCGCAAGGGTGCGTTCTCTTTCCGTCCAAGGACGATGGACGACCGCGCGAGAAGAAGTTTCGGAAGGACATGAACTCAGAGTTCATCGCCTTCAGGAGCATCGTAGAGGGCACCTACACCGCCGATGGGACGCAGGAAATCCGCGCTCTATTCGGGGCCGAAGTTTTCAGCTATCCGAAGCCGGTCGAGTTGGTCCGCAAGGTGGTACAACAGGTTGCCGGCGAGTACGACACCGTCATGGACTTCTTCGCCGGATCGGGCACGACTGGGCAGGCGGTTCTCGAGCAAAACGCCGCAGACGGTGGTCGACGGCGCTACGTCCTTGTGCAGTTGCCTGAGCCACTCGACCCGCGGAACAAGGACCAGGAAACCGCGGCGATGTACTGTGACAAGCTGGGCCGCCCTCGTAGTATCGCGGAACTGACAAAAGAACGCCTCCGTCGCGCCAGCGCGAAGATTGGCAGCGCACTGTTGAGCCCAAAGCAGCCCCCAAAGACTCCTGACTTGTTCGCGGCGACCGAGCCCGTCAAGCCACCACCCGACCTCGGCTTCCGGGTCTTCAAGCTCGCCACCAGCAACATCCAAGCGTGGGCCCCTGACCGCACCGACATTGCCGGCTCACTCGAAGCCGCCGCAGACCACCTGAAGCAGGACCGCACCGAGCAGGACATCCTGTATGAACTGCTGCTCAAGCGCGGCCTCGACCTCTGCGTGCCCGTGGAGAGCCGGACCATCGCCGGCAAGCAGGTCCATGCTATCGGCGCCGGCGTGCTCATGACCTGTCTCGCCACGCACATCAGCCGCGCCGACGTGGAGCCGCTGGCCATGGGCATCGTCGCCTGGAACAAGGAACTGAACCCCGCGGGCGACGTGCAGGTCATCTTCCGCGACAGCGCCTTCGTGGACGACGTCGCCAAGAGCAACCTCACGGCCATCCTCTGCCAGTGCAGCCTGGACGACAAAGGCATCCCGCGGCTGAGCGAGAAGAGCATCCGGAGCATCTGATGACGACGGACGCGGCGCGCGGCACTGGCGAGATCCTTATCTACGCGACTGAGGACGGGCGTACGCGCGTCGAGTGCCGCTTTGACGGTGCGACCATCTGGCTGACGCAGGCGCTGATGGCGGACCTGTTCCAGACGACGCCGCAGAACATTACGCTGCACCTGCGTGCGCTTTTCGCGGATGGCGAAGTCGATGAGGCGGCAACCTGTAAGGAATACTTACAAGTTGCCCAGGAGGGCGCGCGCGAGGTCCGGCGCAGCGTCAAGCACTACAATCTCGATGCCATTCTGGCAGTTGGCTACCGCGTGCGGTCTGTCCGCGGCATGCAGTTCCGCCGGTGGGCCACCGAGCACCTGCGCGAGTACCTGGTGAAGGGCTTCACCATGGACGACGAGCGGTTGCGCAACCCGCCCGTGCGCGGCCTGGGCGTGCCGGACTACTTCGACGAGCTGCTGGAGCGCATCCGCGACATCCGCGCCAGCGAGCGGCGGATGTACCTGCGCGTGCAGGAGATCTTCACGATGGCGGCGGACTACGGCGCGTCGGCACCTGACACGACCGAGTTCTTCAAGGTCATGCAGAATAAGTTGCACTTCGCGACGACCGGCAAGACCGCGGCGGAGCTCATCGCCGAACGCGCCGACCACACGCTGCCGAACATGGGGCTGACGAACTTCAAGGGCAGCACGGTGCGCAAGGCCGACGTCGGCACCGCCAAGAACTACCTGCAGCAGGACGAGATCTCGGCGCTGAACCTCATCGTGGGCATGTGGCTGGACTTTGCTGACGACCAGGCCCGCCGCCGCAAGCAGATCTTCCTGCGCGACTGGGAGACCAAGCTGGACGAGTTCCTGCGCTTCAACGAGCGTGGCGTCCTGCGCAACGCCGGCACCGTCAGCAACAAGGACGCCACGGCGAAGGCGGAGGCCGAGTACGCCGCATTCTCGGAGCAGCGCCGGACATGGCTTGAAGCACAAGGTGCTGAGCATGCCGTACACGCCCTGGAAGACGCGGCCAAGGCGCTACCCGCCCGTCGGGCTGCCAGTGTGGCGAAAGCGGGCAGCAAGCCCAAGGAAGGCCGTAAACCGTGAAGCTGCACTTCGAAGCCGACCTCGACTACCAGCAGGCCGCCATCGCGTCTGTTGTCGACCTGTTCCGCGGGCAGGAGATTTGCCGCACCGAGTTCACCGTCACGGCGCAGGCCGGTGTGCCGCTTCTCGAGGCCACGGGTGTCGCCGAAAACGTCATGGGCATCGGCAACCGGCTGCAGCTGCTGGACGACCAGATCCGCGCCAACCTGCACGGCGTGCAACTGCGCAATGGCCTCGCGGCGTCCAGCAGCCTGGCGTCCGGCGACTTTACTGTCGAGATGGAGACCGGCACCGGCAAGACCTACGTCTACCTGCGCACCATCTTCGAGCTCAACCGCCAGTACGGCTTCACCAAGTTCGTCATCGTCGTGCCCAGCGTCGCCATCAAAGAGGGCGTGTACAAGACCCTTGAAATCACGCAGGACCACTTCCGCAGCCTGTACGCTGGCGTGCCGTTCGAGTTCTTCCTGTACGACTCCAGCAAGCTCGGCCAGGTGCGCAACTTCGCCAGCAGCCCGAACATCCAGGTCATGGTGATGACGGTCGGCGCCATCAACAAGAAGGAAGTCAACAACCTGTACAAGGACAGCGAGAAAATCAACGGCGAGAAGCCCATCGACCTGATTCGCTCCACCCTGCCCATCCTCATCGTCGACGAGCCGCAGAGCGTGGACGGCGGTTTGGAAGGTCGCGGCAAGGAAGCGCTGAGCGCGATTGGGGCCGCTGTGCACGCTGCGCTACTCGGCGACGCACGTGGCGAAGCACCACATGCTGTACCGCCTGGACGCGGTCGACGCGTACGAGCATAAGCTGGTCAAGCAAATCGAAGTGGCGGCGCTGCAGGTCGAGGGCGGGCACAACAACGCGTACATCAAGCTCGTGTCGACCAGCAATAAGGGCGGCACGATCAGCGCGCGCCTGGAGCTGGACGTCCAGCAAGGCAAGGCTGTCAGCCGGCAGCTCGTGACGGTGGAGCAAGGGGACGATCTGGCGGACCTCACGGGGCGCGCCGTCTACGACAACTGGCGCGTGGACGACATCAGCTGTCGCGCCGGAGACGAGCACGTCGAGCTGAGCAAGCACGAACATCCGCTGCGTGTGGGCGAGGTTGTCGGCGGCGCGGATGAGGACGAAATCAAGCGGCACATGATTCGCCGCACGATTCGCGAACACCTGGAGAAGGAACTGCGGCTGCGGCCACAGGGCATCAAGGTGCTGAGCCTGTTCTTCATCGACGCCGTCGCGAACTACCGCACCTACGACGCGGACGGCCAGCCGCAGAAGGGCAAGTTCGCCACGATGTTCGAGGCGGAGTATCGCAAGGCCGCGAAGGACAGTCGGTACAACGACTTGTTCAAGGGCGTGGACTTGAGCGCCGACGCTGCCGAGGTCCACGACGGCTATTTCTCGATCGACAAGGCGGGCCATGTCAGCGACACGGCCGAGAACAACGAGGCGGGCCGGCAGAGCGCGGAGCGCGCCTACAACCTGATTATGAAGGACAAAGAGAAGCTGCTGAGCATGGACACCAAGCTCAAGTTCATCTTCTCGCACTCGGCTCTTCGCGAGGGCTGGGACAATCCGAACGTCTTCCAGATCTGCGTGCTGCGCGACATCGGCACAGAGCTGCGCCGCAGACAGGTCATCGGCCGCGGCCTGCGCCTGTGCGTCAACCAGGCCGGCCAGCGCGTGCGCGGGTTCGATGTCAACACGCTCACAGTCGTGGCGCGCGAGAGCTACGAGGACTTCGCCAGGACGCTGCAGCACGAGATCGAGGAGAGCACCGGCATCCGCTTCGGCATCGTGGAGAAGCACCAGTTTGCCAACCTCCCGGTGGTCGGCGCCGACGGCACGACCGAGGCCCTGGGTGTGCAACAGTCCGAGTCGCTGTGGTACCACCTCCGCGACACCGACCTCATCGACGGCCACGGCAAGGTGCAGGACAAGCTGCGCACGGCGCTCAAGGACGGCACGCTGGAGCTGCCAGAAGCCGTTGCGCCGCATGCCGCGGCCATCAAGGAACTGCTGCGCAAGCTCGCGGGGCGCCTGGACGTGAAGAACTCGGACGACCGCAAGCCCATCAAGACGCGGCGCGCCGTGCTGGACAGCGCCGAGTTCCAGGCGCTGTGGGACCGCATCAAGCACAAGACGACGTACCGCGTCGAGTTCGACAACGAGAAGCTCATCGCCGACTGCGCCAAGAAGTTGCAGGCGGCGCCGGACGTGACGCGGACGAAGCTGCACATGCGCAAGGCCGACATCGCGATCGGTCGCGGCGGCGTGGTGGCAAATGCGGTGGCGTTGAACGGCGAAGAGCACATCAACATGAACGCGGAGGCCGTCGACCTGCCGGACCTGCTGACCGAGCTGCAGGACAAGACCCAGCTCACGCGACGCAGCCTGGTGCGCATCTTGACGGGCTGTCGACGGCTGGAGGACTTCAAGCGCAACCCGCAGCAGTTCATCGAGATCGCGGTGACGACCATCGTGCTTGCCAAACGGCACGCCCTAGTGGACGGCATCAAGTACCAGCGCATCGGTGAAGACGCCTACTACGCGCAGGAGTTGTTCGAGCAGCCGGAGCTCGCCGGCTACCTGAAGCGCAACATCTTGGAGAACACCAAGAAGTCCGTGTACGAGGACGTCGTCTACGACTCGGCTGGCGTGGAGAAGTCGTTCGCGGAGCAGTTGGAGAGCAACGTTGCCGTCAAGGTGTACGCGAAGCTGCCGTCGTGGTTCCAGGTGCCGACGCCGCTGGGGACGTACAACCCGGACTGGGCGGTGCTGGTGCAGCAGGACGGCGGCGAGCGGCTGTACTTCGTCGTGGAGACGAAGGGCACGTTGTTCGCGGATGAGCTGCGGAAGGCCGAGGGCGCGAAGATCGAGTGCGGCAAGGCGCACTTCGCGGCGCTGGCGCAGGGGCATGATGCTGTGCGGTACATGCAGGCGACGAAGCTGGAGGATGTGTTGGCGGAGGTCGAGTGAGCCGTCTGCGGTCCGGCAGGCTCGTCGACTGCGCGAATCGTGCGCGTCGGCGTCCGAAAGCCGGTCCATGTTGGCAAAAAAGCGACCGACCCGCTTCTTGACCTTGACCGCACTTCATGTTTATGTGAAGTTGTCGGCCACGATGGCTGACGAACTGACATTCGAGATGCGCAAGGGGTCCCAAGTGACCATTGCTGCGTACGTCATGCCTGATAAGACAGTGCCAGTCCGGGACCTGATCAGGGATTGGGCGACGAGCCCGCACAAGCCGGAGAAGACCGCTGCACGTCACTACACGACGTCGTTCACGAAGCGCGCCGACGGCCAAAAACTGCTCGGCGAGGAGTTTCACGGTTTCAATGACGGAACAGAACTCGTCGAGTTCAAGCACCGCGGAACGAAAACACGGTTGCTCGGGTTCATGGACGGGAAAGTTCTCGTTGTGCACTACATCGTGTTCGGAAAAAAAGAAGATGAAATCGACCCAGGCGAGGTGGACCGCGCGGTGAAGCGCAGGAAAGAGTACTTTGACCGGAAGGCCGGTCCGCCCGGGACGGCAGGTCCGCATCTGAAGAGCGCAGGCAAACAAGGAGGTCGTCGATGATGGAAAAGACGGAGAAACGGAACGATTGGCTGGAAGAACTTTGGGCTTCCGATCCGGAACTCGCTGACTTCGGTGAGGAAGAGGATTACGGGTACGCGTTCATTCGCAAGGTCTCCGAAGAACTCGAACGGCGTGGACTGCGCCGTTCCGATTTGGCCACCAAGATGGGGCGCAGTCCGTCTTTTGTCACCCAGGTCATGGCGTCGGGGCGGAACCTGACGGTGAAGACCATGGTCCGGCTCGTTCGGGCGTTGGACGGCAAGTTGGTTCTTGAAGCGGAGTTCCCGGTCGCTCAGCTCCAGGCCCCCGCCCAAGTCCAGATCGTCCAACATGAAGCTGGGGCTTGGTACGTGAGATCCACTTTGTCTCACGGGTCGGACATGGCGGACACCGCCATAGGTCGATCCATGCGCCCGTCGACGTACGGACTCATGGATCGGCCTATGGCGGGACAAGATCAGGACGCCGACGAGTACGTCAGCTGCTAGAAGTAACTGAAAGGATTATAATGTTTGACGTCACAACACCCGGAATTAGCCTTGACCAGCTTCGGCTTGCCGGAGTGGTTGGCGCCAATGTCCGATTGTCCGAGATCCTGATGCGGAGCGGCCAGTGCGACTGGAAGGGGCCGCTTCGTCTGCGCGACGACATTGTCCTGAACATCCGCGCGACGTATGAATCGTCGTGGATGCTCCTCGACGACAAGATTGTCGTCGTCACCCTGCACGCCATCGCGGCCGGCGCTCCCGCCGACGAACCGAGCAACCCGGCTTCTGAACCTGCGGGGATCAACGTCGACGCTGTGTTCGACCTGTACTACGAGCTGCTCGGCGCTCCCCCGCCGGAGGACAAGCGTGACGAGTTGTTCTCCGGCTTCGCCGCGGTCAATGGGCCGCTCAATGGCTGGCCGTACTTCCGCGAGTTTGTCGATAGCAGCGTCAGACGGCTGGGCGTGAATCGCGGCACGCTTCCGCTCTTTCGCGTTCCGAAGTTCCAGTCGCCCCCGCCGGCGCAGACTGACAAACCGAAGTGAGGATACGCGGACGGCGCGCCAAGTGGCAGTGAGGCACGCCTCGTATCAAGCCCCCGCGACTTTGGTGCGCGACGCCTCAGCGCTTCGGTTGGGTGCGCTGGGCGAGACGTGACGTCCATCGGCATGCGACGCGAGCGACGACGTGCGTTGGGTGCCGGCGCGGCGGCGGACAGGAGTGTCATGGACTTCCGGAACAGGAACACCAAGTCGTTCTCTGCGTTCTGCCGCGACCTGGGCACACCGTTGAACAACGTCAACTGGTCATGGAGCGCGCGCAACCCAGATTTGAAGCGTGCCGTGTTCACCATCTGGGCAGATCGGGTCGTCGACGGCGCCATAGTGCTGTGGGAGCCTGACAGTCCCCGCGCGACGCGCAACGGCGGCAAGGAGCTGAAGGCGATCGCGGACGAGGCTGTCGCAGGAGGCTACGAAGCGTTCGGTATTCTGTGCTACGTGGTCGACGCCAATGCCAGCCCACGTGTTCGCGGGTACTACGCGGATGACGTGCTGCTCGTGTTGCGCCTGACTTCGACCGCCGACCAAGTTGTGGCCCACATCGTTGGCGAAGTGTCGAGCAATGTGGCGCCCGGGCAGACACGGGCTCAGACGGTGCCGATGATGCGCGCACTGGACGACATCAGCGAGCCTCCGCTCGGCAACGCCGTCCCGGAGCGCATTGTGCAGCTTGGCAGCGGCTACCGGCGCGATGCGCGGGTGCGTGCGTACATCGTCCAACAGGCCAATGGGCGCTGCGAGTACTGCACCGAGCACGGCTTCACCCTACCGGATGGGCGGCGATACCTTGAAGCACATCACATCCTGGCGCTTTCGGCGTGGGGGCCGGACACGGTGGACAACGTCGTCGCGCTCTGTGCGAACCACCACCGTGAGGCGCATTTTGGGGGCAACGCTCTGCAGCTAAATGAAAAGCTCGCGACGCTCCCCGCGCGACGCCTTGGAGCCGCGCAGTGACGAACAAGGGCTCCGAGTTGCGGGCAACCATGGACACGCTGTTCTCAGAAAGCCAGCTCGCGCTCACTGCGCTCGATGCCGGCGATGCGCGCGCAGGCCTTCACGTCGTCAAGCCGTTGATTGAGGCGCTCGGACTGGTGAAGCAGGTCGAGAAGAAACAATTCGGCGACTCTCCGCCAGTGGTGCTGGCGCGGCAACTCCTGGAAAGACTCGGCGACTTGCATTGGCCGTTTGTCGTGCGCCTCGTGGACGCGCTCCGGGAAAAGCGCCTCACTGACTTCGCGATCCTGGCGGCGGTCACAATGCAGCGCGCTCAGCTCGAGTCGAACGGCAACGACCACGACGGTACGCAGGCGCTCTACGAGGTGGCACGCCGGTGCTATGCGGCCGGGTTGGATGACGAAGGCGCACGCCGTGCACAGGATGCTGCGGCGGACGCGCTCGTCGCGAAAGCCGAGTGGTTGGACCGGGCGTCGACGGGACCGAGCCTGCTTGCCATATCGGCATACGCAGATGCGCTGAAGGCGCTCCGGATGTGCCGCGGGCGCCAAGATCTGCGGCAGCGTGTGCACCGCCGGCTGCTGGAACTTCAGGTTGATGTACCGCGGTTCATGGGACGAGTCGAAGTGCCCTTCGACCTATCGAGGATTGCCAGCATGGTGCGCGACAAGCTCAAGAACTTGTCCCGACCGGACGCGATTGTGTGGCTTGCCGCAGAAGCCGCGTCGCTCGTGTCGCGGGACGGCCTCGAATCCACCGACGCTGGTGGCGTCTCCGGGCTTTTCGCCAACATCCCGACGGCCTGGTCCGCGAACGACGGCAGGACTGTCGCGACCACCAGCGGCACTGACGACGATGCGGTGTCCCAACTCGCGTTGACGCGGCTCTTGGTCAGCGGCGGAATCCTGGGCGCGGCCCTCGCGGTGTATCGCGAGCGCTTTGCCGACGAGACCGCAACGGCCGGCCTTCTGCCAGAGCCATGCGAACTGGTGCAGCCGGTGCGGCTTCAGAGCGTGGGCACCGCGGCAGTAGCCGGGCTTGAAGGAAACTGGGAGGTCGCGATGCCGCTGCTGTTCCCGCAGGTCGAGCACATCTTCCGCACCATCCTGAGCAAGTCTGTCACGTTGTCGGACGAAAATCCGGATTTCCAGCGCTTTCCCGACCTCGGAGCGATGCTCAAGAAGTACGAGAAAGAGCTTGCTCAGGCGATTGGGGAGCGAGACGCCTTTGCATGGCGAATGCTGTGCGCGACCGCTGGTGGCGACAGACGCAACCGCGTGCTGCACGGGCTGGATGATGACGCAAACCTTGGCGGTCCGCACGACCACGTTGTTTGGTGGCTCTTTCTGCGTTTGACGCTCTTCGGCGGTGACCCGCGCCGACAGACGGAACCCCCGCCTACGTGACCACGGGGCGGAGCGGCGAAAAAGTCGCTGCAGGTCTGCCCTTCTTGGCACTTACGAACACTACTTCTATCGCCTCAGCGCCTGACGCGGCTTCAGGTCCTGCGATGGCGACGTCGGTCCAGTTATCAGCACTGATAATAAACAGATCGAGAGCCTCGCGCCGCCACCACGGATGAATTGGCGGCCTTCTGCAAAAACGAGGGCAGTTCTTGGGATAAGAGCCGTGTGCCGGTGGAGTTCGCCGTCACGTAGTGCCCATTTCGTCCCATTTTCAGGAGCTTCTACACCATGCAGATCAAAATCCTCCGCCTCGGTCACTCCGCCCGCCATCACGAAGCCGCTGCCGGCGCCACCGTCGGTGAAGTCCTCGACGCCGTCGACCTGCCTGCCGCCGGCCACGCCATCTCGGTCAACGGCCTCGGCGCCAGCACGACCACCGGCCTCAGCGACGGTGACGTCGTCACGCTGGTCCCCAAGGTCGAGGGCGGCAGCAAGTAGTCCCTGTCCCGCAACACGATTCGCCGCTGGGCCGCATCCGGTGCGTCCGGAGCGGTTCGGCTGGCGGGGAGACAACGTCATGCACCATTGTGACCAAACCATGGCCGCGTACCTGCTCGACTGGCAGGCAAAGCTCGGCCTGGACATCCGCTACCAGCGCTGGAGTGCGCGCTACACGGACCCGGCGGCGTTTCGCCGCGAGATTGAACTGCTCGGCCCAATCGCGGGTACGGCAGACGAGTGCCGGCTGCCGTACAAGGACGGCGTCCAGACGGTCAACGTCGTGCACGGCCGGCCGCACACGGGCGAGCCGGTGGAGTTGGGTATCGACGGCGAGACGTTTGTCGTCGCGTCCGTTGAAGGGCGCCGTGTGCGCTTGGCGTTCGATCTGGAGCGCCTGTTTGAAGTGCCGGGCGAGATCCAGCCGGGCCTCATCTTGGAAGCCGTACTCGGCGCGGCGCTGCCTCTCGCGGCGACGTACATTCAGGGCTACGACTGGCAGCGCGAGAAGGCGGAGTTCTCATCGTGGATGGTGTCGTCGGTCGACGGCATGGTCCGCAACTGGAAGAACGCCATCCGCGACAACGAGTACGAAGCCAACCGGCTCACCAGCCAGATCTCCGGTCTGGTACGCAAGAACGGCGAGTTGCGCGAGCAGATTGTGGCGCTTGAAGCCACGACCCGCCCGGCGCAGGAAGTCAAAGCCGCGGAAGAGTTCGCGGCGCTGGTCAAGATGATGCCGTCACCGGTCGTCAGCGTCGAAGTCGACTACGGCAAGCTGAGCATCGTGCTCGAGCCGCTCACCTTGGAGCACGACAGCACCGACTACGCGATGGGCTCGTACACGCTGACGGTGACGGCCGACAAGGTGCACATCTGGTCGGACGGCGGCTTCAGCTACCCGCATCCGCACGTCAGCAGTGACGGCGTTCCGTGCTGGGGCAACCTCGGGCCGGGCATCGGCAAGCTGCTGGGCGAGGGCCAGTACGCGGCGTTGGTCAGTGTCATCATCGAGTTCCTGCACAGCTACAACGAGCGCGACGCCTACCGTCACATCGAGACCTGGTCTGAGGACTACAACAGCGACGACGATTAACGTCGGACGCGCGAACAAGACGGCCCCGGCTGCCCGTGAAGTACGCGGACAGCTGGGGCTTTGTCGCTTTTGGAGGCAGCATGAAAGTGAAACAGAACCTGCGGGTTCGCATCGACGCAGACGCGATGGAGCGCATCTGGCACTGGACCGATTTGGCGGCCGGCGAGTTCTCCTGCCTGGGCACGGTCACGGACGACGTGCTCGTCGGCAACGTGCAGCTGTTCGACCAGATCTGCACGGCCGCCAGCACGGAGCTGGACCAGGAGGCGCTGGCGAAGTTTCTGGTCACCCACCCGGCGCCGCAGAACGTGCGGGCATGGTGCCATTCGCATGCACGTCTTGGAGTTTTTTGGTCGCAGCAGGACGAGGCGTGCATCGAGGGCCTGGCGAACGACCAGTGCCTCGTCAGCATCGTCGTCAACAAGAAGCGCGAGTTCAAGGCGCGGATCGACGTGTGGCAGCCGTTCCGGCTGACGTTCGACGACCTGCCGCTGGAGATCCGCCTTCCGGACCAGAACCTGCGCGGCGAGTGCGAACGGCTGTTCAACGCGCACGTGGTGGAGATGCAGCCGGTACTGATGCCGGACTGGCGCGGCGGTGTTCGGCAGCCGCAGCAACAGGGTCAACCGTATCGGGGCGGTTGGCAGGACTTTGACGACGACCTTGCGGACTGGAGGTAGCGATGAACTTTCACAGACAGCTTGACGTACTGGACGTGCCGCGGCTCGCGCGGACGCCCATCACGGTCATTGGCGCGGGCGCGGTGGGCAGCTTCACCGTGCTGGCGTTGGCGAAGTGCGGCGCCACCGACATCACGGTCTGGGACGACGACAGCGTCGAGAGCCACAACCTGCCGAACCAGTGGTACCGCCTCACGGACCTAGGGCGGCCAAAGGTGCAGGCATTGAAGGCGTTGGTGCTGGAGATGACGGGCGTGGACATCAAGGTCGCGCAGGAACGCTTCCAGGGCGACGGCGCGACTGAGGTGACGATCTGCTGCGTCGACAGCATGGACATCCGGATTGCGCTTTGGGGGCAACTTCATCCACGGCCAACGCTCTACGTTGACGCGCGGATGGGAGCTGAGGTCGGCAAGGTCATGTGCGTGGGCGCGTTTGGAAGCTGGTATGAAGAAACGCTGCACCCCAGCTCTGAGGCTCACCGCGCACCCTGCACGGCGCGGGCGACCATGTATTGCGCCAGCGGCCTCGCAGCCTTCATCGCCGGCCAAGTGGCGAACTACGCCAGCGACCGGCCCACCCGGGAAGAGATGACCGTGGATTTTCACAACGGAATCATTCTCTAACCGGAGGTTCACATGACCAGGTTGTTCAAGGTGCTCTACGTCGTCGTTCGGGTGGTCTACGACCTCGCGATCCCGCCGAACAAGCGGCGCGAGCCGTAACACAAGCGGCAGGTCCGGGGCGGTCAAGTCGGCCGTTCCGGGCTTTCCGCGAGGAGACCCATGAAACCTTTAATAAAGGCGTCGGGTGACGTACTGGACGCGCTGACGGCGGGTCTGGACGTTGGCGGTGCGCGCAAGATCGACAACGGCGGCTACATGGCGGTGCATGTGGACCGGCTGAGCCTCGCGACCTTCAGCGTGGCCCACTACTTCCAGCAGAACGGCGACCAGGTGTGCGACCCGGACGGCGTGTTCCTGAGGACCGCCGCGGGCTGGCTGCCGGTGACGCTGCAGCTCAGCACGGGACATTACACGGTCGCCGTCGAACTGGACGGCGACGACAAGCCCACTGCTTGGCGTCCGCGGCAATACCGCGAGCTGCAAGCGTTTGCCGCGATGTGGCTGCGCAACATCCGCGAGCAGCAAGGCGGCATCGCTAGGATTCTGACGAGCAAGTGAGCAGGCGGCACGGGCTTGCGTCGGACGTTCCGGCGCTGGCCCGCGCTTCTTTTATGGAGGTGTGACATGGACAACGACAAGATGCGGCTGCTGACGCGGCCGTTCAACGACATCAAGACGCGCCCCGGGCGCAACGGCCAGAGCATCAACTACGTGGAGGCGCACAGCATCGTGCAGCGCCTCAATGACGCGCTGGCGGGCGACTGGAGCTTCCGCGTGCTGGAGCGCGAGCTCCTCGACGGTGAGGTCATCGTGCTGGGCGAGCTGCGCGCGGGCGACGTGGTCAAGCAGGCGTTTGGCGGTTCGGAAGTGACCAAGACCCGCGACGGCAAGATCGTCAGCTTGGCCGATGACCTGAAGAGCGCCGCGACGGACGCGCTCAAGAAGGCGGCGACGCTGATGGGCGTGGCGCTGCAGCTGTACGGCGTGGAAGAGCCCGTGACGCCCAGCGTGCCTCGTTTGGTGCCGCCGGTGCAGGACGGCGACGAGCCGGATGTGCCGCCAAACAACCGCCTGACGCGCAAGCAAGCCGAGTTCATCGCCCGGTTGGCGCGTGAACGCGGCATGGCGAAAGGCGAGGTGGACGCGCTGGCGCGTGAGCGGCACGGCACCGCGGCCAACTTCTTGAGCGTCAAACAGGCGTCCGAGTTCATCAAACAGCTGCGGCAAGACGCGGCGTAACGGGAGGTCGCGATGGAGTTCTTGCGTAGCGCGCCCAGGACGGACCTGCACGTGTCAGTTAGCCAAATCAAGTGCTTCCAGATGTGCCCGAAAAAGTACTTCTGGCGGTACGTCCTGGGCGCAGAGGCTGAGCACCGCAGCGCCAATCTGGTGCTCGGCAGCGCGGTGCATGAGGCGTTGGCGAGCTACTACAGCGCCATCCGCAACGGCAAGGTGCCGGTGGCGGAAGGCGTGCTGGCGGCGTTCAGTGACGCGTTTGACGATGAAGTGGCCAAAGAGCCGGCGATCTTGCTGGATGACGGTCTGACGATCGGCGTGCTGAAGGACAGCGGCGTCGCGCTCGTCAGCGCGTTTCTTGCTGGGGTGAAACCGCCGGATCGCGTCTTCTCGGTGGAGAGCGCGTTTGCCTGTGATGTTGTGACGCCAGAAACGGGCGAGGTGCTGGAAGAGCAGCTCATCGGGTACCTCGACGCGGTCGTGGAAGACGCCGGCAAGCTGGTGGTGCTGGAGCACAAGACGGCGGCGCGGGCATGGTCGGCGGATCAGCTGGAGTATGACCTGCAGGTCGGCATCTATCTGGCCGTGACGGGAGCGGAGCTGGTGCGGCTGCAAGTCCTGACGAAGACCAAGGTGGCGCGGATGCTGGTGCACGACCTAGTGCGGAGCGAGGCCGCGCAGGTGGAAGCGGTGAGCGTCGTGTGCCAGGTGCTGAAGGCGATACGCGCGGGCGCCTTCTGGCACAACCGCGGCTGGGGCTGTAAGGAGTGCGAGTTTCGGGCGCGGCGTGCGGCTTGAAAGGGAAAGCAGAAGTGACGCACCAGCAACTTCTGCTTTTCTTACCTACCGCGCCGCCGCGAAAACTTCTTGAATCAGTCCTTACGAACGCAGCGGACGAGCTCTATCGACGCGGGGGTGTCCGAGACATAGTCAACGCTCATGATCTTGCCCCCTTCGCTGGACGCGTATGCGAAGTTCACAATGAACGCTGCTCCCGCAGGAGAGGTCACGGTGTTCGCCGTCCAGAAAAAATAGCCGATTCCCTTCTGCGGAAACGCCGCTCGGTCAATGGCTGGGGAACCCTCACTACGCAGAGTCTCCAATTCGCCTTTGCTTGGCAACCGCCAGTCCGCTTTTTCGGCCAGTCTCAGGTCCTTGCAGTAGCGGTCGGCATCGGCCCTCGTGAGTTGGTTCTCCGGCACCGTCCTCTGCCAGGTCAACTTGGTCTGACCGTCGTACACTGTGTCTCCAACGCCTTCGATCTCGTAGCGCCCGATGACCGTTTTGGGAGTGCCGACCGCGCCATCATCATAGCCCTTCCGGTATCTTTCCCACGCTTGCCGCTCCCGCTCGTTGGTGAACACCGGCAGGCTACTTAGATTAAGGAGCACCCCGCTCGTCACTTCGATGCGGCGATGTTCTTCGACGGACGCGTCAAAGTGACGCGCACGTGACATGTTGAACGCGATATTGGAGATTTGGATCTCGCGTTTGGTGTCCGGCTGAGTTGCGCAAACCGGAATCCCGCTTTCGTCCTGAACGACATCGCAGTGGCCAAAGTACGTGCATAGCTCGGACTCTCTGCAGCCGGTCGGTGTCGCAACACAAATCCCGTCTCGCGCAGCGCACAGTCCGCCGACTTTGCACCAGTTCAGTGCATTATCTCCATCCCACAGAGGCTTGGCCACTGGCGCTGGCGCACTGCACCCTACGTCGGAATCTGCACCGAGCCAGCAGCCCACGGTTGAGCGATTGTCAGGCGTGCAGAAGCCGAATCCGCGGCACTCTGGCGACTGGCGGCACTTCTCGCGGAGTGCGGCGCGTCGAACTTGCTCAGCAGCGACCTTGGCCGCTGCTTCGTCGGCTGCTTTCTTCTCGGCAACCTCACGGGCCAGAACCACTTCGGGCGTTTGGCACGTGTTGTCCTTCGCGCAGGTCAGACCGGACGCACAGTCATTCGGCTTCGCGCACTTACCGTTCTCTCGCGTCCCGCATCCAACAACGCAGATCAGCGCCAAGGCAAGAAAGTTCTTTATTTTCATTCGCATTTTGGCCCCATGCAGACGATCTCTGTCCGCCCGTTACAAACTTACGCCGTCGATCTGTGCCGAATGGACCTCACTGCGATCGCTGGCCCCGGCCTGTGACTTTTTCCAGCTCTCGCGCAGCCTCTTGATGAAGCCTATCGTCCTGACTGGGAAAATCCGACAGCAGGGTCTCCAAAATCGGACGCGCTTCCTGAAAGCGCATCTTGGCAACCAAGTCCTGCGCCTTCACCAGCCGTTGCGTGCCCTCCAGATGCTGGGCACCAGCCGCGTACGCCTCGTCCAAGCTGCCGCTCGACCACTCGCGGGGCGCGGCGATGGACAAGGGGTAGAGTTTGACCGCGTCCAGTTCCAGTTCGCGCCCGTTCTCGGTCTCCGCACGCACCGTCGCAACACGCAAGATCCCTTTTTGCTGACGCATTTCCACAACTTCGAGTAGGTGGCTGCCGACACTGACGTTGATGAAGAGTTCAGGCGTACCCGGAGCATGCCCCTGGATGCGGTCCATTCGCTTTGCTGGCATCGCCAACTTGCCATCCACGAGAAGTCCGACGCCGGGAAGTCCCGCGTCGGGCAACACGAGGCGCACAAATCCACTGGGGCCGGTGGGTGACGGGGTGTATGCCTCCGCACGACCAGTGCCGTAGTTTCCCCATGATTCTGTCACCAACCGTGCGGCAGACGGAGGGTTAGAACAAAGAATCTCAGACGTCACGCTATCGTACACGCGGACGCCGACGGGCTGGAGAGCATAGCCCTTGACTCGACCGCCCGCCTCGCTAAACGGACGGCTGCCTTTCACCAATACCTCTGCCCGCAAGTCGTGCGAGTGTTTTCTACGCCATGCTTCAGCTTCGTCGACGGAAGTGAAGGACACAGCGCATTGACCGTGCTGTGCAACGGACTTGCCGGGATCCCTCGCGTAGCTGTCGGGTGACATGAAAAACGGCTTCAGCAATGTGCCGAGCGTGACAAAGAAATCCGGCACGGCGTCGTCGCCCTTCATCGACTCGACGTCGCCGAGGATGATGTAGTCGAAGCCGAAGTACTGCAGTTGCTTCTTCGTGTCGAATGGCGCCATGCCTGCGTGAATATTCCGCAGCAACATCCCTTTCCCGTTCAGACTGGCCCTTGCGCGCGCCAGGACCTTTTTGCACCCTGCCAGTTCGGCCCCGTCGTACTCTTCGCAAGCGTCGTCGAAATGCTTGGCGATAACGCGTGGGTCGACAGTCGTCGAACCTGTCTGGATTGCCAAGACCTCGAAGGTCTGCCCAGCCTTGGGTTCAGCAGCGAGGCATTCGGTCAGCGGGGCGAGCAGGCCAAAAATCATTAACACGGCGGCAATCGTAGACGCTTCAACGGCGCGCCGAATCCAAGCCGACGAAGTTGTCATCGTCGCGGGCGCAGACGACGAGCTACGGGGGAGCAGCATGTCAAGTTGCCAGGGCGCTTCGTGGATTCCGAACGCGGCGCCGGGATCCGAAACGGCGCGACCTTGGTCGGCCCGCACGCCTGCGACGACCTGCGCACTCAGTCGCAGCAGTTCCAGCTTCGTAGCTCCACTTTGCATCGACTCTTCCTCCAAGGCGCAGTTGACCCGTTGAAGATGACAGTACTACCGTCGATCAGTTGTTTGCAACCGTCTATCGAAGGTTCAATGCGAACGATAGCCAGCCGACACTTCTCGCATGGCGACCACCGACGACCTCAAGCACTTCGGCCAGAACCTCAAGCAGCTGCGCAACGCCCGCTTGTGGACGCAGGACCACCTGGGCGAGCTCGCGGACGTGAACCCGAAGTACGTTGGCGAGATGGAGCGGGGCGAGCGCAACCCGTCGCTGGACGTGCTTTGGCGGCTCGCGCGAGCGCTGGGCGTCGATGCGGCGGAGCTGGTGGGCGACGAGTTGACACGCCTTGATCGCGCGGACCTGCTGCAGCGCGTGGCGGACGAACTGGCGCGGCAGTCGAACGAAGAACTGCGCACGTGGCTGCGGGTGGCGCGGTCGCGCGTGCGGTAGCGGCAACCGACCGGCCTACTGACACCCGACGCCGCACCAGTTCTTTCCCAGCGCCTGCCCGCCCACGCAGCACTGGTAGCCGTCGGCGGCGCGACAGTCGCCCGCCTGGCCGCACACCTTCATGCAGTAGTCGCCCGTGTGCTTGCTCTCGCCCGCCCCGGACAGGATGGCGGCGACGCACGCCGAGCCGCTGGGGCACAGTTCGACCTTGCTGCCTGGGGCGGGGCACTCGGCGATCGCGAGGGCGCAGTAGCCGTTGGTCCACAGGTTGCCGGTCAGGCACGTGCCGTCGGTGCAGTCGGCGGCGGTCTTGCACGGGCTGCCGATGGTGCCCGAGCCGGCGCTGGTCTCGGATACGGCTGCGTCCAGCGCCACGGTGGCGTCACCGGCGGACATCGTGGCGGAAAAGCACGTGGTGAACGGATATGCCTTGCCGCCAGACGAGCCGGTCCTGCACACCGGTCGCGCCGGGTTGACGACGGTGCAGTCCGCGTCGGTCGTGCATGGCAGCCAGCACCACGCGACGAAGTCGGCGACGCAGCGCCCAGCACCGCCGCCACAGCTGGCGCCGCTAGCCTTGCCGGTGCAGTCCTCGGAGCAAAAGGCGGTGCCGCCGACTTCGCCGCCGACGCAGAAGTCGCTGGCGCAGTCGCCGCTGGTGTTGCACGCGTGGCCAAATGCCCCGGCGACGGGGCTGGTGCAGGCGGCGACCAGCATGGCGAGGAACGCGATCGCTTTCATGGATTGGCCTCCGCGCGCGGGGTCATTCGTCCCACTCGCGCTCGGGCTCGCGCACCACCAGCGCCGGGCGCTCGTACAGTTCGGTATCCGGCACCATCTCGATGCGCACGCCCCAACCGGCGTAGCAGCTCAGGATTTGGAGGAACGCGGCGCCACTGAACTCACGGTCGTCGATCTCCACGACCGGATCGCCGTGCGCGCCGTCGCCAAGGACCAGCGCACGCACCACGCCGCCGCGCGTCACCCAGCGGGCCATTTGCTCGCTGAACCGCACCTGCGGCTTGCCCATCGGAACCTCTTTGGCGACGTAGTCGAAGTCCCTCGCAAGCTCGTCCTGCTCTTCCAGCGTCGCGTTCCAAAGCTCCAGGATGTCGTCGTCTGTCATCCCGGCCATTATGTCGGCACCGAGGCCGAAGCTCACCCTCCCGACCTTCTCATCGGCGTAGAAGATGATGGCGTTGTCGCCCTGGCGGCTGATGCGCACGTCGCTGGGCGCGGCGATGAAGGGTTTGCGGTGCAGCGCCATTTCGTTCTCCAGATCGTCGCGGCGGTTGTGCAGCCAAGCGGACCAGGCGCTGCCGACCATGTCGTGACGACGTAGATGGCAGGGTACGTCGCGGTGCAGTTGGGCGCAAACGGCGAATCGCCCGCGTGTCGCGCCATCGGTGATACCGACGCGCCCATGCCTGCCGCCATCCACATCGCGGACATCGACACTGAAACCACCGGCCTGTCCGCCGCCACCGACTGCATCATCGAGGTCGCCGTCAAGGTGTTCGGCGTCGACGCCACTGGCCACCTTCTCAGGGAAGTCGCGATCTACCAGACCCCGCAGGACTTCGGGATCCGCATCTCCCGACACCCGATCGCGCTCCACGGCATCATACGTGCGACTGAGGGTGGCGCGACCACTGGGCGGACGCCGTCCACCTGCGCCGCATCCTCGCGCGCCGATTTCGCGGTCGTGCACGGCAGCGTCGGGGTACGCGGGAAAAGCCGGCGAGGGGCGGTTTTGCAAAGCCGACTATGGCCAATGCGTCGTGGCGGCTCTGGCGCTACGACCCACCATCCTGGCGACCCGCGGCGTGGTGAAGCCGTCTTCGCCATACCTGAGCATGCGCGAGCAAGACGATGACCGCCTCGCCATCTCGCTGGACACGCTCATGAAGACGCACCGTGGTGGTAGCGCTGCACGGCGTGCGAGCACAGCAACGACGATGTGGCGCAGCAGTGGCGCATCTGCGGTGACCGCACGACCGTAAGCACTCGAAAGACCTGCGGTCGTCGCCGCCACACCTGCAATCTGGAGACGTCAGTGCGCACGGTTTGTGCCGAATGAACCTACCACTATTAGAGGAGTACAGTGCCTGCCCTGCCTACCCTGCCTACCCTGCCGCGACCTGCCTTCCCGCCGCACCCGCCGCACTCCTGGTGACCAGCCAGTTGCGGCGCCTACTCGGTCGCGCTGGTCGGCCGCGGTAGTGCGGCGGCGGTACTGGCAGGCTCCTCGGTGCGGCCCCGTGTCGGGAAGGGCCGCGGTCGTGCGGGGGCGCGCGGTGGTCGAGGAGAGCAAGGACGGTTGCTCTTCTTCTCCCCTCTAATAGTGGTAGGTTTATTCGACCACTTTGCGTGCACTCTTGCTTACCGCAGAGCGCTTCGACCATCCTGCTCGTGGCGTCAGCGTGGCGTTCCGGCTACTTTGACCTCCACCGTCAACCCCGAACGTGCAGGAGTTCCCACCATGGCCATCACGAACGCGAGCGCCACTCCGCCCGCGGATCCAGACGGCGGCTTCTACTTGATGCGCCCGGAGCTCGACATCGCGCAACGGCAGGTCGTGCTGTATGGCGCTTTTCACGGCGACTTCATGATGCGGCTGTGGGCGTACCGGCTCCACGGGCCCGACCCGAGCGGCACCAACAAGTACTTGTTCGAGCGCGACGAGCATCGCGATTTCCCGCCCGCAGCGCTCTACTTCCTCAACGAGCTGTGCGAAGCCGCCAGCCGCGGAACCCGCCGCTTCGCCTGTCCGCTGCCCGCAGGCACGTACGATCCCAAGCGCTACGTGGAGGTGTCGGCGCTGATGTTGGGCAGCATGCTGAGCGCGATGGAGAAGTACGGCGACATCGTCAAGTTGCCCGGTGGTGGCCGCCAGCGCGGTGGCGGGCGGCGCGCGTCGTACACGGCGACCGTATGGCAAATGTCGGACCGGCTCTTCGACCTCGTGTGCCAGTACGTCTGCGAGGACGCCGCTCAGCACCCGTACATCCTGATGCGCACCAGCTGGAACCGCTTGTCCGACGCTGACCAGGAGGCTTTCCGCAACGCCTGGGGGAATCGCGAACTGCGCCAAGGTCGCGACGGCGATACCTACAAGCCGATCTTTCGCGAGCTCGGCCGCAACCCGCAGACCGGCAAGATGGTGCGGCGCAAAGAAGGCGCAGAGCTGGTGCGCAACCCGGATGGGTCCTACCACACGCCGACCGCGTCCGAGTGGAAGGCGCGCTGGGATGACGCCGACTGGTACCCGCAGGCTGCTGGTCGCCGGATGACGCCTGACGAACCCGGCGTGGCCGACCTGCTGGCAAGCCTCGCACGCACAAACGCGTTCACGGCCCAGCACGCGTGGCGCGATGGTGCAGGTAGTCTGGAACCGGCGCCGTGCCGGATGAGCCACCGCGTCTTTCGCGACGACAATCTCCATGAGCACGGCCGCTTCTACTACCCGGACCAGGCGATCAAGAAGGAATACCTGAATCGTTTCACAGTCGATGGCGAGCAGACCGACACGGGCGACATTGTCTGCACCCACCCAACGATGCTGCTCGGGCTGGAAGGCCACAAGAGCATCCACGACGCGCCCTACCGCGGCGACATCTACGCCTACTACGCGGGGCTGGAACTGGCGGATCCGGCTGCGCTGCGCGAGAGCCTGCTTGCCGCCGTGGGGGACCAGCCGGTGGGTGCTGCCGCCATCGACGCGCTCATGGCGGCGCCGGTCCTGCGCCAGCAGTGGAAGCGCGCATTCTCCGTTTGCCTCAACGCACGAACAGCCGTGTCTGCCGTCATGGCGTTGGGGCAGATCGTGGAAGGCGACTCCAGCGCCGGTCAGCTGTGCCCACCGGGTGCGCTCCTCCAGCAGCGCGACATCATGGACAAGCCGTTCTGGTCGCGCGACCGCATCCAGCGAGTTGTCGACAAGCTGGTGGCCGACCCCGTCTTTGGCGGGTCCATGTGCACGGGACAAGGGCCGCGGCTGATGTACTTGGACGCCTCGTGGATGGAAGCCGTGCGCCATCGCTTGGAAGACGCCGGCATTCCGTACCGCGACATCCACGACAGCGTCACGTGCCCCATCAGCCGGTTGGACGAGGTCGACGCCATCATGAAGGACGAGTGGCAAAAGCGCTTCGGGTACGCGCCCGCGGTGAAATGGACGAAGCGGGATGCGCAGGCGTAAAGCCTGCTGGCCAGGCCGCAACAATCGCACCGCAGTTGTCGCGCCGCTGGCAGCCGTGCGCGCCCTGGATGACGCCGCACAGCCGCGGACGTGCATCGTGCGAAACGTGTGGACCGGCAGCTGGCGGCCCCGAATGCCCCATCAATCTGACGTCAGAAAGAATCGCCGTCCAGATGGTCCGCCGCCACAACGGCAAGCTGTGCATCCAATGCCGTCAGCCAGGCGGTGACAGCGGCACGCACGCCTTCGACATCCTGGGACTGCACCTTCGCGCCATCCTCGTGCGACTCGCCCCGCATCAACGCCGGCGTCACCCGTGGCAACTGCTCCACCAGCCGCTGCAGTTCATGGAACGCCTTGATGGCCGGCGCCATCGCGGGCCTGCCACGTAACCGCTTTCCCGGCTTGGCAACCTGCCGCGGTGGAATGCGCGCTTCGAGCAGCTTCACCGTCAGGTCTTCCACGATCGTTTGGGGCGCCAGCTGCTTGCGCTGCTCCGGGTCGCGCACATGGACCAGCATCCGGTGCTGGCTCAGCGGGATCTGCCGCGCCTCGTCGTCTCCAAGCAGCCGGACGTTCTCGTGCAGCGCGACGGCGTACCACAGGCTGCTGACCGCGTTGCCGATACCGTCGTGCCGGGCGAGCGCTCGAATCGACACGTGCTCCGGGCCGACCGCCGCGAATTTGTCGAACCTGCCCGTACATCGCGTCCAGTAAGCTCCGCCCGACCTTCCGCGCGTCATGAGCACGCCAGTCGTCGGGTGCCACTTTGGCCGCCCATTGCGTGAGCAGACGTCGCGGCCATCACCGTTATCAGCGCTGATAACTCCCTCGATGTGGCGAAGTGGCCGCCTGAACAAGCTGCTGCTCGCTGGCGCGATCTGGCTGACCGATCGGGCCATAACCGACGAAGGCAAGACGACGGCGAGTCGCGGGTCACCGTCCACGTGGACGTTGCTCAGCGGGTTTGTTCTATCGGTGCGGCATCTACGCGGCCGCACGTTGTTGCGCCTGAACCGGCCCCCCGCACCGTCGCGGGTACTTCGTACTGCCGACACCAGACGACCACGATGGTGTCAACGGGGACTTGTCCCAAATGAACATGAAGCGCCCGGACCGTACCGCGCGAAGGCAGCATCGCCGTTGCTGCCCGACGCGGACAGCGGCGTGCCTGAACACCTTAGAATGACGCGATTCTGGACCTTGACGGGTGCGTCCGAAGGAACCCGGGCTTCTGGTTGCTTGGGGGATGCTTGAAGGTTGCAGGAGCTCGGCAGTTGGTCCCAACCGATGCAAGTGGACAAGCGTCGCGGGCCCGACTCGCCGCAGAGAGCGCCGTGCTATCAGCGCCGTGCCATCGCGCTTGACCGCCCCGGCCAGCACGCCCAGACTCGACCGGGAAGCAACCACGACCACGAGGCGCGTAATGGCAGACATTCGACGTTCGTCAATCGTGAGGCAAGCCGGCGGCGTTCTTTGGCCGATCTTGGCAATGGCAGTGGAAGCCTGCGGGTATCCCGTCGGCGTGGGCGGCGGGGCCCTTGAGGACACGCAGTCAGATCTTGCTGTGGCGGAGGTGGTTGCCTCCGAAATCGCCGACGCGCTGCCGGACGTTGCTTCGGCCGCTGATTCCGCAGCCGACTCCGTCCAGGGTCCCGACGCGGCCACGGAGGTGTCGCCACAGCTCTCGGACACCGCTCCGGCTGATTCAGCGCCAGACGTCCTGTTGCCGGCCTGCCAAACGGCCAGCGATTGCGACGACGGCAACGAATGCACCGTCGACCTCTGCGGGGCCGACACCTGTACACATGGGCCTATCGCGGGCGTGTGTGCGATGAGCGGCTGCACCTCGGGCGTTTGTGCGGCCGGAGGTTGCACGATCACGACCTTTCCTGACGGCACGAAATGCGATGAATGCGGTGAACAGGTCTGCGGCTCGGGCGTGTGCAAGCACCTGGTCTGGTATGCCGAACGGGCGGGGAATCCCTGGCTCACCTTGACAACCGGCCTTGTGGTTGGCGGGTACGAGTGGGCAGATTCGGTGGATTGCAAGAGTGGCCTCGACCTGAACGTGATCAGCGACGCAGGCAAGTCGCTGGCTAACGCGAGCCTCTGGGCTGGGCTCGCGAGCTACGATCAGCTGGATGGCGTGACGTTCGCGGCCACTGCCCTGACGAGCGGTGGCGCGGTCGTCTATTCCTGGGAGCAGGTGCTGCACATCACCCCGACCGGCACGTTGACATCCAAGACGTGGCCCTACTTCGCGAGCGAGCTCCAGGGTAGCAGCTTCGGTCCCATGGGCGCGATCCCGGCTCCGAGCGGCAATTATCTGGTGTTCGGGCAATGCAAGAAGGCCATCTGGCCGGATCCGTACGAGGGAGCCGATTTCGGCTGCGCGACGCTGCGCACGGGTGACGATGCGAAAATTTGGGCAACCTTGCTGCCCGGCGACGTGACTTGGGGTCAGCAGGCCGAGTTTGACGCAGCCGCGCCGACGTCGAACGGCTGGCTCCTTGGCGGGTGGATGCGCAACGCGAGTGTGATGGAGATAAGGCCGTGGCTCGTGTGGCTGAGCGAAGACGGGACGCCAACCGCGCAGTGGACGGGTCCCGCGAGCGACGCGGGCTGCGAATACAAGCGCATCCTGCCGTGGGAGGACGGCTGGCTCATCGACCTCTCGTGTTCAACGCCGCCCTATTTTTCACATCGGCGAATTGGAGCGGACGGCACGGTTATCGGACCGCTTGAGCTACCGGCGGACGTGACGCAGCTTCATATCGAACTGTTGCCGGACGGCGACAGGCTGTTCATTGGCGCTTGGGACAAGGTCAGCTCTCGCGTTGTTCGGACGAAAGCGAATGGCGAAAGACGCTGGGAAGCGCTCGTCCCCACTGGTCCGGGCCTCGTGAGCCAAACGGCCGAAGCCGCGAGGGCCAGCCCGGACAACTCGCTGGACATCTACCTGCGTGGAATCCGCGATAATACCTCGGGGGCGTGCGGCTGGCTGCCGGCCAAGATTCCCGACTATTCAGTTCAACGCATGGATGCTTTTGGTAACTCCAGCTGCGCCGCCACATCGGGATGCGCTGGTCGGCCGATGTCCGACTGCGACGACAAGGACCCATGCACTGCCGACGGCTGCAGCGCTGGAAAGTGCACGCACAAGAGTTGGGCGGACGGTACGCCCTGTCCGGGCGGGAAGTGCGCGTCCGGCCAGTGCAAGCCGTGACGGCCAGGCCAGCACGCGAGTAGCTGCCTTGGACGCCCTGAACGACGCCGCGTATTTGAGGCCCGACAGGATGCGCGACGTGTGGACCGGCAGATGGGCCGGCACTTCGCACTGCGGACACCAGATGACGAGGATGGTGTCGAGAGCGATTTGTCCCAAAGCAACATGAAGCCCGTTCGGCGGGCTCGACTTTCAGACCGCGACCCAGTGCCAAGCAACGGAGCCTCGCATCGTATGGCGCCGACGAGGACGCCACATGGCGAACGTTTGTTCTCGTTGAAGCCGGCTTCTGAAAGCAGCCAGGGTCCGGCATGAACACTCACGGCTTGCAGTACCCCTTGCCGTTGCACTGCTGGCCGGCCGACCCGCTCGGGCAATCGCCCGCCGCCTTGCAGGGAAAGGTGCAGTGGCTTGTCCCGTCGCCGAATGCAAAGCAGGTCATGCCGCCCGCACCGCAATCCGCGTTCACGGTACAGGTGGCGCCAAACGCGACGGTCGCCACGGTGTCGGTGGGCGTCGCGTCGCCGGCGAGCGTCGTGGCATCGGTGCCACTGGCGACGTCCTCGGCGGCAGCGGTTGTGGTCGTCTTGTTGCACGCAACCAGCAGCACGAACAGGCAAATCAGCTTCTTCATTCGTTCCTCGTTCCTGGAGAATGCAGCGAGGTCATCTGCCACGCCGCTTGGCCCATCAGCGCGCCCGCCAGCCCAAAACCGACGTGTGCCGCCACCTGCATCGCCGAGTGGCCGTGATGACCGCCCAGTAGACCGCGTGTTGCGCCGCACAGAATCCCCGCCAGCAGCCATGGCCACTTGCTGACCGCCTGCGTCGCCAGGAACGCCGACGGCACCAGCCACACCGCCAGCAGCACCGCATCGTGCGCGCCCAGCGCCGCCACCACCGCGACGCCCAGCGCTGCCAACAGCAACCCCAGACGCGGCAGCGCATGCCAGCCCAGCACCAGCGCCAATGCCACCGGCAGCGACCGATGCCCCGGCAGCCGCAGCGGTGCGATCCACGCCAGCTCCATCGCCAGCGACAGCAGTGCCCAAGCGAACGCCGCGATCGCGAGTGGCACGTGCACGCGCGGAAAAGCCAACGTTTGTGCCATGATTCAGCCATCCTCGTGGTGTTTGCGAATGAAGAAACCGCCCGTCTGCCGCCGCCGCACGCGCAGCACGATTTCGCCGTCGACCAACTCCGGCCGCACCCAGTTCGAAGTGTCGACCCGGTCGTCGTCGGAAAGCGGGTCGTCGTTGTCGTCGACCACGCGGTCGATCTGCGAACCCGCCAGCAGCTCCGCCACCGACATCTGCCCGCGCATCGAATGCAGCCCCGGCAGCGACAGGTAGCGGCCGTCCATCCGGCCAAGGCGCAGGCCCACAGCGGAAAGCGCGCCGATGACGCCCAGCCCCGTACCGCCCAGCTCACGCAGCACCAGACCGGCGTTGGCCGCCAGCGCAATCGCCTCGGCCTTCTGCACAACCTCGCGCGTCGCCCGCATGCCAAACGCCACGATTTCAGGCGCGTCGAGGTCGTCGGTCGCGATGCACAGCCCGGGATCGGCGCCGTCGTGCTGCAGGTAGGCGATCAGCTCCTCGCACAGCGCCTGCACGTCCGCTTGGGCGGCATCGCCGCGGCACATCAGGCACGCCGCGCTGTTGTGACTCGTGTACGGAATGTCCGGATGCACAAGCAGTTGGTGGCGCGTGATGCCGAGCGGAGCCATATTCAACTTGCGCGCCAAGAGGATTTGCAGCTCCCGCGCCATCGCGCCCGTGCCGATGCTCTCTCCCGCGTCGGTGTCGTCGAGGCCAATCAGGTACGTCGTCACTGTCGTTCCCTTCACCGGCTGATGCCGATTTGCGCGAGGCAGGTCCAGTCGAGGAAGCGTTCGCCGTTGCGCCAAGTGGTGCCGATGCCGGCGCTCGGGCCGATCCACACGCCGCCTGAGTTCCAGCGCAAGCGCCAGCGGACGTCGGCGGCGACACGGTGTGCGGCGGGATCGAGGTCACCACCAAACGAGGTGTTGCCCCACGCCTGCAGGCCGACCTGCCAGTCGGTGGCGAGGCGACGGCTGATGCCGGCTTGGTAGCGCATGCCGGAGCCAGTGCCGTCAAAAGCCGTTTCCGCGCCAACCTCAGCGACAACTTTCCACATACCGAACGTCTCGCGCACGGCCGCGCCTGCGTACGCCGACGAACTGCGGCTGCCTTGCTGACGAAGTCGCGCCGCTGCGACGATAGCGGGCAGCCACATGCGTTCCGACGGCCGCCAGCGCGCTTCCGCCACCGTGCTGGCCATCTGCACCGTGTCGGTCGTCTGCTGGCGGATGGCCTGCTCCACGCCAAACGCGAGGCCAAATCCCGGAGCCCACGCCGCGTCGATCCGGTGCACCACACCTTGGTACTGCCCCGGCTGCGCGGCGTTTGGATGTGCGGATCGCAGCCACATACCCTGGGTCTCGGTCGACACCGCCATCGCCGCTTCGGACGGCGACACCTGCGCCGACAGCGTGACACGGGACAGCGTCGGCTCGTCGGCGAACACGGGCACGGCCAGCAATAGCGCGAACAGGCTGACAAGACGACCCATCGAAGGCTATCCTCGGCGCCGCACGGCGACTAGCCGCATGCTATGAATCGTGAGCATCATGTCAATGATCGACTACACTGGATTCCGATGAGCGACCTGCTGCACAACGAACTTCAGCGCCTTCGTACCCAGCGCGGCTGGACCCAGCAGGAACTGGCGGATCGCGCGAGCCTCTCGCGGCAGAGCATCGTCGCGATTGAGGCGGGCAAGATGACGCCATCGGTGGCGATCGCCCTGCGTCTGTCGGCGGCGCTGGGCCGGCCGGTGGATGCCCTTTTCTGGCTGGATGCCAATGCGGCCCAGGTGCGCGTGCGACGGGCGGCGGGAGATGCGGATGCGGTGCGGCTGGCGGCGGCGGTCGTCGCCGGGCAGTGGGTCGCCCATCCGATGCCGCCAGACGATGCGGATTCGTGGAGCCAAGGCGCAGATGCGCTCCAAGTCAGCGCCGTGGACGAGGACGGAACGGCGCTCGCGGAACTGTTGCGGTCAGCGGAAGTACTGCGCGAGACGTGGCTGGTTTCCGGCTGCGATCCGGCGTTGGCGCTTCTCGCCGCTCATGCGCGCGAGCGCCAGCCGGAGTGCCGCCTGGTGGCCATCCAAGCAACGAGCGGTGCGGCGTTGCGTCATCTGGCGGACGGCCTCGTGCATCTGGCTGGGAGCCACGTCCGCGATCCGGCGACGGGGGAGTTCAACGCGCCAGCGATCCGCGCTCGACTGCCCGGCCGTCGCGTCATGCTGTTCAACGTCGCGCGGTGGGATCTCGGAATCGTGGTCGCATCCGGCAATCCGCTGCACGTAAGAAGTGTTGTGGATCTTGCTCAGCCAAACGTCCGTCTGGTGCAGCGGTCAGCGGATGCAGCCGCTCAGTTGGTGCTCGAGCAGCAGTTGGCCCAGACGGGACTGTCCAAGCCAGCCAGGACGGTGACGGCAGGCAGCCATCGCGGCGTCGCGCAGTTGATCGCGCTCGGTTCCGCGGACGCCGGCATCGCCACGGTGCACGCAGCCCGCACCTTTGGTCTCGAATTCCAGCCGTTGGAGGAATCGCGCTTCGACTTGGCCGTCCCCGTCGAACTGGCCGCGACGCCGCGGTTCGCCCGCATCCTGGAGGTGCTCGAGAGCCGGGCGTTTCAGCGCGAACTCTCAGCGCTCCAAGGCTATGGCCTAGAGGACTCCGGCCAGTTGATGGCGGAGGTTGGATGACCCACTTCGGACAACGCGAAGCAACGGCGCAGCGGGTTGCATCGTGCGCCTTGAGGACGCGAAGCAGCCATCCTTGCCGTTCCTTCATTCACGCTGCGATCGGCAACTGCCGGGCCATCTCCTGCACCCGTGTCCAATCGGAGACAGGCACTTCGCACTGCGGACACCCGTTGACGAGGCTGGTGTAAACACCCCACGCGATCCGCATCGAGATTCCCCTTACGCCGCGCACAGTTCCAGCACAGCCCTCGTCGCCTGCGCGTGCCGTTGGTCGGGCGCGTCGAGGCTGACCCGCGCGGTGCAGCGCAGCTCGTAGCGCGCCAGATGCTGCTGCCAGGTCAGGCGGCGATGCTGGCGAATGCCGGGCGTCGAGGCGACCCACGGACGGCGCACGGGCGCTGGGACCGGAAGCGGCAGGCAGATTTCTGCGCCGCAGCGGCTTGCGAAGTCCTGCCAGCGGTGGCGGAGTTCGGCAGGCAGCAAGGCCGCGGCCAGGGCTTGCAGGAGCCCGGGCTCGCTCGGTTCGGGCGCCAGCCAGCGCGGCGGCAGCAGCGGCGCGAGCGGCGGCGGCACTGGCTTGCGGCCGCCAGGGCGCCTGCCCACGGGCAGCGCATCGCCGATCGGCACCGTGACGACCCGGCTGTAGGTTGGATTGGTCGAGCGCGTGCATAGTTCGCGCTGTTGGCACGGCGCACACTGCCTGACGCTGACCTTGTACATGGCATAGCGGCAATTCTTGGTCTGCTCGACGCCCTGGAACACTGCGGGGTGACCGAGCGGGCAGCGCAGCGTGCCGTCGTACTGCCAGCCCGGATGCTTGCGGATCATCTCTTGCCACCCCAGCCCGGCCAGCACCGCCTCGACGCGTTCGCGTTCGCTCGGTTCGGGGAGCGGGTCCACGGGCTCGGGCGGCAGCATCATCTCAGGCGCCGGCGGCGGCGCGACCACGTCCTGCGTCACGCGCGCTGGCGGCGTCGGCACCGCGCCCAGCGGACCGACGACACGCGAGCCCAGCACGGTCCGCAGGTTCCACAGCCACATGCCCACCAAAACCGCGAGCCGCTGCCCTGCCGGCGCGTAAGAAAACACATGGTGCAAGTGCAGTTCGCGGGCCTCCTGGGCAAAACGGTTCTCGACGGCGGAGCGGCCGTAGTACAGCTCGACGGTCTCGGCCGCCGGCCAGGCACTGGCGTCCAGGCTGGTGCCAAAAAGCTCATAGAGCCAGCCTTCGATGAGTACACCGGCGCCGTGCTTGCGGTCGGCGGCATAGCGCGACACGACCAGACGCGTCGGCACCACTGGCGCAGCGGACTGAGACTCGTCAGCTTCCAGCTGCCACGAACCGATGTCGAGCGCCTGGCGCCGCGGTCCGCTGCCGGAATCGGCCACCCACTGCCACGTGTCGGCAGCCAGCAGCTGCTGCACGTCGCGCAAGCGGAAGATGCCGTAGCTTTTGAGGCGGACCATGTGGTGGATTCCGCGCTTGGCAAGAGGATCGAGCGCCACAGCAGAGCCGCCAGCGCCGTCGATGCGGATGAGCGAACGCTGCGGCGTGAGACCGGCTGCAGTCACCGCTTGCAGGCACGCGTCGCCCGCGACTTCGAGCGCCCTGGGCATGGCGCAGTTGCCCGGTTCGATGCCGGCCTGCAGCCACATGGCCGTGCCCGCGCTGGCGATGGGCGTGATGGAGAACTGGGTCTCACCGCGGTGCCGCCCCGAATACCCCGGCGCGCACAGCCCCGCAGCACGCCGTCGCGGCGGCGGCAGATCCTCGCCTTCGGGCAGCGCACGCTGGCGCAGGGCTTCGACGGTCGGGTCGAAGTCGAATACCGCCCACCGCTCCCCGTGCGTGTCGGTCGCCATCGCGAGCGGATGAGCCAGCAGCTCCATGCCGCCCGAGCCCGCGCCGAGCAGCCACACGCCGAAGGCATCCAAATCACAGCGATCGGCCACGGCCAGGCCGCGCGACAAACTCGACGCCGACGGCCAGTCCGAGCGCCCCGCCAGCGCGGCGAGCTGCGGGCCCCAGCCAGCCGATTCGGACCCGAAGCGCGACAGGCTGGATGACTTGCCCCAGCAGAAAAACGCCAGCAGGAACAGCGCAATATCCAGCCCCGCGTAGCCGGCGCGGTCGATACGCAGCCGCTTGCCGAGTTCATCGAGCCGCCCGGCCGCGAGCAAGTGGCGCACGATGAGGCTGTATTCCACGGCCCACTCGGGCAGGCGGCTGCGCTCGCGGATGTGGACGGTGACGTCGGTCTGGGGTGCTGACATGCGGACTCCGGTCGTTGCTGTGATCCAGGCGGCCGCGTCTCGTACACGGAGATAAGGCACTGAAACGACGAGCTTTGCATGCGACGGATCGCAAAACAAGAGATGGCGGCTTGCAAGAGGCTGTTATTTGGGTGGATTCTCGATCCGCATTGCGTGGGAACACCTATTTGTCCGATTTCAACATGAAGTGCGCCGATCGTCCAGTGCACGAGTCTCATGGACGGGACCTCTTCGCCGGTCGCCAGTCCACACGTTGCGCGTCCTGTCGCGCGTCCGTCCGCCAAGCTGCCGCGTCCAGGGCGTCCTGGAAGGCCATTGGCGCAGATGCGGGTTGACGATTTCCCGCCGCGCGCGCTGTCCATGAACTACTGCGCCGGGTTCATAACGACAGCAAATGCTCCACGCCCAGAATGTTGCGCAAATGGTCGCCTTCCAACTGGCCGTAGATGACGGCCATGTCGACGTGGCCCGTGGCATCCCATGCCCACGCACCCAGCGACTTGTTCCCGGTGCTCTGGGCAAAGTTGCCGCCCATCTGACCGCCGGACACCAGCATCTGGTACATCCCGGGCAGTGGCTGCCACGTGGTCCCGTCCGCCACACGCGCAAAGATCGCGGGCGTCTTCAAGTTGGGCGCGAGCGGCATGGGCGACTCGGGAATGACAGTCGGCGCGTTGGTCACCACCGTGGGGCGATCGTCGGCGTCCAAGTGCATGAAGGAGCCGTTGCCCTCGATGAGTGAGCCTGCGAACGTCGCCCACTTGGTGCCGTCCCAGCGCACGAACTCCAGCGAACCGTAGTTGGCGATGACCGCGACGTAGGAGACGATGGGTGCGCCCGCCTTGTCGAAGTCGAGGCGCCCACCCTTCACTTCGTTGCCGCTCGCCGCGCCGTTGGCCCCGCCGATGCGCGTGCCGAAGACCTGGAAGGCGGTGCCGTCGTACTTTTGCACCTCAATCGCCGTGTTGCTGCCGCCGTAGTCGCGGATAAACCACAGCTGTCCCTTGGCGTCGACGTGGAGCGTGAACTGCCGCCCGTTCGCGTCGCCTGGCCCCGTGTACAGCGTCTCCCACGCCGTGCCGGACCAGCGCTTGATGTAGGTTGCGTCGTTCAGGTTTACGCCGTCGTTGAAAGACTCGGAGAAGAACACGAGCACGCGGTTCTGGTCGTCCACTTGCACGGATGGACGATAGGCCGAGTGCGTGGGCTTGGTGTTGCCGACGATGGGCATCCGCTCGAAGTGATCGCCCTTCCAGCGCGCGACGTACAAGTCGGACCGGGCGCTGGCGTAGGTGAACTCGCTCCAGGCGATGACCGGGTTGCCGTCGCGGTCGATGACCAAGTCCGGCTGGCCGGTGCCGTCGTTGTTCGGTTCCACGTTGAGCGGCGAGGCGGTCATCGGCACCCACGCGCCCGCTTCCAGACGGTACGCGCGCAGGTAGCTGGTCCCCGTCGTCCGGTCGAGCCACGCCAGCACCAGCCGGCCTTGCCCATCGCGCGCCATGCGTGGCTCGCCGCTGATGTCGCCCAGGTGTTCCCCAATCGGCGCCACGCTGTCGACCTCCCACCCTGGGATCGTCAGCGCGTTGCCCGCCAGATCGGTGATGGTCGTCCCCACCAAAAAGACTTCACACGGCAGCTGTAGCGACTCGTCGGGCGTCAACGTGAGGGTGTCGCCGGCAATGTTGAGCTTTGCTGGGATGGCAACCGTAAGCGCCTCGTTCAACTTCTCGAAAGCGTATGGCCAGACGGACATCTCGACGTCCATCGGCCCCGGCCCCCAGTTGATGCTCTGCGGATCCACCGGCTCCGAGAACACCAGCGTCAGCGGCGCTCCCGCCACACCGCCACTTTGCGACAGGACCGTGGGCGGCGTGTGGTCTACAGTGACGATGCGCTCCTCGCTGACGAACTTCGCACCATCGAGCGTGGTCTGCACCTTGAGCGAAAACGTGTCCTGGGCAAAATTGGTCATGTCAAACGTCCCGCGATACGGCGGCGGCACCTCAAACTGGGCAATCGTGAACGTCTGTTGGTCGCGAAACTGGAAATAGATCTTGCCGACATTGCCGCCCACCTCCAGCTCATACGGCAGGGACTTGGACACGGTCACGGCGGCCGCGGGCGTCACAAAGCGCACACCCGGCGCGGCGGGCAACGTGGTCGTGCCACCAGACGCACCCGACGCCGAGCCGCACCCCGTCGCGAGGCACAACACGGCCACTGTTGACCACAACACCGACGTCCTCATCGCATCTCCCGCAGGTGCCATCCTGACCACTGTTACGCGCTGCGGAGCATGCCGCCTGCACGGGGACCGTCAAGCGGCAATTGCGGCAATTGCGATCATTATCAGTAGCTAGTCGAGATGTTCGCTCTGGGTGGCGAATGAGAGGGCCATAGGTCCGGCCAGGTGATTGTAAGCTGCCGGCTGCCCACCCGAACACGCACACCTGCAGCTCCACGCTTGAGCGGCGACCGTACCGGACACCCCGGCGCGCCGCCGATAGGCGTTCCGAGCATGTTTACCTGCTGAACTTGCCTGTCACATTCGTCGCCCTGGCGGCGCCGGACCGTCCGGCGCCGCGCCTGGACCCAAGGATGACAGCGCCAATGGCCGTCAAGGGCGCTTTGGATGACGCGGCGTAGAGCTGGCGAGCGAAAGGATTCGCGATGTGTGGACCGGCTCGTGCTGGTCGGCACTTCGCACTGCGGACACCAGACGAACACGATGGGGTCAACGGGCACTTGTCCGGAAGCAACATGAAGTCCCCCGACTCTGAGCCCGCGGGAAGTCCGACGGTAGCACGGCATGACGTAACCGGCCCAAGGTCAACGACCCTTGAATAGTGCTCGTGGAACCTCGCCGGCGGCGTTCCGACCCCATGACACGGGCGTGACGATCGCCGCACCGAAGTCGGCATCAGGCGCCTATCCTGATCACGCGGCGCTGCCACGGGTCGCCCGTTCCTGCACACGCGCCGTGGCTCACCGTTCGACAGACGCGCCGACCGTTTCCGTCGTCGCCGCTCGTGTCCGGGAGGTGCCACCGTGTTCTCACCATCGCGCTGTTTCAGCGGCATTTTGGCGGTCGTCGTTGCGTACGGGTGCACCAGTTCCAAAGGCAGCAGCGGCCCAGAGCCGATCACCATCGTCGCGACGTCCCCCATCGCCGACGCGACCGGCGTGTCAATCTCCACCCAGGTGCGGGTCACGTTCTCGGACGTGATCGACCCGCTGCTCCTCAGCGAGGCGAATCTCTTCATCGACGGCGTCCCCGGCAACGTCACCGCCAAGTGCCAGAACGCGTTCCTCACGCCCAGCGACGACCTCGCGCCGTCGACCGCGTACACGGCGACCATCAGCGGCGTCGTCACGCGCTTCAGGTGGACGTTCACGACCGCCGCGGGATTGCCGGTTGGCGTAACCGAAATCGCCGGTCAACACGAGCGCTATTTCGCCATCCGCACCGACGGCTCGCTTTGGGCTTGGGGCGTCAACCCGGAGTCGCGTCTGGGCGATGGGACAACAACGAGCGCGAACGCGCCGATTCGCATTGGCACGAGCAACAACTGGCGGACCATTTCGACCGGCGCCGATCACACGATGGCGGTGCAAAACGACGGCACGCTCTGGGGCTGGGGCAAGGGCGCGGACGGGCGACTGGGCGACGGCTCCGGGACCGACGCCAATACGCCGCGCTTGATCGGGTCGCAGACCGACTGGCGCGGCGTCTCGGCAGGCGGGATGCACACCATCGGGTGGAAGACGGACGGCTCGCTCTGGGGATGGGGCTACAACAACATGCTGCAGCTGGGCACGCAACCGAACAGCGCTGCCCCCACGCCAATCGCGACCGGCAACGGCCAGACGTGGCGCACCGCCGCCGCAGGTGCCGATCACACGCTGGCCATTCGCGCCGACGGCACGCTGTGGTCTTGGGGCAGCAATCTCTATGGCCAGCGCGGCGTCGATGGATCCGGTCCGTTGGGGATCATCGGTCAGGTCGGTAAGGACGCAAATTGGCGGTCTATTACCGCGGGCGACCTCTTCAGCGCCGGCGTGAAGGAAGACGGCACGCTCTGGCTATGGGGCAACAATCCCGCCGGCAAGTGGGGAACGCCGAGTACGCCCTACTTTGGCCAACCCGTGCGCATCGACGACGCGACGAACTGGGATACCGTCTCGGCAGGCCACGCGCTGGTAGCCACGCGCAAGGACGGCACGCTATGGCTGTGGCATGAAGGCTGGACGAACACGGCAGGCGCGAAGATTCCGCCCCATTTCATCCAGCTTGGCGACCAGAAAGACTGGCTGATGGCGGTCGATGCGGGACCGATGCTGCTGGCGATTCGTCAGAATCGCGCGCTCTGGACGTGGCCAACGTCGGCGTCCATGACGGATTCCCAGCCGTTCATCAGCGCGGGTCAGGGCGCGCACGTCCGCTTCCTGGACGTCCCGAGCACGGTTGCCCCGGCGACTGCAACCGCGACAGCGGGTGTGGCGAGCGTCACCGTGACTTGGAGCGATGCGGCAGGCGCGACGTCGTACGACCTCGCGTACGGCAAAGCCGACGATCCGTCGTTCGTGGAAGTCACCGTCCCCTGCGTGACCTCGCCTTGGACGATTGACGGGCTGACGCCAGGCGTTACCTACACGTTGTTCGTCGTCGCGTCCGACGCACGCGGCAAGACGGTCAGCGCGTCCGCGGGCACCGCGGTTCCCACATCAAAGCCCACAACGGGCGGCACCGGCTGCGACGCCTACACCAACCGCTGCGGTCAAGTATCTGGCGGCATCGAGTTCGTCGGCGGCTGGTATCCGATGGCGTGCGGCTGCCCTTCCGGCATGACGGCGGGGACGACCGGCTTGCCCAACAACATGTGCGGTTTGTCGGGCAGCGGGAAAGAGTGCTTGTTCTGTGGGTGTCCGTGACGCCGAGACGGAGCGCGTGCAAGGCATGCACCGCGCGCCTGCTGGACCGAAGCCGCAACCGGCAAAGCCCGGCGTCCGGCCGTCGACCGTGGACACCGTGCTGCCGACGCACCCGCGCGTGCTGGCATCGGGGCGCAGGGATTGCACAGCACAAGGTCCTGATTGCCGACTTCGACATCGCACACGTCGCCGGTGCACGTCCCGCCGGAATCGAGGCTGCGCCAGTAGCTGATTGGGACGTTCTGGACAACGCCGCGTCGTACGGGCGCGCACCGGGACCGCAACGTTACCGGCAGATTCGGGCGGACACTTGATGCTGTGGGCACCCGACGGCGGCGATGGTGTCGTCGTCGCACCAATCGTATGTGAAGCACTCCGGCCGCGGTCGCCGTCCGGACGCTGCCACGCTATCAGCGCTGATAAAGTTGTCGTCACGTGCTGCTCGCAGTTGGCGCTCGCGTGCTTGGACCTGGCTTGGCGACCACGCGATATCCAAAATCTTGTTAGCTAAGAAGACGGCGAGGTCGCAGCACATCGCCCGCACGGGCGCTGCACAGCAAACCTGCCGTCGGTCGGTACGTGCGCCTGTGCCTACGCCGCCACGTGCAACTCCTGCACCGGCATCCGCGCCCCAGCTGGCACATCGCACGACGGGCAGCAGTTGACCAAGATCGCGCCGTCATCAAACCAGATGTAGGCAAAGCCCTCGGCACGCAGCCGATGGCGCCCAAGGTCGTTCACCAGGTAACGCACGCTCCAGTTGTGGTTACAGGACGCGCAGGGGACGGTGTCGTGTTCGTACAAGATGCCGATGAGCCGCATGGCCATGTCCTTCACCGGCGTCACGCGCCGGCGTTCAAGCAGTGAGAAACCGCGCGGCAGATCCGCACGGCAAGCGGAGGCGATTTGGGGTCGACTCCATCCTTTTTATTCCAAGAAGTTCGGGCGGTTTTGCGCTTGCACTGCGTCGGTACTTGCGAGGGTGGACGCCCCGCTGCCCACCGCAGCCAGGTTCTCGCACCTGCGGCTCTGGCGCTGCCGAGCGTCGTCGACACGTCCTTGACTCTTCCGCATCATTCGCTATTCTGGAATCGCGAATACAGAATGCTCGCCGTGTGTCCCATGCCGCCCAAACGTGATTCCACTCTGAAGCCTCAGGACCTCGTCGTCCTGCTCAAGCTCATGACCATCGGCAAGACGCCGTGGACGTTCGCTTCGTTGGCGCACCAGCTCGGCATGGCCGCGTCCGAAGTTCACGCCTCCGTACAACGCGCCGCCACATGCCACCTGTACGAGCCGACGTCGCGCGAGGTAGCGGTTCACGGTCTGGCCGAGCTGCTCGTGCATGGCGTGCGCTACGTCTTCCCTGCGGTCCCCGGCGCACTCGCACGCGGTCTGCCGACGGCTCACTCCGCCCCAGCACTGAGCCGGGAGCTCCGCGCTGCTGACGACTCAATGCTCGTGTGGCCGTCCGAGCCAGGCCGCGCCATGGGGCAGTCTCTCGCGCCGCTACACCCTTCCGCACCCGCAGCTGCGGCGGCAGATCCGGCGTTGTACGAGTTGCTGGCGCTCGTGGACAGCCTGCGCGTCGGTCGGCCACGTGAGCGCGCAGTGGCGGCGGCGCAGCTGCAAAAGCGCCTGGGAGTCGCATGAGCAGCGTCGTCAACCTGGAGAGGCTCGCCCGCGTCGCGCAAGTTTTGTCGGGTCTCAGCAAGCCGGTCGTGTATGTGGGTGGCGCGACGATCGGCCTGTACGTGGACGCATTCGCGGCCCGGCACGCGCGCCTGACGGACGACGTGGATGGGCTCGTGGCTGTCGCGGGTAACGCCGAGTTCGCCGATCTGGAAAGCGAGCTGCGCGCCCTCGGACTGGTCCATTGCGAGGACGAGGACGCGCCTATCTGCCGCTGGGTCCTGGATGGCGACATCCTCGTCGACGTCATGCCAACCGACGAACGAATCCTGGGCTTCTCGAACCGCTTCTACCCAGCCGGCTTTGCCAGAGCGGAGAAGATCGCCCTGCCCGACGGCGCGGCAGTGAAAGTCATGCGGCTCGAGTACCTGCTCGCGACGAAGGTCGAGGCGTTCAAGGGGCGCGGAAAGGACGACCCATTCGGCAGCAAGGACTTCGAGGACATCGTGGCGGTTCTGGACGGCGCGGATTGTCTCGCTGCTGTGACGACCGCCGACGCCGAGGTACGCGAGTATCTGGCGCGCTGGTTCGCGGACTACCTGCTCGCGTGGCCGCGTTTGACGGAGGCGGTGAGCGGCAACCTCCCGCAGCCGCCATCTTCTGCTCGGCTGGCAGCTGCAATGCGTCAGATCCGCGGCATCGCCGCACTGGCGCAGTGCGATGGTGAACCTTGACCAGGTTTCGCGCGCGCGGGCATCGGACCAACACACGTGGCTCTGGGAGCGGCGAGATGACGCATGGAAACGGCACTCAAGTTTGGTGCCTATTCGCAACAGGCAAAGGCCTTGGGGGCACCAGAGCCCTTGGTGCCCCCAACTGGTGCCCCCTGTTCGCTGCGGGGGTATCGCCGGACGCCGCCACGCGTCGTCCAACCTGCTGAAACTTCAACAAACTCCTGACACGCCCGCACCCCGATTGACCTTCACACGGTGGGAGTCCTAGGTTCAAATCCTAGTGTGCGCACCAAGAAAGCCTCTGGAAACAGAGGCTTTTTTCGTTTTGTCCCGGACCGATTTCGCGTCCAGGTCCCACCGCCGGGTCCGCGCCGCCACGACGAGCTTCCGTCGCGGCAAAAGCAAATGCCCCACAGCCCTGCCGGTCCACCCGCTGGTGCTGGAGGCGGGGCGCCACGCCGCCGTTTCTGACAATCTCAGTGTCGATTCGATCACGCGAGCGAGAACCCAATGGGCGATGCATCGGCCCTGGATGGCGACCTTGCCTGCTCCGGTCGGGCAGTCGATGCCCGTCCATGCAGCCGTGGGTCAGCGTGCACCTGCGGACTGGGTCGGCGAACGAGCTGGACCTCACGCCGTCACCGAGCAGCTCGTTGACGATGGCCAAGGCGCACGGGTCGTCGCACGCGGAGTCGTTCTCCACGCACGTGCCCAAGCACTGGATCGCGGCTTCGCAGGTCGTGTTGCCAGCGCAAGCGGCGAACTCGGCCAACGCAGCTCGCCCGGCACACCCCATCGTTCCGCGCGTTTGCGCTGCTGATTCCCGCGAATTACACTTGGAAAAATCGCCCCAACTCACTTCACAAATGCCTTGCTGTCGCCGCTGGCCGTCGTGAGAATCAACGTCTCCGCCGTCTCGACCTACGCCCCGGTCATCGGCGGAATCAGGCCCCGTCCGCGGCAATCCCTTCCGCCGTCGCACCCTTCTCGCAGGCTGCACTGCACCGATTCATTCCCACTTGTCCTTTGCCTTCGCCGCCGCCTTCGTCTGCCACTGCATGTTGCTGGGTGCGTCAGCGCCGCCGCGCTTCAGCGGGTGCACGTGGTCGATGACATAGCCGGGACATGCGCCGCTGCTCCTGCCGTTGGACGGGCATCGGTGGGCGCGCTTGAACTCGTTCTTGGCAGAAGCCGACCGTCTGATGCGGCCATGCGAATCGCGGGCGATGCCCCTGGCGCGAAACACGGATGTGCTGCGGTGGCTGCGGCCGCTAAAACCGCTGGAGGCGCGGTGGCTGCCGCTGCTGCTGGAGCGGTGACTGCCGCCTCCGCCGTGACCACGCGCGAACACCGGCGCCGGGACGAGAATCGCGATCAACGTGAGCAATGGCAGCAGCTTGGACCTCATTGAACCTCCAGAGCCGCGAGCGTAGGCTTGTGGCCCAAGGAACACAACGGCCGTCTCGCGTCGGCATGTCCTCGTCCGTCCTGAACCCATTGCCCGGCGCGCGGCTCCGACGACGGCGTCCTATCCTAGGGCGAACCTCAACGGAGCAAGACCATGTGCAGTCGAACCACTTGTCCCCAGTGCGGCAAACCCACTTTCGTCGGCTGCGGCGCGCACGTCGAGCAGGTGCTCGGCGACGTTCCCCCCGCGCAGCGCTGCAAGTGTCGCGAGGAAGCCGCCGCGGCGCGCAACGGCGCCAACCAGAAAGGCGGCAAGTAATGGCGACGCAGCAGCACCGGCGGATCGTGATTGTTGGCGGCGTGGCGGGCGGCGCGGCGGCGGCGGCCAAAGCACGGCGGACGGACGAACACGCGGAAATCTTCATGTTTGAGCGTGGCCCCCACGTCTCGTTCGCCAATTGCGGCCTGCCGTACTACGTCGGTGGCGACATCGCCGAGCGCGCGTCGCTGCTGCTGCAAACGCCGGAGAGCTTCTGGCGGCGCTTCCGCGTGCGCGTCCACGTCCGCCACGAGGTGCTCGGCATCGATCGCGTCGCGAGGAACGTCCAGGTGCGCAATCTGGAGACGAATGAAGTGTACCTCCAACCCTACGACGCGCTGGTGCTGTCGCCGGGCGCGGGCGCCATCGTGCCGCAGCTCGCTGGGCTGCCGGCGCGCAACGTGTTCGTCGTCAAGACCGTGCCGGATTCGGACGCGGTGCGGACTTGGCTGGATGACGAAAAGCCGACCCGCGCGGTTGTGGTGGGCGCCGGTTTTATCGGACTCGAGACCGCTGAGGCGCTCCACACCCGCGGTTTGCACGTGACGGTCGTCGAACTCCAGCCCCAAGTGCTGCCGGCGCTTGACCCGGACATGGCCGAGCTTGTGGCAAGGCGGCTGCGCGAGCGCGGCGTCGACCTCGTGCTCGGCGATGGCATCGCGGGGCTTGAGACGGACGCAACGCAGACGGTGACTGGCGTGCGCCTGGCCAGCGGCAAAGTGCTGCCGGCCGGTATTGTCATCTTGTCGATCGGCGTACGCCCAGAACTCAAGCTCGCGTTGGATGCCGGGCTGGAGATTGGCAAGGCGGGCGGCATCGCGGTGAATGAACGCCAGCAGACGTCAGACCCGAACATCTACGCCGCGGGCGATGCGGTGGAGGTGATCCAGCGCGTGACCGGCCAGAAAGTGCGGATGCCGCTGGCGGGTCCGGCGAGCAAGCAGGGGCGCGTGGCGGGTGCGAACGCGGCAGGCGGCGACCTGCGCTTTCCTGGCGCGCTCGGGACGGCGATCCTCGGCACGATGGGCATTTCAGCGGGTCGCACGGGCCTCACCGAGCGCGACGCGCAGGCGGCGGGCATGGACGTGCTCGTGACGCACACGCACAACCTCGACCACGCGAGCTACTATCCCGGCGCGCAGATGCTTCACATCAAGCTGGTGACGGACGCGAAGACCGGGCGGCTGCTTGGCGGGCAAGTCGTCGGCGAGAACGGCGTGGACAAGCGCCTGGACGTGCTGGCGATGGCGCTCCAGGCAGGGATGCACGTGGAAGAATTGGAGGAAGCTGACCTCGCCTATGCGCCGCAGTTTTCCTCGGCGCGCGATCCGGTGATCATGGCCGGACATGTAGCGGCGAACGCGATACGCAATGCGTTCGACGTCATCACGTGCCCCACCTTGCGCGCGCGGATGGACGCGGGCGAGGCGATCCAACTGCTGGACGTGCGGACACCGAGCGAATTCGCAACCGGCTATCTGCCGGGCGCGCTGAACGTGCCGGTGGATGACCTGCGGGACCGTCTGGGTGAACTCGACAAAACCGCAGAGACGGTCGTGTACTGCAAGGTCGGCTTCCGCGGCTATCTGGCGTCGCGGATCCTGCAGCAGAACGGCTTTGCCCACGTCAAGAACCTGACAGGCGGCATCCTTGTGTGCGACGCGTGAATGGGCCGGCGCTTCCGCCGTCGCGATGTGCGTAAAACCGGCTTGGTCCGGGCGCTTTGCCTGTTCGCGGTGGCGCAGACACGCGATCCGCCTACCATGAGGTCCCGGCGCGCTCGCCGTCGTCTTCCCCAGGGGACGCGACGCCCGCTGGGAGGATCGGCGGCGTTGCGTGCTCAGCATCGCGGCGACGCTGAAAACGGGAGACGCAATGTGGAACGCAATCGCCCTCGTGTCGGCATCGCCAGTGCCGACCTTGTCCAATCCGCTGGTGTGGCACCGACTGCAGTTCGCGTTCACCATCGTCTACCACTATCTGTTCCCCCAGCTGACCATGGGCCTCGCGCTGCTGATTGTGGTGATGAAGGGCCTCGCGCTGCGCCCGGGCGGTGAGGTGTACGCGCGGGCGGCGCGCTTTTGGGTGCGCATCTTCGGCCTCAACTTTGGCATCGGCGTCGTGACCGGATTGCCGATGGAGTTCCAGTTCGGCACCAACTGGGCGCGGTTCTCGCAACTCACCGGCGGCGTCATCGGCCAGACGTTGGCGTTGGAGGGCATGTTCGCGTTTTTCCTGGAGTCGTCGTTCCTCGCGATGCTCGTGTGGGGCGAGAAGAAGCTCGGGCCAAAGAAGCATTTCGCCGCCGCCGTCGCGCTTTTCGTCGGCAGTTGGCTATCCGGCGTGTTCATCACGACGACAAACGCGTTCATGCAGCACCCAGTCGGCTACACGCGCGGTCCGGACGGTGTCTTGGCCCTCGCGGATTTTTGGACCTATCTGCTCAACCCGTGGGCGCTGGCACAATACGCCCACAATCAAATGGCGTCGCTGGTGACCGCGGCGTTCGTCGTCACGGCGGTGGGGGCGTTTTGGCTGCTGCGCGGCGTGCACGTGGAGCAGGCGCGGCTCAACGTGAAGGTCGGCACCATTGCCGGGCTCTTCGCTTCGCTCGTCGTGGCGTTTCCGACCGGGGACATTCAGGCCAAGCTTGTTGCGCGTCATCAGCCCGCGGCGTTGGCGGCGATGGAAGGCCGCTTTGAGTCCGGTCCGCGCGCGGAAATTCACCTCATCGGCCAGCCCAACGTCGCGGAGCGGCGCTTGGACAATCCCATCGGCGTGCCAGCGGTCCTCTCATTCCTCGCCTTTGGCACCTTCAACGCCGACGTGAAAGGCCTCAATGACATTCCTGAAAGCGAGTGGCCGACGAGCGTCGAACTGCTCTACTACGCGTTTCACGTGATGGTCGGACTCGGGACGCTGTTCATCGGCTTGATGGCGCTCGCCAACGTGCTGCGCTGGCGCGGTTGGCTGGAGCGCAGTCGCTGGTTGCTCTGGACGCTGATGCTGGCGTTCCCGTTCCCCTACATCGCCAATACCGCCGGTTGGATGACCGCGGAACTCGGCAGGCAGCCCTGGCTCGTCTACGGCCTCTTGCGCACCGCGGATGGCGCGAGCCCGACCGTCCACGCCGGCAGCACAGTCTTCACGCTCATCGGTTTCGCCGGCCTGTATTTCGTCCTCGGTCTCGCGTTCATCTTCCTCGTTGGCCGCGAGGTCTTGCACGGTCCGGACGGCCATACCGCCAACGAGGTGCCCCATGCCTGAACTCACAACCCTGTGGTTCTGGATCGTCGCCGTGATGGTGACCCTGTGGTCCGTGCTCGACGGATTCGACTTCGGCGTTGGCGTGCTCCACCGCTTCGTCGGCCGCACCGACAGCGAACGCCGCGAGGTCCTGGCAGCCATCGGCCCCGTCTGGGACGGCAACGAGGTCTGGCTCCTCGCCTCCGGCGGCGCCATCTTCCTCGCTTTCCCCAGGCTCCTCGCGGCCGCGTTCTCCGGCTTCTACCTGCCGGTCATTTTCGTCGTCTGGGCGCTAATCCTGCGCGGCGTCTCCATCGAATTGCGCAGTCACCTCCCCAGCCCGCTCTGGCGCAGCTTCTTCGACACGACTTTTGCGATCGCGTCCGCCGCGGTCCCCGTGCTCGTCGGCGCGGCGCTGGGCAACGTCGTGCGGGGAGTGCCGCTGACGGCCGACGGATTCTTTGAACTGCCGCTGTTTGCCACCGGCGACGCGCTCGGCGTGCTGGACGGCTACACGGTCCTTTGCGGCGGGCTCGTGCTCGTGACGCTCACCGCGCACGGCGCCAACTGGCTGGTGTGGAAGACGGGAGGCGCCGTGCAGCAACGGACGCTGGCGGTGCGGACGCCGTTGTGGCTCGCGGCGTTGACGCTCTGGCTCGTCACAGGCGCGGCGACCTGGCGCGTTGCGCCGGACGTCTTTGCCGCCGCGGGCACAGCGCCGATGGCTTGGCTCGGTCTCGCGCTGGTGGTGGGCGGCGCCACGACTGTGCTCCTCAAGCGCCACGCCGAACGTGCGCCGTTCTTCGGCGGCGTCGCGTTCATCGCCGGTTCACTGGTCACCGCGGTCGCGTGCCTGTTCCCGGTGGTGTTGCGCGCGTCAGGTGGCCCCGGTCTGTCGCTGACTGTCACCAACGCGGCGTCAGGCGCCATCGCGCTGCAGTCCGGGCTGATGTGGTGGGGACCGGGCGTCCTGCTCGCGGCCAGCTATCTGGCGTGGGTGCTGCGGCACTTCCGCGGCAAGGTCGTTGCCGCGCAGGACGGCGAGGGGTACTGACAGCCCATCGGCGCCGCGCGGTAGTCACGGCAGCCCGTGGCGTGCTATGGGACGCAGCTGCACAATCAGGAGCCGCTGCCCATGAAGCCGACGTTTGAGATCCCCGCCACGCTGCTCGACAACGCCGCGACGTTCACCGACCCGTTCTTTCAGCGGTTCCAACAGGCGCCCAAGGCGATCGCGCTGACCGACGACGTGACGAAGACGTACGCATTTCCAACGTTCTATGGCGACGTGACGTGCGCAATGGCCATCTTTCTGTGCGACTACGCCGCGGCGCAGGCCGTCCTGCCGCATCCGGCGATGAAGCCCGTGCGGATGACGCGCGGCCGCTCGCTGGTCGTGCTGTCGTGCTACAACTACAAGAATGTGATGGGGATTCCCGCCTACAACGAGATCGCGATGACGATTCCGGTCCTCGCCGGCCCAGGCCGCGACTGGCCGGTGCTGCCGATGCTGGCGGGCGGCCTCTTTCCGCAGGTCGGCTACTACGTGTTCGGGATGCCGGTCACATCCAAGGAAAACCAGTTGCGAGGCAATAACATCTGGGGACTTCCTAAAGTAACACATGAGATTGAAATGGCGACCGACGGCGGCGATTGCGTCACGGTGGCCAAGGAGCCAGATGCAACGCCTTACTTCACATTGCGCGTGCCCATGGCTGGTGTTGCAACGGATTTTGACACAAACGGCTGGATCTACTCCAAGCTGGGCGACCGCTACCTGCGCAGCCAGACGAACTTCAAAGGCACGTTCAACGTGACGAAGCACATGGGCGCGCTCGTGCGCAAAGGCACCACGCCGGACCGGCCGTACCTGCAGATTGGCGACAGTCCTTCGGCGGCGATCCTGCGGCAATTGCAGATCGAGGCGCAGCCGTTCCAGTTCCGCTACGCCCAGACCCTCAACAGCACATTTGGCCTGCCGCAGCCTGATTGGCGCGCGCCCTGGTAGCCCATGACGTTTCGATGGCGGACCGTGCACGCCGCCGCCGCGCTGGGCTTCCCTCCTCCGCAAGTTCGCGGTACGTTGCGGCTTCTTCCGGCGTGCTGCCGGCTCCTGGTGCGCCATGTCCACGACCTACGCCTCTGACACGCTGGTCCTCGGCGGCGGCCTCGCCGGCCTCGCAACGACGCTCGAATTGCTGGACGCCGGCCAGCGCGTGCTCCTCATCGACCGCGCTACGCCCGAGCGCCTCGGCGGCCTCGCCCGCATCTCATTTGGCGGCGTCTTCAGCGTCGATTCGCCTGAACAGCGGCGCTCCGGCATCCAGGACAGCGAAGAGCTCGCGCTCGCCGATTGGCTGGCGTTTGGCGAGATGGACGATCAGGACATCTGGCCGCGCCGCTGGGCGGAGGCCTTCGTGGGCCGGTGCCGCGCCGAGGTCCGCGACTGGCTCGTCGCGCACGGGGTCAAATTCCTGCCCGTCGTGAATTGGGTCGAGCGCGGCCTGTACCAGCCGGGCAACAGCGTGCCGCGCTTCCACATCGTCTGGGGCACGGGCTACGGGCTCATCATGGCGCTGATCGCCGCGATTGAAGCGCACCCGCACCGGCAGAAATTGGAGATCAAGTACCGCCACCGCGTCGCTGAATTGACCAACCAGGGCGGCAGGATCGTCGGCTGCACCGGCATCGACGAGGCGACGGGTGCGAGTTTCACAGCCACGGGCACCGCAGTCGTTGTCGCTTCAGGCGGCATCGCGGGCGACCTCGAGCGCGTGCGCCGCAATTGGTACAAGCCGTGGGGCAAGCCGCCCGAAGTGCTGCTCAATGGCTCGCACCCGGAGGCCGACGGCGCGCTGCAGGACGCCGCTATGGCGCATGGCGCTCAGGTGACGCACCTGGAGAAAATGTGGAATTACGCCGCGGGCGTCCACCATTGGAAGCCGACACATGAGCATCACGGCCTGTCGCTGGTGCCGCCCAAATCGGCGCTGTGGGTTGACGCACATGGCAAGCGGCTTGGCCCGCCGCCGCTGGTGACGGCGTTTGACACGCGCTACCTGGTTGAGACGATTGCCAAGCAGCCAAAGCAGTATTCCTGGCAAATCATGAACATGAAGATTGCCAAAAAGGAGCTGGCCGTTTCGGGCTCGGAGTTCAACCACGCGATTCGCGACAAGAGCTATCCGCGCTTCCTCGCCAGCGTGCTGTTTGGCAACAAGGCGCTGGTGCAGGACTTCATCGACAACTGCCAGGACTTCGTCGTCGCGGATTCCGTCAAGGAGTTGGCCAACCGGATGAACGAGCGCAACGGCGACGACGCGGTCGATGGCGACGTGCTGGCCGGCGAAATCAGCCGCTACGACGACCAAATTGCCCGCGGCCAGTCCCAGTTCAATGACGACCAGCTGCGGCGCATCGCCCACGCGCGGCAGTACAAGGGCGATCGCTTCCGCACCTGCAAATTCGCGCGCATCGACGATCCGCGCTCGCGGCCCTTGATCGCCGTTCGCGAGTTCATCCTGACGCGCAAGAGCTTGGGCGGCATCCAGACGGACCTCGATTCACGCGTGCTCGACGGCGGCGGCCACCCGATCCCCGGCCTCTTCGCGGTCGGCGAGGCGGCGGGCTTTGGCGGCGGCGGCATGCACGGCTTGCGCGCGCTGGAAGGCACGTTCATCGGCGGCTGCATCTTCAGCGGTCGCGTCGCCGGTCGGGCCATCGTCAAGGGCTGAGAATTCCGCAGTCTGCCCCGCAGGATTCACGCACCGGGATGGACACCGGAGTGCGACTGGCTACACTGCGCCCGCGCCATTTGGCGCCCACTACGAGGTTTGTCCATGCTGTCTCTCCGCGTCACTTCGTCCCGCATCGCCGTTGCCCTCGCGACAACCTTCACGCTCACAGCCGGCGCCGCTTGGGCCGATCTGGAATTGCCGGCGCCCAGCCCAGCCGCCAAGGTCATGCAGCGCGTCGGCATCACGGACATCAGCCTGGAGTACTCGAGCCCGGCAGTCGACGGCCGCAAGGTCTTCGGCACGCTCGTGCCGTGGGACAAAGCCTGGCGTACGGGCGCGAATTCGCCGACCAAGATCACCTTCAGCCGCGACGTGACGTTCGGCGGCGCGGCCGTTCCCGCGGGCACGTACGCCATCGTGACAATTCCGGGTGAAAAGTCCTGGACCGTCGCGCTGAACAAGGATCTCGCCATCAACGTGACGGATCACACCTACGACGCCAAGGACGAGCTCGTGCGCGTCAAGGCGACGACGAGCGCGATCCCGCACCGCGAGCGCATGACGTTCGTGTTCGACAACACCAAGGACGACAGCACGTCGCTCGATCTGGAATGGGACAAGCTGCGCGTCTCCGTGGGCATCAAGGTCGACACCGGTGCGCACGTCGCGGCGAGCATCAAGTCGACGCTGGACAACGCGTGGCGGCCCTATGCCAACACCGCGCGCTACCTCGCCGAGAAGAAGCAGGAATACCCGGCGGCCATGGAGGCCATCGACAAGTCGCTCGCGCTGAAGTCCGTGTGGTTCAACAATTGGATCAAGGCGGACATCCTGCACCGTCAGGGCAACAATGCCGAAGCGCTGAAGTTCGCGCAAATCGCCAAGGATCTTGGGGACAAGGACGCCAACTTCTTCTACAAGGAGTCGGTCACCAAGGCGCTGACCGATTGGCAGGCCAAGAAGTAGGCGTCAAGTCAGGCCCGCAGCAGGTCTATTGACCGCATTGGCTTGGCATCGCAGACTCGGCGCGCGGCGGATCGCTGCCCTCGCGAGGATGCGCCATGACCGATTTCGCCCGCCACCGCCGCTTTTTTGCCCTCCTCGCGACGTTGGTGCTGGGCACCGGCTGCCGTCCCAGTGAGTCCGCGACAAGTGGGACTGCGGGCGGCAACGCTGCCAAGCGATCGTTCCCAAACGGTTTTGATTTCGATGCGTTGAGGCAGCGGGTCGACTGGCGGGCCCACGTCCTCGCGGCAGGCCAACTCGATGACTCGGGCAAAGCCAGCGTGGAGCGCGGCCGGGCGCTGTTCGCCAAGGTCTACACGGCGCAGACGGGGCTCGGACCGTTCTACAACAACACAAGCTGCCTCGGGTGCCACAACCAGGGCGGCGTGCTCGGCCACGGTGCGCCGGACGTATCAACGCACTTCTGGGCCGGCGTCTACCCGGGCAACGACGCGGACGAGGCCAAGAATCCGCGCCTCATGCCGCACTATACGCTGCCCGGCCATGCGCCGTTCCCGATGCCCGCCAATTTTGCCCATTCGGGCGACCGCTTGCCGCCGCAGTTGATGGGCCTCGGCTGGATTGAAGCCGTGCCGGGTGAGCAGATTCGGGCGCAGCCGCACCTCGCCAAGCCGGAGCCGGGCGTGCACAAGGAGCCGATGGGCTGGGTGCCGGACAAGCCGGAGGCGGCGCGCGGGACGATGCGTTTTGGCCTGAAGCCGGCGGTCGGGACGGTCGACGAGTTCATCATCGGCGCGCTGCACGCGGAGCTGGGCGTGACCTCGCCGAACCGGGCGTTTGACAAGGACGACGATGGCGTCGCGGATCCGGAGATTGCGTTTGACGCGGTCGTCGACTTGGCCAACTACGTCGCGCTCTCGGAGTCGCCGGCGCGCGCGCTTCCACCCGAGCACGCGGCCGGTCTGCAGCGGTTCAAGGAAATCGGCTGCGCGAGCTGCCATTTCGGCGCGTTCACGGTGGAAGGCAAGCCCACGCCGCAGTTCTACTCCGACCTGATGGTCCACGACATGGGGCCTGAATTGGCCGATGTCCAGCAGATGGAGAGCGCGCCGCCGTCCTACTCGCGAACGACGCCGCTTTGGGCGATGCACTTGAACACGGGGCCGTACCTGCACGATGGCCGGGCGCCCACGGTCGAACAGGCCATTTTGCGCCACGCCGGCGAAGCGACCAAGGCCCGCGACGCGTTTGTCGCCCTGGACGAGGCCGCCAGGAAAGCCGTGCTGGACGCGGTCAAGAACCTGTAGCGTCGGCCGCGAGCGCCGCGCGGTAGACCGCCTCGTACGCATTGACCGCCGCGTCCGTCTGGAACAGCCGCTGAACCCGCGAGCGCGCCGCGTTCGACATCCGCTGCCAGCGCGTCCGGTCGGCCAGCAGCCAGACAACGTGCGCCGCCATCGCCGCCACGTCGCCAAGCGGCGAGAGAAAACCGGTCTCGCCGTGCGCCACGACCTCAGGAAGCCCACCGACGTCCGACGCGACAACCGGCACGCCGCACGCCATCGCCTCCAACGCAGCCAGGCCAAAACTCTCCGTTTCGCTCGGCAGCAGGAACACGTCCGCGGCGCCCAGCCACTGGCCAAAATGCTCCTGTCGACCGAGGAACGCCACGCGATCCTGCAGACCGGCGGCCTCCAGCAGCTCCTCGGCCAGCGGACAGTCCGGGCCATCGCCGATCAGCAGCAGGCGCGCCGGCCGCTGCGCGTGGACCGCCAGGAACGTCGCGACGACGTCCGCGATGCGCTTGACCGGTCGGAAATTGGAAACGTGGACGAGCACCGCCTCGTTGTCCGCCAGGCCGGCAAAGAGCTCGCGCAGCACACGGCGGTCGCGCGTCACCGGCGGATGCCATTGCGCGGTATCGACGAAATTCGGCACGACGGTGATCGGCAATGTCCGCGGCAAGTCCAGCCGCGTCCACGTCGCGTCGCGCAGGAACGCGGACGGCGCAGTCACCGCGTCGCTTTGCAGGACGGAAAACCGCGTAATCGGCAGGTAGGTCGCGTCCGTTCCCACAAGCGTGATGTCGGTGCCGTGCAGCGTCGTCACCAGCCGGGGCGCCTCCGCGCCGAGCACCGCCCGCGCCAGCCACGCCGCCGTCGCGTGCGGCACCGCGTAGTGCACGTGCAGCACGTCCAGATGGAACTGCCGCGTCACCTCGATGATCTTGCTCGCCAGTGCGATGGGATACGCGCCGTCCGGCTGGAGCACGTCGTGGTCCGGCTCGACGACCTCGTGAAACGTGACGCCCGGCGTCGCGGGATTCAGGCGAATCGGCAGGGCGCGGGCGATGAAATGCACCTCGTGGCCGCGCTTGGCCATCGCCAGGCCGACCTCGGTCGCAACGATGCCGCTCCCGCCAAAAGTGGCGAAGCACGTGATGCCAATGCGAAGCGGCGCAGCGGTCGTCAAAGCGTCAAATCCTGCTGGCTGCCGGCAAATGGCTGGCACGCCGCGAGCACCGCCGCCACCAACGGCTGCAGTCCAAACCGCGCCGCCAGCCCCGGTATTCCGTAGACGCGCTCCTGCGGCGCCCCGTCCGGCATCAGCCACAGCCGGGCGCGGTCCAGTTTGTCCACGCTTGCCTGATCGCGCTGCGCCAGCGCCTTGGCGTACTTGTCCAGGAGCTTGGCCAGCGCATCCTGCACCATCTCCTGGGTCCGCAGCGCCGCCTTCGCGAGGTTCGGATCGAGCGCCGCCATCTGCCGCGCCAATTCCGGCAGGTCGAGCGCCGCCATCATCGCGTCCAGGCGCGCCGTCGGTGCCTCGCCCTGCCCGAGCGCCACCAGCTGCCGCAGCAGGTCGTCCCGCGGCCGCGCCAGCATCGCCACGGTCAGGCCGCGGTCATCCAGGAAGTGCCGCGTTCGCTCGTCCAGCAAGGCAAAACGGTCGCGGTGAATCACCAGCGGCATCGGGAGGTCAAAATGCCGGTAGAGAGGCTGCAGTTGGGCAAAATACGCCATTTCACCCGGACCGCCGACGTAGCCGACGGACGGCAACAGCAGGTCCTGCAGCACCGGTCGGGACAGCGCGGACGTCGTGAGGCGCAGCGGCTCCTCGGCGAGCCACGCCCGCACTTGCGCCGTCGTCGCGGTCGCGGGCACGGGAGCCCCCACCAGCGTCCACGTGTCCGCGTCCGCCTGCGGATCCAGCCGGTACCGCGGGCCAGCCAACGCGTCCGGCGCGACAAAAGACAGCGGCGAACCCGGGCGAATGTGCACTTGCGGCTCAAAACCCGCCGCGCGCAGCTTCTGGGCCTGGACCTGCAGCAGCTCGGCAATCGCCGGGGCTTCCGCCAGACAGCGCTGGTGAAACGGCGCGGCAAACGGCGCGACTTCAGCATCCCGCGGGTCAAAGAAGACGAGGCCCTGCTCCGCAAAGATCGCCGCCAGCGTCTGGGCAAAAGCGTGGGCCACCGTTGCCCCGGGCGTGTAGAACGCGTGCAGCAAGGGCAGGAGGTCCGCCGTGTGCGGCAAACCGGCGAGCGCCGTCTCCAGTTCCAGCAGCGCCGGCAGCACGCTCTCGCCCAGAAGCCGATGGGCAACCGGCACCCGCGAAGGCTCGGTCGGCGCCAGCGCGATCTTCACCGGCTCGGCCCCCGTGCGCGGCACGAAACAGTGGTCAATTTCAGCAAAATCGTGATCCTCCGTTTGCAGCCAGAACACCGGTACGCACGCGACGCCCGTCTCCGCCGTCAGTTGCCGCGCCGCCGCGATCGCCGTCGCCGCCTTGTAAAGCGTGTACAGCGGCCCCAGAAACAGCCCCACCTGTTGCCCCGTCACGACGACGATTGTCCCCAGCCGCGCCAGCGCGTCCAGGTTCGCGTCCCGCTGCGCGCTCGCCGGCAGCCGCGCGTTTTGCCGCCGCACGACCGCCAACAGCTCAGGATGCATGGATTTCTGCGCCGCGATGCGCACCGCCTCCGCGCGTGCCGCTAGACTGCGAAAACGGTCCGGCAGAAGGTCTGTCGCCTCCCGTTCCCCACTCAGCCACGCTGTCGCAAAGGACTTCGCCATCGGTCGCTGAGATAGCAGATCGCGCGCGTGAAGGCCATGCGGATTTTCCAACCCGGTGCTAAGGTTCACGCTATGGTCAAGTCGCTGCTTCACAAGGTCCCCATCGCGATGCTCGCACTTCCCTGGTTCCTGCTCAGTTCGCCGCTGCTGGCGCAACCCGCGCGGCAGCCGCACTCCGGTGAGATGCAGGCCGCGCTGCAGCGGCTCGGCGTTGTGGGCAGCGTGCTGTACGTCGCCGCGCATCCGGATGACGAGAACAGCCGCCTGCTGGCGCAGTTGGTCGGCGAGCGCGGGCTGACGGCGGCGTACCTGTCACTGACGCGCGGGGACGGCGGCCAGAACCTGATCGGCACGGAACAGGACGAGCTGCTGGGGCTTTTGCGGACACACGAACTCCTGGCGGCGCGGCGCATCGATGGTGCGGAGCAGCTGTTCACCCGCGCGCGCGACCTGGGCTACACGAAGCGCGCGGACGAAGCACTGGCGATCTGGGGCCACGACGCGGTCCTCGCCGACGTGGTGCTCGCGATTCGCCGGTTCAAGCCGGACGTCATCGTCACGCGATTCAACACGCTGCCGCCCAATCACGGCCACCACACCGCGTCGGCGCTCCTCGCGGCGGAAGCGTTCACGGCGGCGGCGGACGCGACGCGCTATCCCGAGCAACTGCCGCTGTTCCCGGTGTGGCAGGCGGCGCGCCTGATCCACAACGTCCCGACTTTCAATCTGCCCCCGAACACGGACATGTCCGCGTACCTGAAGCTGGACGTGGGCGGCTATGACCCGCTGCGTGGCCGATCGTGGCCGGAAATCGCCGCGGAGAGCCGGAGCCAGCACAAGAGCCAGGGGTTTGGCGTGACGGCGGAACGCGGACCGTCGCTGGAGTATTTCCAGTGGCTGGCCGGATCCAAGCCGGTCCATGAACCGCTCGACGGCCTGGACCTGACGTGGCGGCGTTTTGCCGGCGGGGAGAAGATTCAAAAAACCGTCGATGCGGCGGTCAAGGCGTTTGAACCGGCGCATCCGGAGAAGACGATCCCGGCGCTGTGGCAGCTGCACGGCCTGCTGTCAGCGCTGCCGGATTCCAACGCGTGGAAGGTACGCAAGCTGCGCGAGACTGAGGCGCTGCTGCTCGCCTGCGCGGGCGTTGTGCTGGACGTGCGCGCGGCGGAACCTACGGCGATTCCCGGCGACGCGGTGAAGCTGGAACTCGTGGCGGTGAATCGGTCCAACGTGCCGGCGAAGCTGCGGAGCGTGCGCTTGCCCGATGGCGTGACGGAAGTGAATGCGGAGCTGAAGTCCAACGCACCGGTCACGCGCCAGAAGACGCTGCAAATCGCGGCGGACGCGCCGATCACGACGCCGTACTGGCTGCGGAGTCCGGCAGACGGCGGGCTGGACCACGTTCCGGAGTTGGAACTGCGCGGGCTGCCGATGGGACCGCCAGCCCTGCAGGCGACGTTTGAGCTGGAGCTGGGCGGCCACGCGCTGCAGGTCGTGCGCGCCGCGCGGCACGTGTGGAATGATCCGGTCAAGGGCGAGCAATCGCGCGCGTTTGAGCTCGCGCCGGCGCTGACGGTCACGCCGGACCGCGACGTCGTGGTGTTGCCGCAGGGGACGCAGGTGAAGCTCGGTGTCCGCGTGGTTGCGGGCGCCAACGTGGACCAGCCGGAAGTACGGCTGATCCCGCGCGCGGGGGCACAGCCGCAAGCGGTCAATCCGCCGGCCAAGATGAGCAAGGGCCAGTCCCAGACGGTTGAGTTTGCGATCGCGCCGGACAAGCCGCTGATGGCGCCGGTGCCTTTTGTCGCGGAGGCGCAAGCGGGCGCACGCCGCGAGTCGTGGACAGAACGGCAGATTCGCTACGACCACGTGCCGCCACTGACCGTGCGGCAGCCCGCCAACGGCGTCCTTGTGCCGGTGAATCTGCAGCTGGGCGTCAAGCATATCGGCTACGTACCGGGACCGGGCGACCGCGTTGTGGAGAGCCTGCGGGCAGTTGGCTACGACGTGACGCTGCTGCCGCCTGAGAAGCTGGCGACGGTTGCGCTGGGCGAGTTTGAGGCGATTCTCGTCGGCATCCGCGCGCTGAATCAGGGCCCTGAGCTGGCGACGCACAAACGCAAGCTGCTGAACTACGTGGAAAATGGCGGGCGGCTCATTGTGCAATACCAGACCAGCAGCAAGCTGGCGCCGATCAAGGTGGACCTGAGCCCCTACCCGCTGGAGATTGGCCGCGAGCGCGTGACCGACGAGAACGCTGTGATGACGCCGCTGGACCCGCATGAACCGCTGCTTGCGGGGCCCAACCAGCTGACGGCGGCGGATTTTGCTGGCTGGGTGCAGGAGCGCGGCCTGTACTTTGCCCAGAAGTGGGACCCGCAGTACCGCGCGGTCTTTGCGATGCACGACCAGGACGAGGCGCCGCTGCAAGGTGGCCTGCTGATCGCGAAGTACGGCAAAGGGACTTTTGTTTACACGGGCTTGGCGTTCTTCCGGCAGTTGCCGGCGGGCGTGCCGGGCGCTTACCGGCTTCTGGCCAACCTGCTGGCGCAATGACTGAACCACGCCCGGAAATGGCCGACAAGCCGCCGCTGCTCGGCAGTTGGCGCAACCTCTACGCGGTGGAAATTGCCATCCTGGTGGCGCTCATCGCGCTCTTTTGGCAGGTAACCGTCCGCTACGGCTGAGGACCTCGCGCACGGGCTCACGCACTTCGCGGCCCAACGCGGGCATTTCTGCGCCAAGAAAAACGCCCGGAAAATTCCAAACTTGCCGCGGTGACGCAATTTGTCACCCTTGGTAATACTCAATCGTTTCAGCATCGGCTCCCCCGCCAGGAGGCGCCAACTGCCCGCCGCTGGGGTCGATGTGACCAATTTTGTCACCGCGCGGTCCCCGGTCGGCCAAAAGGCGACGATAAACGTCACATCTGCGCGGGCAGCGGGTATTTCGCTACCGCCGCGGAGACCAACCGTCCTGGACCAAGACGAAGATGTCCTGCAATCACAGGCAGGTGCGGGAGAATATCTGGCCTTGGCACGATAGCTGCATTGCTTCTAAACGTGCCCCGGTCGCTTCCTTGATGTACTTGGAGTCGGCGCGGACATGGTGACACCGGCAACGGTGACCGCCAATACAGCTCGACAGCATCTCCTCATTTGGGAGCTGCGGGGCACACCCGGCGACGGGTTATTTCTTAAGGAACCATCATGATGCAGAATCTGCGCAGCAAGAAGGGTTTTACCCTCATCGAATTGATGATCGTCGTCGCGATTATCGCCATCCTGGCGGTCGTTGCGGTGCCGCAGTTCACCAAGTACATGCGTTCGGCGAAGGCGGCGGAAGCCACTGAAATGCTTGACCTGATCAAGAAGGGCTCG
>CAIMLR010000048.1 GCA_903842345.1 uncultured Myxococcales bacterium
GGCACATCAAGAACAACGGCCCACCGGGCTGGCAGGTCCTGGGGCGAGGCTTTGACCAGCTGCTCGCGATTGAACTGGGCTTCCTCGCCGCGAAAGAGCTAGTGTGAACGGGTGGTTATGGAGATGCGATCAATCATCAGGCTTCAGCCCGGGGCGCTCACGGCGACATGCAACTCCATGATAATTCATGATAGTAAGGCGACAGGGCCATCGGCCGTCACCGGATGTTCGAGCGGGAAGTTCAAGCAGTTCACCCAAATGGCAAATGCCCCGACCAAACCGGCAAAAACACCGCCCCGACCGGCAAAAGGCATGGCCAGCATGTCAAAAGGTCCCACCAGACCATCAAACGCACCCGCCAGACTGGCAAACGCCATGGCCCGACCGGCCGAACCATTCGCCAGACCGTCGGACGCAGCCGCCAGACGGGCAAAAGCACCCACCCGACCGTCAAACGCCCCCACCAGCCCGTCAGCCGCCAGGCGGAGCGGGTCGCGTCCCAGGCGTGGGTTCACGCGCGGCCAGTTGCGCGGAGCATCCGCTGCAAAAAACACGCGCATCATCCTCCCCACAACGCATGACCGAGCGGAGCGAGCCCGCTGACCCGGGCAGAAGCACGCGGCGACTGTGCAATTGAACCCGGATAGGACTGCAGAGCGGCCGGAGTCCGCCTTCAGGCGGACATCTCAACCCTACCGGGTACCAAGCCTCCCCGTCATGTCTTCACGCTAACCCAGGATTTCCATCCCAAGTCCCATGACCTTCCCCCCCATCTTCCCGCTAGCCCTCCCGCCGCGCCTGCGCTACGTTCAACCGGTCGTCGCGACCCGCCCGGAGCCTGACCATGACTCGCCAGAACGCCCAGCCATGCCTCGCCGTCCTGATGGTACTCGCCACCGCCTGCAGTTCACCTGTCCAGCCGCAGGTCGAGGCATTCGACGCCGGTCTTGGCAAGGACATTACCTCGTCGTTTGGCACCGACGGCACGTCCAGCCTGCCAGACAGCGACACACTCACGGACGCCACGGATCTCGACGCGTCGCAGGACACGTCGCCTGTCGATGACGACGTCCTCACCATCGACGACATCCCGCCCGACGTGCAGGCCCAGCCATGTGACAACGTCACCTGCAGCGGCCACGGCGTCTGCGTCCCTCTCTACGACGAGGCCTATTGCAAGTGCGACCCCGGCTTCTATCTCATGGGCACAACGCTCTGCGCCGACGTCAAGATCCCCGGTCCCTGCAATCCCAACCCATGCGTTGAGCCCGACAAGACGTCCTGCACCGATGGCGCGGGAACGACAGTCTGCGGCTGCGCGCCCGGCTTCTTCGACATCGGTGGCGTCTGCACCTTTGGCTCCTGCCCCAGCATCAGCGCGACAACCGGCATCATCGTCTACGACGACACAGGCGTCGGCTTGAGCGCCGGCATGGACCCACTGGAGCCCCAGGATACCGTGCAGTTGCGCGTGGACATCGAGGTGGCAAGCGGGCAGGGCGCCATCAGCCTGGAGCTGCATCCGTACAACCTCAGCTTCAACACCGCGCGGCTGGCATGCGACGGCGTGCCGTGCCCCGGGAAGATCAAGGGGCCGCTGCTGCTGGTGCCGCTGAACCTGACCGCCGGTCCGCATTCGGTAGAACTGACCGGCACGTTCCTGACCAATCAGGCGCCGCTCAGTCTCAACGCGCGGCTGGTGGCAGATGCCGGCTGTGAGCTGCCAGGCTCGCGCTCGGGTGTGCGCATCGGCGCGCTGGGTGTCCTGGACGCCAAGGGCATGGATTGCATCGACCTCGACCGCACGCGCGCCGTCCAGGTGACCCACGATGTGGCGGAGAAGAGTACGTCAGCCTACGGCACAGCCAACGGTTCGGCGACGCAATACCAGCCGACCGCCAGCATCGTCAACGTCGTCGCGCAGTGCTTCTCGCGCAAGACCGACAGCGCGCTCTACCTTGCCGGTGACCCGCTGGGCGTGCTGCCGTGGGCGGTGGACAACGACCTGGTGATTGAGCGCTATGACGCCCAGCCGCAGCCGGGGGATGTGCCGTCCGCGGTACTGCAGATTGGCACCGACACCGTGACCTCCAACCAGGGTATCGCGGTTTTTCATGGCTCCAAGCCGGACGTGCCGGGGACGCATTTCGGCATTCCCAACAGCGCGCCGTTTGGTTTCTCCGCTGGCCACGTGCGGCTGGACGAACTCGTGCCGCCGGGCAAGTCAGTCTGGCTGCGGTTTGTCGCGCTGGATTATGGTTCCGTCGGTCGGCTCACGCGGCTCTACGTCATCGCCGTGCCGCATAGCCAGGAGCCGCCGCGCTGCATCGACAACAGCCAATGCCCCGACGGTAAAGGTGGCACGCTCGCGGGATGCATCGACGGTCAATGCCTCGGCGCCACATGCCCCGCAGGCACCTGCCCCAGCAACCAATTCTGCGTCGGCGGCTTCTGTACCTCGCGCTGCGACCAGGGCGGCGGCACTTGCGCCAGTGGCCTGACCTGCAAAGTCCGCGGCTGCGTGGCCCCCGGCGCGCCCGGCGTGTGCGACGCAGCGCAGCAGGACCAGGACTGCCCGCAAGGCCAAACCTGCCTCGCTGGCCGCTGCGAAACCGGCTGTCACCACCCGCGCAAACAGGATCAGACCTACAGCATCGACCCGACCTTCTGCGCCGGCAACAGCCCGGCATTGTGTCCGCATTGCCCCGACCCCAAGCAGGGCTGCTGGAACAACGTGTGCAGCGAGTGCGAGGTCGACGCGGCATGTGGCGCGGGCCTGATCTGCGTGGACCGGAAGTGCGTCGTGGCGTGGTAGGCAAGGGGCGCGAAAGAGCTCGTCACCCGCAGTGCTATGCCACTTCCAGCAGGACTGCCTTCATCCGACCCGCCGGAAAATCCACCGGCTGCGGCATTGTCCGCTCCTTGACCGCCACGCGCCTGCCCAGCCGCAGCCCATCGGCAAGCACCTGCTGGAACCGCCGCGCATCCACGCCCGCGTGGTTGATGCACGCCAGCACCCGCCCGCCTGGCGCCAGCACCGCCAACGCCGCCGCCAGCAGCATCGGATAGTCGCGCGCCGCCTGGAAGCGCTTGCCGTCAACCTGCGCATAGCTCGGCGGATCCAGCACCACGACGTCAAAGCGGTCGCCGCGCCGCGCCAGCTTGGGCAGCCACGCCAGCACATCGCCGCGAATCAGGTCGTGCTGCTTGGCATCGACAAACCCATTGAGCAGAAAATTGCCCCGCGCCTGCGCAAGCGCCGGCTGCGCCGCGTCAATGCTCACCGTCTGCCGCGCGCCGCCGACCGCCGCCGCCACCGAGAACGCGCACGTGTAGGCAAACGTGTTGAGCACGCGCAGGTCGCGCGCATGATCCCGCAGCCACAGCCGATTGGCGCGCTGGTCCAGGTAGATCCCCGTCCCCAGTCCCTGATTCAGCTGCACGCCAATCCGCACGCCATTCTCCAGGATCGTCAGCGGCTCCGTCAGCGCCTGGCCATAGACCGGTGCGCCCGGCGTCAGCCCCGCCTGCTTCGCGTCCACAAGCGTATTGGCCTGCCGCGGCCGCACCTTCAGGTACACCGCGCGTGCATTCAACTGCTTGCCGACGTGCGCGGCAATCCGCGTCCCCAGCGCCACCGCCTGCGCCGCACTCTGCGGGTCCTGCGGGTTCACGTCCGCCAGCAGGGATAGCACCCAGTCCGTGTCATAGCGGTCCAGCGTCAGGCCACCAGTCTCGTCGTCCAGCAGCCGATACGCATTCGTGTCCACCTGCGCCCGCAGCCCGGCGAGCCGCGTCTGCGCGGCGGTGAGGGCGAGGTCAAGCTGCGGCGGATCAAAGTCGAGCATGGCCGGAGTGTCGCCCGTACGTGGGGCCATGGGCAAGAGGTGTCAGCGCGGCCGCGCCCGCAGCACCGTGCCCAGCAGCGCCGCCGCCAGCAGCGCGCCAGTCGCCATCAGCAGCAGCCCCGTCACGCGCGCCAGCCCATCCATGCCCGTGGCGATGGCCAGCACGCCGCTTGCCAACGTCGCCGCGTGGACGCGCAGGTTCCAGGTGACCTGGCGGTCAGTCAGAAGCTGCTTCATCGGCGGCACATCCGCCAGCCCCGCCACCGCGGCGAACCGGTGAAACCATACAAGGAATGGCACGATGCGCGTCAGCATCCCGTGGACCATCGCGCCCGCCCAGCCGATAATCGCCAGCCACGCAAACAGCAGCGGCGCGGGTTGCCAGTCGGTCAGCCACGCCGCGAGCGCCGCCAGCAGCGTCAACGGCGCACAGGCCAGCGCCAGCCACCAGAACTGCAGGGTCGGATCGCGGCGCCGCCGACGGCGCTGGAGCAGCAGACGCCCGAGCATCAGCGGATGAACAAGCCAGATCGCCAGCGCGGCGGGCAGGGCGGCCAGCAGCACGGCCCACAGCGGCAGATGCAGGAGCGCGAGCACCGCCGCCAGCAGCACCGCAAGCGGTACCAGCAGCGCCAACGGCCGGGTCAGGCGCGGCAAAAAGGGCTGCGTGAGGTAGAACATCGGCACGACCTGCCACGCCACCGCCATCGTCAGCCCGCCAACCCAGCCCACCAGTCCGAGCGCGATGTGCATCGCCAGCCAGACGCCGCGCGCTTCCGGCAACGCGCCGGTCGCATGTCCCCACGCCAGCCGCAGCCCCACGAGCGCCAGCACGAGCAGGCACCCGAGCGCGCCGCGCATCCCCGTCCGCGTGTCGCCCCCTCCTTGCGCGCGGATCAGCGCCACGCCCATCGGCAGCAGAAATCCCGTCAGCGCCAGCGCCAGCAGCGATGCGCCAGTCACCAGCAGCGGGGGCACACCCAGCAACAGCCCGGCGACGAGCCCCGCCGTCCCCAGCGCCAGCGCGGCCGCCACCGCATAGGCGAGCCGAATCACCGGCACCGGCGTCCCGACAACCACCGGCACCATCTGGTACATCGACCCCAGCATCGCCGGTGCCAGCAGCCCCAGCGTCCCCAGATGCGTCCAGGCAATCGTCTGCGGCAGCCAGTGGGTCACCAGCAGCAGGCTGCCCTGCCACGCCAGCAGCGCGCCCGCCGCCACAAGCGCCAGCGGAATCAGCGCATAGAAGCTCAACGGCACCGTCAGCGGCGGCGCCTGGTCCGTGGACAGCCCGCGTGTATTCATGAGGCCGCCTCGACCCGCACGATCGCCGAGCCATCGGCAAGCTCAGCAACCTGCACCGCATGCCCGCGCGCTTGCAACTGCGGCAATGCCAGCCGTGGATTGCGCGGCAAGTGCGCCAGCAGCGCCGTATGTGGTCGCAGCCGCGCAGCGTGGGTCAGCAGCTGCTCCAGCGGTTCAGGCGGCTCCAGGTCGCGCAGATCCAGGCACGGCAGCGCGCTGTCAACAATCACGACGAGGCTCCACAGGCCATTGGGCCCCGCGTGCGCCGTCACGCGATGGCCGCGCCCAGTCAGCAGGGCCACCAGCGGTTTGGGCTGAAACGGCGCCGTCACCACCACCGCGGACGTCGGCGCCAGCGTCGCGATTACCGCCAGCACGTCCACCAGCGGATCCACGCCGCGCGCAAGGATCGGCCGCACATCAAGCGCCAGCACCCCACACCTCAGCACCGGCATCTCCACCTGCGGCGCCTCCTGCGCGTCCGTTGTCTCCAACGCCGCCCGCCACAGCGCCGCGACCGGCCCCAGCCGCTCGCGCATCGGCCGCGGTGCTTGCTCACCCGCCAGCAGCCCTTGCAGCGCCAGACCCTGCACCATCCCGACAAACAGCGTCGCCGCCGCCTCCGGCTGCACCGCCTGCCGCACCGCGCCATCGCGCCGGGCATCGCCCACCAACGTCGTCACGAGCGTGTGCTGCATTGTCACCAGATGCTGAACCGCGAGCCGCAGCTCCGGCGCCTCAAAGGCCAGGTCGGCGAACAGCAGCCGCGGCAGTCCCGGGTGCAGATCGACAAAATCCGCCAGCAAACTTGCCACGGCAAGGCACCGTTCAAGCGGCGGCATCGGCTGGGCGAGCAGGTGCGTCAGCTTCATGCTCAGCGCCAGCCGCGCCTCCTGCGCCACGGCCAGCAGCAACGCCTCGCGCGACTGGAAATGCCGGAACAGCGCCGGCTGGGTCACGCCCACGCGCTCGGCAATGTGCCGCGTCGTCAGGCGCTCCAGCGGGGTCGTCGCCAGCAGGTCAAGCACCGCAGTCAGGATCTGTTCGCGGCGCGGCAGATTGTGCAGGGGCAGGGTCATGAGCAGCTCCGGATGGACGTGCGGGGCGAGCACTTGCCTCCGCTGCGCACGATGTTATCATCTGATAACATCCCCCGCCAGTCCGGCGGGCTGGCAAAAACGGAGATGCAGATGGCAACGACGAGCGAATTTCTGGGACAGGATCATGCGGCATGCGACACGCTGTGGGCGGACGTGGAGAGCAGCGCGGATGCAGGCAACCTCGCGGAGACGCGGGCGCGGTTCGCTGCGTTTGAGCGGGCGATGCAGCGGCACTTCGCGTTTGAGGAGGAATCGCTCTTTGCGGCGCTGGACAACGCGACGGGGATGCATGGCGTCGGTCCGACGGCGGTGATGCGGATGGAGCACGAGCAGATGCGCCGCGTCCTGCACACGATGGCCGGCGCGCTGGCGTCAGGCGACACGCAGGGGCTGATGGACCACGGCGATACGCTCCTGATGCTCATCCAGCAGCACAATATGAAGGAGGAGCACATCGTCTACCCGCTGGCGGATGCGCGGCTCGCGGGCGAGTGGGCGGCGTTGCAGGCGAAGTGGCCGGTCGCGTAGAACCGAGGGTTGAACGCGGAACTTGCCCTGTCCCCGCCGGACGTGCAGCATGCAAGCCCGTTCGTGCCGCTCTCGGCAAACTCCCGGCGGCAACGAGCAACGCATGCGCACACCCAGCGGCCTGATTTCCCTCCTGGATCAAGGCATCATTGACCAGGTCGTCCGCCCGCTGATGAGCGGCAAGGAGGCACAGGTCTACCTTGTCGTCTCCGATGGCGAGGAGCGCGTCGCCAAGGTCTACAAGGACGCGGAACACCGGTCGTTCAAGCACCGCGCCGACTACACGGAAGGCCGCCGCTCCAAGAGCTCGCGCGACGAGCGGGCGATGAAGAAAGGCAGCAAGCACGGCAAGGCGCAGGAAGAAGAGGCCTGGCGGTGCGCGGAAGTCGACATGATCTACCGGCTGCGCGATGCCGGCGTGCGCGTGCCAGTGCCGTACCATTTTCTCGACGGCGTGCTGGTGATGGAGCTGGTGAAGGATGCCGACGGCAATCCGGCGCCGCGCTTGGGTGAAGTCGCGATGGACGTGCCAACGGCGCAGAAGACGTTCGATTTCCTCCTGCGCGAGGTCGTGAAGATGCTGTGCGCGGGCGTTGTGCACGGCGATCTGTCCGACTTCAACGTGCTCATGGGCGCGGATGGGCCGGTCATCATCGATTTTCCGCAGTCGCTCGACGCAGCTGGCAACCAGAACGCGCGGGAGATCCTGCTGCGGGACGTCGGCAACCTGAACCGCTTCCTGCTCGGCCATGGCGCGCCGGAGGATCAGCCGCTCAAGCACGGCGCGGAGATGTGGGAAAAATACGCGCGCGGCGAACTGCGCCCGGATTCGACGCTGACGGGCAAGCACCAGGGCTCGGAGACGCGCGTGGACCTGCGCGGGCTGATTCGCGAACTGGAAGCGGACGAAGCGGACGAGATGCGCCGGCGCGGCGGCCGGTAGCCCAGGGACCGGGAATTCGCAGAACTCCCGACCCCTGAGCCGATGCCGGTTGCCGGGTTACGGCAGCGTCGGGTAGTCCGTGTAGCCTTCCGCGCCACCGCCATACAGCTTGTCAAACTGCGGCGGATTGAGCGCCGCACCCGCGGCGATGCGCGCCGGCAGATCCGGATTGGCCAGGAACGGCACGCCAAACGCGATGGCATCCGCCGTACCCGCCTGCAGCGTCGCTTCCGCCGTCTCGCCGGTATGGCCACCATTGAGGATCAGCGCGCCGTGGTAGTGCGCGCGGATGACCGGCGCCAACTGCGGCTGGCCCGGCGCGAACATGACGCCCGCAACCGGCTGGATCATGTGCACGTACGCGATGTGCGCCTGTTCCGCGCGCTGGGCGACGGCGGTGACGAGCGCGACCGGATCGGAGTCCGTGAGGCTCGGGCGGCTGACCGGCAGCGACAGGCGAATGCCGACGCGTCCCGGACCCCAAATGGCGACGACGGCGTCGATGATTTCCCCGAGGAAGCGGACGCGGTTGGCGACCGAGCCGCCGTACTGGTCGGTGCGCTTGTTGCTGCTGTCGCGCAGGAATTGGTCGATGAGGTAGCCGTTGGCGCCATGCAATTCCACGCCGTCAAAGCCCGCCGCCTTGGCGTTGCGCGCCGCGTGGGCAAAATCTCCGACGATGCGGGCGATTTCCGCCGTCTCAAGCGCGCGCGGCACGCCGTAGGGCACCGGACCGGTCGCAGTGAACGCGTTGCTCTCATCCGCCAATGCCGACGGCGCCACCGGCAGACCGCCGTTGGGCTGGAACGCCGGCAGGGACATGCGCCCGACGTGCCACAGCTGCGCGAAGATCTTGCCGCCCGCCGCGTGAACCGCGTCCGTGACCGCGCGCCAGCCCGCGACCTGCGCGTCCGTGTGCACGCCCGGAGTTGCCGGATAGCCGACGCCTTCCTGCGAGACCTGGGTTCCTTCCGTGATGAGCAGACCGCCCGACGCCCGCTGGGCGTAGTAGGTCGCAGTCAGCGGCGCGACGACGTTGTCCTCGCCAGCGCGGCTGCGGGTCATGGGCGCAAGGACGACGCGGTTGGCAACGGGAACGTCGCCGATGGTGAACGGGGTGAGCAATTTGAGGGTGGGCTGGGTCATAACTGAATTCTCCGACGCGGCATGCGTCGACACAGATAAGCACAGCGGAGGGGGGCAACAAGGGCCATCATGAGAAACGGATTGTTCGCCGTCAGGGACAGTCGCGACCGGAGCACCGCCAGTGTTTGCGAGGCTCGGGAGATTCAGGCATCCTGCCATGGACTTCCGCGCATCGCCGTCCTTGGAGTTCCCGCTGATGTTTGAAGCCATTGTCGCCACGATTGTCGCCGTCATGGGCACGGCCCAGGACTGGACCGGCGTCGAGTTTGGCCGCGCGCAGTTTGATCAGGTCCAAGCGTACGCGCAGGAGCGGATGCTCGATCCGCCGGTCGCTGGCACGCCGCGCGAGCAATTTGCCTGGCGTCACGGCGCGGAGCTGTCGCTGTGGAATGCCGCGCCGCTCGTGGATCTGGTGCCAGCGCGGTATCTGGCCGACCTGCAGGACCATGGCTGGACGCCGGCGCACCCGCCCGAGCCGCTGATCTGTGGCAAGCAGCCGGTCGACGGCCTGATGCTGGTGCGGGAGCCAGTCTGGGATCGCGAGCCGTCGGCGCTCAAGATCGCATGGCAGGAGTGGCACGGCGCGCACACCTTCAGCAAGACCGAGCTGTTCTGTGTGCTCAAATGGCAGGAGGACGCGCTGCCGCGGGACGACGCGCATCAGGCGCGGGTCTATGCCGCGTGGATCAACGCAGCGTCGGGTTGGCTGAAGGGCTTGGACAAGCACAGCGATGTGCTCGCGGCGCGCTACTGGGATCGCGTGAGCGAGCCCGATCAAGTGGCGGCGCAGGCGGACCTCGGTTTTGCGGTCACGGCGTGCGCGCAGGAGCAGCCGGGGACGCCGAGCCAATGCTGCGTCGCGGATGTGCGCGAAGGCTCCAGCGCGTGGCGCGCGGATCTGCGCGTGGGCGATCGCGTGGCGGGCACCGTGCAAGCGCCGTTTGACCCGTGCCGAACACCGGCGCTGCTCAAGGGCGACTCAGGCTCCAAGGTGGAACTGCGGCTGTGGTCGATGCGCAGGAAGCGGACGCGCGCGGTGCGGCTGATCCGCGATTTTGCCGTGGCGCATGACGTCTCCGAGGAGCGGCTGGCGGCCGGCTATCTGCACCTCCGGCTCAGCGATTTTGTCAAAGGCACTGCGGCGCGCCTGCGTGCCGTGATTGCGGCGGAGGCGGGCGCAAAGTCGCGGACGCCGTTGCGCGGCATCATCCTGGACATGCGGGACAACACGGGCGGCGTGCTGGATGAGGCCGTCGCGATCGCGGACATGCTGCTGCCGTCCGGGACAATCCTGAAGGCGCGCTGGCACGCCAAGCCGGACCAACAACCGCTGGCGTCGGACACACCGGACGACGTGCGTTTGCCCATCGTGCTCGTCGTGAACCGGATGTGCGCGTCGGCGTGCGAGGTGCTGACCGGCGCGCTGCAGGACCATCGCCGCGCGCTGGTGCTGGGGGAACACACGCTCGGCAAGGCGTCCATGCAGCGCATCGCCAAGCCGACGCTGATGGCGGGCTTCTACATCAAGGCGACGATTGGTCACTACTGGACGCCAAACGACCGCGATCTGGATGGCGTTGGCACGCTGCCGGATATCGCGCTGCCGCTGCAGGCGACCACGCAGTTCTCCGCGCCGCAGGAGGCGGTGTGGCGCCAGGCGGCACAGTGCGTCGCGCGTCAAGGCCAAGCGCCCAAGCTGTTGGCGGCGGACGTGGCGCCCAAACGGCGGCCGGATCCGTGGCTGGCGATGGCGCGGGACTTTGTGGCGTGCGTGGCGCAGCCGCAGTGACGGCAACTACGCTTCGGTGGGCGTCCACGCCTGCGGAAAGGAACCCGCGGCAATCGACTCGACGAGCGGCCGCCGGTCGTTGGGCGTCTCACGCGGCCGGTTGCGTTCCGCCAGGTCGTTGATGTCGCCTTTGTGGCCCAACGCGACGATGCAGTGAATCGCAAAACCATCGGGAATCTGCAGTTCCGCGCGGATCCTGTCGGTCTGAATCCCGCCCATCGCGTGCGACACGAGGCCCATCGAAGACGCCTGCAGCGCCATCGCCATCCACGCGGCACCCGCATCAAACGCGTGCGGCGCCAGCGGCTTGCCGTCGGGCGTCGTCACCTTGGACACCACGACCACGAGCGCACCCGCGCGCACGCACCATTCGGCGTTGAACGGGTCCAGAAAGCTCAGGAACTGGGCGAACAGCGGCGTGCCGGCTTGCGCGTACAGGAAACGCCACGGCTGGAAGTTCGCCGCGGACGGCGCCCAGCGCGCCGCTTCCAGGATCCGCATCAGCTCGGAATCGCTCAGCGGCTGGCCGCTCATGGCGCGCGTGGAGGAACGGTGGAGGACCAGGGGCAGGATCTCATGGGACGGAATTCGCGACATTGGACTTCCTATTTGACGAACAGCACAACGTTGTCGATGCCAAAGGCCTCGTCGGACGCGGCCTGGTCGAGGTTGCTGGTGAGCGTGACGGTCGCGGTCGCCGCGGTGTGTGCCGTGAGGATCGGATTGCCCGGATCCCACAAGTCGTCCTGGTAGTCCCAGCGGCCGCACTTGTTGTTCCAGCCGCCGGTCCACTCGTTGGCGATGCTCTGCTTGGCCCAGACCTGCGCGCCGTCGATCCTGGCGATGGCGTACTCTGCGTCCCAGGAATCCAGACGCGCGTACTGGAACCACAGCTTGGTCTGCGTGTGCGGTGGCGCGTTCACCGTCTTGGCCGGTGCGGCTCCTGCGCCAAATTGCCCGGCGCCGCCGAGGATCTTGCCGTAGTTCCCGCAGCCGCTGACCGTGCCCTGGCTCCAGCCGCCTTGGCTCTTCTCAAAGTCGTCGGAGATGAGCCGCGTCCAGCCGCCGTTCTTCATGTCGCAGTAGTACTGGCCGACCGCGATGGGGCCAGAGCTGTCGATGTCCAGCCAGTAGGTGCCGTCCGCGCTCTTGGGCAGGGCCTGGAAGATGGCGAGGCAGGAGAGGGCGGGCGCTCCGGGACCGCTGCCGAGCGCGCCGCAGACCGTGCCGTCCCCGACCAGGCCGGCGGGGCACGTGCAGGTGAAGCTTCCCGGCGTGTTGGCGCACGTCGCATTCACGGCGCAGTTGCTCTTGCCGGTCGTGCACTCGTTGACGTCCGCGCAGGTCTTGCCGTCGCCGACGTAGCCGGCCTTGCAGGTGCAGGTGTAGCTGCCCACGGTGTTGGCGCACGTCGCTTCCGCCGCGCAGACCGCCGTGCCCAGCGCGCATTCGTCGACGTCTACGCAACCGCCGTTCGCAGCGGCGTAGCCCGCGGGGCAGACCGTGCAGTTCAACTGGCCCGTCGTGTCCATCTCGCAGATCGAGTTCGCGCCGCAGACGCCGGGCTGCGTCGTGCAAAGGTCCTCAAATACCGCGAAATCGTCGATGAACCAGCCCGCGTTCAAGTCCGCGTCGCACGTGCCGGCAAAGGCGAAGCGGAAGCGCAGCGTGTGGCCAGCCCACGCGGTGCTGGTGAACGTCAGCTTGGTCCACGCCGCGGTCGCGGTGACGGGGGCCAAATCGGTGAACGCGCCGCCGTCGATTTGCACGGCGACGGTCGCGGACTTGGTCGCCGCCCAGTTGCCGGCGCTGTAGAACGTCAGCTTCGTCGTGGTGCCGGTCGCCATCGCGGCCAGGTCGATGCTCGGGGAGGTCGCGGTCGCGTTGAGGCTCGCCTGGCCGCTGCCACACTGGACGTCCGTGCCGTTGTTGATGTTCAGCGAGCACGACTTGGATTGCGGCGCGGGGATCGCGGGCGTGGCGTCAAAGCCCCACTTCACGGCGCCGTCGGCCAGGAGCGCATCGGAGCGCTGCCACAAGTCCAGGCTGCCCGAGCCGCAGTTGAACGGCTCCGCGTACGTGCTGGTGATTTGGCAAGCGTTGCCCGCGAGCGGTGTGTTGACGCAGCCGCCGACCGGGTCGCAGCTGTCGGCGGTGCACGCAAAGCCGTCGTTGCAGGTCACGGGCGTGCCGGCGCAGCTGCCGGCGCCGCACATGTCGCCGCTCGTGCAGGCGTTGCCATCGTTGCACGCCGCCGTGTTGGCCACGTGCGCGCAGCCGCTCGTGGGGTTGCAGCTGTCGATCGTGCAGTCATTGTCGTCGTTGCACGGCAGCGTGCCCTGCGGCTGGCAGGTGCTCGCGGCGCAGATTTCGCCGGTTGTGCAGACGTCGCCGTCGTCACACGTCTTGCCGTTGTTCTGCGCGGCGAACTTGCACGCGCCGTCCGCCGGGTCGCAGCTGTTGAGCCGGCAGAGCGTGTCGCTGGCCGGGTCGCAGGTCACGACCGTCGTCGGGTTGACCTTGCACACGTACGGCGCGGCGGACTTGGCGCAGTACAGCGTGCCGTTGCACTTGTTGCCGTCTTCGTACTGGGCGCAGTCGCTGTCGGCCTGGCAGTTGCAGGCGTTCTGGGTGCCCGCGAGGCACGCGCCCTCCTTGCAGATGTCGCCGCTCGTGCAAGCGTCGCCGTCGTCGCAAGTGCCCGTATTGTTGACGTGCTGGCAGCCCAGCGCGCTGTCGCAAGAATCCGTGGTGCACGGGTTCTTGTCGTCGCAATCCGCGACCGTGCCAGCGCACTTGCCGGCGCTGCAGGCGTCCTTGACGGTGCAGAAATCGCCGTCGTCGCAGTCGCCGGAAATCGCAGTCGCCAGGCACGTGCCGCCGGTGCAGACGTCGCTCGTGCACGCGTTCTTGTCGTCACACATCGCGCCGATGCCGGTCTGGATGCCGTCGTCCGTGGCGCCGTTGCAGTCGTTGTCGACGTTGTCGCAGACCTCCGTCACGGCGACGGGCGCGCTGCACGCGGTCAAGCCGGCGTCGCCGCAGCTGCGGGAGCCGGTGCAGCCGGTGATGGTCGAGCCGTCCGGGGCGGTCTTGCTGCTTGCGCACGTCGTGCTGGCTTTGGTGGCCGTGGCGAGGCTGCTGCAACTGCACGTGTTGCTCTTGGGCCGGCAGAACGTCGCGGTGTCGCCGTCAACGGTGTTGGCGCTTTGGCACGCGTAGTCGGCGGGGCAGTCCTTGTCGGACAAGCAGAAATTGGCGCAGTACCAGCCGCTCGCGCCGTCCACTTCCGTGCCGGTGGGCGCGGTGCCCAGGCCGATGCACGCGACCTTGTCGACGCCCGCGCTCGGGCACGTGGCGGACGTTGCGCACGGGTCGCACAGGTGGGGGAATTTCGGCGCGCACACGGATTTGTCGTCGTCCGTCGTCAGCGTGTCCGGGCCGGGAATGTTGACGCAAGTCGTGCCGTCGCTGCACGCCGTACCCGAGAGGCAGGGGGCGAGGCACTGCTTGCCGGCCGCCGTGTCCGCGCAAACGGTGATGGCCGGGCAATCGCCGTCGACTTTGCACGGGCAGCCAAAGTCGCCCGGGCACGTCGTGCTGCTGTCCGGTTTGGTGTCGGAGCCGCCGATGTCGGCGTCCGCGGAGGTTGCGCCGTCGCCAAGGGAGATGGCGTCCGTGCCCTGGCTGTCCAACGGCGGGAGCTCCCATTTCGGGACGTCGACGCCCGTGGCCGCGTCGCTGCCCGGGTCCGCGTCTCCCAGCGAGTCGCCCAGACCGACGTCATCGGTCGCGCCGCTTTGGTCGTTGTCGACGAGCGTCGATTGAATCGCCAAGTCATCGCCGCACGCGGCGAAAGACAAGACCAAGGCAAGTGCAGCGGCGAGGGAGATCGCTGATTTCATGTCAGATCCTTTGTGTTGCGGCCAAGAGACGTTGGATACGCACCGCGCGAGGATAGCGGATCTTCGGGAGCGATGCATGTCACGCCTTGGCAAACCTTACACATTCTGGCAAGTCGTCGGCATGACAAAACCGCCGCTCAAGCCGTTCGTGGAGATTCTCGTTGCGCCGCATGCCGCGCTGCCCGATGGCTGCGCGCTGCGCTACAAGGCGGAGTCGCCGGTGCGGCAGGTGGCGCGCGTGCTGTACGAACCGGACGACGGGCCGGACGGCGTTTGGCAGGTCAACGGGCAAGACGCCGCCGGCCGCATGACGACGGCGCGCGCCGTCCAGGTCGAGGATTCCGGCGCGGGCACTTCCTGGTTGATTTGGGGCGACGCCTTTGGCCTGCGCCTGCGCCACGGCGATACGCTCGTTGCGGAGACGCACCTGCTGCTCGCGCTGGACCAGATCGTCGATTAGCCGATCTTCTGCGCGATCGCCGCCACCAGCACTTCATGCTCGACGGCGTGAATGCGCGCCGTCAGCGCGTCGATCGGCTCGCCCGGGACGATCGGAACGTGCCGGACGGCGATGGGCGCGCCGGCGTCCAGATCGGCGACGACTTCATGCACCATCACGCCCGTTTCGCCCACTTCACCGCGCCGCGCCGCCTCCCAGGCTTGGCCGATCGCATCCTTGCCAATGAACGCGCCGGGCAGGGCGGGGTGCAAGTTGATGGCGCGACCGGCGAAGGTCGTCAGGAAGGGCTCGCCCAGAATGAGCATCCAACCGGCGCAAACCACCAAATCCGGCTGCGCGCGCGCCACAGTCTGCGTCAGCAACGCGTCAAAATCGCCGCGCGTGCCGCCTTGCGCCTTCACGGCCGCGAGGGTGTGGACCGCAGTCGCGATCCCGCGCGTTTGCGCCCGAATCAGCGCGTGGGCATCCGCGCGATGGCTCACGACGAGGACGACTTCAGCGGCCAGTTGGCCCGCGTCGATCGCGTCAAAGATCGCCTGAAGGTTGGATCCGTGACCCGCGGCGAGCACAACAAGCCGCGCGGAATTCTGACGATGCATCGGCGACTCCTGGGCTGCCACCTGCGGCGGCGGCGCAGTCTACGCGCACCGCCGCTCGGACGGAATGGCTTGGCCGCAATCCGTCGGCGTGGTATTTTGAGTCACACAGAGCGGGCAGGGAACATGGCTGAAGACTCTCTCAAGACCGGGCAGACCGGACAGATTTCCGTTGGCAACGCGACGGGCACCTACTTGGCGGTGACTCCGCACAGTGAGACGGCGCTGCGGCTGTCGGCGTTGCTGGATGTTGCCAAGACCCTGATTTCTGAGCGCAATCTTGATTCTCTTTTGGGCAAGATCCTCTACGAAGCGTCCCGCGTTGTGGATGCCGACCGCGGCTCACTTTTCCTCGTCGATCGCGAGACCGGCGAGCTGTGGGCGAAGATTGCCCAGGGAATCGGCGGCGATCGCGAGATCCGGATTCCCGCCGGCGTGGGCTTGGCCGGCCACGTCGCGCAGACGGGTGAAATCATCAAGCTGCGCAACGCCTATGACGATCCGCGCTTCAACGCGTCCATCGATCGCGCCACGGGCTACCAGACGCGCTCGCTGCTCGCGGTGCCGATGGTCGACATGCACGGCCAGATCGTCGGCGTCATTCAGGTCCTGAACAAGAAGCACGGGCGTTTTACGCAGGACGACGCCGATGTGCTCGTGGCGCTGGGCGGGCAAGCGGCGGCGGCGATCGAGAACGCCAAGCTGCACGACGAAATCCAGAAGCTGTTTGAAGGGTTCGTGCAGGCGTCCGTCGTGGCGATCGAGTCGCGCGATCCCAGCACGGCGGGTCACTCGGAGCGCGTGTCCCGGCTGACGCTGGGGCTGGCGGACGCGGTCGAACTGGTCGGCCTGCCGCAGCACCTTGGGCTGACGTTTGGTCCGAGCGAACGGATGGAGATCCGGTACGCGGCGCTGCTCCACGATTTCGGCAAGGTCGGCGTGCGCGAGGACGTCCTGATCAAGGCGCAGAAGCTGTATCCGCACCAACTGGAGCTCCTGCGCCACCGTTTTGACTATGCCAAGACGAGCATGGAGGCGGAAACGCTGCGCAAGTGCGTGGCGATGCTGCTGGCGGGCGCGGATCCGGCGCTCGTCCAGCGCGAGCAGGAGAGCCTGGCGCGGCGGACGGCGGACCTCGAGGCGCAATTCCAGGTCGTGCTCACGTGCAACCGGCCGACCGTCCTGCAGGGCGGCAGTTTTGAGAGCCTGCAGTTGCTCCAGCAGTCGCTGTTCATCGGCGCGGATGGCGAAAGCCAGCAGTTGGTGACGCCGGCGGAAGTCGCGGTGCTGTCGATTCCCAAGGGCTCGCTGTCGCCGGACGAGCGGCTGGAAATCGAGAGCCACGTGACCCACACGTTTCGCTTCCTGTCGCAGATTCCGTGGACGCGCAGCCTCAAGCGCGTGCCGGAAATCGCCCATGGCCACCACGAGAAGATCGACGGGCACGGCTATCCGCGCGGGCTCGCGGGCGAGGCCATTTGCATCGAAGCGCGCATGATGGCGATCGCCGATATCTACGACGCGTTGACGGCGTCGGACCGACCGTACAAGAAGGCCGTGCCGCATGACATGGCGCTGCGCATTCTGGACGACGAGGCGCGCGACAAGAAGATCGACGGGGACCTGCTGTCCGTGTTCCGCGAGGCAGATGTGGCGCGGCGTGTGCTCGGCGTCGACGTGGTCCGCGCCAACAATGCCACGCGGGTTTCCGGCGTCTTCTAGCCGCGGAGTTCTGCAGCAAATCCTGAAAATTGTTACGGTTTGGCAACGACGCAGATGGCGCTTGCGGCGCCGCCAAGCGGCAGGTAGGCTCTGGGGTTGGCTGTTCAGTCCGGAGTTGCTATGCGCCATCGCCCTCGGCTCACTTCTGCGTCTTCGGTTGCTGCGCGCGGCGCCTGGGCTCTCGCGCTCTGCCTCGTCGCCGCCTGTTCCAGCAACAGCGGCAGCGGCGGTGGTCCGACGTACCAGATCCCGGGCAAGGACGGTTCGATTGGCGGCTTGACGGACGGCGCCGCGAATCCCGGTGACGATGCGACCGCGACGGTTGCGGCGGATGGTGCGATCGCCGATGGGGCGCCTGGCCAGGACGCCGTGGCAACGCCCGACGTGCCGTATCCGGTCGATCCAAACGATCCCAACAAGGACAAGGACCTGGACGGCGACGGCTTTACGCCCATGCAGGGCGATTGCGACGACGCCAAGCCGACGACGCACCCCGGCGCGATGGAAACGTGCGACGGCGAGGACAACGACTGCGACGGCGTCGTGGACAACTACGACTCGGACAAGGACGGCTACAGCGCGTGCCCTGGCGCCAACCAGGACTGCGACGACAGCGACCCGAAGGTGCATCCCGGCGCGCCCGCGGACTGCACGAACGGCAAGGACAACGACTGCAACGGCGAAGTGGACGCCGATCAGGACGACGACAACGACGGCTTTCCGGCGTGTCAGGACTGCGACGACAAGAACCCTGCCATCCATCCCGGCGCGCCGACGGACTGCAAGAACGGGAAGGACAACGACTGCGACGGCTTCATCGACAACAAGCTGGACGCCGACAAGGACGGTTCGCCCGCGTGCGTGGACTGCGATGACACCGACCCGACGCGGTTCCCCGGCAACATGGAGATCTGCGACGGCAAGGACAACGACTGCAACGACGTGGCCGACGACATGGACAACGACGGCGACAGCTACAGCGGCTGCGCCGACGATTGCGACGACAACGACATCACGATTCACCCCGGCGCCGCGCGCAACTGCAAGAACGGCAAGGACAACGACTGCTCGGGCATCATCGATGCCAATGAGGACGGCGACAAGGACGGCTACGCGGGCTGTCAGGACTGCAACGACAACAACAAGTACATCAACCCCGGCGCCGTCGAATTTGCCGCGGACAACGTCGACAACAACTGCGATGGCCAGACGGACGAGGACCCGACCAAGTGCGACGTGGCCAACTTGAGCTCCGGCAAAGTGGCGGACTACGCGACCGCGATCGACTTGTGCTCAGGCCTGCAATCCGCGACGTGGGCCGTCGAGGCCTCCGCCAGCGCCCACGGCATCAAGCAGGCGTACGGATCGATGAACGCGCCGACGCACGGGCCGAACATGATCGCGCTCTCCTCGGGCGTCGCTGCCGCCGTCGGGCAGCCCGGCTACGTGCTTCCGCAGTCCGGCACATCGTTCTCCAACTCAGGCACGTATCCCACCGGCACGGGCGTCTGCTCCAGTTCCGGCTCGCCGGAGGACTACACGGAGCTCAAGTTCGTCATCAAGGTGCCGACCAACGCGCAGGCATTCTCCTTTGATTTCAATTTCATGTCGGCGGAATACCCGGAATACGTCGGTACGTCGTTCAACGACAAGTTCTTCGCGATGCTCGACTCCAAGAACTTCAAGGGCAACGTCTCTTTTGACTCAAAGGGCAGCTGCGTCAGCATCAACAACGGCTTTTTCACGGTCTGCGACGGTTGCGCGCAAGGTGCCGCTGGCCTGGCCGGCACGGGCTACGACGGCGGCATTGGCGGTGGCACGGGCTGGCTCACCACGACGGTGCCGGTCACGCCGGGCGAAACCATCACGCTGCGCTTCATCATCTTTGACGAGACGGACCACATCTACGATTCAGCCGTGCTGATCGACGATTTCCGCTGGCAGCTCTCGGCCAAAGGTGGCGGTCCCTCGACCGTTCGTCCCGGCGGCGGCTAGTTTCGCTGCGCGCCGAGAGGCGACCGCCTAACGCCACGCCAGGATCGACCCGACAATCGCCGCGGCTGCTGCTGCCCCAATCGCCCACGGCAGCCACTTGGGCGTCGTCGATGTGGGCAGCGGTTCGTACGCTTCCTCCGCAACCGCAGCCTTGGCCTTGCGCGGCGCCGCGACGACGGTCAACTTTGGCCCGGCCTTGGGCGCCAGCGCCTGCTTGGCCGTCGTGCGTTCCTGCGTGTCCGCGCGGATCGCAATCGGCTGGGGAACCGTCACCGGCTTGGCCGCACGCACCGGCACCTTCATCGCCACATCCGCCATCTGATCGGCGCTCCAAGCCAGCGTCGGTGCTTCGTCATCGGGTACCAGGCTGCCCTTGACCAACTCCAGCACGGTCCGCATCTCGCGCGCGCTCTGGAAACGGTCGTCGGGGCGCTTGGCCAGCGCTTTCTCAATGGCCGCCCGCAGGCCCGGCGCCACGGCCAGGCGCGCCAGTTGCGCGACATCCGGAACCGGCGAGAGCGCGTGGCCCTGCATGATGGCCAGCACGGTATCCGCCTCAAATGGCGTCTGGCCCGTCAGGCAGCGAAAGAGGATGCAGCCCAGCGCGTATACGTCGGCGCGCCCGTCCACTTCGTCGCCCATGCACTGCTCCGGGCTCATGTACGCGGGCGTGCCCAGCGCGCGGCCGTGGCCCGTCAGCGTCGACCCTTCCCGCCGCGCGATGCCAAAATCCAGCACCTTGAGCAGCCGCTCGCCTTCCAGTTCCGTCAGCATCAGGTTCGCCGGCTTCAGATCCCGGTGCACAAGGCCTTTGCCGTGCGCCTCGCTCAACGCCTTGAGCGCCTGCACCGCCAGATCCAGCAGCTCCTCCTGCGGCAGCGGCAGACGCCGCGCTTCCAGCGCCTGCAGGCGATCCTCCAGCGTCTGGCCGTGCAGCAGTTCCATCGCGAGGTACAGCGCGCCGTGCTGGGTCTGGCCGATGTCGAACACGCGCACCGTGTTGGGATGGCGCAGCGACGCGGTGAGCTGCGCCTCCTGGTGGAAACGGCGAATGTCCGTCCTGGGATCGTCGTCCGACGGCATCAGCAGCTTCAGCGCGACTTGCTGGTGCGTCCCCGTGTGCTCGCCGGCATAGACGGCGCCAAAACCGCCGCGGCCGATCAGCTCGGTAATGCGGTAGCGGCCGTTCACGACGTCGCCAGCGCGCAGCACCGTGGGGTCGGCAAACAGCGCGCGGCCTTCCACCGTTGCGGTGCCGTCCGCTGGGCAGAAGCGCAGGTCCGTTGACGCGCCACAAGATGGGCAGGTGCGCGGCGTCTTGCTGGTATTGGCGTCGCTCATGCGTCGGGCTCCCGGGATCCTCACGGTGCCATGCGCCGCGGCGCGGAGCAAGCCACACGCGCGGACGCTGTTGACGCAGCAGAAGATGTGGCCACACAAGCTTACAACTTGCCGTTGGCGCTAGGGTTGTGTACACCGCGCACGGCTATTTGTGGAGATGCCCGTGTCGCTCGCCCGCGTGACTGAAAATGCTTACGGAAAATCCTTGGTTGCTGCGGTTGACGTGCCGGCTGGCGTCGCCGTCGCCCGCTTTGAGGGCGCGCTCGTCTTGTGGGACGCGGTGCCTGAGTCAGAAGTGCGCCACGCGCTGCTGATCGACGACACCCACTGGCTGATTCCGCACAGCGATGCGCGCTACGTCAACCACGCCTGCACGCCCAACTGCACCGTGGATGACGACCTGAACATCGTGACGACCGCGCCTGTGCCCGCCGGCGCCGAGTTCGCCATCAGCTACAACAACGCCCGCCGCAGTGAATTCGTTGCGAGCCCTGAATCGTTCTTCTGGGACGCGCGTTGGAGCTTTGACTGTGCCTGTGGCACGGACAACTGTCAGGGTCGCATCGAAGGCTATCGCCTCGTTGACGACTGAACAACCCCATCGAGAGGATCCCGCTGATGTTGCAAGCTGTGAATACTCCAGGAAAAGGTCGCGGTGTCATCACGGACACGGCGATCGTCAAGGGCGAAACGATCGAGCGCACGCCCGTTCTGTTCATCCCGGCGGAACAGTGGCCGCACATTGAGCAGACCGTGTTCTTTCACTACTGCTATTCCTGGGGTCCGGAGTCGCAGCACGCGGCTTTCGCGCTTGGCTTTGGCTCGCTGTACAACCACAGCTACCAGCCGGCCGCCGTGTACGTGAAGCACATGGAGACCAATGAAGTGGAATTCGTCGCCCTGCGCGACATCGCCGCGGGCGAAGAAGTGACGATCAACTACAACGGCGACCCGACCGACTCGCAGCCGATGTGGTTTGGCGAAGTGCTGTAGCCCGTCCGCATCCAGCAGAAACCCGCACCTGTCTCATTTGGAGTCCAAATGTCGCGCCCCCCGTCGCACCGCCACCGCACGCTTGGCCCGCTGCCTGATTTGGAACCGCACCTGCCCGACGAGTGGTGGCGGACGCTGTTCAACGCCAACTACCTCAAGACGGACGGCGACGTCGTCGAGAACGCGGACAATACGACGGCTGAGGTCGATCTGCTCGTGCGCGCGGCGGAACTGCAGGCGGGCGACAAGATCCTCGACCTGTGCTGCGGTCAGGGGCGCCACACGCTGGAACTGGCGACGCGCGGGTTTCAGTACGCCCAGGGCATCGATCAGTCGCGGTACCTGCTGAGCGTGGCGCGGCGGCGTGCCAAGCAGGGCAGCTTGCCGGTGCGGTTCACGCTGGGCGAGGCGCGCAAGCTCAAGCTGCCGCCGGGCCAGCTGGATTGCGTGGCGATGATGGGCAACAGCTTTGGCTACTTTCAGCACGCGGACGACGATTTGGTCGTGCTGGACGGCGTGCGGCGCGCCCTCAAGGTCGGCGGCACGCTGGCAATGGACTTGACGGACGGCGATTGGGTGCGGCGCAACTACGAGCCGCGGTCCTGGGAATGGCTGAACAGTCAGGAGCTGGTGGTCCGCGAGCGGCAGTTGTCGGCCGATGGCCAGCGGCTGGTCTGCCGTGAAGTGATTGTCCACGCGACGCGCGGCATCCTCGTGGACCAGTTCTACGCGGAGCGGCTGTACGATCGCCAGCAGGTCGCCGACTTGCTGACCCGCGCGGGCTTCTGCGCAATCGCCGAGCACGATGTCCTGGAAGCGGCGTCGTCGCGCGATCAGGACCTGGGCATGATGGCGCATCGCGTGTTTGTGACCGCGCGCGTGGCGGAGCGCGCCCAAGCGCTGGCCCAAGCGGGCGTGACCAAACAGCGGCTGACGGTGCTGCTGGGCGACCCGCGGCTGCCGGACCCGGTGAAGCGCGATGGCACGTTCAACGCGGAGGACTTTGACACCATCGATCGCCTGAAGCGCGTGCTGGCGGATTGGCCGGATGTGTCGGTGCGGTACATCGATCGCCACGCGCAGCTGGTCAAAGTGCTGGGTGACGACGACGCGGATTTGGTGGTGAATTTCTGCGACGAAGGCCTGCGCAACGACCCGGCGCTGGAGCTGCATGTGCCGGCGCTGCTGGAAGTTTTTGGCCGGCCGTACACGGGCGCGGCGCCTGCGTGCCTGGGCTTGTGCGCGGACAAGGCGCACGTGCGCGCGATCGCGGCGTCCATGGGCGTGCCGGTCCCGCGCGAGTCCTACGTGGCGCAAAGCGATCCGGATCCCGCGCCGGCGTTGGCGTTTCCGGCGATTGTGAAGCCGAACATCGGCGATGGCAGCCTGGGCATTCCGGTCGCTGCAGTCGTGCACAACGCGGCGGAGATGCGTCAGCGGATTCGCGAACTGCGCGCGGAGCTGCCCGATCGCGGCCTCATCGTCCAGGAGTTCATGCCGGGCACCGAGTATTCGGTCGCGCTGATTGGCAACCCGGGCTTTGACCTGCAGCCGCTGCCGATCCTGGAAGTCGACTACAGCGCGCTGCCCGCCGGCGCGCCGCAGATCCTCGGCTATGAGAGCAAGTGGCACCCGGAATCGCCGTACTGGACGGACATTCGTTTTGCCCAAGCGCAGTTGGAGCACGGTCAGCGGCAGCGCTTGGTGCAGTGGTCGGCGCGTCTGTTTGAGCGGCTGGGCTGCCGCGACTACGCGCGCTTTGACTTCCGCACCGCCGCGGACGGCGAGATCAAGTTGCTGGAAGTCAACCCGAATCCCGGCTGGTGCTGGGACGGCAAGCTGAATTTGATGGCGCAGTGGGCCAACTGGAGCTATTCCGACCTCCTGCGGGCGATCGTTGCCGCGGCGAGCCAGCGCATTGGGCTGACGACCGTCGCGGCCACGAATTCCGACCGCGTGCAATCGATCGCGTGAGGTTTGGATGGGATCTGCGGACGTGAAACAGGGCATGCCAACGCGCGAAGAAGCCTTGCTTGGCCGCGCGACTGCGATGGCCGTCGCAGCCCGACACGCCGTCCTGGACGCGCCCATGCGCGCGCCGTTCCCCGCCGGCAGCCAAATCGCCTGGTTCGGGATGGGCTGCTACTGGGGCGCTGAACGCAAGTTCTGGCAGACGCCGGGCGTGATGGGCACCGCGGTGGGCTTCGCCGGCGGCTTCACCGTCAATCCGACCTACCGCGAGACGTGTACCGGCCGCACGGGCCACACGGAGATCGTCCAGGTCGTGTTTGATCCCGCAAAAATCGCGTTTGGCCAGCTCCTGCAGACGTTCTGGGAGAACCACGACCCGACGCAGGGCAACCAGCAGGGCGGGGACATCGGCACGCAATATCGCTCAGCGATCTACTGCGCGGATGCGGAGCAGTTGACGGCGGCGCTGGCGAGCCGGGACGCGTATCAAGGCGCGCTGAGCGCGGCAGGGCTTGGGCGGATCACGACGGAGATCGCGCTGGCGGGGCCGTTCTATTACGCTGAGGATGAACATCAGCAGTACCTGCACAAGAATCCGTGGGGCTATTGCGGTCTGGGCGGCACGGGCGTGACCTGTCAGATCGGCACCGGCGTGGCCAGCTAGCCAAGTGTGCTGATCCCGGCGATTCGTCCGCGGCTGCGTCAGAAAACGCCCTATTTTCCAACGTTGCTGATCGGATCGCCGCAAGTCGCCGGCTTGCCGCTGGGCGTCCCCACGGGCTCGCCATCGCGAAACACCACGCTGCCGCGCAGGACCGTCATCACCGGCCACCCGCGCATCGGAATCCCCGTCCATGGACTCCAGCCGCAGCGCGAGCGGATCTCCCGCTCCTCCAGCGCGTGGAGCTTCTGCAAGTCGCACAGCGCGATGTCCGCATCCAGACCCACCGCCAGCGTGCCTTTGCCGGCGATTTGGTAGATTTCCGCGGGCCGCTGCGCCGTCCACAACGCGATCTCCTGCAGCGAGACGCGGCCCTCCGCGTGTTCGTTCAGCAGCAACGGCAGGGTCGTCTGCACGCCCGGCATCCCGGACGGCGCCGACGGGTACGGCTTGGACTTCTCCTCGAGCGTGTGCGGCGCGTGGTCTGAGCCAATGCAGGTCAGCGTGCCATCGCGCAGCGCCGCCCACAGGGCCAGACGGTGGCGCTCCTCGCGAATCGGCGGATTCATCACCGCGAGGTTGCCCAGCCGGTCGTAGCACTCCGGCGCGTGCAGGGTGAGGTGCTGCGGCGTCACTTCCGCCGTCACGAATCGCCGCGCCGGGTGGTGGCGCATCACGTCCAGCTCCTCGGCCGAGTTGATGTGCAGCACGTGCACGTGGCGCTCCGTCTCGGCCACCAGATCCAGCAGCCGCGCAACGGCCAGCCGCGCGGTCTCCACGTCCCGCCGCAGCGGATGATCGTGTGGCCGCGTCGCCGGCACGGTCTCAGCGAGCATGCGCAGCCGCGGTTCGTCCTCCGCATGGACGGCGACGCGGCGTTTGCCGGTCTGCAGCGCCGCGCGCAGATGATCGTCGTCCGGCACCAGCAGCGTGCCCGTGGAGCTGCCCATGAAGATCTTCACGCCGGCAAAGCCGGGCAGATCCTCACAACTTGCCAGCAGCGCGGCGTTCTCCGTCGTCGCCCCCAGAAAGAAGGCGTGATCGGCCCACGCCCGACCGGAAGCGCGGGCGAGCTTGTCCAGCAGCAATTCCCGAGTCGTCGTGTTGGGTTTGGTGTTGGGCATCTCAAAAAACGTCGTCACGCCGCCGGCGATCGCCGCCAGCGACCCGCTCGCCAGGTCTTCCTTGTGCTCGAGTCCGGGCTCGCGGAAGTGCACCTGTGTGTCGATGACGCCCGGCAACGCCGTGAGCCCGCGCGCGTCGATCGACGCCTGGTACGTGCCGGTAAGTGGCCGCGCCAGTTCGACAATCTTGCCGTCCCGGATGCCAATGTCAGTTGCGGTGATGCCCGTCGGCAGGACGACTTGGGCGTTGCGAATCGCGAGGGACGGGGTGTTCATGCTCATGCCGCGCAGCATGCCACAGCCCGTGCGCCGCCGAAACAGGTTTGCTGCGGACTTGACTTTGGCGCCCACTCGAACGATTGTCTCGCCTCGGGTTCGACGCAGCGTCGGTCGGGTCCGGATGTCCCAAACGGCAGGATTGCCGCGCGGGGCAGGCACTCACGCCGGAGTGGTGAAATGGTAGACGCGACGGACTCAAAATCCGTTGGGCTTAACGCCCGTGAGGGTTCAAGTCCCTCCTCCGGCACCAAACGATGAATTCATTGTGCGCGCCAACTCTGCGCCGACCTTCAGCCGCCCAGCTGCTTGCGTCGGCGTCGTTGTTTTTGGCGTTTTCGCTTCACGCGGCGCCTGCCCGCGCGGATGTGCCACTGCCCCGCAGCGCCACGGCGCTCGTCTCGGAGCTGGGCGTCGCGGGTTTGCTGGCCGATGTGACCCAAACCGGGCAGGGGGATGTCGCGCCGCTGCGGCTGGCCAATGTGGACGATCTGGCCGCCCACACCGCGCTGGATGCGGAGGTCCGCGTTCGCGCGTCTGCGCCGCACCACCTGAGCGCGCTGGAGCCCGGTGCGGACGTCGTGCGCAGCTCCGTTTTTCACCGCGAGCGTCTGGGTGCGGCGTTTGCCCAAGGTCCCGTTGACGCGCACGTGCAGTTTCAGGCGTCCGGGGCGTTTGGCGACTCGGATCCCGGCACGTCGCAGTTGCCGCAGGTCGGACTGCAACAGGCCGTCGTGCGGCTCCAGGCGCCGACACTCAAGTGGCTCTCGGCCGAGATGGGTCGCATGGTGCTCGACTACGGCGCCGGCCGCATGATTGGCGCCTACGATTTTCAGGCCGCGAGCAACGTCTTTGACGGCATGCGCGTGCGGATGAGCTACCAGAAATACCTCGACATCGACCTCATCGCCGTCAAGTTGCGCCGCAACAGCACGGAGCCCGATCAGGATCGCAACCTCTTTGGCGCCTACATGACCGGCCAGCCGCACGAGCACCTCCGCGCGGAGCTGTACGTGCTTTACCTCGTGGACGGGACCGCCAACGGCCACGCTTACCTCACGACGATGGGCACGCGCCTCGATTGGCATCCCGCGCATTGGCTGTCCGGCGAGATCGAGGCGGCGCTGCAGGTCGGCGCCGAGGACAAAGCCGGCCACGGCGATCGGCAAAGTCTCATCGGCAGCGCGTTTTTTGGCGAAATCGCCGGCCATGTTCCCGTCGGCCACGGCAGCATCAGCTTTGCGCCGTTCACGCAGTTCTATTCCGGCGCGCCGACGCCCACGGGCAACGTCCAGACCGCGACGGCGTGGCGGCCGCTGTATCCGTCGCTCGATCAGGTCGTCGGCCTGCTGCAGCTCTTCAAGCAGACCAACCTGCTGCAAAACGGCGGGCGGATTCGCTGGCAAGCGGCGCCGACGTTGGCGCTGGACCTGAACGGCCGCGCGTCGGCAAGTCGCGACAACGCGCCGCTGCCCGGTTTTGGCAATCCGACGCTGACGGGCGACGGCGGCTGGCGGATGCTCGGCACTGAATTCGATTTGTTGGCGCGGTGGCAGCTGCTGCGCTCCTCGGAACTCTTCGTCGGCGCGGGCCTGTTCCTCCCCGCGGACAGCGTCAAGACGATCGTCGGCAAGGACGTGGCCAGCCAGATCCTGGCGCAGTGGACCTCGCGCTTCTGACCGCGCCCGTCGCCGCGCACGGCCGCGTTGCCGTCCTCGCGCAAATCGGTTTACCATTGCTCGCCTACGCCCTGACGTAAGGAGTCGCCATGCAGGTCAAGCACGCAGGTCGTACGGACGTCGGTCTGGTTCGCCGCCAGAATGAAGACAGCCACTTCATCGACCCGCAGCTCCAGCTCTTCATCGTGTGCGACGGCGTGGGCGGGCGCGCGGGCGGTTCAGAAGCCAGTCGCATCGCGTGCGAGCACATCGCCGCTGAAGTCGCCAAGTCCCGCAACCTGATCCGTGATTTTGCCGCCAATGCCGGAACGGCCACGCGGCGGGATCTCGGCACGATGCTGGAAACGGCGATTAGCACCGCGAGTGCGGCTGTGCGGCGTGCCGCGGCTGTGAATCCGGATTTCAACGGCATGGCGACGACCAATGTCACGCTGCTCGTCGCGGGTGGCCACGCGTTCATCGGGCACGTCGGCGATTCGCGCGTGTATCTGGTGCGGCAGGGCGTGATGCATCCGCTGACGGAAGACCACAGCGTCATGAACGACATGAAGCGGCGCGGTCGCGGTCCGGAGCGCGGTCAGATTGGCCAAGCGTTCACGGAGGCGTTGTCGCGTGCGCTGGGCGTGCTCGATTCGGCGCGCGTCGATTCGATTGACCTGGAGCTGATCCCCGGCGACCGTTTCATCCTGTGCAGCGACGGCATTCACGGCGTGTTGGGCGACGACCAGATGCAGGTCGTCGTACCGCGCGGCACCGTTGAAGAAGTGGCGGACGACCTGATCGAGGCAGCGCTCCAGCGCGGGGCGCCCGACAACGCGACCGCGATCGTGCTCGACGTCCTGGACGACCAGTCCACCGACCGCGCGATGCTGGTCCGTCGCCGCCTGGAAGCGCTGCAGGGCGTCTCCATGTTCCGCTACTTGCCGTACGCCGACCTCATTCGCGTCGCCGGCATCGCGACCGAGCGCGTCGTCAAGCCGGGCACGGAGCTGTGCACGGAAGGTGAGTTTGGCGAGAGCCTCTTCATCATCCTCGAAGGCTCCGCGACCGTGCTCAAGGGCGACGGCGTGACCATCGCCGAGCTGCATCCCGGCCAGCACATCGGCGAGATGAGCCTCATTGAACGCGCGCCGCGCTCTGCGACCGTGCGTTCCAAGACCGCGATGTCCGTTCTGGTCATCGAACGCGACGCGTTCTTTGGCCTCCTCAGCGAGGAACAGACGGCGGTGAAGCTGCTCTGGGGCCTCGTGCGCATGCTCAACGCGCGCCTGCGCTCGACGAGCGACGAACTCAGCCACATCAAGGCGCGTAACCAGGGAAACTGATGCAGAAGCTTGTGCCATTCGCCGCGATCCTTGCCCTCGTTTCAGCGTGTACTCCGCCGGATCCGCCGCCGCCGCGCCCCGCGCGCAAGGCCGCGAAAGTTGAAGCGAGCAAGGAGGCGCCCGCTGAAGATCCGCAGGCCAAGCAGGCCGCGCGCACCGATGGTCTGACCGGCGGAAAGCTGGTTTTTGAAGAGCATTTTGAGCGCGCGGATCTCGGCCCGGACTGGAATGCGCCGCAGGCGGGCGAGTGGCACATCGTCGACGGCTGGCTGAAAGCGGAGAAAGTCGCCAACGACGATCTGCGCAATCAAGGCGCGTGGCTTGTGAAGCCGCTGCCCAAGAAGGTGCGCGTCGTCTTCAAGTCGCGGTCGATGACGGCGGTTGGCGACACCAAGTGCGAGATCTTCAACACCGAGCCGCGCCATGAGCAGGGCTACTCGATCATCTTCGGCGGCTGGAACAACACGACGAACGCGATCGCGCGGCACGGTGAACACGAGCCAAACCGCCGCAACCAAAGCGAACCCGCCAAGGTCGAGGCGGGGCGCACGTACACCTGGACGGTCATCCGCACGGACAACGTGGTCCGCTGGTACATCGATGGCAAGTTCATGGTCGCCTACGACGATCCGACGCCGATTGACGGCAACTTCTTTGGCTTCAACAACTGGGCGAGCGATGTCCGCTTTGACGACATCGAAGTCTACGAGCTGTAGCCACGCCGACCGGGAATTCGCGTGCGGCTTCGTTGACGCATGTGCTGGCGCTCGTTACATTCGCTTTGGGTCTGCTGCAGGATAGGTGCTGATTGGCCATTCGTCTTTCCAGTGCCGGCGAAACCAACGTCGGCCGCAAACGGACGCATAACGAGGACAACCTCCTTGTTATGGACGACGTTGGCCTTTTTGTTGTCGCGGACGGCATGGGCGGCCATGCGTGCGGAGAAGTAGCGAGCGCGATGGTCGTGGAGACCATGCGCGAGTACTACACCCGCGTTGCCAACGACGCTTCCGCCACGTGGCCTGGCCGCGAAGAGCGCGGTCTCTCGGAATCCGAGAACATGCTCAACGCCGGTATCCGCTGGTGCAACTACACGATTTGGGAGCGGGGCCACTCGGACTCGCGCTACAAGAACATGGGCACTACGGTCGTCGCGATCCACTTTGACTCGGAGAAGGCGACAATCGCGCACGTGGGCGACTCGCGCTGCTACCGCCTGCGCGGCAACGAGTTGAAGCAGGTGACGGAAGATCATTCACTGCTGAACGATTACTTGAAGATCGCGACGCTGACGGCTGAAGAACAGGCGAATTTTCCGCACAAGAACATCATCGTCCGCGCCTGCGGGCTGAAAGAAGACGTCAAGGTCGACCTGCAGCGCGATCAGCCGCAAGTCGGGGACGTGTACATGCTGTGCAGCGACGGCCTGTCGGGTGAAGTGACGGATCCGCAAATCCTTCAGATCATGTCGAAAACGCAGAGTAATTTGCCGGAAATGGTGAGCGAGCTGATCCAGACCGCCTGCGTGAACGGCGGCAAAGACAATGTGACGGCGATTGCCATTCGCATCGATGCCGTCTAGCGGACTGACGTCCACAACGAGCTGAGCGCCATGATTGCTTTTGCCCAGCACACCTCGATGACGCCCAACGGCATGAGCGGCGATCCCGTTGTCTCGCTGGCGTTGGAACTGCACCACCTCCTCGCGGACTTGCAGGACGCGCGGCGCGCGCGTGCGGGGCAGGTGTCCCCCAAGCTGGAGCAGATGCGGCAAATGGCCGAGCGCGCGCGGAACTACGCCGCGGAGATGCGCCAGAACCAGCCGACGACGGCGGAGGTCCTGGCAAAGATCGCGGCGCGCCTGGAACTGCTGCGGACAGCGGCGGGCGAGGGGCGGTCGCTCAAGGCGCTCACGCTGCGCGCCGGCCGGCAGTACGAGGCGCTGGCCAAGCTGTTGCGCGAGAAGGCGACGACGCAGGGCGTGGAACTGCCGACGCTGAAGCCGCGCAACTACATCCGCAACGCCTACCACATCTCCAGCGGCTTCCTGGGCGCGGCCATGTACACGGCGTTCCCGGATCGCACGCTGGTTCTTTGGGTTTGCGGCATCTACACCGCGTGCATGGTCACGATGGAGGCGATGCGCCGGATCCATCCCAAGATCAACCAGTTCATGGTCGACAAGATGTTCGGCGCCATCGCGCGGCCGATCGAGGCGTACCGCATCAACTCCGGTACCTGGTACGGCATCGCCTTGTTCATCATGGTGTGGTGCTTCAGCCCGCTCGCGTGCATCTGCGGCGTCATCGCGCTCGGCGTGGGCGATCCGGCGGCGGCGATCCTCGGCAAGCGCTTTGGCAGTCACAAGCTGCGCGGTCACAAATCGTTGGAAGGCATGTTCGGCTTCATCGGCGTTTCGACGGCGGTGCTTGGCGCGTTCCTGCTCCTCACGCCGCATCCTGAGCTGGTCGGGATGCCAATCTGGCGCGTGTGGGCGCTGAGCGCATGGGCGTCGCTCATCGGCGCGGTCACGGAAGTCTACTGCGAGCCGGTGGACGACAACTTTGCCATCCCGTTGACCGTCGCCGCTGCTGTTGGCCTCCTCGCATGAGCCGCGACGAGCTGGCAGGGTTGGCCGAGCGGCTGATGGAAATGGAACTGCGCTACATGGAACAGCAGGCGCTGCTGGAAGCGCTGGACGACGTGGTGCGCGAGCAGGACGCGGTGATCACGCGGCTCGCCAAGGAACTCGACCAGTTGCGGCAGGCGATGGCGGGCGATGGCGACGGCGATGCCGCCCCGTGGGACGAATAGACAACCGATCAATTTGAGGCAAGCGTATGAGTACGAAAGGCGATCGCCTGTGGGGCGGCGGCTATGAAGAAGCGACGCACCCGCTGGTTGCGCGCATGAACGCGTCCGTGGCGTACGACCAGGTGCTCGCGCGCGAGGACATCCTCGGCTCCGTGGCGCACGCGACGATGCTGCGCGATCAGAAAATCCTGAGCAAAGACGAGCATGTCGCGATCGTGCGCGGCCTGCGCGGGATCCTCGCGGACGTGGAGGCCGGAAGCTTCGACTGGCGGATGGAGCGCGAGGACGTGCACATGAACGTCGAGGCGACGCTGCGCGACCGGATTGGCGCGCCCGCTGGACGTTTGCATACCGCCAGGTCGCGAAATGATCAGGTCGCGCTTGATGAACGTCTATGGTTGCGACGCAAGCTGGCGGAGATTGGCGCCGCGCTGGCGCGGTTGATCGATGTGCTATCGCAGCAGGCAACCCTTCATGCGGATTGGCCAATGCCGGGTTATACGCACATGCAGCGGGCGCAGCCGGTGACGGTTGGTCACCACCTGCTGGCGCATGCGGAGGCGATCGCCCGGGATGCCGAGCGTTTGTTGGATGTCCAGAAGCGTGTTGATATTTGTCCACTTGGCTCCGGCGCGCTGGCGGGCACGACGCTGCCGATCGACCGGCAGAAAGTCGCAGATCTGCTCGGTTTCTCGCGCATCAGCGGCAACTCGCTGGATGCCGTGGCGGACCGCGACCATCTCGTCGAGGCGATGGCTGCTGCGGCGCTGGGCAGCGTGCACCTGTCCCGCATCGGCGAGGAACTGGTGCTCTTCACGAGCGCGGAATTCGGCTTCGTGCGCCTGCCTGACGCGTTCACCACGGGCAGTTCGCTGATGCCGCAGAAAAAGAACCCCGACATGGCGGAGCTTGTGCGCGGCAAGTCAGGGCGGGTGATTGGCGACCTTGTGGCGCTGCTCGTGGTGCTGAAAGGTCTGCCGCTGGCGTACAACAAGGACATGCAGGAGGACAAGGAGCCGCTGTTCGATGCGCTCGGCACGTGGCATGACTGCCTGGTGGCGACGGCGGACATGCTGGCGCGGGCGCAGTGGCAGAAGCGCAACCTATTGAATGCACTGGACAAGGGCTTCCTGCTGGCGACGGATTTGGCCGACGCGCTCGTGAGTTCCGGCGTGCCGTTCCGGCAGGCGCATGAACAGATTGCTGAATTGGTCGGCGAGTTGACGCATAATCAGTTGACGTTTGTTAAGTTCGGCGCGGCCAAAATCGCCAAGCGCCTGAACCTCGACGAAGCGGTGGTGCGGGACACGCTCAACATCCAGAAGGCGCTGAAACGGCGGGATCTGGCTGGCGCGCCGCATCCCAAGCGGGTGAAGGTCGCGGCAAAGGTCATGGGCAAGCGTGGAGAAATGCTGGCGAAATTGGCTGCCAAGGCGCTGCGGCCGATGCCGGTGGAAGCGATCCTCGCGGAGACCTGAGGCGGTCGCCTACGGCCAGCGCGGAAAACCGCCCGGCGGTTCCGGCAGCCAATTGTCCGGTCGCCACGTGCTCGACGCATCGATGAACTGCGCGACGACGACGCGGCGATGGCGGGCGGAGCGATTCGGGTAGGACGCGTGCCAGGTCCGCCCCGTGTACATCAGCACGCTGCCGCGGGACATGGGCAGGGCCGGCGCAGACCCTTCCGGCGGCGCTGGGTGCCGTTCCGGGCCAACGGACCAGCCGTTCTCCGTCAGGATCGCGCGTGTCGTCACGACCTCCGTGGGGCTTGTCGGCAACAGGTGCAGGCAGCCGTTGTCCTCATCGGTGTCGTCCAGCGCGATCTGCATCGAAACAAGCGACTCCGGCTCCGACAGCAGGTACCAGCTGTCCTGATGCAGGCCAAACTGCACCGACCCGCCGGGCACTTTGTCGATCAGCACCGCATTCACCAGCACCGGCGACTGCAGCACAACGCCCAGCGTGCCGGCGATCTCCGGACGGCGGAACAGCGCGGCGATCTCCGGGATCTGGTGCAGTTGATGGCCCAGCCGCATCAGCCGCTCGACCGGTGGCCGGTCCGCTGGAACCGTCGGGTCCCAGAACGGCACGACGGAATTGGCCGACGTGCGCAGCCGATCTGCGAAGTTCTCCGGCCACGGCGTCTGCCGTTCCTGTTCAGCCGCGGCGATCACGTGGCGATTCAGCACGTCCGTGACGTGGACGCAGACGTCGATCGGCACCACCTTCTCCAGCACGAGCAGGCCGTGCTGCTGCCACGCGTCCGTCAGCGCCTCGCGTGTCGGCGGGACCTTCGCATGCGGCGTCGCCGGCGTCGACGCTGGCAGCCGCGCGATGGCGGGCGCGGTTGGCTGGGCGCGCAACACGGGCGCGATCCCCTCGACAAGCTGCGGCAGCATCCGGTCCAGCGTGCGGACGTCTTCCGGCTCCAACTGCGCGCCGTCCTTGGTCCGGTAGCTGACCGCCACGCCATCCAGGATCTTGTACGACTGCTTGGCGCGTTCGGCGTCGATCAGGTCAACGTGAAAATCGACGTTCGCCGCGTGCAGCTTGACGCGCATCCCGGCGTCCGTGAAGCCGGTCTCGGTCACGGTCCACGTCCCCGTCGACGCCAGGCTCACGTTGGGCTGCAGGCGGGCGGAAAGGCTCTCATCGGTCACGCGCATCGGCCGGAGCTGCGGCGAGGCGGAGCGCACGTCCTCCCCAGGCGGCGAAAACGTCCACGTGTTGCCCGACGCTTCACCGGCGTTGCCCACCATCATCTGGTCCAGCCAATTGCGCGTCTCCGCGAGATCCTGCGGCGACCAGCCCGCGGCTGACGTCACAAGCAGCGTCTCCGGATCCCACTGCAGTTGGTGTTCCGGCTTGGCGCGGCTCATGAGCGCGTCCGGCAGCACGAGGCAATGGAAGACCCGCACGCGGCAACCGACCTTCATCAGCCGCAGCACGCCTTCCTTGAACGCCCGCGGATTGTCGCCCGGCAGGCCGAAGATCAACTCCGGCTCCGGGTTGCAGACCTGCATCAGGTTGCGCATCACGGTCTCAAAACGCTCTTCGCGAAACGGCCTGTCCATCGCGGCAAGCGCGTCCGGATTGAACGTTTGCACGCCCACGTCCATGACCGGCGACTTGCAGCGGGACAGGAACTCCAGGTGCTCGTCGTTGACGATGGACGGATAAACGCTGCCGTAGAGCCGCGTCTCCCGAAAGAGGCCGATGTCCGCTTCCGCATTGGCGAAATTGCGGAACGCCTTGGCGTTGAGGTTCAGGCCCGCGTCCACGAGGTTGAACGTCTTGACCTTGCGCTCCTTGAGGTAGCTCAGCTCAGCGCGCATCCGCTCTTCGCTGAACACGCGATGCGGCGTCGTCAGATCGCCCCACTGGCAGAACGCGCAGGACATCGGACAGCCGCGGAAACGCTCCATCGTCGCGGTGCGGTGGACGTCGCAAAGGCCGGCCAGGATCGCCGACGGCAGTTCATCCAGCGGTCGATCCGCGTGCTGCGGCAGCCCGCCTTGCCAGCCGTCCGCGGTTGGCACGTACACGCCGGGAATCGCCGTCACCGCCTTCAGGTCCCACGTCTTTTGTTGCAGGAGGGAGACGATGCTCCACTCGCCTTCGCCCGCCACCATCGCGTCCAGCGCGCGCTCGCGGCCGCGGAAGGCCGGCATCTTGAACATGACGGTCCGCGCCGCCGGGCCGCCAAACAGCAGCCGCACGTCGGGCTGCGCCTGGCGCATCCGCTCCGCGACGCTCACGAACGTGGCGAACGACCAGACGAAACAGGAGAAACCAATGACGTCGGCGCGTTCCGCCAGCAGCTTGGTGACCCACTCGTCGACGTCCTTGCTCTCCGAATCGAGAAACCGCACTTCCCAGTCCGCCAGGTCGGGCGCATGTTCGATCGACGCGCGCAACTGCCTGATTCCCTGAGAAAAGGGATTGTAGACGCCGTGGGTGATCCGTGGCTCGATGGCACAAAACGTGATGCGCGGCATGAGATCCCCGGGCGGCTGGAGTGCGTTTTGCGCTGCCGTAGGGCAGGGTACCACGCGGGTCAGGAGCCTCCAACCGACACCGCAGCCGGCTGGGGGCAATCAGCTGAAATGGCAGACGAAAACGCCACGCGCGGCAGTCATGGGCACGGGCGCACGGCGACAACAATCTGACCGCCGCGGCGCGCCTCGCCACTTGTCGCTTCTGGTTCGTCCGGGCTGATGCCGAGCAGTTGCGCCACGTGGCAGCCCGGCTTGGCGTTCTTGCGCAGGTCCTTGACGAGATCGCCGCGCATCCCGTGGAACATCGACTCCGCCGGCAGCTGTTTGACGACGACCACCTGGACGCCCTTCCACGAACCGTCTTCCGGCTCGGCCAGCACGGGCGCCTGCAACGCGCGCACGCGCACGCCATCCTCGCGGATGTCGACCTCAGCGGAGAATGGCCCCATCGCCGCCAGACCGCGCGCCTTGGCGGCGGCATCCCACGCCTCCACCGTAATTTCCATGCCAGCGGAGTTGTCCAAGCGCAGCTGCGTGCGGCCAAACGGCTCCTTGCCGCCCGGCGGTTGGACGTTCCAATGCCAGGCCACGCCGTCGGCGCGCGTAAAGCCAAAGCCGTCGGGATCCGGGCGCAGCGCCACGCGCATCGATCCGAGGGCGAGCTCCTTGACCGCGCCGTCGGTCCCCAGCACCAGATCCGCGCGCAGGTGCAGCTTGGCCAACACGAGGCGCACGTACACGCTCTGCGCGGAATGGATGTGCAGCGCCTCGACTTCCCACGCCTCGCGACCCGGGCCGTCGGGCCACGCCAGCCCGGTCAAGGCCGCCGCCATCGTCGCTTCGCTCAAGGTGTTCGGCTCACAGCGCGCCTTGAACTGGCCCGCCCGCACGGAGCAGCCCGATTCCGTCAGCTCCACCGTCGTGTCGTCGCCCAGCGTCCGCAGCGTGAAATGGCCGTTGCGCCAGATCATCTCGTCGGACTGCCAGCCATGGCGATCGCGCCGTTGCCAGACGGTCGGCTGCGCCTTGGCACCGCCCTCGTGCGCCCGCAGCCAAGCTCCCGCGCGATCCAGCAGCCACGGCACGTCGTCAAAACCGATGGGATTGCTGTCCGTCGGCGTCGCCATGTCCCCCGGCTCAACCGCGTCCTGCAAGGTCGCCGCGGCCGGGAGCGTCATCAACTGCGCGCCAGTCGCCGTCGTCGCCGCGGGCAGCTCGGCCGTCCGCTGCGCCACTTTCGCGGTCTTCTGCGGCATTGCCGGCGCGGCCGCGGGCGGCTTCCGGCACGCAACCAGCAGCGCGCACGCCAACCAGCCCAGTCGCAGCCACTTTCTCGTTCGCGTCACAACAGCCTCCAGCCCTGACGGTAGCAAGAGCGCGCCGTGGGTTCAATCCGCTTGCGCCTCGTGCTACAAACGCGCGCCCGCCCATTGCGGCACGACGAGCCGAACCTGGAGAGCCCCATGTCAGAGAATCCGCAGAACATCGCCGACGCTTTGCCCAAGAACTACGATCACCTGGACGTTGAGCCGCGCTGGGTCGCGAAGTGGAACGCCTGGAAAATTTACGAGTACAACCCGGAGAGCGCCGCAGCCAAGGCTGGGCGGACGTTCGCGATCGATACGCCGCCGCCATACGTGAGCGCCGCGCACCTGCACACGGGTCACGCGATGAGCTACAGCCAAGCGGAATTCGTGATTCGCTACAAGCGGATGCGCGGGCATGAAGTGTTCTACCCGATGGGCTTTGACGACAACGGGCTGCCGACGGAGCGCTACGTCGAACAGAAGTACAAGATCCAGAAGGGCAAGATGGCCGGCAAGGACATCAGCCGCAAGGAATTCATTGACTTGTGCCTGAGTGAGACGCGCGACGGCGCGGCCGTCTATGAGAACCTGTGGCGATCGCTGGGTCTGTCGGTCGATTGGCGGATGACCTACTCGACCATCCAGCCGCGCGCGGTGCAGCACGCCCAGCAGAGCTTCCTCGATCTGGTGGCGAAGGGCCGGCTGGAACGACGCGAGGATCCGATCCTGTGGTGCCCACTGTGCGCGACTTCGCTCGCGCAGGCGGACGTGGAGGCGGGCGACGAGCAGAACCGGCCGATGCACGCGGTGCGTTTCCCCGTGGATCCGACGTCATCCACGACGGTGACCGAGGGCATCATCGAGACGACGCGCCCGGAGCTGGTCACGGCCTGCGTCGCGCTGGCGTGCCATCCGACGGACAAGCGCTTCGGCGCGTCGCTGCGTTTTCAGGTGCCGCTGACGGAACTGCGCGGCCGGAAGGTCATCTCGGCGGAGGGCGGCGAAGGAACGCCGGCAGTTTCCGCGATCGTGCATGAGCCAAACGGCGAATTCCGCTCCGTGCCGCTGATTTTTGACGAGAGCGTGGACCCCGAATTCGGCTCTGGCCTGATGATGGTCTGCACCTTTGGCGACACGGAAGACATCGCGAAGTGGCGCAACCACAAGCTGGAGACGGTGCTGATCCTCGACGCGCAGGGCCGAATGATGACGCCGGATCTGCCGGAGCTGGACGGCAAGCGCGTCCACGTGATGGCCAAGGGCAGCAGCCTCTACAATGAAGCGCGGCTGGCCGCGGTCGAGCTATTGAAAGAACATGGCTATCTGCTGGGCGTGAAGGACAACACGAGCCGGGCGAGCCTGCACGAGCGTTGCTCCACGCCGGTGGAAATCCAGGTCGCGCCGCAGTGGTTCATCCGCGTGTTGGATTTGAAGGAGCCGCTGCTGGCGCGCGGTCGCGAGCTGAATTGGTACCCGGAATTCATGCGGGAGCGCTATGAGCAGTGGGTGGAAAACCTGCGCTGGGACTGGAACATTTCCCGCCAGCGGTTCTACGGCGTGCCGTTTCCCGTGTGGTTCTGCAACCAATGCCAGACGCCGAACTATGCGCGCATCGACGAGTTGCCGGTTGATCCGCTGATGGCGCCGTGTCCGCGGCCGTGCAGCGCGTGCGGCAGCGCGGATCTGCGGCCGGAGCCGGACGTGATGGACACGTGGATGACGTCCAGCATGACGCCGCTCATCAACGCCAACTGGGCGATGTGGAACGACAAGCCGGGCACGGAACGGCCGATCCAGGATCAGCCGCGACCGGTCATCTACCCGGCTGGTGTGCGCGTGCAGGCCCATGAAATCATTCGCACGTGGCTGTTCTACACGGTCGCCAAGGCGCACCTGCACACGGATTCGCTGCCGTGGAAGGACGTAATGATTTCTGGCTGGGGCTTGGACAAGCAGGGCAAGAAGATGTCCAAGCGTCTCGGCAACTTCGTGGAGCCGAGCGAAATCATTCACAAGTACTCGGCCGATGCGCTGCGCTATTGGGCGGCTGGCGCGTCTTTGGGCAATGATCTGCGGTTCCTGGAGGACGACGTCAAGGGCGGCAAGCGGCTGTTGACCAAGCTGTGGAATTCCACGCGGTTTGCCATCATGTACCTCAACGGCTGGACGCCGGGGGAAGTCGCGGAGACGCCGACCGCCGCGGATCTGGGCATTCGCGCGCGCGTCGTGGAAGCGGCGCTGCAGGCGACGGAAGCGTTTGAGGGCTACGAATACTCCAAGGCCGTGCGCGCTGCCGAGTCGCTCTTTTGGGCGGATTGGTGCGACAACTACTTGGAGATCATCAAGGATCGCTTCAAGGAAGGCACGCGGTTCGCGCCGGGCGAGGTCGAGGCCGCGCGCCAAACGCTGCTGCAGGGCACGTGGACGATTCTGCGGCTGCTCGCGCCGGTGCTGCCGTTCATCACGGAGGAGCTGTACCAGCTGGCGATCAAGCCGTTCTTCCCGGATGCGCCGGTGTCGATTCACATCGCGCAATGGCCGGTGAACGAGGCGAACGAGGCGGACGTCTTCGGCAGCGCGCAGGCGCAGGCGAAGCTGGCGACGGGTCAGTGGCAAACGCTGCTGGCACTTGTGGCGGCGGTGCGGACGGCGCGGACCGCGCAGAAGATCGGTGGCGGTCGCCCGCTCTTGGCGCTGCACTTGGACGCGACGGTCGATGACCGGGCGACGCTCGACGACGTGCTGAAGGATTGGCTGGCGGCGTCGCGGGCCGAGGAGCTCCTCTTCGACAACCGCGGCGGTCTGGATTGGCACGAAGTGGCCGGTACCGCGATGAAGGTGGCGATTGTTCCGGCGCCGCAGGAGCCGCAAGCGTAACACCGGTCGGCGAGTTGCCGTCCGACCGTGCGCTGCTAAACTGGTCGCACCATTTTTTCGCCGCCCTGTTGTGCGCGGTCAAGGAGTTCGCATGTCTTCCCTGTTTTTCCGCTTTGGTGCCCGCGCCCTCGTCCTCGGCACGGCGCTTGCCGTCACCGCTTGTGGCATTCCCAAAGAGCAGTACGACAAGGACTTGGCCGACCTGAACCTGACGCTCGCCAAGAAGTCAGCGGATGACCTTGGCGCGGCCAAGGCGGCGTGCGATCAGAACCTTGCGGACCGCGATGCGGCGTACGCCACGTCCAAAGCGGATGCAGCGCGCAAAGCGGCGGATGAAGCGGCGACCCTCAAGAAGGCGTTGGACGACTGCACCAACAAGGGCGGCGACAGCGCCAAGAAGTTCGCGCAGTGCACGATCGACCGGGACGAGGCCAAGCAGCGGCTCCAGCGCGTGGAAAGCAGCATCAACAAGGTGCGCGACGCGCTGAGCGCGATGTCCGCGGCGGGCAAGTTGCAGGTCAAGGTGCAGCGCGGCTTCCTGGTGATCGCGCTGCAGGGCGACATCCTGTTTGACACCGGCAAGGCGGACCTGAAGTCCGACGCCAAGCCGGTGCTGCTGGAACTGGCGACGGTGCTGAAGTCGCTGCCGGATCGCAACTTCCAGGTGGCGGGCCACACGGACAATGCGGGCGCGGAAGACCTCAACTGGAACCTGTCCATGCAGCGCGCACTCACGGTCGTGCGGTTCCTGATGAAGGATGGCGGCGTGGATGGCAAGAACTTGTCCGCGGGCGGCTACGCGATGTACCAGCCGGTGGCGGACAACGGCACGGACGATGGCAAGAAGGTCAATCGCCGCGTTGAGTTCCTGCTGATTCCGAACCTGAGCGAGATCCTGACGCTCAAATAGCCGCCAGCGGTTGGCCTGCGGGTCGTGCCACGGCAGCGTCCGACTTCCGACTTCCGGTGCAAGCCGCCGGTTCGCGCGTGAGGTCCCGACTCAAAACGGCGTCGTGGGGCCTTTCAGGCCAATCGGTTGCATCGTTTCCAGGGGAGTTGTCCTCAGGCGCGGGCCACGCTACCTTCAGAGGCGCCGTTCGCCCAAGGTGCCATGCCCATCGCCGATACCATCCAGCCGCCACCGCCACCGTCGCCTACGGAGAGCGAACCGCTGCGCTTGGGGCTGTGGGTGCAGATGGCGCCCGACGTGGCGCGGTCAACGGCGCTGTTGGAGCTGGGGCCGATTTCGACGACGGTGGGGCGCGGTACGGACGTCACGCACACGGTGCTGGATTCCTGGCTGTCCCGCGAGCATTTCCGCGTCTCCCTGACGGAGGGTGGCGTGCCGATGCAGGGGCCATGGCTGCTGGAGGATCTGGGCACCCGCAACGGCACGCTGTTGAACGGCCTGCGCGTGGATCGCGCGGTCGTGCGGATGGGCGACGTGATCCGCGCGGGCGGCACCGTGATGGTGCTCGACGTCGGCTGCGACCCGTCTGAAGAGTACGGCCTTGTCGGCGCGTCGCCGGCGATGGCGCACGTCCGGACGCAGATTCGCAACTTGGGGCCGTCGACGCGGCCGGTGCACATCACGGGCGAATCGGGCGTTGGCAAGGAGCTTGTGGCGCGCGCGCTGCACGCTTCGTCGGGGCGCGGTGGGCCGTTTCTCGGCGTGAACATGGCCAACATCGTCGCGAGCCTTGCGGAATCGCAGCTGTTTGGCCACCGGCGCGGCGCGTTCTCCGGTGCGCAAAATGACCAGCAAGGCGCGTTTGACGTCGCGCACGGCGGGACGCTGCTGCTGGACGAAATCGCGGAACTGGAGACCGCGCTGCAGGCCAAGCTGCTGCGGGTGACGGAAGCGGGGGAGGTGCACCGGATCGGCGATGCCCGCCCGCACGCGGTCGACACGCGGCTGGTGACGGCGACGCACCGCGATCTGGCGGAGTTGGCCGTGGAAGGCAAGTTCCGCGCTGACCTGTATTGGCGGATCGGCCTGTCGACGATCGACATCACGCCGCTGCGCGAGCGGGTGCTGGACGTCGTGCCGCTCGTCGAGCATTTCCTGATTGAATCCGGGGTGCGGTCGCTGCGGCAGTTGGGACAGATGCAGCCGGCGGACGCGTGGCAGGCGGCCGAACTTGTCGAGCGGATGCTGCTCTACGAATGGCCGGGCAACGTCCGCGAGCTGCGCGAGGAAGTGCGGCGGCTCGCCGATGCCATGCGGGCGCGCCTCATGCGGCGTCTGGACACGATTATCCCGCCGATGATGGAGGCCTGCAGTCCGCGGCTCCTGAACCTGGTGACGGGGCAGCACCGCGTGCGCGTGGACGAGCCGCGCGCGCCCTCCGCGAACGCCCAGGAGATCGCGCGGTACACGCACCTGCTGGCGGATCCGGAGTCGCTGGCGCAGGCGATCCAGGCGGAGGCGCACGGCAACGTCAAGGACTTTGCCGAGCGGATGGCCGCGGCGCTGGGACGCCATCCGGGGACGGTGCGGCGGCAGCTGTATCGCGTGTTGGGCGGCGCGCTGGGCGAGCTGCGCAAGCAGTAGCGTCTTGCCCCGTTGCCGCTCGGGCGGTAGTCTCGCCGCCCGGGCCAATTGCCGCGCCCGCTGCCGGATTGCCAGCCGCCATGCACACTTTGCCCGACGCCTTCCTCGCTGCGATCGCCCGCGGATTTCCCGACGATTTTGCCTCCACGGATGCCGACGACCTGCGGACGTATGGCCGCGACTGGACGCGCGTCTTTGAAGCCGCGCCGTCACTCATCGTCTTTCCGCGCACGACGGACGAAGTTTCACGCTTGCTCGCGTTGGCCAATCAGCATCGCGTGGCGGTTGTTCCGTCTGGCGGTCGCACGGGACTCGCAGCGGGGGCGGTGGCTTGTCGCGGCGAAGTCGTCCTCTCCCTGAGCCGCATGCGCCACATGGCACCGGTCGACGTCAGCGGCGGCACCGTCCGCGTCCAGGCGGGCGCCATCACGGAAGTGGTGCACCAGCACGCCGGCGAGCACGACATGACGTGGCCGGTGGACTTTGCGTCCAAGGGCTCCAGCCAGATCGGCGGCAACATTGCCACGAACGCGGGCGGCGTGAAGGTGATTCGCTACGGGTTGACGCGCCAATGGGTGCTCGGGCTGGAGGTCGTGCTGGCCGATGGCCGCGTCCTGGAGCTCGGCGGCGCGCTGGAGAAGAACAACACGGGCATTGATTTGCGCCAGCTGTTCATCGGCAGCGAGGGCATCCTCGGCGTCATCACGGAGGCGACGCTCAAGCTGACGCGCAATCCGGGCAAGCTGGACGTGCTGCTCTTTGCCGTGGACGATTTGGCGGGCGTGCTGCGGCTGTTCCGCGAAGTGCGCCGTGCGCCGCTGGTGCCGATGGCGTACGAGTTCTTTACCGATGTCTGCCTGCGGCGGGTCCTGCAGCACCGCACGCTGCGGGCGCCGTTCGCCGCGCCGTCGAGCCACTACGTGCTGCTGGAAGTCGAGCGCGGGGACAAGCTGGACGACTGGATCGCCAGCCTGTTTGACCGCGAGCTGGTGCGCGACGGCGTGCTGGCGCAGAGCCCGCAGGAGGCGGCGGACTTGTGGTCGCTGCGCGAAGGCATCAGCGAGAGCCTGTCCGCGACGGGCATGCCGCACAAGAACGACATTTCGCTGCCGGTGGCGGCGTTGGAGGCGTTTACGAGCCGGCTCGACGCCGTGTTCCAGGCGCGCTATCCCGGTTGGGAGATCGCCGTTTTTGGCCACGTGGGCGACGGCAATCTGCACATCAACGTGATGAAGCCGGACGACATGGCCAAGGCGGCGTTCCTCGCGCACGCCAAGGAAGCGGACCGGGACATGTTCGCGCTCGTAGCGGAGCACCACGGCAGCATTTCCGCGGAGCACGGGATTGGCCTGCTCAAGAAGGCGGCGCTGCCGTACACGCGGACGGCCGATGAAATCGCCATCATGCGGGCGATGAAGGCGGTCCTGGATCCCAATGGCATCCTGAATCCGGGCAAGATCTTTGACTAGCGGCTAGTACAGGATGCGCGTGCGGATGTTCGTGTCCAGCGCCGCGATCGCCTTGGTGACTTCAGCCGAGACGTCCTGGTCGAGATCCGTCACGAGGTAGCCGATGTGCGCGTCGGTCGCCAGCGTCTGCGCGCGCACGTTGGCGCCGAGATCCGAGACGATGCGATTCACGTCGCGCAGCACGCCCGGCACGTTGCGGTGGACGTTGAGGATGCGATGCGCACCCGGCGTTGGCGCCAGTTCAACCTGCGGAAAATTGACCGCGCCCGTCGTGATGCCTGCGTTGACGAACTTGGTCAGCGCCGACGCCACTTCCTTGCCGATGGCCGCCTGCGCTTCCACGGTCGAACCGCCCAGGTGCGGCGTCAGGATCACGTTGTCCAAGCCCTGGAGCGCGCTCTGGAAGTCGTCGCTGTTGCTCTCTGGCTCCTTGGGGTAGACGTCGACCGCCGCACCCGCGAGGTGCTTTGAGCGCAGCGCGTTGGCCAGCGCCTCGATGTCCACGACGGTGCCGCGGCTCGCGTTCAGCAGGTACGCGCCGGGCTTCATCCGCGCCAGCTCCGCCTCGCCGATCATGTTGGCCGTCCGCGGCGTCTCCGGCACGTGCAGCGTGACGAAATCGGAGGCTTCCAGAAGTTCTTCCATCGTCGAGCACGGCTGCGAATTGCCAATCGCCATCGTCGAGCGGATGTCCCACGTCAGCACGCGCATGCCCATCGACTCGGCCAGCACGCCGACCTGCGAGCCGATGTGGCCATAGCCGATGATGCCGAGCGTCTTGCCGCGCACTTCAAACGAGCCTTCCGCGAGCTTGCGCCACTTGCCCTCGTGCGCGTCGCGGCTCCGGTCAAAGAGGCGCCGCGAGAGCGAAATGACTTCGCCGATGATGAGTTCCGCGACGCTGCGCGTGTTGGAAAACGGCGCGTTGAAGACCGGGATGCCTTTGATGTTGGCGGCGTCGAGTTCGATTTGATTGGTGCCGATGCAAAACGCGCCAATCGTGAGCAAGCGTCGGGCGTCAACGAGCGAGGCGGCCGTTACGCGGGTCTTGCTGCGGATGCCGAGCACGTGCACGTCGCGGAGGCGCACGGCCAATTCGGCTTCGCTGAGCGCGCCTTTCACGACCTCGATTTGGAACCCTTCCTCGCGGAAGACCTCCAGCGCGGTCGCGTGGATATTCTCCAGGAGGAGGACCTTGATGTCTTGCTTGGGGAAGGAAGTGAGCGTCGTCATGGTGCGGGAGACTACACGAAATTGCCGGCCGTGCGTAGTCCTCGGGCAACTGGACCCTACGCGGCGTGGACTTCCCGCGTGCGGCGGCGGTTGCCAAACTGGACGTCCCAGTTGTGCAATTCAGCGCCGTCAAAAGCCTGCTCGACCGGCAGCCCCTGATTCAGGTTGCGCCGGAATGACGCGTAGCTGCGCCACACGCAGTTGTCGAGGCAGATCGCCTGGATGTCCGGTGTGCGGGTGGCCCAGCGCAACAGCGCTTGGATAGTGGGGAAAACCTGACGGGCCCCGTCGGACGTCAAGCCGTAGCAGCTGACGCGGCGGGCGGGCGGCAGCGCGCGGATGAGATCGCGCGAATTGAGCGCTGGCGACGCGGCGAACATCTCAAGGAGCGAATCGGCAGAGTGGGCGTGCGCCATGGGGGCCTCGTCGTGGTGGGGAACCGGTCGTGACGATGCGCTGTGCCTCGTCACAGAAGGGAATAAGCAAGAGGCGTGCCAGATTCTGGCAAAGAGTATGTAGAGTGCTGAAATGTAAAGTGAAAACTGGATTCGCGCGTCGTGCGCGTGGTCGAAACCGGCGATTGTGCACATGTGCACACGTGTGCGCGTGCACACGCGATGGCCACTGGCGACGGGCGGCGATTGCGGGCATCATCGCGACGGAGGCTCTACGTCATGACGAACGCGCGCGTTTTCCGGATCTTGCTGTGGTGTCTCGCGCTGTTGACGACGCTGCCCGCGCTCGCGGCGCCCCCGCTGCAGACCGTCATCGCCAGCCCGTTGCCGCCCGCGCCCGTGCGTGGTCCGGCTCGCGGGCCGGTGCTCATCGTCGCAGTCGGCGAGTACGAGTGCCCGTTCTGCAAACGCGCGGAGGTGACGCTGGCGCAGTTGCGTGCCGAGTACGGCGACCAAGTGCGGGTGCTCTGGCGCCACGACCCGCTGCCCTTTCATTTGCGCGCGCGCCCCGCGGCCAAGGCGACGCTGGCCGCCGACCGGCAGGGCAAGTTCTGGGCGATGCACGACGCGGTGTTTGCCAATGCGGACCTGAGCGACGCCGGGCTGCGCGCGGCCGCGGTGGTAGCGGGCTTGGACCTGCAGCGCTTTCAGGTGGACGTGACCGATCCGCTGTTGGACGCCCGCCTCGACAGCGAGATTGCCCAAGCCGCCGCGGTTGGGATCGCGGGAACGCCGACGTTTTTCATCAACGGCAAGCGACTTGTCGGTGCGCAGCCGCAGCCTTCCTTTCGCCGGGAAGTGGACGCCGCGATCGCCTCGGCCGCGACGGTGACGGGCAATCCTGGCGACCTCGACGCCGCGCGCTGGCAAGCCCACGCCGGCGCGGAGGGGGCGGACCTGTATCGCTGGCTCGTGCTGGGGCAGCCTGCGCCGATGCCGCGGCCACCGGTGCCGGAATCGGCGATCAGCGTGTGGAACCTGCCGCTGGATCCGCGGGACGCGATCCTGGGCGATTCTGACCAGGCGGAGGTGACGCTCGTTGCATTCACGGATTTTCAATGTCCGTTCTGCTCGCGGGCTGCGGCGACGGTCCATGCGCTGGAGCAAAAATACGGAAAGGCGCTGCGCGTGGTCCTCAAGCACAATCCGCTGCCGTTCCACCCGCTGGCGCGACCCGCGGCAATGGCGGCGATCGCCGCGCAACGGCAAGGGAAGTTCTGGCCGATGCACGACAAGATGTTTGAGCATCCGCAGGAACTCGACGAGTCCCACTTCTTCAAATGGGCCAAGCAGTTGGGGATGGACATTGGGCGTTTTCGCCGGGACAAGGGCGATGCGTCGGCGGCGCGGCAGATTGACGACGACATGGCGGTTGCGGAGTCCGTGGAAGCGCGGGGGACCCCGACGTTTTTCATCAACGGCCGAAAGATCGTCGGCGCGCAGACGTTGGAAGTGTTTTCCGTGGTGATCGATGAAGAAATCGCCACGGCGCAGGCGGCGAACCGACGTGGTCCCGGCTGGTACGAGGCGCGGATCGCGGACGGCAAGACTTTTGACGACCTGGACGACGTCGCGCTGCCATTTGACCTCACCGGACTGCCGGCGATGGGCGCGGAGAATCCGAGCGTGACGGTGGTGATGGTGACCGACCATCAATGCCCGTTCTGTGCGCGGCTGGCACCGACGCTGCGGCGACTTGTGGAGAAATATCCGCAGCAGGTGCGCGTGGTGATGGTGCCGTGGATGGCGGCCGAGCACCCGGCGTTCCTGGCCGCGGCGCAAGCGGCGGTCGCCGCATGGCTGGAAGGCGGGTCGGCGATGTTTGCCGCGCTGGATCAGGAATTGTACGCGCATTCGCATGAACTGGACGCGGAATGGGTCGCCAAGCTCGCCGCGCAGGTGGGCCTGAAGCGGCAGCGACTCGCCGAATTGCTCGCCACTGGTCAAGTCGCGGCCGTGCTCGACCGCGCAAACGCGGTCGCCGTGCGCGGTGAGGCGGAGGCCACCCCCACCCTCTTCGTCAACGGCCGCACCGTCAAGCACGCGACGGCCAGCGGCGTCGAAAGGGCCGTGACGCGCGAACTGCAACGCGCCGCGCACCATTGACCCGGAGAGGGCGGCCACGTACACTGCGCGCCGCTCTGCGGTCCGCCTGCAGACGTCGCGCGACTAGCTCAGCTGGATAGAGTATTGGCCTCCGAAGCCAAGGGTCGCCGGTTCGAATCCGGCGTCGCGCGCTAAGAAAACAGCTACTTACAGAGCGGCGAAGAGCCGAAAGACCGCTGGGTCACTACATTGGGTCACTACATTTTGACCGGAAGGGGCTTGCCTCGCGCGGTTTTGTTGCCTGCCACGTGTCCGGAAGCCGAGCGCGCACCCGGAAACGGTGCCGGGGAAGCCGCCGTTGTAGTGACCCAGGGCGCCAAATTTGTAGTTACCCACGGCCTCGCGCCTGTAGTGACCCAGCCCATGTAGTGACCCGTGTAGTGACCCAGGCGCTACGGCTTCGGCTTGGTGGGCAGGGCGAGGACCGCGGCCATCTTCTCGGCCGGGCCAGCGCCGTAGTAGCGCGCAGTCATCTCCTCGGTCGTATGCCCCATAATACTGCGGATCGTAAGGCGATCGACCTGCTGCCGGAGCAGGTTGCTGTTCAACGAGCGCCGCAACACCTGCGCGCCAAGGTTGATGTCCATGCCGAGCTCCTCGGCGATGTTCTCGAACGCCCGGTCGAGCGAGTGCGCGCTGCGCAGCTTGCCGTTGGCGGTCGGGAAGACCAGGTTCGACGCGAGCCCGCCGTGCTGATCCCGGATCATCTGCTCGCGGTGGTCCTTCAGCAGGTCGAGCAGGATAGGGTGCAGTGGCACGGTGCGCTGGGCCTTCGTCTTGGTCGTCTCAGTCAGCACGCCGCGGGAAACCGAGCGTTTCACAATGATTTCGCACTTGTCGAAGTTGATCGTGTCCCATTTCAGGCCGTAGAGTTCGCCGGCGCGCATGCCGGTCAACGCCAGGCATGCGATCTCGGCGAAGCGGTCGGGCGCGCGCTTCTTCGCGGCCACCAGCAGATCGTACAGCAAGTCCGTGTCGACGGTGCGCTGCTCGCGCTTCAGCTCCGCCTGCGGCCTTTCCGGCGGACGCACCCGGCTGGTCGGGTCCGCGAAGCCGAGGTCGGCAGCCATGTCCTTGAGCACCACGCTCAGCACGCGCCACCACTGCTTCAGCGTGTCGTGCGAGTACGGCTCGACAACTTTCTCGACGACGGTCTTCTTCCTGCCGTCAGGGCCGATGACCTTGGTCCGGCGCTCCCAGACCTTTTCCTGCTCCTCGGCCCAGACGACCCAGGTCTCGACACATTGCCGGTTGACCTCAGAGACCTGAAGCCCGCCGATGCGCGGCAGGATGTGCTTGGATAGGGCGATCTCGTAGGTCTTGGCCGCCGACGGCTTCAGGCGCGACTTCCTAATCTTCAGCCAGCGCTCGCAGTAGTCTTCCACGGTCTGGCTTGTAGCCTGCGGGTGAGGCGTAGGGATCGCTTGCGGCGGGTTGCGCGCCTCCGACTTCAGCGTCTCCACGACCTGCACGGCGTCCGCTTCCGACGACCCGGCCGGCAGCGTCCGCAGGAGCGTCTTGACCTTGCCGTCCTCCAGCCGCACCACCGCTCGGGCGACCAGCCGTCCGTCCGGCAGCAGGTACACGCCCGCGTGGCGCGGGGAGGGCTTGGCGGTCTTGAGGTTGATTGCCATATTCGACTCCGGTGGTGGCAGGCTTCGGCGCGACGCCGCGCGTAATGTAGGCGTCCAGGGTTGCGCGGGTGAAGACCATGGTCTTGCCGGACTTGCCGTCGGGCTTCAACTGGCCGCGCGATACGAGGCCGCGGACGGTGCTGGGGTTGCCGAGATGCAGGTAATCCGCGGCGTGGGCGGTCGTGTACCACGTCCGGTCGGGCTCGATAGCTGGCACGGCGGCCTTGAGCGCACGCCGAGTGGCCTTCGCGCTCCCTGGCCCACGCCGGGCCATGTACTTGTCCAACGTCGGAGCGAGGAACAGCCAGGAGTCGTCGGGCCACTTGCGGCCATCGGGTCGCAGGTCGCCACGGACGATCGCGGCATCAACATCCCCGGCACTGCCAAGACCGGCATACTGGGCCGCTTCGCCGACCGTGAGCCAGCGTGGGCCGCCGGGTTCGATCATGACCAACGGGATGGCGACGCTTTCGGTCGGGTCGCCGGTGCCGGCGCCACGGAAGACGAAGTGGGCAGGGTATTCGACCTCTGAAGGCTTGATCCGCATCGATCGCATCGCTCCGGCGGCATTCGGCCGCCCTGCACCTTTGTCGGTGCCGCCGCGTACTGTAGCTGGCCCGATCTGCCGGCAAAAGCGGAATCTGCAAAGGCGATCCAGATCGCGGAGTTGGCGGCCCAGTTCCGGCCGAGCCACGCGGCGCCACACTACCGGGCCGCGAGGAACCGGCTATGTTCGTTCATTCTGAGACGCCTGGGCACGCGTCGGCGGCGCGACGTTCTGAACCCTGTCGCCGAACCGCCGCCAGCGACACAGCCGCCGTCAACGCTATTGGGACCGGACGCTTGCCGGCGGCGCTCGCGACCGAATTTGGCAAGAACAGAGGCGAGGGCGCGCGGATCCGCGCGGCTTGGGTGCCGCGTGGGTTCGGCAGCGGCCTTGAAAAGACATGCCATGGCGGGAAGTGGTCGTGAAAGCAGATGATTTTGCTTGGCAAATTTTTCATGTTGACAAGCGCCGACGCTCGGCCGTATTTTGCTGTTCACCCTGTCGACACAGTGTCTTCAGGCTCCATTCTTTTCGTCCTGCAGTTTGTTCGACGGCAAAACAGCGTCCGGAAGCGCGCGCCCCGAAGTCGGGTGGCGACGAGTCCGCCAAGAGAGTTCAGGATCGTCAAGGACTCGCGCACACCGCGGCGCAATATTGAACTTCGCGCGGCACGGAAGTGGCCAAGCGACGGGAAGGAATCGCGGCAGTTTCTGGAGTTTGGATGTCGACGCGCATAATGGCGTCGGCCCCCTGAGGAAGAAGCATTGCTTGGCGGATTGATCTCCCCAACTCTTGCTGCACATCCCGAGTCGTGAGGGACGTTGCCCTTGGAAGGCGTCAGGCCAGTCGGGTTTGGACGCGCAGAGCGCTGGTTTGTGGTACGCGCGCTCTCGAAGTTTGCCTGCGCAAGGTTGCGCGGCGTGGATGCAATCAGACCTCCTGTCTGCCACGCACAGAAGTGATTGCGGGACCCGGTTGTCCCAGGCACTGCTCGTTTCGAGCACGGCTGGGCAGCACGGAATACCCAATTTGAGGATACGAACGGACACGGGCAGGCGTTCCCAGCTATGGCTGCGACGCCAGATGACCTGCAGCGTACTGCGGTGACCAGCGGGTCAACCGCGCGCCGCGCGCCCGGTCCGCACAGACGGTTGTCGTGCCGCGCCCCCGCAGTCTGACCTGATGATTGATCGCATCTCCATAACCACCCGTTCACACTAGCTCTTTCGCGGCGAGGAAGCCCAGTTCAATCGCGAGCAGCTGGTCAAAGCCTCGCCCCAGGACCTGCCAGCCCGGTGGGCCGTTGTTCTTGATGTGCC
>CAIMLR010000049.1 GCA_903842345.1 uncultured Myxococcales bacterium
CGACGTAAGTGGGGAGCAGCTGGATGTGGTTGCGACGGGTATTCATGGGGTCCTCCGGGGTTCTGTGGGCTCCGTTTCTTTGGGAGCTGCCTGTAGGAGTAAGCAAGGACCGTGCCAACTTGCGATATGCAGCAATTCCATGTGGTTATGTGATTCTCACGCAGTTGGGCTGTCGGGCGATGTCGTCCGGATCCGCCGACAGCGGTCGTTTTGTGCGTGGATTCAAGAACTGAATCGCGGAGTTGACTGGCATTCCGGATAGCTGGACGGCGTGTCGCCTGCGGCCGACATGGCGTGTTTGTCTGGATCCAGCGGCAAAGAACCGCCTGAACTGAATTCAGGCTCTCCGGGCTCTCAGCAAATCGCTTCGAGCGACATATCCAGATCCGCCATCCGCGGTCCGCGGTCGTGCAAATCCCGCGCCTGCTCAAATGGCGGCAATGGCAATTCAGCTGTCGCCACGCAGTGTTCCGCCAGCGTCAACGCCGCCAGCATCGCCGCTGGACTCGGTCCGGTCTGCCGCAACTCCGCCAGCGCCGCGGCGTAGCGGATGGCCAGCGCGACGCTCTCCAGCAGCTCCGCCCACGCGCGCGCCAGCGACACGTCGCGGTCAAACGGCAGCGCCAGAAGCCGCACGCCGAGCCAGCTCTCCCAAACCGCCAGCACGTCGCGCTCGTGCGGCACCAGCCAGAGCCGCACCTGTTCGCGCCACTCGCCGGTCAGGGCATCCAGCAGCTGCGGCAGATCGCGATCGGCCAGCGCCAACTCCGGCAGCATCGGTCGCGCCTGTGCGGCAAAATGCGCGAGGCGCTCCGGATCCGCCGACGCGCAACGGGCCTCAAGGAACGCCCGGAACGCGAGAAAACCGCGGGGCGTCAGGGTCGGCACGGCAGCCGGAAGGGCGCGCGCGTGCTGGGCGGCGTCAAAAGTCATCGCGATGCGGGTCACGCGACCCAGCAGCGGCAGCGTCGGGTCCGCAGCCAAGTCGAGCAGGCTGTCGCGCAGCGCAGTGAACGCCGGCCACGGCACGGGGCAATCGGCAAACAGCAGCACGTGCGGCTTGCCCTCCGGCTTCCAGACGTGCAGGGGCTGGCGCCAACCGCCGTCGCTGTGCGCGGGCGTCACCGGCTCTTCGCTGGCACACAGGCGCGCGCGCACGACGGGGCACAGGGAAGAAAAACTCAACGACGCGCCATCTGCGGTCTGCACGGCCTGCAGCGGGAAATCATTCCACTGCGGGCTTTGCGGGGCGTCGTTTGGCTGTTGCAGGGCTGTCAGCGCAGCTGCGCGCCCGGGATGGCCGGGCTGTGGCGGCGCCGTGCGCACGCGCTTGCACAAGCACGCCGCGCGTTGGCAGGAGAAGTTGTCGAGGACGGACGCAAAAGTGACACGCACGGGCAGGCCTCGCCGGCGCAGCCGTCAGTGCTTGGGACCGAGCCAGGCGCCGCGACTGTCAACCAAGCCGACGGTGTACAGGACAAAGTACCAGTCCAGCAACTCGCCCAGCTCCTGCACGACGTCGCGCGGCAGCGGTTCGCGCCAACGTCGGCAATGCTGGACCCAACCGCCGATGTCGCGCAGCAATTCCATCAGCATGCCGGCAGCCTTGGCCGCCGCTTCGGCGATCTCCGCCAAATCGACGTGCGTGGGCACATCGTCGGACTGCATCCACGGGCGATCCTTGGTCTCACCGCGCGGAAACTGCGATTTGCCACGCGGCAGACGCCGGACGGAGCTGCGCGGCACGCGACCGAGATTGTCAGCGTACAGCGCGCCCGTTCCGGATCGTCTGCGAATAAGGGGATGCGACATCGCGAGCTTTGGCGACTAGACGCCCGCTTTCTTGGCCGGCTTGGACGGCTCCTGAATCCAGATCAGGCTGCCATTGGCGCCCGGGCACGAACCGCGAACCACGATGAGGTTCTTTTCCGGCTCAACCGAGTGGATCTTCAGGTTCTGAATCGTCACTTTCTCGACGCCGTACTGACCGGCCATCTTCTTGCCCAGCCAAACGCGACCCGGCGTGGTGCGCATACCGAGCGAACCGCCGTGACGGAACACTTCATGCGTACCGTGCGACGCCTTCGGCATGTGCATGTTGTGGCGCTTGATGACGCCCGTGAAGCCGCGGCCTTTGCTGATGCCGCGGATGTCGACGATCTGGCCGGCCGTGAACGCCGAGGCGTCCAGCATCATGCCAACTTCAACCTGGCCGACGTCTTCCGCCGAGACGCGCATCTCACCGATGTGCGCGCAGATTTCCACGCCCGCCTTGGCGAACAGACCGGCGTCCGGCTTGTTGATCTGCTTGACTTTCTTCTTGCCAAAGCCGATGACGAGGGCGTTGTAGCCGTCCGGGCCAGCTTCCGTCTTGACGTGCAGCACCGGGCAGGGCCCGACTTCCAGAACGGTCACCGGGACGCGCTGACCTTCGAAATCGAACACCTGCGTCATACCAATTTTGCGACCGAAAAGACCTTTACCCATTTGTTGCTCCTGCGACGCCTTTGCGGCGTGCTTGTTGGAGTCCAGATCGAGCGGCTGACTTCGCCTCGTGCGGGCCAGCATCGACTCATTTCACCCAGCGAACCGGGTTTGCGTCGGGTTGCGACGCGGAAGGGCAGGGAGTCTAGGGCTTTTGACCGATTGGGTCAAGACCAAGTCGCTGGTTCAGGCGCGGGCTGACGATGACGCCGGCCTGCAGCCATTCCCCCAGCGCGTGCTGGCTGCCCGTTATCGCGACGCCACAGCCGGGAATCGCCTCGGTCCGCGCCTGCGCCAGACAGCGCGAAGCGGACGCCACCGCGACTTGTGCGCCCGGCGCGACCGCATCCACGACGCGCGCCAATTCCGCCGCGTCCAGCAGTGTGTCGCCGACCATGCGCGGCAGCCAAAATCCCGCCGCTACCGGCGCCAGCGCACGCACCAGGTCGGCCGCCACGCGATCCTTGCGCACCGCCAGCACGATTTGCCAGCGATTTCCGCGCTCCGCCAGAAGCGCCGCCAGCGCCGCGATCCCCGCTGGATTGTGCGCCGCATCCAACACGACGGTCGGATCGGTCGCGATCACTTCCGCGCGGCACGGCCAATCCGACTCCGCCAGCGCCGCCACGACTTCGTCGATTCCCGGCAGCGCGCGTCCAGCCAGCTCGAACGCTTCCGCCACGCCCTGGTACGCGAGGATCGCCAGCGCGGCATTCTCAAGCTGGTGGGCGCCTGGCAGCGCGATCTCGAGCTCCAGCGGTCCGGGCAGCACGGGACCGGTCAACACGCCCGCCTGATGCCACGTTGCGCCAATCAGCTGGCCCGCCGCGATCTGCGCGTGCTGCCCCACAAGCAGCAGGCGCGGCGTCAGGTTGTGCTTGCGCAGCGCGTTCTTGACCAGCACCGCTTGGGCAGCGACAAGGATCCGGCCATCGCGCGCCACCGCGGTCTTTTCCCAGGCGATCTGCTGCAACGTCTTGCCGAGGATCGCCGTGTGGTCGTGCGAGAGGTGCGTCACCACGCTGACGATCGGCTCCGTGGCGTTGACCGCGTCCAGGCGCCCGCCCAGGCCGACTTCCAGCACCGCGATCTCCACCGCCGCATCGGCAAAAGCCACAAGCGCGGCGGCCGTCAGCGCCTCAAAAGGCGTCGGCTCCAGGTCCTGCGCCGCTGCCTGCACGCGCGCCAGGGCCGTATCCAGCACGTCCGCCGTCACGCACGTCGCGCCCACCCGCACGCGCTCGCGCGTCTCCACGAGGTGCGGCGACGTGTAATGCCCGACCCGCAGCCCGGCTTCCCGCAGCAAGGACGCCAGCATCGCCGACGTTGAGCCCTTGCCATCGGTGCCCGCCACGACGACGCAGGGCATCTGCTGGTCCGGGCGGTCCAGGCGCTCGAGCACGGCCTCGATGCGTGTCAGGCCAAGCGCCATGCCGCGCTGCCCGAGGCTGGCAAGCCACAGGTGCCCCGGACCGTGATGGGAGACGAGCGCTTCATTCATCAGGGTGAGTCGCTGCTGCCGAGCGCGGTGACGGTGGCGGGAAGGCCGACGGGCGCGAGGTTGCCGGGATCGACGATGTTTCCGCCGCTGTTGCCAAAGAAGAGGGAGCGGATCCACGCGTCGATGACCGCGCCCTCGCGGACCAGGCCTTCGCCGTTGCCGCTGACGCGAATCCCGTCGCCCGTGACGTCGGCGCCGGCGAGCACGATGCCGCCCCCGGTCATGCCGCTGACGAGCGTCCGCACGAGGGTGGCGAGGCTATTGGCGGTGATTTCCAGGCCGTCGCTGCTGCCAAGGCTGCCCGCGGTGGTGTTGAGGAACGCGCACTCCGTGACGCTGGCGCTGCCGCCGGACTGCGACAACGCGACGCCGCTGACGGCCTGCGTTCGGCTGCCGCTGAGCTTCAGGTCCGTGTTGACCACCCGGATGCCGGTGCCGGTGGCGTCGTGCAAGGACGCGCCGCCGATGTTGAGCGCGCCCGCGTGGCTGAGGATGCCTGTGCCGCTCCAGTCGTGCGCCATGAGGCCTGCGATGCGCAGCGTGCCGCCGCTCTGCGCCACGAGGCCGTCGCCGAGGCCGATCACGTTGGCGGTCACGTCGCTGACGCGGGCGTCAAAGACGTCCAGGTGCGATGCGGCGCCGTCGACGAGGAGGCCGAGTCCCTGCGCGCCGACGACAGCGACGCGGGCGAGGCGGGCGGTGGCGTCGTTGTGGACTTCCACGCCGTAGCCGGTGGCGTGCACGGCCAGATCGCGGACGTTCAGCCGGGTCTGCGCGCCCGACGCCATCAAGCCGACCTCGGTGTGGTTCTGGAGCCGCCAGCGATGGCCAGCGACAAGCGCGCGGTTCTGGATCGCGGCGCCGCGCGTGCCGCCGTCGATGCTCAGATCGTCGATCGTCGCGGTCGTGTCCGTGTCGGCAATGAAGAGGCCAACGTCGTGGCTGCTTTCGATCTGCACGTCCGCGAGCGTTGCCTTGGCGCCGTGTGAGACGCTGATGCCGCGGCCCCAGGCGGGCGACGCGTTGACCTGCGTCTGGCTGACCTGGACGTGCTTCGCGTCCAGCGCGCTGCCGGGATCGTAGACGAAGATGCCGTGGCCGTAGCTGTTCTGCACCCGCACGCCGGTCGCGCTCAGCTTTGCGCCGCCGACGACCTGGATGCCGTTTCCGCCGTGGCTGTTGCTGTTCATTTGCGTGAAACCGATGACGACGCCGGCGTCGCTGCCCGTCGTCTTGGCGTCGAGCGCGCTGCCTGCGCCGTCGAGCGTGAGGCCGAAGTCGCGGTTGCCGATCGCGGTCACGCGGCCCTGGACGCTGGCGCCCTCGGCGATCAGGATGCCGCCGCCGCCGGTGCCGTCGCTGGTGCGTGGCAAGGTCAAGTTGGCCTCCAGGACCGTGTTCTTGACGTTGGTGGTCTTGGACGCGATGACGATGCCGTTGTCCTGGCTGTTGCTCACGCGGAGCGTGGCGTCGCTGACCGTGGCGTTGGACTCGATGACCGCGCCCTGGCCGCCGTGGCCGTCGGCTTGCGACGACTGCGTGTCCTGCACGCGGATGCTGCCGCCCTGCCAGGAGCCGCCGCTCAGGAGGAAGCCCGCGGTGAAGCTGCCGGCGATGGTGACGCTCCCGCTGTCGGGCAACAGCAGCTTGGCGCCGTCGACGATCTCCAAGCCAGTGCCGGCGGTCTTGTCGGAGCTGCGCGGCGCGGTCGCGTCGATGACGGCGAAGTCGAGGCCGAGCGCTGCGCCCAAGCCGGCCGCGCTGACGCCCTGCGTGTGGCTGGCGTGGACGTGCAAGCCGCTGAACTGGCCGCTGGCGCCGTTGCCTTCAATGACGACGCCCTGGCCGCCGGCGCTGTCCAAGGCTTGCGGCTGCGTGTCGCTGACGCGGACGTTGTGGCCCGAGAGGGTTCCGCCGTTGTCGACGATCCAGATGCCGCGCGTGCGGCTATTTGTCACGCGCAGGTCGGTGAGCTTGACGCTGGCGCTGAACGCCGCGAGGCCGATGCCGTCCTTCTGGTCGCCGCCCGGCAACGTGCCGTCGATCCACCAGTTGCTGCCGCTGGTGGGAACAGCGCCTTCCAGACGCACGCCATAGCCGCGGTTGCCGGTGACGCGCAAGTCCGTGGCAGTGACGGTGCTGGTGCCGACTGCGTAGAGGCCAAAGCCGGATTTGTTGTCGGATTCCTGCGTGAGCGTGCCGTCAATGACGAGCGCCTTGGCGGTGACGGTCGAGTCCGACGCATACAAGCCGACTTCGCGGCTGAGGCTGACGCGCGCGTTGCTGATGTCCAACGTGGCGGTTTCCAGGGCGATGCCGCGGCCGTGCGTCTTGTTGTCGCCGGACAAGGTGGTGTGGATGAAGGCGTTCTTGACGGTCGCCGCGGCGCCGTCCAACGCGTAGAGGCCGCCCATGACCGCGCTGTGCACGTAGACGTGGTCGACGGTGGCCTGAACGGCGCCTTCCACGCGGATGCCGTAGCGGCCGCCGCTGACGGTCAAGTTGCTGATCTGGCTGCCTGAGCTCTGTGCGATGAGCACCGTGGCATTGCCCGGCGCGCCTTGAAGGATGACGTCCTTGGCGCACGCGCCGCGCAACGCGATTGGCTGGAAGAGCGAGAGGTTGGCGTTGTAGATGCCCGCGCCGATGGCGATTGTCCCACCGGTCGGCAGCGCGGCGATGGCGTCCGTGAGGCTCTGGAACGGCGCGGCTTGGCTGCCGGAGCCGCCCACTGCCGCCGCGGCCGAAACGAAGACGACGTTGACGCCGGGCGCGACGCCGCCCCACGGGTCGCTGCAATCGGCGGGATCGGGAGCGCACGCGTCGCTGGCGACGACAAAGCCGGGCGGGCAGGTCCACGCCGGGCCCGCGACGTCCTGGCATTGCGTGGGCTGCGCCGGATCGGGACGCTGGCCGATCGCGCAGGCGGTGGAAACGCAGAGCGACGGATTGACGGTGGCGTCGATGATGGCGCCCGCGCCGTTGTTGCACCAGAGCGGCGTGGCGATCGGCGCGGGGAGCGCGGGCGTGCCGGTCAATAGCATCAGGGCGGACAAGCCGGGCATCGCGGCGCCGTCAGGCCAGACCACCTTGCCGCCGGGGAGGACGACGTTGCCGGCGGGCGCGCAGTTGAGCTCGGGCGCGAGGCCCGCAGGGCAGCCGATGTTGATGGCCGCGGCGTTGATCGGGCACGGTGCGGTCACCGCGCGGCAGTTTTCTGGGCCGGGGGCGCAGGGCTTGTCGCTCTCGTCGAGGTAGACGAAGCACCAGCGCGGAACGCAATTGGCGGGATCCTCCGCGCCCGTTGTAAAGCAGCCGGACGGGCCCGCGGGCAGGCATTTGCCGCTCGGCGCATCCCAATACAGGCCGTCGGGGCAGCACGAGCCGTCGGCTTTGCTCGCGGCTTCCGGGCAGGCCACGGCGCCATCGACGGACGTCGCGTCGCTGGCGGTCTTGACGTCCTCCGTCTGCCACGGCGGCAATTCGGTCGTCGCGGCGTCCTGGTGCAGGAGCGGGTCAAAGACGTCCGTTGGCAGCGCGGGCGAGGTCGCGTCTGAGCAGCCGGCGAGCCCAAGCGCGGCGCAATTCGCGAGGACAAAGCGCATCATCGCGCGGCGGAACGGATGGCTGAAGTTGTGGGCATGGGGCATGACACCCTCCGGATTTGTGGCCTACACTGTGCCGGGAACGGCGCCGCGTTGCAACCGCCGCTTGCGAATGCCGCAGCGCAAGTGGGCCTGTCGACGGCGCGGACCGCGCGGCAAGGGGATGAGTCCATGCTGGAAGCCTTTCGTGAATCCGCTGGTTTATGGCGCGTTCCGCTGCCGACGCCGACTTTGCCACCGGCGACGATGACCAATCACTACTTCGTCGGCGAGCGCCAGGCTGTGCTCGTGGACCCGTCGGCGCCCGCGCAGTCGAGCCAGGACAAGCTCGCGGCGCTGCTGGCGGACACGCAGCATCACGGGATCGCGGTGCAGGCGCTCTTCCTGACCCACCACCACCGGGACCACTCGGGCGCTGCGGCGGCCCTGCGCGCGCGGTTTGGCCTGCCCGTGTGGGCGCACGCGCGCACCGCGGAGCTGCTGCCGGATCTGGCCATCGACCGGCGCATCGAGGACCAGGAGATCGTCGCAGAAAATGCCGATGGTTCGCCTTGGCGGGCGGTGCATACGCCGGGTCACGCGCCGGGACATCTGGTGCTGTGGCACGCGCGGACGTCGGTCATCGTGGCAGGGGACATGGTCGCGGGCGAGGGGACGATCCTCGTCGATCCCAGCGACGGCAACATGGGCGACTATCTGGCGAGCCTGGAGGCGATGGCCCACCTGCAGCCGCACACGCTCGCGCCCGCGCACGGGCAGGTGCTCCACGAGGCGTTGGCGGTCCTGACGCACTACCGGCTGCACCGGCTGGCGCGCGAACAGAAAGTGTTGGAAGCCCTGCCGCGGACGTGGACGGAGGCCGACGTGCTGCTGCCCGCCGCGTATGGCGACGTGTCACGCTTGGCGTGGCCGATTGCGTTGCGGTCGATGCAGTCGCACCTGACGCATCTGGCGGAGCTGGGTCGCGCGGAACGCAGCGGCGCGCAGTGGCGGCGCTTGAACTGACGGTCCGGCCAGTTCAAGCGTGCCGCACGCAAGTTCACTCAGTGCACGTCGTCGGTCGCGGTCCCTTGACCGACGACAACAGTCGCAGCGCGGACGACTTCATCGCCGACCAGCACGCCCGCCGCGACGCAATGCAGCACACGGCCCGCCTGCGCGGGATCCGTCACGGCCATCGACGTCACAGCCTGATGGCGATTCGGGTCAAACGCCTCGCCAATCGCGTCAAAGCGCACCAGACCCAGGCCGGAAAGGGCACTTTCCAGCTGACTCCGGATCAGCTGTACGCCCTCCAGGAAGGAGCTGTTCACGTCCCCGCCCTTGGCGCTCTCCAGCGAACGATCCAGCGAATCGAGCACACCGAGGAGGCCGCTGACCAGCTTGACCTTCTCGCGCGCGGCATTCCGCTCGTTCTCGCGCTGCATCCGCTCACGCGACGCTTGGTACTCCGTGCGCACCTTGTCGACGGACTGCGCGTAGTACCGCACTTTCTCGTCCATCTCCGTCAGCCGGGCATCGCGTTCAGCGATCTCCCGCTTCAGGCTGGTGATGTACGGATCTTCCGCAGCCGCCACGGGCGGAACGGCCTCAAATCCCTCATCCACGGAGTCCGACTGCGCGTCGAACTCCGTGGACTGGGCGTGCTTGCTCTGGCTTGTCGACACGACATCACCTGCCTGGCTGGATGGACTCTGAATCGGGCGACGGGCTAGTTGCCCTCTTTGACCGCATCCACAATCGCGCACTCGGTCGTCAGCAGCATCGTGGCCACCGACGCGGCGTTCTGCAGCGCAACGCGCACGACCTTCGTCGGGTCGATGACGCCCATCGCGACGAGATCGCCCATCTGGCCCGTGCCGGCGTTGAAGCCGAAGGAACCCTTCTGCGCGCGCACTTCTTCAACCTTGACCGAGCCTTCTTCGCCCGCGTTCTCGGAGATCTGCCGCAGCGGCTCCTCGCACGCGCGACGGAGCACTTTGACGCCGTGGTCGCGTTCGTCGCCGAACTTGATCGCGTCCAGCGCCGCGCTCGCCCGCAGCAGCGCAACGCCGCCACCGGGAACCACGCCTTCCGCCACCGCCGCGCGCACCGCGTGCAGCGCATCTTCCACGCGCGCCTTGCGCTCTTTCATTTCCACTTCCGTCGCCGCGCCGATGCGCACAACCGCCACGCCCGCGGCGAGCTTGGCCAGACGCTCTTCCAGCTTCTCGCGATCCCAGTCCGACTTGGTCGTCTCGATCTCGCGGCGAATCGTCGCAACGCGCGCTTCGACTTCCGACTTCTTGCCGGCGCCGCCCACGATGATCGTCTTGTCCTTGAGGATCTTGACGCTCTTGGCGCGGCCGAGCTGCGTGAGCTTGATGAGCTCCAGCTTCTCGCCGATCTCTTCCGAAAACGCGCTGGTGCCGCACAGCGTCGCGATGTCCTGCAACATGGCCTTGCGGCGATCGCCGAAGCCCGGCGCCTTGACTGCAACCACGTTCAGCTGGCCGCGCAGCTTGTTGTACACGAGGCCGGTCAGCGCTTCGCCATCCACGTCTTCCGCGATGATGAGCAGCGTGCCATTGGCCTGACGCAGCTGTTCCAGCAACGGAATCAGATCGCGCAGGCTGGAGATCTTCTTCTCGTGGATCAGGATGAACGCGTTGTCGATGTGCGCCTCCATGCGATCCTGGTCCGTCACGAAGTACGGCGAGATGTAGCCGCGATCAAACTGCATGCCCTCAACGGTCTCCAGCTGCGTCTCGATGCCGCGGCCTTCTTCCACCGTGATGACGCCGTCTTTGCCGACTTTCTCCATCGCTTCCGCGATGATCTTGCCGACTTCCTCGTCGCCGTTGGCGCTGATGACCGCCACGCGCTCCAGATCCTTGTTGCCGTCGATGTCCTTGGAGAGCTTCAACAGCTCTTCCGTCACCGCAATCACGCCCGCTTCAATGCCGCGCTTGATCGCCATCGGGTTGACGCCCGCAGCTACCAGCTTCGCGCCTTCCAGCACCAGCGCTTGCGCCAGCACAGTCGCCGTCGTCGTGCCGTCGCCCGCCAGATCGTTGGTCTTGCTGGCCGCTTCCTTGATCATCATGACGCCGAGGTTGGCGAAGTGGTCTTCGACCTCGATCTCCTTGGCCACGGTGACGCCGTCCTTGGTGATGAGCGGCGAGCCAAAGCTGCGATCGATCACGACGTTGCGGCCCTTGGGGCCGAGGGTCACTTTCACGGTGTTGGCGAGGATGTTGACGCCATCCAGGATCGCGTTGCGGGCTTCAGAACTGTAGAAAATCGACTTGGCAGACATGGAAACTCCTTCGGGAAGTGCGCAAACAGGGCGGCCCGTTCACAGGCCGGCGGCGGTTCAGTTGATGATGGCCAGCAGCTCGGATTCCTTGAGAATCAGGTACTCTTCGCCTTCGTGCTTGATTTCATTGCCGCCCCATTTGGCGAGCAGAACCTTGTCGCCAACCTTGACGGTGGGCGCGCGCAGGCTGCCGTCCTTGAGGACTTTGCCTTTGCCGACGGCTTTGACTTCACCGTACACCTGCTTCTCCTGCGCGGCGCTCGGGAGGAACAGACCGCCGGAGGTGCGTTCTTCGGCTTCAGCGCGTTTGACGAGGACGTTGTCGTAGAGGGGGCGAATGCTCATAGTGGCTCCTTGATGTAGCTGGAATGACGAAGATTGACCGGGAAATTGAGAAGGATGCAAACGACGCGGCGGCTGTGTCAGGGACGCGCTAAACCACGCCGATCAGGACTCCTCAATCAAATTGAGTTCTTAGGCCCACAGCCAGCTTTATCGCTGACCAAGGCACGGCGCAAGGTAGGACAGTAGATGTACACGTCAAGGGGAGCCGCACCAATCAGTACTGGCAAAGTCGCTGCGCGGCAGGTACAACTATCGGCGCAGTCTGGCGCGGGAATCCGCGGCTGCCGCGTCCAAAAATGGGCAAGCTCAGGCAATCTTGGAGACGAGTCACATGCGCAACGTCAATATTCTGGTGGGAAACAGCAGCCGTGCGGCGATCGCGATCCTCGCAGCGCTCGCCTTGGGCACGACTGCGTGTGGCTCGGACGCCGCGGTTGTCGGCAGTCAGTCCGTGGGCAGTGACGATTCCACTTCCGGCAACGATGGCGCACTGAGCGGCGCGGACACGAGCATCGGCACCGGTGACGGCATCGCGACGTCTGACGCGGTGGTGTCGTTCGTCTGCGGCAACGGCAAATGCGAAGGTCCGACGGAGACGTCAACGACGTGTCCCGCCGATTGCGCGACCGTTGTTGGACCGGACGCCGCTGGCGGCCCCGCGGTCTGCGGCAACGGCATCTGCGAAGGCCCGGACGAGACGATGTTGCTCTGCGCGGCCGACTGCAAAGCGCCCGCGAGCGCAGCGGAAACGTGCAAGCACAAGGCGTGCCCGAAAGAGTATGACGCCTGTACGGCTGACGCAGCGTGCGTGGCCGCGGTGAAATGCTTCAACGCCGGTGGCGGCAATGAGTGCGTGACCTCCCAGCAGGTCGGCCAGGAAGTGCAGGGCCTGACGACGTGCGTGCAGCAGTCCGGCTGCAATGGCGGCGGCGGCGGGGGCGGCGGCGGTGGCACGACTGCGACCTGCGGCGACGGCACGTGCGATCAGGGCGAGACCATGCTGACCTGCCCGAAGGACTGCACGCAGCCCCAGACGCCGACGGAAGCCTGCTACCACAAGGCATGCCCGGGCGAGTACACGGCGTGCAGCGCGGATGCGGCGTGCGTCAAGGTCGTCGATTGCATGAACACCGGTGGCTCGCAGCAGCAGTGCGGCATGAACAAGAACCAGATGGCGTTGAACCAGTGCATTCAGGGCTCCGGCTGCACGGGCGGCGGCGGCGGTGGCGGCGGTGGCTTGGCCAACTGCGGCAACGGCGTCTGCGATCCCGGCGAATTGGTGCTGACCTGCCCGGCCGACTGCAAGACGCCGACCGATCCGCAGGAGACCTGCCTCCAGAAGTCGTGCGCGACGGAGTACAAGACCTGCCAGGCGGATCCGACGTGCGTGAAGGTCGTCGACTGCGTGAACAACAACCAGAACAACCCGCAACAGTGCATGCAGGGCGGCGGCATGGGCGGCGCGGTTGGCGGACTGTTCCAGTGCGGCCAGTCCTCCGGTTGCTTCGGCGGCGGCGGTGGCGGCGGTGGCACCGGTACGGCGCAGACGACCTGCCAGGGCAACTGCGGCAACTACAGCAACGTCGCCGGCTCCTGCCAGTGCGACAACCAGTGCGCGCAAAATGGCGATTGCTGCAAGGATTTCACGACGCTGTGCGGCGGCGCGCCGACGGCGTGTGGTGACGGTGCGTGCACCGCGCCGCAAGAGACCGCGGCCAATTGCCCAGCCGACTGCGCTCCGCCCGCGCCGACGCCGTGCAAGACCAAGGCGGATTGCGCGGCGACGGAAGTCTGCTGTGGCCTCGCCAGCGGCTCCGTTTGCACGGCCGTCGGTCAGTGCAAGTAGGACCGCGGTTCGGGCCCTGCCGGATGCCTGTCCTTGCCTGACGCCGTCCGGCTTGGCCGATCAGCGTACAGCGTGCTAGTCTTTGCGCCCCCGGCCCGATGGCCCGATTGCGAGTCATGAGCAAACCCGCTGCTACGTTTCAGGAATTGATTCTCCGCCTCCAGAGCTACTGGGCCAGCCGCGGCTGCCTTGTGGTGCAGCCATACGACGTGGAAAAGGGCGCGGGCACGTTCAACCCCGCGACGTTCCTGCGCGCGCTCGGTCCTGAGCCGTGGAGCGCGGCGTACGTGGAGCCGTCCCGGCGGCCGACCGATGGCCGTTATGGCGAGAACCCCAACCGCCTGCAGCACTACTACCAGTTTCAGGTGATCCTCAAGCCGTCGCCGCCCGATCCGCAGAACGACTACCTCGACAGCCTGCGCGAGATTGGCATCGATCCGCTGGCCCACGATATCCGCTTCGTCGAGGACGATTGGGAATCGCCGACGCTGGGCGCTTGGGGGCTGGGCTGGGAAGTCTGGCTGGACGGGCAGGAAGTCTCGCAGTTCACGTATTTCCAGCAGTGTGGCGGCCTCGATCTGCCCCTGGTGGCGGCGGAATTGACGTACGGCCTCGAGCGCTTGTGCATGTGCGTGCAGGGCGTTGAGAACGTCTACGACATGATCTGGACGATCGCGCCTGACGGCCGGCCGGTGAAGTACGGCGAAGTGCATCTGGAAGACGAGCGGCAGTTCAGCGCGCACAACTTTGAGTTTGCCAGCGTCGATTTGCACCTGACGCTGTTCAACGAGTTTGAGAAGCAGGCGATCCTGCTGTGCCAGAACAACCTGGTGCTCCCGGCGTACGACTACGTGATGAAGGCGAGCCACGCGTTCAACGTGCTCGACGCGCGCGGCGCGATTTCCGTGAGCGAGCGGCAGAAGTACATCGGTCGGGTTCGCGGTCTCGCGCGCACGGTGGCGCAGGGCTACGAGGCGCTGCGGTATCGGCTTGAACTGCCGCTGTGTTCGCCGGAAGAGCGCACCCGCTGGCTCGTGGAACGCGCGCGCCTGGAAGCGCTGGCTGCGGAGAAAGCTGCCAAGAAATCTGGCAAAGGCGTTGAGTCCGGCAAAGGCGTTGAGTCCGGCAAAGGCGTTGAGGTGCGGTCATGAACACCCAGCCCCTGCTGATTGAAATCGGCTGCGAAGAGATTCCGGCTGGCGTTGTCGGTCCGGGCGCGGAAGCCCTCCTGCAGGCGATCGCAACGCTGCTGGATGGCGCCGGCGTGGCGCATGGCGTGGCCCAATGGCTCGGCACGCCGCGGCGCCTGACCGTGCACATCGCGGACGTCGCGCTCGAGCAGCCCAATCGCGAGGAACTGCTGACGGGGCCGCCGATTCGCGCCGCCAAGGACGCCGCGGGTCAGTGGACCCAAGCCGCGCTGGGTTTTGCCAAGGGCCAGGGCGTCGACATCGCGGCGCTGTACGAGTTGGAAACGCCCAAGGGCGTCTACGTCGCGGCGCGCAAGCAAGTGCAGGGCGTCGCCACGGTGCAGCTGATCGGCGACAAGCTGGCGGAGATCCTGCGCACGCTGCCGTTTCCCAAGCGCATGCGCTGGGGGGCGCGACCGGAGACGTTTGCCCGGCCGATTCACTGGATTGTCGCGCTCCTCGGCGATACCGTGATCGACGCCGAATTTGCCGGCGTGAAGACCGGCAAGATGAGCGGCGGCCATCGTTTCTACCACAATGAGCCGGTCGAAGTGCCGTCTGACCTCGCGGGCTACAAGTCTGCGCTGTGGCAGGCCAAGGTCATGGTCGATCCGGCGGAGCGGCGGCAGGTCATCCTGCGCGGGATTGCCCAGCTGGCGGCGGAAGCGAACGGCACGTGGCATGAAGACCAGCAGACGCTGGAGACGGTTGTGCAGCTGGTCGAATGGCCGGCGCCGCTGCTCGGCAGCTTCTCCGCGGACTTCCTGGCGATTCCGGCGCCGGTGATCCGCACGACGCTGCGCGAAAACCAGAAGCTGTTCACGCTGGCAGGTCCGGACGGCGCGCTGTTGCCGAATTTCATCGCGGTGGCCAACACGCTGTCCGAGGCGAGCCGCGCGAATGTGGCGAAGGGCAATACCCGCGTCGTGTCGTCCCGGCTGGCGGATGCGCGTTTCTTTGTGCAGGAAGATACCAAGACGCCGCTGGCCGACAAAGTGCTGCTGCTGCAGAATCGGCTGTACATCCAGAATCTGAGTGCGCCGACAATGGCTGACAAGGTCATGCGCATGAAGGAACTCGCGCGCGCGATGACCGGTTGGGTGGCTCGCGATCGGGTCTTTGAGGTTCAGCGGGCGGTAGAACTATGCAAGGCTGACCTGTCGACCAAAGTCGTCTTTGAGTTCCCCGAACTGCAAGGACTCATTGGTGCCGACTACGCGCGGCGGGATGGCGAGGCGGCCGAAGTCGTGCTGGCCATCGCGGAGCACTACCAGCCACGGTTTGCTGGCGATGCCGTGCCTTCGAGCCATATTGGCGCAATTGTTTCGCTTTCGGACAAGCTGGATACGCTCTCCTGCTGCTTCTCGTTGGGACTTCAGCCCACAGGCAGCCAGGATCAATACGGCCTGCGCCGAGCGGCTTTGGGGATCTTGCGCATTCTCAACTCATTGCCCGCCGGACTCTCCTTGGTCTCACTCCTCGACCAGTCAGTCGATCTGGTTGATGCCCGGCCCGAGCATGCGCTGGCTTACGACCAGACACGGGTGACAGAGTTGATGGCGTTCATGCGCGCCCGACTCCTCGCGATGCACGTCCAGGACTTTCCGACCGACTTGGTGGAAGCTGTTCTGGACGCAGGTTTTGATGACGTGCGGACCGTGTTGCCGCGCCTTCAGGCGCTGGACGCGTTGCGCCAAGGCGACGGTTTTGCGCCGCTGGCGGCGGCCTTCAAGCGCATCGCCAACATCGTCCGCAAGAATGGCGCGGAAGTGCCGGTGGACTTTGCCGTCCAGCCCGCGCTTTTTGCGCTGCCCGCTGAACAACGGCTGTTTGACGCGATGCAGGCGACTGGCGCGCAGGTGCTGCAGGCGATCGCCGCGGGCGACTACCCGGCAGCGTGCAGTCGATTGGTCGAAGTGAAACCGGCCGTCGACGGCTTCTTCGACGACGTGATGGTCATGGCGGACGACGTCGCGGTGCGGCACAACCGGTTGGCGTTGCTGCGTGGTTGTGCCAGCCTGTTTGCCCAGTTGGCCGACTTCGCAAGGATTCAGGCGTGATTTTGAAGACTCCAGCCGCGACCCGACTGCCCTTGCTCTGCCTCGCCCTCGCCGCGTCGGTTGCGGCGTGTGACAACAACATTGGCCTGCCGGCGGATTCTGGCGCCGGCCTGCGTTACCCGATCGCGCTCGTCGCGGATCCGTCAGGGAAGCAGGTCTTCGCGCTCGGCACCAATTTTGACCGCCAGTACCGCGCCGGCCGCATGCGCACGATCGACACCGCGACCGACCGCTTCCTTGTCGATAACCAGGGCGCGGCGATCGCGACGGAAGTCCCAAGTTTCGGCGGGGCATTTGCCCTCGATCCCGTCGCCGATGCGACCTCGACCGTGGCGTTTCACCTGCTGGTGCCGGCGCGCGACGACGATTCATTGTCCGTCCTTGACGTTGGCCACGCCACGCCCACGACGATGGACTGCAACGCCGACGCCCTCACCGGCATTTGCGGCGACAACCACCGCATCGCCGCGACGACGGGCGTCTACCCGGTCGGCGACGATCCGATCGCCGTCGCGCTGTCCGACGGTCCCGACGGCCGCCGCCGTGTCCACATCGCCGCCGCCAACAACGGCCAGCTCTCGCTGTTCGACTACGATCCAAAAGAGCAGCCGATCAACCTGCGGGCGCTCGACGTCGTGTCCATGCCGGCTGGCCTCAACTCCATCGTGATTTCCAAGCTTTCGCAGCGCGCCTACGTCACCACAACGCGCGCCGCGGCGATCCAGACCTACCGGATCGATCCGGGTCCGAGCGTCGACAAGCCTTGGCTGATCGCGCAGGAGCCGTCCATCGTGCTTCCCGCCTCATCCGTCGCCGACTACGGCCGCGGCATGGCGTTCTCCAGCGATTACAGCCGACTGTACGTGGCCTGGCGCAGCCCCGCGGCGCTCAACATCCTCGACGTCGTGCCGGATGCGTCCGGCGTGCCGAACAACCGGCTTGTCGACACCATCGTCATCGGCAACCAGCCGTCCGCGCTCGCCGTTGCGCCGACGGGTCCAGGCGGTCGGGATCTCGTGTACGTCAGCTGCTATGGTGACAGTTCGATTTGGGTCGTCGATCCGGTCGAGCGGACGTCCATCGCCCGCATTCCGATGCGCCTCGGCATCCACGAGCCCGGCGTCGACGCGACCATCGTCCGCGGCTCGCCGTTCGCCCTCGCCGCCGTCAACGTGCCAACCCGCGGTTGGCAGCTCTATGCCGCGCTCTTTTCCGTGCCGCCGGTCTCCGAGCATCACATCGTCGTCGTGCCGATCGGCGCCGGGGCTCCCAACTTGAACGTCGCCGATCACATCGTCCATGTTGGCATCGGAGGCACGCCATGAGCCGTTCGCTCGCGCTCCTCCTCGCCTGCGCGCTCATCAGCGCCTGCGCGACGCCCACCGTCCCGGTTCGCCGCGGCACCGCCACGCCCCACGCCATCGGCGTCGTCTGCCTGAGCGCGGATGGCACGCCGATTGCGCTCGACGACCCGAACTGCGTCGACGACAACATGCGCGCGCTGGTCAGCGGTCTCGACAGCGTCGCCGCCGCCATGCCGTCCCAGCGCACCTGGCTGGACGTCGATGAGTCAACGCCCGGATTCACGCCGCTGCACATGCCCGGTCTGCCCGGCGCGATCGCGATGGATGCGCTCAACGGCCAAGGCTATGTTGCGATTCCGCTGCTCGGCTGGGTTGTGCGCGTCGACCTGAAGGGCTTGGGCGGCTACAAATTCAGCGTTGTGGACTGGCAGGACGTCGGCGTCGCCGCGCAGGACATGCTCATCGTCCAGACGCCCGAGCCGCGGCTCTACATGGCCGATCCGGCGAACGGCAAGGTGTGGTGGCTCGCGCTCAGCAACTTCGCCAAGACCGCGGGCGGCAAGACGCTCATGCCCAAGGCCATCGCGATCGGCGGCTCGCCCGCGAACCTCACGTGGTCGACTTTCAGCCAGCGGATCTACATCGGCCATCTGGCTACGGGCTTTGTCTCCGTGCTGGATCCCGCGCTTGGCGACGTCCAACACATCGGCCTCGTCGCGCAATGCCGCAACGGCCTGGACGACGACGGCGACGGCAAGACCGACCGCGACGACAGCGGCTGCGATGGCCCGAACGACGTGTTTGAAGGCAATCCGGAGTTGGGCGCGCTCTGCAACAACGGCGTGGATGACGACGGCGACGGCGCCACCGACGGCAAGGATGCGGGCTGCGCGACGCCCCTCCCCACCGCCGGCACGGACGCCTGCCGCAACGGCATCGACGACGACGGCGACGGCCTGACCGATTACGCCGTTGGCGGCGGCGACCCCGGCTGCACCGGCTGGGGCGACAGCAGCGAATGGAGCGAGCAGGCGTTGTGCAGCGTCGGCACGCTCGGCTGCAAGATTCTCAGCAGCGGCCTGGGCGTCAATCCGGGCGTGAACTTCTGCAGCGACGGAATCGACAACGACGGCGACGGCAAGACGGACGCCGCGGACAGCGACTGCAGCATCCCCGGCAACGCCACGGAAGGCCCGCCCGCGTGCGCCAATGGCATCGACGACGACGGGGACGGCAAGACCGACCTCGACGACGGCGACTGCTACAACCGCAATGCCTTGGCGGAAATCAGCAACGCCACGGCATTGCGCACCACGGTCGCTGCGACGTTTGACGGCCGTTTCGTTGTCATCGCCGACCGCACGCGCCGCGCGGTGCTCATCATCGACGCCGCGACGAATAAGCTGCTGCAGCCCGTCCCGGGGCAGACTTCGCCGTACCTGCGGGCGAGCCGGCTCGACCTCCGCGACGGTGTGGTGGGCCTGACGCTTCCGGACTTGCCGCTGTCGCTGGCCGCAAGCCAGATCATCGACACCATCGTCCACGGCGATCAGTCCAACGCGCAGTTCATGCCGTTCATGGCGTTGGGCTTGGCGCAGGTCGGCGTGGAATTTCTGCAGTTCTATGCATTTGGCGACGACCAGAAGGTGTCCGTGGACCTGGTGCAGGTTGCCACCGACGTGACGCCGACGCTGACGACGGGCCGCCCGCTGTTGCTGATCCCCGGCGCGGCGCTGGATCTGCCGACGACGATTCCGACGCGTTTCGCCGCATTTGGCTCGAGCCTGTCGACTGACGTGAACAACAACACGATCTATTACGGCCTCGCGCCGAGCACGAATTATGCCGAACAGCGCGCGGAGACTTGGCGCTTCACGCGCGAAGGGCTGTTGCCTGGCGCCGTGGGCACGCACGCGCGGCTGATCGCCGATGGCGTGCTGCACGATGCGACGGCGGACTTTTGCGGCCTCGGCGCGCTGCCGGGCGACTTGCTGCAACTGCAGATCGCCAACACGGCCGGCTGTCAGGGCGGCGGCACGTACAATTTCACGGTGACCGCTGTGCACGCGGATCGCCTTGAATTTGATGCGAAGTCTGGTGTGCTCGACGTGCCGGTGACGTTTGACAATCAGCTCTCCTACGACCCCAAGGCGCAGACGCCGTGGACGGCGGCGCTGGCGACATGCGTTGCGGATGGCGGCACGTCCTGGACGCTGCGCGCGGGCACGTGGCTGGTGCGCGGTTCGCGGACGGGGATTCTCTCCACGCGCCTGTCCATCGATGGCGAATGCGCAGCGCTGCCCGCGGGCGATGCAGGCGCGTCGCGCGTGCAGGAAACGACGCTGCAGCCCGGCAAGACGGTCGCGGACGTGCTGGCGTGCCCGTACGCGGGCGAGACACTCGATCCGGCGATTTGGCGGGTGACGCAACTGCAGCATCCGGCGTTTTCAGCGACGCTTTCGCCAGGTTGTGATTCCTCGACGTACGACGCCACGGGCAACCGCATCGTCAACCTCGTACCCAGCATCCGCGGTGCGGAATGGATTTACGGCGTCACCTCGGCCCAGTTGGTGCGGACGACGGCAGCGGGCGCCAATCCGGTGGCAATGGCCAGCGGCCCGCTGCTCAACACGCTTTACGTTGTCGACGAAGGCGCGGGCCTGCTCCAATTCGTGCGAATTTCCGACGGCGTCCTGCTCGACACGCCGCTCGACTGATGGCGAAGTCCGGTTTCTGACTTGACGAAGTGGCAGTCCTCCGGTAATTCAATTGCAGACGGGATGAGTGCGTGGATGTCGCGAATCGTGGGCGAAATGGGGTCGCACTACCGGCCGTCCGCGCGCCTCGCGGGCCGTTGGCTTGGCCTGTTGTTGGTCCTGCTGTGCGCCTCGGTCAGCTTGCCGGCGCTGGCAGTTGACAAGGCCAAGGTCGCGGAAGCGATGGCGGGCAAGGCGGGCAAGGCCTTTGAAACAGGCGACTATGCGCGCGCGGCGGACCTCTACCTCAACGCCTGGCGCACCGATGCCAACAGTGCATTTCTGTACGGCGCGGCGCGCAGCCAGCACCTCGCCGGCCGCACGGAGCAGGCCAAGGATTCCTACCAGCAGTTCCTGACCGCGGCCAATGCTGACCCCGAACGGCAGAAACGCGCCCGCGAGTATCTGGCCGAGATCGAGCGCTCCAAGGCCGTCGCGCTCGCCGCCGACGCAGAAAAGGCCCAGCGCGACGATCCGAAGCTGGCGGCCAGCCTCTATCTGGACGCGTACAAGTTGGCGCCGACGCGCGACGACTTGCTGTTTCACGCGGCGGTGGCAGAGCAGCAGGCCGGCGATTTGGCTTCCGCGCAGACGCGGTTTGAGGCGTACCTCGCCAACGCGCCACCTGGCGCGGCTGAACGCAGCCAAGCGCAGGCGCGGTTGGATTCCATCCGCCGCAAGTTGAATCCCGCGGTGGTGGCCCAGCCGCAGCCGGAATTCAAGCCAGAGCCAAAGCCAGAGCCAAAGCCGGACTTGAAGGCGGAGCCCAAGCCGGAGCCGAAGGTGGAATGGACGCCCGCGCCGCAACCCGATTCGGTGCAGCCGCCGCTCGGCGTTCAGACGCCAGCGACGGAGCCAGCGCGCTGGCCGGGATGGGCGCTCGTCGGGACGGGCGGCGCGCTCGCGGTCGTCGGGCTCGTCGTCTACATGGGTGCGGTTTCTGACAACAAGGTGCTGAAGAATGACCTGGCCGAGCTGAATGCCGGCGGCCTGATCAATGGCGTGACGCACGAGGAAGCCGTGTCGATGGCCTCGAGCATCAACACGCGCATGGGCGTGGCGGCGGGTCTTGCCGGCGCTGGCTTGGTGGCAGCAGGCGTGGGTTCCTGGCTCCTGGTGCGGACGCCCGTGCGTGCGGCGGTCGTGCTCCCGCAGCCCGGCGGGGCGATGCTTGTGTGGCGCTTCTGAACCAAAACATGCGGGACTGATGCCCACGGGCACGCGCGCGGGCGAGGACTAAATGCGATTCCGGTGGCGTGCGCAGGCGATGAACGGGATGGCGTGGCGGGTGTGGCTGACAATGGCGCTCGTGTGCGCGGGCTTGGCCGGCTGCGCCGAAGTGCCCGGCGTGGAGAAATTCCTTTTCGCCACCAATGCGGATCGCGACGACGCGGCGGCACCTGTCGATGCCGATGCCGACACGACCGCAACGGACGACGTAGCGGTTTCTGAAGTGACGGGCGACGCGGACGTGTCGACGGATGCGCCAGACGGTGAGGGGATCGGCACGGACACCGTCGACGCCGCGACGGCCGATGCGGGCGACGGCGATTCCGCGGATTCTGGCGCCGACTCGGACGCAACGGCGGACGCGGACGCTGCCGTTGAGATCGACGCCGGAACGAACTGCGCGGCGCTTGGCGACTGCTCCGACGGCGACGCGTGCACAACCGACAGCTGCGTGGAAGGAACGGGCTGCGTACACGTGGTCAAGACCGCCGCCGCGTGCGCCGACGATAAATTCTGCACCGCTGACGCGTGTGATGCGGCGCTTGGCTGCGTCCACACACCCATCGACGTGACCGCCGTGTGCACCGACAACGACGCCTGTTCCATCGACTTGTGCCAGGACCCGACCGGCTGCATGCACACGGCGCTCAACTGCGACGACGGCAACAAGTGCACGGTCGACGCCTGCGCCGCCGCGACCGGCTGTACCCACATCGCGGTGGGCTGCGACGACGGCAAGGCGTGCACCGGCGACTCCTGCGATCCAGCGGTCGGCTGCGTCAGCGTCGCGCTCTCCGCCATGCCGTGCGACGACGAAGACGCGTGCACCAGCGGTGACACGTGCACGAGCGGGACATGCGCGGGCACGGCGATCGACTGCAAGGACAGCGATCCGTGCACGATCGACAGCTGCAGCACGCTCACGGGCTGTGGGCACAAGCTCGACGCGACGGCGACGTGCGACGACGCCAACAGCTGCACCTCCGACGACAGCTGCGCGAGCGGCACGTGCGCCGGCTTGCTGCGGTTGTGGCAGTCGACCCTCAACACCGATCAGGACGCCGTCGCTGTGGCTGCGCGCCCGACGGGTGGCTTTGTCACCGTGACGCGCACGAACAAGTCCCTCGCGGTGCGGGCCTGGAACAAGGGCGGCGCGGTCGACTGGACAGCCACTATCAGCGCGTCGCCGATTCGCGCGGGCGTTGCGGTCGCTGCCAACGGCGATGTGGCCGTCGTCGGCGGCCTGGGCAATGACGGCTTCGTCAACCTCTACAGCAGCACGGGCGCGGGCCTCGCCACGACCACCGTCGCCAGCGGTGCCACGGGCGAACTGGACGCCGTCCTCGCCGACCCCGCAGGGGGCTACCACGCGTATGGCCGGATTCAGGGAGGCCCTGGCGATCCCGGCGACGCCTGGTTTGTCGACCTCGACGCAGCCGGCGCGGTCACACTCAACACCAAGGGCGGCGGCGCCACGCTCGACGCGCTCTACACCGCAACCGTGACCAGCGATGGCAACTTCGTCGTCGGCGGCATCGCCAGCACGTCTGCCAACTCTGGGCCTTTCTTGATGAAGGTCACGGCAGGTCCCTCCAATCCCAGCGCCTCCAACCTGTGGAACTACAACTTTCCCTGCGCCGGCACGGGGCGCTTCAACGTGGTCGCGCCGGCCAAAGATGGCGGGGTATTGGCCATCGGCGAGGTCGACGTCCTGGGCGACGGCCTGATGGCGCTTTTGTACGTGCGCCTCGACGGCACGGGCAAGGTCTTGTGGAGCCACATCGACGCCGCCAAGGGCGCGAACAACGTGGGCACCGGCGCCGCGGCGTTGACCGATGGGCGCTGGATGATCGCGTCCCGTGACGCTGGCGCAGTCCTGACCAGCGTGCTGGACACCGACGGCACGCCGCTGTGGACGCACACCTCGACGGATGGCGGCATGCCGCGGATGACCGGGCTCGTGGACGGCACCGTCGCGTTCGTCAGCGCCGGCGGATCGGTCGTACACGCGCGCCGCATCGACCACTTTGGCAACGCCGATTGCGCCAGCTCCGGCGGCTGCGTCGACATGGCGTTCACCACCTGCAGCGACGCCAACAGCTGCACCTCCGACGAGTGTGACTTGGGCGGCTGCAGCCACCCCTACGACTTTGTCGCGACGCCGTGCGCGGACGGCAACGCGTGCCATGCGGGCGGCGCATGCAACTCCGGTAGCTGCAACGGCGGCGCGGACGTCCTCGGCTTCAACGCGGATTCGGCGTTCGGCGAAGGCACCCAGATCGCCGCGTTGCCCGATGGCGCGTGGGTCATCGCCACGACGACGTCCTCGCCGATGGGCTTCGCGCTCGTCGCCTACAGCGCGACGGGCAAGCAGAAATGGACAAAATCCTACCCCGGCTACTACGGCGGCTCGATGTTCGTCGACAGCAACGGCAACACCCTCGGGTTTGGCTACAGCTCGATGACGTCGACCGGCTGGATGCGCCGCATCGCCCCCGATGGCACGGAGACGGCCAACCTGACGCTGGATCTCAAGGCCAGCAACATGATGACGTTCGTCGGCGGCGTCGAAACGGCGAAAAATGGCTACGTCCTCCTCGGCAGCGACGGCATGCAGGGCTATTTGACGCAGGTCGGCAGCGACGGCCAGGTCTACGGCATGCACCCGCTCGCCAACATGTACCAATTGCGCGGCCCGGTCCTCGCGCCTGACGGCGGCGTTTACTTCACCGGCAGCACCCAGTCGGGCAACATGAACCAGGCGTTTGTCGCCAAATTCTCGCCGTGGGGTGAAAAGCTGTGGCGGTATGACTACACGCCGCCCGCGGGCTCCGGCATCGCCGGCAATCTCACCGCGCCGACGCTCCTGCCCGACGGCGGCTGCGCGGTTGGCAGTGCGACCGACACCATGCGGATCCTGCGGTTCGGACCCGACGGCCTGCTCAAGCAGACCGACACCTTCGCCACAGGCATCCTCCCCGGCGCCACCGGGTCAGCGGGCATGGCCGCAACAAGCGACGGCAGCATCCTCGTGTCGATCGCTGCGACGCCGATGGTCGTTCGTCGCGTCGACCCGCAGGGCAACGTCGTCGCGAGCACGCCGATCGCCGCGGGCCCCGGGCCGGGCAACACCGTCGCGATCGCCGTGTCACCGAAAGACCGCGTCGCGTTCACCAGCTTCTACCTGAACCCGGCTGGCGGCATGGGCTCGCTCGGCGTCTGGCGCATGGACGCCTTTCTCAACAGCACCTGCACGGCGTCGGGCAATTGCGCCGGGATGACGCCGAGCACGTGCAACACGGGCAATTCGTGCCAACTCGACAGCTGCACCACGAGCGCGTGTGTGCACACGGTGCGGGCGGACGGCTCCGCATGCACGGACGGTTCCGCCTGCACCTACGCCGACGCGTGCGCTGGCAAGACCTGCGTTCCGGGTCAGCCCGTCCTCGGCGCGTTCCCCGGCAAGGCCACGTTTGGCCAGGCCGTCCTGCCGTGGGGCGACGAGAGCGTGACGGTCTCGCAGGTGAACAACACCTCCGCCAATCACGCTTACGTGGAAAAACGCGACGCCACCGGCGCTGCCGTATGGGGCAAAGTCTCGCTGGAAGGTCAGGAAGTCTTTGAGAGCCGCGCGGCCCTGGACGGCGCGGGCGGCGTGCTCATCGCTGGGCGCGACGGCCTTGGGGATGCCGGCTGGATTTGGCGGCTTGACGCGGCGGGCAATGCGACCGGCACCGGCTCCACCTACGGCGCTGGCAACAACAGCGAATTCCGCACGGTGCTGGCCAACGGCGGGTCCGGCTTCTACGCCGTCGGTTCGACCGGAAAAACGTTGTCCGCCGGGCGGCAATTCTGGCTTGTCCCGTTGCTCGCCGACCTCTCCCAAAATGGCAGTTCGTGGGAGTTTGGCTCGTTCGGCAGCAACGGCATCGGCAACCACGACACCGCAACGTCGGCCGCCCTCGCCACGGACGGATCGGTCTACATCATCGGCAACAGCGTCGCGCAGTCGGGAATGCCGAGCGCCGTGCACATCGTGAAGGTCGATCCCGGGACCGGCAGCACGTACTGGCAATACACCAACGGCAACGAGAGCTCCGGCTATGACATCGTGGCACTGCCCGACGGCGGCTGTTTCGCTGCTGGCGCCGCCTACGGCTTGAAAAGCGAAGACATCTGGATTGCCAAGTTCAACAGCAGCGGCGGCCAGGAATGGAGCCGTATGCTGGACGACGACGGCGGCAGCGGCACGGACGACTTCGCGTATGGCGCCGCCGCGCTCGCAGATGGCACTTTCGCGGTCGTCGGCCGCACCACAGACGCCCATCTGTGGCGTTTTGACGCGTCCAGCGCGCCGATTGGCGATTGGTCGCTCGGCGCGTACAAGGCCTCGCGCGTCGCGCAAGCGGGCACCGGCGGCTTGCTCATCGCCGCGACGGGAGCGTCAACGGTCGCCGACGTCCTGATTCACACGGACCTGTTTGGCAACCAGACCTGCGGCGATTCCGGCGTCTGTTTTGACTACGGGACGCAGTCCTGCGACGACAAGAATCCGTGCACGCTGGACGTCTGCGCCGGCAAGTGCAAGCACACCAACGTCGCGGACGGACTGGGGTGCGAGGACGGCGACATGTGCACAGCCGACGAAAGCTGCACCGCGGGCGTCTGCGGCAACGGCAAACCGGCGCTCTGGCAGACCGCCGATCCGACTGCGAGCTCGATCGCCGCTGTGGCGGCAACCGGCAGCGGTTTTGTCACGTCGGGCACGGCGACCGGCATCCTCAGCCTCCGCAACTGGAGCCTGAGCGGCACCTCCAACGCGCTCGTGCAGTTCAAGGGCGTCGTCGCCGGCAACGGCCGCATCCAGGCCACCCAGGACGGCGGGTACGTGGTCGCCGGCCACAACACCACTGTGCCGGACACCGACGCGTGGATCGCGCGCTACGACGGCAGCCAACAGAAGGTGTGGATGTCCATGCCCGGCAACATCGGCAGCCCGGACGTGCTCAACGCGGTGGTGCCCCGCAACGGCGGCGGCTACTGGGCAGTCGGCGCACACAGCGCCGTGGGCGGCGGCCCCAGCAAGTGCTGGATCCAGGAAGTCTCCGGCGGCGATGGCTCCCTTGGCACCGCCATCGACCTCGGCGATCCGGCAGCGGCCACCGTGTGCGAAAACGCGTCGGTCGATCTCACCAGCGGTTCCTTCCTCGTGGTCGGCAGCGCGACCAGCGTCGGCAAAGAAACCAGCAGCGGCTACATCGCCAGCTTGAACAGCGCCGGCGGCATCGTGTGGAGCGGCGCCTTCGCCGGGATTGGCGCGACGTCTTTCTACGACGCAGCATCGACGCCAGAAGGCGGCGCGATCGCGGTTGGCACCACCGCCGGCATCGGCGCCAACAAGCTGGACATCGCGGTCGTCCGGTTTGACAGCAAGGGCGCCAAAGCCTGGGTCCGCAAGCTCGACTTCGCCAGCGGTCCCGACGAAGGGCGCGGGATCTACCTGCGCAACGACGGCACGATGGACGTCGCCGGCGCGTGCAACGGCCAGTTCTGCCTCGCGCATCTCTCCGCGACGGGCAACCTGCAATGGAGCCAGACGTATGGCACGAGCGGCGGTCGAGCCCTCGCGATCGCGGCCGCGGACTGGCATAGCCTCGTGCTCGCCGGCGAATCGAATTCGCAGCCGCTTGTCCGCGTCGACTGGTCAGGCAACGCGACGTGCGCGGATGCCGGCAGCTGCATCAACTACGGCGCGACGGATTGCGACAACAGCCTGGACTGCGGCTACGCGCGGTGCGCCGCCGGCGCGTGCACCAAGAGCCAAATGGCCGACGGGCTCGCCTGCGACGACGGCAACCTGTGCACAAGCGGCGATCTCTGCTCCGCCGGCAAGTGCCTCGCCGGCGCGGGCGGCTCCTGCGGGGATGGCATCTGCTCCGCATCGTGCGGCGACACCGCGGCGATTTGCCCAGCCGACTGCTTCTGAAGCTACTTGCCGACCGTGAAATTCCACGCCAGCGTGTCGCCACCCGTCAACGTGAGCTTGACCGCGTAAGTGCCGGCGCTGAGCGGCTTGTTGGCGTACAGCCCCACCGTCTCTGGCGCCAGGTTCTTGAGGTTGGCGTCGGTCTTGTAGTCCAGCCACGTGTGCGCGACGGCGTTGCCCGCGGCGTCCGTCAGTTCATGGGCCGTCACCGTCGTCGTCTTCCAAAATTGTGCGGTCACGACGGGACCTGAAGGGAAGCCGCCCGGCGGCGACGGCGGCGTCGGGCCTTCCAGGCCATTCCAGGACGCCGGCACGTTGTGCTGTCCCGGCCACGGCCAGACGATAGTCGGATCCGTCTTCACGGCGTTGCGCGCTGACGTGTCGATGGTGTCGCACGCGGTCCCGCCCGACTTCTTGGCGCCATAGCCAATCAGCTGCGTCGTGGGGCTGAGCAGCGGCAGGCGGTGGTAGACGGTGTCGATCCAGCCCTGCAGCGCGCCCGCGGGCGAGCCGATGAATGCGATGACCTCGCCCGACGGCTGGCCCGTGAACCCGGCGGCCGCGTCGCGGTCCCAAAAGTTCACGCCGGTAAAGCCCGCGCCATAGCTGGTGTCTTCTTCATGCGGGCTCAAGCCGGAGCTGTTGTAGTTGCTGATGTGGGCGACGTAGAAATCGCAGTGCGCCTTGGACGCCTGCGCCAGCGCGCAGTTGCCGTCGACAACCGGCGCACCGACGGCGTTGCGGTATTCGTTGAGCTGGGTGACCGCGGCCTGTTGATCGCTGGCCAGGCAGCTCAACGCCGCGGGCGAGGGATTGTTCTGGGCCGGGCCGGGGTGGATCGTCCCGAACGAGGCGCCGCCCCACGCGGTTTCGCCGCCCGTCGTTTCGCTGCCGCCGCCGGCATCCGCGCCGCCGAACGTGTCGCCGTTGCTGGCGTCGCCCAAGTCCCCGACCCAGACCGCCGACCACGCGGCGGTGATGGTGCAACACGCGCCCGTCTGCAGTTCCAGCGTGCCGGCGACGGAGGTGTCCCCGATGAAGTTGCCGTTGACGGTGCCCGCCGCGGGGACCGCGCGAAAGGACGTGCCGTAAGCCCAGCTGCCGACCAGTGGTCCGGACAGGCTGCCTTTGCAGCTTTTGGCGCCCGTGCAGGTGTGCGGCGTGAGCGCGAGCGCGGTCACTTTGCCGTCCACGAGGCGGAACGACAGGTCGCTGCCTTGCCACAAGCCGGGTTTGGGCGAGATGCCCAAGCTGGCGGAGCCGCCGCCGCTGCTTGTCGACGAACCGCACGCGGTGAGAATGAGCAGGACCGAACACAGGAATGCGCGCATGGAGACTCCGTCAGAGGGGCGGGACCGTACGCTGGCTCTGGCGCGGATTCAACGGCAAATTGCCCGGCGACTGGAAGCGCTAACGATTCTTCCGCAGCAGCGCGCAGTCAAAGCTAGCGATGAAGGCGAGATTCGCCGGCTCAAAACCGCCTGGCTGCGCGTCGCTTTGCCACGCCACGTGCCGTCGATAGGCGCGTTCCCAAACCTCCCGCGGCGCGCCGTTCCAGCAGCGCTCCAGCACGCCGACGACCATGCCGGTCCGGTGCATCCCGCCGCCGCAATGCACCGCCACGTGACCCTGCGGTTCATGACCGTCCGGGCGCAGGATGCCTTCGCGGATCACGCGCGCCACCGCAGTCATCGCCTTTTGCGCCGCCGCCGGATCGTCGCGCAGTTCATCGCGCCAACTCGCCAACTCCGTGTCGTCCGCGACGTTGAAGTAACTGCCGCCCGCCTGCGTGTAGACCTGCCGTTCGGCCTGGGCAAGATCGGCCGTCGGCATCGGCCCTTCGTACAGGTTCACGCCGTGGCGCACGCCTGCGGCAAGGAGGCTCGCCACGCACGAATCCGCGCGGCCGGGCTGCGGCGTAAACCCGCTGCGAAACAGCAGCAGCGGCCGGCCATCCGCCGTCGTCACGTCTTTCACCGCCACCACGCCCAGGTTGTTCTGCTCGCCGTCGACAATCGTCGCCCGCACCATCCGCCACATCAGCGCGTCCGTGAGCACCTTCCTGGCCGCGTCGGCCTTCTCCGGCGGCACGGGTACGCCCAGCGTCTGCAAATCCGCCAGCATCGCCTGTGCGCCCGCTTTGGCTTCAGCGCGCAGGGTCGGATTCCACGTGCGCTGGCTGTTGCAGCGCAGCGCGGCGGGATCGACGGCGTGCCCGGTCAACAGCGCCTGCTCGGGCGGCGTCAGGCGATCGTCGCGCGCGGCTGGGTGCGTCGCGGCGCAGGCCAGGGTCAGGAACGGCAGGAACGCGAGGTGCAGCAGCTTCATGGCGGCAAGCGCACCACAATGCGCGACCGGTGACAAGGGCCTCGGCCGCGGACGGAGTGCTGACGTCGGCAGCGCGGCGTGGTACTTTGGCAGCCGCGAGGGTGCATGCAACGACCGATGATTTTCCTGTTCGATATCGACGGCACGCTCGTCTCAACCGGCGGAGCGGGCACGCGCGCCATGGGCTGGGCCTTTGAAGCCGTGCACGGCCGTCGGGACGCGTGCGACAGCTTTTCGCTCGGCGGCATGACCGACCGGGCGATCATCCGCAAGGCGCTGCGGGTCATTGAGGCCGCGGACGACGACGCGCGGATCGACCATGTGCTCGCGACGTATCTGGAGCGGCTGAAAGTGGAGATGGCCGGCGCGCAGGACGCGCGGGTGCTCGCGGGCGTGCCGGCGGCGATCGCGCTGGCGCAAGCGCGGCAGGACAGTGCGGTCGGGCTGGGGACCGGCAACGTCCGGCAAGGCGCGGAGACCAAGCTGGGCGCGATGGGGTTGATGCAGCATTTTGCGTTTGGCGGCTTTGGCTGCGACAACGAGGATCGCGGCGCGCTGCTGGCAGCGGGGGCACGGCGCGGCGCGCAGCAACTCGCGCGGCGTCTGGAGGAGTGCGCGGTGCTGGTGATTGGCGATACGCCCAAGGACGTGCTGGCCGCGCGCGCAATTGGCGCGCAGTGCTTGGCCGTGGCGACCGGGCCGTTTCAGCTGGACGTGCTGCGGGCGACGGACGCGGATTGGGTCGTTGAGGACCTGACCGATCCGCTGGCGCTGCGCGTCCTGCGCGGAGCGTGACCGATGGCCGTGGACCTGCGCGATTTGGCGGATTTTGTGGAGCGCATCGCCGATTTGGGGCCGATTCGCTACAAGCGCATGTTTGGCGGCGCGGGCTTCTGGCTCGGCCCGTGCATGTTCGCCGTCTACGCGGAAGGCAGCTTCATGTTGCGCGCTGACGCGGAGAACGCCGGCGCTTTTGCCGCCCACGGCATCGGTCCGTGGATGCCGGGCATGATGCCGTCGCGCGCCGGCAAGACCACGACGATGCCGTTCTACGCCATTCCGGACGACGTCATGAGCGACGATGCCCGGCTGCTCGAGTGGTCGCGGGCGGCGGTGGCTGCGGCCGATCGCGCCGCCCAGGTGAAGGCCCGCAAAAAGCCCCGTTAGGCGTGTTTCGGAGAACCTCCGACACACTCCGCCCAAACAGCGGCTGCGGCTTGGCAGCGGCGTGAAACTACGCGAATTCACCGCGCGGGGTTCTTGCGCCGATGACCCAAATACCGAGCCGGGCGCCTGATCAGCTGCGCAACCGCTCCAACGTGTGCGCCAACACTTGCCCCGTGTAGCTGCCCGCCACGCGCGCGACTTGCTCCGGCGTGCCAGCCGCGACCAGCAAACCGCCCGCCGCGCCACCTTCCGGGCCCAGATCCACGACCCAATCGGCGACGGCGATCAAGTCCAGATGGTGCTCAATCACCAGCACGGAGTTGCCCTTCGCGACGAGCTTTTGCAGCACTTCAATCAACTTGGCCACGTCGTCAAAATGCAGCCCCGTCGTCGGTTCATCGAGCACGTACAGGGTCTTGCCCGTGCCCGGACGCGCCAATTCCCGCGCCAGCTTGATGCGCTGCGCCTCGCCGCCGGAGAGCGTGGTCGACGGCTGCCCGAGCGCCACGTAGCCCAAGCCGACCTCCTGCAGCGTCTTGAGAATCCGCGCGATCTGCCCGTGCACGCCGAACATCTCCAGCGCCTCGTCCACCGTCGTCTCGAGGACGTCGGCGATGTTCTTGTCCTTGAATGTCACCGCCAGCGTGGCGTCATTGAAGCGCCGGCCTTTGCAGATTTCGCACGGCACGTAGACGTCGGCCAGGAAGTGCATCTCGATCTGCAGCACGCCGTCGCCGTGGCAATGTTCGCAGCGGCCGCCTTTGACGTTGAACGAAAATCGCCCGGGTCCGTACCCTGCGGCGCGGGACTCCGGCAGCTGGGCAAAAACCTCGCGAATGAGATCCCACAGCTTGGTGTACGTCGCCGGGTTGGAGCGCGGCGTGCGGCCAATCGGCTGCTGATCCACCTCAATGACCTTGTCGAGCTGCTCGAGTCCCGTCAGCGCGCCGTGCTTGCCCACTTGGTGCCGCGTCTTGTGCAGCGCGTTGTGCGCCGACGGCAACAGGATATCGTGGACCAGCGTGGACTTGCCCGCGCCGGAAACGCCCGTCACCGCCACGAGGCAGGCGAGCGGCAAATCGACGTCCAGATTCTGCAGGTTGTGGCTCGCCGCGCCGCGGATGGCGATCCAGCCCTTGGGCTTGCGGCGCTTCTCCGGCACCTTCGTGCGCACCCGTCCGCTCAGCCACGCTCCCGTGCGCGACTCCGGCGTCGCCATGAGATCGGCCATCGTGCCTTCCGCCACCACGCGCCCGCCCAGCCGCCCCGCGCCCGGGCCAAAATCGACGATGTGATCCGCCGCGCGGATCGTCTCCTCGTCGTGCTCCACCACCAGCACGGAATTGCCCAGGTCGCGCAGGTGCTCCAGCGTCCGCACCAGCCGCGCCGAATCGCGGGCGTGCAGGCCAATCGACGGCTCGTCGAGGATGTACAGCACGCCCGTCAGCTCCGAGCCAACCTGACTCGCGAGGCGAATTCGCTGCGCCTCACCGCCCGACAACGTGTTGCCGCCGCGGTTCAGGCTGAGGTAGCCAAGGCCGACCGACAGCAGAAAACCGAGCCGCGAAAGAATTTCCTTTTGGACTTCGGCCGCGATCGTCGCCGCGGCACCGTCCAGATCCATCGTGGCGACCCAGTCGTGCGCGGCTGAAACCGGCAGGCTGACCACTTCCGTCAGCGACTTGCCCGCGACGCGCACCGCCCGCGTCTCTTCCTTCAGGCGCAGACCGTCGCACGTCGGGCAGCTCGCCTGCACGAAGTACTTTTGGTAGCCGGCGCGCGCCATTTCCGACGTCGTGTCCTTCCACCGCCGCTGGAGCTGCGGAATCGCGCCTTCCATGCGCGTCGCCCACGACCCTTCGCCGTGCTTGCCCTGCCACGCGATTTTGACGCGATCTTCCGTGCCGTACAGCAGCAGTTGCTTGTGCGCGTCTGAGAGATCCTGCCACGGCGTGTCCAGCGGCACTTCGTGGGTCTTTTCAAGCGCTTCCACAACGCGCCACGCCCAGCTGTTTTCCGGTCCACCCCACGGATCCACCGCGCCTTGGCGCAGCGTGCGCGTCGGGTCGGGAATGACGGACGTGGCGTCAACCTGCATGGCAAAGCCCAGGCCATTGCAGTCCGGGCACGCGCCCAACGGCGAATTGAAGGAGAACATCAAGGGCGTCAATTCAACGAAGCTGCGACCGCACGGCTCGCACGCCAGCGCTTCAGAAAACGTCTCCTCTTGCCACGGCAGCGCGGCGTTCGTTTCCGCCACGGCGATGACGCAGCGGCCTTTGCCATGCCGCAGCGCCTGTTCGACTGAATCCGTCAGCCGCCGCTTCTCTTCTGGCCGGACCACCGCGCGGTCCACCACCAGATCGACGTCATGCTTCTTGTTCTTCTCCAGCGCCAGCTCCGCGGTGACGTCCACGACCTTGCCGTCGACCCGCACGCGCACGAAGCCCTGCTTGCGCGCGTCCTCAAACACCTCCGCGAACGTGCCCTTGCGCTGCCGATCCACCGGCGCCAGCACGAGAATCCGCGTGTTCTCCGGCAGCGCGAGGATCGCCTCGACAATCTGCGCCGGCGACTGCCGTCCCACGCGCCGCCCACAGCCCGGGCAATGCTGCACACCGACCCGCGCCCACAACACGCGCAGGTAGTCGTAGACCTCCGTGATCGTCCCCACCGTCGAGCGCGGATTGTTGCCCGCGGACTTCTGTTCAATCGCGATGGTCGGCGCCAGCCCGGACAGCTTGTCGTACACCGGCTTGTCCATCTGGCCCAAAAACTGCCGCGCGTACGCTGACAGCGACTCCACGTACCGCCGCTGGCCTTCCGCGTAGAGCGTGTCAAACGCCAGCGAACTCTTGCCCGATCCCGATGGCCCGCAGAACACCACAAGCTTGTGCTTGGGCAGCGTCAGGTCGACGTGTCGCAGGTTGTGCTGCGCCGCGCCGCGAATCACGATGCTGTTGCGGGTGTCGGCAGGAGTTTGCGAGCGGGCAAGTGGCTGATCAGGCATAGAATTCTCGTTCAGGTGGCAGGCAGGTCGGGGATGCTGTCAAAATACTGAACGTTTGTCCAGTGTATTGCCAGCTTGCCGCGCCGCGCGGGGCCGCCTACCTTACGGACTTCGCAGCGGCAAATCGACCTGCGACGGCCAAACGGAGCGATCTTGCAGGGCGTGATGAAACAGCAGACCAGCGAGCGGTTCGCCACGCTTTGGGCGGAGCAGAATCTGGCGGCGCGCACGGCGGATCTGGAACTGCACGGCACGCTGCGACCGCCGCCGTCGCTGGAGGATCTGGCGCTGGCGCTGCGCGTGGCGTCCCTGCCCAAGTTGACCCAGCCCGCGAACGATGCGCCGCCGGAGTTGGCGCTGGGTGCGACGATCGGCGAAGGCGGCATGGGCGTGGTGCGCGCGGCGCGGCAGTTGGCGCTGGGGCGTGAAGTGGCGGTCAAGTCGCTGCGGCCGGGGCAGGCGACGCCGGACGCGATCCGCAAGCTGCTCCACGAGGCCCTGATCACAGGCAGCCTGGAGCATCCGGACATCATCCCGGTCTACGCGCTCGGCCAGAACGAAGAAGGCGCGCCGATGCTCGTGATGAAGCGCGTCGAAGGCACCGCGTGGTCGACCGTGCTGAGCGATCCGCACCATCCGCTGCTGCGCGACGATCCGCGCGAGCCGCTGGGTTGGCACCTGGAAGTGCTGATGCGCGTCTGCCACGCGATGGCCTACGCCCACGGCAAGGGCATCCTGCACCGCGACTTGAAACCGGAAAACGTGATGGTCGGGCGGTTTGGCGAGGTGTACGTGCTCGATTGGGGCATCGCCGTCGCGCTGTTTGACGATCGCTCCGGCGCGCTGCCGTTGGCGCGGAACGCGAACATCGTCGCGGGCACGCCTTCCTACATGGCGCCGGAGATGGTGGAGGGCGAGGGTCAGCGGCTCAGCGCGCGCAGTGACGTGTTCCTGCTGGGCGCGCTGCTCCACCAGATCGTCACGGGCGCGCCGCGCTTTCTGGGTGCCACCGTCTACCAGATGCTGTTCGCGGCGTTCCAGTGCGAGCCCTATGCGTATGCCGACGACGTGCCGGATGAACTGCAGCGCATCCTCGCGCACGCCATGGCCCGCGACCCGGACGCGCGCTACGCCACGCCCGCGGAGCTGCGCATCGCGTTGGCGACGTTCCTGCAGCACCGGCAATCCATGCGCCTGTTGGCGGCAGCGCGCGAACGACGGCGCGATTTTGACGCCGGGCTGGCGCTGGCGCAGACGCTCCGTGGGATGGCGGAGCCACCGCTGGCTGAGCTCGAGGATGCCGAGACGGCGGTCGCAGCGGTGTTTGCGGAAGGCCGCCTGGCGCTGCGCGAGGCGCTGCGGTCGTGGCCGGAGAATGATGAGGCGCAGGCGGAACTCCAGTCGCTGCTGGAGCCCTTCATCGTTTGGCAGTTGCAGGTGGGCGACGTCAAGGCCGCCGCGCAGCACGTCGCGGAGTTGCCGCGCGCCAACCCGACGCTGCAACAGCGGCTGGACGAGGAGAAACGCGCCGCCGACTTGCGGGCGCAGAAGCTGGCCAAGCTGGAAAGCGACTTTGACCCGCGGATCGGCGCGCGCACGCGGAGTTTTCTGGCGCTGGTGCTGGGCGTCATCTGGTCGGTGCTGCCGCTGACGGTCGATTACCTCTCCAAGTCCGGCAAGATGCAGCAGACGCACGGCGGCCACGTGGCGAGCACCGGCATCTTCGCCGCGTTCATGATCTTCGCCGCCGTTTGGGCGCGGGAATCGCTGTTCCGCAGCAAACTCAACCGCAGCGTCATTGGCAGCGGCATCGTCGCGGTCATGGGCACGTTCATCTCGCGCTGTTTCGCCTGGTATTTCGGCCTGCCGTTCGTCGCGACGGTCTGCTTCGACCTCGTCATTGTCGCCGTCGTCGTCGCCATGATGGCGGCGACCCAGTGGCGGCGGCTGTTCCTGCCCGCGATGGTCTACGTCGTTGGCGCGGTCATCGCCGCTGTGCAGCCGTTCTGGGCGATGGAAGCCGTCGCCATCGCCAACATCGTCGCGATGTCCCTGGTGGCGTTTGCCTGGCGTCCGGCGGAGTACGACGAATACGCGCTGGTCATGACCGCGGCGATGCCCGTGCCGGAGATGTTGGCGCGTGGCAAGGCGCATTTCCTGGCGGCCGGGAAACCGGAATAGCCCCTGGCGCGCTATTGTTTCCTCAAAGAAACGATCTTGTCGTGAATCGCCATCTTGTTTCCGCTCAGCCGGGTGGTATCTTGCAATCAACGCCGTCAAGTGCGGCAATCACAAGGGGATCACAATGGCTACCTGGCAATTCGACACCGCGCACTCCAGCATTTCTTTCCGCGTCCGCCACATGATGTTCGCCAAGGTGCGCGGCCATTTCACCAAGTGGGAGGGCTCGCTTGACGCCACGGAAGGCCAACTCGGCGCCGCGACGACGACGGTCACGATCGACGCCGCGAGCATCGACACCGGCACGCCCGACCGCGACAACCACCTCCGCTCCGCCGACTTCCTCGACGTCGCCAATTTCCCGGTCATCGCGTTCAAGTCCACCGGCGTCAAGACCGACGGCGACGCGCTGACGATCTCCGGCGAGCTGACGATCCGCGGCGTGACCAAGCCCGTGACGCTCAAGAGCGAAGCGACCGGCGCCGGCGTCGACCCGTACGGGAACGCGCGCCTCGGTTTCGCCGCACACACCAAGCTCTCGCGCAAGGAATTCGGCTTGGTATGGAACCAGTTGCTGGAAACGGGCGGCGCGGTCGTGGGGGACGAGATCGACGTGGAACTCGAAGTCGAAGTGATGCGCCCGGCCGCGTAACGTCCCGCGTGTTACAGCCTTGCGACAGGCCCGTGCAGACCTTATGCTGGCCCACCGGCTCTTGACGCCGTTGGGTCAGCATGGTCAGCACTTTTTCGCCTTCCCGCCGCAGTCTCGCCGCGTGCCTCCGCCGTTCCGGGCTCTTGCTCCTCGCCGGCGGCTTGACGCTTCTCGCCGCCTGCTCCCAGGACGAGGCGGCCAGCGCCGCGGCAGTCGACTCCGGCGAATCGGCCGGCACGGACGCCGTCCTCACCACGCCGGGCTGGACCTGCGTGCCGTGCGTGCAGCGCGCCGACTGTGGCACGAGCTGGTGCGTGCAGTTTGCCGCCGACACCTACTGCGCGGTCGATTGCACCAACAGCCCGTGCGGCGACGGCTTGACGTGCAAGCTCCTCACCACGGAATCCGGGGAATCCGTCAAGGCGTGCGTCCCAGCCGTTGAGACGTGCAGTGCGAGCGGCGATCCCGCCGACGCCATCGCGACGAACAGCTGCCCCTACGATCCGCCCGGCACAGCGAGCTGCTGCACCGGCTGCGGCGCATCCGGCACCTGCGACCCCAACGGCTGCTTCAATGGCTGGTTCTGCAACCGCGACGCGTGCAAGTGCGTTGCGTCCCCGCCTGCGGGCGCCTGCGCAGGTGCTGATGGCTTCACCGCGCCGGACATTGCCGATCAGGATGAAGGTCCCGCCGACATCCAGATGCTCGACATCGCGCCGGGCGCCCTGGGACCGGCCGGAGGGGAAGTGCCGGAGCTGTACTTCGCCATCGTGGGCGATACGCGTCCGGCGCTGATCGAGGACACCAAGGCGTACCCTTCCGCCATCGCCAAGAAGATTTGGCAGGGCGTGCAGGGCGCGGCGCCGCCGTTCACCGTGACGACGGGCGACTACATGTTCGCGACGGCGTGGGGCAGTCAGGCTGCGCCGCAACTGGATTTGTATCTGGCGGCGGCGGCGCAATACACGGGCCTGCGACTGCCGGCGCTGGGCAACCACGAGTGCACCGGGTCGACGACGTCCAACTGCGGCAGCAACGGCAAGGACGGATTGACCAAGAACTACACGGCGTACCTGACCAAGATGCTGGAGCCGCTGGGCTTTGATCACCCGTGGTACGCCTTCCACGTGCACGCGCCGGACAACAGCTGGACGGCCAAGTTCGTGTTTGTCGCGGCCAACGCGTGGGACACGGAGCAGGCGACATGGCTGGACAGCGAGATGGCGGTGCCGACGACGTACACGTTTGTGGTTCGCCATGAGCCGGTTGCGGCCAACACAGCCCCGGGCGTGAAGCCGAGTGAGGCGATTATCAAGAAATATCCCGTCACGCTGCGGCTTGTGGGCCACACGCACACGTACGCGTACAAGCCCGACACGCGCGAGGTTGTGGTCGGCAATGGCGGCGCGCCGCTTTCCGGCAACGTCAATTACGGCTATGTCCTCGTCAAGCGTCGCCCGGATGGCGCGATTGAGTTCCACGCGATCGACTATTCGACCGGCAACGATTTCACTCCTCCTTTTGCGATCAAGGCCGATGGCTCGCCAACTCCCTAAATACCTGACGGCTTCCTTGCTTGTGGTCGGTGCGCTGGCGCCCGGTTGCCGCCGTCCGCCCAAGCCGACGGTGGCGCCCGTGCCGCAACCCGTGCTCGCCGCCCCGCGTGCGCCCGCCGCTCCGCCGGAATTGCCGCTGTTCGCGCCGCGCGTGCTGGCGCCGTTGGCGGTCGATGGCGAGCTCGCTGAGACGGTCTGGCGCGACGCCGCGCATTCAGGCGGATTTGCCGATGAGACGACCGGCAAGCTCGGCGTGCCGCACTCGGAACTGCGCATTGCCAACGATGGCCAGCGCGTGCTGCTGGGGCTCTACGCCGCCGACGAGGACATCGTCGCCTACGCCACAAAGGGCGCGCCATTTGACGCGCGGGACGACACGTTTGTGGTGCAGTTTGAGCGCGCCGGGAGCAACGCGGGTTATCAGCTTGAAGTCACGGCCAATGGCACGGTGCGGGAATCGCCAGCGGATCCCGCAGCGGTCGGGGCTGTGTGCGCCGTGGAAATGGACGGAACGTTGAACGTGCCGGCTGACGATGACGAAGAATGGGTCGCCGAGTGCATCATCCCGTTTGCCAGCATGCACGCGACCATCGGCGACACGTTGCTGGTGACCGCCCGGCGCTGCGACACGCCCAAGGGCGCCACGCGCCGCTGCGGGACGTGGCAACGGCGCGTGCAACTTCAGTAGGTTCAGACGATCGGCTCCATCTTGGCGGTGAACGCCCGGAGGACCGGCCGCTGTTCAACGATGCGATAGCCCGGGAGACGCGCGCGCTGGGCCCACACGTTGGTCACCACTTCCACGAGATAGTCCATGTGGCTCTGCGTGTACGTCCGCCGCGGGAACGTCAGGCGCACCAGCTCCAGCGCCGCGAGTTCCTCCGGCTGGCCATCGGTCGCCGCCTTGCCAAACATCAGCGAGCCCACTTCCACGCCGCGCACGCCGCCTTCCAGATACAGCGCGTTCACGAGCGCGACGCCCGGAAACTGGTTGCGCGGCAGGTGCGGGGCAAAAGCGCCCGCGTCGAGGTAGACCGCGTGGCCACCGGGCGGCCGCATCATCGGCACACCCAGCTGGTCCAGCCGGTCAAAGACGTAGCGCACCGACGCGTGGCGGTAGTGCAGGTAATCCTCGTCCAGCACTTCCTGCAGCCCTTGCGCAAGCGCCTCCAAATCGCGACCTGCCAGCCCGCCGTAGGTTGGAAACCCTTCCGTCAGGATGAGCCGCGTGCGGCAGAGCTCCGCCAGCGCGTCGTTGTTGATGCCCAGCAGCCCGCCGATGTTCACAAGCCCGTCTTTCTTGGCCGAGAGCGTAAAACCGTCCGCCAACCGGAACGTCTCGTGGGCGATTTCCGTCGCGGTCCGATCCTGTTGCCCCGGTTCGCGCATCTTGATGAGCCAGCTGTTTTCGGCGAAGCGCGCGGCGTCCAGGAACATCGGCACGTGGAATTCGTCGCACAACGCGCGCACGCCGTGCAGGTTGGCAAGGCTGACCGGCTGCCCGCCGCCGCGGTTGTTGGTGATCGTGACCATCACGCACGGCACGTTGCTGCCTTCCCGCACCAACACCTCGCGCAGCTTGGCCAGATCCAGATCGCCCTTGAACGGCAGATCCGCCTGCGGGTCCATCGCCTCCTCGTGCAGCAGGTCGACCGCGACGCCGCCGAGGAATTCCACGTTGGCGCGCGTCGTATCAAAATGCGCGTTGGCCGGCACGACGTTGCCGGGCTTGAGCAGCGCGGAGAACAGGATGTGTTCGGCGGCGCGGCCTTGGTGGGTCGGAATCACGTTGCGGATGCCGGTCAGCTCGCGCACCACCGCCTCCAGCCGGTAGAACGACCGCGATCCGGCGTAGGACTCGTCGCCAATCATGATCGCCGCCCACTGCGCCGCGGACATCGCGCCCGTGCCGGAATCGGTCAGGAGGTCAATGAGCACCTCGTCGGCATGCAGCGCAAACGGGTTGTACGCCGCGCGGCGCAGCGCCACTTCGCGTTCAGCGGCAGTTGTGATGCCCAGCGGCTCCACGGCGCGGATGCGAAACGGCTCGATAATTGTACGGTGCGTGTGTTCCACAGGAGTCCCCGAGGCCAGGAGCGGCCGCGGCGGAGTGTAGCCGGTTTGCCGGAGCAGGAGAGGGCGCAACCGGAGCTTCTGTCACGGCATTGTCGCCGCCTGCAGCGCGATCAGCCGGCCCAGCGCCGCCAGGCCATGTCGTGCAATTCGGCGTGAAAGCCGAGCGCGCTCAGGACGCCGCGGTAGCTGGAGCGCGCGGCGTTTTCGTCGCCGACGCGTTCAATGACCCAGCCGTGGCTGCCGCTTTGCGTCCGCGCAGTGCGGGCGAGGAAGACGGCGAGGCATGCGGCGAGGCGGCTGTCGTCGGCCGGCACCAATGGCTCCAGCAACGAGCCGCCGCGCCGGACGGTCGCGACCAGCGTTTCCCCGTGCCACAGCAGGTGCGTGCCCGCCAGCCGCGGTGGCAGCCACCCGCGCAAGCCCGCGAGATCCAGCCCGCACGCGGACGCCGGATCCTGCGCCGCGTGCCACATGACGCGCGCCTCGGTCGCCGTCCGCAGGCGCTCCACTGCGCGTGGCGAGGCCATCTGCAACCCGTTCACGCCCGCGACAAAGTGGCCCGCGACGAGTTCCCCCGCCAATTCCAGCGCCCGCATGGTCGGCAGGAGCCGCTGCCACGTCATCGGCGCCACTTCATGGGCCAGCGCCTCGCGAAACAGGATGCCGTGGCGATCCGCCAGTTGCAGCACCCGCTCCTTGTTGCGCTCCGCCTCATCCAGCGCGTCGACCACCGGCGTCACGACGAGCGCCTGCCACGCCCCCGGATGCAGCCGCCCCTCGCTCATCGCGCGACCCACCCGGCGCGACCGCGGCGGATCGGCCGGTGGCGCAAAATCCGTGCGGAGCCCCTGCCGCAGCGCCTGCACGCTGTCGTTTGTCACCGCCCCCTGGAACGCCAGCAGCCACAGCTCCCGCGCGACGTCCGCCAGTTGCCGATTGTGCCGCTGCGCCAGCGCCGCCACGTCGTAGCGGGCAAACGGGTCAGGCAGCAGGGTCTGCGGCGCGATCGGCGCGTCGTGGAACAGTTCCAGCGCCTGCCGCGGCAGGAAAGCGACTTTGGGACCCGCGCTGCCGAGCCACAGCAGGTCGGTCTGGTCCATCAACGCGTCCAGCCACGCGGGCTGATAGTCGGTCACGCGCGCCGGGAGGATGTCCGTTTCCCACAGCGCCACGGCGCTCGGCAAACCATAGAGGGGCCGCAGCGCCTGTTCAACCGCCTCAGGCCCCGCGGTGTCGCCTTCCGCGCCCACGCCTTGCCAGTGTGCCCGCCAAGCCGGCCAGCGCGTCAGCGGCATCGGTTCCAGCCGCGGGCGCTGCGCCGCCCGGGTCAGGCGCAGCAGCCGCTCCATGTGCTCCGGCAGTAGCCAGAGCGGCGCGTCGTCGTCGCGGCACACCGGCCGGAGCAGCGCATTCATCTGCACGCGCGCCGGCTCCAGCGCCGCGGCCACCCGTTCAGGCGCGATCCTCAACAGGTCCGCCAGATCCTGCTGCGCCATCGGGCCGTGCTGGGCCAGCAAATCCAGCAGCAGCAGCTCCAGCGCGCGCGCATCGGCAAGCGCAGCCTGCAGCATCGCCAGCCGATCGCGCCGCGCCACGCCACCGGCAAAAGCGACCGCTTCGCCTGCCAGATCCACCGGCCAGTCGCCGCCTTCCAGTTGCGCCGCCCGGTGGAGCGCCGCCCACGCCGCATCCGGCACCAGCACATGGTCGTACAGCCACGCGCGGACGTCCGCCAGCTCAGTCGGCGCCCAGCCTGGCAGCGTCCGCATCAGGCGACCGCGCAGGGCGTCAAGCACCGCGACCGGCACGCGCAGCCCGCTATCCCGCGCCGCCGACTGCACCGCCCGCTCGCCCAACGGCACGCGCTGGCCCGGCGCATCGTCGTCGTACATCGCCGCGTTCACCTCTGCCCAGACCAGCCCTTGGGCCAGCGGCGACGGCTCGGCGGTCCGCACCACGTCCAGGGAGATGGCGCCGTCGTGCAGCAAATCGAGCTGCGCCGCCAGCGCCGGCAAGTCCATCCACTCCGTCAGGCACGTCCGCCACACGTCGGCAATGAGCGGAAAATCCGCCAGCTCACCGACCATTTCCAGCATCTGCTTGGCGCGCTGGCGGGTCAGCCACAGCGGAATCCGCTTGTTTGGCCGCCGCGGCAACAGCAGCGATCGCCCCGCCGCTTCGCGAAAACGCGCGCCAAAGAGACCGGTCTTGCCCAAGGACAGCCGCAGGAGCGGCTCGATGCGATCGCTTGTCACGCGCCGCAGCAGGTCCACAACGCCGTCAATCGGGCAGGGGGCAGCGATACCCAGGCAGAAATCCGTCGTCGTCACCACCCACGCTTCACCGCGATCCAGCTGCGCCGCCGCCTGCAGGGCCAGCGCCCACGGCCGCAGCGCCATCCCGCCCCACGGCGCGTGGACGATGATTTGCAGGTTCTGGCCCACCGCGCCGTCCTCCCGCGCGGTCCGCGACGGACAGACCTCCACAACCAGCCGCCCGGCGTGCGGCAAGCCCCGCGTCGCCCGCGCTTGCCGGGTCACCAGATCGCGCAACCGCGCCTGCGCCGCCGCGTCCAGCTGCGGAAGGTCCACGGGATGGTGCCGCTCGCGGTCCAACTGCTGCAGCAGCACAGCGATCTCGTGGGCCAGCGCCGCGGGCATCGCCTCTTCCTCTGAGCGCCAGAAAGGCGCCATCGGCCGACTGCCACGTCCCGGCGAGACCTCCACCGCATCGTCCAGGATCTGCTCGATGCGCCACGACTGCGCGCCAATGGAGAACTCGTCGCCGACGCGCCGCTCCCACACGAACTCCTCGTCCAGCTCGCCGAGCTTGGCGCCGCTGCCGCTGATCCGCGCCGTGAAGTAGCCGCGGTCCGGGATGACGCCGCCCGATTCCGCCAGAAGCCGCCGGATGCCGGCGCGGGCCAGCACATTGCCCTGCGCGTCCACGTCCAGCCGCGGCAGCAACGCCGGGAGGCGCACGTCGCCATATGCCCCGCGCAGCATCGCGAGCACGTTGTCGAAGTCGCTGCGCGCCAGCTCGTGGTAGGCGTCGATCCGCCGCACAAAATCGTAGAGCGCGTCCGGCTGGCGCGGCTCCGTCAGGCAAAGGCCGATCAGCAGCTGCGGGAGCACGTCCAGCGGCGCCTCGATCGGCACGATCGCCTCGGTCTTGCCGCCCTGGACAAGCGGCACCAGCGCGGCGGCCACGAGCGCATCGACGGCGTGCAGCGGCACCAGCGTGCCGTGGCTTGTTGCGCCCACGTGATGGCCCGCGCGGCCGACCCGCTGGATCGCGGACGCGATGGAACGCGGTGCGCCCAGGAGCACGACTTCATCCAGATCGCCGATGTCGATGCCCAATTCCAGCGACGACGTCGCGACAACCGCCCGCAGTTCGCCGCGCGCCAGCCGATGCTCCACGCTGCGGCGAATTTCCTTGGACAGCGAGCCGTGATGCGCCGCGACCCACGGCTCCGCGTCATCGGCAACCAGCAGCCGCGCCAGGCGCTCGGCGCTCCGCCGGCTGGCGGTAAAGAACAGCGTGCTCTTGTGCTGCCAGGCGATCTCCCGGCACGCGCGCACCACCGCCGGCCACGCACCGTCCTCCTGCTCGCCCTCGGGCGCCAGCCACGCGGGATCGCGCACTTGCAGCTGGAGCGTCTTTTGCGCCGGCGGAGCGACCAACGTCACCGGCCGCGGCCTGCCATCAGGCTGCCAACCGCCGACGAAGCGGCCAATCCGCTCCAGCGGGCGCACCGTCGCCGACAGCGCCACGCGTTGCGGTTCATGAGCCAAATCCGCGAGCTGCTCGACGCCCGCCATCAGCAGCGTGCCGCGCCGACTTTGTGCCACGTCGTGCACTTCATCCAGCACGATCAGCCGCACGTGCGCCAGCATCTCGCGACCGCGCCCGGACAGCAGCAGCAACTGCAGGCTCTCCGGCGTCGTGGCCAGGATCTCCGGCGGCCGCCGCAGCATCCGTTGGCGCTCCAGCTGCGTCGTGTCGCCGGTGCGCAACTGCACGCGGATGTCCGGCACCAGCCGCTCGGCGGCCCGCAGGCGCGCGGTGAGGGCTTCCAGCGGCGTCTGCAAGTTGCGCTGGATGTCAGCAGCCAGCGCTTTGAGCGGGGAAATGTACAGCACGCTCAGCTGGCCCGCCGGCCACGCGCCCGTCAGCAGTTGCTGCATCGGCCAGAAGAACGCCGCCAGTGTTTTGCCGCTGCCCGTCGGCGCGGTGGCGAGCACGTGCTGGCCTTGCGCCACCGCCGCCCAGGTCTGCGCCTGCACGGGCGTCGGCGCGCCGTAGCGCGTCTGGAACCAATCGGCGATCTCCGGGTCAAACTGCGCGCGCACGGTTGGCTCCTTCTCAGCCCATTGCGCGAAGCACCGCGGCTTCAAACTGCCGCGCGTCGCCGTGAAATTCAGCCAGTTGTGCCGCGTCCAGATCCAGCGCCCAGCGGCCCTTGGCCAGCACCAGCGCGCGATCAGCCACCGCGAGCGTCGCCTCGGCCAGATGGCTCGCGAGCACCAGCGCCGTCCCGGCATCGCGGCTCGCCCGGATCAGCCCGCGCAAGGCCAGCGCGGAACGCACGTCCAGCCCCGCGTGCGGTTCATCGAGCAAGATGAGCGGCGTCTGCGCCAGGAACGCCAGCATCAAAGCGACCTTGTGCGCCGTGCCGCCCGACAACGCCCGCACCGGCCGATTCAGCACGCCGTCAATGCGCAGCGCTTCGGCGAGCGTCTGCATCTGCGCGAGCGTCGCGTCAGGCGGCAGGCCGCGAAACGCCATCAGCGCCTGGACGTGTTCGTGGGGCGTCAGCAACTGTGCGAGCGGCGGATGTTGCGCCACGTGGATGAGTTTTCGGGACGCCAACTCGGGTTGGCGCACCGCATCGACGTCGGCAATCCGCAGCGCGCCATCGGTCAGCGCCAGTTCACACGCCAAAGTCCGCAGCAGCGTGGACTTGCCGGCGCCGTTCTCGCCGAGCACCACCGTCACTTGGCCGGGCTGCAGCGCCAAATCAAGATTGGCCAGAACGGCTTGTTCGCCGTAGCGCTGGACCATGCCGGTCGCTTGCAGGATTGCGCTCACAGTGCCCCCGTTGCGGCCGCGGCGAGGCCGACGGCGTAGATCAGCCACGCGATGCGGGACGCAAGCGGCGAGATGGCCCGGCCGCGCAACAGCCACGCCGCCGCAGCCACGCCCAGCGGCAGGCCGATCGCGGCATCCAGCCCGTTGCCGCGCCAGGCAAACAGCGCGAACAGCGCAACCGCCGGCAAGGTCAGGCCCAACGCCAGTCGCCGCAGCGCCGCCCAGCGCGCCGATTCAGGCAAACCCAGCCATTGGCTCGAGGCCCACGCCGGCTCCGCGATCAGCGCGCGGGTGCGGAGGTGCGCGACGGCGGCAAAGCCAAAGGCGCACGTCGCGAGGGCCCAATGCGAAGCGTCCGCGCGGACCAGCAGCGTCGTGACGAGCGCCAACGCCAGCGTCGCGATGCCGGCGAGAGGCCAGCGGCGATGCCAGGCGCGCGCGAGAAAACGTTGCGCATCCGTCGATTGACCGAGAGTCAGCCACGCGGGCGGCTCGTCCAGACCGTCAGATTGGGCAAAACGGCTGGCGTGCGCCTGCTCGGCCGCGCGCAGGCCGGCGTGCAGCCACGGACGGGCGCGGCGGAACGCCACGGTGGCGAGCCGCGCGCCCAGCAGTACGCCGATGACCGGCAGGAGTCGCCACACCGTCGGCGTCAGCCACTCCGGACGGGCATTCCAGACCGCCGTCAGAAACGCCACGGGCGCGAGCGCACCGACAAGCGCGAAGGCCGGCAAGTACAGCAGCGGCGCACTTTCCGCCGGACCAAACGCGCCACCGCCCGACACCGCCGTCCAGCCCGCGTGCTTCCCGCCCGCCAGCAGCCGCAGACCGTGCAGCATCGCCGCGACCGCCAAGCCCGCAGTCAGCGGCGCCACCCCAGCCAGCACCGCCGCCACATGCAGCAGCACCGGCGCGCCCAACCACAGACCATCCAGCGCCAGCGCCACCGGCACGGTCAGCAGCAGCACGGTCCACAGCAGCACGTCGCGCAGGCTCGTCCGCAGCGTCGCGTGCGCGGTTTCCCCCAGCAGCCGGCGCGTCGCCAACTGCGGCGGCGTCGTGACCAGTTGCAGCACCAGCAGCGGCAGCGGCACCGTCAGGAGCGCGGCCAGCCGCAGCGTCAAATCAGCGATTTGCCCAGGCGGCGTGTGCTGTAGCGCTGGCGCAAGGAACACGTGCACGGCGACCAGCAGCGGCGCCACGAGCGGCACCGTCCACCGGATCAGGTTCGAGTGCAGGAGTTTCGTCGGCTGGCTGGACATCGCGGGCAGTGTGGCGGACTCGCCCGGAAACGGCCAGTCCTCCATCGCCGATCAGGTCCCCGCCTGCGCGGCGTTGCGCGGCATCTTTACAACAAACTCAGTGCCTTTGCCCAGTTCACTGTACACCGCGATCGTGCCGCCCAGGCTCTGGATCACCCGCCGCGTCATCGTCAGGCCCATGCCCATGCCCTTGCCCGGGCCTTTGGTCGTGAAGAACGGGTTGAAAATCTTCTGCTTCACCGCGTCCGGCATGCCGGGGCCGTTGTCCTTGACGTGCAGCTCCACGAGGTCATCCGTCACCGTGCCGAACAACTGGACTTCGCCCGTGCCTTCCGGCACCGCTTCGATCGCGTTCTGCAGCAGGTTGCTCAGCACCTGATTGAATTCCTCGGGCACGCAGCGAATCGTCCCGCTTGGCGGCATCGTCTCCGTCACCTTCACGTCGCGGCCGGTTGCGGGCAGCACGATGCTCACCACGTCGCGCGCCGCCTGGAACACGTCGTGCTCGCGCAGATCGCGGCTGTAGCCTTCCCGACTGTAACGGCCCATGAGCTCCACCGTGCCGGCAATCCGCTTCACGCCGGACTCCGCGGTGTCGATCATCTTCTGGAAACGCGCGGCGATCTTGTCGATTTTCTGCGCCTGGACGTCCGGCAGCGGCTCAGTCTTGGCCGCGTTGACCATCGTGAGCGTCTCGGCAAAGTCGAGCTTGATGCGCGCCACCGAGTTCTTGATGTAGTTCAGCGGGTTGTTGATCTCGTGGGCCAAACCGCCGGCGATCGTCTCCAGCGAGTCCATGCGCTGGGTCATCAGCATGTCCGCCTGCGATTCCTGGACGTTCAGCAAACTGCGCGCGGTCGACAGCAGCTCCTTGGCCGAGAACGGCTTGGAGAGGTACGCGTTCACGCCTTGCTCAATGCCGGCAATGCGATCCTCCGTGCCGCCGCGCGCCGTCAGCATGATGATCGGCGTGTATTTGGTGACCGGATCGTTGCGCAGGCGTTTGGTCAGCTCCAGGCCGTCAATGCCGGGCATCATCAGGTCCGTGATGATGAGGTTGGGCTGCTCCTTCACCGCGAGCTCAAAGCCCTTCAAGCCGTCAGGCGCCGCCATGACCTTGAATTCCCGGCGGAGCGAGAGGTGGATCACGCGGATGACGTCCGGATTGTCCTCGACGATGAGCACGGTCCACTGCCGGTCGTTCTCGTCAAAATCGCGCTCGACGACGCGGCGCTCGCTCGCCTCCGCGATGTCCAACAAGCGGTAATCGTTGCGCGTGGAGATCTCGACGGACGTGTCCATCAGCCCGGAATCGCGGTCCTTGCGGTCGCGGCGCAGCATCTGCTGCTCGGGCTTGACCAGCTGGTCCGCCTTCAGGTGCGCCGAGCCACTGCGCAGGAACACCGTGAACGTCGCGCCCTTGTCGACTTCGCTCTCCGCCCAGATGCGCCCGCCGTGCAGTTCCACGAGCTCCTTGGCCAGCGCCAGGCCAATGCCCGTGCCGCCGTAGCGCCGCGTGCCGGACTGGTCGACCTGAAAGAAGCGCTCAAAGACCTGCATCGCCTTGTCGCTGGGAAAGCCCGGACCGTCGTCCGTCACGTCGACTTCCACGCCATCGGGCACCGCGCGCATCGTCACGCTGATGTGGCCTTCTTGCGGCGTGAACTTGGCGGCGTTGGACAGCAGGTTGATGAAGACGCGCTCCAACCGCTCGAGATCGCAGTAGATGAGAAACGGCGTCTCGGGCGCGACAAACGTCAGCTCGATGCCCTTGCGCTGTGTCAGCGGCTTGACCTGATCGGCAAGCCCACGCAGGTATTCGGTCAGGTCCTGCTCGCTCGCGCGCAGCCGGATGCGCGATTCCTCGAGCTTTGTCAGATCCAGCAAGTCATTGATCAGTTTCAACAACTTCATGCCAGACCGCAGCATCGTCTGCAGCGTGGCCTTCTGGGAATCGGTGACCTTGCCCAATTCGCCGTCGATCATGAGCTCGAGCGGGGAGAGGATCATCGCCAGCGGCGTCTTCAATTCGTGGGTGATGTTGGCGAAGAAGGTGGACTTGAATTCGTCGAGCTGCTTGAGTTTGGCGTGGGCTTCTTCGAGGTTGGCTTTGGTCGCCTCAAGCACCATTTGGTCAATGAGTTGCGCACGCTGGCCGCTGTACGAGTAGTGGTGCGCTGTGGTCACGACCGTCGCCGTCGAGAGCACAAAGAAGAGGTTGGGGGCACCGTTGGCCCAATCCTCAGTGCCAGCATTGACGGCGTTGGGAACAACGTAGGACAGGACGATCGCCAAGTAGGTCCACGCCGCCTGCTGGGGGCGCCAGACAAACAACATGCCAACTCCCATGATGGAGAGGTTCAGGCCGGCGTAGTACGGGGTCGAAAGTCCGCCCATCACGTATGTCATCGCCGAGATGCCAAAGCCCAACATCAGCGCATGCGTGGACGTCAGACCCCGCCAGTGGCGGGCGAAGAAGCCCCGGTTGAGCGTGGCCAGGAGGAAGAAGCTCCACACGCCGACGACCGCGCGTGTTGTCCACAGAAAGTGAAGCCAAGTGCGCGGGGCCATCAGCCAGTCAAGCAGGCCAAACGCGGGGTAGATCGTGATGGTGAGCCAGAACGCGATACGCGCGCCTTGGCGGTTGCGGTTGATCAGCCATGCTTGCCATCGAGACTCAATCTCCGCTTCTGAGACCGTTGGATGGGTACTTGACGCCGCGGCACCGCCGAAGACCATGGCTACTCCTTATGCAGGACCACGAACGGGTTGACGCCGGTTGATTCCGGCACAATCTCGACCCGTGCGTGCGGCACTCCGGTCTGCGCAAAGTCCCGCATTTCGTCGTGCGAGCGGTAGAGCAAGTTCCACTCCAGATGGTGCTCAAAGACCCAGCGCGCCGGATTCCACGGCATCATGTTGCCAACATACGCGGAGCCATTGTCGGTGAGATTGGCGTAGAAGTTGCTACAGAGGGTCGCAGCAGTGCTCGGCTTGAGGTAGTCGAACAACCCAGTGCTGAACAGCAGGTCGAACGGCCCGAGCGTACCGAACACGCCGGGATCAGTTAGGAGCCGCTTGATCGAGTCGTGCAAGAATACCAAGCGGACGTTCTTCAGCCCGCGCCGACGCACGATTTCCAGCGTCCGCCGCTGAGCGAACGACAGCGCCATACGGTCCTGATCGAAGAGGACGATCTCGACCTGCGGCCCATCGACCGGGATTTCATGCAGCAGCTCGTAGGTCTCCTGCGCGGGCCCCGAGGCGACCGAGGCAATGCGAATCGGCCGTCCAATCGGTGGGTTGGCCAGGGCCGCGTGGACGCGTTCCTTGACGAGATCCTTGCGCGCCCGCACGCCCTTGGCGGGCATGGACGCGCACGAAGCCAAGTGCAGCGCCTTGCCGAATAGCGTCTGGCCTTCGAACGGCCGATAGTACATATAGTTCATGCACTCGAAGTCGCCGGGGTAGCCAAGCGGCTTGCTGCGTGCGCGGTGCAACAGGGGCGCCTTTAGCATCAATTCGTCAAGATGCCGCTGAGAGTACATCTTGAGCGCGGGCATTTCTGCGGGCGACGCCCAGCGCATGGCGTCGTCGATGCGCCCGTAGTATTGCAGCACCGCTGGCACGAATTCGGCCTGAATGCGTTCGATCATCGTCGCGCGCGCCGGATGCTCCTCGCGCACCCAACCGGGACCGGGCTCAACCGCCACAGCGAGTTCGTCGCGCCCAGCGTTGCCGTCGCCGTGCACGAGGTACCACGGGGATGCCGCTGCAAGCTCGTCAAAATGCCGCTGCGCGTCTTCAAGGAACAGCCGGAAGGACCCCACCAGCGCACGGAAGTCCGCGTGCTGCGACATCTCCCATGGCGCGTTCTCCATCGCGAACGACCGCTCCGCAGTTCCGCGCCACTGACGGATATCACGGAGTTGCACCAATGGCTCGACGTCGAGGTAGCCGCGCGTGAACGCGAGTCCAGTCACGGGCCCGGCGGCCGTCTCGCGGACGGACGTGACGCGGACTTCGCCCCTGTGCATCAGCCTGCCTTCGACGTGCAGCTCCAAATCGACCGCGTCGCCGATGTCGGGCGCAATGCTGTCGTGCCACTGCACCCCGACGCCGCCGCTCGCCAAGTCGAGGATCTCACCAGACAGGCGCCGGCCCTTATGTTCAAGCGAGAGCTTGAGTTCCAACGGCGCGAGCTCATCTGATCGAAACCGGTCGGCACGAAAGAACACTTCCCGACCCTGACCGCCGTCCAGTTCATCGTAGTTTCTGACCGTATGCCCGGTCGTTGCCTGCATCGGCCCACTCGGCCCCGTCACCGCCGCTGAGGGCCCCATCCCCACACTGCTGCCGCTGTCGTCGGTCATTTGTCCCCCACTTTTGCAACCGCAGTCCACTTCTGCGGTTGTTTGCCATCTCTACGACTCCAACTCCGCTGGCGGAATCGCAATCTCAAACCGTGCCCCGCCGCCCACGCGTTCGGTGCACCGGAGATCGCCCTTGTGGTTTTCCACAATCAGACGCGACATGTACAAGCCCATGCCGACCCCTTGGTCGTTCTTTGTCGACGCGAAGGCTTCGAACAGCCGATCGCGGACTTCTGGCGAAATGCCTGGTCCTTCGTCCTCGACGGTGAAGCAGACGTGTCCGCGCGCGTCGGTTGACGCCGTCACCCAGATGCGATCGTCCACTTTGGTCGCCTGCGCGGCGTTTCGCAGCAGGTTCACCAGCACTTGCACAAGCTTCTGCCGATCGCCCAAAAGCAGCGGCAAGGCCTCGCGCGGCGCGTCGATCACGACGTTGCGGGCGCGGAAGTTCAGGTCCATGCGCATCACCGTAATCGCGTCGCGCACGACCCGCGACGGATCGAAGTACTCCATCGTCATCGCCAGGCGCTTCTGCTTGGCGTACTGGTTCATCGTTTCCAGCGACTCCAGCAGGTTGCGCAGCCCCGCGAGACCCACCGCGACGGTCTCCACGAGTTCCGGGTCCGCCAGTTTCGCCGCCACTTCGTACTCGATCATCACGAGGCTCGACATCGCGTTGCGCAGGTCGTGCGTGATGCCCGCCGCCAGCCGGCCAGTCGTCACAAGGCGATCCAGTTGCAGCAGGCTCTGCTGCGCCGACTTCAGCTCCGTCAGCGTGTTCTGCAGTTCCGTCGTGCGGTCGCTGAGCAGCTCCAGGAGCCGCCGCGCCGCGCGCTGGTACATGACCGAGTCGCTCGCGGCTGAAACCGCCGCCAGCACGTCTTCTGGCTGCCACGGTTTGCGCAGGAAGCGGAACACGTGGGCGTCATTGATTGCCGCGATCAGCGCGGGCGTGTCCGTGTAACCAGTCAGAATGATGCCCGGCGCGTCGATGCCCGCTTCCCGCAGGTTGTGCAGCAGCTCCACACCGGTCATGCCGGGCATCCGCTGATCGCAGACCACGACGTCGATTGGCGTGGTCAACGCGATCGCCAACGCCTCGTCGCCTGAGCCGGCTTCATGGACCGTGTAGTCGCCGTCCAGGAAAGATCCGAGCACCGCGAGGTTGGGCAGCTCATCATCGACGATGAGAATAGCGCCCGTCAGCAGTCCTTGGACCGCGTACTCTTCCAGCAAGTTGTGAAGCGAGGTGCCCACCATCCTGCCGGCGAGTGTAGACCAGAGTTTGCGAATGTGAAGAACATTGCCGCGCCCGCGGTTTCTCGTTGACGCATTGCGGTGAATTTGTCCGCGCGTCGCCCAGCGCGTTCAGCCCTTGCCGACGGCGCGGGAAGCCGCGAGACTACGGCCCGGCGGCGCTGCCCTTGCCGCCTTCAGCCACGCGGAGTCCCATGAGCAGCAAGTCCAAGAGCGCAAAGAGTCAGCAGAAACTGCCGGAAGTCCAGGCGCCCGCCGCCGCCGTGAGCCCAGCGGTTTTGGACTTTGCGCAACGCGATTCTGCGCCGTTTCCCAAGCTGACGCGTGACGACGAAGCGGCGATGCGCAGCATCTTTCGCGTCCTGACGCCCGATGGGTTGCCGATCGTCAATGACCCGAAACTGGAGAATGGCACCGGCGTGGCGGATGACGACGCGCTGGCGATGCTGCGGTCGATGATCCGCGTGCGGGCTGTTGACGAGCGGATGCTCGCCCTGCAACGGCAGGGGCGCATTGGCTTCTACGGCGCTGCGACCGGACAAGAGGCGGCGACGATTGCCGCCGGTCACGCGCTGGAACTGCGCGACTGGATTCACCCGGCGCTGCGCGAAGGCGGCATGGCGCTGCACCGCGGCTATCCGCTCTGGACGTATCTCAGCCAAATTTTTGGCAATGCCGATGACACATCGACCAAGGGGCGGCAGATGCCGTGCCACTACGGCTCGCGCGCGTTGGGCTACGTGACGCTTTCCAGCGTGATGGCGACGCAAATGCCGCAAGCGGTGGGCACGGCGTACGCGATGGCGATGCTGCACGAGGCGCCCGACCGTCCGGTGTGTCTGGGCGCGATCGGCGATGGCGCAACGAGCGAAGGCGATTTCCACGTGGCGCTGACGTTTGCCGGCGTGATGCGGCCCAAGGGCCTCGGCTTGCCGCTGCTGCTGTATGTGCAGAACAACCAGTGGGCGATTTCCACGCCCGTGGAGAAACAGACGGCCGCGCCCTCGCTGGCGGTGAAGGCGCTGGGCTATGGCATTGCCGGATGCCGCGTGGATGGCAACGACGCCCTCGCGGTCCTGCGCGTCATGCGCGCGGCGGCGGCGCGCGTGCGGGCGGGCGGCGAGCCGATCCTCGTGGAGGCGGTGACGTACCGCGTCGGCGCGCACTCGACGTCCGATGATCCCAGCCGGTACCGCGATGAAGGCATCACCAAGCAGTGGGCGGCGCTGGATCCGATCGATCGCCTCGCCAAGTACCTGATCCACCGCGACGTGCTGACGGATGCGGACGTGGCCAAGCTGCGTGCAGAATACGACGACGAAGTCCGGACGACGCTGGCGGAAGTGGAGAAAGTGCCGCCGCCGGCGACCGCGACGCTGTTTGAGGACGTCTATGCCGAGATGCCGGCGCACTTGGCGCGGCAATTGGCCGAGGTTGAGGCCGCCCTGGCGCGCGTCTGAACACCCAGGAAGGCGGATCGTGGAGAAACGGCAGCGCTGGCTGGGGATTCTGCTGGCACTGACCGCTCTGGTCAGCGTGCCCAGCTACGCCGGCGATGGCGCGATCGCGTGGCGAACGCTGCGCGCGGACGGCATCGAGCTGACGTATCCACACACGCACGAGGCGCTTGCCCGCCGCGTGCTGGCCACCTGGCAGGATGCGCGCCAGACGCTTGGGCAAATCCTGCCGCTGCACGGCGGAACGCTGCAACTGACGCTGGATGACTACGCGGACTCCGCCAACGGCTTTGCCACCGTGATGCCGTTCGACCACGTCCACCTCTACGCGTACCCACCGTCGCCGGACAGCGAGCTGGGCGACCACGGCGATTGGCTGCGCGCGCTGGTGTTCCACGAGTATTCGCACATTTTGCACCTGGGCGACGTCCAAGGGCCGCCGACCTGGGTGAACGCCGTGCTGGGGCGGACGCTGATGCCCAACGCGGGCCTGCCGCGGTTCTTCACGGAGGGCCTCGCGACATGGGCGGAGACGCGGCTGACGGGCGGCGATGCGGGCGTCGCGGGGCATGGCGGCCGCGTGGACAGTCCGGCGTTCATGGCCATCCTGCGCGCGACGGTGCTGGACGGCGGGCAGCCGGACCTCAACGAGCTGACGGGCTCGCCGCTGCGCTGGCCGCGTGGGCAGGGCTGGTACCTCTACGGCAGCCTGCTGGTCGACGATTTGGCGCAGACCCAGGGGCCGGAGTCGGTGCGGCGCTTCATCGACGGCATCTCGTTCCGGCTTTTTGGTCTCGGCGTCCAGGGCACGGCGCGCCAAACGTGGGGCAAGAGCCTCACGCGCGCATGGCACGACGCGCAGGCGCGGCTGCGGTCGCGCGTGGTGGCGCAGTGGCAGGAGCGCGCGGGCGTGGCACTGCCGGATCCGCTGACGGACACGCAGGCATTCCAAGCGTACGTGAGGCGCCACGATGGCGACCAACTCACGCACGATGGCGAGCTCCGCGGGCGGATTCGCAGCTGGCCCGATGGCCAGTCGGCGGTCGTGACGCACCTGGCGAGCGACGCGCAGTTCTACGTGATCCAGCGGATTTTTCCCGACGGGCGGGTGACGACGCTGCACACCTGCCGCGCCGATTGCGATGAAGTGCTCGTGACGCCCGATGCGAAGTGGCTGCTGTACACGGAGACGCGGCCGTTTGAGCGGCTGTACCGGTTCCGCGACCTCATCGCAGCGCCGCTGGACGCCGATGGCCACGTGGCGGGTCCGGAGCTGCAACTCACGGCGGGCGCGCGGCTGCGGTCGCCGTCGCTCAGCGTGGATGGCCAGCTGCTGGCGGCGGTGCGCGTGGAAAAAGGCCGGACGGCGATTGACGTGCTGCCGTTGCCGCAAGCGCTGACGGCTGCGCAGGCGGGCGACGATCCGCCGCCGTGGGTGCGTCGCGTGGCGCCAGCGCCGTTCGGGCAGACGCTCGATAGTCCGGTGGTGCTGCCGGACGGGCAGCTCCTGTGGACGGCGTGGCTGGGCGGCCATCGCGGGCTGGAGACCGAGGCGAAGCTGGATGCGGCGACCTGTGCGGAAGCGGAAGCGGCGCTCGCGGTGCACGTGCGGTCGCCGACCGACGCGCCGGAGATTCCGCGCTGGATCGCCGCGCAGACGTGCCGCAACTTCGCTCCGCGCCAGCCGCCGTGGCTGGGCGACCTGCAATTGCGGCGCGGCGCAGATGACGTGTGGTACCTGAACGGGCTCATCGAAGTCGACGGTTTTCGCGAAGCGGCGATCCTGACTCGCTGGGGCTGGCTGCCGCGAACGCGGACGTTGACGGGCGTGACGTCCTTTGCCGCGGGCCGCGAGCCGTTTACGGTGCGGCACGGCGGGCGTGGCTTGGACGTGTTCCACCTGCGCAAGCCGTTTTGGTTCGCGCCGCCGGGGGAGAAGCAGGCGTACGTGGATCTGCCGTATCACCCGACGCACAGCGACGCGGTCGAGGGCGTGTACAACCCGCTGCGTTCGGCGTGGCCGCGGGCCTGGCGACCGCTCCTCACGGCGACCGGCGATCGCCTCACGACCGAGCCGGGCGGCCTCTGGCTGGGCGCGCAGGTTGCGGGCGAGGACGCGCTTTCGCACTGGAACTGGCTGGCAACAGGGCAAATTCGCGACGACGGCACCGATCCGATCGGCTCGCTCGCCATCAACATCACGCGCTGGGAGCCGACCTGGACGCTGGACACGGGCTATCAGCAAGGCTTTTCGTGGCTGCGGCGCGGGTTCAATTGGGCGACGACGCCGACGGATCGCTGGGGCATCGGCGCGCGCGGCGCGTGGCAGTTGCCGGGCGTGCGCCAAGCGTGGCAATTCGACCTCGGCTGGCGGATGGTCAAGTCCTCCCTCCGCGACGACCGCTACGCCATCCGCTTCCCGTACGACCCCGGAGGACCGCCGCCGGTCGAGCCGTGGACCGGCATCGATTCTTTCGTCGACGCCGGCGTCTCCTACGCGTTTGGCGCGACGAGTCCCGACGCTGGCACCACCGAGCGCCTCCACTCGGTCGCCGTCCGCGGCAGCATGAGCGACAGTTGGACCGGCGGCGCGCGCCGGCGCATCATCGTCAGCGCGCTCGCCGCCAATCGCTGGCCTCTCGGTCGGCACTTCGTCGCGGAGTTGACGACAAACGTCGCGGCGATTCCGGTCAGCGGCGATACCAGCCCGAGCTACGCCGTCCGCGGCATCCAACCGTTGCCGACCAACCTGCTGGCCGGCAGCGGCACCTCGGGCATCACAATCCGCGGCATGCCGTACAACGCCATTTTCCGCGCCGGCGACGGCATGGCATGGGGCACTGCACAGGTCCACATCCCGATCCTGGACATCGGCCGCGGCTTTGACACCTTGCCGCTCTGGTTGGGTCGGGTGCGCGCCACGCCGTTTGTCGACGGCGCGTGGGCGTTCCTGCCGCCGCCCAAGGCCGAGCGGTTCACCGGTGGCGTGTGGTCGACCGGCGCGGAGTTGTTGCTCAATTGGCAGGCCGGCTACGCGCTGGACGGCACGCTGCGCTTGGGCGCCGGCCACGAATTTCTGACGCAGAGCACATCCTGGTGGCTGGTGCTTGGCATTTGACCCGGAATAGACTGCGGCGCGCGCGTGTTTGCCCGCGTCCCATCGAACGACAAAGGAAACCCATGCTCGACCGCCCCATTCTCGACAAAGCCCATCTCTCGCCCGCCGTGCAAGCCACGCTGGAGGCGTTTCATCCGGACATCGTGCGGGAGGTGCAGGAAGCGATCCTGCGGGATCGCGTGGTCATTGTGGGCATGCGCCTGAACGACGCCTGCTTCAAAGCGCGCAAGCTGATGGACGCCAACGGCGTGCCGCACACGTACCTGGAATACGGCGGTTACTTCTCCGAGTGGCGTCGGCGCCTCGCGCTGAAGATGTGGACCGGCTGGCCCACGTTTCCGATGGTGTTCGTGCGCGGTACGCTGATTGGCGGCGCGTCGGACGCGAAGAAAGCGTTCGCGGATGGCACCATCAAGGGGCTGCTGGAAGCGCCGTAAGTGCGAGTGCAACGGCGGATCGCCGCGCTGTTCCCGTGCTGAAAATCGGCAGGGTGCAGCGTCCGCGCGAGAGGGTCAGAACGCCAGCGAAACCGCCGCGCCCGCGCCGCCCTTGCCGTCCATCGTCGGGTACGCGCGCAGGTCCTGCCACCACGGCTTTTGCCGCACGGACGCGCTGCGGTCGATGACCGGTGCCTTGACCGCCGCGATGATTGTCGCGGTCGCCAACGCCGCGCCCACGCCCAGCGAGATGATCATCGCGTTGCGGCGGAATTCGATTTGGCTGACGAAGGTGTTGCCCTCGGCGAGGGCGCCTTCGCATTTCTTGCTGTCCGTCAGCTTGCAGCCGTACGTGTCCAGCGTCGCCTGGTACGCGTAGCCTTGGGAGTCAAAGCGCTTGGAGTACGCGTCGCTGCGTTCCAGCGCGAGAATCCCGAAAATGCCGCCCGCCAGCAGCGACGCGCCCGCCGCGCTGCCCAGAATCCACGTCATCGTGTAGTCGTGCGGCAACGTCGACGGATCAACCGGCGCCATCAGCACAACGTCGATGACCTTGGTCTCGCCCGCCTGGACCGCCACCGCCGGCCGCACGAACGGCTCGCGCTTGTCCATCGCCACGCGCACGGCGTGCGTGCCCGCGGTCACTTTGATTTCGCCGTTGGTGTCCGGATCCGCCGGCTGGTCGTCCAGCGTCAGGCGCGCGCCGGTCGGCAGCCCTTGAAACTTCAGCACGCCCGGTCGCGACGCCAGCAGCGACTTGACCTCGGCCAGCCGCTTGACCGTCTGCTCGCGGTCCTTGGCAAAGTCCTTCTCCGCGGGCGCCAGGCGCAGGAACGCTTCGTAGTAGATCTGCGCCTTTTCCAGATTGGCCGCACGGTCGCAGGCCTTGGCCAGCGCCAGCGCGATCAGCGGCTCGCGGTCAAACTTGCCCCACGCCTTCAGGAACAGTTGCTGCGCGGCGTCATAGTCGCCGGCCTTGAACGCGGCCTTGCCTTGATTGAAGATCTCAATCGCCTCGTCGCGCGCGTGCGCCTGATCGGTCGTGAGCGCGGCTGGCTGGGCAAGCGCGGGCAGCGCGAGCGCCATCAGCAGCGCCAGCAGCGGCAACCGTGTCCAGAATCCCGAGCTTTTGTGTCGCAACAGCATGTCCAGCCTGACCGCCGCCGCGTGAGGGGCGTGCGAGCGTCCCTTCGGTGTCGCGCAGGCCGGGGGCCTCGTCAAACTTTTTGCCGGCAAATTGTCGCCCAGACCAATCGCTACTTCTTGGGCGGATCGGCGCGATCGTCGTCCAAGCGGAACGCTTCATGGTTGTGGCCGTGATCGGGCGTCCGATCGTGGCTGCGATCGTGGGCATTCGGGTCGCGTGCGGGCTCGACTTTGGCCTCGGGCTTGACCTCGATCTTCGGCTCGACCTTCGGCTCGGCTTTGACCGCCTCAGGCCGTACCACGTCGTGGCGCGCTTCCGGTTCCTTGCGGTGCGCTTCCGGTTCGGGTTTCGCCGCAGCTTCTCCCTTCGGCGTCGCCGGTTCAGGCTTGGGCACAGGCGCGGCGAGCGGCGCGGGTACCGGCACCGGCGCAGGCGGGTCGACAACCGCTGGCGCGACGATGGCAACCGGCGCTGGCGTCGCCACAACGGCCGGAGCTGCGGCCTTGATTTCAGCGGCGGCGGGAGCGCGCGTCGGTCCCATCAGCGCCACCGCTGCGGTTGCCGCGAGCACGAGCGCAAACGCGCTTCCGGCGATCCAGAGTGGCTTGCGGCTGGGCGGCGCGGTGACCGGCAGCGCGCTCGTCAACGTCAACGCCTCGTCCTGCACTGGCACCACACGCGTCGCGCGATCTTCCTGGACCGGCGCGATGTCCGCGGAAGGCGACGGCCGCCGCGCGGTCTCCGCGATACGCACCAGCTTCGTGGCCAGTTCCGCGGTCGTCTGTGGCCGCTGCCGCGGATCCTTCGCCAGGCACTGCAGCACCAGCGCTTCCAACTCCCGCGGCACTTCGCGCAGCGCACCTTCGCGGATGAACGGCGGCGGCAGATCCTTGATGTGCTTCACCAGAACCGTCATCGGCGTGTCGCCCGTGAACGGCGGCTGGCCAACGAGCGCCTCAAACGCCAGCACGCCCAGCGCGTACACATCGCTGCGGTCGTCGATCGGCTCGCCCTTTGCTTGCTCGGGGGACATGTAGGTCGGCGTGCCCATGATCATGCCGGTCTCTGTCAGGTTGCCTTCCCCGGATTCCTTCTGCTGCTTGGCGATGCCGAAATCGAGCACTTTCACAAAGTCCGCGTCGCCCGCTACTGACAGCAGCATGACGTTTTCCGGCTTGAGGTCGCGGTGGATCAGTCCGGCGGCATGCGCCTCCGTCAGCGAATGGCACACCTGCGTGAGGATGCGCACCAACTGCGGCCAGGGCAGCGCGCCCTTGGTGTCAAAGCGGTGGCCCAGCGTCTCGCCCTCGATGTACTCCATCGCCAGGTACAGCGCGCCGTCCGCGTGGGTGCCAAAATCGAAGACGCGAATCGTATTGGGATGGCGCAGCCGGCTCACCGCCTGCGCTTCGCCGGAGAATCGCTTGACGTGTTCCAGCGAGCTCAGATGGTCGGCGCGCAGGACTTTGACTGCGACGACCTGGTTCATGTTGAGCTGCGTGCACCGGTAGACCGCGCCAAACCCGCCGATGCCGAGCACGGCGTCAATGCGGTAGCGGTCGGCGATCAAAGTGCCAAGCGGGTACGTTTGGCGCGAGGAGGCGGCCACGGGCATCGTATGCGCGCCGTCCTTGGGACAGATGGCGTCCGGCATTTCTTCAGAGCATTTGGGGCAAACGCGCATCGGGTGTTCCAAAAAGTTGGGCGTGCAGACCGGCAAGCCGCAGAAAGAACTTACCATGTGGGGCTGGCTGAAACAAATGGCTGTGACGTTGCGGGGAAGACTCCGCTTGACGCACAGCGCGCAAATCCTAACCTACAGGACGAACTGCCGTGCTACCGCGGCCATTCCCATGAGGCCTTATGCCCGCATACGACTACCGGTGCCAGAACTGCCAGAAAGTGTTTGAGAAGAACCAGCGCATCAGCGAACCCGCCGGCGCAACGTGCCCGGACTGCGGCAGCGTTGACTGCATGCGGCTTATCACCGGCGGCACGTTCCACTTGAAGGGCAGCGGTTGGTACGCGAGCGATTACGGTGGCAAGACGTCGCCGCCGGTTGAAGCTGCGCCCGCGAGCGAAGGCGGCGGCTGCGGCAAAGCGGAGTGCGGTACGGGCGCGTGCGCGGCGATGGGCGGCGACGTCAACTAGCTGAAATCAAACAGCTGCGTCTAGTTGGCCGGCGCTGGCTGGGTGTTGTGCAGGCGTCGCAGTCGCCGTTCCTTGGCGCGCTGCAGCAGCTTCTGCCACTCCTTGTTGCCGTCGCGCTCGTCGGCGTCAGGCCCCAGCATCTCCGACGATTGGGCGCGCGCAACCTGCACGATCCGCCCCGGATGCGGAACCGCGGCGACCAGCGTCAGGAGCCACAGCGCGGTCGCGCCCAGCGCCACCGTCCACACTGCCAGCCGCTCGGCCAACGGTTCGCGCTGCGCGCCGATCGCGTGCGGCAGTCGCAACGTCAGCAGCCACGGTACGATGCACAGGCCGAGGAAGAGGGTCGCTGACGTCCAGTCGCTCCAGCCCAGCGCGCGGCCCACGCTCGGCGAGAAATTGCCCAGCAGCCACAGCGGCCACCCCAGCTCCAGCACCGGCCGTTCCAGCTTGGTGAAGTGGTAGGGAAACGTCGCAATCGTCGGCATCGTGAGGATCAGCCCGATGGCGATGCTGCTGAGGAGCAGCGCGCGCAGCGGCCGGGCGAGGCGCGGCGGACGGAGCGCGTAGGCGAGGCCAGGCGCGAGCAGCGGCAGGATCGGGATCAGGTGGCGCGCGTAGGCGGAATCGCCGCCCTTCCAATCGGAGAACCCGCTGACCGTGAGCGCGTAGGCAAGGGCGATGAGCGCGAGCGCGATGGCGTCGAGGCGGCGGGTCTCGGTGAGCTTGGGATCGCGCGCCGCCGCCAGCAGGCCAGCGACCGCGGGCAGCAGCCACGGCGCGTGGTAGAAGAGGCCGCGGCTCGGGCCGATCAGCAACAGCCAGAGGATGTCCAACTGCGGCGCGTGGAAACCGAAAAGGCCGCTGCCGTGCATGGCGGCGAAGCCCTTGTCGCCCTTGAACTGGTAGGCGAACCGCAGCGGATCGCCCAGCATCCACGCGTTGTGGGCGAACTGCATGAGCACGCCGAGGGCGACCATCGCGACGATGGGCAGCACCGCTTGGATGCGCGCCCGCGGTGCCAAGCCGGCAGATTCGGGCAGGGCCCGCGCGCCCGCCCACAGCACCACGAGACCGCTCAGGATGAACACCGGCGTGTCGACAAGCCCGGCGAAACCGAGCAGCGCGCCCACCGCGAACCGCCGCCGCAGGGAACTCGCCCCGGTTTCCGGCATCGCCAGCAGGTAGGCCGCCGCGCCGATGCACGCCGCCGCCAGCGCGTGACCAAAGAAGAGCGTCGCGTACGCGAAGAGCGGACTCGCCAAGCCGAGCGCCAACGTCGTGACCGCGGCGATGCGCGGCGTCATGCCGAGCGTGGCGAGATAGCGCGCCAGCAGCCACAGCATCAGCCAGCACGGGAGCGTCACGGTGAGCAGGCACGCGATGACGCCAAAGAGCCACAGGTCGTCGCCTGCCACTTCCGGATGGAATGCCCGCACGATGGGGTAGAGCGGCAAGGCCAGGAGCGCCAAGCCCGGCGCCTTGTCCATGTAGATGTGGCCACGGTATTCGCTGCGATCGATGGGAATGCTGCCGTGGATCTTGCAGACGTCGTCCAGCTCCGGGCGACCGGTCTCCGCGACGGCCTGGACGAAATACAGGCGGATCGACTCGTTGGTGGTCTGCAGTTGCGGCCAGAAGTGCGTGTACCAGACCCACGCCAGCAGGACGGCCGCCATGACGACGCCAAAACGCCGACCCAAACGGGGTGATTCCAGTGTGCTGCGCGTGTTGCCTGCCAAGCCGCCCTCCGCCCTGAACGGTAGCGGGTGACGGCCAAAAAGGCGAGCCGTGGCGCCAAAGGCGGTTGAGGGTTCTTGCACCGATCCAGTCCCCGGGCTATGCTCGCGTACGTCTGCGACCTCAGCGATGACAAGGGCAAGACGCTCGAGTCACGTTGCAGCGCCAACGGCAAGGGATTGCAACGACTTGGCGATAGTGCCGCGAGCGGTGGGCTCACAGGCTGCAGGATCGAACGGGTACGGAGCATTTGGAGCAAATCATGACGTTCTACATTCAGCGCGACGGTCAGCCCAAAGAATTCGCCATCACGGCGCTGATCGAGATGGTCAAGAATGGCACGCTTCGCTCGGACGAATACGTGTTCGATGGCCGCACGCAGAAGTGGGTTGGCGCGACGCAAGTGGCTGAGCTGGCGTCCGCGTGGCGCGACAAGCAGACTTCTGGCGTCACGGCGGCGGCTCCGGCCAATCCCGCGATGGCTCCGGCGGGCGCGGCTCCCGGTGGCGACAAGAAGCGCTCCAAGAAGTTCAGCGAGACGTCGTGGTTCATGTCCGCGGTCACGTACGAAGAAGGCGGCCTGACGCCGTCAGAATTGCCGCCGATGGAAGCGGGCGACAAGTTTGAGAACCTGCCGCCGGTTCCGGATGAGCTTCGCAAGAAGTTCTCCTTGACGATTGGCGACCTGGACGACGGCAAGAAGAAGAAGTAGCAGCCCGTCCTCGGTGCCTGCCTGTGACGAACGCGCGGCGACACCCGGTGATGGGTCATCGAGCCAAGCGCTCTTGGCTCAGGGTGGCACGCCATGTTGACTCGTCGGTTGCCCAACACGGACCTTGATCTTTCCGTTATCGGCATGGGCTGCTGGGCCATGGGCGGCCTCTGGTGGGGCGACGATGTGACCGACACGCGGTCGATCGCCGCCGTTGAGCAGGCCCTCGCATCCGGCATCAATTGGTTTGACACCGCGCCGCTTTACGGCCACGGCCGCGCCGATGAAGTGCTGGTCCGCGCGCTCGGCGCCCGCAAACATGACGTCATTCTCGCCACCAAAGTCGGCGTCCGCTGGGACGGCGAGGGCGAGCATGCGCACAGCGCGCTCACGCGTGAGTGGATTCGCACGGACGTTGAGGCGAGCCTGCGCCGCTTGGGCGTCGACCGCATTGACCTGCTGCAGGTGCACTGGCCGTGCGAGCTGGGCACGCCGTTGGCGGAGTCGATGGGCGAGCTGGAGAAGCTGCGCAGCGAAGGCAAGGTGCGGTACGTTGGCCTGTGCAACTACGACGTCGCCGCGCTGACGGAAGCGCGCCAGTACGTGCCGATTGTCTCGCTGCAGTCGCCGTACTCGATGCTGCGCCGCGAATTGGAGCAGGAGTTGCTGCCGTATTGCCACCGTGAACAGCTGGGCGTGCTCGCGTATGAACCGCTGTGCCGCGGCCTCCTGACTGGCAAGTTCGCGGCCAACAAGCGTTTTCCAGAGAGCGACCTGCGCGCACGCGACGACCGTTTCCAAGGCTCGCGGTTCCTGCGGGCGTTGACCATCGTGTCGCGGCTGGAGCTTATCGCCAAGCGCAGGAAAGTGCCGATCGCCGCGCTCGCGCTGGGATGGGCGATTCGCCAGCCGGGGATGACGGCGGTGATTGCGGGCGCGAAAGGACCAGAGCAGGTGGCCGAGCACGTGCGGACGCTGGAGATCCTCGACGACGCGACCCTGTGGGGCGAAGTAGACCGCGTGGTTGCCGCGTATCGCGGGTAGCCGACCTCAGTGCGCCATCGCCGCGTGCAGCCGACTCGCTTCCAGCGCCGCCGCTTCCGTCCCGTCCTCCATCACGCCGTCGTGAATGCGCACCACGCGCCGCGCATGTTCCATCACCCGCGGGTCGTGGGTCGAGAACAGGAACGTCACGCCGTGCTCGCTGTTGAGCTTGAGCATGAGGTCGATGATCTGGTCCGCCGTCGTCGAATCGAGGTTCGCCGTCGGCTCATCGGCCAGCACCAGCTGCGGCTCCGTCACCAGCGCCCGGGCAATCGCGACGCGCTGCCGCTGCCCGCCTGACAGTTCGTCGGGCTTCTGCTTCAGATACGGCGTCAAGCCCACTTCTGCGGCGATCTTCAGCGTCCGCGCGCGCAGCGCCTTGCGGTCCTCGCCGCGAATCACGCAAGGGAACTCGATGTTTTCCACCACGTCCAGCACCGGAATCAGGTTGAAGTTCTGGAAGATGAAGCCGATCTTGCGGTTGCGCACTTCCGCCAGGTCGTTGAAGTCCCGGTGGCCGATTTCCTCGCCGTCCAGCTTGTAGGAGCCCGAATTCGCGCGATCCAGGCAGCCGATGATGTTGAGCAGCGTCGTCTTGCCGGAGCCTGACGGGCCCATGACGACGGTGAACTCGCCTTTCTCGATGGTCAAATCGACGCCCTTGAGCGCGACGACCTCGGTCTTGCCGAGCTGGTAGGACTTCTTGATACCTTTGAGTTGAACGAGTGCCATGGGAATCTCCTTGGAAGTCGGCGCCGCCGCTAGTAGAACACACGGGCGCTGAAAAACACCCGCCACGCGGTCGGCTGCATGCCGTTTTCCGTGTAGCGCGCGTCGCCCACCTGGGCGCCGAGCGACTTGATGCCGGGAATTGTGTAGAGGCCGCCGAGCGTCAGGTTGAGCCATTCCTGGGTCAGCCACGTCACCTGCGGGGCGATCTGACCGCTCAAATCCTCCAGCCCCAGCAGGACGACGGTGTTGATGTTCCAGTCGTCGGCGATCATCGTGTGCAGGTAGGTGAAAAACGCGTAGTGGCGGCGCATCGGCTCAAACGTGAATTTCTGCGGCGCGCCGGAATCGCTGTTGGCCGTCGGATTGAGGAAGCTCAGCGCGTTGCCGGGAATCGTCTGGTGCAGGCTGGCAGCGGTGTCCATCAGGCTCAGGAGCTGCGGGCGCATGCTCATGACCTGCGCGAAGTTGTTGAACTGGGCTTGGTTGTAGCCCTCGCCGTTGTAGAAATACTCAAACGTGAAGGACGCGTTGTCGCCAAACTGCCAGCGGCCGCCGGCCAGCGCCTTGACCCGCACGCCGTCATCGTCGATCTGCGTGTAGCCGCCGGGCGTCTTGCCGGTCATCGCGCAGCCCTGGAACGCGCCGACGCTGCCGATGCAGTCCGGGTCAAAATACGCCTTGGCGGAGCCCTGAAAGCCGATCGCCTCCAAGTGCAACTCCAGCGCGTTGAAGAACACGTGGGACGCGGAGAGGCCGACGCGGTTCTTGTAGTTGAGCGCATCGTTGTACTGCTGGGTCTGGAACCAGTAGAGGTTGAGGTCCGTCTCCTGCCACAGCGCATACGCCCGCGCCGCCAGCGCGTAGTGCGGGTGATTGTCGTAGCCGTCGCTCTGCACGTTGCCGTACTTGTCGTACTGCGTCGCCGGGTGCGCGTCCGGGTAATACACAAGCCCGCCCGGAATGCCGCCAAACTGCCGCGTCACCTTGCCCGCAGCGACGAGGCTCAGCGTAAACAGGTCAAACGGCGCCTCCGCCCGCACCAGCCACGAACCGGCGCGCTGCATCGTGGGATCCGTTGGATCCTTGGGCGGATTCAGCAGATCCGTCGGATTGATCGCCAGCCCCGGTCCCCACACGATGCGCTTCTTGCCCAGCGTGACGTTGAAGTGCTCGTGGAAATTGTAGGTTCCGTAGAACTCGCTCAGCACCGCCGACGGCCGATACGTCGCGACGTCGTGATCCGCCAGCCGCAGCCGCTCGCCCGTGCCGTCATTGCCATAGTACAAGCCGCCTTTTTGGTACAGGAAAGACGCGTCGGCGATCGCCGTCGCCTTGTCGCGCCAATCCAACTTGAGCTGCACATTGCCTTCGGTCAGGTTGGCCAAGTGCGCGACGTCGTCCGCCGGCAGCAGGTGCGCAACGGACGCGTAAGCCCCCGTCGTCCGCGTGTCCAGAAAGCCGTTGACCCGCACTTTGACAAGCGGCTCCGGCGGCGCTTCATCCGCCGGCATCGCCATGTCGGGCGTAACCGAATCCGCAGGCGCGACGTCCTCCGCCCACACGGGCAGGGCAATCAGGCAAGCCAAGCTGGCAAACAAAAGGCGCATCGCGTTCTCCCGTCGGTGGTGCGGAGGCTACTTACCCAGGTCGTCGAGCACGAACTTGCCGCTCGGCGGATTCACCCGCGTGTCCATCTCCAGCCACACCATCGTGCTGAACCGCTGCGTCGCCAGCATGTTCTTCATCTGGATCTTGCCCGGCCGCGTCAGGCCGTTGTAGGCCTTGAAATCGCTGAACTCCGCCATGCGCAGCATCTTGCCGGACGCCGTGTAGTACTCGCCTTTCACGGGCAGGGAATCCGATTTGCGGATCCACAGCTTGATCATGTCGTACGCCGCGTCCTTGGACTTGGCGTGCAATTCCAGCTCCCACGCATCCGCGCGCGTGGGATCCGCGACGACTTTCGCGGTGTAATCGGCCTGATAGTTGACGCGCAGCACGTCGGCATTGTTGAAGTCGCCGCCCTGGAAGGAGTCGCGGTTGGCCAGCCGCACGGCGCGCTTCAGGTTGGGCATGTACACCCACAGGTTGTCGCCCTGCCGCAGCATCTCCTGACCGCGCACGGCCGCAGGCTCGGCAAACGCGACGCGGAACTTCTCCGTCCCTTTCTTCAGCATCGCCATCTTGTACGTCCGCATCGTGCCGTCGTCGCGGTGCGCGGTCATGTCGATCGTCGCCTGGAAATTCTCCGGGCCCATCACGCTGTCGTATTTCTTCAGCAGTTCGTCCGCGGTCGGGTCGGCAAACGCCAGCGACGGCAGGATCAGGGACGCGGCAAGGGTCAGCATCAGGGAACGCAACATGGTCAATACCTCCAGGGAAAAGGGGGAAAGCAGCGGGTTCAGGTGGAGCGCAGGGCGTCGACCGGGTTGAGCCGTGCGGCGCGCCAGGAAGGATAAACCCCGGCGAGGATCGTGCCAAAACCCGCGAGCAGGATCGTCGGCGCCAGCAGATAGAAGGGCACGGCGGGGACGATGTGGTAGATGGCCGTGCTCCCTGGCGCGGCGGCTGGCACACCGCCCTTGTCGGCGATGGCGAAGATGACGGCGAGGGAGACCGCGAGGCCGCTCGCCACGCCGATGAGCGCGAGCGCCGCCGCTTCCAGCAGGAACAGCACCGTGATCTTGCCGCGCCGCATGCCGACGGCCATCATCGTGCCGATCTCCCGCGTGCGCTCCAGGACCGCCATGAGCATCGTGTTGACGACGCCGATGATGGCGATGACGAGGAAGACCAGGCAGATCGCGGTCAGCACCATCCGCTGGAAATTCACAACGTCGTCGACGTTCGGCCGCAGCTGCTTCCAGGTTTGCACCTCGTAATCCGGCCCCAGCGCCGCGCGGATGCCGCTTGCGACCTCGTCGATCGACTCGCGATCCCGCGTTGCCACGGCCAACTCCGTGATCCGCCCGTCCATGCCCAGCAGCTCCTGCGCCCACTTGAGCGGCACAAGGACGGTCCGCTTGGACTCAAAGGCGTTGCCGCTGTTGAGCGTGCCGCGCAGTTCAAAATCCAGCGCGTTCTGCTGGCCGTTCTTGCTCGCCGCCTGCAGCGTGCCGCCTGATCCCGCCGTCAACGCCATCGCCGCCGCCAGATCCATGCCGAAGACGACGCCATTGGCCGCGCTCGCATCAACCGCCTTGCCGGTCAGGAACGCGTTGGCATCCGGCAGCACTTTGTTCTCCAGCGTCGCGTCGATGCCAGTCGCGATGACCATCGTCGACTGGGAGCCGTTCGCCGCAAGCCCCGAGAACACCAGCCGCGGCGACACCGCCGTCACGCCCGGCACGCGTTTGACCTTCTCGATCACCTCGCCGGTCTGGGCAAAATCCAGATCCAGCGGCTGGTTCTCGCGCACATCGTCGTAGCCCTTGCGGTGCACTTGCAGCGCGCCGACCTTGCCGTTGACGACGTCATCGATCATCGCGTTCCCCAAGCCGATGACAAAAGAGCCGAGCATCAGCGTCATCATGACGCCAAACGCGATCGCGCCGACGGTGAAGCCTGCGCGGCCCTTGTTGCGAAGCACATTGCGAAAAGCCAGACCGATGAGCGTGAACATGCAAACCTCGGGCGAATCAGGTCAGAAGGCCAGGAGAGATCAGCCACCCGCGAGGGCTTCAACCGGCCGCAGGCGGCTCGCCCGCCAAGCCGGATAGACGGCAAAGAGCAGCGCGCCTGAACCGGCGAGCGACACCACGCCGAACAGGTAGGTCGGCGTCACGAACGGTTGGATGACAAACGGCATGTTGGAGCCGGGAAACGTGACGGAGATCCCGCGTTGATGCAGTACGACGACGATGAGGCTGCCGAGCGCGCCGCCCAGGATGCCGCCCAGCGCGCCGATCGTCGCGGCTTCCATCAGGAAGAGCCCGAGGATCTTGGAGCGCCGCACGCCGACCGCCATCATCGTCCCGATCTCGCGGGTCCGGTCGAGCACGCTCATGAGCATCGTGTTGGCCACGCCCAGCAGCATCAAAATCATGAACACGATGGCGACAAGGTTCAGGATGACGTTCTGCCGCTGCATCGCCTGTTTGACGAACGTGGCGATCTCCTCCCACGTGCTGACTTCATAGTCCTTGCCCAGCGCCGCTTGCAGGTCCTTGGCCACCGCCGGAATGTTGTCGATGTCATCCACCGCGACGATGTACTCGGTCGCGCGCCCCTCCATTTTCAGGAGCCGCTGCGCCACATCCAGCCGGACCATGCCGACTTTCTTCTCGCCCGGCATGTTCAACTTCATCGGCCCCGTCAGCGTCACGTTCTCGCCCGACAGCGCGCCGTCCTTGTCCGGGGCCAGGATCGCCGCCGGCGCGTCTTTGGGCACGTTGCTGCCGTTCAAGGCTTTTTGCAGTTGCTCCGTGACGACCATCGCGTTCAGGACCTTGCCGCTGGCGAACTGCTGCTTGTCCTCAATCGTTGAAGCGCGCAGCGGCACCACCTTGAATTCGCGGGTCGGGTCGACCGCCTGCACGCCGAGGAAGATCGTCTGATCGGCCACGTTGATCATCCCGGCAAACAGGATGCGCGGCGACACGGCGGTTACGTGCTGGATCGACAACAGCTTTTTCTCAAAATTGGCGTCCTGCGGCATGTCCATGGACAGCGGCGAGGACAGCACGTTCTTGAGGAAGCCCGTGCGGTGCACCTGCAGCGCGCCCGTCTGGCCGTTGACGACGTTCTGGACCAGTGAGCGCTGCAGCCCGTTGAGCGTGCCGCGGATGCTGACCATGACGCTGACGCCGACAAGCAGCGCGGCCAGCGTGATCGCGGTGCGGCGCTTGTTGCGGAGCACGTTGCGGATGGCGATTTGCAGGAGGCTGAACATGGGGACTCCGTGGCAAAATAACAGAACGAACGTTCTACTCTGGCGTTGCCGCCGCACCGTGCAGGAACTGATCGACACAGTGGCGAGCGAACTCGCGGGGTTTCTCAACCCACCCGTGATTGGGCGAAATACTCAGCAATTGCCGCCACATCATCAGCGGCGCGATGAAGGTCAGCGCGACCATCTCCGCGTCGCCCGGCCGCAGCAGTCCACGGTCCATGAGCGCGCCCATCAGGTCGATAATCGGCTGCCGCGCCACGAGCATCCGCTCCCACAGGTTGATTTTGCCCTCGAGCGCGAGCCGCGAGCCATCCGACAGGAAGATGCGAAAGCGCTTGCGCTCGCGCAGGACCGCAAACCGGTCCATCGCGTGCATGAGCAGCCGTTCCAGGTAGAGCGGGAGCTCTTCGGCGGCACCGGCAAAGGGCGGCGGCGTGCCGGGACCGAGGCTCGGCTTGCCATCGCGGATTTCCAGAACGACGGCCTCAAACAGCTCGTCCTTGCTGGGGAAATGGTGATAGAGCGCGGAAACGCCCACGCCGGTTGCGCGCGCCACGTCGCGGATGCTGACGCCGTAGAAACCCTTGTCGGCGAACAACTCGAGCGCGGCATCGAGGATGTCGCTGCGGGTGTCTCGGCCTTCACTGGTTCGGGGACGTGCTGCCATGGTGTTGAACTGCTCGCGGCGGGCACCGGATGCACGCTTGCAGTTAATGTAACGATCGTTCGATTTGTGTCAAGGGGCGCGGCCACGTGAACGCGTGTAAACGCGCCGTTTGGTGCACGCTTGTCGCTTGACGCGGCATGCAACTTGCGAACAACTTACCGGTCTGGCGATCCTGCCGGGCTTGAGTACGCTGATCGCATGGAGCGCTTTCCAACATCGATGCTCGTCTTTCTGGTTGTGGCCGGCTGCAGTACGCCCGCGGTGGAAACGGGATACGTCCATGACGCCGGCAGTCAGCAGTTCGCCGACGTGAACCTGACCTTTGGCAAGCCTGACGTCAAAGACGCCGCGGACGGCAAGGCGGACGCCGATACGCAGCCGACGGACGCCAAGGGCAACGATGCAGCGGAGACCGCGGATGCCGCGATCCCGGACGCTGCGCATTCGGACGCAGAGGCGGAGGATGCCGCCGTTGCCGACGTCAGCGATGTGGCAGTGGATGCACCCGATGTCAGCGCCCCGGACGTCGCCGTGGACAGCGGCTTCAAGCCCGACATCCCCGGCTGCACGCCCAAGCCCGAGACGTGCAACGGCGCGGACGACGACTGCAACGGCCAGACGGACGAGACGTGCGACGACGGGGAGCCATGCACCGTCAACGATTCCTGCACGTTCACCGACTGCGCGGGCACGTTGAAGAACTGCGGCGATGGCAACGCGTGCACCGCCGATGGCTGTGTCGGCGGCAACTGCCAGCACACGCCCTATCCGTGCAACGACAACAATCCGTGCACCGCGGACGCGTGTGATCCCGCGACCGGCTGCACGCACCCGCCGCTCACGGACGCGTGCGACGACGGCAATCCGTGCACCAAGAACGACAACTGCGCCACCGGCGGCTGCGCCGGCACGCTGGACACCTGCGACGACAGCAACCCGTGCACGTCCGACGCCTGCACCGGCGCCCAGGGCTGCACGCACGCCAACAACACCGCGACGTGCGACGACGGCAATCCGTGCACGTCGACCGACGTCTGCGCCGCGGGCGCATGCGTGGGCACGGGCGGCGCATGTGACGACGGCAACGCCTGCACCGACGACACGTGCGACGGCGGCACCTGCGGCCACGTCAACAACAGCGCGACGTGCAGCGACGGCGACGGCTGCACAACCGGCGATGCGTGCAACGGCGGGGCGTGCGTCGCCGGCACACCGACCAACTGCGACGACGGCCTCACCTGCACGACGGACGCCTGCAGCGCGGGCGCGTGCACGCATGTGGACACGTGCGGCGCGGGCTCCAAGTGCGACGGCGCCACCAACGCGTGCATCCTCACCGGCTGCGCGCTACCCGCCAACGCGTGCGCGGACGGCAACCAGAACCGCCATGGCTGCCAGAACGGTCGGGTCATCGGCCGCAGCACCGCCAAGGGCAGCGGCGGTTTCAAGAAGAGCGACTACAACTGCGACAGCTCCAACTACTTTAGCGGCGGCGGCGGCCAGTGCTACGACACCGGCTACGACCACACCTACCGCATCTTCTTGCGCAAGGGCGAAGTCATCACAGTCAGTTACTCCGGCTACAGCTACGACTGCTTTGGCAGCGGTTCGTCCGGCTCCCGCAATTTTGAGATCATCCCGTCCAACAACGGCTGCGGTGAACCCGCGTCGGGTTCGTGCACCAACTACGCCGTGTGTTCGTCCAAAGCGAGCGCGAGCTACACGGCGCCGGCAGAAGGCTGGGTCGCCGTCATCGCGGATTCCGGCGTGTGGGACGACGGCTTTGACTACACATTGACGGTGAAGCTCGACCCGAACAGCTGCCAGGTCGCAGGCTGCGAATGCCCTTGAAGCCGCTGGCTTGACAGCGACGCCACCGGCGGAGTCTGCTCCGGCGGTGGCGTCCACGTGCGCGGCAGGAGTCCGAGACATGAAAGTGCACGTTGTGATTCTGTGTGGCCTGTTGGTCCTCGCCTCGTCGGCTTGTTCGAGCGCCGTCGGCGCTGCCAGCAATGGCGCGGCGGATGCGGCAGACGTCGCGCTGGGCTTTGGCGATGCGTCAGCCAACGGCGACGGCAAGACTGCAGACACGCTGACAGACGCGGCGGGCGACAGCATCACGGTTGCCGATGTTGCCGCGGATGTCGCGGCCGATGTGCCGCTCGTGACGACGTGCCCCGGCGCGTCCGGGTGCTCGTGCGACGGCCCGAACGACTGCACCAACGGACTCTGCCTGGACACGCCCGACGGCAAACGCTGCGCGGCGCCGTGCGGCTCCGGTTGCCCCGCGGACCAGGGATGCGTCAGCTTGCCCGGCGCGGGCGGCAAGGCGTTGGACGTCTGCGTCGCCAAGTGGGGCAAGCTCTGCTACCCGTGTGGCGCGACAAAGGACTGCGACGAACCGGGCATCACGGGCAGCCTGTGCGTGGACGAAGGCGCGCTCGGTCGCTTCTGCGGCGCTGCGTGCAAAGTCGCCGCCGACTGCCCCAACGGCTACGACTGCCAGGTCGCGCAATCGCCGGAAGGCCCCAAATCCCTGCAGTGCGTACGCGTCGCCGCCGACGGCAAGACGCTCGGCACCTGCCCGTGCACGCCCGCCGCCAAAGCCGCTGGCCTCGCGACGCAGTGCTATGCGGAACAGACGGATCTCGCGGGCAAAGTCGTCGGCAAATGCCCCGGCACGCGCATCTGTGCGCCCACGGGTCTTGGCCCCTGCACGTTGGTCGCGCCCAAGGCAGAAGTCTGCGACGGCATCGACAACGACTGCAACGCCGTGATCGACGACCAAGCAACCGGCTGCGACGCGGGCTCGAGCTGCGTCAGCGGCAAGTGCGTCGGCGCGTGCACGCCCGTGGATGGCGGCTGGTCGGCGTGGGTCGCGGGGACGTGCTCCGCGCAGTGCGGCGGCGGCAGCTTGATTTCCACGCGCACGTGCGACGCCCCTGCGCCCGCATGCGGCGGCGCGGCGTGCGTGGGCGACGCGCAGACGTCCGCGCCCTGTAACCCGCAGGCGTGCAGCGGCGACACGTTGACCACGGGCACGTCGACCTATTCAACCGGCGGGCAGGTCGTCAAAGGCAACATCCCCGCGGGCAAGACCAGCATGACGCTCTTCATCTGGGGCGGCGGCGGCGGCGGCGGCCATCCCGGCGACGGCGGCGGCGCGGCATTTGGCCAGGTCACGGTTCCGGTCGTCCCGGGCGACGCGATTGAATTGCGCGTGGCGGAAGGCGGCGCGATGGACGGCGGCGGCGGCGCGAGCTACGCGTTCCGCAACGGCCAGCCGATCGTCGTCATCGGCGGCGGCGGCGGCGCGGGCGTCGACGGCTGCTCGGGCTGCGCCGGTGGCGCGACCGTTGGCGCGGGCGGCGGCGGCGGCGCGATTGCCGGCAACGGCAGTTCCGGCTCAGCCAACAACTACGTCAGCACCAACAGCGGCGGCGGTCAGGGCGGCACGCCGACAACCGGCGGACCCGGCGGCAAACAGAACAACGTTTCTGGCTACACGGGCTGCAAGCAGGACGGCATCGACGGCAGCGCCAACAGCGGCGGCGCGGGCATCGGCGGTTTCCTCTGCAGCGCATCGAGCGGGAAATGCACGGCCAGCTACGAAAAAGGCGGCGTCGACTGTCCCGGCAACGGCGGCAGCGGCGGCGGCGGCGCGGGCTGGTTCGGCGGTGGCAGCGGCGCAGCGATGTACACGTACACCGGTGGCGGCGGCGGCGGCGGATCGTCCTGGGCGGCGGCTGACGTCGTCGTCCTCGGCAGCGACCCCGGCGTCGGCATCGATCCGGGCGGCATCTTCATGGCCAGCTGGTTCGGCCAAGCGGGCAAGGGCGGCTCAGGCTCACAAACGCCCGGCGGCGGCACGCCACAGAGCGGCCGCGCCGGCCAGATTACGCTGACGCTCTGAAGTCCAAGCTCCGCTCAGCGCGCCCGCCGCCCCGCGTGCGTGGTTGACTGACTGTACGACCGCGGTCCAAGTGCGCCCGTGCGCTCCAGGTTCGGCGCGATCAGCCCTGGCCGCAGCAGGCCATCCTGCACCTGATTCACGTCGTGCTCCAGCACAACGGCCACCGCGTCTGCTTCCGCGTCGCGGTTTTCAACCACGCCGGAAATGTACGCGATCTTCTTTTCATCGATGTCCACGCGCACTTGTGCCATGCCGTGTTCCAACAAATCTTCAGTCACTTCCGAGTTGATTTCGGCGATACGACGTTTGCTGCTCATGGCATCCTCGGTCAGTCGGCGAGGTTGTAGCCGAACTGCACCCACAGCATAGGACGTCGCGCCGTCTGTGCGAGGGGAATCTGCTGAGCATCCGCTGCGGGTCAATCGTGGTCGTCGTCGGCCGACTTGGGCGCGGCGGTGGCCGCCTGTCCAGCGCCATTTGCCGCCGCCGCATCGATCTCCGGGTGGCGGATCTTGCCGCCCTCATGCGCGGTTACGCCCATGACCACCGCCGACGCAATCGACAGCACCAGCACGCCCGCAAGCCCGGAATTCAACGTGCCCGGCCGCTTGCGCTGCAGGAAGAAGACTGCGCCCGCAGCCGCCGCCGTCAGCAGGGCCAGCGGCGTCGCCTTGTCCGCCATTTCCTCGTGGGCGTGAATTTTCGCCTTGGTCACGCCGGGCAGGTGCTTCGCGACGTCCTCGGCGCCATCGCCCGTCGACCCGGCGGCCATCGCGCTCGCGCCAACCACCACCGTGGCCAGTAGGACAAACCGCTTGATGTCGACGCTCTTCAGCACCAGCGCCACGGCCAACGCCGGCACGAGCCCGACAAAGCCGATCACCGGCAGGTGATTGAACAACATGTGAATTTCAGCGCCATTCATGCGAACTCCGTGGGGAAAAAGGTGATTGCCCCGAGCAGTCTGGACCCCGCGCCTGGCAACGGTCAACCGGCCCGTGGTCGGGAGAAGCTAGGTCACGGGCCGCGCGCGCGCCATGATGTCCGCGGTCACGGCGCGAAAATTGCCCGCCGCCTTGAGCAACCGCAGATCGCCGGCGATGCCAACCAGCGAGCGGTAGAACATCAGGCTGTTCTCCGGTGGCCGCGACTGCAGCGTAACTGCCGGGTATTGCTGGCTCAGTTTGCGCACGTCGACGGCGATCTGGCATGCGCCAAAATCGTAGTGGGACCTGCGCATGGGCGCTTCAACAATGGCCGACAGCGCCTGGAGCCATTTTTCCGTCTCCACCGGCTCGCCGCGCAGCTCAAAGTGCGCGCCGGTCAGCAGGTCATGCAGCGCCAGGTGGGTGTCCGCCATCGCCGCGTCCAGCACGCGCCAGTACGTCTGGACAAAATCCATCTGCATTTGCCGCGTCGCGCCAAAATCGAGCACACCCAGTCGGCCATCCGCGCAGACGATGTAGTTGCCCGGGTGCGGATCGGCGTGGATCAGCCCGGTCGACAGGAAGGGCCCCCAGGAGGAAACCACGAGCTGCTGGGCCACGCGAAAACGGCTCGCCGCGTCGGCGTTCTCGTCATTGGCGAATTCCAGCAGCGTGGGTCCGCGCAGGCGTGTGAGCGTGATGACGCGCGCGGACGAGTGCTCAGGCACGTGCTCGGGCAGGGCGATCTCCGGCCAGGGCGCGGCGACCCGGCGGAATTCCGCGAGCTGCTTGGCCTCCTCGCGGTAGTCCAGTTCGCGCCGCAAAGTCGCCGCGATTTCTTCAAAGTAGCGGCGCGCGTCAAAGATGCCGCCCGCGAGCGAAAGCGCTGCCGTCATCGTGCCGGCATTGCGCAGGTCCGCCTCGATGGCCTTGTCGACCCCCGGGAACTGAATCTTCACCACCACGTCGCGGCCATCGTGCAGCGTGGCGCCGTGGACCTGGCCCATGGACGCCGCGGCGAACGGCTCCGGGTCAAATTGCGCGAACAGCTCCTCCGGCGTCGCACCGAGCTCCTCCAGAATCACCGCGCGCGCCGCCTCAGGGCTCAGCCGCTGCGGCGCCTGGTTCAGCAGCCTCTGGAGCGCTTGGCGCGCTTCTGGCGGAAACACTTCCTGATCAACGAGGCTGATGAACTGGCCCATCTTGGTCGCCGCGCCCTTCATGCTGCCCAGGACTTCCACCATGCGTTCGGCAGTTGGCCGCAGCGATTCGCCCATTTGCGCCGCATCGCCGTTGCCCAGCATCTGCTTGGCCCGCGCCGTCGCCAGGTCGCGCGTCGTCCGCGCCGCCAAGCCCGCAAGCCGCGCCATCCGCTGCAACCGTCCGCCTTCAACCTGATTTGCCATGTGCGTGTCGTCCTTGCCCCGCTGGTTCGATGATAGCTGACGGCCAATGGATTCGCCTAATACGCGCCGCGCGCCTGACTTGACCGGCGTTCCACGCGGCGGGACACTTGCAGCCGACAGGTCCGAATCCCCCGTCCAAGGCCACACTTGGCCAAAGTAGGTGTCCGATGCAGCGTAGGCAGAGTTGGTTGTTGGGCTTGGCCCTCGTGTGTGCGGCATGCGGCAATTCAGCGGGTGGCGGCGGCACTGCGGTAGGTGAGGACGCTGCGTGCGCCGATGACGCCTGTGCAGACGCAGCTGTGGACGCTGCGGGCGACGCGCAGGACGTCGCGAGCGCGGCGGACGTCGGACTCAACGACGTGGTGGGCGCGGAAGTCTCCGCCGATGCTGCCGATGGCCAAAATACCCCTGATGCGGAGGCGACCGACGCCGGTGACGCCGATGTGAAGCCGGATGCGGCAGATGTTGCGGCCGATGCGGGCGACGACGTGAAGCCGGATGCGGTGGACGCCGAGGCCGATGCCGGCGACGACGTCGCGGAGGATGTGGACGCAGCGGAGGATGTTGCCGACGTGGACGACGTTGCCGACGTTGCCGACGTTCCGGAGGATGTGGACGTGGCCGACGTCCCGGACGTGGACGACGCTGCGGATGGGGGCGACGTTCTGGATGCTGCCGACGACGTCGACGCGGGCGCCGCGCTTGTCGACCCGTGGACGGTGTGCCCGGCGACGCAGCCGACGGTTCTCTATCAGGCCGCCGATTGGGTGCAGGAGCTCCGGATTTACGGCGGACAGGTCTATTGGACGGCGTATGGTCCCAACTTCACCGCGGAGTCGTGGGTCCATGCGATGCCGATCACGGGCGTGCCGGTTGGCGCGCTGCCCTCGACGCTGATGGTCGGCAGCCTCAACGGCACGACGGCATTTCAGGGCCTGGACGTCGACGCGACCGGCGTTTACGTCTCCGGCGATGGCAAGGGCGCGATCCTGACGGCCCCGCTGACTGCCAACGGTACACAGCCGGCGACGGTGCTTGTGGGTCAGGAGCAGAGCGCCGTCATGTTGGCGCTGCAACCGCGGCAACTGACGATCTTCGGCGGCATGATCTACTTCCGCGAGGACGAATACACGCCGTTCACCTTCCCGCCCGGCATCCGCCAAGTCGCCACGAGCGGCGGCGTGGTTTCCTCGGTCGCTGGCGTACCCAAGACCGCCGGCTACCCGCACATCAACAGCGCCGGCCTCGCCTTCATCGCGGCGAGCGATGCCGCAGCAAGCATCGTCGGTGGCGTCTACTTCCTCGCCGCCGGTGGCAACGTGCCGCAATTGCTCAGCGCCGGCACGGAGTGGAAGGGCATGGATATCGACGCCAGCGCCGTGTTCTGGAGCCAGGTCGGCGGCGGCCCGGACGGCGTTTGGCAGGCCAGCATGGCCACCGGCGCGGCGACGCAAATCGCCCAAATGAGCGGCGCGGGCGTGCTCGTGCAGGACGACGCGACCGCCAACGTCTACTTCTACGCGTCCAAGGTCGACGGCCCGTACCTCAAGCACGCGATCTTCAAGGTGGCCAAGTCCGGCGGCGCGGTCACCCCCGTCGTGTGTAACTTGCCCGGCGCGGTCTGGGGCATGCGATCGGACGCGACGAACGTGTATTTCAGCTTCGCCGACGGCAAATCGACAAGCTGGAAGCTCGCGCCGGACGGCATCGCTGCGGTCCCGAAATAGCGCGCGTGGCGGGGAGCGTGCAGATGCAGATTGAGAAGCCAAACGCGATCTGGTGGCTGCTGATTGTGCCGCCGATGGCGCTGCTCGCGGTGTTGGCGGCGTCGCCGGAAAGCGCGCAGCAGTGGCGGGAGGCCTCGCATTTGTCGCTCACACAGGGCGTCTACCAGTGGATTTTCGCGCTGGCGATGCTGGCGCACGCGGGCGAAGCGGCGTTTGCGTGGCGTTTGGCCAGCCGCAGCGCGCAGGCGCCCTTGCGCGCGGCCTGGAGTCTGCAGACGTTGATCCTCGGCTACCCGTCGCTGCGCTTGCTCCTCGCGCGTCTGCGCTCGCCGTAGAACCAGGCGCGCAGGAAGTCGTTCAGGAACACGCCGTCCGGATCGACAGCCTCCCGCACGGCCAGGAACCGCTCCCACGTGCCAGCGGCGATGTACTGCTCGCGCATGTAGTCCGTCATGCCGCCCTCGGGGAAATCCGGGTGCGGGTAGTTCCGGCACTCCTTGGCCAAATGCGGCCGGACCTGATCGCCATAGGAAGCGATATCCGTTGTCATGAGCTCGTTGGCCCGATGGGCGAACGCCGCCCAGGCCGGATGCCCGGCCGTCGACACGATCTCCGGCGCGGCGTACCGCACCGTCTCCCGCGCCTCGGGCGGCGTGTAGCCCGGCGACAGCAGCGCAGTGCTCGGCGCGAGCGTGCGCATTTCCACAGCCACCGTCACCGGAATCGAGCGCGGATCGGACCAATGATAGGCCGCATAGTCGTCTTCCACCATCGTGCGAAGCGTCGCGAACGCCTTGCGCACGCGCTCAAACCCGTCCGGCGCGTGCGTATCCGCGGCCGGATGGAACGGAATGCTCCACTCGATCGACTGGCAGAGCACCCATTCAACGCCCGCGGCGTTGACCAGATGGTTGGCGTCGTATTGCGGGACCCGCCGCGCACCGGTCCGCGCCACAACCCAGGCCTTGGTGAAGGCGATCGGCAGCGGCAGCAGGAAGATGAGGCGCGGAAATTGCACGACGAAGCGCGCGAAATAACCGCCCGCGATCATCGACGGCAGATCCAGGACGTTGAAGAGCAGGAATTTGTGCAGCCAGGTCCGCCGGGGAATGGGGTCCGCGGTGACTTGCCGTGTCGTCAGCACCCACATCTCCGGATTGACGATGAGCTTGGACAGGAACGGCAAGCCGCGGAACACGTGCGGCCACCAGAACAGTTCCACGGTCTTGTAGGTCTCGTGCAGGGCGCGCAATTTCACCCGGGCGGCGTCCGTGTCGGCAAACAGCGAGTCGTAGGACACGACGAACGCGTCGGACACGACTTCATAGCGGGGCTCGACCTCAAACGTGTAGGCGTAGATCAATCCGAGGCAGCCCAGGCCACACTGCGCCGCCGCGAGTTCATCTGGCGTGGCGGTCTCGCGATTCCAGCGGCGGACTTCCCCCATGCCGTCGACGAACGTGACGCCGACGACCATGTCTGACAGCGTCGGAATCTCCATGCCCACGCCGTGTGTCGCGGTTGAAGCCATGCCGCCCATCGTGAAGCAGTCTTCAAACGCGCTGGCCGGGAGCGTGTAGCCCATGTCCCAGAGCCATTCCTCAAACTCCTTGGAGATGAGTCCGGGCGGGCAGGTGGCGCGCGCTTTCCGCGTGTCGTCGCTCGCCGGCTCGACGCTCAGCTCATAGCGATCGCCGACCGCGCCGATCATCCGGTTGTCGACGAGGAATCCGCCGTCGACAGGCACCAGCGCGGCCCAGGAATGCGACGACCCGAATGCGCGCACTTGCACGCCCAACGCCCGCGCCTCGCGCACGATCTCCTGGAGGTCGTGGAGGCTGCGCGGCGCCGCGTGGGTGGACCCGGCCATGTCGCAGTAGATGCGCCCCGGATGGCTGATAAGCTCCCGGCTCCAATTGCGCCAGCGTCCCGCCCGGATGCGGATTGTGGAGTGGGCGCCGAGGAAGGAACGCTGTTTGGCGCGGACAAATGGCGCACCCGTCGTGCGCCGCTGGTCCCGCCACCAGGCTGCCCACAAGGCAATCAGCGCGAAGAGCGCGAGGGAGATGCCGCCAACGAAGCCACTCATGAACCACGACCTTGGGAATTGGGCTGAAACGGCGTCAGCGGTAGGAGCAAGGGCGCATGGCTCTAGGTCGCCTGCGGCAGCGCAACCGGGTAGAACTGCCGGGCCCAGCGCCGGTACTTTCCGACCGGCCCGTCGCCTTCAGCGAGCATCGGCGGCGTGAGGTAGCGCTTGTTCTGCCAGATCTTGAAATCCTGCGAGACGTCCTGACGAATGCCGTCAAAAGACCCCTTGAACGCCGCCTTGAAAACCCACGCGCGAGGCAGCCAGGCCAGCAACGGGTGAATGCCCGCCGGCTGGAACGCCGCAGGGAGCGCGCTGAAGGCGACACGGAGGCGGATCTGGTCGCCTTCGATCGGCGTCGCCAGGACAAAGAGTCGGGCTTGCCAATTGAACTTTGGCACCAAAATATCGACCTGCGAATACCCGAGGCCGTGCACGTGGATTTCCAGTTCACTGTCCACCGGGCGCCCGAGAATCGCCTTTTCCCGGGTCATCCGGTAGCTGGTCGACAAATAGGGCCCGTCGACAACGACATCCCGCAGCGCCGCGACGTTGGTGTACCCGTGGATGACGGGGAAATGGCCCATGTCCACGCTGTTCTCGCTCGTTTCCTGCGGATGGCCGCGAAAGTCCCAGACATGGAGCGCCAGGGGCGACCAACCCGCGGTGTCCAGCGTTGGCACCTCCCACGTCGGCGCATTGCCATCGGGGTCGTAGTACGCGAGCAGCAAGCCGTGCTGTTCGCGCAACGGATAGACGTGGGCCTTGGCCTTGGCGGGCGGCCGCGTCCCATTGGGCACAAACTGACAGGTGCCGCCGGTGTCAAACTCAAACGCGTGGAACGGGCAGCGGATGCGCTCGCCGTTCACCGTGCCGCCGTGGCCCAAATGCGCGCCCAAATGCGGGCAATAGGCGTCCATCAGCGTGGCGACGCCGGATTCCGTGCGAAATAGCACGACCTGCTCGCCCATGAATGCGAAGGACTGCACTTCAGCCGCGCCGAGTTCGGCGCACAATCCGACCGCGTACCATCCGGTCGGATAGGGATGCAAAAGCAGGGACATGACGGGGTCCTTTCCTGCCCGCAGCAGGAAGTCCAGACGAAATTGCAGAGATTGGCCCGGACCTTGTACCGCAGGAACGCGCCGGGAAACGCGAGACAGGAATCTTGAGAGTCGCCGCGGTCGAGCGGCGTTGTCAAGCGGCCCGCAATTCGGGGCGCCGCTCTCATCGGCAATTCAGGGCATTTTCGCGAGGGTGTGTCGAGCGGGGCGCACCGCGGTCAGCTGTTCTCAACGCGCCATTGCGCCACGGCCGCATCGAGCTGGCCCTGCGCGGTCTGCCAAACGTGCTTGTGGAACGCCGCGAGCGCCGTCGGGTCGTCGGCAAGCTCCGGTCCGCCCGGGGGCGCAATCGGCTCGCCCACGTGGTACGTGAACTTGCCCGGCAGCGGCAGGACGCCGAGGCCCAGCGAAACCGGAAAGTCGTAACGCGGTCCGCCTGCCAGCCGCCGGGCGATCCAACGGTCGCGGAACAGGTAGCGATAGGCGTGATCGGTGCCCGCCGCCATGATCGGCACGATGGGGACCTGTGCGCGCAGCGCCACGCGGATGAAGCCCAACCGATCCTGCCAGAGCAGCTTGTAGTGGTCCGCTGGCGGCTTGAACGACTCAGGACCGCCGCCCGGATAGACGAGCACCATCTCACCGGCGCGGAGCAGCTTCTCCGCGGCGTCCGGCGCACCTTGCACCGCACCCATGCGCTCCAGGCCCCGACCCAACGGCGGCAGCCGCCAGAGCGCGCGATCCGCCAAGCCACGGGGCAGCCGACCGGTATGCTTGACCAGCAGCGGATACAGCGCGAACGAGTCGATGCCCATCAGCGCGTGATTGCCCACGAGCAGCGCACCTCCCGCCGGAATGCGCTCCGCGTGGTGCAATTCGGGCTTCAGGTAGGCCAGCGTCTGCTCGACAACGCCCAGGAGGTCGTCGCGCTGCGCGGGCGGCAGCAAGCCCCCGGGCGGCAGCGCAGTCGGGGCGAACAGACCGTTCAGGACTCTCAAGCTGCGTTGGGTGATCGTGTGGCGCATGGGCCATCCAGTGTAAGAGCGGCGCTGCGCCGGGGCAAGCGCGGTGTTCCCGCGGTCGCGCCGACGCCTCCGACTGCCGCCGAAATGCGGACGCTCAGGGGCTGCGAATTCGGCGAACCCGCAACCCCTGAGCCGTTCAACTACCCGCCGCTGCGCCGCCGGGCAGCGCTTGGCGGCAAGGCGCGCCCAGTCCTACATCACGCGTCGGCCCTGGATCACCCGGATGAGCACGGCGACGACCGCCAGCACAATCAGGATGTGGATGAACCCGCCCAGCGTGTGCGCGGTCACGAGCCCCAGAATCCACAAGACGACCAGCACGACGGCAATTGTAGTCAACATCGAAGACCTCCTGGACGCACTTCGCGTCAGAATCCCAAGCGGCGTCCCAGCCGGCAACCCGCGGCCAGGCGCAACCGCGTGAGTCGCTAGTACCCCAGATCCCAAATTCGCACCGCATTCCAGCAGTTCCCGCTAATCCTGCGGCGCAAGTGTCCAGCCAAACTGTTCCACCAGCGTCGCGACCAGGTTGGTCGCCGTGTCGCGAAACGGCGTCGGCTCCCAGCGCC
>CAIMLR010000050.1 GCA_903842345.1 uncultured Myxococcales bacterium
AGGCATTCGTTGACGTCGGTGCAGCCCGTCGCGCCCGTGCCGGTGTAGCCGCTGGGGCATGCGCCGCAGACCGCGCCGGAGGCGGAGTTCGCGCAGGTCGTCAGCGCGTCGCAGCCGCCGTTGTTGGTCAGGCATTCGTTGACGTCGGTGCAGCCCGTCGCGCCCGTGCCGGTGTAGCCGCTGGGGCATGCGCCGCAGACCGCGCCGGAGGCGGAGTTCGCGCAGGTCGTCAGCGCGTCGCAGCCGCCGTTGCTGGTGAGGCAGGGGTCGAGGTTGGTCAGCGTGAAGGTCGCGGACGTCGTGCCGCTGGGCACCGTGGCTGTGACGTTGAAACTGCCCGCGGTGAGGCCGGCGACCGCGGTGATGGCGGTGGTGCCTGATGCATCGGTCGTGCCGGTTGCCGCGGCGAGCGTCGCAGTGGCGCCGCTGGCGGGTGCGGAAAACGTGACGACGGCGTCGGGCACAAGGTTGCCGCCTGCGTCCGTGACTTGAACGACAAGGGCGCTGGCGAACTGGGCGCCCGTGCCGGCGCTCTGGCCGCTGCCCGAGACGCGCGTCACGTTCTTGGCGACCCCGGGGCGGTTGGTGAGCGTGAAGAGCACCGACGCAGCGCCGGTGGCCGAGGCCGTGACGGTGTACGTGCCGGCGAGGCTGCCCGCAGTCGGGATGACGCTGGTGGCGTAGCCATTGGCATCGGTGGCGACGACCGGCGCGCTGAACGTCGCCGTGGCGCCGCTCGCGGGTGGGGTGAAGGTGATGTTGCCCGAAACGGGCGCGCCGGAGCTGTCGAGCAACTGCACTTTCAAGCCAGCGGCAAACGCGGTGCCGGCCGCGGCGCTCTGGCCGTCGCCGGAGATGAGCGTCAGCGTGTTCGCGCCGAGATTGGTCAGCTTGAAGGCCGCGGGCGTGGCGACGCCGCTCACGGTCGCATTGACCGTGTAGTTGCCGATGGTGCTGCCGGATGTCGCCGTGACGCTGGCCTTGCCGTTGGCGTCCGTGACCGCCGTCGTGCTGGACAACGTGCAAGTCGCGCCGCTTGCCGGCGGCGTGAAGGTGACGGTGGCGCCGGGGACCGCGTTGCCGCCAGCGTCCGCGACGACGACAGTGAGCGGCAGGGCAAACGCAGTTGCTGGGGAGGCATCAGCTGACTGCGGCGAGCCGCTGAGCAGGTAAATCGCCGCCGCGCCGGAATTCAGGTTCTGCAGCGCAAAGCTCACCGCGGTCAGCGCGCCGGTCTGGGCGGTCGCCGTCCACGTGCCTGTTGTGCTGTTTGCGGTGACCGTCACGCTGGCCAAGCCGCCGCTGTCCGTCGTGGCCGTGGTGCTGGAGAGCGTGCCGCTCGCGCCGTTGGCCGGAACCGCGTAGGTGACGGTCGCGCCTGGAACCGGATTGCCGGCCGCATCCGTGACAAGGACGATGAGCGGCGCAAGGAAGGCGCCGTTGATCGACGCCTGATTGATGTCCGGCGCCTTGCCGCCCTGGATGTACGTGATGAAGGCGGCTGGGCCAACGTTCGTCAGGTTGAACGACACGCCCGTTGCGACGCCGCTGACGCTGGCGGTGACGGCATAGCTGCCCGCCGTGCTCTTGGCGGTTGCGGTGATTGTGGCGACGCCAAAGCTGTTGGTCGTTGCTGTGGTGGCGCTCAGCGTCGCGGAGGCGCCGCTGGCGGGCGCCGCGAACGTGACTGTTTTGCCGGCGAGCGGGTTGCCGCCCGCGTCCGTGACGAGCGCCGAAAGCGGCGCGCTGAACGCCGTGCTCGTGCGCGCCGACTGGTTGTTGCCGCTGTAGACGTAGAGGGCCGCAGCAGCCGCGCCGGGCGCCGTCGCAAACGTGGCGGTGACCGCCGTCGTCGCGCCGCTCGTCGTCACGCTGCAGGTTGAGGCTGAACCGCACGCCGCCCCGGCGCCTGTCCAGCCGCTGAACACGTAGCCAATTGAAGCCGACGCGCTGAGCTTGACGACGGTCCCGGTGCCATAGTTGTAGCTCGTCGAACTGCAACCGGTTCCGCAGCTGATGCCAATCGGACTGGACGTGACGCCGCCGGAGCCGATGCCGCCGACCTTGGTGAGCGTCAAGGTGTTCGTCGTGGTGCCGATGGTCTCAAACTCGCTCGCGGTGTTGTTGGTTGGATTGGCGTCAATGAACGCGCCGCTCGGGTTGGACGTGACCGTGTTGGTGACGCTGCCCGCGCCGCTGCCGGCGATGATGTCCGCGGTAATTTGATAGACGCGGGACGTGTTGGCACTGAAGCTCTGGGTGTGCGTGAAGCTGCCGTTGCCGTTCGTGCCATTGCTCGTCGAACACGCGCTCAAGTCGCTCTTCATCCGGCACCAGGAAATGTTGGTGAGCTGCGGCGGCGCGGTCCAACTGGTGACGACATTCAGTTTGTTGTTGGACGAGTTGGTGACCGTGACCGTCCAAACATTGGCCTTCTGCGCCCAGAGCAGCGACTGTTTGCCGTCGCTGATCGTCACCGAGACGTCCGCGCTGCTGCCCGAACTTGGCGCGGCGAGGACTGGGACATTCACGGTGGCGCCATACAACAGCGGCATGTTGACCGCGCTGGCGTAGTACGAGCCTTCCGTGATGTTGCCGGTCGCGCTCGCGCCGACGTTGACCTGGAATTGCAGGGAGCCGGTCGCGCCGCTTGCCAAACTGCCGAGCGCGCACGTGATGGTGCCCGCGGCGCCGTTGGCGGGTCCAGTGCAGTTGGACGGCAAGGCGATGCTGTTGTTCCATGTGGTCTGCGGCGGTGTCGGAAACACCAACTGCGCGCCGATGGCGGAGCCTGAGCCGCCGTTGCTGTAGTTGACGGTGTACGTCAGCGTTGAGCCAGCGGCGACGGTGGTCTTGTCCGCGGTCGCCCACGCGTACAGCGCCGGCACGCTGCTGCCAAAACCATCGACGTAAACGCGGCCGAAGTGGCCACCCAGTGAACAGCCGCTCGCCACGACGGTCAGCTTGACCGTGTCGCCAACGGCCAGCTTGCTGCCGCCCGGGGCAATGTCGACCAACTGCCAATCCGTCCACAGGACCGTGTTGCTGGAAAGCACGCTCGTCGTCGTCTTCCACGGCACGCCCGCCTCGCCGGCGGTGTTGAAATCCGTGTAGAGGGATGTGCCTTTTGTCACGTTCAGCAGCTCAATATAGTAGTACGGCTGCTGATTGTAGCTGTGCGCCGGATTCTCCAGCACCGGCGCCACGGCAAAACGGACGTGAACGAGGCCATCGACGGAATCGATGTCGGTGGCGCCAACCGTCAACGACTGCACGAGCGAATTGGCGTTCTTGTTCTTGCCCGTCTCCGTCGCGCTCAGGTAATTGATGCGGGTCGACCGCGCATCAAAGAGCGGGAAACGGAATGCTTGGCCCGCGCCCAGATCCGGGTCCATCTGCGTGCCCGCCGCGCCACCGACGACAAACGTTTCAACCTTGCCCGCGCCTGGCGTACCGAGATTGAGCGATGCCAGCGTGGAAGGTGGTGAGCTCGCAGTGCCGACGACGCCGCCATTCAGAAACGTTGTCACACTCCAGCCGCTGGGAGGCGTGACGCCAATCGCATCGGCCTCAAAGCTGCCGTTGACGAAGCCCGCCGCCCACGCCACGACGGGCGTTACGGCGCAAAGAAGCGCGACGAGCCCGAGGAAGGAACGGCGCTTCTTGCTGCTGAAAATGGTGTTCATCGCGAAACTCCCAGTGGCTGACAAAGACCTGAATTCTTTGAATTCTCGACCTCTAAGCCGCGTACCGTGTCCGAAAAATGCGGACCGATGGGCAAAATTCCAATACGGAAGCCCCGGCATGTCAAGAAAACGCCATTGCATCAACGGAAATCGGTAAACGAATGTGTCTTGTGTTGCAGGTCGCAAGCGATCGACGCGCGGTTGTCACGGGTCCAACGCGCCCACCCGCAGCGGCGGCAACAAACGCGCAGTGCGGTCCTGCGCACGAGTGTTCACGGGCAAGCGATCGCGCCTGCGCATACGCCATCGGCCGCGCGCGGCGTGGTGACATTGCAGCCAGCGATTTGCGTGAACGTGTTGCTGGTGCGGAAATCGACGGCGCTGCCGCTGTAGGCGAGGTCAATTCCGTCGCCGCCGCTGTTCTCAAAGGTGCAGTTCTGGATGAAGGCGCCGCCCGGCTGCGCGAACAAGGCGATGGCCGCGTCCTCATTGGCGCTGTAGGCACCGCCGCCCTTGGGGCTGCAGTGGAAGCTGTTGGCGCCCGACGCCCCGCCGGCATACGCGACGTGCACGTATTCCAAACGGTCGGCGGGATCGCTGACGCCGTCCCACACCAAACCGCGCCAATCGCCGGCTGCGGGCGTCACCGCGGACGAGGTGAAAACGATCGGTTTGGCCATCGTGCCCTTGGCGACAAGCACGCCGGCGTCCGGTTGGCCAAACGCGCTGGTCCGCAAAGTGATGCGACCGGCTGAGCCGACGCTGACCACGACCCCGGGCTCCAGGGTCCAGACTGTGCGCGGCGCATTCTTGGCGGTGTCGCCAATCCAGAAGTCGGCGCCGTTGCCGTTGGGTTCGCCGACGCGATACGGCACGCCGCGGTCGCGCCAGGTCGTGTCCGTCGTCATGGCTTCGTCGGCGATGACCGCAATGGCGTCAAGGGTATTGCCGGTGTATTGGCCCGCCGGAATCGTGCCCGCCAAACGCGGTCGGGTGCTGATGGCGCCGAGTTTGGCGCCGGTGATCGTCAAGTCCTCGGAATCCGCGGTCAGCCCGCCGCCGCGTTCAAGGGTCAGCCCATAGTGCTCCGAACCGTCAATGTGGACGTGACGCAAGCGCGCGTTCAATTCCAAAGGCGCGCTCGTGTTGCTGCCGGGTCCCCAAACGTCAATGACGCCGCTGCCGCCAATCGTCTCGCCCGCGCCTTGGCTGACGTGCACCCAGGCAAAGTCGCCAAAACCGCCGCTGCGGATGGTGAGAAATGCGAATGGCTGCGCTGGATCGTCCGCGGCAATCGCGATCGGCCGCCCTTCTTCGCCAACTGCGAGAAGCGTTCCTTCCGCGGACAGGGAGACGCCGGCACGAATCCGGACCTCCGCGCACGGCTCAAGCGTCAGCGTCACGCCGTGCTGGATGGTCATGTTGCTGGTGATGGTGTGCGGACCATCGGCGGCGCGCCACACGGTGTCCTGGGTGATGTCGCCGGAGTGCGCGGTGCCGAGGCCCGTCGGCGCGACACAGGAATTCCCGACGGCAACGGCATCAGCGGTCGACGACGTCCCCGCGCCGTTGGTGGTCGTGCAGGCGGCGATCGCCACGCAGGGGATGAACAAGTAGCGCAAGAATCGACCGTACAGCATGTGCCCTTCCCGTCCCGCAGGACCGCGCGGCTGCATCAGCCACAACCGACCGCACAGTATGGGCCGTTTGTCGACGATGGGGAGGGGATTGGGCGGCAGTGCGGCGGAATTTTCGCACAGGCGAGGCGAGTCTCCGGCCAGGACGTTGCGCCCCATCACCCCGCCTCGACCGCAGCCCGGCCATCCTGTACTTTGCACCCTCGCGGTCGACCGCCCGCGCACCTTCAGGGGAACATGTCGCAGCCAGAATCCAATCGTCCGGTCTTCTTTGATGCGCGGGGGACGCGCAAGCAGCACGTCGGCCGCCTCGCGCTGCTGCTTGGCGGCATGGCGACGCTGCTTGCGGTGGTCTTCATCGTCAGCATCCTGTTCCAGCCGCTGCTGCCGGGGCTGACCCAGGTGGTGCGCATCAAGCCGCTGCCCCTGCCGCCCGTCGCGCCCAACGTCGCGGTGCAGCGAGCGGCGCGCGCCAAGCTCGCGCTGGAGCAGGCGCATGCGGCCGTGGGCCAGGTTGCCGCGCACCGGCCGGGGAAACTCCACGTCGCGCCGCCGCCCGTGCCGCCGAGAGCGGCCAAGCCGACGACGCATCCGCTGACCATCGGTTTCTACGTGAATTGGGACGACTCGAGCTATGAGTCGCTACGCCGGCATCTCGCGACGCTGGATGAAGTCGTGCCCGAGTGGCTGCGGCTGCAGGACGGCGCGGATCCGTTGGTGGCGGAGATCGATACGCGCGCGCTGGACCTGATCCGCCGCGCGCGACCGCAGCTGCCGATCCTGCCGATGTTGCACAATTCCAAGGGCGGCGTGTGGGATGCGCCTGCCCTGACCCACGCGGTGCAGGACGCGCCGAGTCGCAAGCGGCTGGTGGACGCGCTCGTGGCGTTTGTCGGGAAAAATGGCTTTGCCGGCGTCGTGCTGGATTTGGAGACAGTGCCGCAGGAGACGCACGCCAATCTGCTGACGTTTGTGCAGGAAGTGCACGCGGCTTTTGCCCCGCACGGCTGGCATGTCGCGCAAGCAGTGCCCTTTGATGATCCGGAGTGGAATTTCCCGGCCTATGCGCAGGCCAACGACCAGCTTTTCCTGATGGCTTACGACGAGCATTGGTCGACGAGCGAGGCCGGCAGCATCGCCGGACAGCCGTGGTTTGAGGCGACGCTGGCCAAGCGCCTGGCGGAAATTCCCGCGGAAAAGGTCGTCGTGTGCATCGGCGCCTATGGCTACGATTTTGTCGCTGGCCAGGAGGCGACGGACCTCACTTTCCAGGCGGCGATTCTGGCGGCACGCGACGCGCAGGCGCCCATCGTGCTGGATCCGGCCACGCTGAATCCGCATTTCGCCTTTGCCGCCGCCGATGGCGTGCGCCACGACGTGTGGTTTCTGGACGCCATCACGGCGTTCAACCAGATGCGCATGGCGACGGCGGCGGGCGTCCCGGCATTCGCCGTGTGGCGGCTGGGATCCGAAGATCCGTCGCTGTGGTCGATCCTCGGGACACCGCCCGCGCACTGGCAGCCCGATGCGCTGCGCACCATTACCTTTGGCTACGACGTCGATCTTGAGGGCGCGGGGGAGATTCTTGACGTGGTCGCGCAGCCGCAGCCTGGCACGCGCGCGCTGGACCTGAGCGCAAGCGGGACCGTGGTCGTGGACGAGCGCTACGTCGCGCTGCCCTCGTCTTTCGTGATTCGCCGCTCGGGCCTCGCGCCGGGCAAGGTCGCGCTGACGTTTGACGATGGCCCCGATCCGCTCTGGACGCCGCAGATCCTCGACCAGCTCAAGCAGCTGGGCATTCACGCGACGTTCTTTGTCATTGGCGAAAACGCGTTGGCCAACCCGGAGTTGGTGCGGCGCATCGTCGCTGAGGGCCACGACATCGGCAACCACACGTTTACGCACCCGAACCTCGCGGAAGTGCCGGTGCTTTTGGCCAACGTGGAATTGAACGCGACGCAGCGTTTGGTGGAGTCGCTGACGGGCCGCTCGACGCGCCTGTTTCGTCCGCCGTATTTTGGCGACGCTGAACCGACGATTCCCGCGGAAGTGGAGCCCATCGTCGCCGCCAAGAAGCTCGGCTACTTGACGATTGGCCTGCGGGTGGATGGCGAGGATTGGGCGACGCCGGGCGTCGAGGCCATCGTCAAGAACGTGGTCAGCGGCGTGATGAACCCGGATGCCGATGTGCGCGGACAGATCGTGTTGCTGCACGACAGCGGCGGCGATCGCGCGCAGACGGTGACGGCGCTGCCCCTGCTCGTCGCGCAGCTGAAGGCGCAAGGCCAGACGTTCGTGACCGTTTCCCAGCTCGCCGACTTGACGCGCGATGAGGCGATGCCGCCCACGCCGCCGCACAGCTTGGTGGAGCAGGCGGACGCGGTGACGGTGACCGTGCTGTCGACCGGCTCGTGGCTCCTGCACTGGCTGTTCCTCATCGGCATCGTGTTGGGCGTGCTGCGCATCGTGTTCATCGGCGCGCTGGCGCTTGTGCAGTGGTGGCGGACCCGCAAGCGTCCGGCGGTCCTGCCGGGACAGGAAGCGCCGTTCCTGGCGTCGATTTTGGTGCCGGCGTACAACGAAGAGAAGGTCATCAACCAGACGATCGAGAGCCTGCTGAAGTCCGACTATCCGCGACTCGAGATTCTCGTGATCGACGACGGCTCGGCGGATCGCACAAGTGAAGTGGCGCGCGAGCGATTTGGCGACGATCCGCGCGTGCGCATCTTCCGCAAGGAAAACGGCGGCAAGGCCAACGCGCTGAATTTTGGCCTGACGCACGCCAACGGGGAGGTGGTGGTGGCGCTGGATGCCGACACGCTGTTCATGCCCAACACGATCGGACTGTTGGTGCGGCATCTGGCGGATCCGAAGGTGGGCGCGGTGGCGGGGAACGCCAAGGTCGGCAATCGCATCAACCTGATCACGTCGTGGCAGGCGCTGGAGTACATCACCGCGCAGAACCTCGACCGCCGGGCGTTCGCGCTGCTGGATTGCATCACGGTCGTGCCGGGCGCAGTGGGCGCATGGCGCAAGGAGGTCGTGGAGAAGCTCGGCGGTTTCAGCGACGAAACGCTGGCGGAGGACCAGGACCTGACGATTCGCGTCCTGCGCGCGGGCTGGAAGGTCAGCTATGAGGAAGATGCGATTGCCTGGACGGAGGCGCCAGATACGGTGGCGACGCTGGCCAAGCAGCGGTTTCGCTGGTCCTTTGGCACGCTGCAATGCCTGTGGAAGCACCGCGATGTGATGTTCCGGCCGCGGTACGGTGCGCTCGGGCTCATCGCGATGCCCAACGTGCTGGTGTTTCAGGTCTTTTTTCCGCTCATTTCGCCGATCATGGACCTGATGCTGGTCTGGTCGCTGATCACGGTGGCGCTGGAGCGGTTCGAGCATCCGGGCGAGCAGGGGTTCGCCAACCTGGGCACGGTGCTGCTCTACTACGCCCTGTTCCTGACGCTGGATTGGCTGGCAGCGGCGTTCGCTTTTGCCCTGGAGCGACGGGAACAGTGGCGCCTGCTCATCTGGCTGTTTCTGCAGCGTTTCTGCTATCGGCAGGTCATGTACTACGTGATGATCCGCTCCGTCATCGCGGCGCTGCGCGGTGCGATGCACGGCTGGGGCAAGCTGGAACGCAAGGCGACGGCGACGACGCGGGACTGACAAGTCGGGCTACGGCGCCAGCCAGTTGCCGCTCACCACGAGCATCGCCAGCATTCTCAAGGTGTTGCCATAGTAGTCATCGGCGTCCATCGGACGGTTCGCCAGCTCCGCCCACAACGCATCCAGCCAAGCCTGATCCGCGCCGGGCAGCAGCGCGGCGACGGTCAGTGGCGCCAGGAACGCGAGGCTCTCCCCATCGGCGTTGGGCAGCGGCCGGCCGTCCAACGCGATGCCTTCGCCAATCGCGTGCGGCTGCCCCTGCGCGTGCCGGGCAAAAAAAGCCGTGAGCTTCTGGGTGATCGCAAGTGACCGCGCGTCGCCCGACACCAGCCAATCGGTCGCCAGACGCCACGGCACGCGGCAGGCATTCCAGGCGTATTGCCCGTCATGCGGCCCTTCCAGGTAGTGCGGCGGCGCCGGCCGCGGCTGCGCGGTCTGCGTTTGCACGATGAAATCGGGGACAAGGCCAACCGGACTGAACGCGCGCTGGACCTGCGCCGCCAGATTCAGGCTGGCATCCGCAACGCGCTGCCACCGCGGATCGCGCGAGGCGCGGGCAAAGGCGCGAAAATGGTCGGGCATGAAATCGGAGGTCCGCGTACCGTGCTGATAGCGCGGCTCCATCTCGCGGGCGTCCGAGCCCAGGGAAGGCACGTCGCTGCCGTCCAGCACATCCAGCTGCAGCGCTTCGCCCAGCAGCGCCTGGGCCGCGCCGCGGTAGTCGATCAGGCCCGCACTGCCCCACTGCGCGTCCGCCAGCAGCAGCGCGAACGCGATGTCCAGATCGCCGTCCGTCGCTGATCCCGCGTCGCCCGGCGCGTCCTTGCAGCCGGCGACTTGATTCCACGCCATCAAATGCGGCGCGTCGTCGGCCGGATGCGCCCGATAGTAGCGGTAGAGGCCGTCAAACCGTTCTTGCGCGCGCGGGTCGTGGCCGGCCAGCAACGCGACGATGATCATGCCGTAGCCATGCGCCTCGGACGTCGTCAGCGTGCCCCGCGCCTGGCCACTGGGATTGATGGGCACCGCCTTGCCGGCGTTGGCTGAAACGACAAGTTGGCCCGGCTCGCATGCGGCCACGAGGTAACGGGCGACCCATTTGTCGTAGAAGGCAGCCGTCGCGGCATCCAGCGCGGCCGGACCGACGCCCGGCAGGTGCGCGCCCGGCGTGTAGACCTGGCGATGCGCGGCAAAAGGCCAACGCGGAGCTGAAATCGGCGGCTGAGCAGGTGTTGCGGGCGGAGCCGCGATGACGGGCGCATCGCGCACGCGCGGGGGCAGCGCAACCGGCCGCTGGCAGGCGACCGCGAGGCACGTCGCAAGGACGCGCGCGCATCGACGGACGGCACGCAGCGCTGGCGGCAATGGCTGGGGCGTCACGCGGTGGGTCGGCCGGGTATCCCGGCTGAGGCGGCGGCCCAATCGGCGGGGTACGTCACGTAGAAGACGCGCGTCCGGCTGGGCGTGCCAAACAGGATGCTGCTGCCCTTGGGAATGTAGAATACGTCGCCCGCGCGGCCTTCCAGCACGCGGCCGCCGATGTGGATGTGCAGCACGCCTTCCAGCACCAGATCGACCTCGTCGTAATCCAGCGACCAGGGAAACGAGTCTTTGCGATGCCAGCTCATCACGCCCGCCGTCATCGGCGAACCGTCGCGCGCTGTGATGACGTCCGTGAGGCCGATGTCGCGGTCCGGACCTGCGCCGTCAAAGCGTCCGAGCCGAATCGAACCGCCGCGCACGAGCACGACGCCTGATGCGTCAACCAGGCGCTCGCACGTCCCCGGATCGGGGGCGCGCACCACCGGCAACGGCGGGTCTTCCTGGGCGTCCTGGTCAATCGCCACGCCGAGTTCGCTCGCCGTAGACCAAGCGGCCGGCGTCACAATCGTCTGGCCACGCGGCGCTTCCAGCCGAGTCTGGCCGTCCGCGTGCGCTTGCAGGATGTGGTCCGCGGAGATGACGCGCTTCATCGTGGCCTCCTGCAAGGCGTGTAGCACGGGCGGCGGGATTTTGGCCAGACGCTGCGGCGCGGGCTGCGGGTGTCGGTGTCTCGCGACACGCCGTCCAGCTATCCGGAATGCCAGTCAACTCCCCGATTCAGTTCTTGAATCCGGGAGCAAACCGACCCTTGTCGGCGGATTCGGACGACATCGCCCGACAGCCCAACTGCGCGAGAATCCCATAACCATATGGAATTGCTGCATATCGCAAGTTGGCACGGTCCTTGCTTACTCCTACAGGCAGCTCCCAAAGAAACGGAGCCCACAGAACCCCGGAGGACCCCATGAATACCCGTCGCAACCACATCCAGCTGCTCCCCACTTACGTCG